>NZ_JBPXKB010000002.1:185146-547824 GCF_054558315.1 Aquirufa sp. ROCK-SH2 | reverse complement strand
GTAGAACCCGTGGTCATTGTTAATCCTGTACCTGCAATTCCTGCTCCCGTAGATTCCGTTGCCAACAAACCAGCTGTTGTTGAACCCGTGGTCATTGTTAATCCTATTCCAGCTATTCCTGCACCTGTAGATTCCGCTGCTAACAAACCAGCTGTTGTTGAACCTGTAGTTATTTTTAATCCAGTTCCTGCAATTCCTGCTCCCCCGGATTCCGTTGCTAACAAACCAACTGTCGTAGAACCCGTGGTCATTGTTAATCCTGTACCTGCAATTCCTGCTCCCGTAGATTCCGTTGCCAACAAACCAGCTGTTGTTGAACCCGTGGTCATTGTTAATCCTATTCCAGCTATTCCTGCACCTGTGGATTCCGTTGCTAACAAACCTGCTTTCGTTGAACCCGTAGTCATTGTTAATCCTGCACCTGCTATTCCTGCACCTATTGATTCCGTTGCTAACAAACCGGCGGTTGTTGAACCTGTAGTCATTGTTAATCCAGTTCCTGCAATTCCTGCTCCCGTGGATTCCGTTGCCAACAAACCAACTGTCGTTGAACCTGTGGTCATTGTTAATCCTGTGCCTGTAATTCCGACTCCTATAGATTCCGTTGCTAACAAACCAGCGGTAACTGAACCAATAGCGATTGTTAATCCTGTCCCTGCTATTCCTGCACCTGTAGATTCCGTTGCTAACAAACCTGCGGTCATTGAACCTGTTGTCATTGTTAATCCTATTCCAGCTATTCCTGCACCTGCGGATTCTGTTGCTAACAAACCTGCGGTCGTTGAACCCGTCGTCATTGTTAATCCTGTCCCTACAATTCCAGCACCTGTGGATTCCATTATTAACAAACCTGCGATAACTGAACCGATAGCGATTGTTAATCCTGCTCCAATAGTTGTCATATCGACTCCAATCTTCACAGAACCAGTCATGATAGAAACTCCAGCAATCTCAAATCCACAATTACCCATTAATTGTGAGCCAAGCATAATTCCAATAACGAGTATTGATTCTTTGACTTTTATTGATGAGTCAGATATCACGACTCCAGTTATCATAGATTCAACAATAATACTTATAGATACAATTGAAAAAAATTGCGATAGTTCATTCTATCGAATAAAAATAAGTGGATGTACACTATTCAAAAAAGAACCCTTTTTCAAATCCATTCAACACATTTCAGGAAACGAATTTGAAATAATCATTCAAGCTGATACGAATCTTCATTTTCAATTTACATGTGAAAACCTAAAAACAACATCAGATACCATCTTTCTTACCCGTCTAAAAAAACCAGAAATCTCTATAGTGAAAAATTTTAAAGATATAATCTGTGCGACAAGCCCCATAAGTATTGAAAGTCATTGTAGTGAAAGGATAAATTTTATCAACTGGGAAAAAGACGGACACAGCTTTTCTAGGACTGAACTAATCAGTGAAAATATTGAAAATGGATATTATCAGGCTGTTTACCAAGATAATGACTGTATATATAGATCTGAATTAGTTGTTATTGATAGATACCCAATCGTACAAAAACCGATCGTAAAAGTTCCTAAAAATAAAATCTGCAAAGAAGAAAAGATCGTGTTAATTAGTAATGATACTTACCCCTATTCTGAATGGAACAATCATAGTAACACAAATACAATTACGTTCCAAAAAACGAATAGCGGCACATATCCCATTCAATTGAGAGTAAGTGATAATGGAATTTGTTGGTCTGATTGGTCTGACACGAAATACATTACGGTAATCGATACACCCAAAAAACCAGTAATCAATCAAAATTTAATTGAATTCACGCCAAACGATTCGGTTCAAATAAATATTACAGAAACTGCTTTAAAATATGAATGGACAAATGGACGATCAAATAAAACAATATACGCAAGCAAGGAAGATACCATTCAATATAGAATTCAAAATTTTGATGGATGTTGGTCAAATTTCAGTGATCCAATAATTATTAGGCCTTTTAATTCAATCAAAAAGCCAACAGTATTAAACGAGGAATTAAATCTGACAAATGCTAAAAACCACCCTATGATCGAAATAAACACATCAATCTTTCCTAACCCCAATCATGGAGATTTCTTTTATTTATCCTCTAATAAATCATTACAAAACTCAGAAATAATCATTTATGATTTAAGAAGTGAAGTGGTCTATACTAAAATAATAACGGAGAATTTTGAAAAAATCAACTTCGAAAATATTGATTTAAAAAATGGTATATATTTATTGAAAATTATCGAAAAAGATTGGAGTGAAACAAAAAGATTATTGATAATAAAATAGTTGATGAGGGAATGAGCTGATTAAATTTTGATTAAATCAACCAGCTCATTCCAACACTCAAATTACGATTACTCATATATCCCTTTCGCCACTTTTTCACTCAATGATTTAGGGGCAACCCAAGCTAAAAATGCACCCAACTTATTTATAAAGCCAGTGATTACCTCAGTTTTTTTTGCAAACATTCCTTCAACAGCAATTTTTGCAACAGACTCAGGTGTCATCGTAACCTTTTCTGCCGCTTTTCTAGCCTTATCTTGCAAATTAGCTCGATCATTAAAAGAAGTACTTGTAGCACCCGGACTAACTACTGTGACTGAAATTCCCTTTTTTAACCATTCATGGTGCAAACCTCTTGAAAAATTAAGCACAAAGACTTTTGTTGCTGCATATAAACTCATTAATGGAATTGCTTGATAAGCTGTTGAACTTGCAATATTTAAAATATAGGTTTGACCTTTTCCTTCTAACATTGGGAAAAATCGATAGCAAGATTCAACCACTGCATTCATATTCACTTGCATCATTTTTTGATGATCAGAAAGGCTATATTTTTCAAAATCTCCTACCAAGCCGTATCCAGCATTATTAACCAAAATTCGAACGTCGACATTTTTTTCAACAACCCAATCGAATAATTTTGAAACAGCATCTATTTGGGATAAATCCAAAACCAAAAATTCTACTTCAACATTGAATTTCTTTTTTACCTCATCCTTGACCATTTGCAATTCATAAGAATTACGAGCAACAATTAATAAATGATAACCTCTTGATGCTAACTCAAATGCTATTTCACGACCTATTCCTTTACTTGCTCCTGTTATTACTGCGTACGACATATTGATTCTATTTTTTACAAAGATAAGACATAAAAAAAGGCTGTCAATTTTGACAGCCTTTTTTACTTATTTTTTAGGAGCTGTTGCAGGCTCAGGATTGAAATATGCTTTGATATCTGGATCATCAGCTTTTATTTCCTGGGCTTTCAGGAACATCTCTTTTGCTTTTGCTTCATCTTTGGTTACAGATAAATTATATCCACCCAAATACTTATATGCTTCAAACAATTGATTTTTATCTTCTTTGTATTGACTTGCTTTATCTGCTTTTTGAGTTTCAACAGCAGTTAAAAACTTCTCATAATGCTCACGGCCTAACCATCTTGTACCACTAAAATCAATAAAGTTATTAGCACGAGCTCTATTGATATAGAAAGGAGGCCATTTGTCATTGATTTCAATTGCTTTTGCAAACATTGAATCAGCACGCATTGCCATCGCAGGACGAGCAATTGTGTCAGCTTTGTTGATGTAAGCAGCAGTTAAATACAAATCCATCGCTACTTTAAAATAATCTCCTGAACCAACAGTTTGATTTTTTTTCTTTTTCCAATTGATACTATTCAATCCAGCTGCTGAGGCATCTAAATATCTCTTTTGCTTGTAACGAATATCATGAATCATTGAATAAACGTTATTGTTTGTATCTAAAGGTGCAGCTTTCTCAAAATAAGCTATAGCTAGGGAATCTTTACCTAAACCTTGGTATCCTTTTCCAAAATAGATATCATCTTGGTAAAAAGGTTTTACACCACGCTTAACCATACCATCTAAATTATCAATTCCTTGTTGAAAATTACCCATTTCAACATTCGAATATCCACGCATACGGAAAATGTCATTATCCTTTACGCCTTTAGATTCAGCTTCATTTGTGTATTTCATTGCACCATCATAATCTTTAGAAAGAAACAATAATTTCGCAGTTTCTAAAGTAACTTCTGGCGTAGCCTCTGCTTTTTCTAAATACTTTCTAAAATAACGAGAAGCATTCTTATATTGATTTCCTACGATCAAATACTCACCGTAACGTTTGATACCAGGTGCATAATTAGAATCTAAATCTAAAGCCTCTTTGTATCTAGCTTGAGTTTCTTTGTAGTTTTTACCACGTAGATAAACAACTCCGATTTTAATTTTCGCCTTCACGTTCTTAGGATCCTGCAACAAAGCTTGCTCATAAGCAGTTACAGCATTTCCTCCATCGTTCTTAATCAAATAAGCATCACCTTTCACAATATATTGCTCAGGATTTGGAAGCTTTTTCGTTTTTTCTTGAATCAAATCAATCAAACGAATGGCTTCTGCTGGATCATTGTTTGAAGCATTGAAACTATCCTCTTTACCTAAAATATAATACATTTCATAGGCCTCAGCAATGCGATACAATACTTCTGGATTTTTAGATTTAGTCTCAGCTAAAATACGATCAAATTCCACTTTCGCAGCATTAACATTATTTTGACCTACTAAGATAGAAGCTAAACCAACTTGATTAAGGTAATTTTTAGGGTCAGCTGCTTTCCCTTTTTCAAATGCAGCTTTTGCTGAATCCCAATCACGGCGATTTAAAAAATAATACCCCAAATAAAAATAATTTTCTCCAGTAGGTGCTGAAGCAACTAAAGATTCAAATACTTGCTTAGCTCTGTTTGGTTGATGACGATCTAAAAAATTAAGACCATCTTGTACTGTTTGACCTAAAGCCATATTGGAGATCAATAAACCCAATCCCACAATCCACGATTTCATTTTCTTCATTGTTAATAAATATTAAAAGCTTTTATGTTTTTTTCTTAGGCTTACATTGAAAAAATTCAACTAAATACCAAAAAAGTTAAATTGCAAATAGAGTACAAAAATAATTATAAATCTTCAAATAATTTCAAAAATCGACTATAAAAATTAATTATTGACTAATTTGATATTGTCTAATCGTGATAGGTCGGGTCAGAGGGATTAAACCATCCTTCAATACAATTAATTGACCCATATCACCACAAACATAATTTACAAAACCAGTACCTAATCCAAGATAAGACTCTTTCAATATAATTTTAATTTCCCTTCGTAAGGGGTATTTTTTTAAGGCTAAATTATAGCCAAAAGGTTGGAAATAATCTTCTTTCAATTTTGTTTCGTTGGCCGCAAC
This sequence comes from Aquirufa sp. ROCK-SH2, assembly GCF_054558315.1. Lineage (NCBI taxonomy): Bacteria > Pseudomonadati > Bacteroidota > Cytophagia > Cytophagales > Flectobacillaceae > Aquirufa > Aquirufa sp. ROCK-SH2. The sequence goes on along the minus strand of NZ_JBPXKB010000002.1, from coordinate 542,526 downwards.
GGACATAATATTTACAGAACGAATAAATCCTAAAGAGGTTGGATTATCTCCATCGCTTATCCAATTCGAGCCAATTAAACCAATCGAATTTGGATGCTCTTTCACGTATTCAATTACTTTTTTATTAGAACCGGCCGCAAATACATTCAAACTTGCATTTGCAGGAATTTTAAATAAATCCATTAGATACTTTATATTACTTGAATTCGCCTTATCAACAACCAAAGTAATTGGACCTTTGGATTTTTGAGCCCCGATAGATTCCCAAGTTTTCAGGTTACCAAGTAATACATTTTTCAATTGATTTAAATTGATTAATGTATCCGAATTAGATTTATTAACCAACAAGGCTATTCCATCAGCAGCAAAACGAAAACTACGATAAGTTATTTTTTCACGCTTAAAAATTTCTTGCTCAGCGTCCGTCAAATCTCTTGTAACGATAGCAGCACGAACCTTATCATTCAATAAATCAGCAATAGATTCATTTTCAACACCTAATTTTAAATGGATTTTAGCGAAATGATAATTGTCTTCAAAAGCTGCCTTTTCTGCATTCAAGACATGTTGAAAAGATTCGTCCACTGCAATTGTAATTTCACCTGTAGCAGGACCATCTTTTTGTTTTTGATCACTATTCTTAGAACAAGAACTAATCATTAACAAACTAAATAATATAAAATAAGCATATTTAGGATTCATATTCGCCATATTTTTCAGAAGGGTCATCATTTAAATCATCAAATTCTTTCCAATAGATATAAGCACGAACCAAGCGAAAAAGTCCATAAATCATAAAAAGTATACCCAACATATAAACAGTGGGAACACCGAACAAAAGACCTAATTGAAATTCAGAAACAAAAGCAACATAATAGCCTAGACTTGCATAGGCAATCGCAACAATGGTTCTAAAAAACACATTAATCCAAATGGTTAAGGGCTTTTTCATATAATCCTTTTTAAATAAACAGACCTGCCAAATAAAATGTTTAGCAGGTCTGCAATTAATCAAATCTATAATTACTCAGACAATTGGAAAGTAATTGGCTGGGTAAATCTTGAACGTACTGCACGTCCAGCTTGTTTACCAGGATTCCATTTAGGACCTGATTTAATTACACGAATAGCTTCTTCATCGCAACCGAAACCTACAGATTTGATAACCTGAACGTCTTGAATGGAACCATCCGTATTAACAACGAACTGAACATATACTTTACCTCCAACATTCGCTCTTTGAGCTGCTGATGGATACTTCAAACTTCTTTGAAGGTATCTACCAAATGCTGCAGGCCCACCAGGGAACTCAGCATTTTGCTCAACTGCAGTAAAGATTTCATCTTCAGCAGGCTTCGGTGGCTCAACTGGCTCCTCTTTACCTTTAGAATCTGGATCTACTGGTGGCTCATAATTTTCGGTTTCACCTTTAACAGTTTCCGAAGCCGTATTACCTCTAACCTCCTCTGGTGGTGGCTCTGGTTTTGTTACTTCTTCATCATGTTTAATCTCTGGAGGTAAAAACTTAGTAGTTGTTACCTTAGGGATTTCTTTTGGTGGTGGCGGTGGTGGCGGAGGAGGCAATTCCACTTTCTTTGCAGGTGGCGGAGTGTCCAACTTCATTACCTCAGCTGTCACCTCTTGTTTTTCTTGGATATTAGCAGTCAACTGTTTCCAGAATGCAGCTAATAATAAAGCTCCAACAAAAAGTGCCGAACCTAGTAATACCGACCGCTTGATTACTTTTGGATAAGTTGTCCTTAAAACAAAAGCCCCAAACTCACGGTTCTTATCTTTAAAGATAATGTCATCCAACGTAGCATCATTGCTTATTACTTGTGACATATTTGATTCTATTTAAAAATTAATTAAAAGGGTAAAACCCATTATTTACCTGAACGTTTTATTAAATCCTCAGAAGCTGGATCAATTTCTAATAAAGCATAACGCTTATTATTGGTGATCGCACATTCATCAAGCATATCGACCATATTACGGTACTTCGCTTTCTTCGTCGGCTTAATTACTAAGGTAAAGTTACTACCAACCTTCGCTTTCAAATCCGCAATAACCTTGCGTATTCCAGTGGCTGAATAATCGGTAACCTCCAATACTGTAGCTGACTCAGTAGGAATACCTTGGTAATAATACACCTTGTTCTCATCTGGAATAACCGTTAAGGTTTCAGACAATTTAACAGGAGATGTTTCCTTAGTATCCGTTTTGTCAGGCATGTTTAATTGCATGGTTACAGGCTTTGCCAACGTAGTCGTCAACATAAAGAAAGTAATCAATAAGAAGCCTAAGTCTACCATTGGGGTCATGTCGATTTTGGTCGACATTTTTTTACTTCGCTTCTTACCTCCGCCTTTCTTGCCTCCACCGGAGCTATCTATTTCTGCCATTTCTTATTCTAATTAAAAATGTAAACTTTTATTTTGGTCTATTCTCAGGTGAAGTAACCAATTGGAAGATATTAATATTTTGCGCTTGCAAAGTACCAATAACATCAGCAAATACTTTGTAATTACTGTTCTGATCTCCCTTTATAGCAATCTTCAACTCAGGATTTGATAATTTGGCATATCCTACCCAATAGGATAATTCATTATTGGCTGAGTCAATTGGGACTCCTTTAAGAAAACCTTTATCCTTTGCTTCAGAAGGTTTCATTCCTAACACCTGACGCATTGCACCTGCTGGATAACCCACAATTTCAGAAGCTAAATAATTCTTCTTCATTGTAGCTGTCAAAGCGATTCCATAGCGATTAGCCATACGCTCCAACATAAATTCTCTAGCTGCACGGTCGTCAGTTGCCAAATATACCCCTCCCTCATTCGAAACACTGATGGTTAATAATCCATCCTTTATATTCAAAGGTTTCTCCGAAATAGATGACGGTGGTACGATCGTAACTGCCTCCTCAGGACGAAACTTCGCGGTTAACATGAAGAACGTCAATAAAAGGAAAGCCACGTCACACATCGCTGTCATATCGAGTGAAACACTTTGTCGTTTGGCTTTAACTTTTGGCATAACAATTTAAATTTGAACTGTGAAAAAATAATATACACGCAGAATTAACTGCAGGGTTCAAATATTAATTATGATGCGTAGCATAGTTTTGGTTTACACTTAAACCAATCTCATCAATGCTGTAAGTTAACTCATCAATTCTAGATGTAAATAAGTTATAAGCAATGATACAGATAGCTGAAGTACCAATTCCTAATGCAGTATTAACAAGTGCCTCAGAGATACCATTTGCTAAAGCAGTTGAATCAGTTGATCCTCCTGAATTACCTAATGCCGAGAACGCTTTAATCATACCGATTACAGTACCTAATAAACCGATCAAAGTTGAAACTGATGCTAATGTTGCAATGATAGTTAAGTTTTTCTCTAACATTGGTAACTCCAATGAAGTAGCTTCTTCAACTTCTTTGCTCAATGCAGCTAATTTTTGCTCCTTATCAAGAGAAGAATCAGAAATTAATTGCTTGTATTTTTTGATAGCAGATAAAGTAACGTTACCTACTGAACCTTTTTGCTTATCACAAGCTTTGATTGCAGACTCAACATCATCTTTGTCTAAAGCTGCTTGTACTGAACGTACGAATGCATTTACATCACCAGTACCTTTTGCTTTACCGATAGTGAATAAACGCTCAATTGAAAATGTTAATGCAGTTAAGAAACATGTCATTAAAACTGGTACAATAACTCCACCCTTGTAAACGATACCGAAATAATCGCCTGGAAGTGGGTGTCCTTCGCTAGTACCACCTTCGAAGTGAGATCCATCACCCATTACAAAATTGTAAATTGCTAAAGCGATGACAAATAAAATGATAAGAATTAATCCTGCAGAAATACCGCCTGATTTTTTTGGGGCTGCAGCTGGCTTAGCAGCTGGCTTTGGTTGTTGTGTACTCATTAGTTTGTAATTTGGGGGTTAAAGAATTATTTGTTAAACAACACTTTTGGAAAAAACAACTAAACGTAGTTTTCATAGTTTTCGCTGTCGCTGTTTTTCTCTTTAAAGGCAAAAGTAATGCAATTCTAATTTAATTTTGATAACCTACAAAGTCCTTACAACGGAAATTTATTGCCATTTTTTTTCATCCATTGTATTAATTTGATATTTTCTTCAAAAATTCAAGCATAATAGGGTACTTTTTTTAGAATTAAAAAATTAAAAAAAAATTAAAAAAAATTAAAATTTCGTCGCAAACTTTCAAAATTCACTCAGTATTTCAATTAACTTTGAAAAATTCGTAAAAAATCATCCATGGATTCTCCTTTCATTCCCAAAATCCCTAGAGCCTCAAACAGAAAAAATGAAAGCCATTCCCTCAAAGAAGCCATAGAATCTTTGCTAAAAATCTACCAACTCCAAAATAAATTTGACGAAACTTATGTTGAAGCAAATTGGGAACAAATCATGGGAAAACCCATTGCAGCAAGAACTATTTCCGTGCATGTTAAAAACGAAAAACTGTATTTAAAACTAGATTCTGCTCCCTTGAAAAAAGAATTATTGATGGCCAAACAAAAAATGATCGAATTGATCAACAAGTCAGCCCAAAATGAAATCATTAAAGAGGTTATTTTCCTATAATTATACCTTCCTCTTCCGTCCTTAATTCATAAGCAAGAAAACACCACACCAGAAATAGGGGCAATATCATTAAAGCATAAGGGTTAATCCAGTGCTCCCTAAGGTATTTCGGGAAAATATCAGTGGGAGAAAAACTAGAAATCAGTAAAGTGAAAACTAACAAAGCCCAATGAATTTTACTTTTCTTAGACAAAACAAACCATAGTCCCACTCCAGGAAAGGCCATGATTAATGTAGGCGACTCCGTGCCAGTACTCGAAAGCATCAAATATAGAAGCATAAATGCCAAAATTCGCAATTGAAAAATGCGATTATCCCATTTACTTGTTTGAAAAAACACCCAAATATTTAACATCATCGAAGGTATCAAGAACCATAAATTTGACAAATCGCCGATTTGAGTAATTCTTCGGATCATACCCATGACACAAACGTCCGTCCTTGTATTGGCCAAATCTACATTTATATCATTTTTATGGTTTAACACATGCATCCAATCTATATAACATTGAATGCCATAATGCCAACCTCCTGCCAATAATGGCAATGCAAGGATCAACAACGTCCAGAAAATAAAATATTTTACAAATTTCCACTTGTCCTTAGTGAAAAAGAAAAACGCCAATCCAATTACGCCATATAATTTGATAAAAATGCCCAATGCAATAAACAAGGTTGCCCAGCTGACTTTATCTTTTATTAAAAACACATAGCTCCAAATAATCATAGCCACGCAAAGTCCATGAAACTGCGTATTTAACATTGCCGTGATCAATGAATTTAGAATAATCCATAATATGCCGCTTTTCTTTTCTATGCCCAAGGGCAAATTCCAAATGGCAAAAAACAAAGCTAATGCGTTCAAAGTATTCCAAAACACCAATGAAACTGATGTGGGTAAGACGGCAAAAGGAGCAATTAAAATAGAAAATATTGGCCCATATAAATATAAATCGAAGTATTCTTTGGGATACAATTCATACAAATTTACCTTTTGTATAAAATGCCCATAGCTAGAAATGAATATGATAAAATTATTGATATGCGAATTTATTTCACCCAATGAATATTGCTTTATGGCTGTCACTACACCAGCCAGCATCCAAAGAATGAAAAGTACTTTTTCATTTTTATACCAATATTTACTTTGATTCATTGCTTAAAGTTTTAACGTAATCAGCCATAGTAGTAAAGTCTCCTAAATTTTCTTTTTTCAACCATTTCAATAAATCAGAAAGTTTCTTTAGCAGTTCTCCTTTTGAACCTTTCTTTACGTGATTTGGTAATGGATACTTCGATAAATCGGTAAATTCCCAAGGATGAAAATAAATATTTAAAAATCCATGTTCCTTTAAGGTATCCTTGACCAATTTTTTATACACCCCAAGTGGGAAATTTTTAAAAGACAACCAAAAAAGAGGTATTCGCAAATTGGGACTAACTGATGCAGGAACATTCCATAAATCATGTTCAAAAAAAGGCAATTTGGGCGATTTTAAATGATTATATCGACCCGGAATCCAAGTTGGATTCAAAGATGAATGAAATTGGTAACCCGCTTTTTTTATTTCCAGCTCATCTACATATTGCATCCTAGCCATACGAAAGCCTAAGACTTGTTTTCCACTTAGGTTTTCCAAAAGCAATTTTGAGGATAATAAATCTGTTTTTGCATCAAATTTTCCATGAAAAAAACCATGCGAGGCCAATTCATGCTTTTTATGTAATTGCTTAATCCATTCAGGATTGTTCTCTGCATAAACACCTGTACAAAAAATAGTGATCGGAATCTCCTCCTGCTCAACAACCTCCATGAAATTAGCTAAGCCTTTTCGCGATAGCTCTAATTGTTCTTCCAAAGACAAGTCGTAGCCATATTCCATAGGAACATCACATTCTTCGACATCAATGGTAATCAATATTTTATTCTTCATTATTTGAAAAGTCCACGAATCAAAATCGAAGAGAAATTAAGTAACTCTGTCAAAATAGTTTTCGTTTTCATGGTAGAAAACACAACCCCTTCTCTCACCTGAACATATATCCAATCGACTCGAATATCTTTTGCCTTGGAAGCCAAAACCAAAAACTCCATGTCAAACAAAAATGCTGGAATTTTTGTCTTAAGAAAAATTGCCTTCCCTTTTTGATTAAAACCTTTTAAACCGGATTGAGTATCCTTTACTTTGAGCTTTGGGAAAAATAAATAATTCATCACTTTCAGCGACAAAGAAAATATTTTCCTCATTGTTGGTAATTGGTCATAATATTGCTCGTCCCTTACTCCAACCACAATATCTGCTTTTTGATTTAACAGCCTGTCCAACATATCTTTCGCATTTTCAATCAAATAAGGATAATCAGCATCGGTATAAATGACAATTTCAGCCTTAGTTTGTCGGACGGCTTCTCTCAAAGCGGCACCTTTTCCTTGATTTTGCTCCAAAGAAATAAAATGAAAATTTGGTATTGAATTTTCTAAAAATTGAATATCCTCTGTTAATATACCTTGTTTGCTTCCATCATTGACAACATAAACAGAAACAAGTAAATCCTTTGGAATAACATCCTTAAAAAGATTGAAATAATATAACAAATCCTTCGCCCATCCAGCATGTGGGTTATAAACTGGATGCACCAAATCGAGGGAGTTAATGTCTTTCAAAGTTGATTATTTTTCTAAAATTACAAATTTTACAATAATACACCTTCAAATCAAATTTGTTAAACCATAAATTCAAATTAATTTGCAATAAATTTGACTAATTATGCTATTCCCTGAACTTCTAAAAAAGGGTGACGAGGTGATGATAATATCTCCTGCATCCCCTCCAACTTCCGAAAACTGGAAGAGTGGCATACAAGCATTGGAAAATTGGGGACTTAAAGTTCATTTTGCTCCTAATTGTTTTGCTCAACATTTTGGACTTGCAGGTACAGATCAGCAAAGATTAGCAGATTTTCAATTAGCCATAAATCACCCGAATATAAAAGCCATTTTACCACTGAGAGGAGGATATGGTTGTAGTAGAATTTTGGATCAAATAGATTTTTCCGCATTGTTCAAGCATCCGAAATGGATTGTTGGATTTTCTGATATCACGGCCTTATTGGTTCATTTGGATTCTATTGGAATAGCTAGTATTCATGGCCCAATGCCCCATAATTATATTCAAGATGGTGGAGAATTGGCTCTTGAACAATTACATCAATTATTATTTGAAGATCGTTTTTCTATTGAATTAAAAGGTCATCCCTTAAATAAATTAGGCGAAACCTCCGCTCCTATCATCGGTGGAAATCTTTCTTTATTGGTTCATTTATTGGGAAGTCATAGTTTTCCAAATCCAGCTGGAAAGATTTTGATTCTTGAAGAAATTGGAGAAAGGTTATACCATGTGGATCGAATGCTTGTTCAATTAAAAAGGGCAGGCGTTTTTAATCAGTTATCAGGTTTATTAATTGGTGGATTTACTGATTGTAAAGAAGCTAGTTTGGCTATGGGAAAATCCTTGCAAGAATTGGTAATAGAACATACGGAAGGATTTGATTTTCCCATTGTTTTTGATTTTCCAAGTGGACACATTTCGAATAATTTACCGCTTCCTTTTGGGAAAAAAATCAACTTATTGGTAAAAAAAGATAAAGTCCAATTAACTGATTAAAATCTATTCAATTTGCATATATATTGCCGACATAAAAATAAAATATGTTAGCAAAAACCTTTGGAAGTGCTGTATTTGGCGTTTCCGCATACCTAATCACCATAGAAACGAGTGTGGATCAAGGAACCAAATGTTTTTTGGTTGGCTTACCTGATTCTACCATCAAGGAATCCATTCAAAGAGTGGAATCAGCTATTAAAAACATTGGTTTCTTTTTCCCGAGAAGAAAAGTAGTCGTAAATCTTGCACCAGCGGATGTAAGAAAAGAGGGTTCAGCCTATGATCTCCCAATCGCATTATCCATTTTACACGCTTCTGAACAAGTTCACTTTCAAGAATTAGAACAATTTGTAATTATGGGTGAACTTTCCTTAGATGGAATTTTACGTCCCATAAAAGGAGCTTTACCAATCGCGATGGAAGCTCAAAAAAGAGGCATCAAAAAAATCATTTTACCGAAAGAAAACGCCATTGAAGCGGCGGTGGTGAAAGATGTGGAAGTCTATGGTATGGAAACTTTGTACGATACCATTCAATTTCTCAAAGGAAAGCAATATTTCCCTCGAATTGAAGTGGATGCGAGAGAATTATTCTTTGATAAAATGCAAAGTTTCGACGTCGATTTTTCCAATGTACAAGGACAAGAAAATGCAAAAAGAGCTTTTGAGATAGCCGCTGCAGGTGGGCATAATTTAATTATGGTGGGTCCTCCTGGGGCAGGTAAAACCATGTTAGCCAAAAGGATACCTAGCATTTTACCTCCATTAAGCTTAAAAGAAGCGCTTGAAACAACCAAAATACATTCAGTGGCAGGAAAACTCATTGGTAAATCTTCTTTAATTTCTACCCGTCCTTATAGAAATCCGCATCACACGATTTCGACGGCAGCTTTGGTGGGAGGAGGTTCAACTCCACAACCGGGAGAAATTTCATTGGCCCATAATGGAATTTTGTTTTTAGATGAACTTCCAGAATTCAATAGAAATTCATTAGAAGTAATGCGCCAACCCTTAGAGGATAGAAAAGTATTAATTTCTCGAGCAAAATGGGCGGTGGAGTTTCCTTCCAATTTTATGTTAATAGCTAGTATGAACCCATGCCCATGTGGTTATTATAATCATCCCATCAAAGATTGCGTTTGTGGTCCAGGAATTGTTCAGCGGTATTTAAACAAAATATCAGGCCCCCTTTTAGACCGAATTGATATACATGTTGAAATTACACCTGTCAACTTTGAGGAAATGACCTCTGCTAGAGTTGCGGAGTCGAGTGAAAAAATTCGAGCAAGGGTTATACAAGCGAGAAATCTGCAAATCCAACGATTTGAGGGAAGCATGAATATTCATTGTAATGCGATGATGGGCTCTGAATTAGTTAAGAAAGTATGTCAATTAAATGAAGTTGGGCAACAGATTTTAAAGCACGCCATGGAAAAATTACAATTGTCTGCGAGAGCATATGATCGGATTTTAAAAGTAGCACGAACCATCGCAGATTTAGATGTTTCAATTGATATTGAGTCTCATCATATTGCTGAAGCTATTACTTACCGAAATTTGGATAGGGAAAATTGGGCAGGATAATGTATTTTTGAGAAAAATAATAATTTATGAAGAAATCAGCTGGAATTATTTTATTACTGATCATCACTTTTTTTACTTCTTTTTCTCAGAAAGTCGCAAATCCATCATTTCGTAAATTAGAGAATATTGAAAACATATTTACGCTTGCTTCTAAGGAAAAAAAGCCTGTTTTTTTAGAAGCCTATTTGCCCACTTGTCATCATTGCATGGCATACGATCAGACATTAAAAAAAGCTGAAATCAAAAATTACTTGGATAAAAACTTTCATGCCTACCAATTGGATCTTAGTCAAAAAGAGGCCAATGCATTTTTGAGAAAGCATAAAATTTATATCGCAACTACTCCAACTTTTCTAGTTTTTTCACCAGAAGGTAAGGTTTGGAATATTCAAGCAGCGGGGGAAGAAACCAATAATGTTAAAGACATCATTGGTTTATTAAATAGAGCAAAAGATCCTATTAAGCGTCAGCAAGCATTGGTTGAAGGATTTGATAAAGGTGCTAGAAACCTAGATGATATGGTTTCTGCCGCTTCATTTACAAGATTGAAATTGGATACAACTAAAAATATTGAAATTGTCAATGAACTTGTAAGGTCCATTTCACCCAATGATTATGAGAACAAGGTCAGTTTTCTAATTGTCCAAAAGGTAATGATGGATGAAGAAAATCCATTGTTTGAACATTTGGTGAATAATATGAATAATTATACCAAAGATTTTGACACACTCAATGTCAAACAGGCTATTGAAAATACAATCATGACTAGTTTGTACAATAAAAATGCAACAAACTATTCAGAAGTAAGATTTCAAAAAATGAAAAATGCTTTAGCAAAAATAGGAGTTCCTGAAAAACAAATTGCTGCAAGATTCATCTACATGGAAGTGATGAAAGATTTGAAAAACAAGCAATTTGATTCGGCTATTTCAAGAATAAAATCATTTTATGGCACTGTAGAAATCCCTTTGAAAGAAAAAGAATTTTGGTGCAAAACAGTTTTAAAATACTTGCCATTAAATTCCGCTTGTCCATTTTAAAACACCACTGGATTTAATTCTGAATTAGCTAGTGAGCCTGGCACTAAGCCACATAACCATCTCTGACGATCTGCTTCCTGATTTTCATTTTGAGGTTGAATGACTTTGGCATTTGCATCTATAAAAATTAAGGTCATCACTTCCCTCATGGTATGAGTCGTATTACCCGGTGCAGCATGTAAAGTCCAACCCATGTGAAAAGTGGCATCTCCTGCATTCATTGTTTTTTGAGCTACGATGGGAAATTGATTATTTTTCACAAAATCACTGATGAAATTCTCTGATTCATCCGAAATCTTCATTGCTGGAAGTTGAATCTTTTGGGTTTTTGAAGCAAAAGTTAACATCCCCATTCCATCTTCAATATCAACTAAAGGCATCCACATAGTCACCGTTTTATCTGTATCAATTGGCCAATAATATTGATCTTGATGCCAAGGGGTATGTCCACCTCTGGGTTCTTTGAACAAAGCTTGGTCATGGTATAGACGAACACTTTCAACACCCAACAATTGAGCAGCAATTTGACCGAAACCTGCACACAATGAAAATTCTTTAATTAGATCATTGTCTTCCCAAAGATTCATCATTTGTAGAAACGCCTTTCCATAGGTATCTCTTTCAGACATGGGTTTTTGATTTTTCTTAAACTCTTCTGCCCAATTTTTGATGGCATTTCGGTAAGGACTCAACTGATCCTTTGAAATAATATTGGGCAAATAAATATGCCCATTTTCTTGAAAACTAGCTATTGATTCTGCCTTAAGGTCGTAATTGATGGTCATAAATTAATTTTTTGAACAAATTTCTAGAAAAAAAACTTTTGAATCCTCCTTAATATTTGTAAAAATTAATGCAATTTTACCCAAATTGACTAACTAAACACAGCAAACTGTAATTTTACTACATTTAATGAAAGCTTCTTTAGAACACCTGAATCAAGATTCTTTACAATCTTTTAGTATCAAAGAAGTCAAACAAGAACGTTTTGATGCGCCCTATCATTTTCATCCTGAATTGGAATTAACCTTGATTATATCTGGAGAAGGAAAAAGATTTGTAGGAAATCAGATTGCGGATTTTTCACCAGGGGACCTCGTTTTATTAGGATCTAACCTACCACATTGTTGGCAAAATCATCGTTCGGATTGGTTAAATGAAAATGAAAATTATTTAGCTTCTCAAGCCTTGGTCATACATTTTAACCAAGATTTTTTAGGCGAAACGTTTATGAGTCAACATGAATGCCAAAGCATCAAAAGCTTATTTGAAAAGGCTAAGAAAGGTTTTGTTATTCAAGGGCCGACGCAAGACAAAATAGCTAGAGAAATGCTTCAGTTGAATAATTTAGCCCCATTTCCTAAGCTAATATCATTCCTACAAATATTATATCATTTAAGCGTTGCATCGGCAGACCTTCAGCCAATTGAGAGTAGTGAATCCATCTATTCCCTTTCAAAAATTGATTTAGAAAGAATCAATCGAGTTTATGCATATGTTATCGCAAATTACACTCAAGAGGTGCATTTAGACGAAGTGGCGCATTTGGCAAATATGACAGAAACAGCTTTTTGTCGATATTTCAAAAAGGTTACAAACAAAACATTTGTCGAATTAGTCACCGAATTTCGCGTAAAACACGCATGTCAATTACTGAGAACAAGCAGTAAATCCATGGTAGAAATTTGTTTTGAAAGTGGATTTGGCAATCTTTCACATTTCAATAAACAATTTAAGGAATGGATGAAAGTTCCACCACTTCAATACAGGAAATTAACCAAAGAATGGCATAATTTAAAGGAATAACTACGCCTCCTCAGACTTTTTTTCTGGCATCAGAATACTTAAAATAATGCTGACAGCAAGTATTCCAATAATTACTGCAAGAGAAGACAAAGTTCCGAATCCGATTTTTTCTAAAAATGAATGCGCGAGCATTTTAATACCAACAAAACTCAAAAGGACTCCTAAACCCATTGGTAAGAATCTGAACAATCCCATTAAATTCGAAAGAAAGAAAAACAAAGATCGTAAGCCCATCACCGCAAAAACATTGGAGAAAAATACGATATAAGGATCTTTGGAAATGGAAAATATGGCTGGAATGGAATCGACAGCAAAAAGTATGTCCGTAAATGCGATGACAACCACAACAACAAAAATGGGTGTTATGAAAATTTTGCCTGTTTTTCTAAAACGGACAAAAAACCGACCTGTAACATTTCTTTTATACACATTAAAAAACTTAGAAAGCATTAAAACCACTGGATGTTCTCCAGGTTCTATATGTTCTTCATTTTCTTTACTGACTAATATTTTCACTCCCGTATAAACTAAAAAAGCACCAAAAACATAAATAATCCAATCGAATTGCTTCAACAACGCAGCACCTAAAAAGATAAAAATTAAGCGTAAAATGATAGCTCCCAAAACACCCCAAACCAAGATTTTCTTGTAATACCTGGCTTGAACACCGAAAGAGTTGAAGATCAAAATAAAGACAAAAACATTATCTGCCGACAAAGAATATTCAACTAAATAGCCCGTAATAAACTCCAGCGACATATTATTTTGAAAAACAGCTAATTGATCAGCAAAAGCGCCAGTTCCTAAATTAATATGTTTTGCATATTCTTGTTGAACTAATGTTAAAGAGGGAATATCACTTATTCCATGCACCAATGCACCATTAAATCTCAAAAAAACATAGAACAAAACAGCTAACAAAACCCACACAGCACTCCAAAACCCTGCTTCTTTAAAAGTGACATCTTTATCTGGTCCTGATTTAAAAATACCAAGGTCGACCAACATAATTATAATAACGGCAACCGAAAAGACAATAAAAAATAGAGTTTCACTCATAAATAATTAATTTTGCTGTTTAATCAGACAAAGTTCGTAAATCTTTGGCTTATATCTTATGTACGAAGGAAAAAAGGTGATTGTTGTAATGCCTGCTTATAAAGCAGCACTAACACTTGAAAAAACATATAATGAAATCCCTCATGATTGGGTGGATGAAGTGATTTTAGTGGATGATCATAGTCCAGACAATACCGTCGAAGTGGCCAAGCAAGTGGGAATAAAGCATATCATTCGCCACGATAAAAACAAAGGATACGGAGGAAATCAAAAAACTTGTTACAAAAAAGCCTTGGAATTGGATGGTGATATTGTAATTATGTTACATCCCGATTATCAATATACACCGTTGTTATTGAAGGCGATGATTTCTGTAATTGGAAATGGCTTATATCCCGTTGTTTTTGCTTCTCGAATCTTAGGAAAAGGAGCCCTAAAAGGGGGAATGCCGATTTATAAATACATAGCCAATCGTTTGTTGACATTGTTTCAAAACATTCTGATTAATCAAAAATTGTCGGAATACCACACGGGTTATCGTGCATTTTCAAAAGAAGTATTACAAGCAGTTAATTTCGAAAAATGTGATGACGACTTCATTTTCGACAATCAAATGGTGCTTCAAATATTTTGGAAAAACTTTGAAATTGGAGAGGTGACTTGTCCGACAAAATATTTCGAAGAAGCCTCCTCGATCAATTTCAAAAGAAGTTCCATTTATGGCCTGGGCGTCATTTGGTGGTCGATTCGTTATCGTTTGGCCAAATGGGGGCTGAGCTGGGATTTAATGAAGTAGCACTCGCGCTCAGCTGCGCTGAGTGCGTCCTATGATTCGAACTTGTAGTTCGACCAAATCAGTTGCGTAAAATCATTAGAACTTTCAATTCGAAATATCAAAACTACAAGTTTTGTCAATAGTCCACACTCGGCACAGCCGAGCGTGGAAGAACTCGCGCTCAGCTGCGCTGAGTGCGTACTATGATTCGAACTTTTAGTTCGTCAAAATCAGTTGCGTATAATCATTAGAACTTTCAGTTCGAAATACCAAAACAACAAGTTTTGTCAAAAGTCCACACTCGGCATATCCGAGCGTGTAAACACTCGCGCTCAGCTGCGCTGAGTCCGTACTATGATTCGAAATTTTAGTTCGACAAAATCAGTTGGGTATAATCATTAGAACTTTCAGTTCGAAATACCAAAACAACAAGTTTTGTCAAAAGTCCACACTCGGCATAGCCGAGCGTGAAAGCACTCGCGCTCAGCTGCGCTGAGTGCGTACTATAATTCGAACTTTTAGTTCGACAAAATCAGTTACGTATAATCATTAGAACTTTCAGTTCGAAATACCAAAACTTCAAGTTTTGTCAATAGTCCACACTCAGCAAAGCTGAGCGTGAGTAATGCAAATTTTGTCAATAGTCCACACTCGGCACAGCCGAGCGTGTAAACACTCGCGCTCAGCTGCGCTGAGTGCGGACTATGATTCGAACTTGTAGTTCTGTCATACTAAAACAACACGTTTCTACAAACGAATCACTAAACCCGCCAAGAAATTAAACCCTGCCTGCGGATAATAAAAATTCTCTGTAATAGTTTTTCCGTCGTAGATATAACTGTAGGTGTATCCATTTGAGCTATATAAGCTATTCGCTACATTATTTAACAACAACGTAAAATCCAATCGCTTGGTCCATTTTGTTGTGATTGGGTAAGCAAAACGGATGTCTTGCGTCAAATATGCTTTTATGCTACGACCCTCATCAGATGTATTGTCTAAGTACTGCTTTCCAACATATTTCGTTAAAAAGGATGTCGACAATCGACCAGTTGTTATAGTCAATGTACTTCCTGAAATCAATGATGGTGAATAAGAAATAGTACTTGTTCCATGCGAAATCGCCTTTTCTTCATTGGTGTCGTAATCAGTAATGTATTCCACAAAATTGTCAATCTTGTTCTGACTCACTGTTGCATTTCCTTGCCATGTTAAACGATTGGAAATCTTCCAAGTAAAATTACCTTCCAATCCTAACCGATAACTAGAAGCTACATTCTGACGAATCGGTTCTCCAACACTGTTCAATTTGCCTGTTAAAACCAATTGATCTTTGTAATTCATCCAATATCCGTTCAATTGAAATGAGACTTTTGTTCCTTTTTGAATGAAACCTGCTTCATAATCCATCAAAAATTCAGAGCTTGGTTTTTTAGTTGGATTGTCCACAAAATCTTGTCGACCTGGCTCTTTACTTCCTACAGCATACGACACATAAGCGCTGCTTTTTTCTCCCAATTTTTGCGTTAAGCCTAATTTTGGATTAAAAAATGAATAGGTATTGGTTTGTGAAATATCTTGTCGCTTGTCTGCAATTCCTGCCATGATATAGCCAACGGTACGATATTGCAAGTCAATCATCGCATCCAAATTTTCTGAAATGGCAACATTGGCCTTGGTGTAAAGATTTAAATCCGTTTTTTGACTATGACTCTCATAATATCTTTTACCCAAATACTCAGAAGGGACGTCGCCACCCACTACATCTCCATGGTGTCTACCCACATACTTGTTCCATGCGCCTCCGAAAGTAAACTTAAAGCCTTTTGAACCATCATAGTTCAATCCAAAAGTACTTCCGTAAAAATCATTGTCTAACCATTTTTGTCGAATGATATTCGTACTTTCTACTGTTTGTCCTTGCGAAACAAATGGCTTTAAATCGTATTTCGTCAAATCATCATAAACTTTGAACTCTTCATAATAGCCTCTTCCATAGGTATAGTGAAAGTTTACATCCATGTTCCATTGGGAATTTAAAGTATGATGCGACAATAATTGATAATGATCTTGTGCATAATTATCCGTTTGATTGGGATAGGTGTAATAATTGTAGGTTCTGCCACTCGTTAATAAATTTTTAGCATCCTCATCACTCAACCAATTTCGTTCAATGTAGGCATTCATGCCCGCCACATCTCCGTTTACTCTGCTTTCTGGAGTTCCATACCAAGATTGAAAAGTCTTTTCTTTTCCTGTAAAAAAGTTGATTCGAATCATGGATTTATCCCCAAAATATGCTCCTGAAACGTACAATGAACGTAAATTAGAAGAAGCTCTATCCAAATAGCCATCTGAAACTACGCGTGATACACGACCATCCAAAGTAAATTTGCCATTTAATAATCCTGATCCAAATTTTAAAGTAGATTTTAGGGTATTAAATGATCCTCCTGAAACGGAAGCTTCACCGTAGGCCTCTTTTTCAAACTCATTAGTCTGCATATTCACAGAACCACCAAATGCCCCAGCACCGTTGGTACTAGTTCCAACTCCTCGCTGAATTTGTACAGATGCAACCGAAGATGCGAAGTCGGGCATATTAACCCAATAGGTTCCTTGAGATTCCGAATCATTGACCGGAATTCCGTTGATCGTAACATTTACACGGGAGGCATCTGAACCCCTGATTCGAATGCCTGTGTAACCAACACCAGCTCCAGCATCAGAAGTAGTGACGATAGAAGGCGTGAATTGTAATAATATGGGCATGTCTTGACCCAAATTACTCTTTTTCAACTCCTCTGCTCCTACGTTCGTGTAGGCCATCGCTGAAGAAGAACTTGCTCTTGTACCTTGGACAATTACTTCATCATTTAAAAAATTACTTTTTTCTAAGAAAATGGTTTGCAAGCCATCCTTAATGGCAGATTTCCATTCAAGATACCCAAGGTAACGAACGATGATTCGAGCACCTGAAGGAACATTTGTTAAATAAAAATTACCTTTAGCATCTGATAAGGTACCTTTTTGAGTACCTTCTAAAAGAATTGTAGCGCCCCAAAGAGGTGCATTCGATTCTTTATCTACAATTCGGCCGTCTACGCGGGCAATATTTTTTTGTGCAAAAACTTGTACAAAAAACAAACAAAGCAATAGTGTGTACGAAACACGTGTCGTTAATACTTTCATTTTTGAAATGTTTAACAACAGGTAAAGGAGTCAAATCCTGTTTGAATTTAACATAACACCCTTCATATTTACGATTTTCTTGAGATTTCAGCGCTAAAATCTCTACAAAATCCCTTCGGCAGCATTACCTGCATCAGGTTCTATGGGTATAATCTCAGCCTTTATTTAAAGGCACCCCTTTTTGTGGATGCACAAAGATACAAAATTTCCTACCTTTGCAAGCCTGAACAAAAAAAACTTACCACTTAGGTAAATTATGATAGTAAAAGATTTTATTGCTCATTATAAATCAGACGGAATTATTCAAACCATTTCCGAACAAATTCATACTGCCCAAGCGGGAGAGAAATTTCATCTAAAAGGGCTATGCGGCTCATTAGATGCCGTTTTGATGGCTAGCCTAGAAAAGAAAAATCCATTTTTTATTGTTTGTCAAGATAAAGAGGAAGCGCAATATCTATTAAATGATTTACAGGCTTTAGTCGGCGATTCTTCCGTTTTACTTTTCCCAATGTCGCATAAAAAACCGTACGAATGGGAAGAGGTTGACAACGCAAACGTATTAATGCGTGCGGAAGTTTTGAATGTTTTGAGTAATTATCACGAACAGGCACTTTGGTTAGTCACTTATCCGGAAGCATTAACGGAAAAAGTTATTAATCGAAAGTCCTTAATTAAGAACACTCTTTCAATCCGTGTAGGAGATAAAATTGATATCAATTTTGTAGCTGAAACTTTGAATGAATACGATTTTGAAAGAAGTGATTTTGTCTATGAAGCAGGTCAATATTCTGTTAGAGGAGGTATTTTAGATGTGTTTTCATATGCAGCTGAATATCCGTATCGATTAGATTTTTTCGGAAATGAAGTAGAAAGCATTCGAACCTTTCACCCTGAAACACAATTGTCCATCACATCGGTTTCAGCCATGCATTTGATTCCGGATGTACAGACTAAATTAGTTCAAGAAACAAGAGAAAGCTTTTTTTCATTTCTTCCCAAACAATCAGTTATATGGTTAAAAGACCAAAATTCATTATTGGACATTGCTGATAAAATTTTCCAAAAGGCAACAGATGATTTTGAAAAAATAACTTCAAATAGCGGAAATATTCAAGTGATCAATGAACCCAAAGAACGTTGGGATGATAAAAAACAATTACAAACTGCATTAAAACAATTTACCTGTATTGAATTCGGGAAAAGGGCCTATTCAAAAAATGCTCAATCCATCGATTATCCTTCTAAAAATCCAGGTTCGTTTCAAAAAGATTTTAATCGATTGGCTCAAACTTTATTGGATAACCAAACACTGGGGTTTCAAAATATCATTTGCTCAGAATCACCAAGGCAGCTTGAACGATTAGAAGTAATTTTCAATGAAATTAATACAAGTATACAGTTTAAACCTTTATTGATTTCTTTGAGGGAAGGATTTGTAGATGAACATCAAAAAATCGCGTTTTATCCGGATCATCAATTATTTGAGCGATTTCACCGATTCAAAGAAAAAAATAAATTCTCCAAAAATAAAGCGCTTACATTAAAGGAACTTAGAAGTCTTCAAGTAGGTGATTTTGTCACGCACATCGATTATGGAATCGGACGGTTCGCTGGATTAAATTTGATTGATACAGCCAATGGAGAACAAGAAGTTATTCGATTAATTTACAGAGATGACGATGTTCTTTCTGTTTCCATTCATTCATTACATAAAATTTCTAAATATTCTGGCAAAGAAGGTGCACCGCCAAGCATGTCCAAATTGGGCTCACCCGAATGGGAGAACAAAAAATCCAGGGTCAAAAAGCAAGTAAAAGACATTGCCAAAGAATTGATTGCTTTATATGCCAAAAGAAAATCTGCTCCAGGTTTTGCGTTTTCACCAGATACCTATTTACAGGCGGAATTAGAATCATCCTTCATTTATGAGGATACCCCTGACCAAGCAAAAGCTACCATAGATGTGAAAACAGATATGGAAAAACCACATCCAATGGATCGATTGGTTTGTGGTGATGTTGGATTTGGTAAAACAGAAATAGCTATTCGGGCGGCGTTTAAAGCAGTTGCTGATTCCAAACAAGTTGCCATATTGGTACCAACAACGGTGTTAGCGATGCAACATTTTAGAACCTTTCATGATCGTTTAGCTGCATTTCCTTGTAAAGTGGAATACATCAACCGTTTCAAATCTGATAAACAAATCAAAGAAACGTTGGCTCGAGTAGCAAGTGGCGAAACAGATATTTTGATTGGTACTCATCGATTGGTCAACAAAGATGTGTCCTTTAAGAATCTTGGATTAATGATTATTGATGAGGAACAAAAATTTGGCGTGAAAGTAAAAGATCGCTTAAAAGAAATGCGTGTAGATGTGGATGTACTAACATTAACAGCTACCCCAATTCCTCGAACGCTTCATTTTTCGCTCATGGGAGCCCGCGATTTATCCATCATTGCCACTCCTCCACCCAATAGGCAACCTGTTGAAACTAAATTAGTGGTTTTAAGTGATGAACTATTGAGGGATGGGGTAAGAGAAGAATTACTGAGAGGTGGACAAGTTTTCGTGGTGCACAATCGAATTGGTGAATTGGAAAGCACAGCCAATCGAATTTTACGATTAGTTCCTGATGCAAAAATAGGTGTTGCACATGGACAAATGGACGGAGACAAGTTGGAAAAAGTCATGATGAATTTCATAGAAGGGCATTACGACGTTTTAGTGGCTACGAATATCATCGAATCTGGCCTAGACATTCCGAATGCCAATACCATTTTCATCATCAATGCCAATCATTTTGGACTTTCAGATTTACATCAAATGCGTGGTCGAGTGGGTCGCTCGAATAAAAAAGCCTATTGTTATTTGGTAACGCCTTCTCTTTCAAATTTAACCAGCGATGCTCGTAAAAGATTGAGCGCATTGGAAGAATTTTCTGATTTAGGAGATGGTATTAAAGTGGCCATGCGCGATTTAGATATACGTGGAGCTGGGAATTTACTCGGTGCAGAACAAAGTGGTTTCATCAATGACTTGGGATATGATATGTATCACAAAATTTTGGATGAGGCAGTTCAGGAATTAAAGGAAAATGAATTTAGAGCCTTATTTGAAACAGATTTAAATCAACTAGCGGAAACTTTAAAGGTAGATTGCCAAATTGAGACAGATTTACGTGTTTTAATTCCAGAAACATACATACAAAGTATTTCAGAACGATTAGCTCTTTACACCCGTTTAGATGAAATTGAAGATGAAAAAACCTTGAATGAATTTATTTCAGAAATTCAAGATCGTTTTGGAGAAATGCCACTGGAAGTCAAAGATTTAACTGAATTAGTAAAAATTCGTTGGAAGGCACAAGTTTTAGGTATTGAAAAAATCTTACTCAAAAACAATAATTTAAAACTTCATTTCGTTTCCTCTGAAGCGCATCAAAATCTCACAAACAACATTGTAGGGAAAGTTATTGGCTTTGTGAATGCCAGAAAAAGCCAGTGTCAATTAAGAGAAAAAGCGGGTAAATTAATTTTACAAATAGAAAAAATTGATAGTATTCAAGAATTAAATACTATTTTAGTGGATATTTTGGGCTAATTTTGAGCAATTATATCAAATGCCTAATTTTGTTTTTACAATAAGATCGAAAAGAATAGATAAATGATTGCTAAAATTCAATTGGCTTGCATGTTTATAGCAAGTTTATTCCTTCTAACTTCTTGCCCAAGTGGCTTAAAGAATAGTAAACCAAGTAGTGTAAACATTGGTGGAAAATCGACAGCTACAGGTATAGCATACAATCAAAAAGGTGGCTTTCAAGTAGATAAAAAATTTAGTGGACAATTAATTGGCCCTAATTTGGTATTCATTGAAGGAGGTCGTTTTACCATGGGATCCCTAGAGGAAGATGTCTTAGGATTGCATGATAATATTGAAAGAACGGTTTCTGTACAATCTTTTTACATGGATGAAACTGAAATTGCGAATGTGCACTATTTAGAATATTTATATGCTGTTCAAAAAGATTCTACCCAAGATTTTTATGAATCTGCCTTACCAGACACAACAGTTTGGAGAAATGATTTAGCATTTAATGACCCTTACGTAGAACAATATTTACGATTCCCAGGTTTCCGAATGTACCCGGTGGTAGGTGTTTCTTGGAAGCAAGCCAATGATTTTTGTACTTGGAGAACTGCTGTAGTCAACAAACAATTAGCAGGTGGAGACAAACCCGTAAAAGTTAGCAAGGCAGATGCTAAAAAGGCTGCTGCCGCTGGAACTAGGACCAATACTCCTGCGCGTTTGACTATTGAATCTGGAAGAATTTTACCATCTTATCGTTTGGCGACAGAAGCTGAATGGGAATATGCAGCCAAGGCCATGATTGGAACTCAACAAGAGGATGAAAATCAAGGTAATCAACGTATTTATCCTTGGGATGGCCCTTCTTTACGCCAACCCAATGGGAAAGGACAAGGTTCTATGTTAGCTAATTTCAAAAGAGGAAGAGGAGATTATGCGGGTATCGCAGGCAAATCTAACGATGGAGCGATTATAACTACCGAAGTTTACAAATATGCACCGAACGATTTCGGTTTATACCAAATGGCAGGTAATGTGAATGAGTGGGTTCAGGACTTATATCGCCCATTGTCATTCCAAGATTTCAATGATTTAAATCCAGTTCGTAGAAATGATGTGTTAGACAGACAAACACTTTACGACAAAAAGAATAACAATTCATTGATTGATAACAAAGTACGTGTCTACAAAGGTGGATCTTGGGCAGACGTGGCCTATTGGTTAGCACCAGGTACACGTCGTTATTTAAATGAAGATTCATCCACAGCAACCATCGGATTCAGATGTGCGATGATCGCTGCAGGTACCAATAAATAATATCGTTTGCCGGTAGAGACGCACGGCCGTGCGTCTTTACCGGCCCGCGAGTTTCTATCAGGTCATGCGTTTCCACCAGGCCATGCGTCTCTGCGATTTATCATTTCAACGCCGCCAAGGCCAAAAACGAAATTTTACCAGCACCTGCATCAAGTAATTTCTCACCAGCAGATATCAAAGTGGCGCCCGTTGTCAATGTATCATCCACAATCAATACATGCTTATTTTGAATCAAATGACTATTTTGAACTTCAAAAATAGCCTCTAAGGTAGAGAAACGATCTTGCCTGTTTTGTTGAGTCAAAGAATGAGCATAAGTAGTTTTAATCAGAATTTCATTGTTTAATTCTGCTCGAAGGAAAGGTTTCATACCTTTAGCAATACAAGCTGCTTGATTATACCCTCTTTCAATGAATCGTTTTTGATGCAAAGGAATGGGAATAATCCAATCATAATCCAAGGAATTAGGAAACTTACTTAATTCAGATCCACACCAAGCACCCAAAAACTCCCCTAATTCAAATTGCCCCTTGTATTTAATCTGATGCATCAATTTTTGCACCCTTGCCCCTTCAGAAAAAAGAAAAAAAGCGTGAACATCCTGATAATCAACTAATCCCCCCATTTTATTTGACAACCAATTGGGGGAATTTAGAAACAAACCTGGTCTAGGAAGCATCGAAATACACTTCGTACAAATCTTTTTTTCTGCTAAAAGTAAAGGCTCTGAGCACGCAAAACAGCATCTTGGGTAAATCAATTGTAAAAAGCTTGTAAACATTGATAAAAAACTTTTGTATTTAATTAAGATTCAGTAATTTTGCACCCCTAAATAAGAACCTAAACGAACAGCATTAAAAATGTTGTCCAAGTTCTTGATTATTTAGTAAGAGTTAAAAAAACAATATTTATAATCAACCTTTTAAAATGGCACGCGATTTAAAATTTACTAGAAACATCGGTATTGCTGCGCACATTGATGCGGGGAAAACCACCACAACGGAACGTATCCTATATTATGCTGGGGTTAGCCACAAAATTGGTGAAGTTCACGATGGAGCCGCAACAATGGACTGGATGGAGCAAGAGCAAGAGCGTGGTATCACGATCACTTCTGCAGCAACTACAGTTGGTTGGAAATACCGTGATAATGACTATCACGTAAACATTATTGACACTCCAGGTCACGTTGACTTTACAGTAGAGGTAAACCGTTCTTTACGTGTATTGGATGGTCTAGTATTCTTGTTCTCTGCAGTGGATGGTGTTGAACCTCAATCTGAAACAAACTGGCGTTTAGCTGACAACTACAATGTAGCTCGTATTGGTTTCGTTAACAAAATGGACCGTTCTGGTGCTGACTTCTTAAACGTGTGTAAGCAAGTGAAAGAAATGTTAGGTAGCTACGCTGTGCCACTTCAATTGCCAATCGGTGCTGAAGATACATTTGAAGGTGTAGTTGACTTAGTTAACTTCCGTGGTATCAAGTGGAACGAGCATGACAAAGGAATGACATTTACAGAAGTACCTATTCCAGACGATATGTTGGAAGAAGCGACTGAATACCGTGAAAAATTATTAGAAGCGGTAGCTGAATTTGATGAGACTTTGATGGAAAAATACTTCGAAGATCCTACTTCAATTACAGAAGATGAAATTTTAGCTGCTTTACGTGCTGCTACTATCTCAATGAAAATCGTTCCTATGGTTTGTGGTTCTTCTTTCAAAAACAAAGGAGTTCAAACAATGTTGGATTATGTAATGGCTATCTTACCTTCTCCAATGGATAAAGAAGGTGTTAGAGGAACTGATCCTAACACAGGAAATGAAGTTTTAAGAAAACCAAGTGAATCTGAGCCATTCGCTGCATTAGCATTTAAAATTGCAACTGACCCTTATGTTGGTCGTTTATGTTTTATCCGTGCTTATTCAGGAGGTTTAGATGCTGGTTCTTATGTTTTGAACAACCGTTCTGGAAATAAAGAGCGTATCTCTCGTATCTTCCAAATGCACGCTAACAAACAAAACTCTATCGAGCGCTTAGGTGCTGGTGATATTGGTGCGGTAGTTGGTTTCAAAGATATCAAAACAGGAGATACTCTTTCTGATGAGAAAAACCCAATCATCCTTGAGGCAATGGAATTCCCTGAGCCAGTAATTGGATATGCTATTGAGCCTAAGAAAACAGCTGATGCTGATAACTTCTCAAAAGCAATTACTAAGTTGATCGAAGAAGATCCAACTTTACAAGTTGAATCAAACGAAGAAACTGGTCAAACCATTATCAAAGGAATGGGTGAGCTTCACTTAGAAATCATCATCGACCGTATGCGTCGTGAGTTCAAAGTAGAAGTAAACCAAGGTGCTCCGCAGGTAGCTTACAAAGAATCATTAACTAAAACGACAGAACACCGTGAGGTTTATAAGAAACAATCAGGTGGTCGTGGTAAGTTTGCTGATATCGTATTTGAAATCGGACCAAGAGATGACGAAAAACCAGGTTTGGAGTTTGTTAATAATATCGTAGGTGGTGTGATTCCTCGTGAATTTATCCCTGCAGTTCAAAAAGGATTCGAAGAAGCAATGAAAACAGGAGCTTTGGCTGGATACCCAATGGATTCAATGAAAGTTCGTTTATTCCACGGTTCATACCACGATGTCGATTCTGATTCATTATCATTTGAATTAGCCGCTCGTATGGGTTACAAAGAAGCAGCGAAAAGTGCAGGTGCGAAATTAATGGAACCTATCATGGCCGTTGACGTAGTTACTCCTGACGAATATACTGGACCAATCACAGGTGACTTAAACCGTCGTCGTGGTATCATGAAAGGTATGGATTCTCGTCAAGGTGCTGTAATCTTGAAAGCAGATGTACCTTTATCTGAATTATTTGGTTACGTAACTGATTTACGTACAATGTCTTCAGGTCGTGCTACTGCATCATTGACTTTCTCTCACTACGAATTCGTTCCGCAAAACATCGCTGACGAAGTTGTGAAAAAAGCAAAAGGATTATAATTCTAGCACTTTTTAGATAATTAAAAGCCTCCAAGTACTTGGAGGCTTTTTTATTACCCGCCTATAACATCCACCCATCCTTTCCTACACCAACTCATCCCCCAGAAAGTACTTTGGTAGAAAAATAATCAATAAATCGATAAATGGTCTTAATTTTGATATTCAGTCGAGCTCTGAAAATAATCCAATAAACACAATGACTAAAATTATTGAAACCATCAATATCTCTAAGCGCTATGTTATGGGCGATGAGGTAATTGATGCATTGAAAGATATTAGTATTTCCGTAAATAAAGGTGAATATGTTGCTTTCATGGGGCCTTCTGGCTCAGGGAAATCCACTTTAATGAATATCGTTGGTTGCCTAGACACACCTACTTCAGGAAAATATATCTTGAATAATCAAGACGTCAGCGAAATGTCTGAAAATGAATTAGCCGCTGTTCGTAACAAAGAAATTGGATTTGTTTTTCAAACATTCAACTTATTACCTCGACAATCTTCTTTAGATAATGTCGCACTTCCATTGATTTACGCTGGATATTCTAAAAAAGATCGCATCGAAAAAGCCATGGATGCTCTAAGAGGAGTCGGCTTAGAAAACAGATCCCTTCATAAACCCAATGAACTTTCTGGTGGACAAAGACAAAGAGTTGCTGTTGCGCGCGCTTTAGTCAATGACCCATCCATTCTTTTAGCGGATGAACCAACAGGTAACTTAGATTCAAAGACTTCCTATGAAATCATGGATTTATTTGATCAACTCCATAGAAAAGGAAATACGATCGTGATGGTAACACACGAAGATGATATCGCTCAATATGCACATCGAATCATTCGTCTCCGTGATGGACTCATCGAATCCGATACCATCAATAAAAATGTAAGAAAAGTTGAAAAATAAAGAATGATTTCGTTCAGTATTTCATTTTTAAAAAACAATTCTTATCTTTGCAACCCAAATCAGTTTACTTATGTACAAAATGGACCGCTAAGTGCTGATAATCACCAAAGTTGTACAAACAAAAATTATTAAAATGAGTGATTTAATTAAATTAGTTGAAGCAGAAAATGCCGCTCGTAGAGCTGAGCATCCTGAATTCGCAGCTGGAGACACCATCAATGTTCACGTTAAGATTCGTGAAGGAAATAAAGAGCGTATCCAGGTTTTCCAAGGATTAGTTATCCAACGTAAAAACTCTGGAGCTGGTGAGTCATTCACAGTTCGTAAAATCTCTAACGGAATTGGCGTAGAGCGTATCTTCCCAATCTTATCACCAAACATCGATAAAATCGAAGTATTACGTCGTGGTAAAGTTCGTAGAGCACGTTTATTCTACATGAGAGGCAAGCAAGGTAAAGCTGCTCGTGTTAAAGAGAAGAAAAAATAGGTTTGATATTTATTTTTATAAAAAAGGCCAGCTCGCAAGAGTTGGCTTTTTTGTTTTTAAGAGAAGACCCTATTAAGATGAATTAAAAATTGAAATTTGGGGGCATTCATCCATTTTGGTTGATAATACCTATCTTTATAAGTTTCCGACCCTAAAATATAAGTTTTCTGTTATTGATTCTGATTTTGTTTTTTTAAGGGGTAATGCGTCCCCTTACCCCCTGCAATTTACGAGTTAAAAAGTTCAGTTATTTGATAAATTGATTATATCAAAAAAGACTTTTTGCTTTGTCCTCATTTACAATTAGTTAAAGCTATTTTTAACTTTTTTTTACCACAATGAGGGTTTGACCGAGCACGGTCTCGAGCCTTTTGAAGCTCCGAAGTCAAAAGAGGTAGAAAGTAGAATCAAGAAAATTTGTCCCCTCCTATTACCTATTAACTTTTACCTTTTACCTCTTACCTTTTACCTCTTTTCTCTCTCCTACGGATTCGGTACCAACCAATTGGATCCATCTTCATAGAATTCATTCTTCCAGATGGGGACTTCTTTTTTGAGATGATCAATCAGCCATTGACAAGAAGCAAATGCCTCTGGTCGATGAACAGAGGAAACGCCGATTAAAACTGCAATATCTCCAATATCCAATGCACCAGTCCGGTGAATGACTACCACATTATTCAAAGGCCATTGGGCTCTTGCCGCTTCAATTAAACGTTCAATTTGCTTAACCGCCATGGGTGAATAGGCTTCAAAATCCAAAGCTTTTACCTCTTTGTTTAAATTTTTATTTCGAATGGTTCCAATAAATAGACAAATCCCACCAGCTTCATCACTTTGCAACAAAGGATAATAATCATCAATTCGAATCGGAGTATCGGATAGAGCTATTTTATTCATGAATTCGTTGGTATGTAATAAAACTATACTGATAAGGATTTTTCTCATCAGTATCTCCTTTGATTTGATCTACTTTTTTCCATTCTCTTTCCAGAATTTCAGGAAAGTAGGCATCTCCCTCAAAAATATCGTGCAAACGTGTGAGCAAAATTTCATCTGCTTTTTCCATCGCCATTTGATAAATTTCAGCACCCCCAATGATAAAAATATCCCCTCTGCTCAAACTCCTGGCTTTCAATAAAGCTTCTTCTAAAGAATTTACCACCACTACGCCTTCCACTTTATAATCCTTTTGACGAGTAATAACAATGTTGATTCGATTTAGCAGAGGTTTTCCGATGGAATCAAAGGTTTTGCGACCCATAATAATAGCATTTCCCGTAGTCAATGCTTTGAACCTTTTCAAATCAGCAGGTAAATGCCAAATCAAAGCATTATCTTTTCCAATAACTCTATTCTCATCACAAGCAACCAAAATTTTTACCACAGAATTGATTTTAATTGTCAAAAATAAAGGTTTTTTTGCAATGCTTTTAGAAGTTTTTTCTTAATTAAAAAAACTCCAATTTTATTTTCATTATTCCTTCCCAATTCAAGCTTCTTGAACTAACTTTGTACAATTTTTGAGCCTAAGCCAAATAGCTTCAAAAAACATAAGATTATTTATCATATTTAATTCTATACTGTGCCAAAAGATTCTTCCATAAAATCCGTCCTAATTATCGGTTCTGGTCCTATTGTTATTGGTCAAGCCTGCGAGTTTGATTATTCTGGTTCTCAAGCTGCTCGTTCATTACGAGAAGAAGGAATCGAAGTAATTTTAATTAACTCGAATCCAGCGACAATCATGACAGATCCTATGAATGCGGATCATGTCTATTTGAAACCTTTGGATCGTGCCTCCATCATCCATATCCTTGAAAGGCATCAAATTGACGCTGTTTTACCAACCATGGGAGGACAAACAGCTTTGAACTTAGCCATCGATTGTGATGCAGCTGGAGTTTGGGAAAAATATGGTGTAAAAATCATTGGAGTAGACATTAAGGCCATTGAAACAACAGAAGATCGCGAGAAATTCCGTTTAAAAATGCTGGAAATCGGAGTAGGAGTTTGTAAAGGAAGAACAGCTCGCTCCTTTTTGGAAGGAAAAGAAATAGCACAAGAAACAGGATTTCCATTGGTTATCCGCCCATCTTTCACCTTAGGTGGAACAGGAGGTGGTTTTGTCAATGATCCTAAAGATTTTGATGCAGCTTTAAACAAAGGTTTACATGCTTCTCCAACACATGAAGTGTTGGTTGAACAATCCATCATGGGTTGGAAAGAATATGAATTAGAGCTTTTAAGAGATAATTTAGGTAACGTTATCATCATTTGCTCCATCGAGAACTTTGATCCAATGGGTATTCATACTGGAGATTCAATCACTGTTGCTCCAGCAATGACCCTTCCAGATACCGTTTACCAAAGAATGAGAGACATGGCGATTCTTATGATGAATGCCATAGGTAAATTTGCAGGAGGTTGTAATGTGCAATTTGCGCTTCATCCTGAAACAGATGATATCATTGCAATTGAAATCAACCCTCGTGTTTCTAGATCTTCGGCCTTAGCTTCCAAAGCAACTGGTTATCCTATTGCAAAAATTGCCGCTAAAATGGCCATTGGATACAATTTGGATGAATTAACCAATGCGATCACAGGAACCACTTCGGCGTATTTTGAGCCAGCTTTGGATTATGTGATTGTGAAAGTTCCTAGATGGAATTTTGACAAGTTCAAAGGTGCTGATCGCTCTTTGGGATTACAAATGAAATCCGTGGGTGAAACGATGGGAATCGGAAGAAATTTCCAAGAAGCTTTACAAAAGGCTTGCCAATCATTGGAAATCAAAAGAAATGGACTAGGAGCCGACGGAAAAGAATTAAGAGATCAAGATGCAATCATGCATTCTTTGGCGAATCCTTCTTGGAACCGTCTTTTCCATGTGTACGATGCCTTTAAAATGGGTATTTCGTTCAAAACCATTCAACAATTAACGAAAATCGACAAATGGTTCTTAAATCAAATTGAAGACTTAGTTCGTGTTGAAAAAGAAATTGAAAAATGTTCTTTAAGTTCTATTCCAAAAGAATTATTGGAGGAAGCAAAACACAAAGGTTTTGCAGATAGACAAATTGCACATGCTTTAAGATGTTTAGAATCTGAGGTTTATGACAAGAGAAATAACTTAGGTATACAACGTTTGTACAAATGTGTTGATACTTGTGCGGCTGAATTTGAAGCAAAAACGCCTTATTATTATTCTACCTTTGGGCAAAGTGATGGATTGGTTGACAATGAATCGGTCGTAACTCCAAAGAAAAAAGTAGTAGTACTTGGTTCAGGTCCTAACCGAATTGGCCAAGGTATTGAATTTGATTACTCTTGCGTACACGGGGTATTGGCAGCAAAAGAAGCGGGTTATGAAACCATCATGATCAATTCTAATCCAGAAACTGTTTCTACCGACTTTGACATAGCTGACAAATTATATTTTGAACCTGTATTTTGGGAGCATGTATATGACATCATTCAACATGAAAAGCCTGAAGGTGTCATCGTACAATTAGGTGGTCAAACAGCCTTGAAATTAGCTGAAAAACTTTCCAAATATGGTATAAAAATCATTGGTACTTCTTTTGAAGCCCTAGATTTAGCGGAAGATAGAGGTGCCTTCTCCAGTTTATTAAAAGACTTGAACATTCCTTACCCTAAGTTTGGTGTTTGTGAAGATGCAGACAATGCCGTATTATTAGGTCGTGAATTAGGTTATCCATTATTAGTTCGTCCGAGTTATGTTTTGGGAGGACAATCGATGAAAATCGTTATCAACGAACAAGAATTGGAACAACATGTGGTGGATATTTTAAGAGATATTCCTGGAAACAAAATCCTTTTAGATCACTTCTTAGAAAATGCCATTGAAGCAGAGGCGGATGCCATCTGCGATGGAGAAGATGTTTATATCATTGGTGTCATGGAACACATTGAACCCGCAGGTATTCACTCCGGTGATTCGCATTCGGTGTTACCTCCTTTCGATTTATCGGAAAATGTGATTAAACAAATAGAGGATCATACTAGAAAAATTGCTGTTGCTTTACGTACCAAAGGACTATTAAATATTCAATTTGCAGTCAAAGACGAAGTGGTCTACATCATTGAAGCGAATCCAAGAGCTTCACGTACCGTTCCGTTTATTTGCAAAGCCTACCAAGAACCCTATGTTAATTATGCAACAAAGGTGATGCTTGGAGACAAGAAAGTAAAAGATTTTAATTTCAAACCAGTTAAAAAAGGATACGCGATTAAAATTCCTGTGTTTTCTTTCAACAAATTCCCAAATGTAAATATGGAATTAGGGCCAGAAATGAAATCAACCGGAGAAGCGATTTATTTCATTGATGATCTTAAAGATGAATTCTTCAGAAAAGTATATGGGGAACGAAATTTGTATTTGAGTCGTTAATAGCAAAAACATTGTTATGCTTAAAATATTAGGTTTAATTTTCTTGTTCATTTATGTAATAAGACCTTTACTTAAATTCTTATTTAAAGGCTATATCGTAACTCAGGTGCATAAATACCAATCGGAAAATATGTTCCGAGAAAAAGAACGAGCAAAAAAAGAAGGAAGTATCGATATAGATTACGTTCCACCCAAAAAGAAAACAACAAGTACAAAAAACCCAACAGACGATGGTGATTATGTACCATTTGAAGAAATAAAATAAAAACAATTCACCAGTTGAATCGTTTAATTAGAAATGAAAAAACTCATTGCATTTTATATTTTGACATTCAGTTTCCTTCTTATTCAAGACGGGATGATGCTGAATGTCAAAAAAAATGTGTTGAAATGGGAAGAATCTTCCTCTCTTTCTATCATCGATTTAGAAGATGAAGGCGACTTTGATGATTCCGCTGATGAGGAGATCAAAGATATTTTTTATGCCGCTAATACTGTAAATTTTTCGTTTTTAAGACAATTGCTTATTCTAAATAATTCAGATTTTCTGTTTTTTGTCAAGGATGTTCAGTTAGAACTCCTATCACCCCCTCCCCAATTATCTTAATCATTGCATTTAGATAATTTAAGAAACAAAATCAATCATTTCTCGCAAAAAGTATAGCTAAGTGACTTAGGTCGTTTAACTAATCTTTGTTTAACATTGATAAAGATGAAAATCAGATTATGGCTGATTTGCCTATTTGCATTGGGGATTAATAACCTATATGGGCAAACAGCCAATTATAAAGCGCAATTGAATAAAAAGTTAAAGGATCTAATCCATTTAAAAAAAGAAATTAAAAATGGTCAAATGGAAGAAATTGATCAGAATCAAAGTCCAAAATACAGAAAAAGGAAAGCCCTTTTAAGCTGGAAAGATAGTTCTACAACGAAACATCAATCATACAAACAACAAAATAGACCTAAGTAAAATGATTAAATACAGCAGAATACTCCTAGGATTATTTACGATATCCATCGCTTTGTCTTGTTCAAATGAGGAATCAAACAATACGAATGAAGTGCACACATTAAAAATAAGTACTCCCATT
The DNA here is from genome assembly GCF_054558315.1 of Aquirufa sp. ROCK-SH2. Classification (NCBI taxonomy): domain Bacteria; kingdom Pseudomonadati; phylum Bacteroidota; class Cytophagia; order Cytophagales; family Flectobacillaceae; genus Aquirufa; species Aquirufa sp. ROCK-SH2. Next base: position 509,953 of record NZ_JBPXKB010000002.1, on the reverse strand, counting down.
CAAATTGACACTTTGATAGATCAAGATTACGTGGCCGATATTCATGCCATTCAAAACATCGAAATAAGGGCGAGAGTAAAAGGATATTTAGACAAAATTCACGTTGATGAAGGCAAATTTGTCAAAAAAGGACAAATCATGTTTTCGATCAATAATCAAGATTATTTATCTGAACTTGCTAGGGCAAAGGCTGTATTTAATCAAACCATCGCCGAGTTAAAAGCTGAGGAGTTAAGCTTGATTAATACCAAACTTTTGGTAGAAAAAAATGTGATTTCAGCCAATCAATTAGCGATTGCGATTACGAAAGTAGATGGTTTAAAAGCTAAAAAGGAAGAAGCCTTATCGCATGTAAGAAGTGCGGAATTAAAAGTAGAATATTCTAATATTAGAGCCCCCTTTGATGGGATTGTCGACCGACTACCTTTTAAACGAGGAAGTTTAATTGACGAGGGAACATTGTTGACTACGCTTTCAGATACCAAAGAAATGTATGCGTATTTCAATGTTTCAGAAAAGGAATACTTGGCATTTTCTGAAGATACGGAGGATGTCAACAAAAAATCTCATGTAGAACTGGTTTTGGCCAATGGCGAAAAATATCCATTTAAAGGTTTGGTAGAAACAATCGAAGGTGAATTTGACAAAAACACAGGAAGTATTGCATTCCGTGCACGCTTTCCAAATGAAGGATTTTTATTACGACATGGCTCTTCAGGCAAAATTTTACTTCCGAAAAAAATTCAAAAACATTGGATCATTCCTCAAAAATCAGTTTTTGAGATACAAGAAAAAAACTACGTCTTTGTCAAAGACGAAAATGGGCAAGTAAAAATGAAAAGTATTATTCCCAACATACGAATTCCACACTTTTACTTAGTGAAATCTGGTTTTAGTCAACGAGATTCCATATTAATGGAAGGTATACAATTGGTCAAACAAGGTGACAAAATAAAGAGTCAATTTGTATCCATGAAATCGATTATAGAAGAATTAAAAGGAGAATAGACATGATACAAAAACTAGTTTCAAGACCCGTATTATCCATTGTTATTTCCATATTTATTGTATTGCTAGGTATTATTGCTGCTAATCAGCTGCCTATCACTCAGTTTCCAGATATTGTTCCGCCTGCGGTCACTGTCACCACAAAATACACAGGTGCCAATGCAGAAGTTTGTGCGAAGGCTGTTGTCACTCCTTTGGAAAGAGCAATTAATGGTGTTGCAGGGATGACCTATATGACATCTGTTTCTGGAAATGATGGCACGAGTATTATCCAAGTATATTTTCAAGTCGGTACAGATCCTGATGTAGCTGCGGTGAATGTTCAAACTCGGGTACAAACCGTCTTAGATGAATTACCAGAAGAAGTAATCAAAGCTGGCGTAATTACAGAAAAGGAAGTAAACAGTATGTTGCTTTACGTCAATTTATTGAGCGATGACAAAGAAATAGACGAAAAATTCATTTATAATTTTGCCGATATCAATGTTTTACCTGAATTAAAGAGGATTGACGGTGTGGGTTTTGCCGATATCATGGGACAAAGAGAGTATGCCATGAGAATTTGGTTACATCCCGACAGACTCTTTGCTTACAAATTATCTGCAGATGATATCGTTCAAGCGTTGAAAAATCAAAATGTAGAGGCTGCACCAGGGAAAATTGGCGAGAGTTCTGGAAAAAATCCGCAATCCATGCAATATGTTTTAAGGTACACGGGGAAGTTCACTCAAGTATCTCAATATGAAAATTTAATCATCAAATCATCCGAAGATGGCAAAATACTGAGATTAAAAGATGTCGCAGATGTAGAATTTGGTTCATTAGATTACGATGTACTATCGAAAGAAAACGGTAAGCCTTCTGCTGCAATTTTACTAAAACAAAGGCCTGGGTCCAATGCAGCAGAGGTAATCTCTAACATCAAAAATCGTTTAGATGAACTAAAAAAGACCTCTTTCCCACCTAGTATGAAATACACTATTAGCTACGATGTCTCTAGATTTTTAGATGCATCCATAGATGAAGTAATAAAAACATTGATTGAAGCTTTCATCTTAGTAGCCTTAGTAGTATTTCTATTTTTGCAAGATTGGCGTGCCACTTTGGTTCCAGTCATTGCCGTTCCAGTTTCATTAATTGGAACGTTTACTTTTATGATGGCTTTTGGTTTCTCTATTAACTTGCTTACTTTATTTTCTTTGGTCTTAGCGATTGGTATTGTTGTGGACAATGCAATTGTTGTTGTTGAGGCTGTGCATGCCAAAATGGAGGAGAAAGATATGCCTGTATTAGCAGCAACCCAAGAAGCCATGCATGAAATTTCAGGGGCTATTATTGCAATTACTTTAGTCATGGGTGCTGTGTTTGTACCCGTGGCATTTTTATCGGGTCCCATTGGAGTATTCTTTCGACAATTCTCAGTTACTATGGCTATATCCATTGCTCTTTCTGGATTAACTGCATTAACCTTAACTCCAGCCCTGTGCGTATTATTTCTTAAAAAACCACATTTAAACGATAGCAGTTTATTAGGCAAATTTTTTATCCAATTCAACATTGTATATGGAAATATTGCAACAAAATATTTATCGATGATTGGAAAAATTATTTCAAAAAAATCAATTACTTGGATTTCACTATTTGTATTTATCATAGCTACGGGGATTATTGTAAAATTAGTACCTACAGGATTTATACCTTCTGAAGACCAAGGAACCATTTACGTGAATGCCACCACCCCTGCAGGAGCCACTTTAGAAAGAACAGAAGCAGTAATGGATCAAGTTAATAACATGATCAAATCCATTCCTTCCATTGAATCATTTTCTAGTTTGGCAGGCTTTAGTTTATTGACTGATGGAGGAGGGGCTTCCTATGGAATGGGAATTATAACGCTAAAACCTTGGGAAGAAAGGGATCAAAAAATTGATGATATTTTAAAAGAAATCAATCAAAAAACATCTGCCATCAAAGATGCGAGCATTCAATTTTTCCCACCACCGGCAGTACCTGGATTTGGTAATGCTTCTGGATTTGAATTCAGAATTCAGGATAGAACAGGAAGTGGTGACATACAAAAATTAGCGCAAGTCACAAAAAACTTTGCCAATGAATTAAATAAACAAAAAGAGATTCAAAATACCTTCTCGAGTTTTGATCCAACTTTTCCGCAATATTTATTGGAAGTAGACCAGGAAGCTGCTGCGCAAAAAGGAGTTAGTATTTTATCTGCTATGGATAATTTGCAAACGCTTCTGGGAAGCTTTTATGCCACCAATTTCATTCGTTTTGGACAAATGTACAAAGTCATGGTACAGATTGACCCTCGTTATAGAATTAGTCCAGAAGACATTCTTCAATTGTATGCGAAAAACAAAAACAATGAAATGGTGCCCTATTCTTCTTTTGTGAAAATCAATCGGGTATATGGAACAGAGCAATATACTCGATTTAACATGTTTACTTCAGCGATGGTGAATGGAGAACCGAGGGATGGCTACAGTTCTGGAGATGCTTTAAAAACCATCCAATCTGTTGCACAAAAAAGCCTACCAAAAGGGTTTACCTTGGAATGGTCTGGAATGACAAGAGAAGAACAATTGGCAGGAAATCAAACCATTTTAATCTTTGGAATCTGTCTACTATTTGTGTATTTACTTTTATCGGCCCAATACGAATCATTTTTACTTCCATTTCCTGTGTTATTATTTTTACCCATTGGTGCATTTGGAACCTACTTATTCCTATACATTTTTGGATTGCAAAATAATATTTATGCACAAGTTGCCTTGGTTATGCTGGTAGGATTATTGGGTAAAAACGCTATACTTATCGTAGAATTTGCCATAGCAAAACAGAAAGAAGGTTTAAGCATCATAGAAGCAGCCAAGCTTGGCGCTTACGCTCGTTTAAGGCCCATTCTAATGACATCCTTTGCCTTTGTAGCTGGACTAATTCCATTAATGATGGCGTCTGGAGCAGGAGCGATCGGTAACAGAACCATAGGAACGGCGTCGGCAGGGGGTATGATTTTAGGAACCTTGGGTGGTTTACTCATTATACCGAGCTTGTATGTGATTTTTGCCTCTTTATCAAAGAAAACAATTAAATAAAAAAAGATGAAACAAGTCTTTCTGATCATAATCATATCTGGTTTTTTTGTTGCTTGTCAGCAAAACGTGATTCGTAGAACAACGAAAATAAATCAAGAGCTGCATCAAATGGGTTCAAAAGAAGTGAAAGCTGGAATTTCCAAGGTAACAACCTTTTGGAAAGCAGATTCCTCACTAAGCCATTTGATAGAAAAAGTACTTAGCAATAACTTGGATGTCAAAATGAATCAATTGTCGATTTCGCTCAATCGCCAACAATACATACAAGATAGGGGTTTATTGTCGCCAAATGCTTCGCTTATTTTACAACCTGGCTTAAGAAAATTTGGAAAATATACGATGGATGGCATTGGAAATTACGACACACAATTTTCGCCCAATATCACCAAAGATCAAATTATTCCAGAGATTTTACCTGACGTTTTCCTTGGTTTTCAAAGCACCTGGGAATTGGATATTTGGGGTAAATTAGCGAAAAAAAAGAAAGCAAGTGCGTATAGATTTTTAGCAAGTGAAGTAGGGCAAAAATGGTATGAAACAAATATCATTTCAGAGGTCGCTTCATTATATGGGCAATTAATCGCATTAGACAAAGAATTGGAGATATTGAAATTCAATACTGAAATTCAAAAAAATGCGTTGGATTTGGTTAAAATTCAAAAACAAGCAGGCATTGTAAATGAAAGTGTGGTTCAACAATTTGAAGCACAATGGTTGAATACGCAGGCGCAAGAAGGTGAAATTTTTCAGAAAATTATTTTTTTAGAAAATTCCCTAAAACAGTGGTTAAACGACCCTAGTGCAATTATATCTCGAAGTGCATTTTCTCAATTTGAAAAGATGAATCAAACAGATTTCCAAACCATTGAAATTGATGAATTAGAAAACAGATTAGATATTCAGCAAGCAAAATTGGAGTTGTTAGCCCAAATTTCCGATAAAGAAAGTGCTGAAAAATCGTTAAAACCAAGTCTTGTTTTAACAGGAATGATTGGATTTCAAGGATTTAGACCGGAATATTTATTTCAACTGCCTTCTTCCATTGCATTTTCATTTTTATCAGGCCTAAGTAAACCCATATTAAATCGAACCATGGTATTGTCTGAAATTGGTAAAGCCAACATGAAAGTACAAGCACTTGAAATGAACTATCAGAAAAAACTCCTAACGGGATTTTTAGAATGGGACGCTCAATTCAAATCGCTTAATTACTTAAAAAATATGAGCATCCTTAAAGACCGCGAAGTGCGTTTAACCAAAGAATCGATTTCCACGGTAAGAACATTGTTTACTTCCGCTCAAGCCAATTACTTGGAAGTATTGACTACCCAACAAAATGCTTTAAAATCGGAATTAGAATTACTCGAAATCAATCGCAAAAGATGGATCAATTCGGTTAATCTATATCGAATTTTGGGAGGGGGAAAATAATATCCATTGTAACACAAATTATCAACATATTGGTAATCAACAAAATAAGTCGCCAACTGACTTTGTTATAAATGATTCTTTTTTCATATTTGTCAAGTATTTCGCGGATACATAAAATCATTTTCTAACCATTAAAATACTTGACCTCATGGAAAAGCAATTTTTAAATTTATCCTTAATGGGAGCAACTGAGCTCTCTTATTTTGAATCACTAACTATCGAAGGCGGTGGTTTTTGGAAAACCTTAGGTTTTATTTGTGGAGTAGCGGCTGTCGTTGCCTTGGTTTTCTATGCACCTGTAGTTCTTCCCATTTTAGGTCTGTAAATTTCTATCTAACCATTAAAAAAATAATCAAATGAAAAATACCTTAAGTAACATCGAAGGAGTAAATTTTATGAATGAAAAAGAGATGCTAGACACCTTTGGTGGTGGCTGGTGGAGCGATTTCAAAGATGGCTTTAACGCAGGCTGGAAATGGTCAATCAAGGCCATCCACGATGTTAAAGATGCGCTGAAAGACATCTTTGGCAAATAAATATTACCTATACCTAACCATCTAATACGAAGGGAGTGGAACTATTCACTCCCTTTACAAAGAGACCACGTCATGAATAATATTTATCTCTGTTATTTACTCCTATTTCTTTTCGGAACGAAGGAAATAAAGGCACAAAATATTTCGGGTCAAGTAATTGATTCAAAAGATTCGAAACCTTTATCAAAGGCTTCTATCCGCATCAATAACACGGGGACTCTTTCAGACAACAAGGGTCACTTTAACTTATCCATCTCAGCTTACCATGATCTTAATAAACATAAAATACATATATCCTACATCGGCTATCAAACACAGGAAATCTCTATCAATGATTTCAAACAACATAGGATCATCCGATTGGAAGAAAATTCTAAAGATTTAAAGGAAGTAATAGTCAGCAGTAGTGCCAGAAGTCTTGTTGAAGAGGCCATTCGGAAGATACCCGAAAATTACACAAATCATCATTACACGATTCGAGGAATATTATCAGAAACCAACCGAAAAAAACGAGATGAAATTATGTATGAATTGAAGGCCTTGATCTCAGGAAATATAGAACCATACCAAAGCAACAAAAAAGAAGTAGAAGTTAAAATAGATGCATTAGATCGAAGGAGCATTTACAATTTAGACAGCATCCAATTTGTTAAATGGTCTGGAACAGCAAAAGTGATTGAATATTTCGATTATGTTCAACAAAGAGACCTAGTACTTGATCTTAAAAAAACGAAAAAATACCACTATTTCTTAGAGGATATCGTCTACAAAAGTGGTAGACCCACTTATAAAATAAACGTGTCTAATGGGAAAAAGAAGCAAGAATTAATGGGTATTCTGTACATAGATCAAGAAAATTTAGCTTTTGAAAGTCTGCATTTTTTTAAAACCCATGAAGATACTTTGCGCTCAAATATATTAACAAATAGAAAAATAAGAAGTACCTCTGCCTATACCCAATATCGAAAAATCGATTCAAACTGGTATCTATCTGAGATCAAAGTAAGCAAAGAAGAAATCTATAAAAGTATTCCAACCTATATCAACGTTAATTTTCTAGCCACAGAATATGATTCCACCTCGGTATTACATGTAAATTATCAAGAAAAATTTCAACGCGGAGAATTACTATCTAACCTCGAAAACAAAGGAAGCATCGAACAATGGAAAATTATCAAAGATAAAATTTCCGCAAACAATGTAGAATATTTGTCATTCACTCAGCCTAAGCAAGAAAATACCAAATCTAGTAAGCAAGAAGAAGTAAAACTCAGTAATCATTCACAAAATTGGCCATTAAAACCTCCGAAATTAAGTGTTGAAATAGGACTAGGCACTAGAATGCTAAAGACTTCCATGAATCCCATGGTAAATGCGAGCCTTATCGATCTTCCTTATGGCTTTGTTATTCCAAATGATAAATACCTGGAAACATCTCCAGTACCTTTATGGAAATTTGGTTTAAACGTCAAATTATGGAAGGGAATAGAAGCTGGCATTGAATATAATAATACGATTCCTTACGTGGGAAATGAATCAGAGTTTTTACAAAATGTCAAATTAGCTTATGTACATATTTTTAACAAAAAACATAGACCTTTTAGTATTACGCCTTCAGTAAATTATGGCAATCGAATTTTAACCAAAAATATGGGACAATATGCAAGTACCCAAACACAAAATGAACGATTAGGTTTAGATGATGAGCAATTGTCCATCAAATTAGAATCCCAAGTAAAACTTCTTTCTTTAGGATTACAAGTCGGTCTAGAACTGAATAGAAAAAAATATATTCAACTGGGACTGACCTACCATATTCCAATTCAAGACCCCAAAGAAACTTGGATATTTAAAGAAACCAAAGGCTTTTTATTTAATTCAGAAAAGCGAATTACCAATCAAAATCCAATACTTCAATACCCCAATAATACCTATTCATTATCTCTAACCTATAAATTTTTAAGATATGCAAAATAACAACCTAATCACATTACAGAACCTGATGGCTAAATTAAGAACTGAATTAAAAGTAGAAATGACTAATCCTGAGGATAATCTGCAGATACAAATCGACGGGAATTTTCAATTTAGTGAATTAAAAATCAGAGGAGAACTAAAAGCGGATTATTTAGAAATAGAAATTCCCAAATTATTGAATGCCGCCTTTCAAAAAATGGGAGATAAAATCAAAATAGAATTTGAACAACTGTCTGCTAAACCTCATTTAAATTAAACTCTAAAACCTCTAAACCAAAAAAAAGCGGGGCCTTTAAAGGGCCTCGCTTCATTTTATAAGACGAATCAATATTAGTTACCTGAACTTGGAGGAGCTAATAAATTGAAGAATTGGTCTAATTTAGGTGTTACTATGATTTCCGTACGACGGTTCATTTTACGTCCTGATCTGTTTGTATTTGCAGATTGAGGCTCAAATTCACCACGACCACCAGCAGTCATACGCTCTGGATCTACGTTAAATTTCGTTTGTAACATACGAACAACAGAAGTTGCACGCTTAGCACTTAAATCCCAGTTATCTGTGATACACTCTGTAGAAATAGGTACTGCGTCAGTATGACCTTCCACTAAAATATCTAAATCTTTGTGATCGTTGATTACTTTAGCCACTTTAGCTAAAACAGCCTCTGCTTTCGAATTTACTTTCGCGCTTCCAGAAGCAAACATCAACTTGTCAGAGATAGAGATGTAAACAACTCCTTTCTTCACCTCGATAGAAACATCCTCATCATTGATATCAGCCAATGAACGCTTCAAGTTCATCACTAATGATAAATTCACTGAATCTTTACGTTGAATAGATGAATTCAAATCCTTGATGTACTTTCCTTGATCGTTCAAAGCATCTAAAGATTTACGGATACTCTCAGCACCCGACTTGTTAATAACAGATAAATCAGATAAACGATCTAATAAATTAGTGTTCGTTTTCTTCATGTAATCTAATTGTTCTTGAAGTGATTTCAACTGACCATTTTTAGTTTCTAAATCAGCATCACGTTTTTTGATTTCACCTTGAAGGCTTGCTGTCAAAGATTGGCAATCAGACAAATCAGCTTTTGCTTTTCCTAAAGCTTGGTCGCTTCTTGCTTGTAAATCAGTTAATTGAGATTGTAAATCAGCCATTTTCTTCTTACTTGCGCAAGAGAAAAAGAAAGGCATCAATGCAAATACCAAAAGTAATTTTTTCATAATAATTATTTAATTGTTGAGTTCAAAGACTTGGTTTAACAATATTTTACTGCAAAAGTATAAATCTAAATTTAATTCGTATCCTTATTTATAAAAAAATTACAAATTATATGATTTTTTTTCTATTAAGGCTGCTGCAATTACCCTCCGAGCTTGAATCAAATTCTTGGGATCAATCTTGGTAAATCGTTTTAATCCCATTAACAATACATTCAATTCATCACCTGTTGCAAAACCTGAAATTACCTCTCGACCTTGTTTGGCAACGATTTCAACTGCATGATGCAAGTAAACTAGCGCGCATTCTTTTTGAACAATGGTCTTCTCTTCTCCATTTTTCTCTATCAACTTTTCAGCTCTAACCAAAGCGGATTCAGCCACGTACACTTCAATCATCATGTCAGCAACCGCCATCAAAATTTCTTGCTCCTTTTCAATTTGAACAGTAAATTTTTGAAGCGCTGCACCCGCCGTCAATAAAATAGCCTTTTTCAAATTCTTTAATACCTCACGCTCCTTACTAAATGGCCCTTCCCCCAATGATTTATTGAAATCTGGCACAGCCAAAATTTCTTTACCCACATTCAAGGCAGGAGTCATAATATCCAATTCACCTTTCATGGCGCGTTTTAACACCGTTCCAACCGCCAGCAAACGATTGATTTCATTGGTCCCTTCAAATATTCGATTAATTCTAGAATCTCGGTAAGAACGTTCCATGGGTGCATCGGCAGAAAATCCCATGCCACCATAAATTTGAACTCCCTCGTCTACGACAAAATCCAAAACCTCTGATGCATGTACTTTTAAAATAGCGCACTCAATGGCAAATTGCTCTACTCCTTTCAATTTGGCCTCCGCATCCGATAATCCAGCAGCTTTCAAAGCTAAAATGGAATTGTCAATATCCTGGCCGGCTCTATAACAAGCAGATTCTGTAGCGAATGTTTTGATAACCATTTCTGCTAATTTATGTTGAATGGCTCCAAAGGTGTGCAAAGAAACACCGAATTGCTTTCTATCATCGGAATATTTAGCTGCTAAATCAATCACTCTTTTCGAGCCACCCATTACAGCTGCAGCTAATTTAATTCGTCCAATGTTTAAAATATTGACAGCTATTTTAAAACCTCCCTCCCTCTTAAACAATAAATTCTCCACAGGAACTAGGCAGTCATTAAAAAATATTTGCCTTGTTGAACTTCCTTTGATTCCCATCTTATGCTCCTCCTCATTCATCGTTATGCCAGGGTAACCTTTTTCAACAATGAAAGCTGTCAAGGTTTTGTCCTCATCAATTTTAGCAAAAACAATAAACAAATCAGCAAATCCACCATTTGTTATCCACATCTTTTGCCCATTGATGATATAATGAGTTCCTGCTTCGTTCAATTTCGCTTTCGACTTTGCAGCATTGGCATCAGAGCCCGAATCTGGTTCTGTTAAACAATAGGCTGCTTTATACTCGCCACTTGCCAATTTGGGCAAATAACGTTGCTTTTGATCCTCCGAACCGTAATATAGAATGGGTAATGTTCCAATACCAGTATGCCCCGACAATGCAACTGCAAAAGAATGACCCGAGCCGCATGCCTCCGCAACCAACATAGAAGTATTGAAATCCATCCCAAATCCACCATATTCCTCAGGAACAGATGTCCCTAAAAGCCCCAATGCTCCTGCCTTATCCATCAAACCCGACATCAATGAATTATCCTTTGCGGAATCAATTTCATCTAAAATCGGTGTAATCTCTGCTTTGATGAAATCAGCGCAGGTCTGTTCTATCATTTTTTGCTCTTCCGTGAAATCTTCTGGAATAAATAATTCTGAGGTTGCTAATTCTCTAACCAAGAATTCCCCTCCTTTGATACCTGTGTTCATACTACTCATGGCTTTATTTTGTTTTAATTTGTTGATTGAGAGTTTCTAAAATATCATCGGTGTTTTCTTCCAACACTAGATTGATGGAATCCATCACATCAAAAAAATGGGCTAATTTTTCATCACCAATTTTTTGACGAACCAGTTCATTGAAAAAGATAACCCCTCTTTTTGCTTCATCTCTTTTTTGCTTTCCTAATTCTGTTAAAAAAATTTTAACAATTCGTTTATCTGAATAATTAGCTTCACGCCTAATCCATTTTTTATCTTCCAAAGACTTCAACATTCGGGTTAAACTTCTAACCTCAAGACCTAAGGCTGGAGCAATCTTTGTAGCAGGCGTTCCTTCCTTATCTATATTTAACAACACGTAACCAATGGCCATGGTCATGTCAAATTGAGCGGCATAGGTATTGTACATTCTACTAATCGCGTACCAACTTGTTTTAATTTGAAAATCGATTGTATTTTCTGCTTTCATAATCTGATATTTTATTTAGTATGCAAGCATACTATCTGTAAATTTGGGGCAAAAAAAAATAGGATGCAAGCATCCTATTTCATTATTTTTTTGAGCAACGAAATTATTTAATTTTATTCCCTCTCATTCTTTTACTATTAACTTTTAGGCCAGAGAAAGAAGACTTCATAATCATTAATCGAACTTTTTTCGTGTTATACAATAAATACTTATTGCCATCATAATTCAAACGAGAAAAGGTAGGACTTCCAGAATCATCTACTAATTGATAAAATGATTCGCCTCTTTCTCCAATGATAGGAGCAAAGTGAAGGCTTTTTTCTTCTCCTGCACCTGCTTCAAATGAAATCAATAATTGTTTATCTTGTTCTTTCACTAAAACCCCAGGAGTCTGAGATTCCAACGAGACACGGTTGATATTTTTTCCGTTAACAAGAATCACTTTACCTGATTTTACATTGGCATCAGATGCATTCAATTCTCTTTCTAGGAATAATGCATTATCATTATAAAACTGAATTTTATTCAAAGGCAATTGATTATCCTTAATCAAAGTCATCAAAGATCCTGTTAAATATGCTTTTTGAGAACAAGAGCTTAACAAGGCAATTCCAAGTGTAAATAAAATTAGTTTCTTCATAATTAATTAACGCCTTCGGCTAAAATAAGAACACGATTATTTAAAACTTCAACGACGCCTCCTTCAATTTGAAAAACTGATTTATCTGCTGTAAGTTCTCCTTTTTGCAAAGTACTTACTAGAGCTGCGTGATCATTCAAAATTTGAAAAGAACCATTTACGCCAGGTAATGTTACCACAGAAGCCTCCGAAGAAAACACTTTACGATCAGGTGTAATAATTTCTACAAACATAGTTTTTTATTTAGCAGCCTCAGCTATCAATTTCTCTCCTTTAGCAATTGCATCATCAATGGTTCCAACTAAGTTGAATGCAGCTTCTGGTAAATGGTCATACTCACCATCAATGATTGCATTAAACCCTTTGATTGTATCGTTGATATCAACAAGAACGCCTTTCAAGCCAGTAAATTGTTCAGCCACGAAGAAAGGTTGTGACAAGAATCTTTGAACACGACGAGCACGAGATACAACTAATTTATCTTCTTCAGATAATTCATCTAAACCTAGGATCGCGATGATGTCTTGTAATTCTTTGTAACGTTGTAAAATTTCTTTCACACGTTGAGCCGTATTGTAATGTGCTTCTCCTAATACCTCAGCAGATAAAATTCTAGAAGATGAATCCAAAGGATCCACTGCTGGATAAATACCTAATTCAGCAATTTTACGAGAAAGTACCGTTGTTGCATCTAAGTGGGCAAAAGTTGTTGCTGGTGCAGGGTCAGTTAAGTCATCGGCAGGAACGTAAACCGCTTGTACCGAAGTAATAGAACCTCTCTTAGTTGAAGTAATACGCTCTTGCATCGCTCCCATCTCAGTAGCCAATGTAGGTTGGTAACCTACCGCTGATGGCATACGACCTAATAAAGCCGACACCTCAGAACCCGCTTGAGTAAAACGGAAGATATTATCAATAAAGAATAAGATATCACGACCTTGTCCTTCGCCATCTCCGTCACGGAAGTGTTCCGCTACTGTCAAACCAGACAATGCCACACGAGCACGTGCTCCAGGAGGCTCATTCATTTGACCAAACACCAAAGTTGCTTGAGATTTACTTAATTCACTCTCATCTACTTTCGACAAATCCCATTGTCCTTCTTCCATAGCGTGCTTAAACGCCTCACCATATTTAATTACTCCAGACTCAATCATCTCACGCAATAAGTCGTTACCCTCACGAGTACGCTCACCTACTCCCGCAAATACAGAAAGTCCTTCGTATGCTTTTGCAATATTGTTGATCAATTCCATGATCAATACGGTTTTACCTACACCCGCACCACCGAACAAACCAATTTTACCTCCTTTTACGTAAGGTGCTAAAAGGTCAATTACCTTGATACCTGTAAATAAAACTTCCGTTGTTGTAGCTAACTCATCAAATTTCGGCGCCGAACGGTGAATCGGTAAACCTTTATCTGATTTAGGTTGTGTAATACCATCAATCGCTTGACCTACCACATTAAACAAACGACCTTTAATGCCCTCTCCTGTTGGCATAGTCATAGGAGTTCCTTTATCAATTACTTCTTGACCTCTTTGAAGTCCTTCCGTTCCTTCCATCGCGATGGTTCTCACGCGATCTTCTCCTAAATGTTGTTGAACTTCAAGTATCAGTTCTTGTCCATTTGTTTTGGTTACAGAAAGTGCATTTAAAATTTCTGGTAAATGTGATCCTGCTCCTTCGAAGCTTACATCGACTACCGGTCCAATTACCTGTGCAACTTTTCCTTTATTTACTGGGTTTGCCATTTGAAAATTAAATTTGCTAGCTAAAAAACTAATGATTTAAATAATTCGTCGAATGCATTTGTCATTCGAAGTGCAAAATTAGTCGGGATTTTCTAATTAGCAAAATGGAAGTTTGTATTTTTTTGCTATTTTTTGACAAAATCCGCCCATTTCTTTGAATGAATTAAAGTTTATGCTGAAATTTAGCGATCCGATTTTTTTGACATTTATGAACAAACCTGATAAAATTCGCCTTCAAGAGACTCCAACTATCTTATTTGTCATCGGGGCATTTTTGAGCGTGCTTTCATTAACTGTCTTATTCACCCAATCTTCCAACCTTTTAACTTGGAATGAATTTTCAGAATTAATTCCCATTATTTCTAAAGTAGACAGCTTTAGAAACCTCCAACTCGAAAATCAGCTATTTTTAATCCGCCAATCCTACTACATACATTTCCTTGAAGCAGATTTCAAAATAAACGTCATTTGTTCCATCATTAGCCTGATTGGATTGGCCTATTTACTCATTGGATTTCAAAGCTGGTCAAAAATCAATCCGCGTCAATTTATTTTCGGAATCGTTCTTTGGATAGGAATTGTGGTCTATAACAATGCACAACACGGCTTTAATGATTGGATTTTATTGATACAACAGCAAATTAACTATGCAGGAATTTTGGCAGTTTTTGTTTGGGCTATTCTCTCTTCGCAAGCTATCCCTGCCTTTATTATTCAACTAAGTTTCCAACTAGACAAAAAGAACAATGTTCAAATCTGGTACTTACTTGGGTTTATCTATTTTATCAATCTAGTTTTGAGTTTTGGAAATCTACTGAATTATTGGGAATCTAATTTATATATACCCTCTTCTCTCTTTTGGATTATTTCTTCCACAATCTTTTTATTTCAAACCCTAAAATTTCAGGAAAGAACTAAACAGATTATATTTTTTGGCCTATTTCTGTTGGCGATTACGACATTTACTGAAATGCATCTACATCAAAATGATCCAGGAATTAAGGCGATAGAGACATGGAATATGATGTGTCAAATAGCCATGTCGCTTGTTTTCCCGGCTTTCATTTACACCAATTTCAAAGATTTAATTTCAGTCCAATTACCCATTTTTAAAGTTTTTCACAAAGCTCAAAAACTTCCTATTTATTTGATTCACCTAGGCATTTTCTTATTGACAACCGCTTGGGTTTTTGCTATGAATACTGCAGTTTTCCATCAAATAATGGCCGGAAAAAGCAACCAAGAGGGCGACAACGCATACTTGTTAAAAGAATATACTTTGGCTGACATTCATTACAAAAATGCCCTTACACATAGTAAACTAAACACCAAATCTAACCTTAGTCTCGCTCATTTGGCGCATTTACAAAACCAAGAGGAAGAACAAGCTTATTACCTCTCCAACACTTTGGTGAAAAATCCCCAAGCAGAAACATTTATCGCATTAAGCTACCTATATGCCAAAAATGATCATTTGTTTGAATCGCTCTTTAATTTAAAAAAGGGCCTAGGTATTCTCCCGAACAATATTTATCTCATGAATCAATTGGCCATTAATTTTGAAAAATTAAATCAATTGGATTCAGCAAAGTATTTTTATCGAAAAGCCTTTGAGTTAGCATCCGAAAACGAAATCGCAATTGCCAACTATGTGTATTTTGAAAGTAAATACCCAACAAAAAAAGTGCTTAATGAGCTTTTTATTCATCAAAAATCTGAAAATATAGCCATTCAAAACAATGTATTACTGTATTCAGCACAGCAACATCAACCCTTACCTAAAACAAGCGTTCCTGCTGATTTTGAGCCGAAATTGGATGTGCGCGACTGGGCCATTTTATACAATACGACGTCCTTGTTGAAAGAAAAAGCACCAATATTTGCATATACCCAATGGAAAAAAATTCCAGAAATACAGAAAATATTTCCTGAGGTCAACTTTTTAGAAGCTTGGCAAAATTACTACCATCAAAAACCATTGATTGGTTTGGACCAATTATCCCTCATGATCGCACAAGACACCAGTGCGCGAAGTAGAGGATTGCAAAACATCCTTGGATATTGGAAAGAAAAAGCATTAAACAGTGTTAACCTATCACCCATCACAAATTTGCAAAGTGCCAAAAAAGCACTCGAAAGTCACCCATTTAACCTTCATGTTCTTCAAAAAGCAATTCCTATTTTAAACCAAAATCAACAACAAAAACTTGCCTACCAATATGCACTTTCCGTCCTTCGGTATAATGAACAAATTGCTACGTATTATCCAATTTATGCTCAACAAGCTCTGGAAATAGCTGAAATTCAATATGCGAAAGAAGCCATGGAAACACTAAAAAAATTGGATCCTATGTTGTATCAAAGAGAAATTGTCAAATTTGAAAAAAAGTTGGATGACGTGATTAAAAGAAGGGTATTTTAACTTGTCAAAAAATTAAAATTTATATTGAATTCGAGTAAATTTGAAATAAATTTTTTACTTTAAGACGTATTCCCCGTTTGGCGCTGCTAATGCATCCATCGGGGTTTTTGTTTTTAAAAGGTAGATTATTCAAAAAACGACCTAAATCTATTTTCTAGATTTAGCTTCTTTTAAGATATTATTAAACGAGTTTACAGTTGATAATTTTTCTATTCTCTACAATTTTAATGAAACATTTTCAAAAAAAAATTCTTCCTAACAAATTATCAAGATATTGAAAATCGCGTTTTTCTAAGCCTCCAACTCTTTGAAAACCTGACATTTGCAAAAACGTTTTAAACCTATTACCTTTGTAACCAATTATATGACTGATGGAGTAAATGGTTCTTTCAGCAGTCATTAACTAAATGAACCAAATCTTATGAATCAAAAAATTCGTATTAAGTTGAAGTCGTTTGACCATACATTGGTTGACAAATCAGCTGAGAAAATCGTTAAGGCGGTTAAAGCCACAGGAGCTGTTGTTTCAGGACCTGTACCTCTTCCAACAAAGATCGAGAAATTCACTGTTTTACGTTCACCACACGTGAACAAAAAAGCACGTGAGCAATTTCAATTATGCACTTACAAGCGTTTAATTGACATCTTCTCTTCTTCTGCTAAGACGGTTGACGCTCTTATGAAATTGGAATTGCCTTCAGGCGTTGATGTTGAAATCAAAGTTTAATGTGCCCTAATTTCAAAAAAAAGCCTCTTAGCGATAAGAGGTTTTTTTTGTTTATTTTTTTCCCACGGATGGTCACCCATCTCGTCCGCCGTAATGATATAAAAATTTAAATGCATGGATATAAAAATAGAGATGCACGGCCGTGCATCTCTACATTTATATCTTCTATCTTCTACCTTCCTTACAACTTCACCACCCTTGCTATATCCCAATCAACGTGACTCTCGGCAGTCGCTAAATCTATAAAGGGATATTTTTGAATCAAATATTCTAATTTTCCCATCGCAGATGCTAGCCCATAATAGGATTTGAATTTTCTTACAAACGATAAATCCTCAATCATCGGTTGTCCAGCATCAAAATCGCGGGGATGAAAATAGGTCATCACATAAGCTTGATTTCTCCATAATTGATCCAAAGCCCAAGTAGGTAGAAGCCTAAAATATCCTCCTCCAGAAAAAATCAATGGAAAACTTCCCAGAGAAGAAACATTAATCGGAAATTCTTTCAATCTAACCCCATCCATTTCTACCCAACAAGGTTCTTGCTCACCAAAGTTAGCAAATCCACCATGTGCTCTTTTAGCAGGAAAAATAGAACAATCTACCTCTATTCCGTTTTTCAATAGCTCCTCAAATACCCATTTATTTTCTTCCTTCAAAGAAAAACCAGGTGCCCGATAGGCCCGTATTTTCTTTCCAGTTAAACTTTCTAAGGATTGAATGGATCGACTTAAGTCCTCTGAAAATTGTGTGCGATTTTGTTGATACGCTAATTGATGTAAATCGCTGTGAGTGGCAATTTCATAACCAGCATCTGAAATTTGACGAATAATTTCAGGGTATTTTCTGGCTACCCATCCTAAACAAAAAAAAGTAGCTGATTGATTGTTTTGAGCTAACATTCCCATGATTCTTTCCATGTTTTCATGAATACGAATAGGAAATTTAGCCCAATCACTTTCCGATCTAGTACCGGGATGATCTAGCAAATGAAACCACTCTTCAATATCAAACGTTAAAATATTCATTTAAAACCACTTGAAAAACAAAGCTCCATTCCGTTTAAATTCTTGTACATCCGCTTTAGTAGGAAATGAAAAATAGGTCATTTCTTCGGCAGGATTTGGCATTAACTCTTCTTTGCCGTCTCTCAACAAAGTTATGGCTTCCAATATACAATCCATACCTACATCTTTGGTATATTCAATTAACTCCTCTTGCGTTCGATTACCAATTTCCACTTTCTTTTGAACAATGATGGGGCCTGAATCAATTCCTTCGTCAACCAAAAATACAGAAATACCCGTATATTTTTCTTGATTTTTCAAGACCCAGAATGAAGGCATCAAACCCCTATATTTTGGCAATAATGCAGTATGCAAATTTATGCAGCCTTTAGTCGCTATGTTCAACAAAGGTCTTTTGAAAATCTGATTACCCCCAATGGACACCAATAAATCAGGTTTCAAATCGGCTAAAATAGCAAGATTTTGCGCCGAATTGATAGAACCTTCTAATTGCAAAAGTGGAACATTGGCTTTCTTCAAAACTGCCTTCACCGAATATCCAGGTCTTAATTTGGCCCAAATAAATTTCAAAGAAAAAAATAAAAAAAACTCCCAACCAAAAACATCCAAAGTTTTTTTCATTTTGGCAAAAAAGGATTCTCTTTTACCAAAAGGAGAAACTTCAAACAAAACGGTTGCTACTAATTCAACTCCATTGGGCAATTGCTTTTGCAATTTATCCAATGATTTGGGTAGAAAGAAAGGATCATCTTGTGTTAATATGACTATTCTCATCATATAAATTAAGGTTTGGGATTCTTAAAAAGTTGCACAATTTTCCGAAGTGGTTTCAACCACAAGGTGAAAATATAAGGATTCAAACCATTTACTTTCCATGATTCACGATCTTGTTGATTGGCCTTTAAACGATGTTTCCAACTCGCATTACTCACTCCTCCATTTAGCATCGTTACCAATAATTTAGGCAAATAAGCCACTGAAATCTGCTCTTTGTACAAGGCTCGCAACATCCATTCATAATCTGCAGAAGTAGACAAATCTAATCTATAGCCTCCTAAACGATCGTAAACCGATTTTTTAACATAAAATGACAAATGCGGAGGCATCCATCCAAACAACCAATTGTTGCGATGATAACTACCAGCAACCCAATAACGAACTATTTTCTGGCTGACAGGATCAATGTATTGCTTATCGCCATATATGGCATCTACTTGTTGTTCCTTAAAACATTTCACTACTGAACTAAGCACATCTTTGCTTGGATAGGTATCGCCTGAATGAACCATACCAACTATCTCCCCTGTGACATTTGCTAAGCCACGATTCATACCATCATAGATGCCTTTGTCCTTTTCAGAAACAAAATGAATGCGCGCGCCATATTCTTTCAAAATTTCAACTGTCCCATCCGTAGAACCCCCATCAATCACCCAATAATCAACATCAGGGTAATCTTGCGCCAATACACTTTCGATGGTCGACCGAATGCTATCTTTGCCATTATACACAACTGTGATTACTGAAACTTTCATTGAAAAGAATTAAAAAACAAAGATAATAACTTTCTTGAAGGCATTTTAGAAGAATTTTATCAGAAAGTCGATTTTTTTTATTGCCACCTATTGAATAAAATTATTTTTTTCTTACCTTTGCAAACCCAATTCGATTCAACCATCGAATGGTTAAAATTTTAAGATAATGAAAAGAACATTTCAACCCTCTGTACGTAAAAGAAAAAATAAGCACGGATTCCGTGAGCGTATGTCAACTGCAAATGGCCGTCGTGTGTTAACAGCTCGTCGCGCTAAAGGTCGTCATAAATTATCTGTTTCTGACGAGAAGAGAGGAAAATAAGCCCGAGACTTTAGGAATAAGATTTCTGGTTTAATTTAAATACATGTAAGTATTGATGCCGTGAAATTTCCATTTCCCAAATCCGAGCGATTAACTCAGACAAAAATCATTGATATACTATTCCAAAAGGATAGCCAAATTGTTGCACAACGATTTGTCTATCCTTTTCGAGTTTTGTACCCTTCCACCTTAGCACAAGAAGAATCCACGAAGATTCTCATTTCTGTTCCCAAAAGAAAATTCAAAAAAGCGGTTGATAGAAATCTCATAAAACGCAGAATAAGAGAAGCTTATCGTTTAGCCAAGCCTCATTACCTCGGAGATTCTTTCAAACAATTACCAGAATACATTGCTTTTGTATATATTGGGTCTATCATTGAACCTTTTGAATTAATTCAAAAAAGAATGCACGCGATTCTAAAAGAATTTTCAAATCAACCATCCAAAGACATTCGCACAGATGAAGCAACTTAAAAAGAAATTTATTGGCATCGGTTTCATCTGTAGTGTTATTGCCATTTTTGCTTTCAGTACCCCCGGTGATCGGCTATTTGACATTGCCAAAAATCTCGACATATACGCTTCAGTTTTCAAAGAATTAAATAAATTCTACGTCGATGAAATCAATCCAAATACCGCAATAAAAACCTCTATTGATGCTTTATTGAAAAGTTTTGACCCTTATACGGTCTTTTATCCGGAAGATGAATTGGAGGATTATTTGACCATGACCACAGGAAAATACCAAGGAATAGGTATTATTTTGGAAGAAATAAACCATAAACATTACATTGTTTACGTGGATGAAAATAGCCCAGCGGCAAAAGCAAAATTGGGCATTGGAGATCAAATTACAGCTGTAAATGGCATTGATATCAGCGAGAAATCGGATGTGGATCATGCAAAATTAATGAAAGGCCAAGCGGGGACAAAATTGTCGATGATGATCATCAAAAACGGCAAAAGTAGCCCAGAAGAAATTCAAGTCATTCGCGAAACCGTACAAATCAACAATGTCGTCTATTCTGGAATGATTCGCCCGGAGGTGGGTTATATATTATTGGAAGATTTCAATTCATCTGCTGCCAAGGAATTAAAAAATGCCCTTCAAAATTTGAAAAAGGATGGCATGAAAAAGTTGATTTTGGATTTAAGAGAAAATCCAGGTGGATTACTGACTCAAGCAGTGGATATCTGCAATTTGTTTTTGAAAAAAGAAACAAAAATTGTGGAAACTAGAGGAAAAGTAGAAGAATGGAATAAATCTTACTTGGCATTAAATCCCAGTCTAGAGCCCGATTTACCCTTAATTATTTTAATCAATAACCATTCTGCCTCTGCTGCAGAAATTGTGGCTGGTGTGATGCAAGATTATGATCGCGCGGTTTTGATTGGTCAAAAAAGTTATGGCAAAGGACTTGTTCAAGTAACAAGAGACCTTCCTTATCGAACCAAAATGAAAATCACTACAGCCAAATATTATATCCCAAGTGGAAGATGTATTCAAGCCATTGATTACCAAAACAAAAATGCAGACGGCAGCGGTAGATCCATTAAAGACTCCAATCAAAAGGTATTTTACACACAAAACAATAGGAAAGTCATAGATGGTGGTGGTATTCAACCCGATATCAATATCAAGAAAAATTCAGGCACTGCTTTTATTCAAACTATTAGAGAAGACAATTGGGCGTTTTTGTATGCTTGCCACTACCAAAATTTGCATTCGACCATTGCTCCTGCCAAGGTCTTCAATTTCAATGATGCAGAATTTGATACATTTAGCAAATGGCTCAAATCACAAAAATTCACTTATGTGAGTCAAATTGAAAAACAAATGAAAAATTTGTTGGAAAATAGCAAAAAAGACCCTTCCTACGCTGGACTAGAAAACAATTTGAATGCCATAAAAGCAGAATGGACATCTTCTATCGACAAAGAATTAAAAGCGAATAAAAAAGAACTTTCAGAATTATTGGAGGCTCAAATTATTTTGCATTATTATTATCAAAAAGGGGTGAAAGAATGGTCATTTACCAAAGATGAAGCCATTTTAGAAAGCATCCGCTTGTTTGATCAACCAGAAAAATTCCAATCCATTTTAGCTGAAAAAAAATAATGAATACATTGATTCTCAGCATTGAAACATCTACTTCCGCATGCTCTGTTGCGCTGCATGAAAATGGCCAATTAATCGGAACACAAATGTTAACCAAAGAAGGTTCGCATTCCATAAAATTGACTGTTTTAATTGATCAATTATTAGAAAATTGTGCTGTACAAATGCGCGATTTATCTGCCATTGCCGTGTCTAACGGACCTGGTTCCTATACAGGATTACGCATTGGTTTGGCAACCGCAAAAGGATTATGTTTTGGATTAGACATTCCATTGATTGCCCTTCCAACCTTACAAGTTTTGGCAAAAGCCTATCAAGGAACCCCCTCACCTTCCATTGCACTTCTTCCCATGTTGGATGCAAGAAGAATGGAAGTCTATTCTGCCATTTACCAATCCGATAATTTTGCAGAATTGGATTCCTTAAAGCCTGTTGTTTTAGAAGAAAATTCATACGCTGGATTTGCGGATAAAGAAATCTTTGCCTTTGGAAATGGCTCATCCAAATTCGAAGCAATTTGTCAAACAAAAAATATTCGGTTTTTAAAAAGCCCTTTGTATCCAGAAGCAAAATACATGGGCGATTTAGCACTGGAATCATATTTGAACCAAAAATTTGAGAATATAGTTACTTTAGAACCTCAATATTTAAAAGAATTCGTAGGCACACAGCCGAGAAAAAATATACTCTAAAATGGAAGAAACAATTGTTAACAAAGTTAATCAAAGTGGACTTTTACAAATAGATTTAGAGGAACTAAGACCCCAGGGTGAAAGGATTTTTTTTGATCTTGAGCCTTATCTTTTCATGGGTCAAGTACTAAGAGAAAAAGAATTCAGAGGCTTCATTGCGGAACATGACTGGTCGCAATACAAAGGAAAACATGTGGCGATTGGCTGTTCTGTAGATGCCATCATTCCAACGTGGGCTTTTATGTTAATAAGCATTCAACTTAGCCCTTTTGCACAAACCATTGTATTTGGAGATTTAACTGAATTAGAAAAAACCCTTTTTCAACAATTAATCAGTAATTTAAACCCAAATGAATTCCAAGGCGCCCGCGTAGTTGTAAAAGGCTGTTCCAAAGAATCTATCCCCACGGATGCCTATGTGCAATTGAGTCATAAACTACAACCAATCGTCAAAAGTCTTTTTTTCGGAGAACCTTGTAGCACGGTTCCGCTATTTAAGAAAAAGAGTTGAGGTAAGAGGTAATAGGTAAGAGGTAAGAGGTAAGAGGTAAGAGGATCTTCTCTTTTCTCTTTTCTCTTTTCTCTTTTCAAAGGGGTACCCCTAACTGAAAAGTAATCTCCGTAGTGAGGCCAATGGCTGAAAAACGAAATGCGATGGATTGGGCACTGGAAGGGTTCGTCATTTTATCGCAATGAAGACCTTTTTCTAAGAAATAAATATAGTATTCTTGATTTCTGTCGGCTAATTGCTGAATGTCTGGTTTGCCTAATAGATCTTCTAAGTGATTAGAGCTGACTCCTTTCCAGTTGGATTTGTGACTTTTCAGCCAGTTCAATTGCTTTTCCCGCTGCCCCAAACATGCTCCTCTGTCTTTTTTAAATGCCTCCGCATCAAAGCCTGTCAAATCAGGTTCTTTGGTACAAGAACTCAACAAAGAGAAGCAAACAAAAACGAATAAAAGAGTACGGAACATAGAATTCTATCTTAGAAATTGTGAATTAAACTACAAGGGATTTGTTTTGTTTTGCGATTTGACCAAAAAGGGATGCGCCATTACCGTTAAAACCAGCAAGGCTGTGCCCCAATAAAAACCCGAATGCATCACTTCTTTGCTTCCAAAAATAAAGACTGCCAAAATTATCCCATAAACAGGCTCCAAAGTGATCACTAAATTAATGGAAAACACACTGAAAACTCGATACAATTTGATGGTTTCTGTATACGCATATACCGTACAAACAATGGCTAAAATGCCGATCCAAAGCCAATCTAAATCGATTGGAAGATAGTGATCCCAGCCATTTAGTGCCCCATAAGACCAAACGATCCCCGTAAGAATGCCTGCTGAAATCATCTCATAGGTAGTAATTAACCGAGGGTCATGGCTATGCGTATATTCTCCATTGATGACCGAAAATAAGGCACCAAAAAAGCCAGCACCTATTCCCAAAAGCAATCCTAACCACTGGGCTTGCTCTACAGAAAAAATGATAAAAAGCGCTATTATCACCAAGGCGCCTAAAAAGACCTCCACCAATTTGACTTTTTGTTTTTTTGCTATAGGTTCCATAACACTCGTCCAAAAAGTTTGAGTGGATAAACCGGCCAAACACATCGCTACCGTAGAAACTTTGGCTGCACCAAAAAACAACAACCAATGCAGTGCGATAAATAGGCCATTCAATAACCAGACCCGAAGCGTTTTGGAATCGACACGCAAAGAATGTTTTGAAAAATACAAAATCGCGATCAAAGCCCCACTGGTAATGACGCAACGAAAAAAAACGATGCTTAATGCATTGGCATGGGTGGCATTGCCCAATATGGCCGTGAAGGCATATAAAATGACAATGAAATGGATTTTGAAATAATCGAAAAGATGGGGTTTCTGGCGCATTTTTACCTTGGAATTGTATAGTATAAACCTACTCCGATGCAGCTAAAAACGATATTCGGAAGCCAAACGGCTAACATGGGTGGCATTCCACCACCTTCAGCAATCCCTTTACTCATCATAAAAAACAAGATGTACACAAAGGCCAAAGTGAATCCCAAAGCTATTTGAAAACCTACACCCCCTCGGGATTTTCTTGCAGACACCAAAAATCCAATGATGGTTAAAATGATAACCGAAAAGGGATTAGCAAAACGCAGGTACTTTTCAATCAAAAACACTTCAATTCCATCCGACCCTCTTGAGCGCACTAAATTAATGTGTCTATCCAGCTCGGGTAAGGTAAAGGTTTCATGCAATAAATGTTTGTTTTGGAAATCGCGTGGAAACAAATTTAAGGTTGTATCCATTTTTGAACCAAATTCCACTTTCGAAAGTCCTGGTTCCGCAATCCGCAAACGATAATCGAAAATTTGCCATTTTTTATGCAAGGTATCCCATGAAATACGCTCTGACATCAATTTTCGTTGAATTTCGTTATTTTTGATTTTCTCCAAAGTAAAACGATATCCCGTGTTGGAATTATTATCGTAGGACTCGATATAGGCATAAACATCTGGCCCAATTTTGATGTGAACATCACGCTTATCGAAGTAATATGTTCCATTGATATATCTATGCTCAAAAGGTACACGAATTTTATTGGCATTTGGCACAATCCAACCTATCATAACAAACGTTCCCAAAGCGATTATGCTAGAACCAATCAAATAAGGCCTCATTAAACGAGTAAAACTAACTCCTGAGCTCAAAATGGCAATTATTTCCGTTTTAGCAGCCATGTTCGCAGTAAAGAAAACAGTGGCAATAAAGACCATCAAAGGGCTAATGTAATTGGCCCAGTAAGGAATAAAATTGAAATAATAATCAAATATTATTTCATTTAATGGTGCTTGTTTACGAATAAAATCATCAATTTTCTCTGTATAGTCGATCACCATAACAATCAATACAATGATTACTACGGCAAAAACATAGGTTTTTAAAAACTTTTTAAGAATATACAGATCGAGTATTTTCATCAATAATATTACTTCTTAAGAAGGTCTTTTTGGTATTTAACCCCTGAAAAAAGGTGAATGAACAAGACTCTTGCCATTCTAAAATTAAATGGAACCATTAATACAGAAACGATGGTAATCGGAAGAACATATCCCAAAGCAGGAGGATCGTTGAAAAAGTTAAAAATAACAATTCCGCCAACCAACATAATACCAACTGTAAATGCATAAGACACATACATAGCGCCAAAGAAAAAACCTGGCTCGATTTCATATCTCATATTACATTTCGGACAATGTTCGTGCATTTGCGTGAAGTTGAACAAATTCCAAAATTTGAATTTAAACAATCTACCTTCATGACATTGCGGACAACGAGCATTGATAACAGCTAATAACTTCGACGGATTTGACATATTTTTATTTAAATAATAGCAACAAAGGTAAAGAAGTATGCTGTAAGATGTATCTTTGCTGAAACAAAAACTTACACATCATGTATTCAACTCTATTATTGGTGCATTCTTATCTTCGTTGGGCGGTTCTAATCTTTGGAATCATGGCCATTTTGAAAGGTATTAAAGGATTCAATTCAGGAAATTCATTTACTGATTCAGACAGAAAAACAGGTTTATTCTTTTTGATATCTGTTCACACCCAGTTGTTAATCGGTCTTATTTTATATGTATTTTTAAGTCCTTTGACACAAGCTGCTTTTGCTGATTTTGGTGCAGCAATGAAAGATCCAGCCTTGCGATTAATCGCTGTGGAGCACATTACTGTGAATATTATTGCTGCTGTTTTGGTGACAGTCGCTTATTCTAAAAACAAAAAAGCCATTGCTGATGCTCAAAAGCATAAAAATGCTTGGTTGTTTTATGGCTTAGCATTGGCATTAATCATCAGTAGAATTCCTTGGGATAGATTAGTATAGTATCATGGGTCAAAAGTGCATATTTTTAGACCGTGATGGTGTTTTAAACGTAGATCGAGTGGATTATGTATACCGAATGGAAGAATTTATTATTCCTGAAGGTGTGGTAGAGGCACTACAAAATTTAAAAAAGGCCGGTTATTTGTTGGTTGTTATTACCAACCAAAGTGGTATTGCCAAAGGTATTTATGAACGAAAAGATGTTCAGTTAATTCATGATGCTTTACAAGAAGCGAGTGGTGGAGCTTTGGACGATTTGTACTTTTGTCCTTACCATGAAAATTATGACAGCACATCTTTGACGCGTAAACCGGGATCCTTATTGATTGAAAAAGCGGCTGCTAAATACAAAGTGGACATGGATGCCTCTTGGATGGTAGGTGATCATGAACGCGATATTATAGCTGGGACAAGAGCAGGATTGAGAACCATCAGATTGGCTCCACCAGCAACAGAAACGAAAGCTACCCATTTGGTGGAAAATTTATTAGCAGCTGCCAAAATTATATTAAACGATTAAAGAAATGGAAAAGATTTATCTAAGTGACGCCGGCCCCAAAGTATCTCCTGCTATCTATGGTTTTTGGAGATGGGAACAAGAAAATTCAAGCAGTGCTCAAACCATGGAAAAAATTGTCAATTTATGCCTTGAA
The DNA here is from genome assembly GCF_054558315.1 of Aquirufa sp. ROCK-SH2. Taxonomy (NCBI): domain Bacteria; kingdom Pseudomonadati; phylum Bacteroidota; class Cytophagia; order Cytophagales; family Flectobacillaceae; genus Aquirufa; species Aquirufa sp. ROCK-SH2. The sequence goes on along the minus strand of NZ_JBPXKB010000002.1, from coordinate 482,503 downwards.
TTAGGCATAAATACATTTGACCATGCGGATCGTTACGGACAATATTCTTGCGAAAAGTTATTTGGAGAAGTCTTAGCTAAAAAATCTTTCAAGCGAAGTGATGTTGTTTTATTCTCCAAATGTGGAGTAAATCATCCTAGCCCTGCGCGCCCAGCTTATAGAGTGACGCATTTGGACACTTCTGCCAAACACATTACGGAAAGTGTAGAAAGTTCTTTAAGAAATCTACAAACCGATTATTTAGATATTTTTTTATTGGATCAATTAGATCCGCTTTCAGATATAGAATCCACAGCTTTGGCATTGCAAAAATTGAAAAGCAGCGGTAAAGTTAAAAACATTGGTGTATCTAATTTTAGCGTATACCAACATCAATTATTGGTTTCATTTTTAGACATTCCTGTGGTTTCAAACCACATCGATTTGAATTTATTGAATACTTCTGCTTTGGACAATGGAGTAGTGGATTATGTGAAACAAAAATACATGCGTCCATTGGCTGTATCTCCATTAGCTGGAGGTAGAATTGAAAATGGAACCGATGAATTGGCCTTAAAAGTACGTAAAAAGTTGATTGAGATTGCTGACAAATACGATAGCAATTTAGAATCTATCGCGGTGGCTTGGTTGGTTAAATTAGGTGCTTTGCCATTGATTGGCACTTTGGAAGAAAAAAGAATACGCAATATCGTAGATTCATTCTCCATCAAATTAGATCATCAAGATTGGTATGAATTGTACCACACGAGTCGCCCTAGCCCAGAGGTGAAATAATAATATGCCGTATATACGCATGTTCGTGCGTATATACGGCAATTCGTTTTATCTGCGGCGCTTCCCTCTTGGAATTACCTTGGAACTTCGTGAACTTCTTGGCGCCTCTCTTTTGCGACTTCTATTATTAGCAAATCGATTATCCACACCATTTCGCATCCCAATTAATTCTAGGTCAATTGTTCTTTTTGCTAAATTGATTTCTCTAACTTTCACCTTAACCGCATCTCCAAAACCAAATACGCGGCCATTAGACTTACCTACAATTCGGAAATTTTCTTTGTCTAAATCGTAGAAGTCATCATTCAAGTCGACCATACGAATCAATCCTTCGCAACTTGTTTCACCAATTTCCACAAACAATCCAAATTCCGTAACACCTGTAATGATGCCATCAAAAATTTGTGGTTCATGTAAACTCATGTATTCGACTTGCTTGAACTTGATGGAAGCCCTTTCTGCATCAGCAGCCAATTTTTCTCTATCTGAACAATGCTTGCATTTTACTTCATACGGAGAGCGCTCTGGGGAAATTCCTTTATCCAAGTAATGTTGTAATAATCGATGCGTCATGACATCCGGATATCGACGAATAGGACTTGTAAAGTGAGAATAAAATGGGAACGCTAATCCAAAATGCCCGATGGCATCCGTACTATAGCGTGCTTTGGACATTGTTCTAACCGCTAAACTTTGTAAAACATGCTCCTCTGCCTTTCCTTCGATATTTTCCATCAAGGCATTGAATGAATCACTAACATGCTTAGGTTCGGTGGATACTTGATAGCCGAATTTTTTAGCAAATGTAGAAAATACACGTAATTTTTCAGGATCTGGAGCTTCGTGAACTCGATAAACCATGGTGTTACGCGGATCTTCTTTTTTTAATTCATGCACAAATGTCGCCACCTTTTTATTAGCCATCAACATGTATTCTTCAATCAATTTATGTGCATCTTTCCGCTCACGAGGATAAACAGCGATAGGTTTCCCCGTTTCATCTAATTCAAATCGTACTTCAACCGTTTCAAAATTAACAGACCCTTTAGCAAATCTCTCCGCTCTAAAAATCTTGGCAATTCTATTTAATTCCTTGATAATGGGTTCATAAGTATCATCTGTCTCAGCCGTATTTTCAATCAAAACCTGGGCTTGCTCGTAAGCAAATCTCCTATCAGAATGTGTAATTGTTCTTCCAAACCATTCTTTAACAATTTTATCTTTGGCATCAATTTCAAAAATGGCCGAAAAAGTCAATTTATCTTCATGTGGCCTCAAAGAACAAAGTCCATTGGATAGCTTTTCAGGCAACATTGGCACGACACGGTCCACTAAATAAACAGAAGTGGCACGTCGATAAGCTTCTTCATCCAGAATACTTCCTGGTTTTACATAAAAACTTACATCGGCAATGTGAACACCAATTTCCGTATTTCCATTGGCGAGTTTTTGATAACTAATTGCATCATCAAAATCTTTGGCATCAATTGGATCGATGGTAAAAGTTAAGACATTACGTAAATCTTTTCTTTTCTTAAATTCCTCTTTGGGTATTCCGGTTGGAATCGCTTCAGCTGCCAATTCAACTTCCTCAGGAAAATCATAAGGCAAACCAAATTCCGCCAAAATTGAGTGCATTTCTGTTTCATTCTCACCTGCTTTTCCCAACACTTTTAGCACTCGGCCTTCTGCCTTCTTACCTGTTTGCGCCCAACGAGTCACCTCAACAATCACTTTATCCAAATGATTGGCATTTTTCACTTCCGTTTTAGGAATGTAAATATCTTCGTAAATCTTTTTTGAATCTGGAATCAAAAACGCATAATTAGGAGTTACCTGAAGGACACCCACAAATTCTGGAGAACGACGTTCGATGATTTCAATTACCTCCCCTTCTGGACGATCATTTTTCTTTTTGGTACTTGGTTTTCTGGCTTGAACACGAACTTTGTCACCATCTTTGGCATTATTTAAATCGGCTGTCGCAACCCAAATATCTTTACTTCCAACAGTTTCTGGAATGACAAAGGCAAATCGAGAATTAACGTGATCTACTCGACCAACTACCTGAAATGATTCACTATCAATACGATAATTACCATCAGGCAAGCGCAATAATCTATTTTCTGTCACTAATTTTTGCAACAATTTTGCATACAATTCTTTGGTATTTCTATCTCTGATTGCAAACGCTTTATGAATTTGGTTGAGCGAAAATGATCTGAAATCATTTAATTCAAAATATTCTAAGATTTCTGATTGCAAGGCGTTCAAAAATTTTTCCTCCTTCGGTGAACTAGCCATAATTTTAACATTCTAATTATCCTGCAAGGTACGGCTTTTAATTGTAAGCCTTGCTTTGCAATATGCTATTTTAATTTATAAATTTAGTGTTTCATCTTAAAACTAAACCAATGAAGATTACACTTTTAAGGTGGATGGCTATGATTTTATTTTTCATTAGCCGTCCACTTTTAGGCCAAACAACCTTTCCAATCAATGACGTAGCTGACCCTAGACAAGGCTATTATGCATTCACCAATGCCAACATTATTAAAGATTCCAAAAATACCATTTCCCATGGAACTTTAATCATTCGAAAAGGTAAAATCGAACAAATTGGAGTTAACCTTCCTTTACCCAAAGAAGCGGTAGTTATCGACTGTAAAGGAAAATACATTTATCCTTCTTTCATTGATTTATACACGGATTATGGCGCTCCAAGTATTCAGGCAAATAATCGTTCCTATAATGGTTCTTCTCAAATGCTATCCAATACCAAGGGTGCTTTTGGCTGGAATCAAGCCTTAAAATCGGAGTTTTCGATGGGAAAAAACTTCACGGTCAATGATTTCAAAGCGAAAGAATTGAGAAACATTGGCTTCGGTACGGTATTAACGCATCAAATGGATGGAATCTCCAGGGGGACTGGAAGTTTGGTTACTTTAGCCAAGGAAAAAGAAAATTTGGTGGTACTTCGTGAAAAAGCTGCCGCACATTATTCATTTAGCAAAGGCTCTTCTACACAAGAATATCCCAATTCTTTGATGGGTAGCATTGCTTTGATGCGCCAACTTTTTCAAGACGCCAAATGGTATAAAAACAAATCGGAAGGCGAAGGGTTAAATTTAACTTTACAATCATTCAACGAACAATTATCACTTCCTCAAATATTTGAAGTAGCAGATAAATGGAGTGCCTTGAGAGCCGATAAAGTTGGTGATGAATTTGGTATTCAATACATCATCAAAGCAAGTGGAGAAGAATATCAGCGAATCGAAGAAATGAAGGCAACGCAAGCTTCATTTATTTTACCGATTGCCTTTCCACAAGCCATGGATTTAGAAGATCCGACCGATGCTCGTTTCGTCAATTTATCTGAATTGAAACATTGGGAGTTGGCACCTAGTAATCCTGCTAGTTTTGAAAAAGCAAATATTACTTTTGCTCTTAGCACCAACGGACTGAAAGATTTATCTCAATTTTTACCCAATGTTAGAAAAGCCATTCAAAGAGGACTTTCTGAGCAAAAAGCATTGGAAGCTTTAACCCAAACACCCGCAACGTTGATTGGAGCAAATGATTTAGTGGGTACTTTAGAAACTGGGAAATTGGCCAATTTCTTCATCAGCAATGGGCCAATCTTTGATGAAAAATCAAGCATCATCGAAAATTGGATTCAAGGAAATGGCTATTCTATTCATTCGGATCTAAATTCCAACCTTGCGGGGAAATACAAATTAACGCTTGGTTCAGAAAATTACACCTTGCAAGTCAGTGGCTCTTCAGGCTCATACAAAGCTAGTTTAATGGCTAAAGACACCATTCAAGCAGATCTATCTCAAAAAGGCCAATTGGTCAATTTGTCTTTTAGCGCAAAAATAAATAATGGTAAAAAAACTCGATTAACAGGAACTCAACAAGCAGATTCTTGGATAGGAACTGGACAAGAACCATCAGGAAATTGGATTTCTTGGTCAGCTTTAAAGGAAAATCCTGCTAAATCGGATTCTAGCAAAGTAATGCCCAAAGAAAAAGAAACATTGGGAGATGTGGTCTATCCATTCGTGGGGTTTGGACAAAAAAATATTGCAAAATCTGGGACTTATTTGATTAAAAATACCACTGTTTGGACGAATGAAAAACAAGGTATTTTAAATGAGACAGATGTATTAATCAAAGGTGGAAAAATTGCTGAAATTGGCAAAAACTTACAAGATAAAACAGCTAAAATCATTGATGGTAAAAACAAACACTTAACAGCTGGTATCATCGACGAACACTCGCACGTAGCTGCAACAGGTGGCATTAACGAATGTTCTCAATCCGTAACGGCCGAAGTTAGAGTAGCGGATGTGATTGAGCCTGATGATATTGATATTTATCGCCAATTGAGTGGTGGAGTTACAAGTAGTCATATTTTACATGGATCTTGTAATACCATTGGTGGGCAAACGCAATTATTGAAATTTCGTTGGGGACAAAATGCCGAGCAAATGAAATTTGAAAATTGGGACCCCTTCATCAAATTTGCTTTAGGTGAAAATGTAAAAAGGTCATATAGTAATAGCAACAACCGCTTTCCTGATACAAGAATGGGTGTGGAACAAGTTTTAATGGATGCCTTTACTCGAGCGAGAGATTATGAAAAACAAGGTCCAGGTAAACGTATCGACTTAGAATTAGAGACGTTGGTAGAAATTTTAAACAAGAAACGTTTCATCACTTGCCACTCTTATGTACAAAGTGAAATCAACTCTATCATGAAAGTGGCGGAAAAATTTGGCTTCACCATAAATACATTTACCCATATTTTAGAGGGTTATAAGGTAGCGGATAAAATGAAAATCCACGGAGCCAATGCTTCCACATTTAGCGATTGGTGGACCTACAAATTGGAGGTAACGGATGCCATTCCGCAAAATGCGTATTTGATGCAAAAAAATGGGCTAAATGTAGCAATCAATTCGGATGATGCTGAAATGGCACGAAGATTAAACCAAGAAGCCGCCAAGAGTATCAAATATGCGGGAATGGACGAACAAGAAGCATTGAAAATGGTCACACTAAATCCTGCCAAAATGTTACACGTTTCCGATCGAGTAGGAAGTATCAAAGAAGGAAAAGATGCTGATTTGGTACTTTGGACAGATCACCCATTGAGCATTTATGCCAAATCAGAAAAAACAATCGTAGACGGTGCTATTGTGTTTGATAGAGCCTTGGATGCTGAACTTCAAAAAGACCTTCAAGCAGAAAAACAGCGATTAGTTCAAAAAATGATTGCGGCAAAAAAAGGTGGGGAAAAAACTCGACCAGCAAGTCCATCCTACAAAGCGATGAACACTTGTGAAGAAGACCATAATCATGACAAGAGCCTTTGGGAAAGAATTTCTCACCGTTGGGCTGATTTAGCTAACTAATTTGACATCAACAAATATGAAAAAGATCATTATATATTTAAGCTGCTTGATTTCAACGGGTCTATATGCCCAAGAAACCATGCATCCTTCTCCTGCACAATCGAAAAAAATTGTTATTTCAGGAGCGACCATCCATGTTGGAAATGGACAAATCATTGAGAATGGAATTTTGTCCATAGAAAAAGGTAAAATCAAAATAGAAAGTGCCGTCCCAAGTACGAGCGCTGATCTTGAGATCATTGATGCGAAAGGTAAACATGTTTATCCCGGTATCATTGCACCTAATACAAATTTAGGATTGGTCGAATTTAGTTCCACCAAATCGACCATCGATTATGATGAATTAGGTGATATACATCCAAACATTCGCTCGATTATAGCATATAATACGGATTCTAAAGTGATTAATACACTGAGATCGAATGGCGTATTATTGGCGCAAATTACTCCTCAAGGTGGAAGCATTCCTGGAACATCTTCCATTGTTCAATTAGACGCATGGAACTGGGAAGATGCTGCTTATGAATTAGACGAAGGAGTCCATTTGGTACTTCCAGCATTGATCAATCGTCCGAGCAGTATGCAGAGAAAAGAGGATTCTGATCCAGTAAAGGCTGGTTTAGAAAAAATAGAAGAACTAAAAACTTTTTTTAGAGAGGCAAAGGCTTATCTAAATGAAAAATCTCATGAATCGACCAATTTAAAATTTGAAGCAACGAAAGGACTTTTTAATCAAAGCAAAAATTTATACGTGCATTGTGATTTGGTGAAAGAAATGTTAGCGGCAATTGACTTAGCCAAAGAATTTAATTTCAAAATGGTTTTGGTAGGTGGCGCTGATAGCTGGTTGATTGCTGATATTTTACAAAGGAACCAAATCCCCGTGATTTTGTCTGAGCCACATAGTTTGCCAGCGAGTGAGGATGATGCGGTGGATCAACCTTATAAAACAGGTGCTATGCTTCAAAAAGCCGGCGTTTTATTTACCATTTGTCAATCGGCAGGAGACGGATTTTTCCAACAGAGAAATTTACCTTTTCAAGCAGGAACCATGGCTACTTATGGATTAAAAAAAGAAGAAGCTTTACAAGCCATCACACTAAATGCGGCAAAAATTTTAGGCATCGATAAAAAAACAGGCAGTATTGAAAATGGTAAAGATGCCAATATTTTAATTTGCTCTGGCGATTTATTGGATATGAAATCAAGCATCGTTACCCATGCTTTCATCCAAGGACGTCAAATCAATTTAGACAATAAACAATCTCAATTGTTTGAAAGGTATAAGTATAAGTACAAGGTTTTTTAGGTAAGAGGTAAGAGGTAAGAGGTAAGAGATAAAAGGCAAGAGGTAAAAGGTAAGAGGTAAAAGGAATGATAGTAAACCCATGGGTATTTTCTCTTCTCTTTTCTCTTTTTTTTAACATTAAGACATTAAGAATCATTAAGATTTCCCTCTTACCTCTTATCTATTACCTCTTACCTCTTACCTCTTACCTTTTACCTTTTACCTTAAAGGCTTTCTTTCTTATCAAACATCTCCAACAAAACAAAGACGAACAAAGTCAAAAGAGAACTAGCTAGAGCCTTGAGAATGCTCATTAAAATTAGAGTATAGTCACTTGCTTCTAATAAAAAGAAAATGAGATGATGGGTGATTAAAATCAAAAAGACATATGGCAAAAACCATAGCCAAGACATTTCTCTTAAACTTATTTTAGATCTTTCATCATATCCGTTGGCAGGGGTTAAAATATTGATGTAATAAGTTCGAAGATACGCAGTGGTTAAACTTGCTACTGCGTGCATCCCGTGCGTATTATAAAAAATATCAATGATCCAACCCAAGCAAAAAGCAATCAATAATAAGGGTATAGGCTTCATTTCTAAAGGAGCCTTGACAATCGGCCAAAGATAAATAAAACAGAAGGCATATGACCCCAAGCTCAAATCCCTTAGAAATAAGACTTGAATCGCAACGACTAAAAAGACAATCAGAAATAATTTAAAATTTAGTTTGAATGCCATTATTTATTCAGCTTTAGGAATTGACTCGTTCAATTTAACTTGTTGCCAAGCCAATGAGTTCTTAATCACATAGACATATTGTAAGGTTGAAAACTTCGTCAACAACATCAATTTAATATCATGAAAATTGCCATCTTTTTTCAAGCCTAACTTAGCAACAATTCCAATGGGAACATTGGGAGGAAAAACAGCATTGTAATCAGAAGTTACAATGGTATCGCCTTTGACGACCTTTTTGTATTTCGAAACATCCATCATATCCGCCACTTCGGGTTGAATCCCTCCCCATTTCACATATCCTAATTCCCCATTCGATTTAATTTTGGCAGATATTGAATTACTAGTATTCAAGACCGAAATGACCAAAGACAAATTAGGAGTACAAGACATCACTTTTCCGACAATTCCCGTAGAAGAAATCACTGCCATACCTGGCCGGATTCCATCTTGAGTACCTTTGTCAATGGTGATGTAATTTTGTGTAAGTTCTGTACTCTGCACTACTACTTTCGCTAAAGTAGCTTGGTATTTTAGGATGGTTGCTTTATTGACAAAATAAGGAATCTCCCCTTTGGGTTGTACTTGAGATTTAAGTCGAAAAAGCTCATTTCTTAATTGAACATTTTCTTTTGCCAAATTGAGATTAACTTCCTGAAGATTATAATAGGATTTAACGCCCTCTACTTTGGCCAATACATCAGCGGCCCATTTATTGGTCGTATTAAAATACAAGGTATGCTGATAATCATTGTATTTGAATACGGACCAAAGGCTGAGTAATTCCAATATGATGAACAAAAGAAAAGCCCTTTGTCTCAATAAAAATTGGAATAATTGAATCATGTTAAAAAGGAGCTAAATAAGCGACTAGGTGATTAGAACTGGCTTATATTTTTCTAAATTCTTTAAAATTTCACCTGTACCACGAACAACCGCTTTTAATGGATCATCCGCCACATGCACTTTTAATTGCGTTTTCTTCTCGATACGCTTATCTAAACCGTGCAACATAGCACCACCACCTGCCAAGTGAATTCCATTATGGAAAATATCACCCGATAATTCCGCAGGAGCACGTTGCAATGTCTCCATGATTGCGACTTCTATTTTCGTAATTGAGCTATCTAAAGCATAAGCGATTTCCGAATAATTGATCAAAATTTCCTTAGGAATACCAGTCATTTGATCTCTACCACGAATTTCAAAATCAGCTGGTGGGTTCTCTAATTCAGGCAAGGCAGCACCCACTTGGATTTTAATTTGCTCAGCTGAACGTTCACCAATGACCAATTTATGTTCTCTTAATAAATAATCTTTGATATCACGTGTAAATTCGTCTCCTGCCACACGGATTGAGTTTTCAACAACAATTCCACTCAATGAAATAATGGCTACTTCCGTGGTTCCTCCACCAATATCTACCACCAACGATCCATTGGGTTGTTCGATATCAATGCCTATACCTATTGCTGCTGCAATTGGCTCATGAACCATGTAAACTTCTCTGGCGCCTGCATGCTCTGCCGAATCCTTTACCGCTCTTTTCTCCACCTCCGTGATTCCTGAAGGAATACAGATAACCATTCTTAATGCTGGTGTAAAGAAAGAATTTCCTTTATCCATCATCTTAATTAAACCACGCATCATTAATTCCGCGGCGGTAAAGTCTGCGATTACTCCATCTTTCAATGGACGAATCGTCTTGATATTATCATTTGTCTTCTCATGCATCATCATGGCTTGTCTACCCACCGCCAATACTTTATTCGTATTGCGGTCTAATGCAATAATGGAAGGTTCGTCTACTACGACTTGATTCTTATGAATAATTAAGGTATTTGCTGTCCCTAAGTCGATCGCAATGTCCTTGGTTAGAAAATTAAATAATCCCATGAGTTGTTTCTAAAAATTGGGGTAATAATCAGCTAGATAAAAGCCAATTAACAAATTTACTTATAAAAAATGAGCTAATTATTTATTTTAATAGAAAATTATCCGCTTCCTCAAAATAATTATAAAATCCACTTATCGTATCATAATGATACTTTAAAAAAATGAAATTTAAGTTATATAAGTATATTACAAATATTTATCGTCGATTCATTTGCCCATTTGGTCAAAAAAATCACGAAAATAATTTGGAATTATTACTTGATTTATTAGTTTTGTCCAAATTATTTTAAAATTCCGAGTAAAAAACGGATAAACTCTCTTCAATATGGAAGATTACAATAAGATTATTGAATCCTTAGGCGTAAAATTCATCAAGTCCAGAAACATTAGAATATTACAACCTATACGTATCAAAAACTTCTATGACGTAGAAAATTCACTCTTGATTTTGTACAAAGGTGAAGTTTCATTTGGAGAAGAAGAAACAGCCGTTGAGGAAGGTGACATGCTTTTTATCCCAGGTGGAAAAATGGTGAGCGTTACTTACGGTAATTCTGAAAAACCCAAGCCTGTCAATAATGAAGAGTTCATGACTCACCGCGAATTGTATTTTGATCTAAACATGGATCCAAATGCGATAGGTAAACATGAAAATTCTTTTGGTATGGTTGCCTTTGAAGCAAAAGTTTTTGATTCGGTCAACTTCTTTACTTCCTTAGACATCCCTCCATTTTTGATTAAAAAAGACGAGAAATTAGCTCAAACAATCAAAGAAATTTTGGTAGAAGATCTTTCCGATGAATTAGGAAAAGGTCGTATAATCAAAATTAAAACGGAAGAAATCGTCATCGAAATCATTCGATACATTATTCAAAACAGATTGTTCGTTGAGCAATTAGCTACCAATAGTACCTATTTTAAAGACCCTCGTTTAATTGATATTTTCGCCTTCATCAAGGATCATTTGGGTGGCGATTTATCCAACAAGGTGTTAGCTAATGTAGCAAACGTTTCGGAGGATTATGTAGGTCAATATTTCAAAATGTTGACGGGTATTAATCCACAAGATTACATTGAATACCAAAGAATGGAAGCGGCTGTTGGACTTTTACGTACTACTAAAAAGTCGATTCGTGCCATTGGTTCAGAAGTAGGTTACAAAGACACTGCGTATTTCTGTCGTCGTTTCAAAATGATGTTTGGAATTCCAGCAGGTAAAATGAGAAGAAGAGAATCTTTGATGAACATTTAAGTTCTAGAATGATAAGGAAATAAAAAAGCCACCCGTAAAAAACGGATGGCTTTTTTTATGATTAATCATTTGGTAACTAGACAAAATATTTCAACTTAACTAACTCTCGCTCAGTCAAATATCTCCAGTTTCCTCTTGGTAAATCTTTTTTACTCAATCCAGCAAAAGAAGTTCTATCCAATTTCGTTACTTCATAACCCAAATGTTCAAAGATTCTTCGAACAATTCGGTTTTTACCTGAGTGAATTTTTACTCCAATTACATAACCATCTGGAGTCACTTTGGCTAATTCATCTACTTTGATTTCACCATCTTCCAATTGAAGTCCTGCGACAATTTTCTCAAAATCCTCATCTGTCAATGGCTTATCCAATTCAGCTTGATAAATTTTAACCACTTCATTAGATGGATGCGTTAATTTATCTGCCAATTCACCGTCATTGGTTAACAACAATAAACCCGTTGTATTTCTATCCAATCGACCTACAGGATAAATTCTCGCCTCTCCAGCATTCTTCACCAATTCCATCACCGTTTTACGATCATTGGGATCATCCGTAGTAGTTAAGAAATCTTTCGGTTTGTTCAATAATACATAAACAGGTTTCTCACGGTTCAATTTGCGATTACCATATTTTACGATATCTGTTGGGCCAACTTGGTAACCCATTTCTGTTACAACCTTATTATTTACCTTAATCTCGCCAGCTTCAATTAATTTATCGGCATCTCTTCTTGAACAAATTCCAGCATTAGCAATAAAACGATTCAAACGAATAGAATCATTTTGACGCTCTTCTTTACGAAGTACACGTTGAACACGTGCTGGAGCATTTTCTTTGAAACGGTCTAATTTATACTGAGGCGTGTAAGCTGGGCGCTCCTCAAAACGGTTTCTACTTTTAAAAGTTTCTTTCTTTGAAAACTTTACCGGACGGCCATCTCTCGTTCTTGGCGCCTCCTCTTCACGAGGTACGCGGGGTGTAAATGAGAATTTTGGCTCATTATTTGCCTCTCCGTCTGCACCATTAGACTCATTTGATGTGGTCTCTGGCTTGGCATTGTCATATCTATTATTTGGACGATCAAAGCGATTACTTGATCTTCTTTCACCATCAAACGGCTTACGATCGCCTGAATAGGGTTTTCTTTCTCCATCAAATGGCTTACGATCTCCTGAATAAGGTTTTCTTTCGCCATCAAAGGGTTTGCGATCTCCTGAATAAGGTTTTCTTTCTCCATCAAAGGGTTTGCGATCTCCTGAATAGGGTCTTCTTTCTCCATCAAAGGGTTTACGATCTCCTGAATAAGGCCTTCTTTCTCCGTCAAATGGCTTGCGATCTCCTGAATAAGGTTTTCTTTCTCCATCAAATGGTTTGCGATCTCCTGAATAAGGTTTTCTTTCACCGTCAAATGGTTTGCGATCTCCTGAATAAGGTTTCCTTTCTCCATCAAATGGCTTGCGATCTCCTGAATAAGGTTTTCTTTCTCCATCAAATGGCTTACGATCTCTGAAATTTCCTGTGCTTGAACTGCGTGGGCTAGAATTGCCATCACGACTACCGAATCGATCGCCTCCGCGACGACCTGAATTTTCTGAACCTCTATTTTCGCTTGAAAATCTGCGAGGTGAATCTGAACGACTATTTTCGTCCCTGTTAATTCTCTTTCTCATATGAGTTTACAACATCACTGCTGGATAAATGGAATAGACTCTTTCGTCTATTTTCTACTTCGATTTTCGAAATTTATGCAAAGGTACATGAAATAAATGAGCATAGCTTATTACATTTGAAAGAACTTTTCCACAACATGAAATTCGCCGACAAAAAATTTACTAGAATTAGTCCTTTAAAAGCCATTATCTTCACAATTTTGGCCTTTTTCATGCTATCGTGTCAAGGAGATGAATATCAATTTCATCAGGCTCAAAAAGAATTTGATAAAGGGGAATATGAAATCGTCATTCAAAAACTAAAACCTTTGGCACAAAAAGGATATGAAAGTGCACAAACAAATTTCATCATCGCCGAAGCATATCGATTATCCAATCGAATAAATTTAGCCTTTAATTACTACCAAACCGCTTTAGAGAAAGGGAATAGCGACAAAATGATTCCTTTTCATTTGGCCTATGCTGCCAAAGCCAATGGGAATTATGAGGCCACTAGACAATATCTCAAGCAATTCATTCAATCAAAACCCAATAAAGCTTACCGATTAAAATCTGAAATTGAATTAGAATATTTACCCCTATTACCTGATTTGCAGAAGAAAATCAGTGCCGTTGACATAGAAAACTTGAAAGGAAATACCCCACAAGCAGAATTTTCAGCTAGAAAATTGGGAGATGAATTGATTATTTCGAGTACCCAAAAGCCTGAAATTTATAAAAATAATGGTTTACCCTTTGTTGGACTCTACAAAGCAAGTCTAAAGAGTCCAGATGAAATTGGTAAAATGGAATTATTTAGTTCCCAAATTTTCAAAGAAAATGCGAACGAAGGCACCCCAACCTTCTCCAAAGATGGCAACACCATGGTTTTTGCACGCGGCAATACAGGCAAAAGCAAAGATGTTTCGCCAGATGTAGATTTATATATTTCAAAAAAAGAGGGAAATAATTGGTCTATTCCTGAGAGATTAACTATTTCTGATTCATTGGCTTGGGACGGCAGTCCAAGTTTCTCCTCCGATGGAAAAACGCTTTATTTTAGCTCCAATCGAAGAGGTGGAAAAGGTGGTTTGGATTTATATCGAGTGGCCATCGACAATTCAGGAAGATTTGGGCGAGCGATTAATATGGGATCTACGATTAATACGGCTGGAGATGAAATATTTCCTTTTGTTTCAGAAGATGGCAAATTGTATTTTTCATCAGATGGGCATCCTAGTTTAGGCGGATTGGATTTGTATGTAGCTACAAGAAACGACAATGAAATTGTCGTAGAACATTTAGGCGTTCCTATGAACTCTATCGCAGACGATTTTGGTATAACGATGGTAGATGAAAACCATGGTTATTTTAGCTCCAATAGACCAGGAGGAAAAGGCGACGATGATATCTATTATTTTTCAGGAAAAGGACCAGAAGATAGATGGTGGTCGAATGAAGCGCCGCCAGTTCTTGCCAATGAAAATGACAAAATTGTTCATTACGCTGTCAAAACCCAATTCGTTGACCCCAACGGAAAAGCCATTGATGGAGTTAAATTTAGCTTGAGAAAAAATGGTCAGTCGATAGAAGGAGGCAAAAGCGACAAAAAAGGCTTTGCTCCTACTTTTGAATTAGATCCCAATGATGTGTTGGATTTCCTTTGTGAAAAAGAAGACTATTTAACCAAACGTGCCAGTTTCTCGATGGAAGGCAGAGAAATTCCTCAAGTATTGCTAAAAAAGGAGGTGACAGATACCACTTTCACTTTCCAAATTGTGATGGACAAACCTGAAATTGGAAAAGAAATTACAGAACTTTATCAAATCAATCCCATTTACTACGATTTAGATAAATCTGAGATACGTACAGATGCAGCAGAAGAATTGGAAAAAATCGTTCAATTTTTGAAGGACAATGAAATCGTAACCATTGAATTAGGATCACATACAGATGCTAGAGCAAGTGGTCCATACAATTTAAAACTATCGCAAAGAAGAGCAGAATCTGCGGTTAAATACATTACCAGCAAAGGAATTAGTCCAGACAGGATTAAAGCCAAAGGTTATGGCGAGACACAATTAATCAATGAATGTTCAGACGGTGTGGAATGTACAGAAGAACAGCATCAGCAAAACCGACGAACTGAATTTAAAATCACCCAAATTAAGGAAGACTAGCATGTCAACATACTTATTAAAAAATGGCCAAATTGTCAATGAAGGCAAAATCATTCAAGCGGACCTTCGTATTTATAATGGCAGAATAGACCGAATAGATTCAAGCATTCAAGCGCGAGGAGATGAAAAAATCATCGATTTAAACGGAAAGCATATTTTTCCTGGAATGATTGATGACCAAGTCCATTTTCGTGAGCCTGGCTTAACGCACAAAGCGACCATCGCAAGTGAAGCTCGGGCAGCAGTGGCGGGTGGAGTAACAAGTTTTATGGAAATGCCTAATACCGTACCCAATGCATTGACCCAAGAGCTTTTGGCTGATAAATACGCCATTGCAAGCAGAAGTTCATTGGCCAACTATTCCTTTTTCATGGGTGCAGGAAACGACAATTTGGAAGAAGTGCTAAGAACTTCCAAAACAGATGTTTGTGGAATAAAGATTTTCATGGGTTCATCTACTGGAAATATGTTGGTGGATAATATTGCAACCTTGGAAAGTATTTTTTGCAAAAGCGACATGTTGATCGCTACCCATTGTGAAGATGAACCTACGGTAAAAGCAAGAACAGAATTATTTAAAAATCAATACCCTGAGAACGCTCCTGCTTATATACATCCCCTCATCCGAAATGAAGAGGCTTGTTTTTTATCCTCTCAAAAAGCCATTGATTTAGCTAAAAAATGTGGGGCGCGTTTGCATATTTTACACATCAGTACCGAAGAAGAATTGGCTTTATTTGATCATACCATTCCTTCCAAAGACAAAAAAATCACCTCAGAGGTTTGCGTGCATCACCTTTGGTTTGATGCTTCAGAGTATGATTCATTGGGAAATTTAATTAAATGTAATCCAGGAATTAAGGATGCTCGCCATAAAAATGCGCTTAGAAAAGCCTTGTTATCGGGACATTTGGACATTATTGCAACAGACCACGCGCCACATACTTGGGAGGAAAAACAACAAGGCTATTGGAAATCCCCTTCTGGATTGCCTTTGGTACAACATCCAATGCTCATGATGATTGAATTGTCCAAAGAAGGTGTTTTGCCTTTGGAAAAAATTGCTGAAAAAACGGCACATACCGTGGCTGATATTTTTCAAATTGAAAACAGAGGTTATATCAGAGAAGGCTATTGGGCAGATTTGGCTATTATCGACTTAGAAAAGCCGCATCAAGTGAACAAGAGCAATCTTCAGTACCAATGTGCCTGGTCACCTTTGGAAGGGCATACTTTTGGAAGTAGCATAGAACATACTTTTGTGTCGGGTCATTTAGCTTATTCTCAAGGGCAATTTGATAATTCGCAACTTGGAAAAAGATTGTTATTCCAAAGAGATTAAAAATCATGAGCAAATTTCCCCTACAAGCATTTTATTCTCCGTCCGTCGTTGAAGCGGGGTTAGATGAAGCTGGCAGGGGATGTTTGGCAGGTCCTGTAGTTGCCGCGGCGGTTATTTTACCCCAAGATTTTCACCATCAATTATTGAATGATTCCAAACAATTAACCGCCAAACAAAGGGAGCAATTAAGGAAAGAAATCATCCATTTTGCCTTGGATTATGCCATTGCGGAAGTTGATGCAGCGACAATCGACCAAATTAATATTTACAAAGCCAGCGTTTTAGCCATGCACCGAGCGGTTGACCAATTAAAAGCAAAACCGGAACATCTTTTAGTCGACGGAAATCGGTTTATCAGCTACCCTTTAATCCCACATACTTGTATCGTCAAAGGTGATTCTAAGTTTTATTCCATAGCTGCGGCCTCGGTTTTAGCGAAAACTTATCGAGATGAATTGATGGAAAAAGCAGCTTTGGATTATCCAGAATACCATTGGGAGAAAAATGCAGGCTATCCGACCTTGCATCACAGAAAAGCCATTTTACAATTTGGTTCTACGGATTTCCATCGAAAAACATTTCGTGTAGAATTGAAAGAAAAAGATTAAATTCATAGTCAAATTATTTTCGCATTATTACCTAAACATCAAACGCTTGCGACATTTTAACACACTTATATTGTCTTTCTTGTTACTAAGCCCAATGTTCATTTTCGGGCAAAGTGATATTTATACCAATGCTAAAAAGAAACAAATAGCTGAAAGAGCTTTTATTTTTTCCCAAAAAGCAGACAGCACTTATCGTCAAAGTTTTAAGATAGCTAAAGAAAGAGGTATTAAGTTAAAAGACACTTTGAGCAAAAATAGAATTTTACATTTCCAACATATCAATTCCATTGGTGAAGCTCTGTACATAGGAAATCATTCCAATACTTTAGCTGCAAAAGTTACGCGTACGAATGAATTATACAAAGATGGTATCCTAGGATTAAATTTGACGGGTAAATCAGATACCATGTCTGGCAAATTAGGCATGTGGGATGGCGGTGGAGTTTTGGTAAATCACCAAGAATTAATTGGCCGTGTAACAACGGAAAATCCCAATATTTCATCAGACATTCATGCCACACACGTAGGTGGAATTATGATGGCACAAGGAATCAATAGCAATGCCAAGGGAATGGCTTATGGTGCCAATCTTCGTGTTTGGGATTTCAATAATGATAACAAAGAAATTAGCGACAACTCCACGAGTCTTTTAATCAGCAACCATTCGTATGGATATATCGCAGGTTGGGAATTTAGTTCCACCAAAAACAAATGGGTATGGTATGGAAATAACAGCGTAAGCTCTACCGAAGATTATAAATTTGGATTGTATGATGACAATTCTGTTGCATTAGACAAATATGCGTTCAATGCTCCTAAATTTTTAATGTTCAAATCAGCAGGGAATAACAGAGATAGCAATGGTCCTGCAACAGGTGAATTATACTATTTGAACACTCCTATTAATGGTATTGATACTTCTCGAGTTGCAAGGTCAAAAAACAATTCCTACGATATTATTTCAACCACCGGAAATGCAAAAAACATTGTGACTGTGGGTTCTGTTGACTTATTAGGTTTTGCTCCTAAAAAGGCATCTGATGTGACAGTTTCTTCATTTTCTAGTTGGGGCCCTACGGATGATGGCCGTATTAAGCCAGATATAATGGGAGTTGGTACAGACATTTATTCTACTTCTAACTCTTCCACAACCGCTTATACTACCTTAAGTGGAACCTCTATGTCGAGTCCACAAGTAGCGGGATCGGCACTACTACTTCAACAATTATACAACCGTCTAAATAATAACAATTTCATGCGGGCTGCTACTTTGAAAGGAATATTATTACACTCGGCATTTGATATTGGGGCAGTAGGCCCCGATTATCAAACAGGTTGGGGATTACTTAATACGGAGGAGGCTGCCAAAATAATAGCAAACAAAGATCAGTCATATAAAATCATTGAAGGAACACTCGCCAATGGGCAATCGGGAAGTATACCCCTTGTTGCATCAGGAAAAGGAGATTTAAGTGCGACTATTTCATGGACAGACCCAGAAGGAACTGCCAATGTTGCTATATTAAATGACAGAACTCCCAAATTGGTGAACGATTTAGACATCCGAATTAAAGACGACAAAGGCACTTATTTACCCTACATTTTAGACCCAGCCAATCCTGCTAATCTTGCTGTTCCAGGAGATAACATTCGAGATAATATTGAAAGGATCACCATTGTAGGTGCTATTCCTGGAAAAAGTTATCAATTAACTTATTCGCATAAAAAATCCCTTAAAAACAATGCACAAGATTATTCCATCATACTTTCAGGTATTGGTGGGAAAGCGTATTGTTCCATTGCCAATTCAAATGCGAAAAACACCATTCAATCGGTTTCTTTGAATAAAACGGTTTATTCATCTACGTCAAGCAGTGATTTCATGGGCACTCCTTTTAAAGTTGAATTAGGACAAAATCTACCATTAGAAATCAATTATTTGGATACGCAATCGAAAATCACCAAAATTTATGCCGACTGGAATCAAGATGGAGATTTTGATGATAGCAATGAATTATCCGTCAATTCGGGCTTAACAACAAGCTCCACCATCAGTCCAAAGCTGCAAGTACCCTCAACCGCCAACGTTAATCAATATTATCGAATCAGAGTTGTTTCAGAATATGGTGCATCAACAAATCTTGCTACCTCTTGCGGAAGCGTTACAAGTGGTGAAGTAGAGGAATACTTATTTCAAATAACAGAACCAAGTAACGATGTAGGTGCTCTAAGTTTCAGCCAATCTACTCCTAAAGTGTGTGCAAACAATGGACCAAACTCATTCACTGCTAAGGTGAAAAATTACGGCACCACCAATCAGCAAAATGTAAAAGTACAATTGACCATTTCTCAAAAAGGACAAGTTATCTCAACGCTTTCTGGTATAATCCCAACTCTGTATTCCAATTATGAAGAGGAAATTGCACTGACGGGAAATACCGTTTTAACTGCGGGACAAAGCTATCAATTCGAGCTTTCAACAATTTTGTCAACTGATCAAAACAATTTGAATGACAAAATAAATCAAGACATTAGCATCGAAAGTCCTACAGCGCCAATTGCAACTGGGCAATTTTGTACAGGTGCAAGTTCATTAACTTTAACCGCATCCAATGCAAATGCACTTTGGTACAACAATAATATATTAGTGGGATCAGGACAAAGTGTAAGTCTGCCAGCAAATAAGGCCTATTTTGTTTCGAGTGGCGACTTCAGTGCTTCTTATGGGCCGAAAACGAAAAAAGAATTTGGCGGAGGCTCTTATTATAGCAACTTTGGTCCCATGCCAATCGTTGAAGTAAAGTCACCCATTGTGATGGAAAGTGCAAGAATCTACGTTGGAACCTCAGGAACCATCGTATTTAGCGTCTATGACCTCAATTCAGGATTACTGGTATCTTCAACAGCTAGAGAATTAACCGCAACAAGAAATCAATTAAACATTCCAACGGATGCTTCAACACAAATTCCGGATGACAAAAATGATCCAGGTCAAATCGTTCAATTGAATTTGGCATTCCCAGCTGCAGGAACTTACGCGATTACCCAAGAATGTTACAATGGAGCAAGTATTTATCGAAGTAACCGCACCTTAAAAGACACAGTCAATGCTCCTACAAACATTGGATATCCCTATGAAATTGCGAATATCATTAAAATGAATGATGCATTATATGATTCCGGACGTATTCAATCAGGATATTACTATTTCTATGACATGAAATTGAGATCTTATAGCTGTGCAAGTTCAAGAGTAGAAGTCGCTGTGAAAACAAATACCTCTCCAGTTATTAAAATAACACCAAGTGGCAAAAAAACAATTTGTACTTCTGAAGCTTCCACTGTTGCCATAGTGGCCAATTCAAATGATTCGACCACATTTCAATGGCAAATGAATGGCGCTGACATAAAAGGAGCTACAAGTTCCACATATTCAACTAGTTTATCTGGAAAATATTCGGTAAAAGGCAGCGTTTCGGGTGCTTGCCCAGCATTATCTGACACCTTAGATTTGAAATTCAGCACTCCTATTCCACCTTTTATTTCGTATAATCAAGGAATTTTAAGCACCTCCAATGGAACAAACATTCAATGGTTATTAGGCAGTTCGGCCATTCCAAATGCCAATAATATTAGTTATACTCCTGTTCTTTCAGGTACCTATAAAGTCCAACTAAAAGATAGCAACGGATGCTTGGCAACTTCAGACATTATCAATGTGAGTATCTTAGCGACAGAAAAAGAAAACCCTTTCAAAGAAATTAGCGTCTACCCGAACCCTATCAATCAATTGGTGAAAATTGGTATTCCAGATGGATTTACCGCGACAAGTTATGAGGTTCAGGTTATTGATTTGCAAGGAAAAATACAAATTTCAAACTCTTGCGAATTAGATAAATCAGAGAACACATTGAATTTAGATGTGTCCAAATTAACAAACGGAATTTATTTCATTCGTGTCCCGGAAATCAATACTAAAGCTATTAAAGTGGTTAAATACTAAATGAGGTAATAGGTAAGAGGTAAGAGCCCGATTCCTTAATTAGCAATTTTGACGATTTTCCGACCTAAAGATCTTCCTTCCAACATTTTTGATAAATATTGGGGAGCTTCTTCCAGATTAATTTCTTGACAAATGTTTGAAGTATCAATTTTCCAATCTGCATTAAATTTATCCCAAATTTCCTTTTTGGATTCAAGAGTAGATTCAGCTGAATAAATTCCTAATAATCTAGCCCCACGTAAAATAAAGGGATAAATTTGCATGGATAAATCTACACTGGATGCCATTCCGCAGGCAGCAATTGCACCGCCATTGTGTAAACTTTTAAGCGTTTTCACCAAGACATCTCCTCCTACGGTATCAATAGCCCCCGAAAATTGGATCGGGTATAATGCCCTTTCCTGATTTTCCAAAAAATCATTGCGCAAAATCACACGATCAGCACCAATGGATTTAAGTAATTCAACTTGTTCTTGCTTACCTGTTAAAGCCACCACAGAATAACCTAAACGCTTCAATAATAAAATGCTAATCACTCCTACCCCGCCTGTCGCACCTGTGACTAATACATCTCCGGCATTGGGAAAAATACTATTTTCTTGTAATGCTTTCACGGCCAATCCTGCAGTTAAACCTGCCGTTCCTAATTCCATTACTGACCTAGTACTAAGATTTGCAGGAATGGGTACCACCCAATTGGCTGGAACAAAAATATATTCAGACAAACCGCCATGCTCGTTCATTCCAAAATCAAAACCAGTAACCAAAACCGATTGACCAACCTGAAAAGTGCCAGAAAGATCAGAAACTACCGTACCCGAAGCATCAATACCTGGTATATGTGGAAAATTTCGTGTGATACCTTTATGTCCAGAAGCAGACAAGGCATCTTTATAGTTCAAAGAGGAATAGGCAACTTTTATCAGAACTTCTTTTGGAACTAGAAAATCAAAAGGCAATTTTGTCAATGCAGTTTGATAAGTAGAAGCAGGTGTTTCTGTTGTCAAAAGTGCATGAAAGTCCGTCATGATCTGAATTATTTAACCCAGAAGAAAATCATCCGAGGTGAGTTTTTTTCATCAAAATATCCCAACTGATAATCGCCCAATAAATCGATTAAATGCAAACCAGCTACGCTGGCATAGGAAATAAAATCGTTTTTAGAAATCAGCTCAACTTTTTCCAAAAAGTGAAACTTTTCCCCTTTGTCTTCAAAATCAATGGATTTATATAAATACCCATTTTCTTCCCAACGTTTGATGGCAAACTTAATTCCTTTTCTAATAATGGTTTCAGATTTGACCAAATTGGCTAAGACATGAGCAGGATTAAAGAAATCCATCACTAAAATCCCTCCTTTTTTGAGAGCATTGGCTAATACATAGAATGCTTTTTGATTTTCAATCTTTTCATCAAAATAGCCAAAGCTTGTAAAGAAATTAAAAATGGCATCGTAATGATTAACCTTCGGCAAAGGATTTCTCAAATCATGGACAAAAAAATCTAAACCTTCTGTTTCTAGCGTTTTATTTTCTTCAATATTGGAGGGCGACAAGTCAAACGCAGACACCTGCAAGCCTAGATCGAATAAGGTTTTGGCATGTCTACCTTTTCCACATGCAGCGTCTAATACCTTTGCTTTGGCAGGTATAGATAATTTATTTTGCAAAGCTTTAATAAATTCAACCGCTTCATCTACATCTCTCTTTTCATACAAAATATGATAATAAGGAGAATCAAACCATGCACTAAACCATTCTTCCTTCTGCTCCATTATTTTCTAATTGATGGATTTGTCAGAAAATCTTGATAGGCTAATTCTATCCCTTTTTCTAAAGCAATTTGATGTTTCCAACCCAATGCATGTAATTTACTAACGTCCATCAGTTTTCTAGGCGTTCCGTCTGGCTTAGACGAATCCCAACGAATTTCACCTTCAAAGCCGACAATTTTTTGAACAGTTTCAGCCAATTCTTTGATGGTCACGTCCTCCCCTGTTCCTATATTGACTAATTCTGCTTCATCATAATTTTCCATCAAAAACAAACATGCCTCCGCTAAATCATCGGCATGTAAAAACTCGCGCATCGGAGAACCGGTTCCCCAAAGCTCCATAAATGGCTTATTCTGTTGTTTTGCTTCATAAAATTTACGGATCATCGCAGGCAAAACATGCGAATTTTCCAAGGAATAATTATCATTAGGCCCGTATAAATTAGTCGGCATAACAGAAATAAAATTGCAATTATATTGTGCGCGATAGGCCTCACACATCTTTATTCCTGCAATTTTAGCAATGGCATAAGGTTCATTGGTCGGCTCCAAATAGCCACTCAATAAATAAGATTCCTTCAAAGGCTGAGGAGCCATTTTAGGATAAATACAAGAAGAGCCCAAAAACATCAATTTCTTGACATGGTTCAAATAAGATTGATGAATCACATTATTTTGGATTTCTAAATTTTCATACAGAAAATCCGCTCGATAAGTATTATTCGCGACAATCCCTCCTACTTTTGCGGCAGCTAAAAAGACATATTCGGGTTGTTCTGATTCAAAAAAAGCTTGAACAGCTGATTGATTTTTCAAATCTAATTCAGAAGATGTCTTCAAAATTAAATTTGAATACCCCAATGAAAGTAATTTTCTAACGATAGCAGAGCCAACCATTCCTCTATGACCTGCTACGTAAATTTTAGCTGCTTTTTCCAACTTATTTTAACTTTTAAATTGCCAATTTTTGAACAAAATCATGCAAAAATACATAATCTACCTTATCTAATTATTTTAATTCCTATTTTTGGGAAATTTTTTTGAAACATTGACGTTTCTTACCACATGGCAAATAAATTATCAGGTTTTCTCCTAATTTTCTTTATTTCAACATTTTCAGCTTTAGCTCAAAACAAGGCCGTTTTTTCTGACAAAAAACCTTTGATCGATACCACTGTAAAGGCAAAAGGTCTTTTTGGTGGTCATTTAGATACGGGCTTGGAAAAACAAGTAGATGAAGTTAAAAAACTCAAATCAGAAAGTGCTGAATGGAAAAAAGAAAGTAAAGCATTTTTAAATGAATTAGGTATAAATAATTTAGGTTCAAAATCTGCCAAATTGGCGAAGCAAATCAAAAAGAAAATTGTCCCAAAAGATGAATACGAAGGGGTAAAAACGGAAAGAAGATTAGGGCAATACGGCAGTGGAAATAGGGCCACCTATGAAGAAATCAATGTTGTGAAGTATGTAGAGGATGAAGCCGTCAACCCTTACAATCAGGAAATTTGGTGGTTTGACCCCTCACAATCAAGAATCGTCAATAGCTCCCTAAAAGACAACAAAACAGCACAAATTTGCCACGGGCCTTTCAAACGATATGTTAACCAAATACTGGTGGAACAAGGCTTTTTTTATATGGGGGCAAAAGATGGGCGTTGGGAAAATTATGGCCCTGAATTCGAATTAGAAAACAAGCAATATTATAAACGAGGTTTTCCAGCCGAGTCGACAATTAGCTATTATGATGCTGAAAAAAAGAAAATCAAAGAAGTCATCCCCAGAGCTTATGGAAAAGTAAGCGGTCAATATGTATCTTTTTTTCCCAACGGTTTAATGAAAGAAGATGGAAAATTTGACGATAGCGTAAAAGTTGGCCGTTGGAGAGAGTTCCATGAAAAAGGAATTGGAGGAAGACTAAAGAAAGAATGGCGTTTTGGTAAAGATAAATTTGACTCACAAGAAGGCATTTTGATTCAAGAAAGAGACAACCAATCGAAAATCATTTATCAGAATCCCCAAAAATTTGATTAAAATTGCAAGATGAAAAAGTGGGGACTCCTTATTTTCTTTCTGGCAAGTATTTTAGTCATTGGAATTTCTTTAACAAAAATTTCAAAGGCTAATGAAACACAACTCGAAATCCGAGTTGTAAAAGCCACTTTATCCGAAAATACTACACCAGAACACTCCACTTTTCCATTCAAATATACTTCCCCTTATGCTGGAGAAGAAGATGAAAACGAAGATGAAATTAGCAGCTTCGAGAAATTAGAAACGTCTTTTATTCAGACATCGCCCTTTTATTTTGACGAAAATTCGTACAAACAATACAACCCTATTTTGGGTATTTCAGACCCATATCTCAATCAAGTCTTTACCCCTCCTGATTTTATTTGTTCATAGTTCGATGAATTCATTCACCCTATAACAATTTAAAATCACATGTATTTCAAACAATATTTATCCGCCTTTATCAAAGGTGATTGGAAATCAGGTATAGCTGTATTTCTAGTGGCCTTGCCTCTATGCCTAGGAATTGCTTTGGCCTCTGGCGCCCCTTTATTATCTGGGCTGATAGCTGGCATCATCGGGGGAACAGTGGTTTCCCTACTTTCTGGTTCAGAACTTTCTGTCAGTGGACCCGCTGCGGGACTGACCATCATTGTTGCCAATTCTATCATTACTCTAGGTTCATTCTCGGGATTTTTAGTCGCCGTTATTTTAGCAGGAATTATACAAATCGCTTTAGGAATTTTCAAATTAGGGAAAATTGGAAGTTTTTTCCCTTCTTCAGTTATTAGAGGAATGCTAGTAGCCATTGGTATTGTAATTATCCTGAAACAAATACCTCATGCCTTGGGAGACGACTTAGATTTCATCGGAGAATTTGAATTTTTTCAATCGGATGGACAAAATACATTTAGTGAATTATTACAATCATTCAGTATTTTTAAGCCAGGAGCCATATTTATTTCCATCATTGGCTTATTCATTTTATTTACATGGACGGCCATTTCTGAAAAAATCACCTTCATGAAGGCTCTTCCAGCTTCCTTAATTGTTGTATTAGTGGGTGTTGGCATTAATCATTTATTTGGAATGTTTGAACCTGCTTGGTTTTTAGGAAATTCAAAAGACCACATGGTAAATTTGCCCATATTTAATGATTGGTCGGAACTAAAAAATGGCATTATTGGACCTGATTTCAGCTTTTTAAGCAATCCACAAATTTACACGATTGCTATTACCCTTGCGATTGTTGCCAGCTTAGAATCACTTTTGTCCCTCGAAGCAACAGAAGCATTAGATCCATTAAAACGCATTGCTTCTGCTGATAAAGAGTTAATTGCACAAGGAATTGGTAATGTGAGCAGTGGCTTGTTGGGTGGCCTTCCTATCACTTCCGTGATTGTTCGGTCATCTACCAATATTTATGCAGGTGGAAAAACAAGGATGTCAGGATTTTTTCACGGAATACTTTTGTTGGGCGCTATTTTAGCCATTCCCTTTTATCTGAATCAAATACCGCTTTCTTGTCTAGCAAGTATTCTTTTATACACAGGTTACAAATTGGCACATCCCAAAGAAATAAAAAAGGTATTTAAAGAAGGATGGAAACAATGGATTCCATTTGTGATAACAATTATTGTCGTGGTTGGTATCGACTTGCTTTGGGGAATATTTATAGGAACTATTGTCGGTTTAATATTTGTCATTTTCACCAACTACAGCTCTGTTTTCTCTATTTTTGAGAAAAACAATGAGATATTAATCAAGTTTCAAAAAGATGTCACTTTCCTTCACAAATTAGCTTTAAAAGAAGCTTTACGAAAAATTGAAACAGGGAAAATGGTTTACATCGATGTTTCAAAGGCTCATTTCATTGACCATGACATCAATCTTTTAATCCAAGAATTTATTAGTACTGCTCCTGAAAGGGGGATTGAAGTAGATTATAAAAAGAAATAAACATGAAAGAATACAACAAATTATTATTGAGTAACAAAGCCTGGGCAAGTGAAAGATTAGAAGTAGATGAAAACTATTTTGATACACTTTCAAAAGACCAAAATCCCTTGTTTCTTTGGATTGGTTGTGCCGACAGTCGGGTACCAGCAGAAGAGATTACTCATGCTGATCCAGGCGACATTTTTGTTCATAGAAATGTAGCCAATTTGGTAGTCCATACAGACATCAATTTGCTTTCCGTTTTGCAATATGCCGTCGAAGTTTTAAAGGTAAAACACATCATTGTTTGCGGACATTATAATTGCGGAGGAGTAAAAGCTGCCATGACCAATCAAGATTATGGATTAATCAATAAATGGTTAAGAAATATCAAGGAGGTTTATGAGAAAAATTATGACAAACTGCAAGCGATACCCAATGAACAAGATAGATTCAACAGTTTAGTTGAATTGAATGTACAAGAGCAGGTTAGAAATTTAGCCAAAACAAGCATTGTACAAAAAGCTTGGGCAAACGAAAAATACCCACACTTACACGGGTGGGTATTTGACATTCACTGTGGTGAAATTAAAGAAGTATTAAATATTTCAGCAGGCGAATGGACGAGTCCGGTATTCACCTATGAATTTTAATTGATTATAAATTGGTTTTGATTTTCAATTCATCCAATTGTGCTTGTGCCAAAGGTGAAGGAGAATCAATCATAACATCTCGGCCGGCATTGTTTTTAGGGAAAGCGATAAAATCACGGATAGATTCCGAACCGCCAAACAAAGAACAAAGTCGGTCGAAACCAAACGCTAAACCACCATGTGGAGGTGCGCCATATTCAAAGGCGTCTAATAAAAAGCCAAACTGCGCTTTTGCCTCTTCTTCTGTAAATCCTAAAACTTGGAACATTTTCGACTGTAAATCTTTTTGGAAAATACGAATCGAACCACCTCCTACTTCCACTCCATTGACCACCAAATCATAAGCATTGGCTCTAACATTTGCCAAATCTCCTGCTTCCATGGCAGCAATATCTTCTGGTTTTGGACTCGTAAAAGGATGGTGCATGGCAAACCAACGATTTTCTTCTTCGCTGTATTCCAATAATGGGAAATCCACTACCCAATGTACCTTATAATTATTTGGATCGCGTAATCCCATGCGGTTACCCATTTCCAAACGTAATTCATTCAATTGCTTGCGGACTTTATCTCCCTCACCAGGCAAAATCAACATCAAATCGCCTTTCTCTGCTCCAAAAGCCTCCGCCCACTTTTTCAAATCTTCCTCTGAATAAAATTTATCCACGGATGATTTTAAGACTCCATCTGCTTGATAACGTAAATTAATCAAGCCTTTTGCTCCGATTTGTGGACGACGAACAAAATCGGTTAATTCATCGATTTGTTTACGCGTGTATTCTGCAGCCCCTTTCACACAAATACCAACAACTAAGCTCGCCGAATCAAATACCGCAAAATCTTTACCGGAAGTCAAATCAACACCCTCACCTTTCAACTCAACAAATTTCATGTCAAAACGAATATCTGGTTTATCTGAACCATAATATTTCATTGCATGAGCATAAGTCATTCTGGATACTTCTCCGATATCCAAGCCCTTCACTTGTGTAAACAAATGACGGATCAAGCCTTCAAACATATTTAGAATATCCTCTTGTTGCACAAAAGACATTTCACAGTCGATTTGCGTAAATTCAGGCTGACGGTCCGCTCTTAAATCTTCATCTCTGAAACATTTCACAATTTGATAGTAACGATCAAATCCTGAAACCATCAATAATTGCTTAAATGTTTGTGGCGACTGCGGCAAAGCGTAAAACTCACCTGGATTCATCCGAGATGGCACTACAAAGTCGCGCGCACCTTCTGGAGTAGATTTAATCAATACAGGAGTTTCAACCTCAATGAAGTTTTGAGCATCCAAATAATTTCTTACTTCTCTACCTACCTTGTGTCTTAATTGTAAACTTTCACGAATTGGATTACGTCTTAAATCCAAATAGCGATATTTCATTCGAATATCATCACCACCATCTGTCTCGTCTTCAATCATAAAAGGAGGCAATTTGGCTGGATTAAGCACTTTTAACTCCTTCACTTTCAATTCAACATCTCCAGTGGGTAATTTATCATTTTTTGCCAAACGCTCAACCAAAATCCCTTTGGCTTCTATGACAAATTCTCTACCCAAAGTCCTAGCCAATGCCAAAGATTCAGGTGAAGATTTTCCTTCTTCTAACATCAATTGAGTAATTCCATAACGGTCACGAAGATCAATCCAAATCATCCCTCCTTTATCTCTTGACCGCTGCACCCAGCCACATAAAGTAACCTCTTGTCCAACATGTTCTAATCTTAATTCGCCGTTTGTATGTGTACGTAGCATATTAAATTGATGGTATTTTAAAATTTTGCACAAAATTACAGAAATAGTATGGTAGAAGCAAAAGAGATGTATGAGGTATGATGTATGAGGTATGAGGTATGAGGTATGAGGTAAGAGGTAATAGGTAATAGGCAAAAGGTAATAGGTAATAGTACAGAGAGAAGAGAGAAGAGAGAAAAGAAAAGTCTAATAACTGATAACTAATCACTAATATCTAAATTTTTCTCTTTTCTTAATGTTTAAGGAAAGAAGGTGGCTGAGGCTATAATGGTGGCAGAGGCTATAATGGTGGCTGAGGCTCTCGAAGCCAGCCAGCCAATTAATAAAAAAAAGTGTTCGATGGCTCGAACACTTTTAGAAATAAATTTTAGGGTTAGGATTTGATTATGGGTTAGGCTAATTTTAAGGGTTGGGTTAGGTTTTAAATTTGGGTTAGGTAAGCGACAAACTAATTAATATTTTAGGGTTAGGCAAAGTTTTAAAATTGGGTTAGGTATGATTGTTGGGTTAGGTTTTATTTTTAATCAAACATTTATAAATCTTAGTGGTTTTGTTCCTAATTGTGATACAAATTTACAGCGTCTTGATTTTTGTCAACTTGTCTTTTTGCAACTTTTTGAAAAATAATTGATTTTTTTTCAACCTATTAAAATTCATGAAAAATGAACAAAAATGCTGAAATTGGAATAATTGGGGCAGGTATCGGAGGTTTAGCACTTGGAATACGTTTGGCGTGTCGAAATAAAAAAGTTGAAATTTTTGAAAAAAATGCATTTCCAGGAGGCAAATTGAGCTCCATAGAAAAGGATGGTTTTCGCTTCGATGCGGGTCCTTCATTATTCACTCTACCCTCATTAGTAGATGAACTTTTCGAATTAGCGGGCAAAAATCCAAGAGATTATTTCAATTACCAACGCCTTCCTGAAATTTGTAGATATTTTTGGGAGGACGGCACACGTTTATCGACGTTGGAATCTCCTCAATCAACTGCCCAATCCATTGCACAAGAATTAGAAGAAGATGAAAAGACAATATTGAACTTCCTTTGGGGACTAAAAGAAAAATACGACATCATCAGCGATTTATTTTTAGGTAGCTCCTTGCATGAAGTCAGCACTTGGACGAATAAAAAAGCCTTGAAAGGATATTTAAACATCCCTCGTTTAGGTTTATTTTCCAAAATGCACCAATATCATTCATCCATTTTCAAGAATCCCAAGACAGTACAATTATTTGATCGATATGCGACCTATAATGGTTCCAACCCGTATCAGACTCCAGCCACTTTATCCATCATTCCACATTTAGAATACAATATTGGAGCTTTTTTCCCGGAAGGTGGAATGATTGCTATCACCAATGCAGTTTATCAATTAGCCCTTGATTTGGGTGTTGTTTTCCATTTCAACACGAGTGTAGAACGGATAATCATTGAAGAATCTGCTGCAGTGGGGTTGAGTACCTCCAAAGGCGATTTTCACTTTGATGCAATAGCTAGCAATTCAGATATTCGACCAAGCTATCTTGAATTACTTCCTGATGTAAAAGCACCCCAAAAACTCTTAAACCAAGAAAAATCTAGCTCTGGAATTATTTTTTATTGGGGAATGAACAAAGAATTTGAAGAATTAGGGGTTCATAATATCTTTTTTTCGGACAATTACCATTCAGAATTTGAGGCGATTTTTAATGAAAAAAATTTATTTGATGACCCAACCGTTTACATCCATATTTCCAGCAAATTAGAAAAAAAAGACGCACCAGAAAATTCAGAAAACTGGTTTGTTTTAATCAATGTTCCTGCTAATAGTGGTCAAAATTGGGAGGAATTGGTTCATTTGACAAGAGAAAGAGTGCTTGATAAAATTTCAAGAATATTGAAACTCCCAATCCGTGAATACCTCATTAGCGAAGACATTTTGGACCCCATTAAAATTGAACAGCGAACTTCTTCTTCCGGTGGTGCCTTGTATGGGAATGCATCCAACAATCAATTTGCTGCTTTTTTACGACATCCCAATTATAGATCAGCCATTAAAAACCTTTATTGGGTAGGAGGAAGTGTGCATCCTGGAGGAGGAATCCCTCTGTGTTTATCTTCGGCAAAAATTGCTGCTGATTTGTATCAAAAAAATGCTTATTTTCGCAAAAAAATAAAGAAATAATTATGATTCAACGCCCACAATCCATCTTTTTACTCATTGTCATTATTGCAGAAATTTTAGTTTGTACGGGATTACCCATTTGGGCAAAAGAAGGTACGCAAGGACAATCCATCCAACTTTTTATTACTCAATGGACGCAAAGTTTAAATGGTAAAGAAGTTGCGAGTCAAACGCATTATATTCTATTAGGGATTGTCATAGCTTCCATCGTCTTAAGTTTGGGCATTCTATTTTCTTTCAAAAATAGAATCAAACAAATGACTTTAGGATTAATCAATTCGGTATTAATCGCAATTACGATGGGATATACTTTTTATATTATTTTCAAACAAACCATTCCTTTGTTTGACCCAACAGTCAACGGAAATTACGACCTAGGATTTTACGCCTTAGTGGCAGCCCTTTTAGCGAATATGATTGCAAACAGACTGATTCGTAAAGACGAAATGTTGGTGCAATCGTCCAACCGCATGCGATAATCATTCTTCTCGCGCTCGGCTGTGCCGAGTGCGGGCTATCCCAAAATCATTTTGATTTTACAAAAGTCTTAAATTCTCGCGCTCGGCTGTGCCGAGTGCGGTCTATCTCAAAATCATTTTGATTTTACAAAAGTCTTAAACTATACCCTCCCTCAAAAGGTCGTGTAAATGAATAAATCCCACAGCCTTTCCATTTTCCACCACAACCAACTGCGTGATATTTTTTGATTGCATCAATGCCAATGCTTCCGTCGCAAAGGATTCAGAATCAATCGTTTTAGGATTGGAGTTCATCATTTGTTGAATCTGAATACTTGACCAATCGGATTGAGATTCCAACATTCTTCGAACATCTCCATCAGTGATAATTCCAATTAATTTTTCTACTTCATCAATAACCGCCGTAGCACCTAAACGTTTAGAAGAAATTTCATGTATTGCTTCTTGAATACTCGCTTGAGGCGAGATTTTCGGAAATTCATGCTGCGGATAAATATCGGCTACTTTTAAATACAATCTTTTTCCCAAAGCGCCTCCAGGATGATATTTAGCAAAATCTTGAGCCGTAAAACCTTTGCATTCCAACAAACAGACGGCTAACGCATCTCCCAAAGCTAAAGCAACCGTTGTAGAGGTAGTGGGTGCTAGATTAATTAAATCGGCTTCTGACTCGGCCAAGGCATGTAAAATAAAATCGGACTGCTGACCCAAATAGGAATTTCTATTAGACACCATGGCAATCAAGCAAACACCAAGGCGCTTAATCAGCGGGACCAGGACTTTAATTTCTGGAGTATCTCCTGATTTTGAAATACAAATCACGGAATCTCCCTCCTGTATCATGCCCAAATCGCCATGAATAGCATCTGCAGCATGCATAAACAAAGCAGGAGTTCCCGTTGAATTCATGGTAGCTACAATTTTTTGAGCGATAATAGCTGACTTGCCAATACCCGTAAAAACGATTCGGCCATTTTGAGCGAGAAGGTGTTCCACACAAGCTTCAAATTCAGAATCAATTAATCTACTAACTTGTAAAATTGCTTCTGCCTCTTGAGATAAAACTTTTTTTGCTGTGGATTGGATATTTTTGCTTAATTTCAATTTAAGATTGTTTTTCGACTTCAAAGATAACCAAGTCAGATTACATTTTATCAATTTTTGAAACAGCCCAATAAGTATTTATAGATATGTATAGTTCAATTTCCAGCGATGTTTTAAAGGAGCAACTCAAGAAAACTTTTGGATTTAGTCAATTCAGAGGAGAGCAAGAACTCATCATTCAAAATACCCTAAAGGGGAATAACAGTTTCGTTTTAATGCCCACAGGCGCTGGAAAATCACTTTGTTATCAATTGCCGGCCATTGTAATGGAGGGCACTGCCATTGTCATTTCACCTTTGATCGCGCTGATGAAGAATCAAGTGGATCAATTAATTGCCTTTGGCGTCAATGCCCAATTTTTAAATTCTTCTTTGACAAAAGCGGAAATCAACAAAGTCAAAAGTGAGGTTTTAAAGGGAGAAGTTAAATTACTCTACATTGCACCTGAATCTTTAAACAAACAAGATAATTTAAATTTTCTTCAACAAGCAAAAATATCATTTGTTGCCATAGATGAAGCACATTGTATTTCAGAATGGGGGCATGATTTTAGACCAGAATACCGAAAAATTAGAGGAATCATTGAATCCATCAATGAAAAATTACCCATCATAGCTTTAACAGCAACCGCAACACCAAAAGTTCAGCAGGATATTCAAAAGACGCTAAACTTAGAAGATGCTCATGTATTCAAATCGTCTTTCAATCGAAAAAATCTTTATTATGAAATTCGTTCAAAGAATGATATTGACAAACAACTGATTCGATTCATTAAATCACATTCAGGAAAAGCAGGCATCATTTATTGTTTGAGCAGAAAAAGAGTCGAAGAAATTGCAGAATTGTTGCATGTCAATGGGATCAAAGCACTCCCCTACCATGCTGGATTAGAACCTCAAGTTAGAATGTTTAACCAAGAAGCATTTTTAAATGAAGAGGTTGAAGTTATGGTTGCAACCATCGCTTTTGGAATGGGAATTGACAAACCAGATGTTCGATTTGTGATTCACTATGACGCTCCTAAATCATTGGAGGGTTATTACCAAGAAACCGGACGTGCAGGTAGAGATGGATTGGATGGAACATGTATCCTCTTTTATACCTATGACGATATTTTAAAATTAGATAAATTCAACAAAGACAAGGCTTTTACTGAAAAAGAAAATGCCAAATTACTTTTAAATGAAATGGTTTACTACACAAATTTGGGTGTTTGTAGACGAAAGCAATTGTTGAATTATTTTGGAGAATATATGGCCGACAATTGCGGATTTTGCGACAATTGTTTACACCCTACGCCTACCTATAAAGCAGAGGAAGAGGTTTCTTGGGTTCTTGAGGCCGTAAAAGAAACAGGTGGAAAATTTGATGCAGAACACATTGCCGACATTTTAGAAGGCAAAATGAATCAATACATCGAAAGTTATGGGCATGATAAATTAGCTGTTTTTGGCAAAGGAAAAGAACCATTTTGGAATATCGTAAAAGAAGATGATGAGGAGGATGACGAGGACGATTTACTAAATGATGAAGAAAATGAAGTTCCTAAAAAGAAAAAATTAAAAGCCAAGGCCAAAAAAGAAAACCCCGAAGATGAAATTAAATCCCCATGGATTTCATTCATCAAGCAAGTTTGTATTTACGGATTATTGGATAAGGACGTAGAAAACTATGGAGTTCTTTTACTGAGCAGCAAAGGCGAAGAATATTTAAAAGACTCGTATCCATTGACATTTTCGAAAGATCATGATTATGAACAAGAAGGAAAACCTGAAGAGTCGGATGATGAAACAGGAGGAATTTCTGCAAAAGCGTATGATGATGCCTTGTTTGAATTATTGAAAAACCTTCGAAAAAAAATAGCCAAAGAAAAAAATCTACCCCCATATGTTATCTTCCAAGATCCCTCTTTGGAAGAAATGGCAACGACCTATCCGAGCACACAGGAAGAAATGGCTCAAATCAATGGAGTCGGAATGGGTAAGGTAGTCAAATTTGGCAAGCCATTTTTAGACGTAATCAATCGATATGTTGAAGAAAATGAAATTGAAACGGCTAGAGAAGTCGTTGTAAAATCGACCGTTAACAAGTCGAAAATTAAAATTTTCATTATTCAACAAGTGGATAGAAAAATCGATTTGGACATTATTGCAGAGCAAAAAGAACTTGGCATGTCTGAATTGATACAGGAAATTGAGGCCATTTGTTATTCTGGGACAAAATTAAATCTTGACTATTTCATTAATCAAGTGATTGAGCCCGATAAACAAGAAGAAATATATGAATACTTCATGTCTGCCGACACAGACAATATTGCAGAAGCATTAGATAACTGTAATATAGAAGATGTAAGCGAGGAGGAACTTCGTTTAATGAGAATTAAATTTTTAAGTGAATTAGCAAATTAGAATATCCATTTATGAACGTTTTATTATTGGGATCAGGAGGTAGAGAACACGCTTTTGCTTGGAAAATATCCCAAAGTCAACTTTTAGATCATTTATTTATAGCACCCGGCAATCCTGGCACAGCCCAAATTGGCACCAATTTACCCTTTGGTGTAAATGATTTTGAGGCAATTGTCCAGCATATCCGTGAGAAAAATATTGAATTAGTCATAGTAGGGCCAGAAGAACCTTTAGTTCGAGGAGTTAGAGATTTTATTGAATCTCAACATGATTTGAAGCATGTTGGGATTGTAGGTCCGGGAAAAGAAGGAGCGCAGATAGAGGGAAGCAAAGATTTTTCTAAAAAATTCATGCACAAATACGGAGTTCCTACAGCTGCATCTCAGACATTTACCATTGATAATGCAGAAGAAGGATTGAAATATTTAACAAAACAATCTTTTCCAATAGTACTGAAAGCAGATGGCTTAGCAGCAGGTAAGGGAGTAATTATCGCACAAAATTTAAAAGAAGCACAGGATTCATTCAAAGAAATGATTTATGATTCCAAATTTGGTGCAGCAAGCGAAAAAGTGGTGATTGAACAATTTTTAAGAGGAATTGAATTGTCAGTTTTTGTTCTTAGTGATGGAGAAAACTATGTTGTTTTACCTGAAGCGAAAGACTATAAGCGCATCGGTGAAAATGATGAGGGATTAAATACTGGTGGCATGGGAGCTGTTTCTCCTGTTCCATTTGCCACTGAAAAATTCATGAGCTTGGTAAAAACAAAGGTCATCGAACCAACCATACAAGGTTTACGCTCAGAGGGAATATCTTACAAAGGTTTTATATTCATTGGATTAATGAATCATGAAGGTGAGCCTTACGTGATTGAATACAATGCAAGAATGGGTGATCCTGAAACAGAAGTGGTATTGCCAAGAATCAAATCGGATTTCTTATCTTTGTTGGTTGACTCTGCTCATGGCCGTTTGGCGGGACAATCTTTAGAAATAAATGATCAATTTGCTGTAACAACGATGTTAGTGGCAGGTGGATATCCTGAAGATTACCGAAAAGGCGATGAAATGACTGGAATGGAAAATGTAAAAGACGCATTGATCTTTCATGCCGGCACTAAGGAGGAAAATGGTAAAATAATTACCCAAGGAGGTCGCGTAATGGCTTTAACTGGGACTTCAAATACACTAGAAAATGCAATCCAAAAATCACAAAAGGCTGCAATTTCAGTACAATTTGAAGGTAAAAACTTTAGAAGAGATATTGGATTAGACGTACTTAGATATCAATCTTAATACCTAATTCGGTTTTCATACATCAATTATGGCATGTAAATCGTGTTCAACGGGATCTTGTGGTTCCAAAGCATTAGCATCAGGTGAAGTAGCTGTTTCAGGCTGCCAAAGTAATGGCGGTTGTGGTTCAGGTGGTTGCAATAAAATGAACGTTTTTGATTGGTTATCCGATCTTGATGTCCCTCAATTTCAACGTTACAACATAGTAGAAGTAAAATTTAAAGGTGGTCGTAAAGAGTATCTAAGAAATACCCACCAACTTGAATTACACACGGGAGACTCCGTAATGGTCGAATCGACAAGTGGTGTACATTTAGGAGTAGTTTCCTTACAAGGGGAATTAGTTCGATTACAATTATTGAAAAAAAGCATCAAGGACGATGAGAATTTAAAAAATATCGTTCGAATTGCGACAGACAAGGATATCGAGAAACATGAGCAGGTGCTCGCTAGAGATTTACCTACTTTATATCGTTCTCGCCAAATAATTGGCGAATTAAAGCTGAACATGAAGCTATCCGATGTAGAATTTCAATCGGACGGAACAAAAGCAATTTTCTATTATTCTTCTGATGATCGAGTAGATTTTAGAGAATTGATTAAACTTCTCGCGAATGAATTCAAAATTCGGGTGGAAATGAAACAAATTTCACTTCGACAAGAGGCTGGCAGACTGGGAGGAATCGGTATTTGCGGAAGAGAATTATGTTGTTCAACTTGGTTAAGTGATTTCAAAAATGTCACAACCTCTGCTGCGAGATATCAAAATTTATCTTTGAATCCAGTAAAATTGAGTGGCCAATGCGGTCGTTTAAAATGCTGTTTGAACTATGAATTAGAGACCTACATGGATGCCTTGAAAGGAATACCAACCATAGAAGGCCGTTTAAAAACCAAAAAAGGAGACGCTATCCTTCAGAAAACAGACATATTCAAACGAATGATGTGGTTTGGAATTGTAGGAGAAGAAAGCATTTGGATTCCTGTATCTTGTGACCGTGTCGCAGAAATCATCGAATTAAATAAAAAAGGAATCATTCCGGAATCATTCGAGAATTTAAGTCCAGATGCACCTGTCGTTGAAAAATTAAAGGCTTCAGAATTAAATTCGGATTTAGACCGAATGGACAAAAAATACGGTAAATCTAAACCTGGAGGGAATTTCAAGAAAGGAAATTTTGAGAATAGAAATAGGGAAAATCCGAATAAAGGACCAAAACCGAATCAACCCAATAATCCGAACAAAAATCAACAAGCCAATAAGAATAAACCCGTCAATCCGAATCAAATAAAGGACAATTCTCCTAAAATTACCCCCGAAAATCCCAATGCTGTAACACCAGTTGAAGGAGCAGCTCCGAAACCTTTTAAAAAGAAATTTAAGAAAAAATTCAAGCCTAGGCCAGGTAACGAAAATGCTGGAGGAAGTGATAAACCTAGTGTATAATTGACTGATTTTCAATGAAAAAATGGGCTCACCTTTTTTGTTTATTCATTCTAATATCAAGCCTTAGTTCTTGCGAAGAAGGCTTTGTGATCAATGAAAGTCATTCCTTTTCCGACACAGGTTGGCCAATGAAACAAAAGGTCATTTTCCCCTTTGAGATAAAAGATTCTTTAACATCATATGATTTATCTGTTTCAATTAGGCAATCGAATGATTATCCTTTTCATAATTTTTATTTTTTAACGAAAATAATGAATCAAAAAGGGCAAACAATCAAGCAAGGACTAGCAGAAGCATTTTTCTATGATCCGAAATCAGGCAAGTCTATTGGACAAAGTTCTGGATCGATCATCGGGCATAAATATTTGATTTTAAAGCACATCAAGTTTCCAAGAAACGAAAAATACATTGTTCAACTAGAGCAATATATGCGAAAAGACACAATTCCAGGGATTGTATCCATTGGCGCATCTATAGCCCCCATCGATGAAAATAATGGCAAAAATAGATGACATTGATAAACAAATTTTAGCCTTTCTTCATGAGGATGCGTTCATGTCCAATAAAGAAATGGCTATCCGTTTGAATATGAGTGCAACGCCTGTGCATGAGCGGATAAAGCGAATGGAAAAAGAAGGAGTCATCACAGGCTACAAAGCAATATTAAATTCCAATAAATTAGGTAAATCCCTCACGGTATTTTGTGACATTTCCTTGAAAGAACACGCAGCAGATTATTTAAAACAATTTGAAGAAGATGTTATGTCTTTGAGTGAAGTGCAAGAATGTTATTGCGTTTCAGGTCATAGCGATTTCCTTTTAAAAATTGTGGTAGAGGATATGGATGAGTACAGAAATTTTATTTTACACAAATTAGCCAGCATTAAAAATATAGGAAATGCGCAAAGTCATTTTGTTATGAATCAAATTCAAAATGAACAGTTTTTGCCTTGGAAAAATAAATAAATGCAACAAACCCATAAATTAGGGCAAAAGCATCAAAAATAAATTATAACTTGAAAAATTGATCAACCGTTTGACATTGAAAATATGAACAAGATTACCAAAACAATCATTAGCTTATTAGTTATCATTTTCATTTTGGGTCTAGCTTTTTATCCCAAAATCAAAAAATCGCTATCAAAAGACGAGAAGGATGGAGCTAAAAAGGAGAAAGAAAAAGGACCTGGAGGAAAAGGAGGAAAAACTGCAGTTATTGTAAGTGTTGTCAAATCAACCAGATTAGACGACATGATCACTTCTACTGGAAGTATTTTACCTAATGAAGAGGTGGAAATTCACTCAGAAATTGCTGGAAGAATTATCCAATTGAACATTCAAGAAGGAGATAATGTACAAAAAGGCACTGTACTTTTTAAAATCAATGATGATGATTTACAAGCACGTTTGAAAAAATTAGGCTTCAATAAAAAATTAGCAGAGGACAATGAAGCGCGCCAAAAGGTCTTACTTCAAAAAGAGGCAATCTCTCAAAGAGAATATGATATTGCTGTCAATTCCGTTAACACAATTTCTGCCGATATTGAAGATTTGAAAGCGCAAATTTTGAAAACAACTGTAAGAGCGGCCTTTTCAGGTACAGTTGGATTTAGATATGTGAGTATAGGTAGTTATATCTCACCTTCCACTAAAATTGCAACGTTGACAAACACAAATCCAGCGAAAATTGAATTCTCTATCCCAGCGAAATACGCAAGTGCCATCAAAAAAGGGAATACCATTGAATTTGAAACTGAAAATGAGGCGAAAACCTTTATTGGCAAAGTGTACGCCATAGATCCTAAAATAGACGCACAAACAAGAACTTTGCAGATTAGAGCTTTGAGCCCTAATCCAGGCAATAAATTAGTTGCAGGCGCTTTTGCCAAAGTAAACCTAATTCTTAAATCGAAAGGTTCTGCCATTTTAATTCCAACAGAAGCTGTCATCCCTGAATCAAAAGGTAGTAAAGTTTTTGTAGTCAAAAATGGTAAATCTGTACCTGTTAAAGTGGAATTAGGTACAAGAGGCGAAAGAACAGTTGAAATTTTATCTGGTTTAAATTTAGGAGATACTTTGATTACCAATGGAATTATCCAGGTAAAACCAGATGGAGAAGTAGAAATAAAAGAGGTGGTTCAATAATCGGTTAAATGGCACATTATTATTTTAAGAAATCACTTTGGGAATACAAATTCAAAAAGTTGAGCCATCTAATCTTGGCCTTAAAATACTATGCCCAAATTTACTTTTCCATTGTTAGATGCAAATTGATTTATCCGAAATCAAAAGTGATTGGCGTGTTACTAGCTGAACATTTTGGTGATATCGTTGCCGCTGAGCCCATTATTCCCGAGCTTTTACGTAAATATCCAGAAGCTAAAATCTTCTGGATAATCAAACCCAATTTTAAAGCTGTTTTGGAAAATCACCCATTGATTCATGAAATAATAGAAGAAAAAAACCTTTTAACGAGTATTTATTTAAGTCGATACAACCCCTTTCATTTCTTTTATAATCTACATTTGAATCAACTAAGAGAAGATGAATATTATCATCTGCCTTTGAAAAATGAGAGAGCTTATGAATTGAATTTAACGATCAACAATTATTATGAATCCAATAATTTATTAAGCGTTTTTTCACAATTGGCAGATTTAGGTAGAATCTCAGGTTATCCAAACATTTATTTAAATAAGAAATCCGTTCAGCTACCCTTTGAAAAATATTGGGTAATTAACCATCAGTCCAATGATGTGGAAAGAGAATGGTCCTCTGAAAAATGGGTTCAAATAATTAGTCGAGCTATTAAGGAATGGGATGTCAATATCATTGAAATAGGCTTAAATAATTCCTTGAATTTTTCCCATCCGAAGTTCAAATCAATGGTTGGAAAAACGACTTTAGAGGAAAGTATGAAAATTATTCAAAAGTCTTGTTTCTTTTTAGGGGTTGATACAGGACCTACACATTGTGCTAATGCTTTTAAAATTCCAGCATTAATCCTCTGTGGAGACTTTAAAAATTTCAGAAATTACAAATCATATTCTGGAGCTTACCAGTTAGATGGTATCGCCAACATCTATTTTAATACCAAAGGACCCGCCTCTGAATTAAGTGTTGAAGAGGTTTGGGAACAACTAAGTACAATTTATTTAAAACAACAAGATTTGGAATTAAGTACAAATCACAACCTATAAAGCTATGTCTTCTTTATCAGAAACCAGTATTAAAAGACCCGTTCTTTCCATCGTAATGTCAATCACCATTATTCTATTTGGAATAATTGGCTACACTTATTTAGGCGTTAGAGAATATCCTTCGGTAGA
Source organism: Aquirufa sp. ROCK-SH2 (assembly GCF_054558315.1). Taxonomy (NCBI): domain Bacteria; kingdom Pseudomonadati; phylum Bacteroidota; class Cytophagia; order Cytophagales; family Flectobacillaceae; genus Aquirufa; species Aquirufa sp. ROCK-SH2. The sequence continues at coordinate 440,974 of NZ_JBPXKB010000002.1, read as the reverse complement.
TCCTCCCATTGTTACTGTACAAACTAGTTATACAGGCGCCAATGCAGATATCATTGAATCCCAAATTACGGAGCCATTAGAGGAATCCATCAATGGTATCGCAGGGGTAAGAACCTTAGCCAGCTCAAGTAGAGATGGTCGCTCTAATATTACTGTTGAATTTGACCTGGCTGTTAACATCGAAGACGCAGCCAATGATGTTCGCGACCGTGTTTCTAGGGCCATGGCATTGCTACCAAAAGATGTTGATCCACCAGTAGTTGCTAAAGCAGATGCAGATGCGAATCCCATTTATAATATCAATGTTTTTTCTAAATCAAGAAGCCTATTGAGTTTGAATGAATTAGCGACAAGAAACATCAAAGAAAAATTCCAAACCATTGCGGGTGTTAGTTCTGTGCAACTTTGGGGAGAGAAAAAATATGCGATGCGTTTGCACATTAATCCCGAAAAACTAGCCTCTTTCCGTTTAACCGCACCAGATATTGCCAATGCACTAACCAAACAAAATATTGAACTTCCTTCGGGAAGCATTGAAGGAGCCAATACAGAATTAACCGTTCGAACTCAAGGCCGTTTAACTTCGGTAGAGGATTTCAATAATTTAATCATCAAAGAAGAAGGTGATCGTTCCGTAAAGTTTTCGGATGTAGGTAACGCAGAACTTTCTCCTGAAAATGAAAAAACATTTTTCAAAAGAGATTTAACCCCAATGATTTCCATCGCGGTAATTCCTCAGCCAGGTTCAAATCAAATACAAATTGTAGATGCTTTGCACAAAAAAATTGAGCAAATCCAAAAAACTCTACCAGAAGATGTAGAAATGAAAGAAGGATTTGATAATACCCGTTATGTCCGTAAATCCATCGAGGAAGTAGAAGAAACAATCATGATTGCGGTATTGTTGGTGACCATCATTATTTTCTTATTCTTGAGAGATTGGAGATCTACCATTATTCCATTGACGGCCATTCCTGTCAGCTTAATTGGAGTATTCTTTTTCATGTACCTAGTCGGCTTTTCCATCAACGTGTTAACCCTCTTAGGTGTTGTTTTATCAATTGGACTCGTAGTAGACGATGCCATTGTGGTACTCGAAAATATTTATTCCAAAATTGAAGAAGGAAAAAGTCCTTGGGATGCCGCATTAGAAGGATCTAAGGAAATCTATTTTGCCGTAATTTCAACAACAATCACATTGGCAGCGGTATTCCTTCCAGTAATCTTTTTACAAGGAATTACAGGTCGATTATTTAGAGAATTTGGTATTGTTGTTGCAGGATCTGTTGTGATATCAGCATTTGTGTCATTGACATTAACCCCTATGTTAAGTTCAAAATTATTAAAAGGCAATCATTCAAAACCTTGGTTTTATCGAGTTACAGAGCCTTTTTTTGTTGGACTTACCAACGCGTATGAAAACTCTTTAGCTTCATTTATGCGAGTAAGGTGGATGGCTTGGGTATTGATGGTCAGTTTAATTGGCATTATTTATGCCCTTTTCAAATTCGAAGCGATTCCATCTGAATTGGCTCCTATGGAAGACAGAGGTTCCATTCGTATCAATGCCACTGCACCAGAAGGTTCAACATTCGATTATATGCTTGCCTATACTGATGCGATGGCTAAGTTTTTATTGGAAGAAATTCCAGCGAAAGAACGATTTGCTGTTTATTCGATTACCTCCCCTCCTTTTGGAAATGGTGGTTATAATACAGGAAGTATGAGAATATTACTTTCTGATCCTGGGCAAAGAAGATCTCAACAACAAATCGCAGAAGAATTACAACCTAAAATTAAAAAATTCACTGGCGCAAAAGCGATTTTAATTCAAGAACCAACGCTTTCAACTGGCCAAAGAGGTGGGGGTGGTTTACCCGTTCAATTTGTTGTTCAAGCTTCCAATTTTGAAAGTTTGAAAAAAATGATGCCTCAATTTTTGGCTAAAGTGCGTGAAAGTTCAAAATTTGAAAATTCTGATGTGAATTTAAAGTTCACAAAACCTGAATTAAGAATTGAAATCAATAGAGCCAAAGCTCAAAATTTAGGGATTTCGATTCAAGATGTAGCACAAACGCTTCAATTAGGATTATCGGGTAGAAGATTTGGTTATTTCATCATGGATGGAAAACAATACCAAGTAATTGGCCAAATTGATCGACCAATGAGGAATGACGTAACCGATTTAAAATCGCTATATGTAAAAAACAATCGCGGCGATTTAATACAATTGGATAACTTGGTAAAAGTAACTGAACAAAGTACTCCGCCACAGTTGTTCAGATACAATAGATATGTAGCAGCAACAGTACAAGCTCAAATGGCCAAAGGAGTTACATTAGGGGAGGCTTTAAATGAGATGGATAAATTGGCAAAAGAAACCTTTGATGTTACTTTCTCTACGGCTTATGATGGACAAAGTAAAGAATTTAAAGAATCTAGTTCTTCTCTATTATTCGCATTTGGTTTGGCTATTTTATTGATTTACCTAATTCTTTCTGCTCAATTTGAAAGCTTTGTAGATCCATTTATCATTCTATTTACAGTTCCTTTAGCTGTAGCTGGAGCCTTATTGAGTCTTTGGGATTTTAGTCAAACATTAAATATTTTCTCTCAAATTGGAATCATCGTCCTCATCGGTTTAGTTACCAAAAACGGAATTTTGATTGTGGAATTTGCCAATCAGAAAAAAGAAAGTGGGCTTGATAAACTAGCAGCTGTGAAAGAAGCTGCCTCCGCTCGTTTCCGTCCAATTGTCATGACTTCCTTATGTACCATTTTAGGTATTTTACCGATTGCTTTGGCCTTAGGATCAGGATCACAAAGTAGAGTATCTATGGGTATCGCTGTAGTTGGCGGAATGCTATTTTCTACCTCCCTAACACTTTATATCATTCCTGCGATTTACAGTTACCTTTCAAGCAATTATAAAAAACAAACAAAGGAAACCCCTTCAGAAGCTGAATTGATACATGAATAGAAAAAAAGATTGGATGCAACGAGCCTTTGATCTAGCCCAATTAGGGGCAGGTAAAGTTGCACCCAATCCTTTAGTTGGTTGTGTCATTGTCAAAGATAATCAGATCATAGGTGAAGGTTGGCATCAACAGTTTGGTGGTCCACATGCTGAAGTGGAAGCCATTCAATCCATTCCAAAAGAATTAAATGCCAAAGGATCAAGCTTCTTTGTTACACTAGAACCTTGCTCCCATTTTGGAAAAACTCCTCCATGTGCCGATTTATTGATTCAAAACGAAGTCAAAAAGGTTTATATCGCTAATTTAGATCCCAATGAATTAGTGGCAGGGAAAGGAATTAAAAAATTAGAAGATGCAGGGATCGAAGTTGAAGTTGGATTATTGAGTACCCTAGGTGAAGAAATAAATAGAAATTTTTTTACCTTTCATAGAAAAAAAAGACCTTACATCACGGTCAAATACGCTTGTTCCTCCGACAATTTTATCTCAAAAGAAAATGGAGAGTCCGTTCAGTTCTCTAACAGTCTAAGTAGAAATTTTGTCCATAAATTACGAGCAGAAAATCAAGCCATATTGGTAGGAACAAATACGGCAAATCTCGACAATCCAAGTTTAACCACTCGATTTTGGGAAGGAAAATCACCTATCCGCTTGGTAATTGACCCCAATAATCATTTAAGGGAAGATATTATCTTGATCAAGGATGATTTACCAACTTATATATTCACCAAATACATTGAAAAAAAATCGAACCAGAAACATTGGATTGCTTTAGGAGATTATACGGGAAGCGAATTTGTAAAAAAAATAATGGAAAAATGTTTTGATCTAGGTATTCAATCCATTTTAGTAGAAGGAGGTAGCACAACAATCACCTATTTTAAAGACGCAAATTTAATAGATGAAATGTACAGAATTGAATCAAGTATAATCTTAAATTCGGGTATACCAGCACCAAATTTCCCAGTCAATTATTCGAATACTCAACAAATGGGAACCGACAATTGGATTAAATATGCCTCGTTTGAAGTTTAGAAAAATATTTGAAACAATAAATAAACATTTAGGGATAGAATTATTAGGCTAATCAGGGATGATAATATCGTTAGCCAAATGGGATTCACAAATTTTCCCATTTTCAATTCATCGCTTGTAAACCAAACCAAAGGAATTACGGCAAAACTAAGTTGCATCGAAAGCACTACTTGAGAAAAAATCAACAAATCGTTTATTTTATTTTCACCCCACCACCATGTCACAATAAATGCTGGCAAAATAGCTATCAACCTAGTAATTAACCTCCGAATCCATGGCGCTAATTTGATATCTAAAAAACCCTCCATGACAATTTGCCCAGCCAAAGTCCCTGTAAGCGTAGCATTTTGTCCTGAGGCTAATAAAGCCACTGCAAAGAGTGTACTTGCCCATTTACTACCTAATACAGGATCTAATAAATGGTAGGCATCGTGGATATCCCCTACTTGACTATTTCCTGTAGCATGAAAAGCTGCAGCTGCCAAAATCAAAATACTAGCATTGATAAAAAAAGCAAAACCCAAGGAAATTGTTGAGTCAATAGTTGCATATTTAATGGCATTTTCTTTACCAATATTGGAATCAGGAATACATCTTGTTTGTACAATGCTGGAATGTAAATACAAATTATGTGGCATGACTGTCGCACCCAAAATACCGATAGCAATGTATAATTGACCAGAATTTTCATACACGGAAGTTGATGGAATTAATCCATTCAATATTTCAGCATACTGAGGCTGCGCTATAAAAATTTCATACACAAAACAACAAGTAATCACCGCCAACAAAGACATAACAATGGATTCCAACACCCTGAATCCTTTATTTTGGAAATAGAGAATTAAAAATACGTCCAAAATAGTGATAACAATACCATATAAAATGGGAATATCAAACAACAATTTTAATGCTAAAGCCGAACCAATCACTTCAGCCAAATCACATGCCGCGATAGCCAATTCACAGAGTAACCAAAGAAAAACAGCAACAGGTTTTGAAAATGCATCACCACAAGCTTGGGCGAGGTCCTTTCCTGTTGCAATACCCAATTTGAGTGATAAATGTTGCAGTAAAATCGCAAATAAACTAGAAATTAATACGACGGATAATAGCGTATAGCCATATTGTGCACCACCAGCTAAATCTGTTGCCCAATTGCCTGGATCCATATAACCCACAGCCACCATAAAACCCGGCCCCATAAAAGCGCGCAAATTTCTCCAAAATCCACTCCCTTGAGGAACAGGGATCGTTCCAAAAACTTCGGATAAGGACTTCTTTGAATTATCTTGACGCCAAGCTTTTGACATAATAAAGAAACAGATTTGAATTCAAATGTAATTACTATTTACGACTATTCAAAAATAATTTTTAGCCCAGCCTAAATTTATTTGATAAAATTCCTAAAAACAATTTTTAATTCAAAAAATAGCCCTACTTTTGAATCCGATTTAAGAAAAATATGTCAACATCACTTGCTGAAGAAAATTACTTAAAAATAATTTATCGCCTTTCTGAGGGGACAGAAGAGGACATTTCAACCAACGCGGTGGCTGAGTTAGCGCAAACAAAAGCTGCATCTGTCACTGATATGCTTAGAAAGTTAGCAGAGAAAGGTTGGGTAAATTATCAAAAGTACCAGGGTGTTCGCTTGACAAACGAAGGAGAAAAAATAGCCTTATCCATTGTTAGAAAACATCGACTCTGGGAAGTTTTTTTGGTAGAAAAAATGGGTTTCAATTGGGACGCAGTTCATGAAATAGCAGAACAATTAGAACACATCGAATCGGATGAATTGATTGACAAACTAGATGAATTTTTAGATTTTCCGAAAACGGATCCCCATGGAGACCCCATTCCCAACAAAGAAGGAATTATTCCAGAATTAGGGTATTTACATTTATCAGAAATTAAATCCAATAAAAACTGTGTCCTGATGGGTGTGGCGAAAGACTCCGCAGTATTTTTGCAATTATTGACCAAACTCCACTTAGGTCTTGGAAGCAAAATAAATATTTTAGAGGTCAATGCGTTTGACAGATCTTTATCATTAAGTATAGAAAACCAAGACCCGATATTTATTAGCAATGAAGTGGCGAAGAATATTTTAGTGAAATTGGTTTAACTCAACAAATCAAACACTTCATCTTCACTCAAGGCACGCAAAATACTCTCATCGGATGTAACTAAATCGTTGGCTAAATCCAATTTTCGCTGTTGTAGGGCTAAAATCTTTTCTTCCACCGTCTCCTTTGTAATAAACTTATAGGTGAAAACCGTTTTTAATTGACCAATCCGGTGAGCTCGGTCTATAGCTTGCGCTTCCGCAGCTGGGTTCCACCAAGGATCCAATAAAAAGACATAATCGGCAGCAGTTAAATTTAACCCGACACCCCCTGCTTTTAAGGAAATTAAAAATACAGATTGACCATCCGCTTTCTGGAAACTTTCCACTTGCCCTTTTCGGTCAGAAGTACTACCATCCAAATAAGCATATTCTATTCCTCTTTTGTCTAATTCCGATTTAATAAGCTGTAAATGTTGAACAAATTGACTGAAAATCAAGACCTTATGATGCTGCTCTAAAACCGTTTCTAATTTTTCTAAAACAGCTTCCATTTTCCCAGACTCCCCTGTAAAACCATCTTCACACAATGCAGGGTGATTCGCTAATTGCCTTAATTTGGTTAAACCTTGCAAAACCGAAAACCGTGATTTCTGAATACCCTCGTCTTTGATTTGCTTTAACAAAACATCTCGATAAAAAGACTTCGTTTTGTCATACAATTTCTCCTGTTCTTCTGTCATCGCGCAATAGGCAATCGATTCCATTTTTTCAGGTAAATCTGCTGCTACTTGGCGTTTTTCACGACGCAATAAATAGGGTTTAATCAAATGATATAAACGCTTCTTTTTCTCAATATCAGCCTTCTTCTCGATAGGAACTTGAAATTGATCTTTAAAATACCTTTGCGTTCCCAAAAGTCCCGCATTGACAAAATTCATTTGCGACCATAAATCCATGGTAGAATTCTCCAAAGGAGTTCCCGTCATCACTAAGCGAAATTTGGCATTCAATTTCTGAACAGCTTTAGTAATATTCGCCAAAGGATTTTTAATGGCTTGTGATTCATCCAAAATCACGTAAGAAAACGACTGTTTCTCAAACCAATCTATATCAGATCTAACCAATCCAAACGAACAAATAATTAAATCTACTTTGGATATTTGAGCTTGTAATTTTTCTCTTTGTGGTCCACTATAAACCAACACTCGCAATTGAGGGGTAAATTTCTTTGCCTCCATTTCCCAATTGTACAACAAGGAAGTTGGCATTACAAGTAATGAAGGCAATGTTTCACCTTGCTCTTTTAAGGACTGCAAAAGGCAAAGCGTCTGAACTGTCTTTCCGAGACCCATATCGTCCGCTAAACAAGCTCCTAAGCCAGCAGCTTGCCTTGTACGCATCCAGCGGTATCCTTCCAATTGATAGGGTCTCAACGTTCCCTTGAAATTCTTTGGAACAGGAAACTCTTTCGGAACCAATGATAAATCATTATGAGTTTTCGTCTTCAGAGAAGTTTTAACTAACTCTTGATTTTCCCATTCTTGCACCAATTGATAATGTTGGCGTTTTAAGTAAACTCCATCATCGCCTGGTCTTGTCTCTGAAAAATAAAATAAATCTTGATAATCATGAAACCATGCATCCGGAATCATAGCGATAGATCCATCAGGCAAATGAAATTCATGCTTTTTTTGCAAAATTAATTGGCGGATTTTCACAAAAGGAATCTGAAATTCCCCGAAAGAAATGATGGCTTGTACATCAAACCAATCCAATTTTTCACCAATTCGAATTTTAATTTCTGGCTTACCCAAGAAGTACCTTGGAGCCTGCCCATCCCCTTTGAATTGAACCTGAAATCCCGCTTGGTCCAAATTTTGTTTATTCAATGTCAACCATTGTACGGCTTCACCTCTATACAAACTCGCCTTTCCATCAGATTCTATCGTCAAACCTAAATTCTTCAACACCTGATAAGCCCGTTTCTCCTTGGTTAAAGAGCGCATGATTTTTTGAAAAGCATAGCTATCGCCTTTCTTTTCAAACAACACATTGGCCTCTGCCGATAATCCATCCCAAGGAAATCGGTTATTACCATATTGAAATGCCAAAGAAAAAACCCAACGATCAGCTGCCTCTAAAGTGGCTGATTTTTTGGAAATGGCCCCCTTTTCTTCCAAATCAATCTTGGGAGCATTGGGTCCATAAGTCAATAAATATTGGCAATTTTTCTCGGTATTAAATATCTCAAAACCTTTTACATGTAGTGGATATCTAGCGACCATTGCCTTAACGAATTTCCTAAAGTAATCCTCCTCCATGTTTTTGGGGATAACTACAAACTTTTTATTCAAAAAAGGACGTAATTTCTTGCCTTCCAATGCAGGTTTAAAATGATACAATTTCTGATTCAACAACATATAAGCAGGTTCATCAGAAAGTACCAAGGCATCTTTGTACTGAAATTCTAATTTATTTCCTTTATACTTCAAAGTTGGAAAATAATGCGTATTCTCCTCATTTCGCATAAAATGGAAAAGAACTTCCACTGGCTCAGCTTGTATCTCAACAGCCTGACGCATGGGATTTCCATCATTTCCCATGATAAACAAGGTTTTATCTGGGCAAATCAATTCAAATACTTGAGATCTTTTTTTCTCAATAACAGACAAAACCGCATCTGCGATTTCCTTTTCGCCTTTCTCAGAATCAAAAGTTTTCAAAAAAAATTCTTCGATTGTTTTACGCTTGGAAGTATTGAATTTTTCAAAAATAACAACGGGCTTCATCCCCTCAATCAATTTTACGGCCGCTGCATCCCTTTCGTCTAAACCTGCTTCAAACTCATGGAAATTTCTAGAAGTCAACGTCTGGTATTCCCAAGTCAATTGATTTTTATCATTCAATTGTACCACAAATACCTCGAACAAATATCCAAGACACTCGTGAGATAACAAAGAATAGACAACCCTAAATGGTTTGTTTGGTGATATTTTCATTAAGCAAATTGGGATTCTAACCGAATCCAATGAGTAAAACCTTCAAAAATAAAGATTTTTTAAGGAATTTCTGTATAATAGGAAGAAAATTTATGAAGGATTATTGGTTCTTTTCAAACTTTAGGCAAGCCCAATTGTTTTTATCACTTTGACCCACATAAATAAGTCCGTGCTGCGCCGCCGATTTTTTTAAACTTGGGATATCTTGTACATAAAATCCACTCAAAAACAATGAGCCGCCTTTTTTGATTCTGCTGGCATATTCAGCCATTTCATCCAATAATATATTTCGATTAATATTTGCTAAAAGAACATCATATTGTTCCTTCACATGTTCTCTGATGGTTCCCTGCGTGAATTCAATTTCTTCACAATCATTCAACGTAGCGTTTTCGATGGAATTTTCAACAGACCATTCATCAATATCAAAGCCTTTTACCAGATTGGCCCCTAACTTTTTAGCAATAAAGGCCAAAATTCCAGTACCCGTCCCAGCATCTAGGACAGATTTTTCATTTAAATCAATCCCAAACAAAGCTTCAGACATCAAACTGGTGGTTTCATGGTGACCCGTTCCAAATGACATTTTTGGATTTATTACTATTTCCATTTGAAAATTGGGCTCCGATTCATGGAAACTTGCACGAATAAAAACCTTATCGGAAATTCGAATCGGTTCATAATTCTTTTCCCAAACTTCATTCCAATTTTTCTTTTCAATTCTATTTTGCTCAAAAGAAATGGGGCCCAAAAATTGATATCGCTGCACAATTTCTTCCAAAGCATCTTGATCAAACAAACTTTCTGGACAATAAGCACATAAGCCTTGATCTGAATCTTCAAAAATATCAAATCCTATTTCTCCTAATTCGGCTACTAAAATCTCTGTTACCTCAGCAGATGCCGAAATAATTACTTGAATGGTTGACATATTTTGTTGATTTACTAATTACTTGGAGGGGTGTCCTTTTTTCCAAAAACAGAAAAATTCAAATACCTTTTTGGCTGCAAACGAAAATCCAATAACAATTTATCTAAGTCCGTTAAAGTTCTGTTTAATTCCAGGTATAAACTATCATTTTTGATCAGCTTACCCGCTGAACCTTGCCCCTTCTCGATACCTGTTAATATTTTCTGCAAACTCACAATGGCTAAATTAGCTTCATTTAAGGTCTTACCAATTTTCAAGGCATTCAGAGAATCTGCAACTGTATTAAACTTAGATAATAATGGTTTGAATTGCTTTTCGGTTTCAATTAGACTAGCCGATAAGACACGCATATTGTTAGATATTTGAGCAATATTCGTTCTATTTTCATTCAGCATCCCATTCACAGAACCATTGATTCCAACAACCGTTTCATTGGAATTCTTTAATAAAGCATTCAAATGAGTCCCTGTATTTTCGAATTTTTTACTGATTTGTCGAAATGAAATCAACAATGAATCCGCATTAGATATCACTGGTATTGCACGCTCTTTCAACAAGGTGGTAATTCCTTTTTCTGATTCCCCTTTCAAATAAGCTCCTTCTACTAAATCAGATGTACCCTGCAACTTCAATCGAATAACTTTCCCTCCCAAAAGAGCTCCATCTGCCAATATCGCAATGGTCTCATTGGGAATAATAACATCCTTATTGATTCTCAAAGAAACCAAAATCTTATTGGCCTTTTCTGGCTGAATCATCACTTTCTTCACTTTTCCTACCTCAATTCCGTTTAATACAACTTGATTGGAAGAGGTCAATCCATCTACATTATCAAATTCAACATAATAGATTTTTGAAGAAGAAAATAAGTCATTTCCTTTAAGAAAATTAAATCCAAAATATAGGATTAAAAATGCGATCAACGCTAAAAATCCAACTTTAAGTTCGTTATTTTTAAACATATTGAATTTATTTTTCCATTTCTTCTTTATACTGCTTGAAAGCCTTAACGATCGCATCGGCTACTTCCGCTTGGCCTCTTTCAGAGTTCAAGTACTCCTCTTCTTCAGGATTTGTTAAAAAACCTGATTCAATCAAAACACTTGGCATTGCAGTTCTCCAAATAACTAAAAAACCGGCTTGTTTAACCCCAAAACTTTTGCGATTATACACTTTTGAGAATTGATTCTCCACCTTAGATGCAAACTTGACCGAACTTGCCATGAAGGCACTTTGATAATTCGCCATCATAATATGTGCCAATGGAGAATTGGGATCAAAACCATTGTAGGCTGTTTGATAATCTTTCTCTTGCAAAATTACGGAGTTTTCACGCTTAGCAACATTTAAATTACCATCCGTTTTATGCAAACCCATGGTATAAGTTTCTGTTCCGTATGCCCCTTTATTCGGCGCGGCATTGCAATGCACTGAAATAAACAAATCCGACTTATTTCTATTAGCTATATTAGCCCGCTCATTTAATTCAATGAACTCATCCGTGTCACGCGTATAAATAACCTTCAAATCTGGAAATTGATCTTTTAGTCTTTTACCTACTTCCAAAATGATCTTTAAAGTAACTTTCCCTTCTTGTGCCCCCTTGGAACCTAAGCAACCTGGGTCCTTTCCTCCATGTCCTGCATCCAAACAGATCGTCCGAACGACATTCTTTTTCACCGTTTTATTGGGTTCAGGTGCTGAAGAAATAGCAGAAGAAATCAACAAAAAAAGCACTACACCAAAAAAAGCTTTACTAACTGTAAACATTATTTTAGGATTAATACACATTGGTACCGCTCAAAAATGTAATTTTGTATTCTTTTATAAAAGACAAATATAATTTTTAAATTCCAACACACGTTCATAGTTGAGTGAAATAATCACAATATTGGGCAATTTCGCTATTTTTCTATGAATTTTGAAGCAAATTTACGTTTGAGAAAAGACCTTACATATCGAATTCTATTATTGATAATTACGGTTTTTGCTACCTCAAATGTAGTATTTTCTCAAAAAATCATTAAGGCTGACACCATCCGTGTCAACAAATTAGATACCCTTACTAAAAAAATCAGCAAAAAAGATTCCTTGAATAAAAATCAAGATTTACAAACAACTGTATTCTATTCTGCCTTAGATTCCACCGTCCTTGATACCGATAAACAAATTGTCAATTTGTATGGAGGTGCAAAAGTAAAATATGGAGAAATTAGCCTTGAAGCAGATTTCATTCGATTAGATTGGGCTAAAAATGAGGTTTATGCCAAAGGCTCTTTCGATTCTACTACAAAAAAAGAGGTAGGTCTACCCGTTTTTACCCAAGGAAACGATAAATATGATTCCAAAGAAGTTCGCTATAATTTCAAAACAAAAAGAGCCATCATCAAAGAAATTGTGACGCAACAAGGGGAAGGTTTTGTGCATGGATCCAATGTAAAAAAAGACGAGGAAGAAAATCTATATATTCGAAATGCCATTTATACGACATGTAATTTGAGTCACCCCCATTTTAATATTCGAGCTAGAAAAATAAAAATGGTAGGTAAAAAGGAAATTATTTCTGGCCCATTTAACATTGAATTAAACGATATACCCCTCCCTATCGGATTGCCATTTGGATTCTTTCCTTATTCTCAACCCAAAGAAATGGGTAAATCAGGAATTTTAATTCCTACCTATGGAGAAGAACCTTCTGGAAGAGGCTTTTATTTGAGAGACGGTGGTTATTATTGGGCAATGAATGAAAATATTGGAGTTCGATTTACTGGGCAAATATATTCTAAAGGTGGATGGGGATTAGGAGCCAATTCACAATATAACAAGCGTTATCGATATACTGGAAGTTTCAATTTGGCCTTTAACAAAAATACCAATGGAGATGAATTTGCTCCAACTTCCAGAACCGACTTTGCCCTACAATGGTCACACAGTCCAAGAAGTTTTGGAAATTCTAGTTTTTCAGCTTCTGTCAATATTGCATCTAACTCTTACAATCAATACAATACCTTCACTGCCAAACAATACTTATCAAATACCATTGGTTCTTCTGTTCAATATTCCAAAAATTTTGGCCAATCTGTCCGAACAGGAATTTCTTTTCGAGTAAACCAAAACACCTCTACTCGAGTTTTTGATGCAGGAACAGAATTTAATTTTGGTCTCAATCAAATTCAGCCTTTCAAACGAAAAAAATCGGTAACAGATCGATTTATTGATCAATTTAGAATTGGATTAGATTTTTCAGGTGGCATCAGCATTAGCAACCAAATAACGGACCCATATACCCGTTATGAGTTTGATGTATACCCTAGAGCTTCAAATTCCGAAAGAGGATCCATTCCAAAACCTTTTATACCAAAAGGCGATGACGATTTACCACCGGGAGTAATGGCCGTAAACGCCAATACCATCCCGCTCTTATTGGAAAAAGCGCAAACAAGGTTTAATTATAGTATACCACTTTCTCTTCCCAACATCAAGTTAAACAAGTATGTTAATTTAACCCCAGGAGTAGCTTGGTCGGGCAATATGTACACAAGGGCCTATAAGTATACTTACATGCCTGAGGACTCGACAGTCCGAATTGATACCATCAGAGGTCTACCTAAATTCAGTTCCCAAATCTCGTTTTCAGCCAGTATGAACACAAGGGTGTATGGAACTTTGCGCTTTAAAAAAGGAAGATTAGAAGCATTGAGACACACCATGGTTCCAAGTATGAGTCTTAGCTACACTCCAGATTATTCTGATCCAACTTATGGTTTTTATCAAGATGTCCGAATCAATAACCGTAAATTCATCAATTCCCAAGGGGTAGAACAAATCGGAGATATCCGAAGGATTAGCACTTTTGACCCACGTCAACTTAGTTATGGGGGTGCGTCAGGTAGTATAGGGTTTGGTATTCAAAATACTTTGCAGGCCAAATTAAAAACCAAATCTGATACAGCGACCAAACAATCTGAAAAAATCAACATTTTAGACAACTTTGGTATCAATGGAAGTTATAATTTATTAGCCAAAGAATATGCCCTTTCCAATTTAAGCTTTAACGCCAATTCAAGAGTACAGCAATTTGACATCAACATTGGAGGAAGTTTAGATCCGTATTTGTATGTTCAAGACAAACTGTTTTTTGATGTAGGACGTAGAACTCCCGATTTAATGATCGAAAAAGGAGAAGGTTTTGCTCGATTACAAGCATTTAACTTATCAGTAAGTAGAAGATTTAGTCCCAAAGGTGCGAACAAACCCAAGGAAAGTCCCAATGCCTCTGAGGCACAATTGAAGCAAATCAATAATAATTTAGAAGATTATGTAGATTGGAAAATGCCTTGGAGTTTCTCCTTCAGTTATCAATTTAGCATGAATAAAATGGGATTAGCGAGTGCTCAACAAATCAGTGGAGCATCATTCCAAGGAGATTTAAGTTTAACAGAAAAATGGAAAATTTCTCTAAGTTCTGGATACGATTTCAAATACAAAGGTTTGACCTACACCAACATTTCCGTTCATAGGGATTTACATTGCTGGGAAATGAATTTCAATTGGACACCTATTGCCAGTCCATTTTTTGGAAGAGCCAGTAATTACTCCTTTGACCTAAGAGTGAAATCATCTCTTTTACAGGAATTGAAAATTTCTCGAAGAAGAAGTTTCTATGACAAAGGAGGTTTTTAACGCAATTTATCTTTAAATGCTTTTAAGAACTTATCCATCTTAGGCTTAATCACTATTTGGCAATAAGGTTGCTCCCCATTTTGAAGGTAGTAATTTTGATGATAATCCTCTGCAGGATAAAATGCGGTAGCCATAGCAACTTGGGTGACAATTGGATGAGGAAACACCTTCTTTTGATTTAGGTTCAACTTCCATTCCTCAGCATATTTCAATTGTTCTTTGTTATGACAAAAAATAGCTGAACGATATTGCGTACCAACATCTGCTCCTTGTCTATTCAAGGTAGTAGGATCATGAGTCTGCCAAAAAACTTCTAAAATCGTCTCAAATGAAATCACTTTGGGATCATAAATTAATTGACAAACTTCCGCATGACCAGTAAGTCCAGAAGAAACTTCTCGGTAAGTAGGTTGTTTAATTTTACCTCCCATATAACCAGAAACGACAGATTTCACCCCCTTTAACTGTTGATAAACCGCCTCCACACACCAAAAACATCCAGCACCTAAAGTAATTGTATCAAGTTCTGAGCTAACTTGTTCCAAATTTTCCATTTTAGTATTTATTTTATTGTTCGACGACTTCCCGCATGAAAAATGAAAGAATCCTATTACTATTCCAAGAATGACAGCTGCTTTTTTCATTAAACTTTCTAGATTAATTGATTTTAATGTAGTTTTGCAATCCCAAATTTATCAATAAACACGAATAAGCCTTGAAAAGTTTTATTAATTCAGTAAATACTAATTGGTCCATCGCTTGGAAACAATCCTCCTTTCGTTGGAATTTCATTTTGGCTTTGCTGTACTTTTCAATTTTTCCATTCAAAGCAGACGACTATTTTCAATGGATACAAAAAAGAGAGGGAATACAACTTAACGATTGGTTTTTAGAACTGATTCCAGCCATCAATTTTTCTTATCCCATTTTTACCATTATTTATTTAGGGGTCATTTATTTGTTAGTTCAATTATTGAGAGAGCCCAAAAAATTTATTTGGTTTGCATGGGCATTTAATTTAGAAACTAGCCTACGTTTTTTAACCATTTATTGTATTCCTTTAAATCCTCCATCAGACTTAATAATATTACAAGACCCATTGGCTGAAATTTTTATTTATGGTGAAAATTTAGCGATCACTAAGGATTTATTTTTTTCAGGACATACTGCAACGATGATTTTTATTTGCAGTTTTTTGACTTCGAAAATAGAGCGAAAAATGGCAATAATATTTACAGGAATATTGATTGTATTGCTCCTATTTCAACATATTCATTATTCAATCGATATCATAGGTGCTATTGCATTTACCCTTTTTTCCATATGGGCAAGCAAAAAATACATCGATCTTTTAAGTAATTAGTATGTCTTTTTAATTGACAATTTTATAGAATCTAAATTCTCAAATACGGAATTATTGGATTTATACTCAGGAATAATTTCTTTAATCTTGGCGACAATATGATTGTTAATTCCTAATTCCAACAGATTAGATAAATCATTCAAATGGTGTTCCATATAAGCGAAACTTGGAGTATTTACTGTGGCTATTAAGATTTTAGAATGATGCGTTTGACGCGTATTTTCATCGTTATTTAATAGCTCTTCATACAATTTCTCCCCTGGTCTTAGACCTGTATATTTGATCGTAATATCTTTGTCAATTCTTAAGCCACTTAAGGTGATCATCTTTTTGGCTAGGTCAACGATTTTCACGGATTGCCCCATATCAAACACAAATACCTCTCCACCTTCACCCATTGCTGCAGCTTCTAAAACAAGTTCACAAGCTTCAGGAATCGTCATGAAAAATCGTGTAATTTCTGGATGTGTGACAGTTAAAGGCCCCCCACGTTCAATTTGTTTTTTAAATAAAGGAATTACAGAACCATTTGATCCCAATACATTCCCAAAACGGGTTGCAATAAATTTGGTATTGATTTCTTCTACATAATTCAGCGATTGGGTGTACATTTCGGCTAAGCGTTTAGTAGCCCCCATAACATTTGTTGGATTAACCGCCTTATCGGTAGAAACCATTACAAATTTGCGTACATTATTTTTAGCAGCTAAATCAGCCATTAACTTGGTCCCTAACACATTCGTTTTTACGGCTTCGTATGGGTTATTTTCCATCAAAGGAACATGTTTGTAAGCAGCAGCATGAAACACAAAAGCCGGCTTGTTTGCTTTGAATATTCTCGACATTCTTAGTTCATCACAAACATTAGAAACATATACAGACAGTTGCATGTTGGTTGGAATAATATCCAACAATTCATATTCTAAATCAAATAGGCCTGTTTCCGACTGATCAACTAAAATTATTTTGGAAGGCAAATAAGCAATTAATTGACGGACAAGTTCACTACCAATGGACCCTGCCGCTCCGGTTACCAAAATAACATTACCATTAATTTCCTCTGAAATCATTGGGTTATTCATTTGAATAACATCTCTACCCAACAAATCTTCGATTTTAACATTATGAATTTGACCAAATTCAAATCCACCACCTACCCATTTGTCCACAGGAGGAAGCGTTTTAACTATCACCCCTTTGTCCAAAAATACATCTGATATCTTTCTTTTCGCATCAGCAGAAATATGGTTAATCGCCATAATCACTTCAAGCCCTTCGTACTCTCCAACAAATCGTTGTAAGGCATCTGGTAAACTATATACCATGATTCCTTCAATTGTTTTATTAACCAATGACTCATTGTCATCAATAAAACCTATAACTTGATAATTAATTCCTCGATTACTTTGAATCACATTTTTGGTCAATAGTCCAGAATATCCTGCACCATAAATTAACACCCCGACAGCAGGTTTCAACTCTCCAAATAAAGATTCATACAATGATTTCGTTAGATATCTAAGTGAAATCAACAAAAAACTACTGATGAAAAAATCAATAACAAAAACTGCTGCGCTGTCATGAACAAAATCACTAAAACGAAAGGAGTAACGATATGAAACAGATATTAAAACAGCTAAGAGACTACCTAAGATATTGGCTTTTAAGATCAATTGAGCATCTTCTATACTCGTATGACGAATAATGCCTTTGTATGTATGAAATAATAAAAATGTAAGGATCCGAATGGAGATTAAAACCTTTAAATTGAATTGAAGTAAATCCAAATTGACCAAACTAAAGTCAAAATTCCTACGCAACAACGTAGAAGTGACCAAAGAAAAGACAACAATAGAGATATCAATTGCTAAAACTAGCCATCTAGAGAGGAATCGATTCGAGTATTTATTAAATAAAAGGCGCTTCATATGGTCAATTTATATAACTATTCATTAGCTATTAAATTTTTAAAATGGTTAGAGCGTATAATTGTAAATTTAACGATAAAATCTTTTAATGAAAAAGTTTTTGTCGGCTAAATCAGAAAAGATGATATTCCAAGAGCATATTTTTCAGCTCTGTTGAATTATTCCACATCATTAAGTCTATAATAGATAAACCTGGAATGAAATCGACTCCTTTTTTTAATCCTTGTGGATAATTAGGCAAAGTAGGATTTAGAAAATTCAATCGGCAAGATTGTTCTAGAAAATAGGCTTTATTATAAAGCATTTCACCATTTTTCGCATTGATATAATGGTCACTCCCTAAAGATTTCGTAATGGCAATCAATCGATCTGCTTTTTCCCAATCAGGATTACTTATACCCAAATCAGAACTTTGATGAAACCTTTTCTCCAATCCCAAATAGTTACATGTCAATTCAATACTCCGAATCGCTAAATCAGCCATGGATTCCGGCTGATCCTTCAATACATCTTCAATTAACTTGAATACTTCTGAATAATGTGGTGCTTTTTTATACGCCGCAGTTATTTGAGTCAAAAATTTACCGGGAAAGTCAATCCCATAAGAAACACTGGTTTCCCGAATAGTTTTATTTTGACTTTGTTTCACCAAAGGAATGGTGAACAAAAAGGCTTGGTTTTGCATCAAAATTTGATTCCGGTTTATCCAACCCTTTTTGATGAACATCACATCATCGTAAAACACAAAATCATCAACCGCTTGAATCAATTGAAAATACCCTAAATAAGGAAAAAAATAGGGTTGCATAATAGCTACCGACATACCCTTATACTCCGAAACCAGGAGCAGTTAAAGTTACAGTTTGTTCTGACTTCATGACCAAAATCTGTTCATTTAGAATATCTGTCATGTAACCAATGGCTGTCACATCTGCAATTTTACTTACCTTATCAAAATCAGCTTGAGCAACCGTGAAGATTAATTCATAATCCTCTCCTCCATTTAATGCTGCAGTCAATGGACTTAAATTAAATTCAGTTGCCGACAAATAAGTTTCATCGTCGATCGGAATATTTTTTTCAAAAATTCGCGCACCCGTTCCTGATGCTTGGCAAAGATGAATGATTTCCGAAGATAAGCCATCAGAACAATCTATCATAGATGTCGGGACAACATCCAATGCCCTCAACTCATGTAAAATATCAAATCTAGCCATTGGCTTCAATTGACGCATCACCACATAACTTTTATCATCCAATTCAGGTTGCATTTCTGGATTCGCTAAAAAAACTTGTTTTTCTCTTTCTAACGATTGTAAACCTAATAATGCACCGCCAAAGTCGCCCGTTACACATATCACATCATTCGGCTTTGCGTTATTTCGGGTTGTCAATTTACTTTCTTCAACCATCCCTAATGCGGTCATAGAAATAATCAATCCTTGAGGTGAGGCAGTGGTGTCTCCACCTACTAAATCCACCTTATATTCTTCACAAGCCAATTTAATCCCTGAATAAAGTAATTCAACGGCTTCCACAGAAAAACGATTACTTAGACCTAATCCAACTGTTAATTGCGCAGGTAAAGCATTCATGGCAGCAATATCCGATAAAACGGCACTGACTAATTTAAAACCCAAATGCTGTAAAGGAGTGTAGGATAAATCGAAATGCACTCCTTCTATATAAAGTTCAGTAGTTGTAACAACTTGATTATTGGCAGCCTCCAAGACTGCGGCGTCATCACCGATTCCCATTTTTGTCCAAGAATGTAAATCTTGCACATTTTCCGCGATTTTATTGATCAATCCAAACTCGCCAATGGATCCAATTTCTGTTCGTTTTTCCATATAAAGAAAAAGCTACCAATAGGTAGCCTTCAATAATTAAAATTAAGGGTTAACCAAGGTTAACTTTACTACTTTATTACTTGCCTTAATGTAAGCTGTTGTTGTCTCAAGAATCAATTTACTACTTGTCGGTTTTGAAGAAATAGTAAAAACAATTGTCCCATCAGTCCCAGAAGGAGCTCCTTCTGAACTCGTTAAATTCTTCAAAGTCAATTGACTATTATCGGATGACAATAAATACGTTCCTGTAAATACTCTTTTGTCAAATTCAGTTAAAGTGACCGTATTGGATGTACTTAAGTCCAATTTAAATTGTGCATATCCAGGTGTAATATTGGTACTTGCCGATTTATCATATTGGGTAGTATTGTCCCAAAGAACAGAACTAGCCGACCATGATTTTTTGATTAACTCAGCGACCGTTGGCTCTACAGGTGTTGGCGTTGAACCTCCTGAAGAGGAACCGCATGACCAAAAAAGTAAAAGAGATAAACTTATGATAGCCGCAAAATATTTTTTCATACTTTGAAATTTTTGAAGTGTAAAATTAAAAATTCTAAACAATAAAACGGCTTTTAATTCTTTTTATTTAGTTTCGTAAAAAATCAATTATTTTGTCTACTTCATTACCCGAATTTTCAAAATCTCAACTTGCCTTACGAAATGGCCAAGATAAACCTGAAATATGGGTGGCTTTTCAAGGTTTCATATACGATATGAGTAATTCAAAATTATGGAAAAATGGAAAGCACTATGAACATTGGGCTGGACAAGATCTAACAGAAGAATTATCTGATGCTCCTCATTCAGAAAAGGTTTTTGAAAAATTTAACCCTATCGGTAAATTAAAACAATGAAACTACTCATCATCGAAAGTGGCTCCACTAAAACAGAATGGCGATTAATTAGTGACCCCAACGTGGCATTTGAATCTTTTTTTTCAGCTGGCATCAATCCTTATTACCAAACACTAACTGAAATTTGTCAAGCGCAAAATTCCATTTTAGAGAAAATTAATCCTATAGGAATTAGCCACATCTATTATTATGGAACAGGTATTACAGACGAAGAAAAGAAAAAAACCATCCAAGATTTTTTATTTAGCCATTTTTCAACTGCCGCTGAATTGGTTATTGAAAATGATTTAATAGCTGCTTTAAAAGCTAATTTAGGTGATAATCCAGGAATAGCCTGCATCTTAGGAACAGGATCTAATTCAGGATATTTTGATGGCAAAAAAGTAACGGAACAAATCCCTCCCCTTGGATTTTGGTTAGGGGATGAAGGAAGTGGTGGACATTTGGGAAAATCATTGTTACTTTCTTACCTACACAATGAAATGCCAGCCGATATCCGAGCTTTATTTATAAAAAGATATGGAGCATTAAGTCGTTTAGACATTTTAGGAAAAGCCTATAAAGAAGAGTTCCCGAATCGATGGTTTGCTTCTTATTCCAAATTCCTCTTTGATCATAGAAAGCACGCATTTTGTTATCAAATCATCGAAAAATCATTTGATGCATTTGTTTACCTCTATTTGATCAAGTACTCACAAGTCAAAAATACACCCATCCACTTTACAGGTTCAGTTGCTTTTTATTATTCAGATATTCTCAAAAATGTGCTTAAAAAGTATCAGATTCAAGCGGGTATCATCAGTGAAAGTCCGATGGCAGGCCTGACGATGTATCATAAAAATCAAATTTGGCCAAAAACCACATAGATTTTTTGCATATTTTCAAGAATATCAACGAATGAGTTGTTAAATTATATAACTTTGCCATTAAAGCCTTAGTAATCAACTTAAATTCATTTCGTCTATGTCAAACAAAATCAAATCCATTGGGACGAAACAAAAAGCACTTCAAATAAATTTAGATAGAAGCATTTACGGATCCTTTGCTGAAATTGGTGCAGGACAAGATGTAGCAGCTAATTTCTTCAAAGCAGGAGGCGCTTCAGGTACCATTGCCAAGACAATTTCCGCCTATGATATGGCATTTTCGGATGCTATTTACGGAGAAGAAGCTTCAGGAAAATACGTTTGTGAACCGCGTTTGATGAAAATGCTGAATCGGGAATACAAACTTTTGCAAGTACGTTTAGTAGATCAAGCAGATGAAAAAAGATTTTTTTCATTTGCCAATACTGTTTCAGCGCTAAATTATCAAAAAACCAACGATGCACATGGCTGGATTGGATTGAGATTTCAACTTAAACCCGGTGGTGGATTCAATGATGTAGTTATACACGTGAACATGTTGGACAATGACAATATTCTTCAACAACAAGCTTTAGGGGTTATCGGAGTTAATTTGATTTACGCATGCTATCATTTCTATGAAGATCCTGAAAAATTATTGCTTTCCTTGCTAGATGATTTATCAACTGACAAGATTGAAATTGATATGATACGCTTTGAAGGTCCTGATTTCAAAGAAGTCGATAACCGATTAATGTCGCTTTATTTGGTTAAACATGGCTATACACAAGCGGCAGTATTTGGGCCTGATGGCAATGTGATGCAACCTTACGATGCACTTTCAAAAAAACACATTGTTGCTATTCGAGGTAGATTTAGACCTGTGACAAATATTTTTTCAGATATGTTGAAAAAAGGATTGGCACAATTTGAAAATGAGGAGGATGTAGATGATGATAAAATATGTGTTCTTTCTGAATTAACCTTACGAAATTTAGAAGATGGGACACATAAAATCAACGAAAAAGATTTTCTTGATCGAGTGGATATCCTTTGTTCTTTGGGACAAACGGTGTTAATCTCCAATTTCCATGAATATTTCAAATTAGTTGCCTATTTAGGTCAATTTACCAAACAACGAATGGCCCTAATTATGGGTATGCCAAATTTGGAATACATTTTTGACGAAAAGCATTACAAAGATATCCCTGGTGGAATAATGACTGCTTTTGCTAACCTTTTTGGATTAAAAATTAAACTTTACTTATACCCAACTTGGGATAAAAATGGTGAATTGATTAACCTAAATAGTTTTCAGCCTGAACCACATTTAAGGGGATTATTTCAGTATTTAATTGATAATGAAAAATTAACGGACATCAAGAACTATGATGAAAAATTAATGAATATTCATACCGATAAGGTACTTGATTTGATCGAAAAAGGTCCAGGAGAATGGGAAGATTTGGTTCCTAAAATTGTGGCTAAACAAATCAAACAAAACCATTTATTTGGTTTTCCTGAAAAGGCAAAAATGGATTAGCTAGTTAATTTTTTACCTAGTTTTATCATCGGTTTTTCAATGAACAAATATGAACCATAAGCCACAATGATGGTGATGATTGAGGTACTAATAAAAAGAAGTGGGCTAGAAAATAAGCCCATTTTTTTTGCGATAAAACCCACATAAGAATGTACAATAGGGTGCAATAAATAAATCCCATACGTGCTTTCGCCTAATATTCGTAAAAATCTTTGCAAAAAAGTAGGTAATGGATAGGTGTTTTTATAAAAAGCAATTACTAATAAAAGGGCAAAAACAGAAAAAACAATTCGATTTAATCCTGTAACCAAATTAATTTGATTGCCAGATACTGGCATAAAGACCAAAATACAAATTGCCGCAATCAGTGTAATGAGTACGAGTTCCTTCTTTAATACATAGTGATGCAGGATATAAAACAAAGTCAGCCCTGCAACATAAAAGAAGAGATTATTCCAAGGATTCACATAGATAGACCATTGATTTGCCAAGGAAATTTCAGGACTCAATAATCCAAATGAAAAAAATAAAGTGAGACATGTACTTATTCCGAACAGAATAATTCCAATGTTTTTTTTGAATTGATAGGCCAATAACAAAATGGGAGTAATAAGGTAATAAACCATTTCGTTTCCGATGGACCAGGCACCTGTAATAAAATATTTGGCGGGATGAAAAATTGAAAATAAGGTTGTGGCTGTTGAAAATAAATTATTTACATCCAATGTTTCAACATCAAAAGTGGGATGAATAATAATCAACAAACTACTCAACCACAATAAAGGCCAAATTCTAAAGATGCGTCTTAACCCAAAAACCACTATCTGTCTCCACGATGAAAAAAAATCATGGTAGACAATTGCCATACTTAATCCTGAGAGAACAAAAAAAACAGAAACAGCATAAATACCAAGGCGGCCTAGGATTGAGCCTGCATCCAAAGGGAAATAGAGCCAAAGCGTCAAATGATAAAACATAACTGCAGCAGCCATAATACCTCGCAGCCAATCCAATGACTCGATACGAATGCCAACTTGTTGAATGTCGTTTTTCATAAAAAAGAAAGCCAAGAACGTGAAAGAACTTGGCTTTGATTGAAATGGATTAATTATCCTAATAGACCTACAAATTGGTCAAAAAGATATCGAGAATCGTGCGGTCCAGGACTAGCTTCTGGGTGATGTTGCACAGAGAAAGCTTTTTTACCTTTTACACGTAAACCCTCCACCGTGTTATCATTTAAATTAATGTGCGTTAATTCAGCAATCGATGAATTTTTCAATTCATCCATTTTAACAGCAAATCCATGATTTTGAGAAGTAATTTCAGACAAACCTGTCATTAAGTTTTTCACAGGGTGATTTAAACCTCTATGGCCGTTATGCATCTTGTAAGTTGTAAGTCCGCAAACCTGAGCCAAAATTTGGTGTCCTAAACAAATACCAAATACCGGTTTATCAGAGGCTAACATCTTTGTTACAGTTTCAATCGCATAAGACATAACCGATGGGTCACCAGGTCCATTAGAGACAAAAAAGCCCGTTGGATTCCAAGCGGCAATTTCATCAAATGAGGTTTTAGCTGGAAAAACCTTTAAATAACAATCACGATCTGTCAAGTTAGTCAAGATACTTTTCTTTACACCTAGATCTAATACAGCAACTTTATAGGCAGCAGATTCATCCCCTAAATAATAAGATTCCTGTGTACAAACTTGAGAAGAAAGCTCAAGTCCATCCATCGAAGGGATTTCATTTAATTTCTTGGTTAATTCTGCTTCGTCAAAAATTTCAGATGAGATCAAACAATTCATCACACCTTTGGTACGAATATGTCTTACTAAGGCTCTAGTATCAATTCCGGAAATACCTACAATACCAGCTTTTTCAAAGAATTCTTGCAAAGACTCATCGGCTGTTGCACGAGAATGAACGGAAGCGAATTCATTACAAACCATACCTGCAATTTGAACTTGATTAGATTCACTTTCCGAGGAAGAACTAACGCCATAATTACCGATATGGGAAGTTGTGTTAATGATAACTTGACCAGCATAAGAAGGATCTGTGTAAATCTCTTGGTAGCCTGTCATTCCAGTATTAAAACAAATTTCGCCACCATGCGTACCAATTTTCCCTAAGGCATTACCATGAAAAAGCGTTCCATCTTGTAAAAGCAGAACAGCAGGGCTTGATTCATTAATTTTCATAAAAATATGATAAAATAAACAGAAATTTTCTAAATTTTTATTCAAAAAAAGGGCTTCAACAAATAGTTGAAGCCCTTTAAAATAAGTAAAAGAGAGAAACTATGCCTCTTCTCCTTTATCTTCTTTCGGCTCCTCAGAAGCAGGCTCTTCAGCCGGCGTTTCTTCTACTACCTCAGCAGCTGGAGTTTCATCCACTACTTCAGCAGAAGGTGCTTCAGCTACAGGTGCAGCTTCAACAGTTTCTTCTTTTTTAGTTGTAGCACGACGACTTCTACGCGTTTTAGTTGCTTTTTCAGCAGCTGCAGCTAACATAGTTTCGTTGAAATCTACTAATTCGATGAAACAAACTTCAGCGTTATCACCTAGACGATTTCCTAATTTGATGATACGAGTGTATCCACCTGGACGATCTGCTACTTTTTCAGATACGATTCCGAACAATTCCTTGATGGCTTCTTTATTTTGTAAATAAGAGAAAACAACACGACGATTGTTTGTGTTATCAGTTTTTGATCTAGTAATCATTGGCTCAATGTATTTACGCAACTCTTTTGCTTTCGCAACAGTAGTTTCAATACGCTTGTGCAAGATTAAAGAAGATGCCATATTAGATAATAAGGCAGCTCTGTGTGAAGAAGTTCTTCCTAAATGATTGAATTTTTTTCCGTGTCTCATTGTGTTAATTCGTAAGTTAAAAGCCCTTGGGCTGCGGTTAATGTGACCCGAAGGTCACATCACCTATTACTTTTTTTAAAATATTAATCTTCGTCTAAACGATATTTTGAAACGTCCATTCCAAAAGTAAGTCCTTTTTCTTCGATTAGTTGTTCTAATTCAGTCAAAGATTTCTTACCAAAATTACGGAATTTCATCATATCTGAAATTTCTAATTTAGCTAATTCACCTAAAGTACGAACATCTGCAGATTTTAAGCAGTTGTAGGCACGAACAGATAAATCTAAGTCAGCTAAAGAAGTTTTCAATAATTTACGCATGTGTAATAACTCCTCATCAACGATATTATCTTCTTCAGCCTTTGGAGTTTCGAAAGTCATCGTTTGGTCAGAGAACAACATAAAGTGTTGAATTAAGATATAAGCCGCACCTTTCAATGCATCTTCTGGATGGATTGATCCGTCTGTCTCAATATCTAAAACTAATTTTTCATAATCAGTTTTTTGCTCAACACGCGTATTTTCGATGCTAAATTTAACATTCTTAATTGGAGTGTAAATTGCATCAATAGCGATATGTCCAATAGACAACTCGTTTGCACGAGGTTCGTCAGCAGGTACATAACCGCGACCTTTTTCAATAATCAATTCAACTTCTAATTCTTTAGAAGAATCCAAGTTACAGATTACTAAATCTGGATTTAAAACGGTAAAATAAGGAGTGAATTTTGCGATATCACCAGCTGTGAAAGCAGTTTGACCCTTAATTTTGATATTTACGCGATTATCTAAAATTTCTTGATTTTTCTTAAAACGAATTTTTTTAAGATTTAAGATAATTTCAGATACATCTTCGTGTACACCTTCAATAGCAGAAAACTCGTGTAGAACACCAGAGATCTTAACGCTTGTTATCGCATACCCTTCTAGTGAAGAAAGTAAAATTCTACGAAGTGCGTTACCAATGGTAACACCGTAGCCTTTTTCGAGTGGCTTGAACTCAAATAACCCGTGGAAGTCATCGGCCTTTTCCATTACAACTTTCTCGGGCATTTGGAATGCTAATATTGACATATTTCGTAGCTTAAAATGAACTTGAAAAAACGTTATAGGTACTCTTAATTATTAATAAAATATTAAATAACAGATTATTGATTACTTCGAATATAATTCGACGATAGCCTGCTCATTAAAATTCTCTGGAATTTGATCTCTTTCTGGGTAGGCAGAGAACTTACCAACTAATTCAACTCCGTCCCATTCTAACCAGTTGAAACGCTTTGGAGAGCGACCAGCTAAAGAGTTAGAAACAACTTCTAATGATTTAGATTTTTCACGAACACCAATTAATTGACCTGGACGTAAAGAGTAAGATGGCACATTTACAATTTCTCCATCCACATTAACGTGCTTGTGAATAACCAATTGACGAGCTGCGCGACGAGTAGGAGCGATTCCTAAACGATAAACCACGTTATCAAGACGTGCCTCACATAATTTCAACAAGTTCTCACCTGTAATACCTTCTTTAACAGCGGCTTTGTGAAACAAATTTTCGAATTGACGCTCTAATATACCATAAGTATATTTCACTTTTTGTTTTTCCTTTAATTGCAACGCGTATTCAGAAACTTTTGTACGTTTTCCTTTACCGTGCATTCCTGGAGCATAATTTTTACGAGCTAATGCTTTGCTCGGTCCTAGAATTGCTTCACCGAAACGACGTGCAATCTTGGATTTGGGACCTGTATATCTAGCCATTTTTTTAAAAGTCATTGAGCCTCTTATGCTCAATGAAGTAATTAATTAAGTGAAAAAATAATGCCGAGAAAATAATTACTAATTACTCAGCACAAAAAATTATTAAACGCGACGACGTTTTGGAGGACGACATCCATTGTGAGGCATTGGAGTAATATCTTTAATCAAAGATACTTCGATACCTGAGTTTTGGATAGTACGGATAGCCGACTCACGTCCAGCTCCTGGTCCTTTTACAAATACATCAGCTTTTTTCATTCCAGCTTCTACAGCTACAGCAGCACAGTTAGAAGCAGCCATTTGAGCTGCGTAAGGTGTGTTTTTCTTAGATCCACGGAAACCCATCTTTCCTGCTGAAGCCCAAGAAATCACTTGACCTGCTGAGTTGGTAATTGAAATGATAATGTTGTTAAATGAAGCCTTGATGTGTACTTGACCAACTGGTTCAACTACTACAACTCTTTTTTTGGCTTTATCTTTTCTTTTTGCTTGTGCCATTACTTTAGATAAATAAAACTATTATTTGGGCCTTAACCCGTATTATTATTTAGTTACTTTTTTCTTGTTAGCAACTGTTTTTCTACGACCTTTTCTCGTACGAGAATTGTTCTTAGTGCGTTGACCACGTACAGGTAAACCCTTACGATGGCGTAAACCACGGTAGCAACCAATGTCCATCAAACGCTTGATGTTCAACTGTACCTCTGATTTAAGCTGACCTTCTGTTTTGAATTCAGCAGCAATGATCGCACGGATAGCGCTAGCCTCCGTATCATTCCATTCACCAGCTTTCTTATCAAAAGAAATAGAAGCCTTGGTTAAAATCTTTTGAGCAGTGCTACGACCTATACCAAAAATATAAGTCAATGCAATTTCTCCTCTTTTTTTGTCGGGAATATCAACCCCTGCAATACGAGCCATATAGGTAATTAATTGTTGTTATTAATTATTTTAAATCAGAATTATCCTTGTCTTTGTTTGAACTTTGGATTCTTCTTGTTGATAACATAAAGCTTTCCGTGACGACGAATAACTTTGCATTCTGCACTTCGCTTTTTGATTGATGCTTTAACTTTCATATTTACTTTATTTATAAATCAAACCTTATTTATATCGATAAACAATTCTCGCCTTACTTAAATCATAAGGAGACATTTCTAATTTCACTTTATCACCAGGCAAAATTTTAATGTAATTCATACGCATCTTACCTGAAATATGCGCAATAACTTGATGCGTATTCTCTAATTCTACACGAAACATTGCGTTCGAAAGAGCTTCCAAAATAATTCCGTCTACTTCTATCGAGGACTGTTTAGCCATAATTTTATTTAAATGTTCAACAATATTGTTGAGGTTTTAATCACTTCTTCTATGTAAGAAAAGGTTGTCAAAATTTGAGCCTCATCTTTCCCTACTGCAACAGTGTGCTCAAAATGAGCAGAAGTTTTCTTATCCTTTGTACGGATTGTCCAACCATCTTTATCTACAGTAATCTGACGAACTCCTAAATTGATCATCGGCTCAATGGCTATAACCATCCCTTCTTTCAATTTCGGACCATCTCCTCTCCTTCCATAATTAGGTACCTCAGGACTTTCGTGTAAATTCTTACCGACACCGTGTCCTACCAATTCTCTCACTACACCGTATCCAAAAGATTCAGCATAAGTTTGAACAGCAGAACCAACATCTCCAATTCTTTTACCAAAATGAGCCTGTTTAACACCCAAATACAAGGACTCTTTCGTCCTTTGTAATAAATCTTTTACGCTTTGATCAACATCTCCAATCGCATACGTATATGCACTATCGGCATGAAAACCTTTTTTATAAACACCTGCGTCTATCGCAATGGTATCTCCTTCTTTCAATACTAAACTACCCGGTAAACCATGAACAACTACATCATTCACTGAAATACAAAGAGAATAAGCATACTTTTTATTCCCTACTTGGTAATTTAAAAACGAAGGATGAGCATGATTATCGCTAATAAACTCATACGCAATTTTATCTAGTTCAAGCGTAGTAACACCCGGTTTAATGGCCTTGGCTACTTCTGCATGACATCTACCTAAAATATCACCATTCTCTTTAATAATGGCTAACTCTTCAGGTGTTTTAAGATAAATCATATTATCGTGCAATAAGCTCCGAGCGACCTTTCACTCGACCCGACTGCATTAATCCTTCATATTTACGCATCAACAAATAACTTTCTATTTGTTGCAATGTATCTAATACTACCCCAACTAAAATCAATAAAGATGTTCCTCCGAAGAAAGAAGCAAATCCACGAGTGATACCAAATAAATTGGCAATAGCGGGAAGAATAGCAATCACAGAAAGCATTAATGCTCCTGGTAAAGTAATACGATCTAATACACTAGCAATAAATCCAGAAGTCTCCTCACCTGGTTTAACACCTGGCACGAAACCACCTCCACGCTTCATATCATCAGATATTTGAGTTGGATTGATTGAAATTGCTGTATAAAAGAAAGTAAAAACGATAATTAAGAAAGCAAATAACACATTGTACTGCCATGTAGTAAAATCGCCAAATGATTGAGCAACAGATTGTGCAAATTCACTTTTTTCAGCAAAAGATTGAGCAACCAAACCTGGAATAAACATCAAGGCTTGTGCAAAAATAATTGGCATAACACCTGAAGCATTCAACTTCAAAGGTATGTATTGACGCTCTCCACCAACTGCCATTTTACTTCCTACAACTTGCTTAGCATATTGAACAGGAATACGACGAACAGCTTGGGTAACCATCACAGCTCCCATGACAACAAAGAACAAAGCAATCACCTCAATGATGAATAATAAAGCTCCTGACATTCCACGTGAACTACCTTCTTGAATCAAAGCTGATGGGAAACGAGAAACGATACCAATCATAATTAACATAGAAATACCATTACCGATACCTTTGTCAGTAATCTTTTCACCTAACCACATACATAACATTGTACCACCTACTAAGATAGCAACACCATATAAACGGAAAAACCAAGGATCAACCAAAATTGCTTCTGCAGGAATAGTTACTTGTAAATAAGTGAAACCTTGTGCAGCAGTAACAAAAATCGTTAAGATACGAGTGATTTGATTCAATTTTTTACGTCCTGACTCACCATCCTTTTGCATTTTTTGAAAATAAGGCAAAGCGATAGTCAATAATTGGATAGCGATAGAAGCTGAAATGTAAGGCATAATACCTAGAGCAAACACCGAAGCATTACTCAAAGCACCTCCTGAAAACATATTCAACAAACCTAACAAACCACCATCACCTACTTGAGTCAATTTAGTAGCATCTACACCAGGTAATACTACATAAGAACCTAAACGAAAGAAGGCAATAAAAAGGAGCGTATTAAAAATACGTCCTCTTAATTCTTCGATCGAAAAGATATGCTTAAAAGTTGTGATTAACTTATTCATCTTTTGGCTTTCGGTTATTAATCTACAATAGCTTGACCACCCGCAGCTTCAATTGCAGCTTTAGCAGCTGAAGAGAAACCTTTGGCGTGTACTTCAATCGCTGAACTTATAGCTCCACGACTTAAGATTTTAACTAAATCAGATTTAGAAACTAAACCATTAGTATACAATACTTCAAAGTTAATCACCTTTGAACCAGTAGATTCAGCTAATGCTTGTAAAGTATCTAGATTAATCGCTTTGAATTCTACGCGATTGATATTTTTGAAACCAAATTTAGGAACACGACGTTGCAAAGGCATTTGACCACCTTCAAAACCACGCTTACGTGAATAACCTGAACGTGATTGAGCACCTTTATGACCACGAGCGGAAGTACCACCTAATCCAGATCCTTGACCACGACCAACTCTTTTTCTAGTTTTTACCGAGCCTTCTGCAGGCTTTAAAGAAGATAATTTCATATTCTTGGGGCTTAGCGCTGTCTCAAAGAGACAACTCGCAAATTAATTAAATATTTTCAACTACAATTAAGTGATTGACTGCACGAATCATTCCAGCGATAGCAGGATTTAATTCAACCTCAACACTTTTACGGATTTTACCTAATCCTAGCGCTTGAATAGTACGCTTTTGTACTTCTGGACGCTTAATTGCACTTTTAACCTGTGTAATTTTAACTTTAGACATTGTATGTTCTATTTTAGAGGCACGAGGCGCTCGGATTATCCATTAAATACTTTCGCTACTGAAATTCCGCGTTGGAATGCAACACTGTGTGGAGCTCTCATCTTAACCAAAGCATCGATAGTAGCTTTTACCACGTTGTGTGGGTTAGAAGATCCCTTAGACTTAGCTAAGACATCATGCACACCTGCTGATTCTAAGACAGCACGCATCGCACCACCGGCGATCAATCCTGTACCTGGAGCAGCTGGTTTGATTAAAACGAAACCGCCAGAGAATTTTCCTAATTGCTCATGAGGAACAGTGTTCTTCAATAAAGGAATTTGGAATAAATTTTTCTTAGCGTCTTCGATACCTTTAGTAATAGCATCCGTAACCTCATTAGCTTTTCCTAAACCGAATCCTACGATTCCTTTTCCATCTCCTACCACTACGATAGCAGAGAAACTAAAACGGCGACCACCTTTTACCACTTTGGCAACACGATTGATAGCTACCACTTTCTCCTTCAATTCTCCCTCGTTAACCTTAATTGGTTTTGCTTGTAAATGCGACATATCTTATTAAAATTGTAAGCCACCCTCGCGAGCGCCTTCAGCTAATGATTTAATTCTTCCGTGATATAAATAACCGTTACGATCGAATACTACTTTCGTAATTCCTGCAGCTTTTGCCTTGTCAGCAATCGCTAAACCTACTTTCTTAGATGCTTCTACATTATTGTTAACTTTTCCATTAACAAATGAAGTCGCTGAAAATAAAGTCTTTCCAGATAAGTCATCCACAATCTGTGCATACATTGCACTGTTTGAACGATAAACAGTCAAACGAGGACGTTCAGCTGTTCCTGCTATTTTCGCACGAATCGCACGTTTAATGCGGGTTCTACGTAAATCTTTTCTTGTTGCCATTGTTATTAACTTGTTTTTGTGGATTTCCGGCCCACATTTAAAATTTATTTCTTACCACCAGCTTTACCAGCCTTACGACGAACTTGCTCACCCACAAAACGAACACCTTTACCTTTGTATGGTTCAACTGGACGTAATGATTTGATTTTAGCTGCCACTTGACCGATCAACTGTTTGTCGATTCCTTCTAAAATAACCATTGGATTCTTACCTTTTTCCATCGCCGTTACTACCTTAATTTCAGCAGGAACAGACATGAAAATAGCGTGAGAAAATCCTAAGCTTAATTCTAAAATATTACCTTGATTAGCTGCTTTGTAACCAACCCCGATAATTTCTAAATCTTTCTTAAAACCTTCACTAACACCAACAACCATGTTGTTGATCAATGAACGATATAAACCGTGCATTGCTTTGTGACGTTTTTGCTCTGTTGGACGCTTAACAGTTAATACATTATCTTCAATCACAACTTCGATATCAATATCGATTTGTTGAGATAAAGTACCTTTAGGTCCTTTTACAGTTACTAAATTACCAGCATTAACTTCTACTGAAACACCAGCAGGTAAAGTGATAATCTTATTTCCTATTCTAGACATTTACTTTAATTTATAGCTTAAATTACGAGCCTAAACTCCTTTCAGCGTGAAACATTTATTAATATACGTAGCACAATACCTCACCACCTACGTGTAAAGTACGAGCTTCTTTATCTGTAATAACTCCCTTAGAAGTAGATAAAATTGCAATACCTAAACCATTCAATACACGAGGTAATTCCTCTGCACCGTTGTATTTACGTAAACCAGGTTTAGAAATACGGGTTAAGTTTACAATTGCAGGTTGCTTAGTAACTGCATTATATTTCAAAGCTATCTTGATTGTTCCTTGTACAGAAGAATCGTCAAACTTATAATTAGAAATATAACCTTTATCAAAAAGAACCTTAGTAATCTCCTTTTTAATATTAGAAGCAGGGATTTCAACTACCCTATGGCGCGCTTTCAGCGCATTTCTCAATCGGGTTAAATAATCTGCTATAGGATCTGTCATTGTCTTTAAATTTGCCGCAAGCTTTTAATTGGGCCTGCAAAATTACAAAAATGAATTTAATTAATCAAATTTTTATTACCAGCTTGATTTAGTCACACCTGGAATCAAACCGTTCGAAGCCATTTCACGGAAAGTAACACGGCTGATGCCGAATTTACGCATATATCCACGAGGACGACCTGTTAATTTACAACGGTTGTGTAAACGTACTGGAGAAGCATTCTTAGGAAGCTTATCTAAACCAGCATAATCGCCGGCTGCTTTTAAAATCGCTCTTTTAGCTGCATACTTCGCAACAGCAGCTTCGCGTTTTCTTTCTCTTGCTTTTACTGACTCTTTAGCCATATTGTAAAAAATTTAAATGTTGTAAACAGCCTGTTGGCTAATTATTTTTTGATATTTGAAAAAGGCATTCCAACTGCAGCTAACAAAGCATAAGCCTCTTCATCCGTAGATGCTGTAGTTACAAAAGTAATGTCCATACCTGAAATCTTAGATACTTTATCAATTGAAATCTCAGGGAAAATGATTTGCTCTTTAATACCTAAAGTATAGTTACCACGGCCATCAAATCCTTTTTCAGAGATACCTTTAAAGTCACGAACACGAGCCAAAGAAACCGTAGTTAAACGATCTAAAAACTCATACATACGATCTCCTCTTAAAGTTACTTTCACACCAATTGGCATATTTTCACGTAATTTAAAGTTAGAGATAGCTTTCTT
Organism: Aquirufa sp. ROCK-SH2; assembly: GCF_054558315.1. Classification (NCBI taxonomy): domain Bacteria; kingdom Pseudomonadati; phylum Bacteroidota; class Cytophagia; order Cytophagales; family Flectobacillaceae; genus Aquirufa; species Aquirufa sp. ROCK-SH2. The sequence goes on along the minus strand of NZ_JBPXKB010000002.1, from coordinate 406,409 downwards.
TGAAATGGTAGCAACTGCTTTTTGACCAGCAATTTGCGTAATTTCTTCTACAGCCACATCTACTAATTTTTTATCAGATACTGCTGCTCCAACCCCTTTATTGATTACGATTTTAGTAATCTTAGGTACTTGCATTACGGACTTGTACTGAAACTTTTCTTTCAAGCTTGGTACAACCTCCTTAACAAAACGTTCTTTTAATCTAGGTACTGCCATTTTTATATTTTGTGGATTTCCGACCCACGCGTTAAGTTCAATTTATGAAATAAATTTTCCGGTAACTTTTGAATAACGTTGAAGTTTACCTTTCTCGTTCAACTTACGTCCAGTACGAACAGGCTTTCCATTTTCTACTACCATTAAGTTGGAGATATGAATAGATCCTTCACGTTTCTCAATTCCACCTTGAGGATTACTTGCAGAAGGCTTAACGTGCTTAGTTTGCAAATTAGCTCCTTCTACGATTGCACGAGATTTCTCAACAATAACTTCTTTGATAACACCAGATTTGCCTTTCGCATTTCCAGCAATCACCATAACAGTATCACCTTTTTTAATGTGCAATTTAGTTTGCTTACTTGTATTCTTTTCCATTGTTTGATTCTTTCTATTGGAATTCCAATATGTTTGATTCTCAGCTTATTATAAAACTTCAGGGGCTAAAGAAACAATTTTCATAAAGCCTGCCTCACGTAATTCACGTGCAACGGGTCCAAAAATACGAGTTCCTCTTGGCTCATCATTTGCGTTTAACAATACCGCAGCATTGTCTTCGAAACGAATATATGTTCCATCTTTACGACGAATTTCTTTTTTAGTACGAACAACTACTGCTCTTGAAACTGTACCCTTCTTCATACTAGAAGATGAAAGCGCCGATTTAACAGAAACTACTATTTTGTCTCCTACAGAAGCATATCTTTTTCCAGTACCGCCTAAAACACGAATGACTAAAACTTCTTTTGCTCCAGAATTATCCGCTACACCCAATCTTGATTCTTGCTGTAACATTATCTTTGATCTTTAAAATTTAAATATTTGAATAACAAGAGGTAGATTATTTCGCTTTTGCGATAATTTCTACTAATCTCCAACGCTTATTTTTAGAAAGAGGACGGGTTTCCATCACTTTCACTGTATCACCTATTCCGCACTCATTCTTTTCATCGTGAGCCATCAATTTGGTAGTCTTCTGTACGAACTTTCCGTACAAGGGGTGTTTCACTTTACGATCCACAGTTAATGTGATAGACTTATCCATCTTATCACTAACCACCTTCCCAATCCTTACTTTTCTTAGATTTCTTTCCATGGTTGGACTTGTTAAACAATTGACCATTAGCTAATTTGAAATGGTCTATTAAAAATTAATAATTAATTAAGCTTTTGATTGTGCCGTTAAAGCTGTCTCTAAACGAGCAATCAATCTACGAGTTTGACGAATTCTCATCGGATTCTCAATAGGTGAAATGGCGTGAGCCAAATTCAAACGATCAAGTGTTTCCTTTTCAGCGGCGATTTGCTTCGCTAATTCTTCTACTCCTAATTTATTTATTTCTGCGTTTTTCATAACAATGCTATTTGTTAAGTTATAAACAAAGGTTTACAACTATTCTGTATAATCTCTACGTACAACAAACTTTGTACGCATAGGCAATTTTTGTGCCGCTAAACGTAATGCCTCTTGAGCAATAGCTAAAGGTACACCTGATGATTCGAACAAAATAGTACCTGGGCGAACATTGGCTACCCAATATTCTGGAGCTCCCTTACCCTTACCCATACGAACCTCTGCAGGTTTCTTTGTAATAGGTTTGTCAGGAAAAACACGAATCCAAACTTGACCTTCACGTTTCATCGCACGAGTCACAGAAATACGAGCTGCTTCTATTTGACGAGCAGTTATACGACCTGGCTCCAAAGATTTAATAGCGAATGATCCAAAATCAATTTCGTGACCACGGGTTGCAAGACCCCTAACGCGACCTTTCTGTTGCTTACGAAACTTGGTTCTTTTAGGTTGTAACATCTTATTATAAGTCTAATGTCTTTTACAATTAATTAATAGCGAATTAACGCTTTCCTCCTCTTCCTCCACGAGCACCGCCTGCAGCACCTGCTTTGTTACGATCTCCACCTTGATCACCACCACGAGAGCGGCCACCACGACGGTCATCATCACGTCCACCACGGCCTCCACGATCTCCCGAACGAGTATCAGCTGAAGTTGACTGTAAACCCATGTTAGCATTCGGAGACAAATCACGCTTTCCAAAAACTTCTCCACGGAAAACCCATACCTTGATACCGATTTTACCATATACTGTTAAAGCTTCAGAGATTGCGTAATCAACATCTGCACGTAATGTATGCAAAGGTATACGACCTTCTTTGTATCCTTCAGAACGTGCCATTTCAGCACCTCCTAAACGACCTGATAATTTTAATTTGATTCCTTGAGCACCTACACGCATTGCAGAAGCAATAGCTTGTTTCATTGCACGACGGAAAGAGATACGAGCTTGTAATTGTTGAGCAATCGCCTCACCGATTAATTTAGCATCAATCTCAGGACGCTTAATTTCAAAAATGTTAATTTGAACATCTTTGCCAGTGATCGCTTTTAATTCCTCTTTCAATTTATCTACCTCAGCACCTTGCTTACCGATAACTACACCTGCACGAGCTGTATTGATCGTTAAAGTTATGCGCTTAAGAGTACGCTCAATAATAACTTTAGAGATAGATCCTTTAGGAATACGAGCAGCTACATACTTTCTGATCTTTTCGTCTTCTACCAACTTATCCGCGAAAGTCTTACCACCGTACCAGTTAGAATCCCAACCTCTTACGATACCTAATCTTAATCCAACGGGGTTAATTTTTTGTCCCATTTCTTATTTTATCTAATAGTTAATTATTCTGCTGAACTTGTTTCTTCTAAAGCAGGAGCTGCCGAAGAAGCTACTACTAAAGTGATGTGATTTGAACGCTTCAAAATGCGATGTCCTCTACCTTGAGGTGCTGGACGTAAGCGCTTGATTGAAGATCCACCGTCAACGAAAATCGTCTTGATGAACAAATCAGCCTCTTCGATACTTGCACCCTCGTGCTTATTTTGCCAGTTAGAAACCGCTGAGAGTAATAATTTCTCAATCGACTTCGCCCCTACCTTTGGCTCAAACTTCAAAATACCCAATGCTTTGGATACTTTTTGTCCACGTACCATATCCGCTACTATTCGCATCTTCTGAGGCGAGGTAGGAACATTTCTTAATTTAGCTACTGCTTCCATTTGAATATCTGATTACGCTGACCCGTAGGCCATTATCTTTACTTTTTACCTTTGTCTTTTTTCGCAATGTGACCACGGAAATTACGTGTCGGCGAAAACTCTCCTAATTTGTGACCTACCATGTTTTCAGTAACATATACAGGAATAAATTTATTTCCATTATGTACTGCGAACGTGTGACCAACGAAATCTGGAGAAATCATTGAACGTCTAGACCAAGTTTTGATAACCGACTTCTTGCCAGCATCATTCATTGTTTGAACCTTGTTATCAAGGCGGTAATCAATGTAAGGACCTTTTTTTAGTGAACGTGCCATCTACTATTTTTTTCTTCTACTGATGATAAGACGATTAGTGTGTTTCTTTGGATTACGAGTTTTCTTACCCTTAGCCAATAAACCGGTACGAGAACGAGGGTGACCTCCTGATGAACGACCCTCACCACCACCCATAGGGTGATCAACTGGGTTCATAACAACACCACGAACACGAGGACGACGACCTAACCAACGGTGACGACCCGCTTTACCCAAATTCACGTTCATGTGATCTGCATTAGATACAGTTCCAACCGTTGCTAAACAACGTGCCAAAACCATACGCATCTCACCTGAAGGCAACTTTAACGTTGCATATTTTCCATCACGTGCTAATAATTGAGCATACGTTCCAGCTGAACGAGCCATCTCAGCTCCCTTACCTGGTTGTAACTCAATTGCGTGAACAATTGTACCTAATGGTATGTTAGACAATGGAATCGTATTACCAATTTCTGGTGCCACTGAAGTTCCTGAAATAACTGTTTGTCCAACCTGAATTCCTTGCGGTGCAAGAATATAAGATTTTTCGCCATCTGCATATTCAATCAATGCAATACGAGATGTACGATTTGGATCATACTCCACAGTTAATACTGTAGCTGGTACATCAAACTTAGAACGTGTAAAATCAATCACACGGTAACGACGCTTGTGTCCACCACCAATGTATCGCATCGAGCGACGACCATCAGCATTTCTACCTCCTGTACGCTTAATAGGCTCCAATAAGGGCTTATACGGTTTGTCCGTAGTTATCTCCTCAAACGTTGGCGCGATGCGCTGACGTTGGCCTGGGGTAGTTGGTTTTAATTTTTTAATTGCTGCCATTTATTTAGTTCAATTTATCGGGATGAACCCCCTTAATTAATTTAATTAAATTCCTTGGTAGAAGTCAATCACTTCTCCCGCTGCTACCGTAACAATCGCCTTTTTGTAAGTTGATGTACGACCTGAAGTTATTTTAGTACGAGTACTTTTGGATTTCTTCTTTCCAATTTGACGCATAGTCGTAACAGCTGTTACTTCTACTCCGTACATTTTTTTCACTTCTTTGGCAATCTCAATCTTGTTAGCAGTCAACTCAACTACGAACACATACTTGCCTTTTTCTTGCATGGCTTGCGACTTTTCAGTCAAGGCCGGACGTTTAATAATGCCCATTGATATTTCGTTTATAACAGAACTCCGTTCTGAAAATTATTTACTAAAAGATGACTCAATTTTTTGAATAGCCTCCGCTGTGATCAACAACTTAGAAGCATTTACCAAATCGTAAGTATTTACGTCAGCTGCAGTAGATACTTTAGCCTTTGGAATATTACGTCCTGATAATACTACGTTTTTGTCAACATCTGGAGTAATCAACAATGTCTTTGTGTTATCCAATGAAAACGCCTTCAACATAGTTAAATACGCTTTAGTCTTTGGTGCATCAAATGACACAGATTCTAAAATCGCAATATCTCCACTTTGAGCCTTCGCAGCTAATGCTGATTGACGTGCCAAAGATTTAACTTTCTTATTCAATTTGAAGTGATAATCACGTGGACGAGGTCCAAAAATACGTCCACCACCTTTGAATAATGGAGACTTCATTGAACCCGCACGAGCACCACCCGTACCTTTTTGTTTCTTCAACTTACGCGTTGAACGAGCTACCTCAGCACGCTCCTTCGCCTTGTGTGTTCCTTGACGTTGGTTAGCTAAATATTGCTTCACATCTAAGTAAACCACATGCTCGTTAGGAACGATTCCAAAGATCTCATCTGAAAGTGTTACTTTCTTTCCGGTATCTTTTCCTGCTATGTTATATACTGATAATTCCATACTTCAGAATGTCTATAGAGAAAGGCTCAGCCTTTCATGAATTTTAATTTTCAATAATTATGTAAGAGTTCTTTGCTCCTGGAACTGATCCTGAAACAACCAACAAGTTCTTCTCTGGATATACCTTCAAAACTTCAAGGTTTTGAACCTTAACACGATTACCTCCTGTACGACCTGCCATACGCAAACCTTTGAATACACGAGATGGGAATGAACAAGCTCCAATAGAACCTGGGTGACGACCTCTATTGTGCTGACCGTGTGTTTGACCACCAACTCCAGCAAATCCGTGACGCTTCACTACCCCTTGAAAACCTTTTCCTTTAGAAGTTCCAACCGCATCAATGAACGTTCCAACTTCTAACATCTCTACTGTAAGAACATCCCCTAAATTCAATGGTTGCTCGAATGTACGAAACTCAACCAATTTCTTCTTTGGAGTTGTATTTGCTTTCTTGAAATGTCCCAACAATGATTTTGTTGTGTGCTTTTCTTTTTTCTCACCGTATCCGATTTGAACAGCTGTATAGCCATCCGATTCTACGGTTTTCACTTGCGTTACTACACAAGGGCCGGCCTCAATCAGCGTACATGCAACGGATCTACCGTCTTCCATGTATAGGCTGGTCATTCCGATTTTTTTACCAATAATTCCAGACATAAAATATTTTTGTTTAAAAAATTATGCTTACAAGGCTACCGTGGCTTGTTGTAAGACTTCTATTCAAAATCATTTAACAATGATATAGGAATCAATAAAAGGCAGATTGGCGTAAAGCTGACAAGATGAGAGCGCTGTGGATAACAGCGAAAGACACCTTGTGTAGCTTAATACTAAATCAATGGGCTGGGCATTCAACACTCATTAACCAATACCAGTTCTGACACAAAAATTAAGCTTACCTTAATTTAAAACCTCTAAACACGCATTGTTTTGTTCTTTAATCTTATTCGAGAAGTTCTGCCAACCTCTTTCTGAATGAAAAACTGCGTTTGTCTAACGGGAGTGCAAAGGTAAGAAGATAAATTAAAAATACAATAGATGAATTAAAAATATTTTTTGAAATGAATTATAAATCAGCGATTTGCTACTCAGAATCCTTAAAATCCAATACCCGTAACTGCAAGGTTCGATTACCCCTGAACTCATTTACATCCAAATGAAATAATACCTGAATAGGCTTATATTGCTCATAAGCCTGCAATAATCCCTCATAAAAATCTTTCCGCATCCCAAAAGCCACGGCCTCCACCGTTGCTCCTGCTTGAGAATCACTTAGCCAAAGCTTTAAATGATCTTCTTTCATAATTTGAGGACGATCTCTGACAAATACTTGAGAACTAACAAAATAAGGCAACATATTACCCGGGCCATATGGCGACAATCGAACCAATAAATTATCATAAAAAGATAAAGTCAATGCCGATAGTGGCAAAACTAAATCTACTTTTAATTCCGCACGATTCACTTGAGAACCCAAACCTTCGACCACCAAGGATTCAAACCGCTCGATAAACGCTGGCAAATTTTCATGCTTTAAATGCAAACCAGCCGCATGCGTATGCCCACCAAACTGTTCCAGCAAATCAACGCACTGCTCCAAGGCATGATGAATATCAAAACCTTTGACTGACCTTGCAGACCCAACTACCTGCCCATTCGACTCAGTTAATATAATTGTAGGTCGATAAAATTGCTCCTGAATTTTACTGGCTACAATTCCTACCACTCCTTTATGCCACGCTGGATAAAACAAGACTGAGCTTTTCGCCGTTTTTAAAAAAGTATTGGTTTCAAACATCTCCAAGGCCTGCCCCACAATCTCCTTCTCCACCGCTTTCCTTTCTATATTTTGCTGGATAACTGCTTCAGCCATCATTCTTGCCTCCTCAAAATCGGAACTCAACAGTAATTTTACTGCACCGTGCGCATGCTCCATCCTTCCCGCTGCATTAATGATAGGGGAAATAGAAAACACCACATCCGTAATTTGAATGGGCGCCTTTTTCCCCGCTTTTTGTAGCAAATAACCTAAGCCAGGTGCAGGATCTTCCCCCAACTTTTTCAAACCAAAATAAGCAAGTGTTCGATTCTCTCCAGTGATTGGAACCATATCCGCTGCAATGCTGCAAGCCAATAAGTCCAATTTATCCCAAATGGGCTCAAAATCTAAATCGTGCGATTGAGCCAAGGCACAAATTAACTTAAATCCGACCCCACATCCAGTCAATTCTTTAAATGGATATGGACAATCAGCTCGTTTGGGATCTAAAACCGCATAAGCTTCCGGCAAACTCGAATCAGGCAAATGGTGGTCGCAGATAATAAAATCAATTCCATGTTCATTGCACCAATCCACTTTGGCATGCGCTTTTACTCCGCAATCCAAAGAAATAATCAAACTATAATCATTATCCAAGGCATATTGCACACCTGCTTGTGACACCCCATATCCTTCCGTATATCTATCTGGTATATAATAGTCACAATCCGCCCCTAACATTTCTGTTAAATAACTATACATCAAGGCCACGGATGTTGTTCCGTCTACATCATAATCTCCATAAATCAAGATTTTTTCCCCATCTTCCAACGCCCTACTTAATCTTTCAACTGCCTTATCCATGTCTTTCATCAAAAATGGATCATGCAACTGATTGAAGTCTGGAACCATAAAGGCCCTCGCTTCTTCAAATGTTTTTATCCCCCTTGAAACTAACAATTGTAAAAAATATGGATTTTTCATCGTCTTTAATTGCTCAGCGAGTGACTCCACTTCTTTGGGGTTCGCTTCAGGAATGAAAGACCAGTTCTTTTTGGGAATTAACATGTATTTGAGATTTTGAACAAAAATACGATATCCAATTTGAAACAAATAATGCGTTCACAAGATTATCGACAAGTTGATAATGTTTTTGTCACCTTATTTAAAATCACTAAAGGAATCATATAGTTCGCTTAAATTCTTTATTTTTGCCTGCTATGATTTTACGTACAGAGAATTTAGTTAAAAAATACGGACCAAGACTCGTTAATGATCACATTAGCTACCAAGTAGCTCAAGGTGAAATTGTTGGCTTATTGGGGCCTAATGGTGCTGGTAAAACGACCTCCTTTTACATTGCTACGGGTTTAGTAAAACCCAATGAAGGCAAAGTGTTTTTGGATGATTTAGATGTAACAAGCCTACCAATGTATAAAAGAGCAAGGCTAGGCGTAGGTTATTTAGCTCAAGAAGCATCTGTTTTCAGAACTTTGACAGTAGAGGAAAATATATTAGCGGTTTTGGAATTAACCGAAATGTCTAGGGCAGACCAATTGGCGAAAACAGAAAGCTTATTAGAAGAATTTTCTTTGACCCATGTTCGTAAAAGTCTTGGCCAAGTCCTTTCAGGAGGGGAAAGACGTAGAACTGAAATTGCTAGGGCATTAGCGGTGGACCCTAAATTCATCTTATTAGATGAGCCATTTGCGGGGGTAGATCCGATTGCCGTAGAAGAAATACAATCCATCGTTGCAAAATTAAAATACCGTAATATTGGTATATTAATCACAGATCATAATGTGGATGAAACCTTATCCATTTGCGATAGGGCTTATTTACTTTTTGAAGGAAAAATATTAAAAGCAGGAACACCCAAAGACCTTGCTGATGACGAACAAGTTCGACGTTTATATTTAGGAAAGAATTTTAAACTTAGAGAATAACCTTTTATGAGAAAGGAAACTTTAGCCATCCATTCAACTAATTTGGAAGATAAAACTGCCGCATCCATTGCGAGTCCGATTTTCCTTAGTACTACCTTTGAAAGAAGTGAGGATGGGACTTACCCTTTGGGACACATGTATTCTCGAAACTCAAATCCCAATAGAGATAGCTTAGAAAAAGGTTTAGCTGTATTAGAAGGAGGAGAAGGTAGCTTGGCTTTTAGTTCAGGTTTGGCTGCGGTGAATGCTGTTTTTCAATGTTTATCAAGCGGAGACCATATATTAATGCCGGAAGTGGGTTATTATGCTAGTTACAAATTAGCCGAAGAAATCCTTGGTCCTTGGGGTTTAGAAGTATCTCAAACTAATATGTGCGATTTAGCCGCCATTGAAGCAGGCATTCAAAATAATACGAAATTAATCTGGTTGGAATCACCAGCCAATCCGCAATTGACTTTGACCGATATCGAAGCGGTTTGTCAATTGGCGCATTCAAAAGGAATCAAAGTAGCCGTGGATAATACCTTGGCCTCTCCTATTTTCCAAAATCCCATCGCCATGGGTGCCGATTTTGTCATGCATGCCACAACTAAATACATAGGAGGGCATTCGGATGTGTTGGGCGGAGCCATTGTATACAAAAAAGAAGATGAATGGTCTGCAAGAATGAGAAGAGTACAAATTTTAATGGGCTCCACTCCGAACCCAATGGATTGCTACTTACTTTCTAGAGGATTAAAGACTTTGAACGTACGAATGAAACAGCATGCTGAAAATGCATTGGAACTAGCTAAAAGATTAGAAAATCATCCTAAAGTAGAAGCTGTTCATTATCCAGGTTTACCATCTAATCCACAATATGCCTTAGCCATCAAGCAAATGCCTTTGGGCCAAAGTGGAATGATCGCTGTTCAAATGAAAATGACAGAAGCTGAAACTCAATTATTAGCTTCAAAATTGGGCATTTTTAAACAAGCTACTAGTTTAGGAGGTGTTGAAAGTTTGGTAGAACACAGGAAATCCATTGAAGGGCCTCATTCTAAAACACCCGGAAATCTTTTACGCCTATCTGTCGGTTTAGAACATATTGATGACTTATGGGAAGCTTGGAAAAACATTTAAATGGCTTTCCAAGCTTCCTTATATATCTTTTGACTACCAAACCATAGGCACTTCAATCAACAAAACCTGAGAATCTTCATTCGCTTGAATACTGATTGAGCCAGTTTCGGAAATACCGATAGCATCTCTTCTGCCCAATTTTTGATCTGCAACTGTGATTTCTCCCTCAATAACCATCATGAACACACCTTGTTTTTCACCATGTAAATCATAGCTCAAACTTTTATCGCTATCTAAGTGTGTTATGTTAAAATAAGTATCTTGGTTAACTTGTAAAGAATCTATATCCGTTCCAAGTGGAGAAACAATAGTTTTCCATTGATTTGTAAAATCGCTAGGTAAATAGGATTTCTGATCATAACGCGGTTGGATGTCTTTCAACTTTGGCATAATCCAAACTTGAAAAAGCTGTAAAGCTTCTGTATGGCTAGCATTTTTTTCAGAGTGGAAAATACCAGAACCTGCCGACATGATTTGCACATCACCTGCTTGAACAATGCCTTTCATCCCTGTTGAATCTTCATGTGCTACTGCACCTTTCAATGGAATGGTAACAATTTCCATGTTATCATGCGGGTGTTTTCCAAAACCCATTCCACCTTCAATATAATCATCATTTAGAACACGCAATGCTCCAAAATGAATTCTTGCTGGATTATAATAATTGGAAAAACTAAAACTATAAGTGGCTTTCAACCAACCATAATCAGCTGTACCACGGGAATTTGCAGGATGTAATTCAGTTTTCATTTTGATGAATTGTTAAAGAAATAAAACAGAATAACTCTTTTTTTTGTTCCAAAGATTTTAACAAAAAAAAGAGGATAAGCTAAGCCTATCCTCTTTATTAGAATCAAAAGAAACTAATTATAAATATTGATTAGCATTGTTTGCGTTCAAATCTTCGAAAGCAACTTTCAAACGACTAACTAAAGCTTCTTCACCTTTACGTAACCAAACGCGTGGGTCATAATATTTTTTGTTAGGAGCATCGTCACCAGTTGGGTTTCCGATTTGTCCTTGTAAATAAGCCTCATTTGTTTTGTAGAAATCTAAAATACCTTCCCAGAAAGCCCATTGGGTATCTGTATCGATATTCATTTTGATAGCTCCATAAGACAATGCCTCACGAATTTCTTCACGAGAAGAACCTGAACCACCATGGAATACAAAGTTGATTGGCTTTTCTGCAGTTAAGCTATATTTATTACGAATAAACTCTTGAGAGTTTTTCAAAATTACGGGTTGTAATTTCACGTTACCAGGCTTGTAAACACCGTGAACATTTCCGAATGCCGCAGCAATCGTAAAACGGTGAGAAATTTTGCTTAATACTTCATACGCATAAGCAACTTCTTCTGGTTGAGTGTACAATTTAGATGAATCAACGTCTGAGTTATCTACACCATCTTCTTCACCACCAGTAACTCCTAATTCGATTTCTAAAGTCATGCCCATTTTAGACATACGCTCTAAATATTTTGCACAGATTTCTAAGTTTTCTTCCAAAGGCTCTTCAGACAAATCGATCATGTGAGACGAGAACAAAGGTTGACCTGTTTCTGCAAAGAATTTTTCACCCGCATCCAATAAACCATCGATCCAAGGTAATAATTTCTTCGCGCAGTGATCAGTATGCAAAACCACTTGAACACCGTAAGCCTTAGCCAGTTGGTGAACGTGATGTGCTCCAGAAATTGAACCAGCGATAGCTGCAGCTTGATTTTCGTTTGATAATGTCTTTCCAGCGTAAAAAACTCCACCTCCATTAGAGAATTGAATGATAACTGGCGAATTAACAGCTTTTGCAGCTTCTAACACAGCATTCACTGTATTTGTACCTGTCACATTAACAGCAGGTAGAGCAAATTGGTTTTTCTTAGCGATTTCAAATAATTCTTGAACAGCATCACCATGCAAAACTCCTTTTTGGTTGGATAAACTTGACATAATTAATTTTTTTCTTTGGAAATAAATAAAAAGTACTGATTTACAATAATATAAAGCGCAAAAATACAAATTTTTGGCAAATAGACGGTTAATTTCTAAGAAATATACAATTTTTTGATCAAAATTCTTTCCATTTGCCTTTACAAGCCTAAATTCATAAATTTGCCTCCAATTCAGTATAATACAGCATTTAACTCGATCTTCTTCGGAAGGTTTCCGTCTATGATTCTTTACAGCACCGAACATAAAAGTCCAAATGTCAATTTAGAGGAAGCTATTTTTCGTGGTTTACCTCCAGATAATGGGTTGTATATGCCGACTGAAATCAAAAAATTGCCTGCCTCATTTTTTGACACGATTGAAAACAAAAGCTTTCAGGAAATTGCCATAGCTGTTTGTCAAAACCTTTTGGGCGATGATTTAAGTTTGGAAGAAATTGAAGGAATTGTTAATAGCTCAATGACATTTGAAGCTCCGTTGGTAAAAATCAATGAAAAAGTACATGTTTTAGAATTGTTTCATGGTCCTTCGATGGCATTTAAAGATTTTGGTGCGCGATTCATGGCAGCGATTATGTCGCATTATTTGCAAAAATCCCAACGTGAAATTCGCATATTAGTGGCTACTTCTGGAGATACAGGTGGTGCAGTTGCTCAAGGATTCTATCAAACACCAGGTATTTCAGTAACTATTTTATATCCCAAAGGGAAAGTTTCTGATATTCAAGAAAAGCAATTAACTACTTTGGGCGCTAATGTGACCGCTTTGGAAATTGATGGTACATTTGATGATTGCCAGCGATTGGTTAAGCAAGCATTTCTAGACACTGAATTAAGAGAAAAATACAATTTGGCATCAGCCAACTCAATCAATATTTCCCGACTGATTCCGCAGTCATTTTACTATTTTGCAGCTTATGCCCAAGCCAAACGCCAAGGCCTAACTGCTCCATTGGTATTTTGTGTTCCAAGTGGCAATTTTGGCAATCTAAGCGCAGGTTTAATTGCTTATCAAATGGGTTTACCTGTTAAAGCATTTGTAGCAGCGACGAATGTCAATAAAATTGTTCCTGAATACCTTTCAACAGGAAATTATTCTCCAAAACCAAGTATTGAAACAATATCCAATGCCATGGATGTAGGTAGCCCATCCAATTTTATTCGTATGAAATTATTGGCAGGCGGCGATTGGGAGAAAGTAAAATCAATTGTAAAAGGTTATTTTACAACAGATTCAACGACAGAAAAAACCATGGCATCCGTATTTCAATCGGATGATTATATTATGTGTCCACATACGGCCGTAGCATACGATGGATTAGCACAATACCGTGCTGAGTACCCAGAAGAAATTACAGGAATCATTTTATCAACAGCGCATTACGCGAAATTTTTACCTACGGTTGAATCTACCTTAGGCCAAAAAGTAGCCATCCCAACTCGTTTATCTGATTTATTATCCAAAGAAAAAGTAGCAATACCCTTGGGCACTGATTTTGAAGGATTTAAGCAATATTTATTGAGGTAAGAGGTAAGAGGTAAGAGGTAAAAGGTAAGAGGTAAGAGGTAATAGGTAAAAGGTAAGAGGTAATAGGTAAAAGATAAGAGTGAAAAGAGACAAGTGTAGAGTCAAAAGAGAAACGATGGCTGAGGTTCTCGAAGCCGTCCTCTTACCTCTTACCTCTTACCTCATACGTATCTTCTATCACTATTCCAAGAAATATAATTTTTTTAAGAAGAACTTTCTTGGAAAATTTAAATTTTACACGGATTTAATTTGTGCTTTATATTAAAGGACTAGATTTGACTCAAGATTTAAAAATTAAATCCCCTAAGTAGTACAATTTAAATAATACTTTTATGAAAAAGTTCATCACAAAAAGTTCAATGGTGGCCATTATGATGGTTGCTGGTATGTCGATCAGTATGTCAAGTTATGCAGCTGAAAATCCCACAAGTGTAAAAATTGAATCACAAGGAAATTTGAAATTTTTAATAAGCCCAGAGTTTATCTCGAAAGGTTTAACCGTAAACATATACGACGAAGACAAAAATCTATTAATCCAAGAACCCTTAAAATCGAAAAAGGTATTTTACATGGGCAATTTATTGGATGGATCTTATTCCATTGAAGTACTAGATGTTCAAAAAAACGTAGTTAACAAAAAATCTTTCAGCATCAAGACTGAAACAAAAAGAGACGTTATCGCGAAAAATTAATTCCACAAAAAAAGCCTTCGTAAATTACGAAGGCTTTTTTTATGTTCTGATTCCGAATTATTCCACAATCTTTTTCCTACCATATTTCTCCTTAATTCTCTCAGAAATATAGTACATACAAGGTACAATCACCAATGTCAAAACGGTTGAAAATGTCAATCCGAAAATGATTGTCCAAGCCAAAATTCCCCAGAATACTGCTGATTCAGAGCCGAAGAAAATATGTGGATTCAACTCAGTAAACATCGCACCAAAGTCGATACTAAGACCCACCGCTAATGGAATTAATCCCAATACCGCTGCTGAAGCTGTTAATAACACCGGAGTCAAACGAATTCCTCCTCCTTCGATTATCGCCTCTTTTAAATCATAACCACGTTTGAAACGCAATTCTTCAATAAATTCAATTAACAAAATTCCGTTTTTCACTACTATTCCAGCCAAAGCAATAATTCCAACGCCGGACATGATCACAGAAAATGTCATTCCAAAGGCTAAAAAGCCTAAGAATACTCCAATCAAAGACAACAAAATGGTTGCAAAAATAATGATGGGCTTAACGGCTGAATTAAACTGTGTAGCTAAAATCAAATAAATCAAAATCAAAGCGGCCAAAAAGGCTAATCCCAAGAAATCCATCGATTCCTGTTGATCCTCTTGCTCCCCTCCCATTTTAATACGATATCCTTGTGGCAAATCCAACGTTTCAAACAAACTAGTTAAATCCGCTACAATTTCATTGGCATTGTATCCTTGTACCACATCAGAAGACAAGGTTACTACCCTCTCTTGATTTTTGCGGTTGATTTGACTGAAGGAAGAAGCATAACGAATATCAGCTACAGCATTCAAAGGCACTTGGCGCAAGGCTCCACCTGAATTCATGTCGCGATAAGTAATATTCATCGATAATAATTTTTCAATTTGATTTCGTGAATCACCCTTCAAACGCAACTGAATAGGATATTCATCTTTCACATCGCGAAATTTGGATATTTCTGTACCAAATAATCCTGTACGAATCGCCATGGCAACTTGTGCAGAAGAAATACCTTCCCTACTTGCCTTTTCGCGATTTACATCGATTAAAATTTCAGGTTTATTGGTTACTAAATCTGATTTCAATTCTTGAATTCCTTGAATACCAGAGACAGAAATGGATTTTTTCACTTTCTTTTCCAAATCTAAAAGCACACCAAAATCATCTCCAGAAATTTCGATTGTAACGGGTTTTCCAGTTGGAGGACCATTACGCTCTCTTTCTATCGACATTTCTACTCCTGGAATTGGAGTTTTGGCAAATGACTGTTGAAGTTTCACTAAAAGCTCTTCTGTAGAGACACCATCTCTTAATTGCAGTTTTTCAAAAGCGATGGTTACCTTACTCTTATGTGGAGTTGCACCTCGATCAGGATTCATTGGGTCTCCTGCATTTTTACCTACATTGGAAATCACGGAATTAACAATTTTACCTGCATTTTCTTGCTTGATAAAACTAAATACACGTTTTTCAATTTGCTTCGTCATGGAATCCGTAACAACTGCATCAGTCCCGATTGGCATTTTGGCATACAAATAAATATAATCAGGATCTCCAGATGGGAAGAAAATCACTTTTGGCTTAGCGATACCTAATAGGATAAAAGTAAAAATCAACAACACAAATGAAGCCAAAACCGTATAAATAGGTCGTTTCCCAACAATGATCCAAGAAACCAAACGGCGATAAGAATTCTTAAATGCAGGCAATGTGCGATCTTGAAAAGGAATAATCCATTTAGGAGTAATCACAAAATGGTTGAATACGTAAAGGATCAAAGAAAAAACAAAGAAATTACCAAATCCAAAATGTCCAAATCCAAATCCAATCACATACCCAAAAACACTTAGACTTAATAAGATAAACACCGTTTTACGAATATCAGCGAAAGTTGGGTTTTTGACATCATTTTGCTCTTCATCATGTCTTTTCATGAATGTCATCGCAAAAACTGGATTCATTACATAAGCCACAAAAAGCGAAGCAAACAGGGTAATGATCAAGGTCATTGGCAAATACTTCATAAATTCTCCTACAATACCTGGCCAAAACAACAAAGGCAAAAAGGGAGAAATCGTAGTTAAAGTACCCGATAATACAGGAACAAACACTTCAGATGCAGCTAATTTCACCGATTCCACAATGCTTAATTTCTTGAAATTATTGAACAAACGATGTGAATTTTCAATAACCACAATGGCATCATCTACCACGATTCCCAAACCTAATAAAAAACCAAACAAGACAATAGTATTCAAAGTAAAGTCTAATCCTGGCATAAATAAGAAGGTCAATAAAGCCGACAGCGGAACTGAAAGTCCCACAAACACCGCATCTCTAACCCCCATAAAAAACATCAATACAATTACTACGAAAATAAATCCCAAAATAACGGTATTGATCAAATCTGCTAAATCGCCACGGGTACGTTCCGATTGATCAGCAGTAATTGATACCACTAAACCTGCGGGAAATCTAGACTCACGATATTCTTCAATCGTCTTCTCAATTCGATCTGCTGCTTCAATTAAATTCGCACCACCGCGTTTGATGACGTTAAGTGTGATAACCGACTTATTATTCAAACGAGCAAAATCCTGTTTTTCTTCATATCCGTCCTTTACTTCCGCAATATCTTTCAAACGAACCACGGCACCTGTACTTGAACGAATGATGATTTCACCAATTTGAGCGACGGTTTTAAACTCACCAGCTACACGCAAAGATCTGCGAACTCCTCCTACACTTAAATCACCTCCTGAAACATTCACGTTTTCTCCTTGAACTACACTTTGAATGTCGTAAAACGTAATTCCGTAACTCTGCATTTTCGCCAAATCCAAGTTAATTTGAATTTCACGTTTCAATGCTCCAATGATATCCACGCGGTTTATTTCAGGCATTCCCTCGATTTCATCTTGCAAATCCTCCGCATATTTCTTCAATTTATCCAAAGGATAATCCCCAGCAATATTGATATTCATAATTGGAAACTCAGAGAAATTAACCTCTGCTACGGAAGGCTGACGAGTCAAATCTTTTGGCAAATCTGTAATCGATTTGTCCACAGCATCCTGAACTCGTTGTTTTGCTATGGGTACAGTAACATCGGTGTTAAATTCAACAATGATTACAGAAATATCTTGCAATGCATTGGATTTAATACGCTTTACACCTGTAACCGCTTTGAGTTGTTTTTCAATGGGTTTTGCAATCACATTCTCAATATCTGCTGGAGTAGCTCCTGCATAAACGGTTTGAATCACCATTTGAGGAACAACAATGTCGGGAAATTGCTCTTTTGGCAATCGTTTATAAATTAAAAATCCCGCAGCAAAAATGATAAAAGTAAAAATGTAAACAGTGGTTCTATTTTGGCCTAGCCAACCCACCATGTTATATATCAAGCCCTTCCCTTCAGGAAGCTGCTCATTTTTTAAATTCTTTTCCATAAATATGTGTTAGCAGGGAATTAAAATGATATTGTTTGACCGTCTACCAAATCTTGAAATCCTTGCGTAATGATTAAATCTCCATTTTTCAAACCAGAAACGACTTCCGCTTGGCCATTGTAAGATAAGCCTAAAGTAATGCTTCTAGCTTCAGCAACCTTCTTGCCATTTTTCTCTACAGCCACATAGACCAAAGTTCCTTTTTCAGTAGTTTGCACCAAATTCTCATCGATGATCACAGCGTTCGACTTAGAAACGTCATTGATATTGATAACTGCCAATTGATTCGGTTTCAAATCTCCCGCATTCGGAATTTTTGCTTCAATTTCGAAAGTTCTTGACAATGGATTAACCAATTTAGAAACCAAAGAGATTCTAGCAGTAATTTCTTTATTGATGTCTGGAAATTTCACTGTAATAGGATCACCTGTTTTCACCGAACTAATGTAAGTATCAGAAATCTTAGCTGCAATTTTCAAATTACCAAGGTTCACTATTTGAACAATCGGCACACCTGGAGAAGCCATTTCACCTGCCTTTTGACGAACAATTTCAATGGTTCCTGAAATAGGAGCAGAAACTTTCGAAAGTGCTAATTGTGCTTGTAAAGTAACCAAACGTTTTTCCAAAGATTCTTTGTTTGATTTGGCACTGATAAACTGAACTTCTGTTCCAATTTGTTGATCCCAAAGCGCTTTTTGTTTTTCATAAAGCGTTTTTGCCAAAGCTAATTGATGACGAACTTCCTCCATCGACTCCTTTAAAATAGTATTGTCTAGCGTTGCAATCAATTGGCCTTTCTTTACATTTTGACCAGCAATGACTGGCAAAGTAACGATCACACCACCTGTTTGTGGACTAACCAAAACCGTATTTTCTGCCAAAACTGAACCTTGAGCTTCTACAAAGTGCTTAAACGTTTGTGTTTGAATGGGGCTTACAGATACAGCAATCACCTTGGTGTTTGCCTCTGATGCAGGATTCGCCTTGCCAACTTCTTTTTCAAGTAGTGCAATTTTAGCTGCAATTTCTTTTTCTTGGGCCTTCAAATCGGCTAATTCTTGTTTTTTGTCAACTGACTTTGAACAAGCCGCGAACAATAAAATTCCTCCTAATAATATATGTAACTTTTTCATGTTTCTTTTTCCTTTCAATTAATCGTTATATAATGTTCCATTTGCTTTTTCCAATTCAACTTTAGCTATCAAAGCATTGTAAAGAGCAGTAAAATAATTCACTTGCGATTCCTTCAATGAAGTTTCAGCATTCAATACCTCCAAATTAGATCCGACACCTTGTTGGTATTTTATGCGAGAAACTCTAGAAATTTCATTGGCTAATTCTAAATTTTCTTTTTGTTCTTTCAAAGATTCCAATGAATTTTTCAATGAAATCATGCTTTGATTTCGCTGTAAATCAATGGATGATTTAACTAGATCAAAACTCTGACGAACTTTTCTTAAGTTATTTTCCGACTGAATAGTTTTGTATTTTTTCGAGAAACCATCGAAAATTGGAACTTGAATGGCAAAACCCACTGTGGCATTATCAAACCAAGGCTTCGTTACTAGGTCTTCAATCACCTTACGACCTGTGTTAAAACCATAATTGGCATTCAAAATTAAACGAGGTAAATAGCCTGATTTTTGACTTTTCACATCTAATTCAGCTAAACTCTCTTGCGTTTTCAGGATGGAATATTCAATACGATTTGCATACTCGAATGGGCCATTTTGCGATTCCACAAGACTATTATTCAATTTAATTTGTTCCAAATTATCTTTCAAAACGATTGGCTCTTCCATCGGATAACCCATTTGAAATTTCAGTAAGGAATAAGCCATTTCTTGTAAACGATTGACATTATCAAATTCTGTTTTCAAGTTATTGGCTTGTACCTCTAAACGCTGAACATCCACCTTCTCCACAAACCCTTGGGCAAATAATGCTCTTGTTTCTTTCAATAGAGTGTCCAAACGACCCACATTTAAGGCAAATAATTGCTTTCTTTTTTCGTTGACCAAAATGCTATAATAAGCTTTTGCAACATTCTCAGCAGTTTGTTGTTTGGATTGTGTCAAACTTTTAACGGACAATTCTTTGTAAACCGAAGAAGCTTTTAGGCCTAATAAATAAGATCCATCAAAAAGCAATTGAGTTAAACCAAAATTGGCAAAACCAGAATTTTTTACTCCAAATTCAGCAGCAACAACTTCATTTGCTGGGGCTGATGGATTGAAAGTATTAGCCGGAATGAACATACGTTGAATAATCAAGTTATTCGTGTAATTCACTGAACCATTCACTTGGGGAAGCCCCATAGCCTTGATTTCATTGATTTTTGCATCAGCATTAGCAATGTCAATTTGGCCATTTTTAATTTGAACATGGTGGGTAACTGCATAATCTACAGCCTCTTTGAGACTGAAAGATTGCCCATATACTGCGGTGCTCGCAAGCACCAACCCAGAAGCAATAATTTTTCTTAGGCGGATCATTTATTTGTTTGTTTGGTAAGAATTATAAAGCGTTAAACCTTTTTCTGTCAAAATGCCTCTCATAAAAATGTCTGAGAATACCAATTGAGTTTCAAAAAGCGATAATTTATTATTGGGAAAAAAGTCAGGATTAAAAGCTAAATCTACTTCGGCCATACGTAAACGTGCCAAAAGTTCTACTTCAATATCTGAACGAAAATAGCCTTCCTTAATACCTAACGTAAAATCTGCTTGTATTTTTTTAATGGTAATTTCCTCTTTGTATTCAACAAATTTTTGGAAAGCCAATGGGAAATATTTTTGAATCTCATACAGTATGCGCGGATTCAAATCAGTCAACATATCTTTCAACATATCAAAAGATTTATACATCTTTTCGATTACATTCGGATATTTTAAATCTAGCTCATCCCACTTTTTAGAATCTGATTCAATAAATGATTCCACTACCTGCAAAACCATGGAATCCTTATCCGGAAAATGTTGATAAATCGTTTTTTTGGAAATGCCCAATTCCGCTGCTATGGCATCCATAGTGACAGATTTCACGCCATAACGGAAAAATAATTGAGTCCCTTTACACAATATACGCGATTTCATACTTCGAGCTATTTAATTTAGCGAAGCAAAACTAAGGAAACTTTGAAAGATTACAAAGTTTTTTATATAAAAATTTTAAGAAAGAGAATGAGGTAAGAGGTAAGAGGTAAAAGGTAAGAGGTAAAAGTTTTTTTCTCTCTTCTCTTTTCTCTCTCCTCTTTTCTCTTTCCTTGCTAAATCCTCTCCAAAACAAAAATCTTTTCCACAGCCTTTAATTTTTTGACATTATTGTAAATTCGAAAAATTTCATACATAACCATTGAAGCCGCAACCGCCAAAAAAATAATGGAAAAATCGACCTTGAAATAGTAAAGGTTGATGGATTTTGTTTCAAACCTTACAAAAGAAAAAATTGAGAAAAATAACCAATAAATCGCAGCAAAAGGTTTTAGCAAAGAGCCTTTGTCTACCTTTGCATTGACTTGAACATTGATCTCATTTTTGCCTTCGCTAATCTCGACAAAATGACTTTCTTTATTTGATTTAAACGGAATGAAACCATTTGTCGACAAAACAATTTCACTAGTACCTACAGGCAGCAATAACCAATCATCTGAAAATGCATAGATAGACAATTCCTTATTTTGCCCAAGAAAAACTTTGATTATGCCTTTTGTGCTGTTATGAAAGGTGACTTTTTCCATAATTTGAGAGATTTAGAGGTTAGAGGGAATATAATTAACGACAAAAATACTTTTCAGTTTCTTGATTCTTCGGTAACATTTAATAATCAAATGAACATATACTGGAATAAGTAAACAGAATAAAATTGCATTTATCAAGTTAAGCAATTGTTCACTATTGACCTTGAAATACGCAAAATTGAAATCCTCGGTCTTCAAATCAAAAGAATTAACAAAGCCAGATAAAGCCAAAAACAACAAGAATGGTAATTCTATTGGAAAATTTTTATCTAGCATTGGATCTAATTGAATTTGTACATTACTTATCCCCGCTCCAACATCAATCCAATGCCTTTCTTTTTTAAACGAAATACCCAATAGTTTCGACGATACAATTATTTCGGATTTACCAACAGGGAATTCAATCCAATCTTCAAATCCAGGTAAGATGGTGAGTAACATCTCCTTCCCAGAATAAATACTCACTGATAAGTTGGCATTTTGGTTTTGGAAATAGACTTTTTCCATAATTTGGAAAATTTAGAGGTTAGGTTAATTTGAATTTCAAATATAACTTTAATATTGAATATCTTATACTTTAAAATGTTTTTTTAGAATTATTTCTACTCATTTATTTTTAAACATTAAGACGTTAAGTATCATTAAGATTTTTCTCTTTTCTCTCTTCTCTTTTCTCTCTTCTCTCTTCTCTTTTCTCTCTTCTCTTTTCCATATAACAAAAAACCCTGTCTGGAGACCAAACAAGGTTTATGTAATCAAGCATTTATATACTTTACTTTAATTTCTTAAAGTTCACAAAAATAGGGCTTTTTTTACAAAGCCAAAAAATATTTAGTTCTGATGTGCATCTCGCAATAAATCATTCACAGATTTTACTGGATTAAACGTCTCCAAAGGCACTTCGACAAAAATCGTATTCCAAAAAGCCATGGCACCATTCCACAAGCCTGGCAACTCCTGCGCCTTCAATTTTCTTCCATCTTTGGTTTTTTCAGTGATAAACCCAGTTGACATATCTCTAAATTTCAGTAAATCAAATGGTTTACCAGCTAGATCTTTGGTAGAACAAACTAAATCAACTGGATTAAAATGCGTCGATCCTGTAAAAATGGCCATTTGTGCCGCATTGGAAGCATCTACTTGTGCCGATTCTACTAATTGCAAGGTACTATTGCCATCCGCATCTTTACACCAAAAAGGACCGCCTCCCGGCTCACCCGTATTTTTCACTACCCCACAAATCCGGGTAGGACGATTCAATATACTTTTTAGAAAATCAACTTTCTCGGAAAGAGATTTGCCTACAAAATTATCAGCCAATTGTATCCCCAAATAATCAGAAGCAAAAGTTGTCACTTCCTGAATAACTTGTTCATTGGGGCTGTTTTCTAATTTTGCATACAACTGTTTAACGTGATCCACAATTTCAATTAGTAATCCACCCAACACCTTTTTGTACACAATGGTAGGCTCTTTTAATTTATCGGGAACCACATTATCAATGTTTTTGATAAAAATAATATCCGCTTGTAGATCGTTTAGATTTTCCAACAAAGCCCCATGTCCCGCAGGTCTAAACAGTAAAATTCCATCAGAATCCCGAAATAACTCATTGTTTAAATCAACAGCCACCGTATCAGTAGAAGGTTTTTGCTCTGAAAAAGTGATATCGTATTGGATGCCAAATTGGGCTTCCATATTGGGCACAACCTTTTCAACTAAACTTTCAAATCTTTTGCGATGTTCAGGGGAAACGGTAAAATGCAAACGAGCAGTTTTGCCATCAGAAGCATAAGAAGCAGCCTCTACCAAATGTTCTTCTAAAGGAGTACGTGGCCCCTCCGGATAATAATGAAAGGCCAATAATCCTTTCGGCAAAGAGCCGTAATCCATACCATAAGAAAGCAACAATTGCTCCAAAATCTCCTTTTCAGTGGACCACTCAGGCAATAATTTCTTTAGTTCAGGTGCAAATGCAAACTCGCTAATTCGTTCAAAAAACACTTTCGACTCCTTATTCTCTTTATCTTCTGTCAAATGCTCAAACAAAGATTTAAACATTCTAGTCGCAGCACCTGAAGCAGGTACCATCTTCAAAATAGAGAGATTCGATTTTTTTTGATCAAAAATCTGTTGGTATTTTTCAATTTGTTCCTTAGATAATTGCAAAACGCCATCCGAGGGGGTAGCGGCTTTACCAAGGTTCATCCAAGGAAATCCATTTCTAAAAAAATCAACTTGCTGATTAATTTCAGCTTGATTAATACCTTTTTGTGCGAGTTGAATTTTGTCGTTTTCTGTTAGCATAGTTATTGAGATTGAGCATAAATATCACTAAAACAAAAGTAATAATTTTAACGAAACTCATCATCAAAATACAAAAAACTTGAAAAGAGAAAAGAGGAAAGAGGAAAGAGAAGAGAAGTAAGACGAAAATCTTAATGATTCTTAATGCCTTAATGTTAAAAAATAAAGGAAGAGCAGAGAAAAACTATTACCTATTACCTAATTCATCTCCCCTTATCCGAACGAAATTCTTTAAGAGTTCAATGAGAATAAAAAGAATAAACAGACAGATTTTAATTACTAAAATTGTTAAAGAACTATTTTTTGAAAACAATAAATACGCGAAGGCGCTGTAAGCAAGCAGAACATAAACCCACTTTTTAAATTGATAACCGAAAGTCAACAAAGTGGTTGATTGGTTAGCAGTGATTATCAAAGTTTTTGATTTAATAAATCCGAAAAAAACCAACCTCAATCGATAATGACCATACTTTTTAGCAATTGAGCTAACATCAACCTCCAAATGTAATGGCCATTTAACCCCATCAACTTCTAATTGGGTAGGTATTAACGTTCGAAATATCCAAGGAATTTTATGAAATCGAAGGAATTGATTTTCTCGAAGTGTATCCTCCAAATGGATTTTTGTGGTCAGATTCTGTGGCATTGGATCTTAGAGTTAGGAAAAGGAATTGGTACAAACATATATTAAATCAATCAAAGACTATAAACAATAGAAACAATCAAACTTCTTCCAACTAAAAAATTTTCTTGACTACTGCTCGAGTAATTGGTAACTGTGATATAATTTTTCACCCTATTATCTAATAAGTTACTTCCTTTAAGACCGCAGGTGAACTTCGACTTCTGTGGGCGATATTCTACGGAAGCATCCATAAAATGCAAAAAATCTACGTTGGGAGCGAACTTATAAGAGTTGACCGCAAAGCGAAATGTATAGGTGTGCTTTCTGAAAAATATGCCCAACTGATTTCTATAAGTCGTATTTGCAATCGTTTTAGAATTATTTGTATTGATGTTGTTATACACATCCAAAAAGTTTTGAATAGAAATATTTTTCAAAAAACCTGTTTTTACACCTAAACCCCAATGCATATTGGCCGATTGCATGGATCTGGGCGTAGATTGATTTAGTAAAATAGGAAATGAAATCTGATTGAAATCGCCCACCGCTTTAAGGTTAATGGATAGAGCATTTAAAAAATAATTCATTTCCAATCGGCCAAAAAATATCTCCATAGGCTTGTTTAACCAAATTTTTTGGCTCAAAGAATATCGCCTTGAAAGCTGGAAGGCATCATAATAATCGGCTGCGGTTTTGCTGTAATTTAGCGCTAAAACATAATAGAAATCGTTCTTTATATCATTGCTTAGATGAATGGAATGTGTTTCTTTGATGGGAATATTTGCAAATAACGAATCTTTTCGCAGATTTCTTATGTCTGTAAAGAGGGTATCCGCAATGATGTAATTGCGGTAATTTCGGGAAGGTTGCTGTTGGAAAGTATAGTTGATGCTTTGCCCAGCCAATTTATAATCCAAAGAAATTTGGTAGCTGATCATTTCCGTTGATTTCCCTACAGATGAATTTTGTAAACGGTAAGTCCCACTCCCAATTTCTACGGAATATTTGAAATCGTTCCATTGGCCTTTTAGATTTTGCGTGATATCAACATTGTTTTCCGAATAATCGCTCAATAATTTAATGGGAGAATATACCATTTGATTCACGCCAAATATGGCTATTTTGGTTTCGGTGATAATCTTTTTGGGGATAAAAACGTGAATGAACTTAAGGTAATTTTGTGTTATTGAAATGGTGTGATCAAATTCTTGTAGCCGAGTGGTATTTTCAGAAACTCGATCAATGATAGCCAAAGAATAATGATTGTTCACTTGAGTGTGAGAAATGTTGTATTGCAAAGCGGATTTTTTGCCTATTTTGAGCGTATTCAAAGATTCAATAAATCGGTCCGTCCAAGTGGCATCTTGCTGTGACTGAAAACCCAAAACTTCATTAATGGTTTGTGAGTTCGCATATTTGACACGACTCGTATTAAACGCATAGGTGCCTTCCATGATCCAATGCTGATTCGGTTGGAATTTTGAATAAACCGATTTGTCCCATTTTTTTACTTGGGTTTGAAAGGCATTTTTGTCGGATGTTTCAAAGCTTAATTCAGGCAAATAAATCCGATTCGTACTTCTTTGAAACACATCATATTCATCCATTAAACTCATACTATTGAAACGGATTTTAATGTTTTTGTGTAGTTTCAATAAGGCGCTAAGATCCCCTACCCACTGCTGATTCCGGTTGGCTTTTTGCTTTTGACTATTTAAAAAGGGACCACCTACGGAAAATAATTTTTCAGGTAAATGTTCATACATTTTATCCGCAGATTGGAAACTGCTATAATCAATTTTTGAATTATTATCACCCAAATTATTCAAGCCTACATTCAGTAATGTTTTGACTTTTTTTGTATTGATGATCGTATTGGAAACAATTCCCAAAGCATTAACTTGATTTTCCACCAAACCCGCATCGAGCGTACTGTTATTTGTTATCGTGAATTTTTTGGCAAATGTTAAATTCAATGCCACTTCATTCGAACTCCCCAAGGAACTAATGATGGAGTTTTCAGAAAAATGATCAAGCGCCTGAACTTCATCAATGTCATCAATATTTAAATTTTTGGTTGCCAAGGTATAATTCCGATCAACCAAATTTTCTCCATCAATCAAAACCGTGGAAATATTTTTGTTTCGGTATTTAATCATTCCCGAATTTTCATCTACCTCCAAGCCTGGCAATCGTTTTAATAAATCTTCAATCTTTCGGTCATCGGGCAATTTTAGGTTTTTTACCTTGTAAATAACCGTATCAGGTAATTCATAAATGCCCTTGTTTGCCTGTTTGACTATTACTTCTTGTAACAAATAGGTGCTATCTTTTTGGAGAAAAAAAGTACGGGGATTTTTATTGTTAGGGTCAAAAAATAGCTGTTGTTTTAGTGAATAAAAACCTAAAACATTAATCGTTAATTGAACGGGAATTATGGGCAAAATGATACTGAAATGACCATTTTCAATTTCTGAAAAACCTAAATGATTTTCTAAGCTATCTTCTAAAATGGTAATACCAGAGGGAATCAATTGTCTATTCGAACCATTTATAACCGTTCCTTTTAAGGTCCAAGTTTGAGAAAAAACTTTTTGAGAAATACAAATGACATAAAAGAACACAAAAATGCAAAGACTGTTCTTCATCCCTAAGATTTTTAAGGTTTTTTTTCTATTCCTTCTATTGAAATAGTAGAAGTAATCAACCCTTGTTTTTCTATTGGCGAACGTGCCTCTTGTTTTTTAATCAACTCCAAATTTGCCATATCCTCCATATTTAACATAGTTTCAAAGGAAATGATTTTTTGAAGCCATTTACCAGGGAATTCATACAAGGTGGAATCTGATTTGTCAATTTGAATTGCTTCATACTTAATAAAGTGATCAGTTGAAGATACCTCTAATATTAAACCAGGTAATCCTCCAAACTTGAATGGCCCATTGGAAATAGGTATTTGCTCTGTGTAAAATGCCTCGTAGTCCCTTCCTCGAAAAGTACAAATTGCTCTTTTACAAGGATATCCTAAAACTACTTTTTTTAATTTATCCAATTGCCAAGACATTAAATTCAAACTATCTTCTATGGTACCAAATTTAGTAGGTTGATAAATTTTTCTAGCTTTAAGGTCTTTAATAATAGAAAAACGAGGTGTGGAAGAGGTGATTCCTGAAGTACTGTTATTTCTACCTTGAAATACAAAATAACTTTTTTCATCAAAAAAATGCAGTTTGAAAAAACTCTGTTTTTCAACCAAATTAGGTAGTAAAGTCGTTGATTGATATTTGACTACTACTGAATTTTGTGTAGTTAAAAAAGGAAGTATAATAAAAAATAGAATTATTCCTCTCATCAAATATGCATTTTAAAATTATTTTAATCATTTTCAATTTCTTCCGTCTTTATACTGAATTTTATTTGGCCTTGTTGTTCTGGTGGCAATCTCGATTCCGTTTTTCTATATAATTCTTCTATTTCCTCATTCTTTTTTTTCTGGAACGTTGCATAAGACATGGTGTCATTATACCAATCTTTTTTTATTTCAAGTAGGCCCTTCTCTTTTTTAAAAATATTTAAGGCTGTATAGTGAATAAACTTGTCGGTTGAATAAATTTCCAAAATCAGCCCAGGCAACCCCTGAAATTTGTAAGGTCCATTTGAAATAGGAATTGAAGTGCAATAATATGCCACATAATCTCTTCCTCGAAATTTAGTTGAGGCCTTCTTACAATCATAACCTAGGACTATCTTTGATCCTTGCAGGAGCGTCCAAGAATGCTGTATTGTATCTGCAAGTTTTCCATATAGAACATTTGTAAGTATCGTTTTATTCAAATAATCTTTAATCAAAACATAGGGCCTTTTACTATTTAACGCAGATTTGAATGCTTCGGGAAGAACTTTCGCTGAGGCTTTTAAGTTTCTAATCTCTTTGCTGTAATTTTCATACAAAATCAAATCATTTATAAATTGATAGCCATATAACTCATGATTTTCTAGGTATTGTACACGCAGAAGCTGATTTTGGGCGTGTGAATAATGATAAAAAAGCAAAAAAAAGATTAGAGTAATTGTTGTTTTCATTCTTAAAATAATTAATAGTCAGTTATTATTTTGAGATATATCCCCTAATAGCCTAGGGGATATAAATTAATTTTAAATATTTAAAGTAGGAGGATTTCTTGTACTGGCGCATGGGGCATTTATAACAGCCATTCCCAACTCCCTTGCTTTTCTACATAATTCTTCCTGAGAGGCATTTCCATAAGTCGATGCGGATGTCTTTACGATTTGCATATTTCCACAATTATTTACACCTAGAGAAGTAACTAAACATGTTCTTTTTTCATTAATTTTTGTAGCTCCAAATAAGTTTAAAGTACTTGATAAAAAGCAAATTAATCCTAGAATTTTAATTATTTTCATCTTATTTTAAGTTTAATATTTCCCCTACTCTAACGATCTTGTCTGGTTTTTCGGGTTTCACCAAGGTTTCGAAACTTGATGTAAAGTTATTGGCAGACAGTTTCACAGGCAATACTACTTAAAGCAGTATTTTTGCAGTATAAATTTGAATTAAACAAATAAAATATATAATTATTTTACTTGTGCGAGGGATAGGCTCGAAGAAACCGCCGGAATTCTTTTTTCCCAGAAACACCAATCTTTAATAGAATATTTCGGCGATGTTTCCGAACAGTACTTTCAGCGATAAAAAGCTGTTCAGAAATTTCTTTGCAAGAGAAATTGTCTTTACACAATTGAAGAATTTGAATTTCTCGGAATGATAAATCTAAATCATTTGTCGTAGTTAGGTTCAGTATCATAATATCTTAGAGTTAGGAAAAGGAATCGGTACAAACATACTAGTAAATTAAATACTTGCAAATAAATTGTAATAAAATAATAATATTTATTATTCAAATGATTCAATTTTTTGAAGAAAGAAGAAGAGAAAAGGTAAGACAAAAATCTTAATGATTCTTAATGCCTTAATGTTAAAAAATAAAGGAAGAGCAGAGAAAAACTATTACCTATTACCTAATTCATCTCCCCTTATCCCAACGAAATTCTTTAAGAGTTCAATGAGAATAAAAAGAATAAACAGACAGATTTTAATTACTAAAATTGTTAAAGACCTATTTTTTGAAAACAATAAATACGCGAAGGCGCTGTAAGCAAGCAGAACATAAACCCACTTTTTAAATTGATAACCGAAAGTCAACAAAGTGGTTGATTGGTTAGCAGTGATTATCAAAGTTTTTGATTTAATAAATCCGAAAAAAACCAACCTCAATCGATAATGACCATACTTTTTAGCAATTGAGCTAACATCAACCTCCGAATGTAATGGCCATTTAACCCCATCTACTTCTAGTTCAGTAGGTATTAGCGTTCGAAATATCCAAGGAATTTTATGAAATCGAAGGAATTGATTTTCTTGAAGTGTATCCTCAAAATTGATTTCTGTGGTCAAGTTCTGTGGCATTTGATCTTAGAGTTAGGAAAAGGAATTGGTACAAACATACTAGTAAATTATATACTTGCAAGAGGAATTTAAAATGATGTAGGACGTAAGATGTATGAGGTAAAAGGTGTGTGATAAGTAGATGTACATTTTTAATAGTTTTAGAAAACTAAAACTGTCAACCTATTTCAGGACAAGACACATCCATCTTACATCTTACATCTTACATTTTACGTCATACATCTTACGTCTTACATCATACATCCAATTGAATTATCAGTATTTTTTCAGGAAATCATCCGAATTTTGAATAGTTTTGCACATGCTCGATCCGCGTAAAATCTTAAAGCAATATTGGAATTTTGATGCCTTCCGTCCCTTGCAGGAGGATATCATCCTTTCTGTTATTGACAACCATGATACCTTGGCTCTTTTGCCAACAGGTGGCGGGAAATCGATATGCTTTCAAGTTCCAGCGATGGCAAAAGAGGGCATTTGCATAGTTATTTCTCCCTTAATCGCGCTGATGCAGGATCAAGTGGAACAATTAAATAAAAGAGGTATTCCAGCTGTTGCCATCTACTCCGGAATGCATGCCCGACAAATTGATATTCTATTGGACAATTGCATTTATGGAAAGACAAAATTTCTTTACGTTTCGCCAGAAAGATTAAAAACAGAATTGTTCATTGAACGGGCAAAACTGATGAAAATTGGTCTTTTAGTAATCGATGAAGCACATTGCATTTCTCAATGGGGTTACGACTTCCGCCCCCCCTACTTAGAAATCAGTTCTTTTAAAAATTTATTTCCAAAAGTTCCCTGTATCGCTTTAACCGCCTCTGCGAATGAGGAAGTTAAATTGGATATCATACAAAAATTAGAACTTAAAAATCCTCGCATATTTCAGAAAAGTTTTAGCCGAGCCAATTTATCTTATTCTGTACTTTGGGAAGAAAACAAAGACAAAAAAGTGCTCCAAATGCTCCAAAGAGTCCCAGGCTCTTCTATTGTCTATGCAAGGAACCGTAGAAAAACTCAGGAAATAGCGGAGCATTTGAACAAAAACGGCATCAATGCGCAATTCTATCATGCTGGATTGGACACAAAAACACGTAGTCAAAGACAAAGCGATTGGATTCAAGGAAAAGTTGATTGCATGGTAGCCACCAATGCATTTGGAATGGGGATTGACAAACCCAATGTGCGTTTAGTCGTCCACATGGATTTACCCGATTCTCTTGAAGCCTATTATCAGGAGGCTGGACGAGCAGGAAGGGATGAGCAAAAAGCCTATGCGGCCATTTTATTGGAGGAAAAAGACCTGATAGAACTTAAAACGCAATGGGAAAAATCATTTCCAGAAGCAGAAGTATTGAAAAAAACGT
This sequence comes from Aquirufa sp. ROCK-SH2, assembly GCF_054558315.1. Taxonomy (NCBI): domain Bacteria; kingdom Pseudomonadati; phylum Bacteroidota; class Cytophagia; order Cytophagales; family Flectobacillaceae; genus Aquirufa; species Aquirufa sp. ROCK-SH2. The sequence continues at coordinate 374,946 of NZ_JBPXKB010000002.1, read as the reverse complement.
ATCAAGCCATTTGTAATTACCTTCAAATAGCAGAAGGAAGCGCGGAATATGCTACGTATGATTTCAATTGGCAAGAAATGGCAAAACGATTTCAACTCCCGAGTTCAGAAACTTTTTATGCACTAAAAGTTTTAGAAAGTGAAGGTCTTATTTTATTGAATGAAGCCTCCAATCAATCTTCTAAAATCAAAATCAACGTAAATGCAACCGAATTATACGATTTCCAAATTCGAAACAAAAAATTTGAAACAGTCCTAAAAGCACTTTTAAGAATATACGGAGGCAACTTGTACACCGACTTTGTTGGTATATCAGAATTTAACTTAGCGCAACAAGTAAAAATGCCAATGGCTGAATTGGAAAAGACTTTGGCCTTATTGGAAAAGTTTGAAGTCTTGGATTATGACAAACAAAATGGTCTTCCCAAAATTTCTTTTCTTACACCACGAGCCAGTATTCAACATTTGCCTATTCATTGGAACAATTATTTGACCAAAAAGAACAAGAGCTTGTTAAAAATAGAGGCTGTTGAACACTTTGTTCGACAAAAAACCATTTGCCGAACCAGACAAATAGTTGCGTATTTTGGGGAGAATTACAATCAAAATTGTGGTATTTGTGATGTGTGCATTCAACAAAAAAAGGAATCCACAGGAAAAGCTTTTCCTGAAGGAAACGAAGAAGAAAGGTTATTGATGTTGAATTATTTAAAGAATGGTCCTTTGTCCATTCAAATGATTGTGGACTGCTTAAGACCTATGGCACATCAAGAAGTAATAAAACTCATCCAATTCAGCTTAGAACGTGGTGAAATTGTTTATACGAGTTTTGATGAAATAGGATTAACATGATTAGTTATTAGTTTTTAGTTATTAGTGATTAGTTATTAGCGTTTATTCTAATAACTAATCACTAATAACTAATAACTATTTAGCTTTTTCTTCCTGAAAAACAAAGTTGACAGGATTGCTCACTTTTTCTTCCAATAAGGCTAATTTCAATACCTCATTGGCATTTTCTACATAGTGGAAGGTCAAATCGGAAATGTAATTTGCCTCAATTTCCTCTACATCTTTGCGGTTTTTATAACACATGATGATCTCCTTGATCCCCGCACGTTTGGCTGCCAAGATTTTTTCCTTGATACCTCCCACAGGCAATACTTTGCCACGTAGAGTGATCTCGCCAGTCATAGCCAAATTAGCTTTCACTCTTCTTTGTGTCAACGCAGAAGCGATCGCGGTAAGCATGGTAATTCCCGCAGAAGGCCCGTCTTTGGGTACGGCACCTGCTGGTACGTGAATGTGCAAATTGTATTGATCAAAAACGCGATAATCGATTCCTAAATCATCTGAATGTGCCTTTAAAAAACTCAAAGCAGCCACGGCTGATTCTTTCATCACATCGCCCAATTGACCAGAAAGTGTCAACTGTCCCTTACCTTTATTCAGTAAAGTTTCAATGAACAAAATATCTCCACCCACAGGAGTCCAAGCCAGACCCGTAACTACTCCAGCATATTCATTGCTTTCATAGGAATCTTTATCAAATATCTCCTGTCCCAATAAACTCACCACATCTGCAGGCTGAACTTTGGAAGGAAAAGCTTCTCCCATGGCAATGGATTTCGTGATTTTTCTAACCAAACGACCAATTTCTTGCTCTAATTTACGTACGCCTGATTCACGCGTATAGCCTTCCACAATTTTCTGTATGGCAGCATCGCTTAAATTAAAAGCCGCTTTTTCTACACCATGTTCTTTCTTTTGCTTTGGCAATAAATGCTTTTTAGCAATTTGCACCTTCTCCTCTATGGTATATCCACTCACTTCAATAATCTCCATACGATCTCTCAAAGCAGGATGAATGGTATCCAAATTATTGGCAGTAGCAATGAACATGACTTTCGACAAATCATATTCTACTTCCAAATAATTATCCATGAAGCTATTGTTTTGCTCAGGATCCAACACTTCTAACAAGGCAGAAGAAGGATCTCCACGATGATCAGAACCTACCTTATCAATTTCATCCAAAATAAATACGGGATTGGAAGAAACTGATTTCTTAATATTCTGAATCACTTTTCCAGGCATCGCCCCAATGTAAGTTTTACGATGTCCACGAATTTCCGCTTCATCACGCAAACCACCTAAAGCCATACGCACATATTTTCTTCCAATCGCCTTCGCGATGGAACGTCCCAAAGAAGTCTTACCAACCCCTGGAGGGCCGTACAAACATAAAATCGGAGCTTTCATGTCGCCCTTCATTTTCAGAACGGCTAAGTACTCGATGATTCTTTCTTTCACTTTTTCTAATCCAGCGTGATCCGCATCTAAAATTCGCTTGGCTTTCTGTAGATCAAAATTATCCTTAGTATACTCTCCCCAAGGTAAATCCACCAATAGTTCAACAAAATTCATCAGCATCGGATATTCGGCCGACATGGAATTGGTTCTCTGAAGTTTTGATAATTCTTTGTTAAAAAATTCATTTACTTCTTTGCTCCATTTCTTTTTAGCGCCTTTTGATCGTAAGCCATCCAATTCTTGCTCTGGACTCTCAACGCCTAGTTCTTCTTGCAAAACTTTGATTTGCTGACGGATATAATAATCTCTTTGTTGCTGATCAATATCACTCGAAGCTTTGCTTTGTATTTCCCTTTTTAGTTCTAAATGTTGAATATCTTTCAACATAAATTCCAATAAATGAGTCGCTTGCTCAATACCATCTTTTGTCTCCAAAAGTCCTTGTTTGTCTTTTAACTCGGCATTGATATTAGAGGATAAAAAATGCACTAAAAAGGCAGAAGTTTCGATGTTATCGATGGCAATTTGCGCTTCTCTTGGGATTTCTGGATTCAAATTCAATATTTTCAAAGCGGATTCCTTCAAGGTGGAAACCAAGGCTTTGTTTTCTTTATTCAATTTTTTGGGGAAATTATCTTCCCAATATTCCACCTTAGCAACTAGATTTGGCTCCGTCTTCACATAATCTTTCACCTCAAAACGCTTTCTACCTTGTACAATAATCGTTGTATTACCGCCAGGCAAAACAAACATTTTGACAATATGCGCCACCGTCCCTACTTTGTATAAATCATCTGGCTTGGGTTCATCTTTGGAATTATTCGACTGGGTAATAACTCCAATGGTTCGATCTCCTTTATAAGCCTTTTTCACCAGTCTAACCGACTTTTGTCTGCTAACTGTAATTGGGATGACCATCCCTGGAAACAATACAATATTTCTAATAGGTAAAATAGAAAGCTCATCTGACAAAACACTCATTTTGTCATCTTGATCCACTCCCTCTGACCCGATAGGTATTAATTCAATATTCTCAAAATCCGACATATCGGACAATTTCAAATGCTTAAAAATGTCATTTGGGTTGTTCATAGACATAATTTTTAAATTTCTCTACACGTTTTCTTTAACGGTAACACTAGCAGGCAAATAGTATGCCACAAGACAAGTTGTCATATAATTTACCAAGAAATTTGTTGCACGGGTTGGTTTTTCTGAAATAAATAAGACTTTTTCAACTCTTTTCTAGCCACATGGAGCAAATTTGTTTGATCAGAAAATACTTCTGTTAATGCACTTTGCTGAAAATAGACCCCTGATAAATCATTTGCTGTGGGTATTTCTATGTAAATCCAAATGGCGTCCGATTGAGCTTCCCATCCAATCCAGCGATAAGGCGTTTGTAATTTCTGGTTGACCACAAAACCTACATGCTTTCGAATATAAGATTCTATAAGCACGTCGGAGTTCGTTGCAAATTGAAATTGAAATTTCTTTCCTTGAAATTCGGTCAATGCTTGCTCTAGATCATCTTGAAAAAGCCGAATACTTAGCTCCCAAATTTTCTCCTTTTCATTATAAACACATTCTGAAACAGAGGTATGAAAAGGGTGTAAATCCTTTTTTTCCACTGAAAAAGAACAAAGTGAAAATAGCAGCAAAAAGCTGATGATTAGGCCATTTTTAGTCATTGAACCAATGATTTAAGCTTAAAAGAAAGCTTTAAACAAATCGTTACCGAAAGTATAAGCCATCAATGCCAACAAGATAATCATTCCTATTTGTTGTGCGCGTTCTAATACCTTAATAGAGGCAGGCTTGCCTGTAATCATTTCATACAACAAGAAAATAGCGTGTCCTCCATCCAAAGCTGGAATAGGCAAAATATTCATAAATGCCAAAGCCATAGACAATAAGCCAGTTAACATCCAAAAACGGTTCCAATCCCAAACTCCACCAAACATTTGAGCAATTCCAATAGGGCCACTCAATGCTTTTGAAGCAGAAACATCACCAGATGCAATTTTCTTAAATCCACGAATATTGTCTGTAATGACCGAAAATGCCCTAGAAGTACCTAAAGAAGCGGCTTCTGAAAAGGTATAATCTTCGTGTGTTGGTTTTAACAACATCTCCGCCAAAAATCCAATTTGACCCGAATTAGCCACCACCATATTCAATGTATCAGACTTCCCATTTCTAGAAATCCCCAATTTAATAGGCTTACCAGCTTCTTTAGCCAATTTTTCTTTTACTTCATGATAAAAATTCACTGGCTGATTATTTATCGAAGTAATGTAATCTCCCGCTTTTAATCCTGCCGCCAAAGCTGGCAACATTTCTTCAGATTTTCCTCCAAAAAGCTTATCTAACAAGGAAGGAGGATTAGGTGCTGCCACTTCAGCTACTCTGAATTTTGTCATCGGTTCAATGAAAGCAGCCTTTTTATCGCTTAATTTCTCAATGAAATTAGATGGAATCTTCACTACAATTTCTTGACTACCACGTAAAACCGTATAAGAAGAATTATCGCCTAAAAGCACGTCAGAAGTTCTTAAATCAGAAACGCTTTTAAAATCCGCTCCATTCACTTTTAGAATTTTATCGCCCGTTTTCAAACCAATTTGTTGCCCCAATTCCAAAGCCACAATGCCGTTTTTATTCAAATCATTTTTAGAGATGTAATTATTCCCATTGGAATATGTTAGACAAACAAAAATCACTACACCTGTAATAACATTCACGATTACACCACCCAGCATAACAATTAAACGCTGCCAAGCGGGTTTCGCACGAAACTCCCAAGGTTCAGGATCCTTTGCCAAAGTCTCTGCATCTTGCGTTTCATCGATCATACCTGCAATGGATACATACCCTCCCAAAGGAAACCAACCTAATCCATATTCCGTATCGCCGACTTTCTTTTTAAAAAGGGCAAAATTTAAAACAGTAGGAATGGGAAAAAGAAAATCAAAAAATAGATAAAATTTATCCACGCGCATTTTAAACCATTTGGCAGTAATAAAATGCCCAAACTCATGTAATGAAACCAAAATTGACAATCCTAAAATTAATTGCCCTGCCATAATCAAACCTTCCATGCGATCTTGTTATTTTTAATTCTTGTTATTTTTTACCCAGGCTTTCGCCAAAATTCTACTCAATTTATCCGTCTCAATGTAGTCCTCTAAGCTTGGAGAAGCTAAAAAAGTTCCCTCCGACATACAAAATTCATTCAATTGAGACATTTCTAAAAAACTAATTTCCTCTTTCAAAAATGATTCCACGGCAATTTCATTGGCTGCATTCAACAGACAAGCCATATTTCCCCCTTTGTCCAAAGCTTGAAAAGCCAATCCTAAATTTCGAAAAGTTTCAACATCCGCCTCTTCAAAAGTTAAAGTAGCATAGTTTTTAAAGTCGAATCTTGGAAAATTTGCTGAAATTCTATTGGGATAACCTAAAGCAAATTGAATCGGCAATTTCATATCAGGTAATCCCATCTGAGCCTTTATTGATCCATCTTCAAATTGCACCAACGAATGTACAATGGATTGAGGATGTACCACAACCTCAATTTGATTGGGTTGCAAATCGAACAACCAAGCTGCTTCAATGACCTCTAAACCTTTATTCATCAAACTAGCTGAATCAATGGTAATTTTCGCACCCATAGACCAATTGGGGTGTTTTAGAGCTTGCGCTTTCCCCACTTTTTCTAAATCTGCTTTTTTATATCCTCTAAAAGGACCACCAGAGGCTGTCAGAATAATTTTTTCAATGGGATTATGTGCCTCGCCCATCAAACATTGAAAAATCGCTGAATGTTCTGAGTCGACAGGCAAAATAGATACCCCCATTTTTGCCGCCAAAGGCATAATTAGTGCTCCTGCAACAACCAATGTTTCTTTATTGGCTAAAGCAATGGTCTTTTTAGCTTCAATTGCTTTAATCGTCGGCAACAAACCGGCATATCCCACCAAAGCTGTCAAAACGACATCCACTGAATCTAATTGTACCAAGTCCTCCAAACTTTTTGCACCTGTATGGACTTCAATATTTTTGGATGCTAATGCTTCTTTTACTTTACCGTATTGACTTTCGTTTCCTATGACAACATGGGCTGGATTCCATTTCAAAGCCTGCTCAATCAACAAATCAGCACTATTTTGAGCTGTCAAAACCTCTACCTGAAAACGGTCTGGATGTTGTTCAATCACTTCCAAAGTTTGTGTACCAATGGAACCGGTAGAACCAAGAATGGCTATTTTTTTAATTCCCTCTACCATATCATCGTTTTAATTTGTTGGAAAAAAGTAATCCAAGCCGAAGGATATAATATCGTCATAAAAACTAAACCGAAAATTCCTCCATACAAATGCGCTGAATGATTTACGAAACCTCCTCCTCTTTTATCCATCGCAATGGAATACCAAGTAAATAATCCCGCATAGATGAATCCGGGGATTCCAATTAGTCCAAACAGATATATTTTCTCAACCGGGAAAAATAAAATTCCTGCGAAAATCACGGCAGAAACCGCTCCAGAAGCACCTAAAGAATTATAATATGGATTTTTTGATTGCTTGAAATAAGTGGGCAAATCAGCTACAACAATGGCTAGCAGATAAAATACAACATATAATAGCACCCCTGAACCTGGAAATAAAATGTTAAAAATTTGTTCCAATTGTAAGCCAAAAAAGAAAAAGGAAAACATATTGAAAAACAAATGCGTGAAATCCGCATGAATAAAACCAGAAGTTACAAATCGCCAATATTCCTTTTTATGAGCAATTCGATAGGGATTCATAGTTAATTTCGACAATAAATCATCGCTACGCCAAGCAATTAGTGAAATGGCTATGGTCAAAACTATAATCAAAAAACTGATGGATTCCCACATAATAACAAAAAGCCTCCGAAGAAGCCATTAAAAAATAGGCACAAATCTACATTAAACTTCTCTATCAACCAACCCCGCCATGAAGTTCTGAAGACTTAATTTTCGTTCCTCTGAAATATCCAATTGACTCATTTTCTCAAAGGCCTGATCAAAGTAATCTTGTATGGCTTTTTCTGTTTGAATATGAATCCCTAAGCTATTGTAAATTTTCGTTACGGCATCAATTTTATCCATAGGAACCAGATTGTCCGCTTGCAACCAATGTGTTAATTCCTTCGCTTCATCACCTTTGGCTTGCTCCAAGGCATTTATCAACAAATAGGTTTTTTTATTGGCTAAAATATCTCCCCCAACCTGTTTTCCAAATTTTATAGGATCACCATAAACGTCTAAAAAATCATCTTTTAACTGGAAACCTAAGCCGACTAACTCTCCAATTTGGTATAAATGAGAAGCCATCTCCTTTGATTCGCCTGCTAACAAAGCCCCTAATTCCATCGAAAATCCTACCAAAACAGATGTTTTCAGTCGAATCATTTCCAGATAATCATCAATAGAGACCTTTTCAAGATTTTCAAAATTCATATCAAATTGCTGTCCTTCACAAACCTCTGCTGCTGTTTTGTTAAACCGAGTAAGTAAATATTGAAAGGAGAACAAGTCCAAATTTTTAGCTTCATTCAAATAATCATAAGCCTTTACAAGCATCACGTCACCAGATAGAATGGCAATATTATCGTTCCATTTTTCATGAACGGTGGCTTTCCCTCTCCTAAGTGGTGCTTTGTCCATGATATCATCATGCATCAACGTAAAATTGTGAAAAATTTCAATCGACAAGGAGGGACGAATAGCAGTGTGCCAATCATTTTTGAAAAGAGAATAAGACAGCAAACTCAATACTGGCCGAATTCTTTTTCCTCCCAAAGCCATCAAATAACGAATAGGCTCGTATAGTTCATTGGGATTATTTCCCAGATTCAAGTTTGAAATTTCAGCTTCTAAGGCAGGTAAAAATTGTTTTATCATAATTAATTAACGATCAACCTCTCCCATAACTAAATCCATTGACCCAATAATGGCTACCAAATCTGCCAAATAAGCACCTTTTGCCAAACTAGGAATTACAGATAAATGATGAAAAGAACAAGCTCTAACTTTTAAACGTTGAGGAATATCAGACCTTCCATCCGTTCTAAAAAAGAAACCTAATTCCCCTTTTGGATTTTCTGCCCGAACATATAAATCATTGGCGGCAGGTCGGATTTTTTTGGGTACAAATTCTTGAGGATTAAATTCACGAGTGCGTTTGTGATCAGTTGTCAATTGTTGTAAACAAGCTTCAATGATCTTGATTGATTCTTCACATTCCTTGATTCGAACATGATTTCTATCCCAACAATCGCCTAATTTACCCATTTTACCTTCCCCAATGGGCACATTGAATTCAATTTCAGGATACACGGAATAAGCATCAATTTTTCTTAAATCATATGCCAGACCTGAACCCCTTAAAACGGGTCCCGTGCAACCATAATTAATGGCCAAATCCATAGATAATACCCCCACATTGGCCGTTCTTTTGATAAATATACTATTGTCTTCTACCAATGTTATGACTTCAGAAATAGTATTTTTTAATATGGGCAATAATTCAACAGTTTTTTCCTCAAAGCCAACCGGTAAATCATAAAACAAGCCGCCAATCCAAACATAATTATACAGCATTCTCGCACCAGAAAGCCATTCTAGCAATCGCTGAATATGCTCTCTATCTCGCATTAACCACAAAAATGGGGTATATGCTCCAATATCCAAACCATAAGTTCCAATTGCCACAAAATGAGAAGCGATGCGGTTCAACTCTGCCACCAAAACACGAATGTATTCTATGCGTTTGGGCAAAGTTCCTTCTAAATTCATCAATTTCTCAACGCCCATGACATAAGCGTGCTCAGAATTCATAGCAGCCATATAATCCAAACGATCGACATAAGGAATAATTTGATTGTAAGGAAGAGCTTCGGCATGCTTTTCAAAGCAGCGGTGTAAATAACCCAAATGAGGAACAACATCTACGACAATTTCCCCATCAGAAATAACTTCGAGCCTTAAAACTCCGTGAGTAGATGGATGCTGAGGACCTATGGAGATAATCATTTCTTCCGATTTCAATCCTTCAACTTGATATTTGTTAGGATCAGAATTAGCAAAATTTTCAGGAAGAAATTGATATTGTTGGGACTTCATTAAACAAAAATGCTAAATTTAATCATGATAAAAAAAAGTAATTGACAAATAGCCAGAAATTTATAAATATTTTTAGTTCAAATATTTGTAGCAAAAAATAATTCTTATATCTTTGCATTCCGTTTCAAAAAGAGACGTTAAAAGATTTATCTATTATGGCAAAGAAAGGAAATCGCATTCAAGTAATTTTAGAATGCACGGAGCACAAAGAGTCAGGCGTACCGGGAATGTCTCGTTACATCACGACGAAAAATCGTAAGAACACTACAGCTCGTATAGAGTTAAAGAAATACAATCCAGTATTGAAAAAAGTTACTTTACATAAAGAAATTAAATAGGTTTAATACCAAGGAATCATGGCTAAGAAGGTAGTTGCAACACTAAAGAAAGAAGGTGGCGTTAAATACGCTAAAATCATTAAGGCGGTTAAAAATCCAAACACAGGAGCATACACATTCAAAGAAGAAATCATTCTTCAAGATGAGGTTAATGCTGCGTTGAAAAACTAGTATTTTCAATTCCATTTTTGGTTTTTGCTTACATATTGAAGTCCCTTCTTGAAGGGACTTTTTTTATTGAATCATTTTCTACATTTATTCTCTCCATTCATTATGGGATTATTCGACTTTTTCAAAAAGAAACCTGAGCCCCAAGAGCAAGCAGAGCTAGAAGCTTTGGAGAAAGGATTAGAAAAAACCAAGGACGGTTTTTTAAGCAAAATGGGTCGTGCTGTCTTAGGGAAATCTAAGGTAGATGATGAAATTTTAGACAACTTAGAAGAAATTCTCCTAAGCTCGGATGTAGGTGTTCCTACCACATTAAAAATCATTGAGCGAATTGAAAAACGTGTAGAGCGCGATAAATTTGTTTCCACAGACGAATTAGATATTGTACTGAGAGAGGAAATTGCAGCTCTCTTGGAGGAAAATCATTCTACAGATTTGGACAATGCTTTTGCGGAACCTAAGCAAAAACCATATGTCATTATGGTAGTTGGGGTGAATGGTGTTGGTAAAACAACCACCATTGGCAAGCTAGCTTCGCAATTTCACCAAAATGGGTTAAAAGTTGTTTTAGGAGCAGCAGACACATTCCGCGCTGCAGCTGTTGACCAATTAAAATTATGGGGAGAGCGCGTAGGAATTCCTGTCATAGACCATGGAATGAATACAGATCCAGCCGCTGTGGCATTTGATACCGTTAAAAAAGCAGTTGATATGGAGGCAGACATCGTCATAATAGATACGGCAGGCAGACTTCATACGAAGGTTAATTTAATGACTGAATTAACTAAAATCAAACGTGTGATTCAGAAATTTATCCCAGAAGCGCCTCACGAAGTCCTTTTGGTATTAGATGGCTCAACTGGCCAAAATGCCTTTATCCAAGCTCAAGAATTCACAAAAGCTACAGAAGTTAGTTCATTAGCAATTACCAAATTAGACGGGACGGCGAAAGGTGGGGTAGTTATTGGTATATCTGAACAATTCAAAATCCCCGTTAAATACATCGGTGTAGGAGAAAAAATCGCGGATTTACAGGTGTTTAACAAGAAAACATTTGTGGAGTCGCTATTTAAGAAATAAGATGAGGTAAGAGGTAAGAGGTAAGAGGTAAGAGGTAAGAGGTAAGAGGAAATAATGCGAATTAAGAGTTAAAATATCTATTTTTCATAATCATCAATGAACTTTCGGTTAATCCCAACTTTTGGAAAGGATCTAGAATTTTAGTTATTAACCTTTAATTCGCATTAATAGGTAAAAGAAAAATCTTAATGTTTCTTAATGACTTAATGTTTAAAAACATTGTGCACTTAGTGTTAACACAAAGGGCACGGATGATTCTCATTTTTTATTCTTAATTCTACATTCTCTCCGCTTTTGGCTTCGGCTCCGCTCAGCCAACGCTATTTCTTCTTTTTTCAAAAAAAGAAATACCATACAAAAAGAATTAGCCGGAAAATTGTATTGTTGGCAAGAAAAAAGACAATTAAATTTGATTTAATCCCAATTTTTGGGAAAGACCCGGAATTTTAGTTTTTAACCCTTAATTTTAATAGGTAATAGGTAAAAGTCTCCTGAGTTTAATCTAATTTATTTGATAAAAATTCATCGCGATTTAATGAATCGATAGAGAAAGAGATTGTTTTTTGTACACGAAACCATTCTTAGAGTGACTCAGCCAAAGTTATCAAACATTCTTATCCCTTTTACCTCTTACCTATTTAGCGTTTTTCGCCCACGTATCTTTCAAAGTAACCGTTCTATTAAAAATGATTTTATCAGAAGTAGAATCTTTGTCTAGGCAATAATATCCCTTTCGAATAAATTGTAAAGCCTGTCCAACTTCAACATTTTTAAGTGCTGGCTCAATGTAGATTTTGTCCAAAATTTGTAAAGATTCTGGATTGATAAATTTCACAAAATCATCTCCTAAATCAGATGCGTCTTCAACAATTAATAGACGATCAAACAAGTGAACCTCTGCTTCAAGAGCGTGAGGAATTGACACCCAATGAATGGTGCCTTTCACATTGATTCCTGAAGTATCATTTCCTGATTTACTTTCAGGAAAATACTTGGCATGCACTTCTTTCACAGATCCATCTTCATTTAAGATGAAATCCTCTACTTGAACGATATACGCTCCTTTTAAACGAGCCATTAATCCAGGTCCCAAACGGAAAAATTTCTTCGGTGGATCCGCCATAAAATCTTCTGCTTCAATGTACAATTCTTTCGAAAATGGCACAACACGTTTGCCAGATTCAGGATCTTCAGGATTATTTTCAATCAATAAATCTTCCGATTTACCATCAGGATAATTCGTAATAACGAGCTTTATTGGATCTAAAACAGCCATATAACGATGCGCAGATTTATTCAAATCCTCTCGAATACAAAACTCCAACAAACTGATATCAATCAAATTATCTCTTTTTGCAACGCCGATACGATCGCAAAAATTACGAATGGAAGCAGGGGTAAAACCTCTTCTTCTCAAGGCTGAAATGGTAGGCATTCTAGGATCATCCCAACCATTTACGACCTTTTCATTGACTAATTGCAATAATTTTCTTTTGCTCATTACGGTATGAGACAAGTTCAAACGAGCAAATTCATATTGATGAGAAGGAAAAATTTCTAATTTTTCCAAGAACCAATCATAAAGTGGTCTGTGCACATCAAATTCAAGCGTACAAATAGAATGGGTAATTTTTTCGATAGAATCACTTTGGCCGTGAGCAAAATCATACATTGGATAGATGCACCAAGCATTACCTGTACGATGGTGTTCCACATGACGAATTCTGTACAAAAGTGGGTCACGCAAATGCATATTTGAATGCGACATGTCAATTTTTGCTCTCAAAACCTTTGCTCCATCGGGAAACTCTCCTGCCCTCATGCGAGCGAACAAATCTAAATTCTCTTCAATAGAACGGGTACGGTATGGGCTATTTACGCCAGGCACAGTAGGTGTCCCTTTTTGAGCAGCAATTTCCTCGGCAGAAGAATCATCCACATAAGCCAATGATTTTTCAATCAATTGAATTGCAAATTGGTATAATTGTTCAAAATAGTCAGAGGTGTAAAGTTCTTTCGCCCACTTAAAGCCTAACCAAGACACATCTTTTCTGATAGATTCTACATATTCTGTATCTTCAGTTGTCGGATTGGTATCATCAAATCGTAAATTAGTTGCCCCTCCGAATTTTTGAGCCAAACCAAAGTTCAAACAGATACTCTTAGCATGACCAATGTGAAGATAACCATTGGGTTCAGGGGGAAAACGGGTTAAAATACCTTCTTGGTACTTACCTTCAGCGAGATCCTCTTGAATAATTTCCTCTAAAAAATTTAACGACTTTGGTTTTAATTCTTCCATGAATTGGCTTAAAAATTGACTATTCAGTCTTGATGAAAACGAATTGTAAAAATACTGAATATTTATACTTGAAAAACATTTTAAACCGAATAATAACAAAATTGATAATAAAACGTTATTACGTCGACAAACCCAAAAAACTTATTGTTTCTTTCAATATTAGTTTCTAATTTAGTGTTCAAAATATTGATATAACAACTATTGTATAATCATCTACTCAAACAAGTTCCACAATGATGAACAAATTAATAAAATTTTTGCTAATCCAGGGTTTTGTGCTTTCAGCCTTCTTCGTTGAGGCAAATGACAAAACAGTAATTCCTGCTCCTCAGCCATTGATTAATGGTCTAACTAGTGTAGAAGTTTTTGCTCCAGAAGGGCAATCGCAATTATTAACAGTTTCTGGTTGTGCTGTGGGAACACAGCCTATTTGGTCGTATATACAGGTTTTCAAAAATGGAACTTCTGTTGGACCTCTACCTGTAGCGGCATTAAACACAGATCCTAATGACATTTCTGGCAATAGTTATTACACTCAACCCTTAGGGAATACGCAAGTGTATTATGAATACACGCTTAAATGCGAGGATCCTGGAAATCCTGGAACAGCCTTAGGACCCAATTCTGCGAAAATAAAGTTCACGATGTTTAATCCTAATGAATACCCTAAATATCCATTAGTGAAAAATACAGTAAAGTCTTGTGGAAATGGCTCATTAAATGAAGGTGCGGTGGTAGCTTTATCATCAGGAGGTTGCTCCAACATAGGGAGTGCTACTTATTGGGTCCATCCAAATTCAGATTTTAACTCTAACACGATTGTCGGCCTTCCTTATTATGTTAGCAAGGCAGAAGATGGCATCGTTGACATTTACGATAATTCCATACAAACGGGAAATTTCACAGCAAAATGTAGATATCAATATTATGATTACGATAACCACGTTTCCAAAGACACTTTAACAAGAGGTTTATCAACGTATGTTACTAGACACAAAGCAGCACCTGCTCCTTCTCTTGAGACTTACGCCTATTTTAAAGATGCCAATTTAAAAAGTAAAGTATCTGTTGAGATTTGTCCAGATCAACCAGTTGAATTGACTCATCGAGTTTTTGATAATAACGCATTTAACGAATACGTTAACGACTATAACATTACATGGCAAGTGGATAATCTACGTAACAGTGGTGGCAGATCAAATTTCAACTATCAACAAACTATTCAAGTAAGTGAAGCAGGGTCTTGGTTTGTCGTGTTAATTAATAAATCTGCAGAAGCGCAGGCATGTAATGTAAATTATGGTACTGATTATAGAACTAGACGTTCAATCTCAAATGTCGCGAATCAGAAACCAACCATTTCAGGAGATTCTCAAATCTGCCCTGGTGGTGAAAATACAATATCGATTACAAATGCAGGTAGTTTTATTAATGCAGCCGGAACGACATTTAAGTGGTTCGTAAATGACCAATTTGTTGATGGCGCAAATTTGATTGATTTGAAAATTAAGGATAATGCAACTAAGGTTCAAGCTTCTTATAGAACTACAAGTTTAGACGAATTGGGCCGTGTTTGCGACGCTCCCAAATCAGATGCTTTAGTAATTACCCAATATCAAAGACCAGCTACACCTACGATTGCACAATCAGGAGGAAGTTCTATTTATTGCGAAGACGTTTTCCCTGTTTCAGATGTAGTAATTGAAGCCAATAATCCAATTGGGGCTCAATTAAAGAGTTATACTTGGCAATTAGGAAACACTGCTATTTCCGGAAATAATACCAACACAATTAGCTCAAATGTTTTCCAAGGAAGTTATACAGCTATTGTAACTGATTTAAATGGATGTAATTCATTTGCATCTAATAAAGTGTTAATTGACCAATATCCAAGACCTGCGAAACCACTTGTAACTAATACGAACGGTAAGGACGCATATTGTGATTATAACATTCCATTCAATGCCATTTCTTTACAAACTACAAGTACTAGTTTAGTTGGCAAAGGTAAGTTTTTATGGAATACAGGTGCTTCCACATCTAAAATTGATGTGACAACTGAAGGGAAATATAGCGTAACAATAACAGATGATCGTGGATGTATATCTCAACCTGGTACTTATGAAATAGTTAAATACACAAGACCTGCAACTCCAACAATTACCAATACCAATGGTAAAGCAGCATATTGTGATTATACTATACCATTTGCGGAAGTAACTTTACAATCTTCAAATACTAGTTTAGTAGGTAATCCAAAATACTCTTGGAACACGGGTTCTGCTTTAGCTACAACAACAGTAAATAAAGAAGGTATTTATTCTGTAACTGTCACAGATGCTAATGATTGCGCTTCCATTCCTGCAACTTATGAAATCGTAAAATACACAAGACCTGCTAAACCAGTTGTAACTAGAAAATCAGGTTCTGATGCATATTGCGATTATAAATTTCCTGTATCTGACTTAACTTTAGAATCTTCTAATACGGCTTTGGTCGGTAATGCAATTTACACCTGGAATAATTCAAGTAATACAAAAGTTATCCCAGTTACCTCTGAAGGTAAATATTCAGTAGTTGTTACAGACGGAAACGGATGTGAATCAGTAAGTTCTGACGCTTACACCATTACAAAATGGATTAGCCCAGTTGCGCCTAAAATTGCATTGACTGGAAAAAACATCAACTGCGCAATCGATGAAAATGAAAAAGCAGTATCGGTAGCTTTTTCAGTAAGTTCTGCAACTGATGGATATTCATTTGAGTGGTTTAATACTGGTTCTTCAACTGTTTTATCCAAAACGAATGCATTAGCAGCAGTAAGTGCCAACGGAACATATTACTCAATTCAAACGGATAAAAACGGATGTTATTCTCCAAAATCAGATGGAATAAAGGTTACATTTGTTCAAAATCCAAGTTTCTCATCTGCTAAAATCTCTAAAATGGGAGCTTATGGATTGAAGGCAGAAGGTTTAACAGAATGGGCAAATGCAACTGCTGGAGATTACCAATGGAAAGCTGGCACTACTATTAACACTGCCACGATCGATAATATTAAAGTAACGGCTGCCAACAATGGTAATGGAGATTATTCAGTGAAAAGAAAATATGCTTTCACAGTTGAAAACTCTCCAATTGTTTGTTTCTCAAATTTAGTTAAATATACTTTCGTTGCAGATCCTGACTTTACAGGAGTGGCTGTTTATCCTAATCCGACCAGCGGTACAGTTAAAATTGATCTTTTAGATGAATGGAAAAACGCAACTGTGGTTGTTTATGACTTAGTTGGAAGACCTGTTTACAATGGAACAATGGATGCATTGGCTGCAACAGGAAATAGTTTATCTATCGATTTAAGTTCATTAGGATCAGGTTTGTATATCTTACAAATCAAATCAAGCACTGGAGATAAATCATATCAAGGTAAGATTTTAGTTAACAAATAAAAAAAACAAAAAAAATACAAAGCCACTCCTTCAAAAGAGTGGCTTTTTTTATGATGAAAAATGTAACTCATATATTTCTGATATTGATATTACCCATATTTGCATTTGGTCAGTGGGAAAAAATTTCCATTGATTCAGATGCTTCATTCAGAGGATTGAAATCCTACAAAAACAACATTTGGGCATCAGGAACGAAAGGAACGGCGATTTTTTCAAATGATAAAGGCAAAAACTGGAGTATTTTAAAAATCAAAGATGCTGAAAATTTAGATTTCAGGGATATTTGCATCATTAACCAAAATAATATCTTGTTAATGAGTGCAGGATTATCTGAAAAAGGAGCCGCCAAAATATTTAGAACTAAGGATGGGGGAAAAAATTGGGAACTAATTTTTGAGAAAAGCCAAATAGGCTATTTTTTTGATGCGATACAATATGATTCCAAAACAAAACTAGGCCTATTAGTGTCCGACCCTGTAGAAGGCCAATTTCAATTTTTCACATTCAATGAACAAGGTGAAAATTTCAAATCCTTAAGGATCAACAAATTTCCTCAATTATTACCAAAAGAGGCGGCATTTGCTGCAAGTGGATCTAGCTTATTTTACAAAAATGGTATTGCGACACTAATTACCGGAGGTGCAAAAATAGCACGGGTATTTCAAAGCGAAAAAGGCGATTTAAGCAAGTGGGAAATAAAAAATCAAGAAATAGAGGCAGATTCATCAAGTGGATTCTTCAGTATAGGCACTGACGGTAAAAATAAATTAATGATAGCAGGTGGAAATTATTTAAAGTTGAACGAAAATAAAATACCACTCCTGCATAGCAAAAATGCAGGTGAAAATTGGAATCAACTAGGAATAACTCCCAATTTTTATATTGAAAAAGTAATTTGGTCAAAACATAATTGGATATTTACAGGCCCTACCGAAACAGCCATTTACAACCTAAAAACAAAAAAATGGAGATCTTTAGGTAAAAGTAAATACCACAATATCATTGAAATAAATGGATATTTAATCGGTGTGGGAGCTAAAGGGGAGATAGGAAGATTGAAATTAGAAAAATTCTAAATATTTAGACTAAAAAGTTTTCGAATCCCTTACCAACTTCGCTCTCCGTGACTTTGTGTTGAACCGTGACTTTGTGTTGAAAATTAAAACACAAAAGACACAAAGTTTTACAAAACCTTTTACAAAAAAAAAGACCTTTAAAAAAGGTCTTTCTAGTAGCGGGGGCCAGACTCGAAAGACGTCCGTCAGCTGACGGATATGAGCCCACAATTACTTATATATTCTCTGATAAATCGACGTCCAACACTTGATTTAAGTTCTTTTTCTCGAGATAAAGCTTCAGATTTTGATTCAAAAAACTCAACATAGGCAACTATCCATGGTCGAAATTTAACCGTATAGCCTTTATTTGATAAATAATTGTGAGAATGAAAACGATCGATTAAACTACTGGTATATCCAATATAAATCTCATCAAACTTAATAGAATATAATACGTAAGTAACAAACATTTTATAAATAGGTTAGGTATAAACAAAAAAAGACCTTTAAAAAAGGTCTT
The DNA here is from genome assembly GCF_054558315.1 of Aquirufa sp. ROCK-SH2. Taxonomy (NCBI): domain Bacteria; kingdom Pseudomonadati; phylum Bacteroidota; class Cytophagia; order Cytophagales; family Flectobacillaceae; genus Aquirufa; species Aquirufa sp. ROCK-SH2. The sequence continues at coordinate 356,563 of NZ_JBPXKB010000002.1, read as the reverse complement.
TCTAGTAGCGGGGGCCAGACTCGAAAGACGTCCGTCAGCTGACGGATATGAGCCCAAGATCCAAACTAAAAACCTTTTAAAAAATTTTATAAATAAAAAAAGACCTTTAAAAAGGTCTTTCTAGTAGCGGGGGCCAGACTCAAAAGACGTCCGTCAGCTGACGGATATGAGCCCAAGATCCAAACTAAAAACCTTTTAAAAAATCTTATAAATAAAAAAAGACCTTTAAAAAGGTCTTTCTAGTAGCGGGGGCCAGACTCGAACTGACGACCTTTGGGTTATGAGCCCAACGAGCTACCAACTGCTCCACCCCGCGATATAAATCGGAGTGCAAATATGCAGGAATGTTTCGAGAAAAACAAGTATCTTTGTAAATAATTCTAAAAACAATACGTGTTGAAGGATTAGGAAAATATGACCCAAGAACATAAATCAGGATTCATTAGTATCATTGGGAAACCCAATGTAGGAAAGAGCACTCTTATGAATGCCCTAGTCGGAGAGCGCTTATCTATTGTTAGCTCAAAAGCCCAAACAACACGACATAGAATTATGGGAATGTTGAATGGAGAACATGAGGGAACCCCTTATCAGATCATTTATTCCGATACACCTGGAGTCTTATTGCCTAAATATGAATTGCATAAATCCATGATGCAATTTGTAAAAAACTCATTAGAAGACGCGGATGTTGTCTTGTATGTTACAGACATTTTTGACACGTATGAAGATTTAGAATTTTTGACAAATTGGAAAGACCATACTCAAACTCCAATCATTGTCTTATTAAACAAAATCGATTTAGTTTCTGCCGAAAAATTGCAAGAATGCGTTAACTATTGGGAATTAATATTCCCAAATAAACCAATTCTACCCATTTCAGCACTTGAACAAGTTCACTTAGATCAAATTTTCAAATATCTAATTGAATATTTACCTGTACACCCACCCTTTTTTGATAAAGATGAACTTACAGATAAATCAGAACGTTTCTTTGCTGCAGAAATCATTCGAGAAAAGATTTTTTTAAACTACAAAAAGGAGATCCCCTATTCTTGTGAGGTTGTAGTTACATCTTTTAAAGAGAGTCCGGATATCATTCGTATCGCATCTGAAATATATGTGGAGCGAGTTTCTCAAAGAGCCATCTTAATTGGACATAAAGGAGAAAACCTTAAAAAAGTGGGTATTCAAGCTAGAGAAGATTTAGAAAAATTCTTTTGCAAAAAAATATTTTTAGAGCAGTTTGTCAAAGTAGAGCCAGATTGGCGTGCAAAGTCAGATAAATTGCGTTCATTCGGGTATACACTCGATTAATTTTTATAACATGTCAACAAATATTATTGCCATTGTCGGTCGCCCCAATGTAGGAAAATCTACCTTGTTTAACCGTCTTATTGAGCAAAAGAAAGCCATCATGGACAACATGTCTGGCGTAACAAGAGACCGCCATTATGGTTACGGTCAGTGGACAGGTAAGTTTTTTACTATAATTGATACAGGAGGTTATGTGCACGGTTCCGACGACATATTTGAAGGAGCTATTCGTGAACAAGTTGAAATGGCCATGGAAGAAGCTGCTGTTTTATTGTTCGTAGTAGATTGTTCAACAGGATTAACAGATTTAGATAAAGATTTTGCTAAAGTATTAAGACGATCAAAAAAACCTGTACTATTAGTAGCCAATAAAGCTGATACACATGAGAAAGCTTTTGCCGCAGCTGAATTTTACGAATTAGGTTTAGGAGACCCATTTCCTATTGCTGCAGAAAGTGGAAGTGGTACTGGGGATATGTTGGATGAAATGGTTTCTCATTTCAAAGAAGAAGGCATTGAAAATCCAGAGGCTGGCGTTCCACGTGTGGCTATCTTAGGACGTCCAAATGTAGGTAAATCGTCATTTTTAAATGCCTTGTTAGGTAATGATCGATCCATTGTAACAGATATTGCTGGAACAACGCGTGATGCTATTCAAAACCATTATACGCTTTACGGTAAAGATTTTATTATTACCGACACAGCTGGTATCCGCCGCAAAGCTAAAATTGATGATAATATCGAATATTATTCTGTTTTACGTTCTATCAAAGCCTTGGAGGAATGTGATGTCGCTATTATTTTAATTGATGCAACTACGATCGATTTCAACACTGGTTTAGAGGCTCAAGATATGAATATCGTGAGTATGGCTGATAAAGCTAAGAAAGGTATCGTTTTAATGATTAATAAATGGGATTTGGTAGCGAAAGATACCAACACAGCCATCAGGTTGGAGAAAGCCATTAAAGATAGAATGGCGCCTTTGAATTACATGCCCGTTATATTCACCTCAGTAATGGAGAAAAAACGAATTTTTCAAGTAATTGAATTGATGTTAGAGGTTTATGAAAATAGATCACAAAAAATTTCTACCTCTAAATTAAATGATGTGATGTTGGATGTCATCCAAAGCTACCCGCCTCCAGCGTGGAAAGGGAAATACATTAAAATCAAATATTGTACACAGGTTTCTACACCGTATCCGACATTTATCTTTTTCTGTAATTTACCACAATACATCAAAGAGAGCTATGAACGATATTTGGAAAATCAGATGCGAAAAGCGTTTAAATTAGACGGTACTCCAATTTCATTATTTTTCAGAAAAAAATAATAGTTAAAAAAATAGAATCATTTTAAGACCTTCTTCGGAGGGTCTTTTTTTTTGAATTTAATTTACATTTTAGTACTTTACGAATTAATAATAGAATCATTTTAACTTAAACAAACCTTTTTTATCCTTTCCAAACTATGACACAGTCGAGAAAAATCCTTTTATCTGAATCAGAAATCCCTACTCATTGGTATAATATCGTGGCAGATATGCCCAACAAACCACTTCCTCCATTACATCCAGGCACACAGCAACCCATTGGCCCAGAAGCTTTGGCCCCTTTGTTTCCCATGGAATTAATCAAACAAGAGGTTAGTCAAGAACGTTGGGTAGAAATACCTGATGAAGTGAGGAATTTATATTCAATTTGGAGGCCGACGCCTATGTTTCGTGCTTTGGAATTAGAGAAGGCATTAAAAACAAATTGCAAAATTTATTATAAGTACGAAGGGGTTAGCCCTGCTGGTTCACATAAACCAAACACCGCTATTCCTCAAGCCTACTACAATGCCAAAGAAGGTGTTAAGAAAATTTCAACTGAAACAGGTGCTGGCCAATGGGGCTCTGCGTTGAGTTTTGCCTGCAAACTATTCAATATCGAATGTGAAGTATTTATGGTAAAGGTTAGTTACGAAGGAAAACCTTACCGTAAAATCATGATGAATACTTGGGGCTCTAAGGTTCACCCTTCTCCTACCAATTTAACAGACTCAGGAAGATCAATATTAGCGCAAGATCCTAACTCACCAGGCAGTTTAGGTATTGCAATATCTGAAGCGGTTGAAATTGCTGCAAAAAATGAAGATACCAAATATGCCTTAGGTTCCGTATTAAACCATGTTTTGATGCACCAAACCATCATCGGATTGGAAGCAATGAAACAATTGGAAAAGGCAGGCGATTATCCTGACATTATTGTCGCACCTTTTGGAGGTGGATCGAACTTCGCAGGAATAGCATTTCCTTTCCTACAAAATAATTTATCAGGCGGGCCAAAAACACGAGCCATCGCCGTTGAGCCAACTTCTTGCCCTAAATTAACACGAGGAGTATTCCGTTATGATTTTGGAGATACTGTAGGTATGACACCATTAATTCCAATGTACACCTTAGGGCATAATTTCGTACCATCTCCTATCCATGCGGGAGGGTTACGTTACCACGGTGCAGGTGCCATTGTAAGTCAATTATTAAAAGATGGCTTAATTGAAGCGGATGCAATAAATCAAAATGAATGTTTTGAAGCGGGTATATTATTCTCCAGAACAGAAGGAATTATCCCAGCACCAGAGGCTACACACGCTATCGCTGAGGTGATCCGTCAAGTTAAACAAGCTGAAAAAGAAGGTGTTTCAAAAACCATATTATTCAATTTATGTGGACATGGTAATTTCGACTTAGGTTCATATGAACAATATTTGAATGGGAAATTGGTTGATTTTGAAGTGACCCAAGAACAAATTGATGCCTCATTAGCAGAATTAAATACACCATCTATTTAAATACCTTTTGGGTGTCCATAGATTAAAAACATTGGGCACCCGAATTTTTAGGCTACTTGTTTGTTCCACATCTCGAAATAAAGTCCCCTCCTATTGAGTAATTCTTGGTGATTCCCTGATTCTTGAACAAGCCCTTCTTTCATCACCAAAATATGATCCGCAAGCATAATGGTTGACAATCGATGAGCGATGGTAATAACAGTTTTATTTTGCTGTTTAAAATTTTGTATCACTTCATGAATCAATGCTTCTGCATTGGAATCTAAGGAAGAAGTTGCTTCATCCAACAACAATATCTCTGGATTTTTATATAATGCCCGAGCGATGGCAATGCGTTGTTTTTGGCCACCAGATAACATAGCGCCATTTTCACCCAAAGGTGTTTGGTAATTGGCGGGTAGTTTTTCAATAAATTCCGCAATACCCAAGTCTTGACACAATGCCAAAACTCTTTTGATATCCGGAAATGAATCCCCTAAGGCAATATTTTCGATGACATTCCCAGAAAACAAATTGACTTGTTGAGGGACCACTCCGATCAGATTACGTAAACTTTGATACTGAATACTTTCTAAGGTATAATCGCCAAAATGAATTTTGCCTTCATTCACAGGATATAAATTTTGCAGAATGGCAAATAAAGAGGTCTTCCCGCTTCCACTCTCTCCAACAATAGCCGTCATTTCATTCTTCTTAAAACAAGCACTAAAATCCTTAAAAACTTGTACTCGATTGCCATAAGAAAACGACACATTTTCCAACTTTATATCTCCAAGATCATTATTTGTTATATTAAATTTATTCTCTATCGACTCTCTTTCAAGATCCATGATTTCAAACAATCGGTCAGCGGCAATTAAGGCACTTTGAATTGACTTGTTTGCTCCTATCAAGGAAGCTACTGGAGAAGTGAAATATCCTATTAAAGCATAAAAGGAAAAAAGTTCCCCCGGCGTAATATGTCTATCTAACACAAAACCAGCGCCTAACCACATGAGAATGATGGTAAAAACAGAAGATATAAAGGAACTAGAAGTCCCTGCAAACACAGAATTATAACCTGATTTAATGGCTGAAAATAATAATTTAACAAAGCGGTTTTCTGTCTTTAAATTAGAAAAATCCTCTACTCCAAATTCTTTAATTGTTCTAATATGATTAACAGATTCTACCAATTGAGTTTCTAAATCAGCCGCATTTTCCATGATTGTCCGCTCAACTTTTTTGTTCAAATGATTCATAATTGCATAGATTGTTGCATAAAATGGAATCAAAATCAACATAACAAGAGCAAGTTTCCAATAATAGGTAAACATCAAAGCGAAGGAAAATATCACGACAAATACATTTACAACCATTTCGATGGCTACATCGTTGATAAAATTTCGGATTTTAATGGCGTCATTGATTCTGGAAGTAATTTCACCAATTCGCATTGTATCAAAGAAACGTTGTGGCAAATGAAGCAGGTGTTTGTAATAGCCTAGTATCAGTTGGGCATCCATCAGTTGCCCCGTTTTCATCATCATGATACTTTTTTTGCTTCCTATAAATGCTTGTAGCGTAACGAGTAACAGCATCCCAGCGCTCATTAAATTCAACAAATTTTTATTGCCATCTACCAACACATAATCCGTGATTTTCTGAATATAAATAGACATGGCGAGACCTAATACGGTAAATAACATTGCTCCAAAAACAGATTGCAATAAAATGCTTTTGTGAGGCTGTATTAAATCCCAAAAACGCTTGAATGGAGAAACCGTTGCATTATATTTTTTAAATTCTTCATTAGGAGCAAATAAAATCAGTACTCCGGTCCATATTTCTTTGAAATCATCCCAAGTGTATTTATCCATCCTACCCACAGCAGGATCCATTACTTCTACATATTTTTTGCCGACTTTATAAATCACTATAAAATGGTGCAACTGATTTTTTAAAACCACATGAGCAATGGCAGGCAGCGGGATTTTAGGAATAGACTCCATTCCACCTTTAACACCTTTCGCAGAAAAACCCATTTTCTCGGCAGCTTGTACAATTCCTAATACATTGGTTCCCCTTAAATCAGTTTGAGCCAACAATCGGATTTTTGCAATGGGCAAATTAACTTGATAATGATTCCCAATGGAAGCCAAACATGCAGCACCACAATCCTTGATATCGTGCTGTTTAATTTTTATGGATGGCATATTAATTATTTGCTTGCTTATTCGGATTCAACCAATTGTCAATTTTGTCGAATAATAATTGATATAAATTTCTGCGATTGAGAATAAAACGACCCGTGAGAGTCATTCCTTTCCCAACCTTCGCTTTATATCCATTTTTCAACTTTAAATGTGTTTCATTCAACAGGCAGCGGACCTTAAAGAATACTTCCTTATCTTGAATGCTTACGTTTTGATCCATTTCCATCACTTCTCCATCGATGAATCCCCATTGGTTATAATTAAAAGCATCTAATTCAAACTTTACCCTTTGTCCTTGCCTAATCAATCCAATATCTTTGGGTTGAACTTGGCATTCTACTAACAGGCCATGGTTAGGTGAAATTTCAGCAATTGTAGAAGCTCCACCAATAAAAGAATTCACTTGAAAACCTTTAAAATTGACAATTGTGCCACTCATGGGTGCTTTCAATACATAATTCTTTTTTTCTAAATTCAATTTCTCTAAGGAGTTCTCATAATTTTTTAAAGCGTCCAACAGTTCCTTTTTTTGTTTTTCCCAAGCAAATTTTTGTTGTTGAACAAAGCTATTCAAAGCGTCTTTGACAAAAGTGAGTTCGTATAAAAACCGCTCATACTCAGAAGTTGAAATCACCCGCTCATCGTACAATTTTTTATTTCTTTGAAAGTTAATTTCTGCCAATGCAAGTTTACTTTCTAGTTCCGTTTTTTGCTTTAAGAACTTTTGATAATCCTCCTTTAAATTTTCTTGTATAATTAGAGGATTGTTTGAACCATTGATTTGCTCCAAATCTTGGATGGATTGCAAGGTTTGACTTTTGAAATTAGTATTTAAGCCTACTTGCGATTCCAAAATTTCTGGATCAATTTTCAAGAGAATTTCCCCCTTTTTTACGCTTTGGTTATTATGAATATTGAGGTAAGTAATTTTGCCATTGACCAATGAAATGAGCGGTACATTTTCATCTGCAGAACGAATGATTCCCCTACTTTGTGAACTGATATCTACCCAGATATAAGGCAATGAAAATAATAGGCTTGCAATGGCCAAAATAAAAACAAAATAAAGGGAAATGGCATTTTCTCGATTTTTAGCAATGAGATTCTCTACCGAGTTTTCAATATCGTCGCCGATGTGATACATAGTTTATTATGATTGGTTAGGTATTGAGTGTAAATTTAAAGGAGTGTTTTGAGATAAAAAATAGAGAATGGTAGATTATCAGGTTGTTGGTAAAATTATATGATTAGAATAGCTTCAAAAATAATTCACGAATCCATGAATGACAACCCCACTCCAAAAACCACACTTACACCTTAAGTAGCCAAATAAACATGCACTTATAAAATGACTAAATACAATAATTATGTATTCAAAATTCAAATTAGATTCAAGAGGTAGGTAATTAACCAAGTGCATAAGAGCAAAAAGTATCGATAAAAAGTAAAAGACAACATAATTAGGAATGTCCAATCGCCATTTATCTAAAAAAGTTTGATAAACCCAAGCAAAAACAACAAACAAAACCCAGTAAACAAAAAGAAATTCTAGAAGTGGTAAAACTTGAAATTCGGCATAAAAAAGCGGTATATGGAATGATGACATAAGCAAATTTCCTAAAAAAATAGCTAAGCCCATGCAAATTGAATTCTTCTTCAAATCCATCGGTAAACGAAACTGGATCTCTTCCAAAATTGGGGCGATGATTACCAAATACATTGGATGAACATAATTTTCGCCAGAAAAAGTCGACTTAAACAAATGCATTGTCTTGTCAAAAAGGGCCCCGTCTAACAGCTTAATAATTCCAAAAAAGATTCCCTGAGCAATAAAAAACAGAACATAAACAAGGAAAATCATTTTCAAATGTTTCCAAGTAAAAACGCCATCATCTTTGGAAACCTCCGGTTTTAATAAAAACATATCCATAATATAAAATTTCCCAATGAGGAATCTTAGTCACCCCATTGGGAAAATAAAAAGTTACTTTTTAAAACCAAAAGCTGTACTGACAATATCAGTCGCTGCAGCAAAAAAAGCCATGGTTTGACCTATTGCATAACCAATATTATAGGTTTTTCCTTTGTGCCCACCAACAATTTCAATCATTTCACAATCTGACATTATTCTTAATTCCATGTTATTTAATTTTTTTTATTTTACTTTTTTTTTAAAATTTTTTAGCTTTTTTGTAATCATTGACTCCATTAGATAATCCATCGTGTATACCTTGAAAGAAATCTAAAACATCATGCCCATAAGACGCGACAATCGAAACAATTGATGAATTACCAAATCCACCTGCTGGCTTTAAGAAAAAGCCTCCTGATTCATTTATCTGTTCAGTTATGCTAAGTTCGTTAAAACCTAAGCTTTCTAAATTTTTCATTTTATTAAAAATAGAAATTTATTACCTACTCTGTTAATGGTTTTTCGGTATTCACCAGGACTTGCAAGTACATGGCAAAACTAAAAAGATATTTAATTGTACGCATCCTACCTAGGTAGGATTTAAGTATGATGTTTTTGTAATTTTTTATGTTAAGGGTGGTAAATTCAACAAGTACCGAGTCATTTCGACTTTGCCAGTGATACCCAGCTTTTGCATGATATTTTTCCGATGCGTTTTTACAGTGGTGATGGCCACCACTAATTTTTCTGCAATGATTTTGTTGGAATAACCTAAACGGGCAAGATCTAAAACTTCTTTTTCTTTTCGAGTAAGTAGGTCCGATGGATACATATAATTAGTGGTAAGGTAAATGAATTCGTAAACCAAATAAAGAAAATATCCTCAATGTTCCAAGCTATTTATTAGAATTAAAAATAAAAATCATGTACTTTTTTTATAATTCTTACCTCATAAAACAATACTTATACATTATCAAGTTATGTGTTTACTTCACGTTAATGCAGATATGAAAAAATTAAAATAATTAGCTGTTCAGGGGTAACTTCAAAAGCCTCAGGCACAAGTATGGTAAATAAATAGTAGCTTAGGCTCTCGAAGAAAAATGATTGAACTTATCATTGCAAGGTAAATGAAGCTCTCGAAGCCTATGCGTAAAAAATCATTACTTACTTCGATCTTTTTTTGCCTGATTATATCCTTCTCGGAAGCCAACATAGAAATCAGGAAAAATTACTTTGTAGAAAAAAACGGCAAGGCCAATGGCTACTAAAATCTTTAAATACGTTTTGAAATTGTTTTTCATAATGGAAAGTGTTTAGTGATTGTTAAAAAATTATGTCATTGTGTTAACGACTAAAAGCAATGAAGCGATTGATTATTTCGAAATAAGAGGAGGAGAATGGAGCGGATACATTTAATTAGTGGTTGGTTTAAATAATACACTAACAATTTAAAATAAAATTCTATTTATTTCCAAGAAATTATCAGTTTACTTGATCTATACCTCAAAAAAAATCTCTAGATTTGGGTCTTGTAAAATAGTATGATTAGCATACTATTCTGATTCCCAGAAAGCATGATCATTATGGCAATTATTTTTACTCAAATAGCGTTCATTTTATTGCTTGGAGGCATGTCCTACCTGATTTTTAAGCGATTTAAGCAAATTGCAGCCAGTATTCATATCACCCAAAAAGTGGCCCTAACAGATCGATCGTCAGAACGATGGAAGCGAGTGTTTTTATTAGCTTTTGGGCAAAAAAAAATGTTTCAAAAACCGTTAGTTGGCTTTTTTCATTTTCTTATTTACATCGGTTTTGTTCTGATCAATCTGGAAATTTTAGAAATAATCATTGATGGAATCGCTGGTACACATCGAATCTTTGCTCCTATTTTAGGTGATTTCTATGCTTTATTGCTCGATTTTTTTGAACTTTTATCTTTGGGAGTGTTCATCGCTTGTCTGGTTTTTTTCGCTAGAAGAGCCCTCCTTTCTTTGCCCCGTTTACAAGCTAATAAACATACAGAACTCAAAGGGTTTCCGGTACAAGATGCGTATACCATTCTGTTGATTGAGGTCATTCTAATGTTGGCTTTATGGATAATGAATGCGAGTGATGCCGTGTTACAAACTAGAAATATTCCCCATTATAGTCCTGTTGGGTCTTTTATTGTTTCCCAAAATTTTATTCCATTATTCAACTCAATTTCAACAACTAATCTAATCATCATAGAACGAATGGCATGGTGGTTTCATATTGCTGGTATATTAAGTTTTGCTCTTTACGTTACTTATTCCAAACATTTACATATTTTCTTAGCATTCCCGGCAACCTACTTTTCTAGTTTGAAGCCTTTTGCTGAAATGGCGAATATGCCTGCCATTACAAACGAAGTGAATATCATGCTGAATTTACCTGTCGATCCGAATTTTCAAGCCAACGAAAACATGAAATTTGGAGCCAAAGATGTCAAAGATTTGAATTGGAAGCATGCTTTAGACGCTTACAGCTGTACAGAATGTGGTAGATGCACCGAACAATGTCCAGCGAATCAATCAGGAAGAGCACTTTCACCGAGAAAAATCATGATGGATACGCGGGATAGATTAGAAGAGGTGGGTAAAAATTTAGTGGCAAACAAAGGAGCTTGGATGGATGACGGGAAAAGCCTTTTAGGAGATTATATCCAGGCAGAAGAATTACGCGCTTGCACAAGCTGCATGGCTTGCGTGGAAGCTTGTCCGATGGAACTTTCTCCATTAAATATCATTTTAGAATTAAGAAGATTTCAAATAATGGAATTATCTGATGCTCCTGTGGCTTGGAATTCCATGTTTAGTAATATAGAAACCAATCAAGCCCCATGGAAATTTGATCCAAATGATCGAATGAATTGGGCAAAAAACTGATATGAAAAAAATACTTACCGCCATCGCATTCATAGCCTTGGTTTATTTTCTAGGACCAAGTCCTGAAAGCCCAACGCTGGATCGTGGAGTAACTTGGACAAACATTCCTGATTCTTTGCTAAAAATCCAACAATTCTTAGCACAAAAAGAGGCTCAAAATCTGAATTTGAAACCTAACAACAAGGGAAAAATCGTGTGGGCAGACTCTTTACATCCCAAGAAAACGAAGATCGTATTTCTGTATGTCCATGGATTTTCTGCTTCACAAATGGAAGGAGATCCCGTGCATAGGGAAGTTGCCAAAGCTTTTGGTGCAAATTTGGTTTTAGCACGAGTGGCTGGACATGGAGAAAAAAAATCAGATAAGGTTTTTGAAAATATCACGGCCGATGATTTTTATGAAAGCGTGGAAAATTATTATGCCATCGCAAAAAAATTGGGAGACGAGGTGGTCGTTTTGGGTACATCATTTGGAGGAGCTCTTTCTTTGGTGCTAGCAAGCAAACACCCTGAAATAAAGGCCTTGATTTTATATGGCCCATGTATTGCGGTAGCAGATCCTAATGCGACATTATTAGACAACCCTTGGGGTAAGCAAATTGCTAAAGCCATTTTAGGAAGTGAATATCGAGATATTCCAGCCAAAAATGCACTACATGAGCAATATTGGAGTTTGCATTATAAAGTGGATGGAATCATCGCATTACAAAATTTTTTGACGCACGAAATGACAGAAGAAGTCTTTCAAGCAGTCAAATGTCCCGTATTTTTGACCTATTATTACAAAGATGAGCAACATCAAGACAATGTAGTTTCTGTCAAAGCAATGAAAGAAATGTTTCCTTTGTTAGGAACTCCAGCCTATTTGAAAAAAGAGCAAGCATTTCCTTTATCTAGGTATCACGTAATGACTTCCCCAATATTGGGAGAACATGTGGAAATACCTTTGCAAGCAAGTATTCATTTTTTGAAAGAAACGGTAAAATTAAACTAATATGAGAAGTATTATTTTATATGCAATTCCCTTTTTCTTATTGACGGTCATCATCGAATCTTATGTTTCATACAAGCAAAAGCGAAAATTTGTTGAGGCTAAAGATTCCTTAACCTCTATTAGTTTAGGGATTGGCAATTTGATTATTGGTATGCTTACTAAAGCTGTTGGATTTGGTAGTGTATTGTATGTCTACGACAATTTTAAATTACAAGAATTTGCCTTTGATTGGTGGCCAATTTGGGTATTCACCTTTTTTGCAGAGGATTTTACTTATTATTGGATGCACCGATTATCTCACGAAATCAGGTATTTTTGGGCATCTCATATTGTACATCATTCCTCCCCCAAATACAATTTGGCAGCTGCATTAAGACAAACTTGGACGTCCAATATTTCAGGAATGTTTATTTTTTATTTATGGATTCCTTTGCTTGGAGTTAACCCTTTGATTTTAATTACCTTCCAACAAATTAGCTTGTTATATCAATATTGGATTCATACTGAATTCATTCACAAAATGCCTAAGTGGTTTGAATATATTTTCAATACACCTTCCCATCATCGGGTACACCATGGAACGGATTTGAATTATTTGGACACAAATTATGGAGGTGTTTTAATTATTTGGGACCGCATGTTTGGTTCTTTTCAAAAAGAAGAACAGCATCCAAGTTATGGATTAACTACCCAGATTGAAAGCTATAATCCGGTAAAAATTGCCTTTTTTGAATGGGTACAAATAGCTAAGGATTTGTTAAAAGCCAATTCGCTTAAAAGTGTTTGGTTCTACATTTTTGGCCCTCCTGGTTGGAGTCATGATGGAAGTAAATTAACAGTTGCAGAAATGCGGGCATTAGAAAAAGAAAAATTGCAGAAATAATGGAGTTGAAAATCACCACCATGGCTGAATGGGCGGCCAAACGAGAAAGTCCCGAATATTTATTTTGGGTCGGCTGTGCAGGTTCATTTGACGATCGTCAGAAGAAGGTGACGAGGGCTTTTTGTGAAATTTTAAATGAGGCCCAAGTAAGTTTCGCGGTTCTAGGAACGGAAGAATCCTGTACGGGTGATCCGGCAAGGAGAGCTGGTAACGAGTTTTTATTTCAGATGCAGGCTGCAACGAATATACAAACGCTTAATCTGTATGGCGTAAAAAAAATCGTAACTGCTTGTCCACATTGTTTTAATACCTTAAAAAATGAATATCCCGCCTTAGGTGGAAATTACGAGGTTATTCATCACAGCACTTTATTGGCAGATTTGTTGCAAAGTGGAAAAATCAAAGCAGAAAACACACAAAAAGAAGAAATCGCATTTCATGATTCTTGCTATTTAGGTCGAGGAAATGGTATCTTTGAAGCTCCAAGAGCAGTGATAGAAGGTTTAGAAAAAGAAGTAAAAGAGCTAAAAAGTTGTCGCACAAAAGGTTTATGTTGCGGAGCGGGAGGCGCTCAAGTCTTTAAAGAACCCGAAGAAGGTAAAATTGATATGCAAGTTAGAAGGACGGAAGAAATAATTGCATCGGGTGCTACTAAAGTGGCCATTGCATGTCCATTTTGCATGGTTATGCTACAAGACGGATTAAATAAAACAGGGCACGATAAAAGCATTCAAGTAGTAGATTTAGCTGAATTAGTTCAGCAATCATTAAAATTATAAATATGTACACTCCATTTAATGAATTACCTCCCAATGCAAGAATTTGGGTATATCAGGCAAATAGGCCATTTTCTGAAATAGAAATTGAACAATTAAACGCATTTTTGCCCGAGGCTATTGAATCATGGAATGCACATGGGGCTGGACTAAAAGGGTCATTTGAAATTAGATATAAGCAAGTGGTCATTCTTGGACTAGACGAATCGACGAATCAAGCTTCAGGCTGTTCCATTGATGCTTCTACACAATGGTTCAAAGAATTAGGAAGACAATTATCCATTGATTTTTTTGATAGAACGTTGTCAATTGTCAACGGAGAAAAACTAGACATGTATCCTCTTCCATCCATTAAACAGGCAGTTCAAGAAGGACACATAACAGCTGAATCGAAAGTAGTGACACCCTTAATTCCTAATTTATATTGTTACCAAACTAATTGGCCAGAAGTAGCTGCTAATTCATGGTTAAAAAGATATTTTGTTCAACAAGAAAGTGCATCCTAAATGGCAGAAGATTTAGTTAAAATAGAAGGAACCCGTGCCGAAAAGTACAACATACTCCTACCTCAAATCGAGCACCTTTTAGCCGGAGAAACAGATAAATATGCCAATTTAGCCAATATTGCAGCAGCCATTCATGAGACATTTGGCTTTTTTTGGGTAGGTTTTTATTTAAACAAAGGCAAAGAATTGGTCTTAGGCCCTTTTCAAGGACCTGTAGCTTGTACAAGAATCCCTTTTCACAAAGGAGTTTGTGGCCATGCTTTTACGATTCAACAAACTGTCATTGTACCGAATGTGGATGAATTCCCTGGACATATTGCTTGTGCTTCTGCCTCTAAATCAGAAATTGTATTACCTGCCAAAGGTGCAGATGGAAATGTGATTTTGGTTTTTGATTTAGATAGTGATCAACTAAACGATTTTTCTGAAATAGATCAAATTGGACTGGAAAAGATCATTCGTTTGATTGAAGAAAATTGGGCGAACTGGGAGTGATGTAAAAGGTATTAGGTATTAGGTATTAGGTATTAGGTATTAGGTATTAGGTATTAGGTATTAGGTATTAGGTTCCTAATTTAAAAATTTCAATAACTAATAACTAATAATTAATAACTCTCTTCTATGAAATAGTAGCAATAACGGTCTCTCCACCTACGGGTTTATCTCCGATATTTACACAAATTTTTGCATCCAAAGGAAGATAAATATCGATTCTACTACCAAATTTAATGAAGCCAAATTCTGTTCCTTGTGTTACGGTATCTCCTTCTTTGGCATACCAACAAATACGTTTAGCTAGTGCTCCAGCAATTTGACGAAAAAGAACTTCCGTCCCATTTTCATGCTTTACAACAAAAGTTGTACGCTCATTTTCGGTGCTTGATTTCGGATGCCAAGCCACCAAATATTTGCCCGGATGATATTTGAAATAAGAAACAATTCCTGAAATAGGATTAAAATTGATGTGAACATTGATCGGTGACATGAATATGGAAACTTGTCTTCTCGGCCCTTTAAAATATTCCGTTTCTACTGTCTCTTCAATCACAACCACTTTCCCATCCGCTGGCGCAATAATATGATGGGGATTAATTTCCGTTACTCTTTTAGGAACTCTAAAAAACTGTAAAATTATCAAGAAAAATAAAGAAGTTACAACAACAATTCCTTCTCTTAAATAAGTATTTTCTGGGAAAAAATATGCGATTAACGCATTGATAGATAAAACAATTACTAACGTACTGATTAATATGGTTTTTCCTTCTCTATGTAGGGTCATAAAATTATATTTATCGAATCGAAATTCGTAGGGCGTAATATGAAAGAGCAAAAATAGCCAATTTTGTTTAAAAATTAGATAAAACTAACCCAAAATTGCAATTTTACCTTATCATCATAAATTTTTCAACAAGAAATCAGTCATCATTTGATACAAATGCAAACGAGTATTTCCTCCTGAAATTCCATGGTTTCTATTTGGATAATAAAAGCTTTGGAATTGCTTATTGGCCTTAATCAAAGCATCTTGCAATGAAACCGCATTTTGAAAATGGACATTATCATCTCCCGTTCCATGTACCAAAAGCAAATTACCTTTTAATTTATTTACATGTGAAACTGGCGAATTATCATCATATCCTGCAGCGTTATCTTGTGGCAATCCTTGGTAACGCTCGGTATAAATGGAATCATAAAATCTCCAATTGGTAACTGGCGCCACAGAAATGGCCGCTTTAAACACTTCCGCCCCTTGCATTAAACAATTGGCCGCCATAAATCCACCATAACTCCAACCCCAAATACCAATTCTATTTTTGTCCACATAAGGCAATGTCCCCAAATATTTCGCAGAATAAATTTGATCCTGTACTTCAATATTGCCCAAATTTCGGTAAGTGATTCTTTCGAAATCAATTCCTCTTGCACCAGTCCCGCGATTATCTACACAATAAATCAAATAGCCTTTATTCAACAACAATTGATACCAATATAAATCTGAGCCGGGATAAGAATCTACTACTTGTTGACTACCTGGTCCACCGTAAACGTGCATTAAAACAGGGTATTTTTTGCTTGGATCAAAGTTGGCAGGTTTGATACAATAGGCGTTTAAATGTTCCCCATTTGCCAGTGGAATTTCAAAAAATTCGCGAGTAGCTATTTGGTAATCCTTTAATTGTTGTTTCAATTTGCTATTATCTTCCAACACACGAAGCACCTTCCCACCACTAGTTTTCAAAGTAATTTCCAAAGGTTCTTTGGCAGAACTTCTATTGAAAATCACATAAGAATAATCTGGACTAAAATTGGCTGAATTTGTTCCAGTATTGCTAGAAATCAGTTTTTTGCCCGAACCGTCCAATTGAATTTGATACACTTGGCGACTAATGGGTGATATTTCTGCGGCACTATAATACAATGTTTGTGATTTTTCATCAAAACCATAAAAATCATCCACTTCCCATTTACCCTGAGTGATGGGAGTCAATTGACCCGTTGCAATTTCAGCCAAATACAAATGTTTAAATCCCGATTTTTCAGACGACAAAATCATGCGTTTGTTATCGCTCAAATAGGTCAAATCATTCCCAACAGCTTCAATTTCCAAAGATGTACTGCTTTTTTCTGTGTAGACTATGCTTGATTTTCCTGATTTAATATCTGAATGAATTAGGTCTAAATGATTTTGCAAACGATTCAAACGCATAAATGAGAGCACATTTGCATCATTAGTCCATTTCATTCTTGGAATATACTGATCCTTTTCTTTACCCACATCCACGGTACTTGTTTTGGTATTATCTAATTGATAAACGGAAAGACTCACAATGGAATTGGCTTCTCCTGCTTTGGGATATTTGAAACGATAGTCTTTGGGATATAAATCTCCCCACATCTGCATATTATATTCTGGAACTTTGGTTTCATCAAAGGTATAATAGGCAATTTTTTTGCTATCTGGAGACCATTGAAATGCTTGAGAAAATGAAAATTCTTCCTCATAAACCCAATCACAAACTCCATGAATGATAGCATTAATCTTACCGGTATTTGTAATCGCTTTCTCTGCGCCAGTTGCCACATTGACAACAAACATATTGTTGTCCCTAGAAAATGCAACAAAGTTGCCATCAGGTGAAAAGGTTGCATGCATTTGCTTCCCTCCCTTAGACAACAGACTGAGCTTTTGGGTTTTAATATCAAAAATATAATTGATTTCCTTGGTACTTCTGCGATAGATTGATTCAACCTCAGTAGATATCAGAATTTTTTGTTCATCTTTTGAAAAAGAAAATTCTTGCATGGAAATTTTCTTTCCTTCTGAAGTAGCGATTTTGCTTTGATCAAAAAGCACTTCTGACTTATTCGGATCAGCAACGCTATATTTATAAATTTTGCCCTCCTTTAATTCAGTGTAAGATTGGCCATCTTTGGTCCAATTAAAATTCTGAATGGATTTTTGTCTAAAGGTATAATTTTTCCAAATATCGTCTAAAGTAATTTCCTTTTGTGCAACAATGGGATTTAGAATTGCCAAATACAGACAAATTCCTACGAAAGCTGTTTGTAATAATTTCATGGATTAATTTTTAGTCTTGAAAGATGATGATTGGGGCAGTCTCAACGGTATTACTGACGTTAAAAGCATTGTCCACAATTTTTATTTGAAATTTAAGTGTATCGTTTTTTTCTGTAAAAAGAGGTGAATAACCTTTGTAAAATGCATAAACAAAGGGGGTAGAATAATCGATGGTTCCTTCTATGGGACCTGGTTTTTGGTTGGGCAAAAATGGAAAATTTACCAATCCACCTAACCTAGGACTAAATGTTATGGGCACGAATTTTCCGTTTTTTTGAATCAAAACATCTACGATGAAATTACTAAAATCCTTGTATTTAGGGTTTGCCTTTAATTGTGCTACGGTCAGTCCTAAATCACCATCTCCATCTTGAAAATCCACGGACATGATTAAAGAATCAATTTTAATTTTACCTCCCAAGCCATCGCTGGATGTTTTCACAATCTTCCGAATGGAATTGAATTGAATTACCGGCGTTGCGCTAAAATTGGGTTCTTGAACACAAGACCACAAGCCTAGCAATGCAATTACAATCACAAAAAAGAAACTACTTGGCTTCAACATGTTGAATTACGGTAAATTAAAGTCTGTAAAGTTAATGATTTGCTTTAATTTTGTATAAAATTTCACATAAAAGGCATGCAATTGGATCCAGAGATTTGGGAACAAACCCAATTAACTTTAAAAAGCAAAGTGCTAAACTTGCATGCAAATGATTTTGAGGCAATCGCATTGGAGGTTTTTCAGTACCAATATGCATTCAATCCATTGTACCAGACTTATGTAAAAATGATGAATATTTCGATTGAAGACGTGAATGAAATTCATCAAATACCTTTTTTGCCCATTGAATTGTTTAAAAATTATCAAGTACAAACAGGTTTTGCTAAAATCTTATTCAATTTTGAAAGTTCAGGCACAACGGGACAAATTCCATCTAAGCATCCTGTTTGTGACCCCATTTTTTATCAACATATTTCCAAACGAATTTTTGAGGAAAAGTACGGAGAACTCCAACAATTCCACATTTTTGCCCTTTTGCCCTCTTATTTAGAGAGAAGCACCTCTTCTTTGGTATTTATGATGGACCATTTCATCAAAGAATCGAAATCGGAACTTTCAGGCTTTTACCTAAATCAGTATGAAGAATTAACCTTGAACATCAAAAAAGCCTTGGAAACAGAGAGAAAAATTTGGTTAATCGGGGTGACATTTGGCTTGTTGGATTGGATAGATTCAGGACAAGATTTTGCATTTTGGAAGGAGGCAATAGAAAATGATCGAATTATGATCATGGAAACAGGTGGAATGAAAGGTCGAAGAGAGGAATGGATTCGTGATCGAGTCCATGACTTTATGAAAGAAAAAATGGGGGCTACCAAAATTGCTTCTGAATATGGAATGACAGAATTATTTTCTCAAGCATATGCTACAATGGATGGGATATTTAGTCCTGGCTTTAGCATGCGGGTTTTACTGAGGGAAGTGACGGATCCATTCAGTAATATTACGCAGAAACACAAAGTAGGTGGAATTAAGGTAATCGATTTGGCCAACATCGATTCATGCTCTTTCATTGAAACCAAAGATTTAGGATCATTGGAAGTGGATGGAAGCCATTTTAAAGTATTAGGTAGATTTGATAATTCAGAAATTAGAGGTTGCAATTTGATGGCGATTTGAGGAAGAGAGAAAAGAGAAGAGAGGAGAGAGAAGAGAGAAAATAGAAGAGAGAAAAGAGGAGAGAGAAAAGAGAAGAGAGAAGAGTGGAAAAATAAATACAGCATCCCGTAGGGATGATCATTATTGTAGCCATGGATTTTAATCCGTGGATAATGAAGAGAGGAAAGGAGAAAAATAAATGTAGCATCCCGTAGGGATGATCATTATTGTAGCCATGGATTTTAATCCGTGGATAATGGAATATAAGAGGAGTGTACAATTAATAATTAATGAACAAAATAAGTCCCATAGAATTCAAAAAAAATTTGTCTCGTTTGCATATTTTGGATATTCGTACTCCAAGAGAATGGGACGACTTTCACTTGGGTGGGATACATATTCCACTCGACTATTTATTGGATAGAATTTCAGAATTAGATCCTAACACTTTTTATACAATCATTTGCTACAACGGCACACAAAGTTTTATCGCTTGTCGATTATTAAGCTCCAAAGGATTTCAATGCCAACATCTGGAAGAAGGATTAGAGGGTTATTTGAAATTATGACAAATCTTTGAGTCTTGGTGTTTAAAAAATTAACACAAAGACACAAATTCAAACTCCCCTTGGTGCCTAAACCATGTTAATTGTTTTTTAGCATAATGCCTTGAATTACGTTTCAATAACCTGACCATTTCTGTCTCATCATATTCCCCTCGAAGAAATCCATACACTTCTTTATAGCCTAAGGTTTTAAGCGCATATAAATGTTGTTTATCCTCAAAAGCTTTTGCCTCCTCTACCAAGCCATTGGCCAACATTTGATCCATACGATCATCAATCCGCTGATACAACTCTTCCCGTGGTCGATCCAAGCAAATTGCCTTGATTTGAAAAGGTCTTTCGACTTGATTTTTCTTACGAAAACTGGTGTAGGTGGAATTTGTGGATAAACACACCTCTAAGGCGCGCATGATCCTTTGTGGATTTTTTGCATCGACCTTTTCAGCATATTCAGGATCTCTATCTTTCAATTCGAGGTATAGCTTTTCAATTCCTTCATTGGATAATCGATCTGCTAATTGAGCTCTCAATGCCAAATCGACTTCAGGCATTTCATCTAGTCCATGCATCAATGCTTTTAAATACAAGCCTGACCCGCCTGTTACTATGACATTATCCTTGGTTTTGAATAATTCTTCAATGATTTTTAACGCTTCCCGCTCAAAATCACCCGGCGAAAAATATTCATCAATAGAATGAGAATTGATAAAATGATGCTTGATTCCTCCTTGCTCCTCTTCAGTGGGTTTGGCCGTGCCAATCGATAACTCTTTGTAAAATTGCCTTGAGTCGGCAGAGATAATTTCAGTTTGATATTTTTTGGCTAATTCAACACAATAAGCCGTTTTACCTACAGCTGTTGGCCCCGCAACTACCCATAACACTTTTGTCGCATCCAACATTTATATTTTGTTTAATTGAGTTAAAATATGGGTTAATTCATCACCTCTTTGGGTGCCAATCAGGATTTTTTTGCCAATTTTTAAATGTAATTGAAGTCCAGTAGTTCCCGAAACGGTATAACTCAAGCCTTGACCACCCCATTCATTTATCTGCGTTTCTAATTTTAAAAATTGAAATAAGATAAAAAGAAAAAAGAGAGTATTCGACATCATTTAAGAAATTTTGCACTACAAAAGTAGAATTTTTCTTGGGCGCATCAAAAGAAGATTTTTTTCACAAAATTGTACAAATAAGTATTCCGATTGTCCCGCTTTAGAATTAAATTTTCTAAATTGTAGCGTTTTAATTTTTGATGAAAAAATGATTTCCAGAAAGAATTAGAACCCCTTAAAAACCTATCATAAATTATGAATCAAAAAAAGCAAAGCCTTGCTTATATCATTAGCGCCTCCTCCGTCGGAACATTGATTGAATGGTACGATTTTTATATTTTCGGAAGTCTGGCTACAGTATTATCTACCAAATTTTTTCCAACAGATAATCCAACAGCAGCTTTCTTAAACACCCTAGCAACCTTCGCTGCTGGATTTGTGGTAAGACCTTTTGGCGCCTTGTTTTTTGGCCGTTTGGGCGACTTAATTGGTCGTAAATACACATTCATGGTCACTTTGATGTTGATGGGTGGCGCAACTTTTGCCATTGGATTAATTCCCTCCTATTCCACCATTGGTGCGCTTGCTCCTATTCTAGTTTTAACCTTACGCCTACTCCAAGGTTTGGCTTTGGGTGGAGAATATGGTGGAGCCGCTACTTATGTGGCAGAGCATTCGCCAGATGAAAAACGAGGTTTTTTCACGTCATGGATTCAAACAACAGCTACTGTTGGACTGGTCATTTCTTTGGGAATCATCATGTTAACCAAGGCATCTATGAGTCCTGAAGATTTTGATGAATACGGCTGGAGAATCCCTTTTTTATTGTCCATCATCATGGTTGGTGTTTCATTTTTGATCCGAAGAAATATGTCGGAATCGCCTCTTTTTGAAAAGGCAAAATCAGAAGGTAATATAGCAGTGAATCCTTTGAAGGAATCATTTGGCAATAAATTAAATTTAAAATTTGTTTTACTAGCGCTTTTTGGAGCGACCATGGGACAAGGCTTAATTTGGTACACAGGTCAATTTTATGCCCAAACTTTTTTGATCAAAATTTGTAATATAGACGATACGCAAGCGAACACCATAATGGTGATTGGCTTATTGATTGGAACTCCATTGTTTGTGTTTTTTGGAGGTTTATCAGACAAAATTGGAAGAAAAGGCATTATGATGGCAGGCATGATATTGGGAGTAATTTGTTATCGACCGATCTTTGAAAAAATGTATCAAACAGTCAATTTGAAAAATAAGGAACTCATCACCTCTTCTGAAAAAACAGAAAGAAGCAGCGTCATCATCCAAGGGACCTCCGATTCATTGATCACAAAAACCATTACTAGCGAGTATTCCGATGGCACAAAATATAAAAAAGTAAGCAAAATGACTTGGTTGGCTGATAAGTCGAAGGACGCTCCCAAAGCAGAAGATAAAATTACTCTTACGATCAATAATTCGGACAAATGGACATTGGTGGCCATGATCTTTTTCTTGATTTCATTTGTTACAATGGCTTATGGCCCAATTGCTGCATTTTTAGTCGAAATGTTTCCAACCAAAATTCGTTATACTTCGATGTCGCTCCCTTATCACATTGGAAATGGGGTCTTCGGTGGATTAATGCCAGCGATAGCGACATATTTAGTAACCACAGCCAAAGATGCCAATAAGTTAGCGGAAGAAGCTGGCGCATCGGCTGTTTATGCAAAACCTTATTTAGAAGGTTTGAACTACCCAATTGCACTGATTTCGGTATGTATCGTAATCGGACTTATCTATATCAAAGGAACAGGTCGCCATATGGCGGATTAATTCTAAACAAGAAAGAAATGAACGGATTAAAAAGAATTTTAGGAATTGTTTGGATCATTTTAGGTATTGGAGCGGGAGTATATTTATTTTATTTCCAAGCTTTACCTCTTTGGGCAAAAGGAGGAAATGACCTTGTTCCTGCCATTATTTATACATTTGTCTTAACGCCTTTGATCTCCATAGGTATGACCATTTTTGGTTATTATTCATTGACAGGAGAATTTGATTTGAAATAAAACGATTGAAAAAATGAGAATTACAACACTAAACGCCTACCAAGAAGCTTATCAAAAAAGTATCGAACAACCCGAAAAATTTTGGGCAGAAATAGCTCAAGAATTTGATTGGGTCAAACCATTTACCAAAGTTTTAGATTGGAATTTTGACGACTATTCTGTCAAATGGTTTGAGGATGGACAATTAAACATTACGACAAATGCCTTGGATCGCTATGTAAAAACACAGCCAAATGCCAAAGCTATCATATACGAACCCAATGAACCGGGTGACCCAGCTATTACTTTGACCTACCAAGAATTACATCAACGTGTATGTAAATTTGCGAATGTCTTGAAAGCACAGGGTGTCAAAAAAGGAGATCGAGTTTGTATTTACATGCCCATGATTCCCGAATTAGCGATTGCCGTTTTAGCTACCGCAAGAATTGGCGCGATACATTCCGTGGTATTTGGTGGATTTTCTGCACAATCCATCGCAGATAGAATCAATGATTCTGCTTGCAATGTGGTTATTACTACCGATGGAGCCGTACGAGGAAACAAAAACATCCCGATGAAAGATACGGTGGATGATGCCCTAGTAAGTTGCCCAAGCGTTGAAAAAGTTATTGTAAAAACAAGAACCAAAACTCCAGTTTCCATGATCAAAGGCCGAGATCTTTGGTGGGAAGAGGAAGAGGAGAAAGCTTCTGATCAATGCGAGGCTGAAGTCATGAATGCCGAAGATCCTTTGTTTATTCTTTATACATCTGGATCTACGGGAAAACCGAAAGGTGTGGTTCATACGTGTGGGGGTTACATGGTTTACACGGCTTACACGTTTGCCAATGTGTTTCAGTACAATCCAGGTGATGTTTATTTCTGTACCGCAGATATCGGCTGGATAACAGGACATTCGTATTTGGTTTATGGCCCATTATTGAATGGAGCCACTTCTGTCTTGTTTGAGGGAGTACCTACTTACCCAGATGCAGGTAGATTTTGGGATATCATCAAAAGGCACGAAGTAAACATATTCTATACAGCACCAACAGCAATACGCTCTTTGATGGGATTTGGCAACGAATTCATCGAAAATAAAGATTTAAGCTCATTAAGAGTATTGGGATCTGTTGGAGAACCTTTGAACGAGGAAGCCTGGCATTGGTACAATGAAAAAGTGGGTAAGAAAGAATGCCCAATCGTAGATACCTGGTGGCAAACAGAAACGGGAGGCATCATGATTTCACCATTGGCGGGAATTACTCCATTGAAGCCTGCTTACGCAACGTTACCCCTTCCGGGAGTACAACCGATGTTGGTAGATGAAAATGGAAAAGAAATTGTAGGAAATGGGGTGAACGGAAATTTGTGCATCAAATATCCATGGCCATCCATCATTCGCACGACATACGGAGATCATGAAAGATGTAAATCGACTTATTTCTCAACCTACCCTGGACTTTATTTCACAGGAGATGGTTGTATGCGCGATGAAGATGGATATTATCGAATTACAGGCCGAGTGGATGATGTAATGAACATTTCTGGCCATCGAATTGGCACTGCAGAAGTTGAAAATGCCATCAATATGCATACTGGCGTAGTAGAATCTGCCGTAGTGGGGTATCCACATGACATCAAAGGGCAAGGTATTTATGCTTATGTCATTTGTGATCACCCAACCATCAATGATGAATTAGCGCGAAAAGATATTGCCGCAACGGTAGCCAAAATCATTGGACCCATTGCAAAGCCCGATAAAATTCAATTTGTAAGTGGATTACCAAAAACTCGTTCTGGAAAAATCATGCGAAGAATTCTGCGCAAAGTTGCCGAGGGAGATATGAGTAATTTGGGAGACACTTCAACCTTATTGGATCCAAGTGTGGTGGAGGAGATAATCGAGGGAGCATTGTAAATTATGAATTATGAGTTATGAGTTATGAATTTAAAGCGGTTTTTTAAAATCATTCATAATTCATAACTCATAATTCATAATTATTTACCTACCAAAAATACGTATACAATCCAATAATCAGCATCGTTACAATAGATGCACCAACGATGAAACCATTGCTTGGTCTGAACATGGATGAATCAATTTCTAGTCCTTTTGGATTATTTTTACTTTCTGGATCAAAGAAGGCAATGATAACCATGGCTAACACGCAGAAAACAAATACCCAACCCATACGATCCATGAAAGGGATCATATAAACGCCTGATTCATCTGCAACAGCTGTGTAAAACATACAATCATTCACGCCTGTCCAAGTTGGAATATATTTACTCAACAACGAGAAGGCCAAACCGCCAATCAATGCAACCAAAGCACCTTTGGAGGTAGCGCCTTTCCAGAAAAATCCTAAAATGAATAAGGCAAAAACTCCTGGAGAAACATATCCTGTATATTCTTGAATGAATTGGAAACCACCTTTTTTATCAATCCCCATCATAGGAGCCACGATAATGGCAATGATCATAGAAGCAACAACCGCAATACGACCCATATTCACCAATGATTTCTCATCTGCAGAAGGATTGATGTATTTTTTATAGATATCCAAGGTAAAGATGGTTGAAATAGAGTTTGCTTTACCCGCTAGAGAAGCTACAACCGCTGCTGTTAATGCTGCAAATGACAAACCTCTTAAACCCACAGGTAAAATATTTAATAAGACTGGGTAGGCATTATCTTGATTTACCACACCATCTTTTAGCATTTCTTGTTGGAACATACCATCTTGGTGCAATAAATAAGCAGCGATACCTGGAAGAACAACAATGATAGGCATCATCATTTTCAACATTGCAGCGAACAACAAACCATTTCTAGCTGTAGGCAAATCAGCACCTAGGGCACGTTGTGTGATATACTGATTACATCCCCAATAGTTTAAGTTGATGATCCACATACCACCGATTAATACCGTTAATCCAGGCAAACTAGGATAATTAGCATTCCCTTTATTCAAAATCATGTGGAAATGATCTGGAGCTTTATTGACCAAATGTGATAAACCATTGATCACACCTTCTCCACCGAAATGGTCGCTCACCATATTTAAAGCCAAATAAGAAGTAGCTAAACCACCCAAGACTAAGAAAAACACTTGAATAACATCCGTATAACCAATTACTTTCATTCCACCTAAGGTAATGATGATGGCAAAGATGGCCATTCCAATCATACAAACGGTGAAATCAATTCCTGAAACGGTAGTAACGGCCAAGGCTCCCAGATACAAAATGGAGGTTAAATTAACGGTGATATATAACATCAACCAGAAAACAGCCATGATTAAGCTCACGGTTTCATTGTAACGTTGTGTTAAAAATTGGGGCATGGTGAAGATTTTATTCTTCAGATAAATCGGCATAAAGAAAATGGCTACAATTAATAAAGTAGCAGCTGCCATCCATTCATACGTAGCAATGGCTAAACCAATTTGGAAACCATTCCCTGACATTCCGATAAATTGTTCAGCGGAAATATTAGAGGCGATCAATGATGCTCCAATTGCCCACCAAGTCAAAGAACCTTCTGCCAAAAAGAAATCATTGGAAGAAGCCAATTTGCTTTGTTTTCTTTTGTAAATCCAATAACCATAAGAGGCTACTACAACAAAATAAAATAGAAAAACGAGGTAATCTAAGGTCTGTAGTCCTTGTGTCTGCATAGAGTTGTTCTGTTTAGGGTAATAAATTTCACTAAAATAGTACTATTAGTGAGAAAATAAAAATATGCCAAAGTGCTTCTTTCAATAATTCCCTAATAATTAAGCCCCGGCCTAACAATCACCACTTCTTCCCTATCTACAATCACTTGACCAGGGAGCAGGTCGCGGGTTTTGCGGACATATTTTTTAGGGGTGACAATGACAGGACACAGGGTCTCGGTTTGGCGTTTGGAAAAATAAGCGGCTAAACTGGCTGCTTGCTCAATGACAAATTTGGGAACAGTTTGATTTTGCGGATTACGTATCACCACATGGGACCCTGAAACATCCCGTGCATGTAACCACAAATCATTCTTTTTGGCATATTTTAACGTCAATAAATCGTTGTTCTTGGCATTTTTGCCTACCCAAACCGTCCAACCGGAAATAGTAAACTCCTTAAATGGTAATTCCTCTGCATCTAATTTCTGTGTATTCTGAGGTTGAATCCACTTTAAAAATGGCTTTAAGGCTTTTTTGGTGGTGCATTGTTCAAGCTCCACGATTGCTTTTTCTAATGCTTCTATTTCGGCATTTTTAGCATCCACCTTAGCTTGCCAATTGGCTAATTCTTTGGCCACATTTTTCGACTTGCGGTAATAATTTTCTGCATTTTGAACGGGACTTAAACTAGCATTTAATTTGATTTTCAAAGGCTTATTCCGATAAAAATCCAGCAATTCAACACTTTTCGCACCTTCAGGAATGGCATGTAAATTGGCCATTAAAATATGTCCTATTTCATCCAATGCTACATTCTCTTCTCTAATTGTTTGCTGTTTCAACAATTCCTCCCGGTATAAAATCGCACGCAGATGTAGTTTCTCTAAATTGGAATGAATGAGGTTTTTTTCTTTTTTAAATTCCCCGACAGACCAATGAAATGCATACAATTGATTAAGCGCTTCAATGGGGTCATTGGTTTTACAAAATACATGTTCATGCGTTTCCAACAAGGTCAAACTGACCCCTTTGGCATGCTCATAAATATAAAAATTGGCCAAAGACAATTCATGCAATAATTGCTGAATCAATTTCCAACGATGTTCTGAATTCAAATCCTCATAACCTTTTTCTTTCAACCATGCCTGACATTCCTTGCCAAAAGTGGGAAACAAGGCATTCGTTTCAGATTCATGCGCAATGAAATTGTCAAAACTTTGATCCAAAGGGCGATCTAATTCGTTTAAGGAAATCGATTCATCCTTTTTTAAACGTTTTTGAAACTGAGAAATATAGGTTTGATCTTGATATAAAACCACATTCGCACGATTCCCATATAACTTAAATAGAAGCACATAAGAACCTAAAAAATGGAAAGCAAAAGCCCTTTCATTCTCAAACATTTGTACTTCTTGAACCTCTGCCAACAATAGATCCGAAAATAAATCAACCGAATTACGACCAGCCCGGTGAAAAGATTCAGGAAATTGTAAAATAGAGAACTGGGCACCCAAACAACATTTGATCCAAAAATCATCACCATTTTGTCGCTCAAAACCTAAGACCAATTCATCCTTTTCTTGCGAAAAACATTGCTTCAATCGGGCATAGAGCAACTTTTGCCTCAAATCTTTGGCCAAAACCCTCAAGAAATAATAATTATTATGCATGTTTTATGAAAAGTACTTTTGAAATTTAAGCCTAAATTTGTGCCAAACAATTTCCGAATGAACACCATGACTTCCTATTTAACTTTGCGAGAAAGCGCAGAAGGCCTCTACAAAGATAAAGGAAGTAAATTCATCGCTTATAGCTTTCCTGTAAAAGATCTGGAAGAAATCAAGGAAATAATTTCATTGTTAAAAATTGAACATCCTAAAGCCAGGCATGTCTGTTATGCGTATCGTTTAGGAAATACCCCCGAAGAAGCTCGTTCTAATGACGATGGAGAACCCTCTGGAAGTGCAGGAAAACCTATTTTGAATACACTTATTTCCAAAAATTTATACTTTTCATTGGTTGCCGTGGTACGCTATTTCGGAGGAACGCTCTTGGGAGTACCCGGTTTAATTCATGCTTATAAAGAAGCTAGTTTGGACGCTTTGAAAGAAGAAAATATCTTTCTGAAAGAACCTGAAAAAATCATTCAAATCGAATTCAACTATTTTCAGCTCAATGATGTGATGAAAATTTGTAAAAAAGAGCCCATTAAAATTATTAATCAACAAATCAACAATACCTGTCTCTTCGAACTTAGCTTTAAATTAAGCGATGAAGATATCGTTTTTTCAGCCTTAAAGGATTATATTTAATGCCTAAAACAAAATTTATTGAAAATAAATTAACTTGCGCTCAGCTGTGCTAAGTGCATACTATAAATATATAAAAAACTATCTTGCGCTCAGCTGTGCTGAGTGCACACTATGAAAAAAACATGTTGTTTTTACAACTTTGTAAAAAACAGAATGTTTTTAAAATAGTACACACTCAGCACAGCTGAGCGTGAGAACTAAAACAAAATGTTTGAAAATAATCCACACTCGGCAAAGCCGAGCGTGAGAATGAGAGACCCAAGGTTGATACTTACGAAAGTGGAATGAAGAAATTAGACTTAAAAATAGTTCAGGATAATTTGTTGGAGCAGTATTGCGATCAAGTTGATAAAGAACTGAAAATCAACTTTGACAAATTGGTTGATGCGGAAATTTCAACGGACATTTTCAGTTTTTATACGTCTGTAGCATCGGTTTTTTCAAGCAAAATTGAAGGAGAGAATATTGAGTTGGATAGTTACATCAAGCATAAAAAATTTGGAATAAAATTTTTACCAGATTACACCCAAAAAATTGATGATTTATACTCGGCCTACACTTTTGCAAAAACAAATATCCTAAACAAAGTCAACATTTGCGAAGCTCATCAGGTTTTGAGCAAACACCTTGTTGCGAAAAACCAACAAGGTAAGTTGAGAACACAAAACATGTATGTAAGCACACCCGATGGAAGAATAGAATATGTGGCAGCCTCTCCGATTGAATTGAAAAGCGAAATGGAAAAATTTTACCATGACCTAGAAATACTATTGAAAACAGAACTAGACATTCAGGAGGTTTTCTATTTTGCTGCTATGATTCATTTGGTTTTCGTAAAAATTCATCCATGGAATGATGGCAACGGGAGAAGTGGACGGCTTTTAGAGAAATGGTTTTTGGGGCAAAAATTAGGGGAAAAAGCATGGTTTGTTCCCAGCGAAAGAAACTATTATGACCAACATCAAACTTATTACAAGAACATACGCGCACTGGGTTTAGAGTATACTGAATTGGATTACAGCAAAGCTTTGCCATTTCTCCATATGCTCCCGAATGCGATTAAAATATAAATGCGCTCAGCACAGCTGAGCGTGATGATGAGTAAAATTTTAATTTAAACCTATCAAAATGAATTATTTTAAATTATTCCGTACTCCACACGGGCACATTATTCAGGCGTCTTTTTCTGAAAAATCGGTCTTTCATCACACCCTTGCTTGGGACGATTTTATCAATCAAAAGGACTTATTTCTAGCTTGCCAATCGGAATTTAATCGAGGTACAGAAGTGGATTTCAATCAATACGAAATTCTACATCCTGTTCATCAACAAGAAATTTGGGCAGCAGGCGTTACCTATTTACGCAGCAAGGTGGCTAGAATGGAAGAATCGAAAGAATCGGGTGGAGATACTTTTTATGACAAAGTTTATTCCGCTGAAAGGCCCGAAATTTTTTATAAAGGAAATGCCCACCGTGCTGTAGGAAATGGCGGTGAAGTTCGAATTAGAAAAGATTCTGCGTGGAACGTTCCAGAACCTGAATTAACCTTATTTGTCAATTCACATAAACAATTGGCTGGTTACACCATTGGCAACGATATGAGTAGCCGTGATATTGAGGGAGAAAATCCCTTGTATTTACCGCAGGCAAAAGTCTATGATGGAAGCGCAGGTATTGGGCCTTGTTTATTGGTTACAGAAGAGCCTTTGGCGCCTGAAACTGTGATTGATATGCGCATTTTTAGAGAAAAAGAACTCGTTTTTCAAGGAGATACCCAGATTTCTCAAATGAAAAGAACCCATTTGGAATTAGTGGAATACTTAACTCGAGAGTGCAGCTTTCCTAAAGGCACTTTTTTAATGACAGGAACCTGTATTGTTCCAGATCCACCCTTCACACTTCAAGCAGGAGATCGAATAGAAATACAAATTGAACCCATTGGAACATTGGTACAAATCGTCGCAAAATGAATTTAACAGGAGAACAAATTATTGGGAATCATTTTTCCAAAAAAGGAAGTAAAACGTTTCAAGGAATAGAAGCTGCTAGGGGTGCTGTTTTCGGGACTCAGTTCCATGAAGCAACCGTAGAAGAAGTAGATGAAGCCATCGCTTTGGCACAAAAAGCTTTTAGAGCAATGTTGAAAATTTCAGATGCACAAAGAGCACTGTTTTTGGAACAAATAGCAAACGAAATTCTTGCCATTGGAGATGCTTTAATAGAAATGGCTTGTTTAGAAACAGCCTTACCAAATGCTCGAATTACGGGAGAAAGAGGCAGAACTACGGGACAAATTCAGGCCTTCGCTAATTTCATCAAAGAAGAATCATGGAGGAAAGAAATCATAGATGAAGCCATGCCCGATAGACAGCCATTGCCTAAACCGAGATTGGTGCAGAAACAAATCGCTTTGGGTCCGGTTGCTGTATTTGGAGCGAGCAATTTCCCTTTGGCATTTTCTGTAGCGGGCGGAGATACCCTTTCTGCTTTAGCTGCTGGTTGTCCAGTTATTTTCAAAGCACACCCTGCTCATCCCAATACTTGTGAAATGGTTGGTAGAGCCATTCAAAAAGCTGCTCAAAATACCCAAATGCCTGAAGGCATTTTCTCTATGATTCATGCAAATAGTCATGAAATCGGAGGATATTTGGTGAAACACCCTGGTATACAAGCGGTTGCTTTCACAGGTTCTTATCGAGGAGGCAAAGCCTTGTTCGATTTAGCCGTCAAAAGGGATCAACCCATCCCTGTTTATGCAGAAATGGGAAGTATAAATCCGGTGGTTTTATTGTCTGAAAAATTAAAAAATGAAGCCGAAAACTTAGCGGCTCAACTTAGTCAATCCGTTTGTTTAGGACAAGGTCAATTTTGTACCAATCCAGGCTTGATTCTTATTCAAAAAGAAGATGCAGGATTTTTAACACTATTGGCCAATCAATTGGATCAAATGAGTTTAGGAGCATTTTTAACGCAAGGGATAGGCCAAGCTTTTGAACAAGGAAGTTTGCATTTAGATCAACACCAAGCGGTTCAGAGACTGACAAAAGCCCATGTTCCTTCGCCAAGTTTATTTGTTGCAACAGCCAAACATGCCATGAAACATCCTGAAATATTGGAAGAAGTTTTTGGCCCAAGTACCTTAGCAATTGTGGCAGATGACCGTGCAGAATTGTTACAATTAATTGAAAAATTACCTGGTCAATTGACAGGAACTATTCAAGGAACTTATCGTGAAATCGAAGCATTTCCTGAATTAGTGGAAGAATTAAGTTTAAAAGTTGGCCGAATTTTATTGAATGGCTTCCCTACCGGAGTGGAAGTTTCTCCAGCCATGGTTCACGGAGGCCCCTTCCCTGCTACAACAGATACAAGAAGCACGTCCGTCGGTACACAAGCCATTTATCGATTCACAAGACCCATTTGTTTTCAGAATTTTACCTAACATATTATACAAATTAACCATGAACGCACATGAGAAGGTAAGAGGTAAAAGGTAAGAGGTAAGAAGAGGTAAGAAGAGGTAAGAAGAGGTAAGAGGTAAGAGGTAAGAGGTAAACCGATGGCTGAGGCTCTCGAAGCCATAGGCTGTAAATGACGAATTAAAAGAGCTATCCCACAAAGATTTAATAATGAAATCTACAGGAAATAATAAACAAGTCAGGATTTAAATAATTGAATACCAAACGGTGTTCTTTATCAATTCGCATTGATTTAAAACCCGTTAACTCGTATCTCAAAGATTCAGCTTTAGCCAAGGTAGAATCTGGATTTCTGGAAAGTTCTTTCAATAAATCATTGATTTTTTTAAGAACTTTCTTGTCTTTCTCCAGCCAATATTGATAATCCTCCCACGCTTGTTTGCTGAAAATTAATCGCATAAATCTTCCACATTTTTCGTAATTGTCGAACCACTTAATTCTTCAATCGACCTCAATAAATGTTCCCTATTAGCTTTTGTTGAAAGCAAATATTGTGTCTCTTGAATGGAATTATATTCTTCCAAAGAAATCATAACTACTGCCTGATCATTACTTCGACTCATAATAACCGTCTCGTGGTCTTGGGTTATTTGGTCAAGATATTTTTTCATATTATTTCGAAAATCTGTCATATTAGTGACTACCATAATGAACGTATTTAAGTACATACAAATGTACTTATTTATGTTCATTATTTAATGGATCAAATATAATAAGAATCAAAAATGAAAGCAAAACTCATCTGAGGATTATCAAAATCTTGATAAAATGATGGATGGGGATAATTTGTAATAGGGAATAGAGAGGAAAGAAAACTTTGTGTTAAAACAATCTTACCATTTTAACACAAAGATCACAAAGCCCTCCATAAAGAGGATAGCTTAAAAAAATTAAATTTCAACAATTACATTTTCAAAAATCAAATTTCCTTCTTTGTCAATATCCATTAAAACGGCAGAATCTTTTTGGATTTTACCTGATAAAATGGCTTTAGACAATTCATTCAAAACCGCTCTTTGTAACACACGTTTCATCGGACGACCTCCATATTGTGGGTCAAAACCTTCTTTAGCTAATTTCGTCAAAGCAGCGTCTGTTGCATCCAAAGTGATGTTTTGTTCTGCCAAACGCTTTTGAATTTCTTTGAATTGAATACTCAAAATCTGTTTCGCATGATCTTCTGTTAAAGGTTCAAACAAGACAACTTCATCCACACGATTCAAAAACTCAGGTCGAACTTGTTGTTTCAACAAGGCCATCACTTCTTCTTTGGTCTCTTCCAGAATAATCGCATTGTTCCAACCTTCCATTTGCGACATCTTCTCTTGAATCAAATGTGACCCAATATTGGAAGTCATGATGATGATGGTATTTTTGAAATTGGCTGTTCTTCCTTTATTATCCGTCAAACGGCCTTCATCCAACACTTGCAATAAGATATTCCAAACATCTGGATGCGCTTTTTCAATCTCATCCAATAATACCACAGAATAAGGTTTTCTTCGAACAGCTTCGGTCAATTGTCCCCCCTCATCATAACCTACATATCCCGGAGGCGCTCCAATTAAACGGCTAACCGCGTGTCTTTCTTGGTACTCAGACATATCGATTCGCACAATCGCATTTTCATCATTGAATAAATACGATGCCAAAGATTTAGCCAATTCCGTTTTACCCACACCCGTTGTACCTAAAAAGATAAAGGAACCAATCGGACGTTTGGGATCTTGTAAACCCGCTCTCGAACGACGAACCGCATCAGAAACCACTTCAATCGCTTGATCTTGCCCAGCAACTCTTTTATGCAGTTCATCTTCCAAATGCAATAATTTGTCAATCTCCGTTTGAAGCATTTTGCTCACAGGAATTCCTGTCCACTTGGCAACTACCTCCGCCACATTTTCAGCCGTTACTTCCTCTTGCAACATTCCATTTTCACCAGCCGACTGCGTTTGCAATTGTTTCAATTTTGCTTCTGATTCCACCAAACGCCCATATCTAATTTCAGCTACTTTTCCGTAATCACCTTGGCGTTCCGCTTGTTCAGCTTCCAATTTTAATTTATCAATCGCCTCTTTTTCTTTACGAATATTATCCAAAACAGATTTTTCTGCCTGCCATCTGCCTTTTAAAGCATCGCGTTTTTCAGAAAGATCCGCTAACTCGCGACTCAATATCGTTTCCTTTTCCTTGTTATTTTCTCTACGAATCGCTTCACGTTCAATTTCCAATTGCATGATTTTTCGCTGAATATCATCAATTTCCTCCGGCACTGAATCTATTTCCAAACGCATTTTCGCTGCAGCTTCGTCCATTAAGTCAATGGCTTTATCGGGTAAAAAACGATCTGAAATATATCGATTCGACAATTCAACAGCTGCAATAACTGCATCATCCTGAATACGAACTCCATGGTGCAACTCGTATTTATCTTTGATACCTCTCAAAATTGAAATCGCATCGGCTACATCGGGTTCATCGACAATGACTGCTTGAAAACGACGTTCCAAAGCTTTGTCTTTCTCGATGTACTTTTGATATTCTTTCAAAGTGGTAGCTCCAATCGCATGCAATTCGCCCCTTGCCAAAGCTGGCTTTAGAAGGTTGGCCGCATCCATAGCACCTTCGCCTCCGCCACCTGCGCCAATCAACGTATGAATCTCGTCAATGAACAAAACAATCTCTCCATCCGAGTCCGTCACTTCTTTGATAACCGCTTTTAAACGCTCTTCAAATTCTCCTTTGTATTTTGCCCCAGCCACTAAAAGTCCCATGTCTAGCGACATAACGATTTTAGATTTCAAATTTTCAGGGACATCCCCTGATACAATTCTTTGAGCTAAACCTTCAACAATGGCGGTTTTACCCACACCTGGTTCACCTAATAAGATGGGATTATTTTTGGTACGTCTAGATAAAATCTGCAAAACACGACGAATTTCTTCATCACGACCAATCACAGGATCAATTTTTCCTGCCTTAGCCAATTCATTCAAATTCTTACCATATTTTTCTAAAGATTGGTAAGTACCTTCTGCATGTGGATCGTTCACTTTTCTATTTCCTCTAAGTTCTACAATAGCATTTTTAAAATTCTTCACAGTTAATCCAAGCGATTTAAATAAATCAGCTACGGAATCATTCCCGTCCAAAATCGACAGAAACAATAATTCTACACTTACGTAGGTATCTCCAAAATCAGCCATTAATTTATCCGCACGAGTCAAAGCCGCCTGCAATGCATTACTTGCATAAGGTTGAGCTCCTGAAACTTTGGGATAAGATGCTAAAATGGGTTGCAATTTCTCTTGAATTTGAGCAATAGTCAAACCCAATTTTTTTAGTAAAAAGGCGGAAGTTTGGGTATCATCTTGCAAAATGGCTTGCAATAAATGCCCTGTTTCAATGGCCTGCTGTCCATTTGAACTAGCCAGCTCCATTGCATTCTGAATAACCAAACCTGCTTGTGATGTGTAATTATTCGGGTTCATAATAATAATATTTGAACCCTCTATTGCAATTCAATTTCCAATGAAAGAAATCGGAAAAAATGACATCTTTTATTTGAAAAAATAGATAAATTTCAGCCAAAAAGTCGCATTTTATACTTAAACGACTTTGATATCAAACACATCTAATAAACCGGATAGCCCTTCTTTTGAA
Organism: Aquirufa sp. ROCK-SH2; assembly: GCF_054558315.1. Classification (NCBI taxonomy): domain Bacteria; kingdom Pseudomonadati; phylum Bacteroidota; class Cytophagia; order Cytophagales; family Flectobacillaceae; genus Aquirufa; species Aquirufa sp. ROCK-SH2. The sequence continues at coordinate 320,213 of NZ_JBPXKB010000002.1, read as the reverse complement.
AATTTTGCTTGCTTTAATTTATTTCTTCTTGGGTCAATCGAATAATTGTAGGCTTCAGAAAAATCGGATTTTTCTAAATTAGATTGGTCAAAAATTGCTCCTTGTAAATCGCAATTGTTAAAAACGCTTTGACTTATATCTGATTCTGAAAAATCAATTTCATGTAACTGAGAATGGAAAAATCGTGTCTTTTTCAAATTCACTTTATAGAACGAGGACAAATTCAGACTACAATGATCAAAACTTACTTCAAATAAAAAAGTATTGGCCTCCTCAAAACGCAAACCATGCAACTTACAATCTTTAAAATGGACTTTTCGAAAAGCTGTTTTATGGATTTTCGATACACTTAAATTACTGTTGATAAAAGTGCAATCAGTGAAAATAAAAGAAGAAAGGTCATTACTCCCTAGGTCACAGTTTTTAAAGGTACAGTGCTCATATTCCCCAAATTCTAAAGGATTGTTCGGGAATGAACGTTTTTCAAAAATTTGATTGACAAAATAAGGTTTGCTCATATATATGTCCCTAAAAAAGGGAATAAAAACTACTTTAATTTAGTATTAACAAAAAATTTCCGCAAGGTCAATGGACTGATTTTTTTATCTTCTAAAAGTCCAAAACGATTAATTAAATAAAAAGTAGGATTTGCCAAAGCATCATAGGTAGTTCTAACCTCATTGTTTTCCGGCATATTAACGTGAGCAAAATTTTCCGTTAATTTATATTTGTGGATGAAATTCGTCCATTCAGATTTGGGCAATCCTGGTTCATTGCAAACGGCATAACGTCCAATTTTCAACTTGAATGATTTCTGTAATTGTTTAATGGTACTGTCCATCAAAGGTACTTCAACTTGACAATGATCACAGGTAGGAGCATAAAAAACGATAACCGTATAATCGTAGAGTTTGGCAAATTCATGTAAATCTTGTTCCTTATCATTTGTGTCTTTTAGACTAATTTTAGGACTTAATAATCCCGTTTTTAATTCTTTTGAACTCGTAGAGGTTAAGGTTTTTAAAAGTTCCTCTTTTTTATCCTTTTTCAAAAAATCGCATTTGCTCTTTTGAACATGTTTCGTGATAAAGTTTTTATAGCCATCCACATTATTTTGAATATTTCGATTTTTCAAAATGGTATTAAAATAGTCGAAAACATAAGGATAGGCTTTTGTTTTACAGTTTAATTGAGAAAGTACCTGATCGACACCCACTTGAATGGAATCTGAATGAAGAGGGTAATAGGAAAGATACTCGTATAAAATATCCTTCATTTTCGGTGTAAATAACAATTTTGGAGCATTGAAATCAAAAGGCTTAACGAATGCTTTTCGTTTAGCCACGTCACGACGACTCGGGACTGATTGATCCAACAAATTGGAGGTATTAAAATAGATATAAAGTGCATCCGCAGGTTTCAAGGATTTTAATGCAGATGATCTAAATTCAATTAAGGCGTCTGTTTTCTTCTTAAAAAATTCTGCTTTTTGAGCTAAATTAAATTTACGGCCATATTTGATTTGCGCTTCATAAGAAGAATCAATGTCTGCAAATTGACTTTCTAAACGTTGATAATTCAAAAAAATATTATTTTTTGCAGAAGTAATCTCAATGGTTTTCAAAAAATCACTTTCAGGAATGTTGATGTCAAACAGATCATTATCCTCTAAACTAAGAAAAACTTTTTCTTTCGTTTTGGGAAAATATAAATAGTAAATACCTCCCACGATGGAGTTTTTATTCCGGATAAATTTTGTTTTGCCGTTCAAAGGAATAGTATCTTTCGGAATATAGTTTTTATCGTCAAAAAGCGTTGATCTTAAATAAGCAACATCATTAGATTTGGAAACTTTGGTCGTAATTTTTAGCGTATATTGGGCTAATGAGATAAAAGGAATAACTATTAGTGAGAAGATAAATAAGATTTTTTTCATTTTTAGTGTTATGATATAATTGATAATGGTTTTTCAAATTTAGTAGCGACAGCTTGTAAAATTAAGGAAATAATCATAATATTTGAGAAAAATGTAGTTCAGAAATGAATATGAAATCAGATAATTTAATTGAAGGAGAGATCGCTGATTATGTATTAGAATCTTCCGGAATTCTGGTTTCTTATTCAAAGCCAGTCCGAAGAACAGTTGAGAATATTGCACGCAATATTGCTTTGGTTCAATCCATCACCCATCATAAACCTGCTCCATTATTGATATTTTTGAGCAAATCACCAGTACCCGACAAAGCAACAAGGAAATTTTCAAGTGAACAATTACCTTTCGTCTATAAAGCCATGGCAATGGTCTCAAAGCCAGGATTATCTGCCTTAATTATGCGACTTTTGTTTCAATTTCAGAATCCACCCATCCCCATGAAGTCTTTTACCAATGAAATAGAGGCCAGAGAATGGTTGAAAAAGTATGTGAATTAAACCCTTAAACAAAACAAAAATGAAGAAAAAATTATTAGCAGGATTGGTCGTTGTATTGATTGCCATCCAATTTGTCCCGACAGAGAAAAATGATTCGAATGATATGCAATACGACATATCAACCAAATATACCATTCCAGCAGATGTGGATGTTGTTTTAAAAAATGCATGTAACGATTGCCATAGTAATTCAACTACTTATCCTTGGTATTCAAACATACAACCGGTTGGATTTTGGTTAGACCATCATGTGAATGACGGGAAAAGACATTTGAATTTTTCTACTTTTACTAAAATGCCAATAGCCGTTCAAAACCACAAATTAGAAGAAGTGATTGAGCAAACGGAGGAAAAGGAAATGCCTATGCCTTCTTATACTTATTTTGGGTTACACTCGTATGCAAAATTGAGTGAAGAACAAAGAGCACTGATCATCAATTGGGCGAAAGGCGAGATGGCAAAATTAAAAGCAGCTTATCCAGCAGATAGCTTAAAAATGAAACCTAGAAAAAAAGCTTAATTAAGCCAATAGGGTGTCTTTCAAGTGGAAGGCACCTTTATTGTTTGTCGTTTGTTATAAAAATCCAAGAAAAAAGGAGAAATTTGCATCCAACTAAATTCAAGTGTTTGAATAATGCAAAAACCTAAATTCTATTTCAACCGTTTCTTATTAGTTCTATCTACTTTCATGTTGTTTGCATTTCCTCAAGAACTACGAGCAGATTTTGCAGACAGCACTGCTAAAATATATCACATATCGGCAGCTGCCAACGTTACGAATAACGGAGTTTCTCTATTACCGACATTTACATTAGGCAAACCTGCTGCTATTTTTGACTTATCGGTTGGGAATGAAAAAATCGCATTTGAACCACAATTTCGTTTTTCCTTGGAAGGTAAACCATGGTCTTTTATTTTTTGGTGGAGATACAAAGTGGCCAATACCAAAAACTTTAAATTTTCGATTGGCACGCACCCATCCGTTGCTTTTAGAAATTTTCAAATGTACGATTCTAAAGGGTCTACTGTGAACATTCTTGGACATCATCAATATTGGGCAACAGAATTTTCGCCTAATTGGACTCTTTCCAAAAACGTCAGTTTAGGGGTTTATTATTTATATTCTCATGGATTTAGTGAAGGCTCTACAAATAACACCAATTTCATCACTTTAAACAGCACTATTTCAAACATTAAGATCGCTAAGAATGTTTTTTTGCGTTTATATCCACAAGTTTATTTCTTAAAAATGGACGAAAAAAGCGGCTTTTACATAACGGAAACTTTAACCTTTAGCCATAAAAATTCCCCATTTTTCATTTCATCGGTATTGAACAAAAAACTTTCCTCAGATATCCCTGGAGATGATTTTATCTGGAATTTGAGTTTGCATTATGTATTCTCAAAGCGCTTCAAAAAGATTAGATTGTAATTTGCGTGTAAAAAATTAAGTCTATCAGTGCGGCCTTGGTTTTTTCCCAGAAAAGCCAAAGCTTCCACTTGAAATAATTCGTTGCATCAATACATCAAATTTTGTAGACTGCTCTTTTGAACAGATAGATCGAATATCTTGAAAATGTTTAAAATTCAACTGATCTAATTCTCCATAAGCGTTCGTTAGATCCATTAAATGGGCAATTTTGATAGATTCCGGGCTGTTTAATTGATAATAAGTAATTTTTGCTTTTTCGATTTTCCTTCGAATTTGAGCGGATTTATCTTGATGTTCTTTTACAAAGACCTCAAACTTGTTTCTTTGTTGCTCATCAAAATTGAGTTCATCAGCAATTACTTCTTTCAGTTGAGGCCCATCTAACATTCGTTGTTCATGTAAATGTCCCAACCAAAAAAACACCAAGGTTCCCAAATTGATGATTAAGATCAAAGCAAAAAGGAAAACCCACCATTTTTTTCTTTCCTTTAACATACATTAATAATTTAAATTATTTACCGCATAAATATTTGAAATCTGTTTTAGTTGCTTGTTGGTTAGTTCTTGTTGCTCTTTCAATCCAGCCAAAAATAATAACCCAGAAAGTAAGCAAACAAGCATACTAGCAGCCACAAGCGATTGAATACTGTTAATTTGTTCTTGTTCCCTTTGTCTCATCCGACTTAGAACCTTATCGCCCAAATCATGCTCAATCGTCCATTTCGGTAGCCCATGAATAGCTTTCAAATGATCATCTAATAAATTTTGTGCTTTCATTTCAACTGTTTTTTAATATTTTCTTTTGCTCTGCTAACCAAAGATTCCACGGCCTTAATGCTTAAATTCATCACATCACTTGCTTCTGAATAAGGCATTTCATCTATTTTTATTAAGGTAAATGCGACTCGTTGGTTTGGACTTAATTTATCAATTGCTTGATACAATGCTATCGCCTTTTCTTTATTTTCTAATTGAATTCCTGGATTCAACTCTGTTGCGTGCATACTATTTGTTTCATTGGGCATCCACCAAGGAAGGAATTCTAATAAACGTTGTCTTCTTTTTTGTTTTCTAATTTTTTCCAAAGATTTATGAATGACGATTCGAATGATCCAAGTCGACAAACTAGAGTCGCCTTTAAAAGATTTTATCGACTCAAAAACCTGTACGAAAGTTTCTTGACAAACGTCTTCTGCCTCTTCTCTATTTCGTAGAATTTGCATGGCATGATGAAATATCCGATTTTGGTGATTTTTTACCAAATCTCGAAATGCCACTTCGTCCTTCAAAATTAAACCTTGGATTTCCTTATTCATCTGTTAACAAAACCTTAGATGTTTAGATAAACGAAATCCTTCGATTTGAATAAATATTTTTTTTCTATCGAAGGATATTTCACTTTCATGCATCTAAGTAGAAAATAACACATATTATCATGAAAAAACGATTAATTCCATCACTAATTGCTTGTTTAATTCTAACTGCATGTTCTAAATCAGAAGATATAAGTCCATCCAATGCAACAGACATCATTAAAGAGGTGGATCCCAGTTTATTTATTCCTGCTGGTCTTGTTGGAAGCATAACAAAAGTAGAGAAAACACTTTCCAACGGAACAACAACAACTTGTTATAAAATAACAACCACAAAAATGCCAAGTGATCACGCCATGGGACCTTGGTGCCCAACTAACCTTTCAGATGATGCCAGTAAGGGGGGAGTTTGGTTTGAAAAAGGAAATTTATATGATGTAGATGGAGCCTTTGTGAAAAATCTAGCTACATTTTACAACGATGCAAAATGGAAACTTTATAACAGTGATGGAAGCATTAAGGTAACTAATACGAAAGAAGCATGTCAAGCAGCTGCACGACCAGATGTGGATCCACAATACAATAATTATTGTGTAGAATGTCAGCCATCCTATTTCTCCAATATAAAGATGACATATTACATCCCTGTGAAACCGATTAAACTAAATTCTACCACGAATATCGGTGGAATGGCCGGACCAGGTGGCGGAAGTGTGATAGGAATCGCCTTTAATGGTGTAAATTTTGACCCGCCTGCACCTACACAAGCCATTTTAGGAGCCTATACACTGGCGCCAATGGATGACGCAGGTGGACATGTCAATGGTGCCACAGGCTATCATTATCACGCCGCAACTGGAAAAAGCAAAAAATTAGAACAAGCAGATGGTCATGCTGCCATGATTGGATATGCACTGGATGGCTTTGGAATGTATGAATTGATGGACAAAACAGGCAAAGAACCTAGCGATTTAGATGCCTGTCGTGGTCACTATGATGCAACGAGGGGTTATCATTATCATGTGGCAAAAGCAGGGAGCAATAGTTTCATTGGTTGTTTTCATGGAGCTCAAGGAACAACAGAAGTGAGCATCAACTAATGAGAAAATATCTATGTATCTTCTTGCTCATACCTTTGTTTATGGAAGGTCATTCTCCACAAATTTCAACATTAGCGATTGTCAAGGACAAAGATGCGCATTGGACGCTCCATATTAGTGCTTCTTTGAGTGCCTTTCAATATGCTTTAGGAAATAAAAGTAACATGACAAACATGGCCTTTCAAAAAGAGTTAATTGAATCTTTGAAAAAATCCATTCAAATCAAAAATGGTATTTTCAATTCGATTCAATTAAAAGATGGTCAATGCCATTTAGGTCATCAAACAGATGTTCGATTTTCCTTAATGAATATGCCCAATGATTTAGAAACCATCAGCATCAAACTTCTTTTTTTTGAACATTTATACAACCATTATGTGGTTTTCAAAGTAATCGATATAGAAAAAGAATCCAATCAATATATTTTAAACTCAGGTAATGATTTCACCGCAAACGTTAAAAAAAATCAACAAACAATTATGATACAAGCACCTTCAAATTTCAGTTTTTATTACTTATTTTTAATCTTACCAATCATGTTATACCTATTTAGAAAAACAAATGTGATGAAAGCATTAAGCACTTTTTGTTTTGCCTGTCTATTACTTTCTTGTTCGAAAGACGAAACAAGTGTCACTCCGACCGATAATACTGCAATTCCAGAGGTGTACAAAAAATTGTATGGAGCGAGTAGTATGACAAGCGACGGGACGTATCTTACCATCAAAACTCGTGCCTTACCCGATCATAAAAGTCCATATTATGCCACAGGAAATAGTTTATACCAAAGTTATAGTGGAACTACTTTTGGAGGATTAAATTTTACAAAAAATCCCAATTCAATCATAGAGCAATCAGGTACGATAAAAATTCCTCTTAATCCACAAGTCGCTACAAACCATGCGGCAACACCTCTTGGCCCGATAGGAATTGCACTGAATGGCGTGCCATTTTTCAACCAATACGCGGGTCCAAACAACCAAGAATTGAAAGGAGAAATGGCCAGTTTTGATCAATTTTATGGTCATCCACAGCAATCAGGCGTTTATCATTATCACGTAGAGCCACTTTATTTAACTACCGTAAAATCAAGTAAATCTGGCTTAATGGGATTTTTATTGGATGGATTCCCCGTTTATGGGCCAAACGAAGAAAATGGAAACGCTGTAACAAATGATAAGTTGGATGTATACCATGGTCACACCCATGCCACCTTGGATTATCCCAAAGGCATTTATCATTATCATTTTACACAAGAAGCCCCTTATTTAAACGGGAATGGCTTTTACGGAACACCAGGAACTGTAAGTCAATGACAAAATTCATCTTGTCTTTTACTGTTTTTACATTTTTTGCTTGTCAAAAAGAGCAAGAACAGGAAGTTGTTAAAAAATACTTCCCAAATGGCCAATTGATGGAAATCCGTCATTTTGTAAATGGCGTAAAAAATGGCCGACAAACAGCCTTTTGGGAAAATGGGAAAAGGAGGTTCGACTTTATTGCCAAAAACGATGCCTATGAAGGAACATTAAGAGAATGGGATATTCATGGGCACCTTTTTCATTTAGCCAATTTTGTCAATGGACAAGAGGAAGGCCCTCAAAAAATGTGGTATGAAAATGGTAAAATCAGAGCTAATTATATCGTCATTAAAGGTCGACGATATGGCTTATTAGGAACGAAAAATTGCAGAAACAAACTAGATCCAACTTTAAAACTGAATAATGAATAAGTTAATCCTTCTTCTTTTACCTATTTTACTTTGTTCATGCATTGAGAAAGTTAAATCAAAAATACCCTATTATAATAATCCAGATTTCACCCCACTCTTTTTAACCGAAAAAGAAACAGACAAACAAATCACTCACCGTATTGCTAATTTCACATTAATCAATCAAGAGGGAAAGTCTTTTTCAAATCTATCTTTAAAAGGAAAAATCTATGTGACCAATTTTATCTTCACACGCTGCGGTAAGATTTGTCCTGAATTGACTTCTCATATGAAAACAATTGAGAAAGCTTTTCATTTAAATCCAAAAGTGCAACTTGTATCTATGACAGTAACACCATGGATTGATGATGTAAAAACCTTTCAAAAATTTGGTCAAAAGCACCAAATATCTTCAAAAAACTGGCAATTATTAACTGGGGACAAAGAGCTCATTTATGGTTTAGCGAGAAAATCGTTTTTCGCTGAAGAATCACTCGGATTTAATAAAGACACCTCCGAATTTCTTCATACCGAGCACTTTATTTTAGTCGATCAAAAAGGACGAATTCGAGGAATTTATAATGGAACTCTAGCATTGGAGGCAATTCAATGTGTGGAAGATATTGAAATATTATTGAAAGAAATATGAGTTCAATTAATTCGATTTCTACAAACAACTAATCAAGTCGCTCGTAAATTTGGTACTTTTTTGTAGACTCTTTTAAAACATAATTTTTAGAAACAAACTGCGAAATTTTAGTTCCTTTTAGTTCGGTTAACAAATTCCAAGTATCCACAATAAATTGAGGTTTTTCCTCTTTCATGTCATCTAAATAATTTTGTTCTTCTTTGGCAAAAAATTCTTTATTTTTTGACCGAAAGGAGTCTTGTAGATAAAATGAATGAGAAGATCTACTTTGTAATCTAAAATCATTTTGTAAAAGGTAATAAATGGCTTGGGCTTCCGTCCAGCCTAGCACTAATAATGCTTCATTTTCTCCTTTATTTTCTTTTAACCAATGAATTAAATTTTCATCTGCTAAAAGCGGCAATGGCTTGCCGAAATTGTACTGATTTGCCGCTTGGTGGGTCGATTTATTCCAAATAAAACCCATTGATTTTCCCAAATAGTCAAAATTGAAATTACAAAAAAGAATAATTACAAAAATTGGGTAAACTATTTTTGTAGTAGGTTCCAAGGACTGATTCTTGGACAAATAATTTGCCAAGTCTGCAATAAAAATACTTAACGGTAGAAATAAAAAAATATAATAATGTCCAAAATCATTTTTAGAAATGATGATTACAGCACTTGCAACAATGAGTAAAAAAAAACTTTGAGAGATAGGTGCCAATAATAATTCGAATAGATTTGTTTTAAGTATTCCTCCGAAGCGCTGCATTAATTGATAACAGAATAGGGCTAAAAAGATGTAAATGAATTGATAATAATATTGGATTCGATGTAAGAAATTCATTGGATTTATTCCCTTCTCTCCAAAAGAGCTGTTGCTCATATAATTCAAGTTTTTCAGAATATACACATGATAAAAATCTGGAAATATTCCTTCAAAATACATAAATGCCAGCCAAATTAAATTAAAAATCAAATAGGTGGTTGATAGGAATATCAACATTTTCCATTGTTTTTCTTTCCATAATTTTATGGATAAATAACCTCCAAAAAAAAGAACATATGGGATTGCTTGAAATTTAATATATGGTAGTAAAAAAAGAATTAGAACATAAACTACATAAAAATTACCCCCGTTTTTGTGTCGCAAAATCCAAAACAACAAAGTAGTGAAAAGTAAAATTTGATATTCTGTGTTGTAACTATATATTCCATCGTAAAACACACCAAAATCCGGGAAATTTTTAGCACAAATTAAGACAACAAAGGCCAATCCCCCGATAAGCTTCGCCCCCTTTTGAGAAATTTGATAAATTAAAAACAAAGAGGGTAAAATAAACAGAAAAAAACTAATCAACCGGAGTTGATAAAGTTTTGAAAATCCAGTTAATAGTTTGATTAATGCCAATAAATAAATGGCAAATGGCCCTGAAGTATGAGCGTCAAATCCCACAAAAGGCCTTGGATCTATGAAACATTTTCTGATATCATATAACCACTCTAATTCATCTGGATCTAAAGAAAATTCTCGAAAAGAAATGATTCTTATAACAAAAAGAATTAAAGCAAAGAAAAACAAAACAACATAATCCTTTTTAAAAGCGATTTTCATGTAAATCTGGTTAAATAATAAAATTAGTATATTTTATCGATTAGCTAATTAATTCATGTAATTAAACAATCGAAAATATTTTCTTTATATTTCAAAGTTGAATTATTGATAAATCTCTATGAATAAAATTTTACAATCTGCGACAGAGGCAATAGCCGATATTCAAGATGGAGCGTCTATCATGTTTGGTGGATTCGGTCTGTGTGGTATACCTGAAAATTTAATTTCAGCTATACATCAGAAAAATTTAAAAAAACTGACTTGTATTTCAAGCAATGCAGGAGTGGCAGATTTTGGTGTTGGAATTTTATTGAATAATCATCAAGTCAAAAAAATGATTTCTTCCTATGTCGGTGAAAATGAAGAATTTGAAAAACAAATCATCGAGAAATCCATCGAAGTAGAATTAGTTCCCCAAGGAACATTCGCAGAAAGAATACGAGCAGCAGGAGCTGGAATACCTGGTTTTTACACTCGGACTGGAGTAGGCACAGAAGTAGAAAATTTCAAAGAGAAAAAGAACTTCAATGGCAAAGATTATTTGCTAGAAACAGCCCTTTCTGCCGATTTTGCTTGTATAAAAGCTTGGAAAGGCGATGCAGCTGGTAATTTAGTTTTCAAAGGAACAGCTAGAAATTTCAATCCTATGATGGCCACAGCTGGCAAAATTACCATTGCAGAAGTAGAAGAATTAGTACCAATTGGAACATTAGATCCCAATGAAATCCATGTTCCAGGCATTTATATTCAACGAATTTTTCAAGGTTCGAACTATGAAAAAAGAATCGAACACCTAACTACTCGGACCGAGGAGACTGTATTTAATCCAAGCCTTGAACAATTTTCAGGTGAAGAGCTAGATCGGAACAAAATTGCCAAGAGAATCGCGCAAGAAATTAAAGATGGTGATTATGTAAACTTAGGAATTGGGATTCCTACATTGGTTGCCAATTTCATTGACCCAATCCGGCCTGTCATGTTCCAATCGGAAAATGGATTATTAGGGATTGGTCAATTTCCTAAACCGGATGAAGTGGATCCGGATTTGATCAATGCAAGCAAACAAACCATAACTTTCCATCAAGGCTCGTCTTTATTTAGTTCTGCAGATAGTTTTGCCATGATTCGCGGTGGACATATACATGTTACCGTTTTAGGCGCCATGGAAGTAGCCCAAAATGGCGATTTAGCTAATTGGAAAATTCCAGGTAAAATGATCAAAGGAATGGGAGGAGCCATGGATTTAGTGGCTTCTGCGAGCAATGTTATTGTTGCAATGCAGCATACCAATAAAGAAGGCAAATCCAAATTACTCAAAAGCTGTACACTCCCTTTAACAGGAATTGGCTGTGTTCATAAAATTGTAACAGAACTAGCTGTGATAGAAATTGTCCCTGAAGGATTCAAATTATTGGAGCGAGCAAAAGGTGTTTCTGTAGAGCATATAAAAAATTGCACCGAAGGAAATTTAATTGTTGAAGGTGAAATTCCGACGTTTTAATCAGTAAAAAAACTAATTTTGTTGGATTAATTCACAGCATGTTTTCAAAACGAATCCTTTTATTTGATACAATTACAGATGGACATCATCCAGATTATTTGTACAATTTAATTTTGTATTATTCAGAAAAACCCGGAGTTGAATTAAACATTGTTAGTGGAGAAGCATTCATCCAATATTTAAAACAATATTTTTCAGAAGGAATTTTACCTTGGAAAAATATCAAAATACATACAATTCCTAGCAAAGAGCTTCAAGAAATCCACCAAAAATCCATTTACTTGCGTTCCTTTCTTGAATGGCGCTTAATGAAAAAATATGCCCATCAATTAGGCATCAAAAAGGTCTTATTAATGTATATGGATTATTTCCAACTCGGAATTATTTTTGGCAGAAAGTCGGGACTTGACATATCTGGTATTTATTTTAGACCTGATTTTATTAAAAGTCCAACAGGATTTTATGCCAAATTCAAACGATTGATTTTTCAAGCAGCGATGAGTTCAGGGAATATAAAAAACCTATTCATTTTGGAAGAAAAAATTGTTCCAGCATTAAAAAAATTAAGTTCAAAAACTCGTGTCTCGGCAATTTGCGAACCCATTCAATTATTTCCAATCAGCGAAAATCAAACCATCGAATTTTCGAAAAAGCATCAATTACCCAAAGAGAAATTGATATTTTTAAATTTTGGATACCTAGATGAGAGAAAAGGTATTGAAGTCTTCTTGGAGGCTTGCCAATTACTAAAAAAAGAACATTTAAAAGCCATAGCCTTAGTCTTAATTGGACCAACTAAGCCCGATTATCAAGCTAAAATTGAGGAGCTTATTGAAAAAAACAAAGAACTTTCAACCTATCCAATTTGGGGATATTTACCAGCGAATGAGGTTCAAATTGCTTTTAATTTAGCTGATTGGGCGCTTGTCTTATACCAAAATCATCTTGGATCAAGTTCTGTTTTGGTGCGAGCCGCTTTATCTGGGAAACCCGTTTTAGGAACTCATTTGGGACAAATTGGAGAATTGACCCGAAACAAAAAATTAGGATTAGCCGTTGACGCATCCAATCCAATTGAAATAGCAAAAAACCTAGCAGATATCATCGAAAATCGAGTTTTAATAGATCACAAAGCGATTCAACAATTTGCGAATGAAAATTCAATTCAAGCCTTTGGAGATGCGGTTAATGAAACAATTTGAGGTAATAGGTAATAGGTAAGAGGTAATAGGTAATAGGTAATAGGTAATAGGTAATAGGTAATAGGTAATAGGTAATAGAAAAAAGAAGAAAACTCTTACCTTTTACCTATTACCTCTTACCTCGATTTCATAATTCCAAATACTGAATATTGCTTTTCAGATTTTTCAACAAATTTTTCGTTCTTTCGGGTCGGGCATCTGTGATAAAAACTTGCCCAAAATGTTCTTCGGACATCATTTCTACTAATCTTTGAATTCGGCGATCATCCAATTTATCAAAAATATCATCCAATAAAAGTAGCGGTTTTCTAGGTTTACTACTCGCTAATGTGTCAAATTGAGCTAATTTCAATGCAACCACAAAACTTTTTTGTTGCCCTTGAGAGCCAAATTTTTTCAAAGGATATTGATTGATTTCGAACGAGAAATCATCTCGATGAATACCCACACTCGTTCTTTGAGACATCCTATCTGCCAATTCAGCATTCCTCAAAGATTCATCTAACTTCCCTGGCTCAAAACTAGATTCCAATTTAATCATTACGTCCTCTCTCCCATCGGATAATTTCGCATAATGCTCTTGAAAACTTGGAATAAAGATCTTTAAAAATTCCATTCGTGCTAGATTGAGACTTTCACCCAATTCTACAAGAGGCTGATGATAACTATCTAATTGCAATTGATCTACTCGGTTTTGTTCAGCAAATTGCTTGAGTAGAGTATTCCTTTGTTGAACAATGCGATTATATCTAAGTAATTGATCTAAAAATTGTCGGTCCATTTGAGACATCATACCATCAAAAAATCGCCGGCGAGTATCACTACTTTCTCTAACCAAATCGGTATCATGTGGATCCATCAAAACCACAGGAAAATTCCCAATATGATCAGCCAATCGAGTATAAGGTTTTTGGTCTTTCAAAAAGCTCTTCTTATTCCCTTTTTGAAAAGCGCAAGTAATTTGTGTTTCGCTCTTTGGTAAATTCGCACTTACTTGTTTTTGATAAATAAACGTACCCTGAACCATGAAATAGCTTTCATCGTGTTTGACACAAAGTAAATCTGCAATGCCGCGTGCACTTTTGGTCATGGATAAAAAATGGATCGCGTCCAGTAAGTTGGTTTTCCCAATTCCATTCTCTCCTACAATGCAATTAATCTCCGGAATAAAGTCGAATTGCGCTTCATCATAGGATTTAAATTGCTTAACCTGAAGAGATTTTAGGTACATAAGGAGGGTGAAATTTACTCTAAGAAGTAAAAATAAGGAATATTACACGATTTTTGAGATTGATTGAGGGTATTTCGACTCAAATTTTGGCTTCTCAATGCTTTTGTTTTAATTTCGCATCGGATTCTATTAGACAAATTGAATTGTTTAATACTAAATACAAATTTTCTATCAAAACGATGGCAAAGAAAGACGCTCAAGCACCCAAGTATTCTAAAGAAACATACCGTTTTTGGTATGAGTCAATGCAATTACAACGCAAATTCGAGGAGAAATGTGGACAATTGTATGGAATGCAAAAAATTAAAGGTTTCTGTCACTTGTATATTGGACAAGAAGCTTGTTCATCAGGTTCAAAATCAGCTTTGATTGAAGGAGATAAATACATTACGGCATACCGTGATCACGGTATTCCTTTGGCATTAGGAACTTCCCCTAATGCAATCATGGCCGAATTATATGGCAAGATTACTGGAGCTTCCAAAGGTAAAGGTGGATCTATGCACATTTTTGATAAAAGTGTTGGATTTGTGGGTGGCCACGGAATTGTAGGAGCACAAATTCCTTTAGGTGCAGGTTTGGCTTTTGCAGAAAAATACAAGAAAACAGGTAATGTTTCTATCACTTATTTTGGTGATGGAGCGGTTCGTCAGGGAGCTTTGCATGAGACTTTCAACATGGCTATGACTTGGAAACTACCTGCTATTTTTGTGGTAGAAAACAATGGTTATGCGATGGGAACTTCTGTTGCACGTACTTCCAACGTTACAGACTTATACACCATTGGTGAGGCCTACGATATGCCAGCAGAGGCAGTAGACGCGATGGACGTTGAGGCGGTTCATGAAGCAGTATCAAGAGCAGCAGCTCGCGCAAGAGCTGGCGAAGGCCCAACTTTCTTAGAATTTAGAACGTATCGTTACAGAGGACATTCCATGTCTGATCCTCAAAAATACCGTTCAAAGGAAGAAGTTGAAGCGTACAAAGATCGTGACCCTATCGAACAAGTAAAAAATACGATTTTAACTCACAATCTACTTAGTCAAGCAGAATTAGACGAAATTGATGCAAAAATCAAGATTCAAGTTCAAGAATCTGTTGATTTCGCAGAAAACTCTCCTTTCCCTGACAAGTCTGAAGCATACAAAGATGTGTATGTACAGGAGGATTATCCGTTTGTGGAGGAATAATTGAGGTGAGAGGTAAAAGGTAAGAGGTAATAAGTAAAAGGGAGAGAGAAAAGAGGAAAGAGAAAAATTCAATAACATCTTTTACCTATTACCTATTACCTCTTACCTTTTACCTCTCACCTCATTAGCGTCATATTTAACAATTCCTTTAATCTCACTTAACAAGCCACTAAAATAGGTAAAGTAATTTTGACTCAACAAATCAATCATTGATGGGTCAATCACATAAGACTACCTACAAAACCATTGTTATTTCTGACTTGCATTTAGGCAGCAAAGGCGCCAAAGCAAAAGAAGTCAACGAATTTCTTCGAGTTAATTCTTGTCAACAACTTATTCTTAACGGCGACATCATCGACGGCTGGCAATTAAAGAAAGGTGGTTCTTGGAAAAAGAAGCATACTGGATTTTTCAGAGCTGTCCTTAAAATGATGGACAAATTTGACACGGAAGTCATTTATTTAAGAGGTAATCATGATGATTTTTTGGATCAAGTTCTACCTATCAAAATAGGCAAGCAATTTTCCATTCGTCAAGATTACATGTTGAATACTTTTGGCAAAAAGTATTTTATCACTCATGGAGATATTTTTGACAGTATTACGAGTCAAATGAAATGGTTAGCTTATTTAGGAGATGTGGGTTACACATTTCTTTTGTGGCTCAACAAATGGTACAATCAGTACCGCACTTGGAGAGGTAAGCCTTATTACTCCTTGTCGCAAACCATCAAACAAAAAGTAAAAGCTGCGGTCAATTTTATTTCTGATTTTGAAGAGAAATTGGCAGAGCTAGCCATTGCCAAAAATGCAGATGGCATCATTTGTGGGCATATTCACAAATCAGAAATCAAGGAAATCAACGGAATTTGTTACATGAACTCAGGTGACTGGGTAGAATCCTTGACTGCTTTGGTGGAAACACACGCTGGAGAATGGTTAATCGTAAATTATCCAGATTTTGATTTAATGAAAGATTTAGAAGGGATTCAAGTAGAATCGAACCAAACATACGCATAACATGGGCAAATTTATTTTTACAGTTCAGGGAGAAGGAAGAGGGCATTTAACACAAGCGATTTCTTTGACACAAATAGCAAGAGAGGCTGGGCATGAAGTCATTGGATATGCAGTTGGCACCTTTGAAGGAAGAATCATTCCGAGCTTTTTTACTGACTTTATTGGAGATACGCCCTTGATTCAGTACGAAAGCCCCTCCATTAACTATGGCACTGGAAAGTCTGTATTATTAGGAAAAACGGCTTCGCAAGCCTTTACAAAATTTAGAACTTATTGGAAGAGTGCTACTCAATTAGGCCATTTTATTGACGATTTGCAACCTGATGCCATTGTCAATTTTTATGAATCCATCACTGGATTATACAACCTAAAAAGTGGTTCTAAAATCCCTTGTATGTCGATTGGTCACCAATATTTATTGTTAAATAAAAACTTCGTTTCACTTCCTGAGAAAAAACTAGATCAATTTTTATTGAATTTAAATACTAAAATCACAGCGATTGGATCTAAAAAATTATTGGGTTTGTCTTTTCGTGAAATTGAAAATGATGAAAAAATTTCTGTTGTTCCGCCTTTGTTACGCCAAGAAGTTAAAACCTTAGAAACCCAAGAAGGCGGTAATTGGTTGGCTTATTTAACGCATTACCGTTTGGCAGACGATATAATGGCATGGTCAGAAAAAAATCCACATATCCAATTGGATTGCTTTTGGGATCATAAAATCCATACCACCACATATAAGCATTCTGATTCATTGACCTTTCATCCTATTAATGCAGAAATGTATTTGTCGAAAATGAAATCATGTGCAGGATTGATTTCAACGGCAGGATTTGAATCCGTGGCTGAGGTCATGTATTTAGGAAAACCAGCTATGATGGTACCCGTTCCTAATCACATTGAGCAAATGATCAATGCCTTTGATGGAGAATTATCAGGAGCAGGTGTGGCAGCGAGAGAGTTCAATTTAGATATTTTCAAAAACTATTTACCTCAATATGTTTCGGTAAAAGATCAATATCAAACTTGGGTAGGACAATCTCCCAACAAGATGCAAGAACATTTGAGAGGCTTATTAGCGAAGGAAAAGAAACATCATCCTTTCAAAAATATTATTAAAGGTTTCAATCGTTTCAG
Source organism: Aquirufa sp. ROCK-SH2 (assembly GCF_054558315.1). NCBI lineage: Bacteria > Pseudomonadati > Bacteroidota > Cytophagia > Cytophagales > Flectobacillaceae > Aquirufa > Aquirufa sp. ROCK-SH2. The sequence goes on along the minus strand of NZ_JBPXKB010000002.1, from coordinate 302,701 downwards.
AAATGGAAGAATGCCTTTACCCAACAGCATGAGTTAGTTTAAATGAAGAATAAATACTTAAAAATACCGAATGATGTTTGGTATTTTTTTTGTTTAAAATCTATCTAAAACAAAAAAGGGATCATATCCGAAACTTGTCGGATAAATATTTTAAGCAATTAAGATAGAGATATGATTTTTTTTAAACATTAAGGCATTAAGAGATTAAGAGAAATAGGTAAACTTAATGATTCTTAATACCTTAATGTTTAAAAAAAAGATTTGATAGATTCAAAAGGATGCGAACATTGAGACTAATAATAATATCAAAAAAGTCTAAATTATTTCCCAGACCCACTTAAACCAAAAAAGCCATCCGTCGGTTGACAGATGGCTTTTTTATCATTCAATAATTTAGAACGTATATCTTGCTCCGGCTTGCATTTGCCATCTTGAACCTAATTGATCAACAGAGTACGGAGTCGCAGGTGCTGAAAACTTATAGGTCGGATCTGCAGATGTACCTGAGTTTACACGAGATAAACCAACACTTGCCGTAGAATTGAATGTATTCGGAGAGAAGTACAATCTACCCCAATCTTTATTAATTAAATTCGTTGCATTGATGATGTCTAATGAAAACTGAATTTCATGACCATTCGATGCCTTGATTGTATGAGAAAGCTTTAAATCAACTGTTACATTCCAAGGAGTTCTACCGCCATTTCTTTCAGTAAAATCACCTTTTCTTGTGCTTAAATATTCATCAGCATTGATATAATTCATAAAAGCTTTTGCTTGTGCACTTGCAGTTCCTAACTTGGCATCATCCACCATATATTTCGTTGCTTCTGCTTCATCTTTAAAGATATAAGCTAAACCAGCAGCTTGTGGTGTATTTGCGATGGTTGAGTTAACAAATCCCCACGTGAATGGAGCACCAGATTGTGCACTAAATACACCTGATAAAGTTGTTGCTCCCGCCTTTTTCCAAGCCAAAGTATAACCAAATTGACCAATGATACGATGTCTAATATCAAAATTAGAATACGATAATTTAGGATCGTTAGGTGTCAATGACTGATTCAATTGCCAGTTTGACTCCATTGAATTACGAATACCGTTTGTTAAGTCGAAACTTTGACCATAGGTGTAAGCCGCCATAAAATTGAATCCGAAAGCATAAGTTTTAGAAACTTGAGCTGTCAAACTGTAACGATGTCCTTCAGAAGTATTCGCTAATTCATAGGCATTTGAAAAAGAAGTATTCAACTTTTGACCCGTAGTTCCACCCGACAAATAAATAGGCATTTGGCGTTGCGTATCATAAGAGAAATATTTCACGGAATCTTTCAAATTCACCATTTGAAATTTCAAATCGCTAATTGTTTTCGTGTAGATACCTTCCAAAGTAATTTTATAGCCATTGATGGTTTTGTCTACGGCCAAAGAACTTCTCCATACTTGTGGCATTTTGAAATTATTCGCCATCGCATCTACTTGCGTCAAACTTTTTTGTCCATTATTGAAAGCAAACGTTTTTGCACCGTCTTTCAAAACATCTCCAACATTCTTTCCTGCTACGTTATTTACGTCAAAGGCTCCAAAACCAACGCCATCATTATAGAAGGCATAACCTAACCAAGCGAAAGGAATTCTACCAGTAAAGATTCCCGTTCCTCCACGAATAATCGTTGAACGGTCGCCATTTACATCATAATTAAATCCTAATCTTGGAGAGAATAATACTTGTCCAAAAATTGAATTGGTCACTTTATTCAATGGAGTAGCAGCTACATAGGTTGACCCTGCACTAGGATCAGTTATTGTTGAAGCCAATTTTGGACTTAAATTAGGAGCGTCTGTGCTAGCTATATCAAAACGAATACCTGGAGATAATTTTAAATTATCAGTAACCTGAATTTCATCTTGTGCATAAAGGCTGTATAGTCCTACATTGAAAGTAGCATACGGATTATTGTAAATAGCATCCCTATCATTGTTTGTAAAGCTATAAGAACCACGTACACGATTCACATTACCATTGTAAAAATCGGCTAAACTCTTATATGCCACACGGCCATTCCAAGAATTAACAAATCCATAATTGATGTTATAAAGCTCATTGTGCGTTCCTACTAAGAAGGTATGATTACCTTTAAACCAAGTAAAATTATCTGTAAATTCAAACGTCTTTTGTTTCATATTAAAGACTGTTGCCTCACGCTCATTTCCTAAAAATATCGTTCCTCCGTTAGATGCAATTTCAACTTGAGGGAAAGCGAAATTTGCACTTGAAGGAGTACGGTAATCGCGAATATCAGAATATCCTAAAATTAAACTATTTGAGTAGGTTCCGAAGTGACTTTTTAATTCCGCAACTGTAGAGTTGGTCTTGTTGTATTGAGTAAAGTCCATTGATCCGAAACGAAAGTTGGCCACATCACGCTCTAAGTTAGATGCTTCAGAAGCTACGTATGAATTTCTGATTGATAATTGGTGTTTTTCAGAAATATTCCAATCGATACGATTAAAGAATTTATTACTTTTTGAATAGATCGAATATTCACCAAAGGCTCCTGGATCAAAACCATAATTCGTTTTTAGGAAAGATGAAATTTGATTGGCAGTTGCCACGTCTATGATAGTCCCTGGAGCACCAGCTTGGTAAAAAAGAGGTTCATTTCTTTGCGTAATTTCTTCATTGGTAAACCAGAACAATTTGTTTTTAATCAATGGTAAACCTAATCTAAAACCAGTTTGGTAATCACAATAACCACTTGGAATGGCAGCACCATCACCTGCATTATTAGGGCCTGTCAAGAAGGCATTTCTACCGTATCCATAAACAGAACCTTTCACTTGATTCGTTCCAGTACGTGTTACTGCATTAATTGAACCACCTGTAAAGTTTCCAATTTTAACATCATAAGGAGCCACATATACTTGAACATCTTGAATAGCGTCCAAAGAAATAGGATTGGTACGAGTACTAGAACCTGGCATACCTGAAGTTCCACTTTGTCCACCTAAAGATGGGCTAAAACCAATGGCATCGTTATTAATCGTTCCATCCACGGTTACGTTGTTATAACGAAAGTTTGTACCAGCAAATGAATTGCTTGAGCTCCCTTGTGGAGTTAAACGAGTCATATCTGTCAAACTACGATTCAACGTTGGAACAGATTTGATAGTTGTTTCGCTCAAAGTAGTAACCGCACCAGAGCGAGTGCCTCCCTTATCTGCTTTCACAACTACTTCTGTCAAAGTTGTATTTTCCTCAGAAATAACAATATTTACCGCAGGATTAGAACCTAAAGTTAAATTTAAATTATCCGCCTTAAATGTTTTGTAACCGACGAAAGTAACGCTTAAAGAATAAGGACCTCCTGGATTCATATTCGCTAAAACGAAATTTCCATCAATTTGTGTTGACACCCCGTAACGAGCTCCCGTAGGAGTATGTATCATTACAACCGTAGCACCCGGAATTTCTTCCCCTTTGGTGTCTTTTACTTTACCTGATAATGTTGATGTAGTAATCTGTCCAAAAGAATCGAAAGTAACGACAGATAAAATCAGAACAAACAGCAAAACTGCTGATTTAAAAAAATTGTACATTTCTTATATTGGTTTTTTAACGAGGGCAAAATTAATACCTAATAAAATAGCCAATGTTAAGAAATTGTTAACAAAGTGTTAAGGATGTGTGAGGTAATAGGTAATAGGGAAGAGGTAAGAGGTAAGAGGGAAGAGGGAAGAGGGAAGAGGGAAGAGGGAGACCGATGGCTGAGCGGAGTCGAAACCAAAGGATATGTTAGGATAAGTTGGTAGAAATTAGGCTTCCTATCAAACACATGACAACTAAACTCTAAAAAATACGAAAGAGGCAAACAGAAATAATTTTATCAAACAACTGAACTTATTATCCTTTAAATTGCAGGGGGTAAGGGGACGCATTACCCCTTAAAAAACAAAAATTAGATTTACTAATAGTACGCTTATATTCTTTTATCAATTACTTGATTTTTTCTCATTCCGTTTCTCTTAATGATAAAAATTAAGGTAAGAAGTAAGAGGCAAGAGGTAAGAGGTAAGAGGTAAAAGGTAATAGGTAATAGGTAATAGGTAAAAGGGAGACAGATAGCTAAGTTAGTCAAAGCCAAGGAATGAAAAAGGTAAGAAGTAATATGAAGTAAAAGGGTATTTAACTATTACCTCTTACCTCTTACCTTTTACCTCTTAACTAAATCCTCTACCCTACTATCCAGCGGAAGAACAAGAATAATACCGTTGATAAAATAATGGTGATAGGCAAAGTTAGCACCCAGGCAATTACGATACTTTTTACAGTTCCACCTTGAAGGTTTTTAACTCCTTTACTTGCTACCATCGTACCTGCAATACCCGAAGATAATACGTGCGTAGTACTTACTGGCCATTTATAGGCAGTAGCCAAACCGATTGTAATCGATGCAATTAATTCAGCAGATGCCCCTTGTGCGTAAGTCAAATGGTTTTTACCAATCTTCTCTCCGATTGTCACAACAATTCTTTTCCAACCTACCATGGTTCCTAAACCCAAAGAAAGTGCGACAACCCACATGACCCATACAGGTGCAAAATCAGTTACTCCAGCTATACCGCTTGAAGAGGACGTTCCGTAAGTGAAAAATGGCCCTTTATCGCCAGCAGTTGCTGATTTAAGCAATTTCTTATCGCTAGAAGAAAGATCGACTGACTCACTCTCCAATAATTTTTTGGCATTTTTATTGATTGTTAAAGCTGCCTTACGAATATCAAATTTTTGAGTAGTAGTTAATGTTTTGGTAGTAGCTCCACTAGAGATAATGTGCTGCAAAGCAGTTGTAGACTCCATCAATTTATGGAAGCTTTCTCTCTCTTTACGTGACAAAGGAATGGTATCAATTTTCGCGGCAACTGCTTGAATAGTTGTTAAACTAGTTTGAACTTTTGTCAAATCTAAGGTCGTGTTGATGGCAAAATAACCTGGCAAAAAGGCGATTAAAATAACCATAACCAATCCTATTCCTTTTTGTCCATCGTTTCTTCCATGGAAAAACGAAACCAAGGTACAAGTTGTAATTAAGATGGCGCGAATCCACATGGGTGGAGGTGACTTCTTTTTAGGCTCTTTAAATATTTCTTTGTTTTTAACCAATTTACGCAAGATGTACATTAGGATAATTGCCAAAGCAAATCCAAAAAGAGGAGAAAGCAATAAGGCTTGCCCAACTTCTAATACTTTATCCCAATTGACTGCTGAAATACCGATGTTTGAATTTTCTGGCAATAATGCGTGGCCTACACCGACACCAATGATAGATCCAATTAAGGTATGTGAACTACTTGCAGGTATTCCAAAATACCAAGTACCTAAGTTCCAAAGAATGGCAGAAAAAAGCAATGAAAGTGCCATAGCCATGGAATGATACACATTGGAATCCATGAGGAGCTCCGTTGGCAAGAGGCCGATGATACTCATGGTAACTCCTACTCCCCCTGTCAATAACCCTAAAAAATTCATGAAACCTGACCAAATAACAGCTTGTGTTGGCTGCAATGAGTGGGTATAAATAACAGTTGCTACGGCGTTTGCAGTATCATGAAAACCATTTACGAATTCAAATGCACATGCTGCAAATAGGCAGAAAAATAGCAAAAACAAAAGGGTAGGATCTAATCCAAACATATCTAAACGATTTACACTTTGTATCTAAGTTTGCAAAAATAGGATATTGCTTAAAATATATTGTTATCGAATTGTTAATAAAATTGTGAATTTGAAAATTCGTTACGAATTTAGGCTTCCTAAGTAGAAAAAAAATTTTCAAACTATTAACATTCGATTAAATAATAAATTTGGATTCTTTTAATAGCCACTTTTCCGATAATTTCGAATTTTAATACCTTATATTCTAAAAATACAATGTTGAAACCCTGGATTTATTTACTATTCGCAGCCACTTTAGAAGCTGCTTGGACCTACTCACTACGTAAACTGGATATGGCACAATTAAAATTAGCCATCCTTGAAAATCCTTTCTTTAGTAAAGCCGTTGGAATAGAATTAGGCTATTTATTGACGTATTTAGGCCTTGGATTGGCTAATATCTTTTTTCTATCGCTGTCTATGAAATCCATTCCAATGACAGTAGCCATTGCTACTTGGACTTCTGTATCCTTGATTTTGATCAAACTGATAGATGTATTCTTCTTAAAAAATTCCACCAATATGTATGAAATCTTTTTTCTTACTTTAATTATAGTGGGTATTATTGGTTTGAAATTTAGCGCAGCAAATTAGGTAATAGGTAAGAGGTAAGAGGTGTTTTCTCTTTTCTTTTGACCTATTACCTTTTACCTATTACCTTTTACCTTAAAAACTATTTATTCAACCAAATAACATCATTGATATCATCTTTACCAGCGAATTGGCTAGTAATTGCTGCTGTGTAATTAGCTGCATTGGCTGTTCTTTCTGTCGTTGGATAAATCCAACGCAAAGCAATACGGCTTGAATTACCATTACCAACTCCTGAAGAGAAAGCTGGAAAACCTGTTCTTCTCCAGTTGAAATAAGCCTCCATTCCTGAATTCATAAAAAATGCTGCATATTTTTGAGAAACAATTTTCTCAATAGCTGAATTAGCATCTAATTGAACGGATGGTTGAGCATAATAAGTATCAAAGTTGAAATTAACCGTATAAGTAACGAAATCCGCTGGATCTTTTGAGCCAGTTCTTGAATACGTCATAGTATTCGCTCCTTCAACAATTCCGTAAAATGACTGAGAAGCTTTGATTCCTTTTTTGTACCAATCTTCTGCCGAACCTGAAGCCCATCCTCTGGCTAAACCTTCTGCGATATTGAAACATAATTCAGGATAACCTACGATAAACGTATTTTCGCCTGTGTAGTTTTTATAATAACGAGAACGATTTTGGAAAGAATAAATTCCTGGTGCAAAACCTGCTCCATTCGACAAACCTGCGTTTTTCGACATATCATCCAAACCTTGTCCTGAATCTGCACCTCTATAAGCGGTGAAATCAGAAGCTAATTTACCAGCCTTTAAATCTGAACCTGCTGGCTCACAAGTGATCATCACACGTGGATCATTGATTTTCGATAAAAACCCTACATAAGTAGAAGCCATATTTTGACGAGTCGCATCAAAACCGAAGTTATCTGGATTAGATGGATACTTATTAAATGTATTCCAAACGAATTGTAATGACTCGCCATTTGAACCAATCAAAGGATATTTGCTTGGATTAGAAATCATCTCAGCAAATTTCGTTTTGATACTTAAATCAGAATCCGACTCTTTCTTAGACAAAGTAAGTAAAACACGTAAACGATACGCATTGATCACTTTTTGCCATTTTTTCAAATCTCCATTGAAATAGAAATCGCCTGAAATGGTTTCTCCCTTTACGATCAAAGAAGTCAAATCTGTATTTGCATCATCTAACCACTTCAAAATTTGTACATAAATCACTTTTTGTGAATCATATTTAGGAGCTGTATTTTCAATACCTTTCAAAGCCTCCGTCATCGGTAAATCACCCACACGCTTAGACATTTGATCAAAGAAATAAGCACGAAAGAATTTTCCCAAGGCTGAATATCCATTCACATCAGACAAACCAGCTCTTTTAGCCTCCTCTTCCATCTTGATCACGTTTTTCAAGGTCGTGTACTGATTTGGCATTTGGCCTAAATTATACTCATTGTTGGCATAGTAATTATAGTTGGAACAGAAAAACTGATTCCAACGCATTTCGGCAGAAAACGGACGACCATTTGCGTCCATTACATTGTATTCAATTGACTGAAGTACCAAAGAAGCAGGTACTTGTACGGCACGGTTGGAGTCTTTTTCCAACTGTTCAAATGTCTTCTCACAACTGCTCAAAGCAAGAACAGCGAAGCTCATCATTCCTAAAAATATATGTTTAACTTTCATTTTATCTGTCTTTTAAGAAATATTTAAATTAAAATGTGAAGTTTAAATTAACTCCGTAACTTCTTACTGAAGGAGTTTGTGGACTTGAAGATCCATCTGTCAAATACTGAGACAAGTCAACATCTTTTTTCTCTGCGAAATACAATAAGTTACGACCCACAAAAGAGATATTAGCAGCAGATACCGCCTTACCAAACCACTTATTAGGAAGTTTAACACCGATAACTACTTCTTTCAACATGCCAAATGAACGACTCATCAAGTTACCTTCATTGGTATTGTAAAAACGACCGATGTAATCTTGAACGTAAGTTTTAGTTGTGTTTGGAGCAAATTGTAAATCAGCATAATTCGTTACATTTCCATTCGCATCATACTTGATAGCAACTCCATTGCTTACAACGACACCTTCTCCTACAAATGCTTTGATTCCCAATGCATCTTGTGGACGTGCAGCAGCAAAAATCCCTTGTGTAGTTCCGATATGACGACCTCCACGGTAAGCTTGTTGTTGTGTATAATTCACAATCACACCCCCAATACGACCATCAAACAACATACTTAAACTTACATTTTTGTAAGTAAACTTGTTATTGAATCCGAATACAAAATCAGGATTTTTGTTTCCTAAATATTGCGCTTGTGTACCTGAAACAGTTACTGGAACTCCAGAAGAGTTATTGATGATTTTTCCATCTGGTGTACGAACAAAAGCAGAACCATATAATTTATCAGTACGATCCCCTACTTTTAAGAACGTATTCAAATTATTGATTCCTGGATAAATATCTGTCAATCTTTCTTCAAACGTTGAATAATTCGCTAACACATCCCAAGTAAAGTCACCTGTTTGAACCGGTGTTCCACTTACTGAAATTTCATATCCTTTTTTCTGCGTTTTGATACCATTTACTAAAGCTGAAGTATATCCAGAAGTAGAAGAAATTGGCAATGAGAAGATAGAAGGACCATCATTTGAAATAAAATAAGCCGCATCAATTGTCAAACGGTTTTTCAATAATCTTAAATCCATACCAAATTCCGTTTGAGAAGTTTCAGAAGGATTCAAATTTGGATTACTCAAACCATCTCCATAAGAAGCACCTGTTTGGTTATTGTAATAAAAACCCGTTGAATAAACCGTATTGTTTTGGTAAGAAGGTCCATCATAAGGAGAGTTATAATTTTCTCCTGAATAAACACCAGCACGGTTATCAATCGTTGAAGAAGTCAAACCATCTTTTACGTTCGCATATGAAGCACGTAATTTCAAGAATGAAATCGTTTCAGGTAATTTCAAATAATCAGATAAAACAGTCACTGCTCCTACAGATGGGTAGAAGAAAGAGTTTTTACCTGAAGGAAGCGTAGATAATTTATCCGCACGACCTGTAGCAAATACAGTTAGATATTTTTTGTAAGAAAAGTCAGCAGAATAATAAGCAGAAAGTACATTCATATCTGCACCATAATTCGCTACTTGAACTGGATTAGCCGAGTTTGAGAAATTGTATAAACCTGGAACGTTCAAATAATTCGTAGATGCAAAAATCGACTTGTATTGAAATACACGTTGAGAAGCTCCTGCATTAATTTTCGTATTCAAACCTGGTAAAAGATCTTTATCAAAAGTCAATAACAATTCCGTATTGTTCTCAAATAAATTACGACGATCTTCACGGTAATCACCACGACGCTCATCACGACCATAAGTACCAGCTGAATAAGGGAACTTCTCTGTTCTTACCATATCCCAAGTTGTTACTTGCGTACGAGCCAATAAATTCAAGTTTTCATTAAAGGTGTAACGCAAAGCCGCTTGGCCAACAATATCCGTTTTATAATGGCCACGTAACCACTCATACGACATAAAATATGGGTTATTGTAACGTTGATATTCTGCATAAATTTGTTGAATACCTTCCTTACCTTTTTGCCAATAATTACGCATATCAGCAATATCCCAGTCAGCACCTGCCCAATACACAATGTTGTAAATGATCGAGTTAGGACCATAATTCACGTCTGGAATGTTAGGAGTATATTGACGGTTGTATTGTAAATTCGATTCGAATTTCAATTTCTTCGTAAACTGATAATCAGCAGTGATATTGAAATTCGTCATATTCAATTGAGTATTTGGAACAATACCTTTTTGATAAATATGTGAAGTAGAGAAACGTAAATTGTATTTTTCTCCTGTTGCAGAAACTGAAACGTTATTCGTGGAAAGAATACCTGTTTCCAAGAAACGCTTTAAGTTATCTTTTCCTCTTGCAATCCAAGGTGTTCCTTTACGTACACCAGTAATAGGATCTACTGGAGAATCGTATTGTGGAATTAATTGTCCATTAAAACGTGGACCCCAACCTCCATCATAATCACCATCATTCAATCCTCCACCTTTACCATCTCCGAAAGCATAAGAACCGTGATCACCAGGACCATATTCGTCTTGAACTTCTGGAATAGCATAAAAACCACTTTGCATTTGAGTAGATGAATTAACTTCTACTGAAAATCCTCTTTTATCTTTAGAACCACGTTTAGTAGTGATTAAAATAGCACCGTTTTTACCACGGAAACCGTATAATGCAGAAGCAGATGCTCCTTTTAATACTGAATAAGTTTCGATATCGTCTGCAGAAATGTTCCAAGTATCAGAGTTAATTGGCACACCATCTACTACGTATAAAATAGTTGAACTTCCACGTAAAGAGATATTTGGCTTACGCAATAATTCTGGTTGAGAACCAATCGTCAAACCAGCAACACGACCTGACAAAGCATTGATTGCATTGGGCTCTCTTGCTTTGATAACACTAGATCCGTCGACTGATTGAATGGCAACACCAATTTTTCTGATTTCTTTTTTGATACCCAAAGCTGTTACAACAACTTCTTGCAATTGCTTTTCATCAGCTGATAATTGTACGTTAATTTCAGTTTGACTACCTACATTCACTTCTTTTTGAATATAGCCAATCATAGAAATTTGCAATATTGTATTATCCGAAACACTTAAAGTAAACTTACCTTCTGCATTGGCAGTTGTACCTTTAGAAGTTCCTTTAATACGAATACTAACACCTGGAATCGCTGCATTGTCTTCAGATGCAGTCACACGCCCATTAATAGAATGTGCTTGTCCGAAAGCATACATTCCAACGAGTTGTAAAATAGCGAAAACCATCCAAAATGATGATTTTTGAGCTTTTTTTACAAATAAATTTGGTAAAAAGTTTTTCATTGTAAAATGTTGTGTTAAAATTTTCACAAAACTATTCCGATTAAAATGGACGATTATGACGAGAAAAAAAACAAATTGTTAAGAGAATGTTTCCTTTGTTTCGGAATTGTTAAGAAGCATTTTGTTTAAAGAAACCCCCACAAAAAATAGTAGAAAAATACAATAATTTACGGTTTAATGATTTCTTCACACTGCGTTAATGCATACTTAATACCTATGTTTTTAATTCGTAGAAAAGAAATAAAAATGGGGAAAATCAAATTAGTCGTACTTGATATGGCTGGCACAACAGTCAAAGATCACCACGAAGTAGAACATTGCTTTCGCTTAGCTGCAAGAAAAAACGGTTTGGAGGCGAGCGATGAGCGAATTTTGGCTTTACAGGGATATGCCAAATTATATGTGTTTCGATTACTTTGGGCGGAACAATTAGGAGAAGGTCATACGGACATTGAAAATTTGGCTCAGAAATCCTACCAAGATTTTACTGAGATATTAGAAAATCACTACCAAACAGAGGATATATTTCCAACAGAAGGATGCTTAGAGCTTTTCGACTATTTACATTCCAAAGGAATTTACATCGCCTTAACAACAGGTTTTTATCGGAAGGTAGCCAATATCATTTTGTCTAAATTAGGCTGGTTACAAAGCCTAGATGAACAATTTATCAATCTAAAAAATCAGCAAGGCATACACCTTTCTATTACTCCAGACGAAGTAAATGGCGAAGGTCGCCCCTCTCCTAAAATGATCGAATATGCAATGTCGGTTTGTGGAATCAGCGACCCCATGGAAGTCATCAACATTGGCGACACGCCTGTCGATTTAGCTTTTGGTAAAAATGCTAAAGTCCGACTTGCTTTGGGAGTATGCAATGGAACTCACACCAGAGAACAATTAGAAGTATGCCCGAACGATGGATTATTAAATAAAATTTCAGACTTAATTGAATTGATTGAAAATGTTGAAAAATAGAAAATACGATTTAGTCATTGTGGGTGGTGGCATCATTGGAACATTTTGTGCCTTACATGCCTTAAGGAAAAAGAAGTCAGTACTTTTATTGGAAAAAGATGAGCTTCCATACGAAGCTAGTTTTCGAAATTTTGGTCAAGGAGTGCCTTCTGGCCAAGCCTTGGATTCTTGGTTCGACTATGGACGTAAATCCATTAAAATTTACAAAGAATTACAACAAGAAGTTGACATTTCATTGGTCGGAAATGGGTCTTGGTATTTAGCTTCCGATGATCAAGAAGCTACTTTGCTAGAAGAAATGAGCGCCTTGATGAATGAAAGAAATTATACCAATAGACTATATACTGCTCATGAATGTTTGGAAATAAATCCGCATTTCAAAAAAGAATATGCTAAAGCAGGATTATTTTTCCCAGAAGAAGCCTCATTAAATCCCTTGGTAATGGTTCATCGGGTTCGAGAATATATGATTAAGTACATGGGATTACATTATCATAATCAATGTTCTATCATTGGAGTTGAAAAAAAGCGAGGAATTGCCATGTTGACTTCTTCCAAAAGGCAAACTTTTTGGGGGGATCATGTGATTATAGCAAACGGTAGAGATACGCAATTTTTACTACCAGAGCATTATCCAAAAGAAGATTTAAAAATTAGCAAGTTACAAATGATGCGTTTGGCTCCTCAAAAACCCATACTTAAGTCTAATATTTTGACAGGCTTAACCATTCGTAGATATGAGAGCTTTCATTCTTGTCCTTCGTTTTCAAAATTAAGTGCGACTCCCGAGCAAAAATTGCTACAAGAAAAAGGAATCCATATTTTATTTAAACAAGCACACGATGGATCTATCATTCTTGGCGATTCGCATGAATATGTTCCTGCGAATGAACAAGCGAAATTTGGATTTGAAATTTCAAGTGAAATCAATGAAATGATGCTAAATGAGGCCAAAAAAATCACTAATTTAGAAAGTTGGCAAGTTGATTCGTCTTGGGCTGGATTTTATTTACAATCTGACAAGTCGGATATTTTTACCAAAACCATTGACAATGTTATTCATATTATCAACGGAATTGGGGGAAAAGGCATGACAACTTCACCAGGATTTACAGCTGAATATATTCAAAATTTATATCTATCATGAAAAAAATCATTTTTCTATTATGCTTGAGTTTCGTTGGATTTGCCCAAAAAGCACCTAAAAATATTATTCTACTGATTGGGGATGGTATGGGTGTAAGTCAAATTTATGCGGGTTTAACTGCAAACAAAGGTCATTTGGAATTAGAGAGATGTTCTTTTATCGGATTCCATAAAAATCAAGCATCGGACAACTATGTTACAGATTCAGCTGCTGGGGCTACAGCTTTCGCAACAGGTAAACAGACCTATAATGGGGCAATCGGTTTGGATTCTACAGGAAAATCATCTGTTACCTTGTTGGAATTGGCAGAATTAAAAGGCTTAGCGACAGGATTGGTGACGACTTGTGATATTACAGATGCTACTCCGTCCTCCTTCATTGCGCATCAGAAAAAAAGAAGTATGCACGAAGAAATAGCGAAAGATTTCCTTAATACAGAGGTAGATGTTGTGATTGGTGGAGGTAGAAAATATTTTTCAAAAAGAACTGACAATGTTAATTTGTTCGACACTTTTCAGAAAAAGGGTTATCAAGTTTTATCTTCCATAGATGAATTAGAAAAAGTCAAAAGCGGCAAAATCATCGATTTGTATGCGGATGAAAATCCCATTAAAATGAGCGAAGGCCGTGGGGATGCTTTAATCAAATCGGCAAAGAAGGCCATTGAAATTGTTGATCAAAATCCCAAAGGATTCTTTTTAATGATAGAAGGATCACAAATCGATTGGGGTGGCCACGCGAATGAAACAGACTATGTGGTGAATGAGATGTTGGATTTTAATAAAACGATTGGTTATGCCTTAGATTTCGCAGAAAAAAACAAAGAAACTTTGATTGTGATTACTGCCGATCACGAAACGGGCGGAATGGCATTATTGGGTGGGAACATGAAAACGGGTGAAGTAAAAGCTTCCTTTATCACAAAAGGACATTCTGGGCAAATGATTCCTGTTTTTGCATTTGGCCCTGGTGCTGAAAATTTCAAAGGGATTTATAACAATTATGATATTTTCACTAAGATCAAAAATGCATTGAAGCTTAGGTAATTTTAGGTAAGAGGTAATAGGTAAGAGGTAAGAGGTAAAAAGTAAGAGGGAACAGGGAAAATGCTGAATCAAGAATGTATATTTAACTTAATCATACCTTTTACCTCTTACCTATTACCTCTTACCTCTCTTCCCTTTATTACCAAATCATAAATCAAATGTAAAATCTATTTTAAATCAACCAAAGCCACTTTTTTACTGAATTCAGCCGTGCTAATTTAATGTATAATTAGCAAAAATCATGTCAATCAATATCGTAGAAGAAATCATTTTTCTACTTAAAAACCATGGTGATTCTCAATACGGAGGAGAACCTGTTACCCAAGGGGAACATGCCTTACAGGCTGCTCATTTAGCACATCAAAATAAAGAAAAGGAAAGTATTGTCGTAGCCTGTTTATTGCACGACATCGGTCATTTGTTGCACAATTTACCAAATGATGCTCCTGATAAAGGCATAGACGATTTACATGAAAGCTTAGGCTTTGATTTTGTCAATCAACATTTTATTTCTGCAGTCGCAGAACCCGTTTTGTTACATGTGGATGCCAAAAGATATTTATGTGGCCGCGAACCGGGTTATTTCGATCTTCTAAGCGAACCTTCCATCATTAGCCTACACCTTCAAGGAGGAATTATGTCAGAAGAAGAATGTCAAGCATTTGAGAAAAACCCTTTCTACAAAGATGCTGTCATTCTTCGAAAATACGATGATATGGCTAAAGTGCCTAGCATGGTAGTAAATCCCATTGAAAGTTACGTGCCTTTATTGAGATCCTATTTAAAATGATACAAGCATTAAGTGGAACTCAAAAATCACAAAAAGATTGGACCACACATCCAGCTTGGACGATGGTGGCAGCTTTTGGATGCTATTTTTGCGTTTATGGTTTTAGAAAACCATTTACAGCAGGATTGTATGAAAACCAATATTGGCTAGGAATTCATTGGAAAGCCATATTGATTTCCGCGCAAATTGCAGGTTATATGCTCTCCAAATGCATGGGCATTTTTTTTGTTTCTTCCATCACTTGGGAAAATAGATCAAAAGCTATTATCTCAAGCATTTTTATTGCTCAACTGGCCTTATTGGGTTTTGGATTTGTTCCAAAACCTTATAATCTCATCTTTTTAGTGATCAATGGATTGCCACTTGGAATGGTATTTGGGTACATTCAAGGATATTTAGAGGGTAAAAGAAATACAGAATTATTTATCGCGGCATTAGGTTCCAGCTTTATACTAGCCGATGGAGTTTCTAAGTCGATGGGTATATCTGTCCTAAATTGGGGCATTGCTGAAAATTGGATGCCATTTGCAACTGGCTTAATTTACATTCTACCCTTTTTATTCTTTGTATGGATGCTAACAAGAATACCTAAACCATCTAAAGAAGAAACTCAGGATCGTTCAGAAAGGATTCCGATGACTCAAGCAGATAGGATTTTACTAGTAAAACAACTATGGCCTGGGATTTTAAGCATCAGTCTGTTGTATTTGTTCGCTTCATTATTAAGGGGAATTAGATCCGATTTTGCGCCAGAAATTTGGCAATTTTTAGGGTATAAAAGTGTCCCATCCCTTTATTCACAAACTGAAATATGGGTTACAATTGGCATTTTAATAATCAATGGAAGCTTGGTGGTTATCAAAAATAATCGAAATGCCTTTTACTTAAGTCTAGCCTTCACAAGTTTTGGATTTCTTTTACTGGTCATTGCAGGCATTTGGGGCATAGAGCAAATCAATCCGTTTTGGCTAATTGTTATGACAGGCTTTGGGATCTATTTACCTTATTTAACGATTACTACTTCCGTGTTTGAACGATTAATAGCCATCACTAAACACAGAGCGAATATTGGCTTTTTGATGTACATCGTGGACTCCATTGGATATTTAGGCTATAATACACTTTTAATTTCAGCTGGATTTATTTTTCCATCGCTTGATTTACCTACTATCTTTTTCTCTTGGATCTTGTGGTTTGGGCTCGCTGGGATTGCCATTTCAATCCTGAATTTGGGATATATGAAAAGGAGGCTGTCTCAGGTAAGAGGTAATAGGTAATAGGTAAGAAGTAAAAGGTAATAGGTAAAAGGTAAAAGGTAAGAGGTAAGAGGTAAAAGGTAAGAGGTAAGAAGTAAGAGGTAAAAGGTAAGAAATTTTTGATCTAATCAGATTATCAAATAACTGAACGTTAAAACTCGTAAATTGCAGGGGGTAAGGGGAGCCATTTCCCCCTAAAAAAAAGGAAATCAGATTCACCAAAAGATAACTTATATATTTTATCTACAAATTGATTTACTATAAAACTCTGCCAAGTTGATAGTTAAATTTAAACTATTCCCATTTACAAAATCCTCAACGAGAACACAGTTACAAAAGAAATGTCGAAAGGAAACCCATCGACATTTTCTGCATTACACCAATATAAAATCTAGTAGAATTATTCATGATAAAGCCAACGCTTCCATTTCTTATTGTAAGTCAATGTGCTATCTGGCCATTCTACATAATGTTTTAATGGGATATATTCTTTTAAATTACCATTCAATGCCAATTCTTTGAACAAAAACTTCCCTCGTTTTAAGGCAGTTTCTGGCTCCAAATGAGGCGTATTTGCCACTTCTTCAAAATTCAATGGCAATAAGCTTCCCTCTTTTAAGTTAAATTTCCCAATTACGGATCTACGATATTGCGTTAAATGACCCACCGGTCTATTCAATAAAAAGACATACTGACCCTCTCCCGTTTTCTCCAATTTTTCCAAGGTATATTTGGGTAATAAATTCACATAATACGCTCGAAACTCTGGATTAAATCGGGTAGAATCATTCGCATAAGTAGCATTTTCGGCCACATTGGTAATGATATTTACCAATAAACTGTCGCGTTCTGCATCAGAAAAATAATGTTTGGGAGAATCCTTAGGTTCGCACGAAGCAAAAATCACCAAGGCTAATAATGGAATGAATATTCGCATAGTCAAAAAAAATTGGAGCCTACCTAGATAGGCTCCAATGAAAGATTTTACTTAATATAAACCACAGATTGTGGGCTGAACTCTGACCAACCTAAAGTCCAATCAGTTGTCTTGAATGCACCAACATAATCTGTCGACTCAAAGAATGAAGGCAATGCGCTATTCAACTTCGGTCCGATTAACGACTCTGAAGTACCAGTTGTCAAGGCTAATGTAGGACGACCTGAAGACCATAATGTAGAAGAAATTCCTAAATTAGCTGTATTCGTTACAATCTTGTTTCCTGTTAATGATTTAAACCAATCTTCTGGAGTTTTATCTCCAATCATGATAGCTGCGCCATTTGTACCTGATGACATGTTTTCATAACCTGGAACTGCAACACCTTTTGGATTAGCAGAAAAACCAGTTCCCCAGTTATTCGTTCCCCAGCCATCAACACCAGCTAAAATTACATTTTGTAAATCGATATCTCCGTTAGCAGCATTTACTTTCGCTGAACCTTTTTGGCTATCGATATACACACCAAATGGATATCCTGTGATCAATACATTGTATAATTTTTGCTTGTTATTTCTTCTCAATTGAGCACCATGTTGGAACAATGGAGAGATAGCAATAGAAGCAGCACCTTTAGCACCGATGATCGACATGTTAGCAAAAACAGCAGATGTGAATGGTGTATTCGCAGAACCGTTTGCATCATTATCACACTCAAAACCATTTGAACCAGATTGGTCTGCTTGTGTAGTACCACGGATACCTAATCCAAATTGTACATATCCAGAATAACCATTATCTGTATCAAAATCATCATCCAAGCCTTTGTAAGCAATTAAGTGTTTCGCGTTAACCGTTCCACCAAACCACTCAAATGAATCATCTAAGCCATAAGAAGCTTGAACGAAATCAATTGTAGTACCTGAACCAACAGATGCCAAAGTCAATGAGTTAACTTCTTGATTTGGGTTAATTGGAATACCTGCATATTCTAAACGTACATATTTCAAAGATCCAGAATTGTCTGTTGCATTTGTTCCACCATGATAAGCACCATAAGCACCTTCTAATTCTCTATTTTTAGCATCATTTGGCAAGTTGTTAGGAGCTTGTCCACAAATAACCAATCCACCCCAGTCACCAGCTTCTCTCTCACCTACGTTTCTCTCAGAAGTGAAAACGATAGGCTTTTCTGCTGTACCTTCAGCGATTAATTTTGACCCTCTTTGAACGATTAAAGCTCCTTTTGTCGCACGTTCTCCAATGATAGTAGTTCCTGGTTGAATCGTCAAAACACCCGTTTTTGTAACATTACCAAAAACCGTCTCATCACCTACACGAACAAAACCTACTAATTTGTAAATTTTGTCAGCAGTCCAAGTCACATTACCTTCAATGGTTCCTTTTACTTCCACAATAGTTTTTGGAGGAATAGCTGAAACAGTCACAGCAATTGGAGTTAAAGTAGAAACTTGATTTTTGGTATCAACTACTTGTAAAGTAAAGTTAACTACTGAGCCAGCAGCCAAATTCTCTACTACGTAATCTTTCGCATATTCTGCCGTTTTTTCACCTGAATACGTCTTTGAATCAAATGAAACACCATTTTTCAATACAATTACTGATTTAATTCCAGCAGGTGCATTGATCGTTGCTTTTACTGAAACAGTTGAACCAATGGTTCCCGCCATGGTACTAGAAGCTGTTACTGTTGGAACAGGAAAAATCTCCTCGTCCTTCTGACAAGCTACAAATGTCATCGCACTTAATGAAATCATCATAAATGCTTTAAAGAAATTTGTTCTTACTCTTTTCATTTTTGTGTTATGTTATGTGTTAAATTTTAAATACTGCTTATTTATAGCCAAATGGCGTAAAGATTAATCCCAAAGAATACACGCGGCCTGGATAGTACGACTGAATCACTTGATCTTCCACACGATCAAATTTGCCGTCTTGATTTCCATCTTGAAGCACATAGTTTTGTTGATTTAATAAATCACTAATACCTCCTTTGATCAATACATTTTTGGCTATTTTCTTTGAGAAAGTTAAATCCAAGATACTGCGTGGCATTTCGTACCAATCTGGATAATTATATCCGTAATTATTACCTACTGCATATATTCTCTTTCCTATCACATTAAAGGACAAATTCACCTGAAGACCTTTTTGCGCATCATTGTAATTCCATGAAGCATTCAAGATATAAGGACTTTGTCCTTGCAAAGGTCTATTATCCGACTGGTTAGAAGAGGTGCTCTGGTTTAATTTAACCTTACTCAAAATATAAGCAGCATTAAAAACCAAACTCGATCGACCTAAGAAGCTATTTGGGGTTTCAGGACTCAATGTTTTCCTAATTTCAGCTTCAATACCTGCAGAATAAGCACTTTCCGCATTTTCGAAACTTAAATTGGGATTAGATCCGGAAGCAAAAACAACCTCGATTGGATTGGTAAAATGTTTGTAAAACAAAGCCAAACTCATTACCTCAGAAGGTGTAGGGTATTTCTCAAAACGTAAATCAAAGTTTTGAATCGTCGCATTTTTCAAATTAGAATTTCCTGAGATATTACGATTGTTCACAAAATCATAAAAAGAGAAAGGTGCTACTTCACGAAACTCTGGGCGATTCACCGTTTGACCGTAAGCTAAACGCAACAAGGACTTCTCCGTAAAATTGTAGCTTAAATTAATGGACGGTAAAATATTCAATACATTATTGTCGTATTTCAAAGGATGTCCAATTAAATCATATGAATCCAACTTTTGACTATTATTTTCAGCTCTTGCACCAGCTACCACATTGAATTTAGAACCTAAAGCAAAATTGGCTGATAAATAAAAGGCTGATAAGACATTTGAAGCAGTATATGAATCGTTTGGATTAGTCTGCTCATCAATTTTCACACCATTGGTTGTATTAATGTTTTGATCAGCAAAAATTTGATCAATTGGCAAAGTACCAATATTAAACATCGCACTATTCGACTGCACATAACCTAGGTTTCTGGCAGAGAAGCTTCTATTTTTTGTTTCAAAATACAAACCACTTTTCAGCTCAAGTTCTTTTGAAAAGTCTCCATTCGCATCTTTTCCCCATTGAAATTTATGAGCAAAATTCAAGGCTGCTGTTTTCGCATTTTCATTCAAAATGATATTTGTACGACCTAAATTAAAGGTTTGTGCAGATCCGATTGGCACCAATAAAGTAGCATTCGCTCCATCTAAACTATATCTAAAACGCTTGTAATCCGGTTGGTCTCTGAAAGAAGAATTATAACCAACAACCCAATCCATTTTGGTTAAACCATCATTCCACTCATGCTTACCAACCAATTGACCGGTATAAATTCCACGATACACTTGATCAAAGGACTTAATATTCCAATTAGCTCCATTATCAATACCTGTACGATCTACATATTGTGAATTACTCAACTGATTAAATAAATTCTTGAATTCCAACGTGAATCCATCATTGAAACGGAAAGTCCAATTGTGCATAGCTCCAAAACGAATGGCACTTGAATACTGCTTATCTGCAAAATTGAATACGAAATCTGGCTTACCTGTAGATCCAATTTGACTATATCCATAATCATTCCGATCCATTAAAAAGCTCGTTCTTGAATTCGAATAATTCATTGAACTAATATTGCCAATCTTCACATCGCCCCAATTCAATTTTAAGCCTCCAGACATAGACAAACGCATATCTGGCATGGCACTTTCTTTTAAAGGAACCCAGTTATTTTTTAGTGATTGTCCAACCTGTGTTAAACGAGCAGCACCTGAACTCAATAATTCAGATTTATTAGCAGGAAAACCTTTTGGCAGATCAAAATAGCCATTATTAAATCCTGTCCAATAATTTGTTCCATGCTGAGGAGTATAGAAATCTTTGCTCGTAGTACCTTCTCTAAAAGAATTCGAATAATCGAAGGTCAAGAAATTTTGCTCAGGAATACTTTTGGTAAAAATCTTCACAGTTCCACCGGCAAATTCACCGGGCAATTCAGCAGATGGACTTTTAAATACCAAAATACGATCTATTTGACCCGCTGGAATGATATCGAAAGAAAACGAACGCACATCTGTTTCCATCGATGGCGCAAAAGTATTGTTTAATTGAACCGAATTGTAACGCTCATTTAATCCTCTGATATTGATGAAACGATCACCAAAAATGGTTACACCTGGAACACGTTTTACTACTTCTGCAGCAGTACGGTCTAGCGTCTTGGTAATTTGAGCGGCAGAAATTCCGCTGACAACTAATTGAGCAGCCTTAATTTCAGAAATAACAGAAACTTCCGTGTTTGTCAAGCGTTGAGCAACGACTTTCACTTCGGCTAAATTTGTTGACTCCTCTGCTAAAGTTAAATTTAACTCGGTTACTTGATTGGCTGTAACCTTTACGTTTTCGTAAATTTTGGTTTGATAACCAACAAAAGAAATTTTTAAAGAGTAGGTTCCAACGGGTAATTTACTAAAAGAGAAAAAGCCATTGATATCTGTGGCGGCTCCTTTATTAATGCCTTGCACTAAAATGGTTGCGCCGATGATATCTTCTTTTGACTTTACATCCTTGATGGTTCCACGCAGAATTCCAGCGTCTTGCGCCAAAGTGGCAAATGAACATAGAAGCGTGGTAAGTACTAAATTGGTGTAAATGGCAATTAATTTCATGGGGTATAATACTGGTGATTTTGATGTCACAAAATTATTATACTCCGACAAGGCACTTGTTAAGCCATCATTGCCTTTGGATTATGGAATTGTAAAGATTTTAGGTAATTGATTAACAATTTGGTAATACTTGAAGGAAAGAGAAGAGAGAAAAGAGGAGAGACTTTTACCTATTACCTATTACCTATTTTGAACACGGAGGACACAAAGTTTTTCTCTCTTCTCTCTTCTCTTTTCTCTCTACTATTCTACTTGGTCTCTTTTAAGCCTCCATTGAAATATTCAATTTCTTCATCATGAACAAGTTCATTGATATCAAATGATACTCTGGTTGGAACTCCTTCCTTATCATATTCGATATAGGTAAAAAAAGGTTTTGCCTTTAAGGTTGTTTCCATAAAAACATACAATTGATCAATGGTCTTAAAATCTTTCAAAGTAGCGGGTTCTGCATACTGTTGAGTATCGATATTGTAAGCAGATTGTAAAACATTATCCTTCACGACAAAATTATATCTACCCGTTCCCGGACAATAACAAAGTTTAATGTGATCTACCGTGTAGGATTTGATTTTTCTAGCCTCCCAAATAGCTTTTTGCTTACGCATTTCTATTAATTCAGGGCTCTCTTGGGGAACGACATCCTCTTTTTTGGAACAAGAAAATACAAAAAGGGAAATTACTAGGAAACAAAGGTTTTTAGTGGTCATGTTTTTAATAGTTAAGATCACAAAAGTAATACAAATCAAAAAAAGAATATTTAATAAAGCAAAGCATGAAGCTTATATTATTACTTATAAGCTAGTTTACTAGCTTGGACTTTCCTTGCGATTATCAGGTTCTTAGGTATTATTTACTCCAATTATAACGTTTGTTGAAAACGAATGTCGAAGATTCAACCATTAATAAATTTTAACACTAAAAATCATGATTACAAAAAAAGCGCTTACCCAACTTTCCTATGAGATTGTTGGTTGTGCTATAAAAGTACATAAAGAAATTGGCCCAGGCCTATTAGAAAGTGTTTATGAAAAATGTCTGAGACACGAATTAGAAATGAATGGATTGCATGTAAAACAACAAGTTACAGTTCCCATTAATTATTTCGGCTTAAATCTAGAATCTGATTTACGATTAGATCTTTTAGTAAACGACCTAATCATTATAGAACTAAAAACCGTAGAGACATTGCATCCTGTATATGAAGCACAATTGCTAACATATATGAAACTACTCGAAAAACCTCAAGGTCTCTTAATTAATTTTTTTACCAAAAACATAACTAGGTCTTTAAAACCATTTGTCAATGAATTTTATAATCAATTACCCGATTAGATAGAAAAAATAATGTTTAAAAAATGATTAACCATTAAGAAATTAAGAGATTAAGAAAAATAAGTAAACCTTAATGACTTAATGTTTAAAAAATGATTAACCATTAAGAAATTAAGGGATTAAGAGAAATAAGAAAAACGTAATGATTCTTAATGACTTAACGTTTAAAAAAATAACCATTAAGAAATTAAGGAATTAAGAGAAATAAGAAAAACCTAGTGATTCTTAATGACTTAATGTTTAAAAAATGATTAACCATTAAGAAATTAAGAGATTAAGAAAAATAAGAAAAACCTTAATGATTCTTAATGACTTAATGTTTAAAAAATGATTAACCATTAAGAAATTAAGAGATTAAGAGAATCAAGA
The DNA here is from genome assembly GCF_054558315.1 of Aquirufa sp. ROCK-SH2. Lineage (NCBI taxonomy): Bacteria > Pseudomonadati > Bacteroidota > Cytophagia > Cytophagales > Flectobacillaceae > Aquirufa > Aquirufa sp. ROCK-SH2. The sequence continues at coordinate 278,925 of NZ_JBPXKB010000002.1, read as the reverse complement.
AAAACTTAATGACACTTAATGACTTAATGTTAAAAGAAAAGAGCAGAGAAAAAAGCAGAATACGATAAGATGAAGAAGTTAATCCCAATGTTAAATTTTTCATTCCACCGAAAAACTTAACACACTTTAATTTTTAATAATCATTTCTTTTTATAGCTTTAAAGTTCCAATAAATTCTAATGAACCATGAGTGAGAAAAACAAAGTAATGGTAGAAATTTTGTCTACAGTTGTCCTTCCTAAATTGAAAGGATTATCTGAAAAAAACGCAAAAAAAATAATGGAGGTTAGCGAAAAAGCTCTTGGACAAATCGCAAAAAAATACCACCATTTATTAAAGGATCAAGCGGAAAAGGAGAAAGAGCAAAAGGAAAAAGATCTTAAAAAGGAAAAAAAAGCAACCGAAAAACTAGCAAAAAAAAACGAAAAAATAGCTAGAAGAGATGCTGTTCAAAAGAAATTAGATTTGCTATTAACCAATAAACCTTTGGCAACAAAAAAAGTGGCAACAAAAGAAGACTAAAATCAAATATTGAAAATAGTTTTTTATTCATATCAAATAGTGAGATCTTCGTCTCACTATTTTTTTTATCTTTAAAAAGAACGAAAAAGCCCAAGAATAATATTCAAGGGCTTTATTGAATTATATGTTCTAAAAAAATCTTAATATTCTAAATCAAATGATGAAACATTATCCAAAAAACACCGGATAAAAGGAGGATTCATAAAAGCAATTTAATTGCTTTTGAGCAGTAAAGGAAATTTTACTTTTGAATTAAATAAAATTGTGGCATAAATATAATAAAAAAAATGATTTGAGCATATATGCCTAAAGATTTTTTTTAAGAAAATGCAACATTCGGTGGAATTGAAAAAATTTAATACCATCAAATGAATAATTCTAAAAAAGAAGACTTGTTAATTCAATTAGGCTACCACTTAAGAACCGTTAGAAAATCAAAAAAAATGACTTTGGAACAATTAGCATGTGATGCTAATGTGGAAATTAGTCAAATTTATCGCATCGAAAAAGGCAAAGTAAATCCTACATTTACTACTTTGTTGGCGATCTCCTCTGGATTAGAAATTTCAATGAGAGAACTTTTTCATCATTATTGAGAATTTAAAACTTTTTAGAATAACCAAGCCTCATAACTTGCGTTTCATAGAAATCTTTAGAAGTCATTTTGAAATTACTACCTTGAATTTCTTTATAGATATTCAAGGTATTTAATACATCACTCAAATTTAGAAAAATTTCAGCATTGGACTTTTTGAGGACTTTTTTCATCCCAAAATCCACAGAAAACCTTTGCCCAATCTTGCCTTGTGGAATGATGTCTGGCGCTAAATAGACCGAAGATATTTGTGCTTCTAAGCCATTATTCAATTTTAAAAATGCATTTGCCTTCAAATTCCATGAAATCATTTGCTGTACCTCCGATTGATAAAATGTTGGCTTGGGATATTGATTTATCACCGAAAAGGCATCTATGGTATTTTGGTATAAATTAAAATTAAAATTATATCTAAAAATTGCATTCACTGTTTGAGCAAATACCCATTCTGTTCCAATCAAAGCACTTTTCCCTGCATTTTGCATGATATTATAGATTAAAGTACTCTCAGGCAAAGTGACAGCAATTCTATTGATTGTCGCATCGGCTGCTTTATAATATAGAGATGAAAATAGATATCCTTGTTTAAAATTTGTTTTAAATCCCAACTCAAATGAGTTGGTAAATTGGGGCTTCAAAGCCGGATTACCTACTTTTACAATCTCAGCATCATCATACTTCGGAAAAACTCGTATATCTAATTCTGCAGGACGATCTACTCGACGATTAAAAAAGAAACTAAGTCTATTATTTTCAGTCAACTTATAGGCAAATCGAAAACTAGGAAAGGGTTGCGTATACACATAACCGTTAGATGAATAAGTGTTATGTTTAGGATCAACATCATAATTAACCTTTACATATTCCATCCGTAGTCCTGCCTCAAATTCAAGATGCTCATTCTCAAATACATAATTTGAATATATCGCAGGAATGCTTTCTTTATAATCTGCCCAACCTCCAGCGGTCACATCAAGCGGGGAATTTAATCCTGGAATAAACAACATACTTGTCGGTATAAATCGATACCTAAATTTCAATCCAGATTCAATTTTACCCCATCTCAAAGGTCGAACATAATCTAAGCTAAAATCCAACACATTTTCATCAGACATCAACTTAAAGCTGTCATAGCCCGTGTAACTCGGGTAAATATTCGTAAAAAAATATTTCTCATCCTCTTGGTGCCAAGTGTAATTTGCTCCTACATTCAAGACATGACCAGGCTGAAGGAATTTATATTGATATGAATTAATCGCAGTGACTGTCGTCTTAACTTCATCCTCCAAAAATTGCCAAAGACGTTTTCTTTGCGTAAAATCCTGATTGTAAAATGGCTCATCACCATCATCCAAAATCTTTTCGCTACTGAATAAAATGGAATGATTAAACAAATTTTGATCATTGATTTGCCAATCTAAGCCTGTCATGATGGTTCCAATCGTTGTTCGACGATTCCTTTTGGTCTGTTGTTGAATGACTGTCCCATCCGAATAACTTCTAGTCACAAATTCATTTTTGTTCAAAGTGGGGGTGAAATTAAAATCTCCTTGAAAAAAGAAATTAGTCTTTCTTTTTCTATAATTGAAAGAAATGGAGGGGTTGAATTTGGGTGTTTGAGTAAACTGCTCTCTAATTCCTGGCAAATTCTCCTTTTTAACCCATAAAGCACCAAGCCCCCCTAATAAAGTAAGCTTCCCATTAATACCTTCTTGATTATTCTTTTTGAAAATAATATTGATAATCCCTGCATTTCCATTCGCGTCAAATTTGGCAGATGGATTATTGATAATTTCAATTTTATCGATCGCAGAAGCTGGAATATTGTCTAGACTTGTTTGTGCCCCAAAGCCTGTCAGTGCCGTTTGCTTCCCATCAACTAAAACTGTTACTTGTGAACTTCCCCTTAAATTCAATTTCCCTTCTTGGATGGTGATCCCAGGTAGAGTTTGCATCACTTGCAACACAGAAGAGCCCGCTTGTGCAACTGAATTTTCTAACTTATAGGTTTTCCGATCCATTTGTTGACCCACTTCGTCTTTACGGTCGGCTACAATGACTTCCGTCAATTCAGTTTGTGAATCGTTTAATTCAATTTTAGCTAAATCGATAAAAGCAGAAATAGATCCAATATAAACAGGACGGCGAACAGATTCATAACCAATGGAACTGATGTATATGATATAGTTTCCGCTTGAAATGTCCGTAAGTTTAAACAGACCATTGGAAGAAGTAATTGTTCCAGAAACAAAAGACGAATCAACGGATTTTTTTAAAATCACAGTAGCAAACTCAATAGGAGAATTCACTTTAGAAACGACAGTTCCTGATAGGGTAATTTTACTATTTTGGCCTAAACACCATTGAGCAAAAAACAGTAAAATGAAGATGAGATGATATTTTTTCAAGATATGCGGATTTCTTCAAATTTATTACAATAACTATAAACATTCGAAAAAAATCGACGAAAGGCAAAATTGATTAGAACCAGTGTGAATTTCCTATTTGGATTTTAGCATTTTTTGTACCCAAAAATCTGGATTACCCAAAAATTGGATTTTTAAGATATATATTCCTGCAGGTAAATGCTCCAAATTTACATTGTACTGATTGGGGATTGAATCCTTTGAATAAACCTCTACGCCAAGCAAATTATACAGCGAAAGATTCGCTTTTTTGTCCATATTTTCAGGTAACGAAATGGTTAAATTTGATTCAAATGGATTTGGATAAATTAAAAATACTTTTTCTTCTTTGGTGGCGGTAATGATAACAGAAACAGCTGCAGATATTGGACTAATACATCCTTGTTGCGACTTTAGTTGAACCGTATATTGTCCTGAATTAAGCGCCTTAAAATTGCTTTGAGTGGCAGATGAAATTGCTTGACCATTGTAAAACCATTGATAATTAGCACCTCCCAAAGTAGTCAAATCGAATCCATTGCTAGTAGAAATGACAGGTGCTTTGGGGTTGACAATGTTGGGGCAATCGTCCTTATCATCCATGATGCCGTCTCCATCTGTATCTTTTTGTGAATCTGCACAGCCATTGGCATCCACCTTTTGGCCCTTGGGTGTGTTTAAACATTGATCAATATTGTCCGTAACACCATCTGAATCCGTATCGGGGAAAATAACATTAATTTGATAGGTATACGACAAGCATTTATTGGCATCAACGACGCTAAATGACGTATTTTGTTTGGGTGACACTTCGATGTTTTTATTTTTTTCACCATTTGTCCAAAGGTAATCTCCTTTCCAGGGCGCTGTCAAAATCACTTTATCTAAGTAATTAATAGATTTCGTCACTGACACTTGATTGGGCACATCTTTAAAAATCGTAAATCGATCTAAATTGTCGCCATTTTCCGTAATAAATTTGGCATCCAATCGGTTGTCTTCTATTTCAAAATACATAAATCCACCAATTTGATCGACAGAATATTGCATCACTTTGTGTGGTGCATCAGTTCTTTTTCTTCCCGTGGCACCGCCAACACCATTCACTACATACACTACTCCATTCTTGGCTGTATCGGCAGATGAAAACATGTATGGACAAGATTGAAGGCTATTATCATATTTACCAGAGCTAGCCTGTGTCCAATTTATTTTAGCATCAAAACCATTGGAAATACCTGTAAAATTAGTCAAAGGTTTTGAGCGCTCGTATACATGACTGTGGCCGTTCAACACCAAATCCACTTTGTATTTTTCAAAAATGGGCACTAATTTTTGTCGAACTAAGGTAAGCAACGAAACAACATCTGAATCATACGTTCCTTTTGTAAAAGGCGGATGATGAAAATAAACAATTTTCCAAGGCATTTTGGTCGATGCCAAATCTCTTAATAGCCAATTTACTTGATCAGAATTATCATCGGTTAAACGTTTACCATCTTTTCCAATCCCTTCTGTATCTAAACTGATAAAATGAATGTTGGCATAATCATAAGAATAAAACGCCTCTGAATGGGATGGAATTCCTCCAAATTGACCCTTTGAAGGTAAATCAAAATTGGTAAAATAGGCGATTGTCTTATCATCCTGTACACGACTGGTATAATCATAATCGTGATTCCCCAAGGCAGTATAAATTGGCACTTGCTTTAAAAAATTGCCAACAGAATACACATTAAAAAAATTCTGCTGATAATCTGCATCTGTTGCACCTGAATAGACATTATCACCCAATGTCAACATAAATTGGTAATCGCTATTTCCTTTGTGCTTTTTTAATGCTTCAAAGACTTTCAACTGAGTTGAGCCGGGATACATATCTCCTATAACTCCAAACTTCATCTTTTCATTTGTTCCAATGACGGGAGCAGTGGTAAAAAATTGCGTGGAATCTTGGGTCGAAAAATTCTTTGAGGTTCCAATCTGATAATAATACTTCATATTGGGCTTCAACGAATCCAATAAAAAAGTATGGTCAATTATTGATAAATCATTGGAATAAATTCGATTGAAGTAAATGCCCGCACTAACACGTACGTGCATCATAGAGGGGATATCAGTTCTAAAACGCAAAGTCATTTGAGTAGGACCAGCCAACTGCAAATAAGGTCCACGGATAATATTTTGACCTAAGCCGCTAAAAGATAAAAGAGTAAAAAGTAATAACCTTGGCATAAATATCGAGTGGTGGTTTCGAAATATTTATGCGAAAATACCTTGTAATATATTGTTTGAGCTAGATAAGGTAAATATATTCATAAAGAATGTTATCATTTTTTGAAATAATATCATTTTTTGAAATGTCATCACTTTTTTCACAATCAAATAGTTATCAAACCATCTTAATTTTGAAGTCTGAAATAGAACGATTAAGAGCCTAGCTCCTCAAAAATATTTAATTTAGAACATGTAGTACAATAAATGCCTGTTACAATGTAGCTGGCATTTTTTATTTATCTATATTTTTATCACAAAGAGCACAAATTCTTACCTATTACCTTTTACCTCTTACCTTTTACCTAATCACCACTTCTTTGCTTTCTGAACACTTCTGTATTGCTCTGGAGTAATATTGGTAATTTTCTTAAAAGCTTTGTAAAAATTACTGTAGGTACTAAATCCGACCTGATTAGAAATAGCGATGATGGATTCATCTGTTTCGGATAACATCGATTTAGACATTTCAACGCGACGTTTTAAAATATATTGGTAAGGACTTAGTCCCAAAAATTCTTTAAATATTCGGCTAAAATGCTCTGATTCCCAAGGGGTCAATTTCGCTAAATCGCTTATATTAATTTTCTCTGTAACTGATTTATTGATTTGATTCAATACCGATTTAATATGATAAGGCATTTCATTAACAACGGGTTCCATAGAACGGTCGACATCTACTTTTCGATGCTCAAAATTGCTTAAAATGATGAATATGGTTGTGATTAGATTTTCGGTATTGAACGGCTTAACCAAATACCCATAAGGCCTTGTTTCTCTCACTTTTTCAAGCGTCATTTTATCCGAATAAGAGGTTAGATATAAGAATGGGATTTTATTTTCTGCCAAAAGTATCTCACCTAAATCGATTCCCGTTTTGTCATCATTTAAATTAATATCAATCAACACCAAATTAGGCTGCTCTTTTTCAATAAGTCGTAAAGCCTGATCAACCGTAAAACAATCGATGATGACTTCATATCCTTCTTTTGTCAATTCACTTTGAATATTCAAGGCAATTAGTGGTTCGTCCTCTACGACTAATATTTTTTTACGAAACATGGTTTTTATTTTCCAATTTGAGAAAAATGAATGATATACTTTGTACCATTATCACAAAATATTTCAGCATTACCTTTCAATTGAAGTGCTAGCGATTTAATCATTTTCACTCCTGAAGAAAGTTCATCGATTGTCTCAACATCAATACCTATGCCATTATCCTGAAAAGTTAATTGATATTCATTATTCAATTTTGTCAAACTAATTTCAATCAATCCTTTGTCCAGATCTTTAAATGCATGTTTTATCGCATTAATAACCATTTCATTCACCATGAGGCCTAAAGGTAGGATGGTATGAATATTGAATTGCTGATCCTTGGGTTCAACATTTATCTTCAAAGAATAGCTTTTATCAAAACAAGAATCCAACGTCAACTTCAAGATTTCATGAAAATAAGGTAAAACTTCAATTTGACCTACTTCTTTACGATACAAAATCTCGTGAACCTTGGCCATGGCTGTAATTCTAGCAATACTCAATTGCATAAAATTTTTATTGTTACTTTCAGGTGAGTTGGCATGTAAATTCAAAAGACTCAAAATCATCTGAAAATTATTCTTAACACGATGATTAGTTTCTTTTAATAGAATTTGATTTTGATAGGAACTAAACTCTAATTCCTGATTTATATATGTAAGTTCTTCTTGGCGTTTTTTCGACTGAAAATAAATAATCAAGAAAAAAACACTCAAAATAAATATTAAGCCTAAACCAATCACTAATAAAGTATTATTAAATTTTTGTTGTGATTCTCTAATTTTTAAAAGAAGCACTTGTGTGTTTTTTCCTTGATCCCGAATCAATTTTGAATTAAACATGATGGAATATCGTGTCAAATTTTCAATTCCTTGAATAGCATCTTTGGGACTTTTATTTTCCATTAAAGTCGACAATCTCGTTTCAGCAATCAAATAATCGATTCCAAAAATTGAATTTGAATATTTGGCATATTTGACTGCTTGTTTGGAAAAATAAATGGCAGAATCCTTTTTACCAATCACATGATATATTCTTGATAAATTCAATGATGGATTCACCATCCATTTAAAGTCTTTTGAAAGATAGAAGTTTTTCAATGCACTTTTAAAATAGATTTTCGATAGGTTGTAGTTGGAATTTCTATAAAAAGTAGCAAAAATGGTATAAATTTTCCCCTTTTCTACAGAGAACTTATTCCCGGCTAATTTGAGGGCTTGTTTAGCATAAGTATCAAAATTATTTTTTTGGCCTGATTCAAATTTTGCCCTTAAATAGGTATATTTTGCATTGAGGCAGCCGCTAGTGTCTTTCCCTTTTAAATAATAATAAGCAGATTTTAAGCTTTCAGACTGAGCTAAAGAATAATTCCTATACATGAGTTGTTCGACAGAAACAATATCATAATAATATCCCATACCTGAAAAATGAGCATTTTTTTTAGATAATAGAAAACCTTCCATCAGATATTTAGATGCTTTAGCTGAATCAACAACATTGTATAAATCTGCCAAATTATAAAGATATTTTAGTCTTACAATTTCTGGCATGGGCTTCTTTAAGTCTTGCTCCGCTTTCAGAATTTGTTCTACGGTTTGACCAAAAAAAGGTCGACTTATCAAAGAAAATACAAAAAATAAAATGGAATTTTTCAGAAACAATTTCAAGTGTTTAAAAAGTAAATATAATAATTAATTTGTTTTATTTTGGATTCAACTCTTTACAATGAATCTTAAAAAAAATGCTGTAAATTCGAAAAAAATAATTCAATGTTACATGAAATAGGTTTTTGCCTTTGGTTTGATAAAGATTCAAAGCAGGCAGCAGATTTTTACCAAAGCGTCTTCTCTGGATTCAAAGCACAATCTGAAAACCAAATGGCGGTCAATTACCAACTTTATGACCGCAAATTTATGCATCTAAATGGAGGGCCAGGTTTTAGCATCAACCCTTCCATTTCATTTTTTGTGAATTTAGATTCGGAAGAGGAGATGCAACAAATTTGGGAAAAACTGAGTCAAGATGGCCAAATATTAATGCCATTAAATACCTATCCATGGAGTCCAAAATATGGTTGGTGTTCTGACAAATACGGAGTCAATTGGCAATTAATTTTGGCACATGAAAGCAGTTCAATCATCATGCCAGCATTAATGTTCAATGGTAATAACAACGGAAAAGCAGCCCAAGCAATTGAATTTTACACGTCCATTTTCCCAAAATCAGAAACCTTGTTCATCAGTCAATATGAAAAAGGCGAGCCTGATATCGAAGGAAATATCAAATATTCTCAATTTTTACTCAATGGAAAACCCTTTGGTGCGATGGATAGCTCTATGAACCATGGATTCAATTTTAACGAAGGGGTTTCTTTTCGCTTAATTGTTGACACACAAGAAGAAATCGATATGTATTGGGAGCGACTTGTAGAAGGAGGCAGCCCTGGACGATGTGGTTGGTTGAAAGATCAATTTGGCGTTTCTTGGCAAATTATCCCTTCTATGTTAGGTAAACTAATGATGAATCCTGAAACTGCACCGAAAGCAACCTATGCTTTTCTTCAGATGTCCAAGTTAATTATTGCTGATTTAGAGAAAATTTGATGTAAGACATAATCCATATGAAAAAGCTCCTTTTGTTCACCCTACTCTTAGTAAGCACATTCGCATTAGCTCAAGAGCCTTTTGTCGCGAATTACGACGAAAACAAAGTTGGCAATTTTACGTTACCCAATCCATTATTACGTCCAGATGGATCTTTGGTAAGGAACTCAAAAGACTGGGAGAAGCAAAGAAAATATTGGCTTGGAGCCTACCAAAGAGTCATGTTTGGTAAAATGTCTCAGAATAAAATTAAACAAACGAGCCAATTGATTTCTAAAACGGAAATCATGAACGGCAAGGCTATTCAATATATTTGGGAACTTACGTTTGCAGGGAAATACAAAGTATCAGTGTTGGGAGTGTTGCCGAATACGGACAAAAAATCAGCCGTTTTTCTTGGACTTAATTTCTGTGGTAATCAAACAACTTCATTTGACAAAAATATTCCTATTTCTAGCCGATATGTCGTTTGCAATGGCACGAATGGCTATAAAAACCACGTAGGAGAAGAAGGATCCAGGGGAAATTGGGAAGGTCGTTGGCAATTTGAAAAAGTGATTGATGCAGGACTGGGGAGTATTACTGTTTCTTGTGCAGATTTTGAAGAAGATTTTGAAGAAGGCTATAAAAATGGTGTGAGAACATTATTGGCCAAAGAATTAGGCCTGAATGCCGAAGAATGGAGCGCCAATGGTGCTTGGGCTTGGGGATTAAGTCGCGTTTTGGACTTCCTAGAAACTCAAAAAATGGTAGATGCCAAGAAAGTAATTTTACATGGCCATTCTCGATTAGGAAAAGCCGCATTATGGGCAGGGGCAACCGACCAACGCTTTGCTGCTATCATTTCGAATGAATCTGGAGAGGGAGGTGCGGCTATCTCAAGAAGAAATTACGGAGAAAATCTTTGGCGAATCACGAATAGTTTTCCCCACTGGTTTTACAAGGATTATAAAAATTATGCTTACAAGGAAAATGAATTACCGTTTGATTCGCATGTTTTGATGAGCTTACTAGCTCCACGCCCCTTGTACGTTTCCAGTGCTGTTGGTGACCAATGGTCGGATCCATTAGGAGAGTTTTTGGGAGCCCAAAATACAGAGGAAGTTTATCAATTGTATCATAAAGAAGGATTGAAAAAATTGGCATTCCCGCCACTAAATACACCCATTGGTAATCATATTCGATACCATATTCGTGAAGGCAAACATGATATAAATGATTATGATTGGATTCAATATATTCGCTTTGCGAAAGAAACTTTATATACAAATGCGAATTAAGAGTCAAAATATCTGTTTTTCACTTCTCTAATTACTGCTTTTGGCATCAGTGCTTCGACAGGCTCAGCAACCGTGCATCGACAGGCTCAGCAACCGTGCTCAGACAAGGCTATTTCTTCTTTTTCAAACTCATCAGTGAACTTTTGGTTAATCCCAACGAAAGATTTGAACGTAGCGGTAGGCGGAGCTTTGACAATGCGCAAGGGCGATTTGCGGCATTTTCACTGGATCATGTTCGAAAAATGTGGGATAAATATTTTAAGCAATTAAAATTGAGATAGGATTTTTTTAAACATTAAGGCATTAATGTTTTAAAAATGATATGATAGAATGAAAATTGATACTAATAATATCATAAAAGTCTTAAATTATTTCGCAGCCCCACAACTATTGAACATGATCCTTTTAACCTAATCAAATTATCAATTAACTGAACAATAAAACACGTAAATTGCAGGGGGTAAGGGGACGCATTACCCCTTAAAAAAAGAAATTCAGATCCACTAACAGGAAACTTATATTTTTATCCGTTGATTGATTTGATTATAAATCCATCACATATTATCCTTTACTAAGGCTGACGATTATCCCAAATATGCTAAGCTGAAACTGTAATCAAATGAGTCAAGGTAAAACCTTTCGTCAAATCGCCTGAAATGGTGGCTAATTCACTCGCTAAAGAATCGGAAAAAACATTATCTCGAGTATTAGCAGTGTCTTGAGTACCTTTGGTATAGACACTTGTCGCTGTGGAATAAACTTTATCACAAACATCCGTTGGAAAGGCAATTTGGGTTGTCAGCAAGGATTTACCATTCGCGTCATAAATTTGAACGTGAATGTGCGGAGCTCTTCCTGGATACCAGCCTGGAAAAATACTAGTAAATGTCACAAGGCCACTTGCATTAGTTACTTGTCTACCTCTTAAGAAATGCACAGATGTTAAATTAACTTGTTGCATTCCCGAGCCACCATATTCGGAATAATAGCCATCTGCATCGCAATGCCAAATATCGACAATCGCATTTGCCAATGCCGCACAGTTGCTATTTTTATTGTTTATTGTAATGTTAATCGTAAAAGGAATACCCTTTCTATCGCTAGTAATATTGTTCATTAGCAAGGAAGAAGGTGATTTGGTCGGAAATGGACCAGCCGTTTCAGAGGGGGCAACCGTACAGGTACCATTGGTAGTGGTTCCACCAGTTGAACCCGAATTGGACGAAGAATTATCACTAGGTGTAATAGATTCCTCTGATTTAGAACAAGCAGTACTTATGGGTAAGATAATCCCCGCACTAATAGCGGTTAATCCATTTTTCAAAAAAGATTTACGATTCATGCATTTAAAATTGTAAGCACAAAACTATTCAAGATTTAGGTAAGAAACAGTTCCCGTTATCTCCAAGATTAGTCCATTTATCGATTACATATTCAATGTAACTGTGTCAATTTCCATAAAATCTTCTACATTAGGAATCCACCAATGTTGAACAAAGGCATCATGTTCTGGATGATTCGAATAGGTATCATAAATTTCCTGGGAATCAAAGACCATCGAAAAGAAATATTCGAAATGATTTTTCGGACTTATTTCTTTGGATATTTCCAAATTTTGCACTCCAGGAATGGATTCCAAGCTTTTCAATGCCAAAAGAAAATCCATTTTCTTTTGCTCAGAAACTGTCGATTTAAACTTCAAAATACCCGCGTGTCTGATTGGTAAATTCATCTCTAATTATTTTATACACCAATTAATACCATTTTCAATCAATTTTACATAATCTGGATTATTCCAAACATCTTTGGAATGCCCCATAGAGGTATAAAAACCTTTCCCTTTTCCCATTTGACGATACCATGCCACTGGATGAGATTTTCCCATACCGAAGTTTTTATCCTTCGTCCAAAGAATATTTCCATTCGGAATAATTTTATCTCCATTGATTGTATACAAGACTTTTGCCCCTTTGGGTTGAGCAAAAAACACATACCATTCATCGGTATTGACCCAAGATTTAGATAAGTTTTTTTCAAATAAAGAATCAACTCCCGCCTCCATTTTCACTTCCGCTTTTTGAAATTGAGGATCCAATGGATGGTGCGAAAATTCTGCACCTAAAAATTCATGCGTGTACCAATTCCAAGCATGGTGTGAGTCATCTCCGGCACCATGTATTCCCATAATAGCACCGCCTTGATTCACATAATCTTCCAAAGCCTTTTGTTGCTCTTCATTCAACACTCGGCCTGTAGAATTATTGAACACAACCAATTTGAATTTCTTCAATTGCTCCGAATTAAAAACACCTCCATCTTCTGTTCCATAAATGAACCAATTGTTTTTTTCTTCCAAATTTTTCAAGGCAGGAATAGATGCTTGAATGGATTCGGCATGTCTAAAACCGGTTGTTTTCGAAAACAATAAGATCGCTGATTTGTCCGCTGGAATTGCCAAAGCAGGTTTGTCTGTTTCATAAGAGACAGGAAAACCATTTTTAACTTTATACAGAAAAGTCGCCATCAAAGCGAAAAGAGCTAAGACTAGAACTAAAACGGTCCAAGCGAAAATTTTAAATACTTTTTTCATTCGAATACAATTTTAAGGGAGCTTCCGCTCCCTTTTTTGATTAGTTTTTATCCAAGAATTCGTATCTCGCTTCTGTTTGAGATTTAATTAATTTCGAATTGACATCTAAAATCATCACATCAGGTTGCGCTTCGTTTTTAGCTGGAGCCCAAGGAATTAAATTAGCTCCATTGGGATCATATTTCTTGATGAAATTGGCAAAATACTCTTGCATTTCTTTCGACACTTTGTAATCATCTGCCGACCAATCATACACTAAATTCGAAGATAAGTTACCCAAAGCATATTCGATTTCAGCCGAGTGAACAGCTCCTTTAGGTTTAGGCGCTTTTGGAGCATTGGGATCTCTTTTTACCACACCACCTGCTAAGGCTGCTTCTACGTCTTTTTGCAACATATCTGGTCTCGGGCGTGCAAAATAATATCTGTAAATAGGTTGTTGACTATGTTTTCTGTGTAAATCAAACCATTTCCATGTAGTATAGCCTAAGAAGCGGTCTCCTGCTAAATCGGTGGCCGATTGCTCTGCCTCTTCTTGTGTATTTCCTGGGTATAATTGCAAAACTTGATCCGCTTTCTCCTTGTATAATTCCTTAATAATGTTCGGATAAGACTCTTTGGTGATCGGCTGCCCTTTAGAAATTGCTTTATAATTAGATTCCTCAGAATTCCACCCTAACAATAAAGGCACTTGCGCTTGCTCTCCTGCCTCGAAAATTTCTCTTGCGGTCTTTGGCATAAAATAACCATCGATGTTCATCGAAAAACCTAATTTCTTCGATTCAATCATTTTTTGGTATAATTCATAAGTTGATAATGCGCGTAATTCTTTCAAGGATTTCATACCAATTTTTGTTGCCCAATCTACTCCGTCCTTCTCGGAAGAAGCTAAAGTATTGCCACCTAAAATGCCTGAAAACCATCCACCTGACTCGCCGATGGCTGCATGAAATAATCCTTTAGATAATGGAGTGGCCATTTGAGCACTAACAGCAATCGAACCAGCCGACTCCCCAGCAATAGTCACGTGATTAGGATCGCCTCCAAAGGCCGCAATGTTCGCTTTTACCCATTTCAAGGCAGCTGTCATATCCATTAATCCATAATTACCAGAGGCTTTGTTTGGTGATTCCTGTGTTAATTCAGGGTGAGAAAAGAAACCAAAAACATTCAAACGATAATTGATCGTAACCGAAACAATTCCCTTTTTAGCCATTGATTCTCCATCATAACGAGGTTCCGAACCATCACCAGCCATGAATCCTCCGCCATAAAAATAGACCAAAACAGGTAGTTTAGCACCTTCTTTTGGATTAGGCGACCAAACATTTAAATAAAGACAATCTTCACTCATACCATTGCTACGAAAACCCATATCTCCAAAAATAGGTGTTTGTACCGCTTTAGGTCCAAATTGTTTTGCTTGTAAAACTCCTGACCAAGATTTAGGTTCTTGAGGTGCCTTCCAACGCAATTCACCGACTGGAGGCAAGGCAAATGGAATCCCTTTAAAACTTGCTACTTTCGAACGAGTGTCGAACTCACCCTCCAAAATTCCATTTTTCGTTTTGACTTGTACGTCAATCGAATAAGTGTTTTTCGCTACTTGAGCCTGTGCATTAAACATGGTAGAGATGGCAAAACCGATTGCCAGAAAAGACGTTAAAATTTTCATAGTGCTTATTGTATCATTTTTACACAATAATATATAATTTTTGAGGGAATAGCAAATGATAAAAGGTAAGAGGTAAAAGGTAAGAGGTAAAAGGCAAGAGAGTTTTGTCTTTTCTCTTTTCTCTATTACCTTTTACCTCTTACCTTTTACCTCTTACCTTTTACCTAAAACCCCTCCTTGCAATAATTAATCTTCAAGGCATCCATCGCCGGAAGATGAGCTTTTAGGCGTTTGAGGAAATCATCATAATTTCGGTTGCCTTTACTAGACCAATTGACCTCGGCTAATGCCAAGCCTCTTGGGTAAGTCATATATTCTGCATAATCAGGTTTGCTGATATATTCAGTCCAAATATTTGCCTGAACACCTACAATATGCTTAGCCTCCTCAGCTGTTAATTCTGGCAAATCAGGCTCAAATGAATAGCATTTCGATAAAGGCAATAAACCACCGATTGCCAAGGGTTGTGTTTTAGGATCTGCTTGATAATAATCTAAATAAAAATAACTATTGGGCGACATCACTACATCATGTCTTTGTTTAGCTGCTTCAATCCCTCCTTTGGTGCCTCTCCACGACATAACCATCGCATTAGGCGATAAACCTCCTTCTAAGATTTCATCCCATCCTAACAATTTTTTACCTTTTGATGTAACAAATTTATCGATGCGACGGATGAAATAACTTTGCAATTCATGTTCATCTTTTAATCCTAATTTTTTGATTAAATCTTGGCAGAAGCGACTTTCTTGCCATTGTTTTTTGGGACACTCATCTCCTCCAATGTGAATATATTGACCTGGAAATAAGTCCATTACTTCCGTTAACACATTTTCCATGAAAGTAAATGTTTCCTCTCTTGGACAAAGGACATCTTCTGAAACACCCCATTTGGTAGCTACTTGATAAATCTTATCTGGATTGCAGCCCAATTGAGGATATGCCGCCAAAACCGCTTGTGAATGGCCTGGCATTTCAATTTCTGGTATGATATTAATGAATTTTTTGGATGCATAGGCAATCACTTCTTTGATTTCCTCTTGCGTATAAAAACCACCATAAGGCGTTTTATCATATTTTTGATCTCGATAATGTCCCACCATTGTTTCCTTACGTATGGAACTAATTTGAGTCAACAAAGGATATTTTTTGATTTCAATTCTCCAACCTTGATCCTCCGTTAAGTGCCAATGAAAAGTGTTCAATTTATACACCGCCATTAAATCTAAAAAGCGTTTGATGAAACTCACTGGAAAATAATAACGACCCACATCTAACATCATTCCACGGTATCCAAAACGGGGCGCATCCTCAATTTGGCAGGCAGAGGCAGTCATTTCTACCGTTGATTTATCCTTTGAAAATATCGCAGGAGGCATTAATTGAAACAAGGTTTGCAAGGCATAAAAAGCTCCTTTACCCGTTTTCGATTGAATTTCAATTTTTTTGGCACTCACATTTAAACGATAGGCTTCTTCTCCCAAACTAGCATTTTGAACAAAAATGACTCCCTTAGAGCTAGAAGCTACTTTTTTTGGAAGAATGTTTAATCCAGAAGTGGATGCTAATTGGTCCGCTAACATCTGAGCAACAGAATTTATGTCCGCATCTGAACTCAAAACACTGATGGAAGTGCTTTTTTGAAAAACAAATTTTCCGGAGGCGGGAATCAATTTTTCAGGCTTCGGAATAATGTGATAGGCATCTTGAGCAAGTCCTGAAAAACTTAACATCAAGCCCAATAGGCAAGTAAATAAAGATTTCATCATTGTTATAATTTAATTTTTGTTTAATTATTTATGGTTGACCACAAGGGTCGACATTACTTGTTTCATACATCTTACGTCATACATCCCCAGCCAATTTTCGAACATTTTGCCACACTTGCTCGTCCACAGGGATGCCCATTTGAAGGTTTTCTAAACGCGTCCGTAAAGACCGCTCACCTGGATAAAGAATTTCTCCCTTTTCATCGACTGCAGTGGAAGTTCGCAATTGTTCTATGGTTTTCATCAAAGACTGATCAATAAAATCCTGATCTACGATTTTCAAAGGGTCAATGGCCAAAAAAACCTGACTTAATCCCACACTGTTTCCTTTTCCAAATTGGTCAATTTCAGCAGTCGTTTTCCCTTTCGAAAGTATTCCTGCCAATAAATCTAAAACGATTGCTAAACTTGAGCCTTTCCAAAAACCCGTAGGCAGAATCCGCCTTGTTAATTCAATCGCAGCGGGATCATCTGTCAATATTCCTTCGGCATCAAAGCCCCCTGGAAAAGGTAATTTTTGTCCTTTTTGCCGAGTAACTTCCAATTTTCCGTAGGAATACAGCGACATAGCCATGTCTAAAACTACATGACCTTCTTTTCTTGGAATAGCAATCACAAATGGGTTATTGCCAATGTTATTATTCATCGCTCCCCAAGATGGCATACAAGACTCCGTATTCGTCCAACAAATACCAATAAAGCCTTTTTCAGCGGCTTGCCAACCATAACTCCCCCCTCTCATCCAATGATTGGTATTATTCAAAGCCACTAATCCTAAGCCATATTGTTTGGCTATTTCCGTAGCCCTTTGCATGGAAAAAGTAGCATTCAAAACACCCGGTGCTAAATTCCCATTATATACTTCAATGGCACCCAAATTAATCTCCAAGCTAGGTTCAGCGTCTAAATGAATCCAGCCTTGTTGGATATAATCGATGAATCGAGGTACTCGATTTAAGCCGTGAGAATAAACTCCATCTCGACTCGATTCAGCATGAATATAAGCACATTGGCGGGCTTTTTCGGGACTTAAGCCCGTCAATTCAAAGGCTTTTTGAATGGTTTGCACCATTTCTTCAAAAGAAATTCGCATGGAATTTATTTTTTCTGTTCAGATAAAAATGTGATTAATGAAGCAAATTCCTCGTAAGATAATTCATTCGTTAGGCCATCGGGCATCATGGAAGTTTCCATTTCTTTTCTTGAACGAATATCAGCCGTGCGAATACTTGTGATTTGACCCGTAATATCACGCATCACAATTCGATCTGCCGACTCCGCTGTGACAAAACCCATGTATTCTTTTTTGTCTTTTGTGGTAATTAAAACGGTTGCAAAGCCTTGTGAAATGGATGCGTTCGGTTTCAAAATAGATTCTGCAATTTGCTCTCTACTCATAATTCCACCAATTTGACCCATGAATGGCCCCTTTAAAGTTTCACCACTTTTTAAACTATGGCAAACCACACAACCTTGTTTGGTAAATAATGATCTTCCCACAGTAGAATTACCCTTCATTTGCGCCATGGCTAACATAATATCTTCGATGGAAGAGTTCCCAATTTGGCCTTTTTTATTACGTATATTGGCTAAATCTACTTTAGGCTCTTCTTTGACTACTCCATTATCCACAGTTCCTAATTCTGCAATTTCCATTTGATTTTTTTCATTCAAATCAGCATAGAAGCCTTTTTCTTCTTCCCCAGCTTTGGCAAATTCTTTCAGGATGAAATTCTTAATGCCTTCGCTTTCCTCCCAATTGGTCGTTTTGTAATAAGGACCATGACCATTGGGTTTGGTACTCCACCACCATTCTCCCTCATAAGGCGTTTCTTTTTTATAGATACGAGCGAGATTCCCAATTATCTGTTTTTTCAGCGATTTGTTAGTGGTTTTACCATAAGCTTTCATTAACCCAGCTACCGCTTCCGGTTGGTGCATATAACGCAAAGCCCATAAAGCAATGGTAGAATTGGGTCCACCAATGGCCTGAACACATTCTTTCACCGCATTTAATCGAACCAAAGCCCGAACAGCTACGTGCGCTGGAATAATGGCAGAATTAGGTGTCGCATGCGGCCCTTCTTTGTCTTTCGGAGGTGCTACAAAACTGGCAGGAACCTTCACTTTCAATAAGGCAGCAATGGCTTCTTTTTTACCCAAACGACCTAAAGCAATCGTTGCAGCGACCCTTACACGGGGAGAGGGGTCATTTAGCGCCAAAATAAAAGGTTGAATAGGCACTAATTTATTTTTGGTCAAACGGTCAGCCAAAGCTTTTAAAGCCAATTCTTTCACTTCTTTTTCTTTGACCAAATTCAATAATTTCAAAATTCCTTTTTCATCTGCGACTTGAGCAAAAGTAAAAATTCCAGCAGAACGCGCATAAAGTGGAGCTTGAAGATTACTTGCCAATTTCCATGCAATGTTGCTTACCTCTTGCTTATTTCTTGTCAATAATTCTTGCTGAGCAGTTAAACGAGCTACTGCACTATTGGAAGCCAATAAATCAGCCAATTGATTATTATTCAATGTTTTTACATCGGGAAAAGGTTTATAAGTCCAACCTTTAGGGACAGCTTTTACCACAAAACCTTTACTTGGACTACCTGAATATCCAGCACCATCCCAAGCTGCTAAATACAAACGACCCGAACCATCAACATCCAAATCGGTGATTTGCTTTAGCTTAATGAATGGTTCATCTTTTTGTGTATAACTTGCTCCATCAGGACTCACTCGATGGATGTATAAGACACTGTTTCCCCAGTCTGCCATCATTGGAACTTGGTTGTATTTTGCTGGCCAAGTAGGTTCATCCATGAACAGAGAACCTGTTCCTGAACCACCGCCCACATCTACTAAGGCAGGTAAAATTTCTTCCGTAAAATGCTTAAATAATAAAGGATATCCATATTCTCCCGACTGAATATGATGGCTAAATCGAATGTTCCAACCACCACCATCATTGGTATTATCGCGCGTAAAAATATTCATGTAGGGATCAATGGCTACATCGTAGATATTTCTGGTTCCGTGTGTAAAAACCTCCATTTCAGTGCCATCAGGACGAACACGCACGATACCACCACCTAGCATCGTAATTTTTTTACCCGTTCTATCTGTCGCATTATGAAAACCAAAATCGCCTGCAGCAATATAAATCCAACCGTCAATTCCCATTCTTATACCATTGGTTGAATGGTCTGTACCTCTGCTCTGCAAAAATTTCTTGGAACTTATATGTTCGATCAAAGGCGAAGAAGGTCCATCTGCAACACCATCCTTGTTTTTATCTTCAAAAACAACCAGATCCATACCATCGGCTTTCCCTGTTTCTTTCGAAAAAACGGTATGAAGCACATATAATTTATCTCCCAAAGAGATAATTCCTCTCGGGTTGTCCACCATGGCAAATTTGGTATGAACATCCACTTTTCCATCATTGTTGGAATCAACCAACTTTAAAATGTAGCCCTTTTGAGGGGTTTTGCCCAAAGAACCAATTTGGTCAATTCCCACAAATACTTCTCCAGTGGCTGCAACTGCCAAACAAGCAGGACTTGGAGTAAGATCTGCACTGGTAAAATTACGCACTTCGATGGCATCATTCGGCCATGCGGAGGCATTTGAAAGTGTATCTGCTAATACAGAAATCGTAGATTGCTGGTGTTGATTATTTTGACGAAAAAGATAAGCTCCCCAAAATAAAACTATAGCATAGATTAAGCTATATGTTAATTTGAACATAAGTAAGTAACGTTTAAATAGGTTTAGAAAATATTGTTATTAACAATTCAGTAATTTACGAATTAGTTTATATAAAAAAAAGAGAAGTATGAAGTATGAAGTATGAAGTATGAAGTATGAAGTATGAAGTATGAAGTATGAAGTATGAGGTATGAGGTATGAGGTATGAGGTATGAGGTATGAGGTAATAGGTAAGAGGTAAGAGGTTTTCTCTTTTCCCGTTTTCTCTCTTCTCTATCTAATAACTGATAACTAATCACCAATAACTAAATTTTTCATTTTCCCTCTTCACTCTTCCCTCTTCTTTTTGTACTTTTGACACCCCGACTAAATTACCCTTAAAAATACACAAATGGATTACCTAGCTGGCCTAAATGAGCCTCAGAGAAAAGCAGTTGAACACATCGATGGCCCCTTAATGATCATAGCGGGTGCTGGCTCTGGTAAAACAAGGGTTTTGACCTACCGAACTGCCCATTTGATTGCCAATGGTATTGATCCATTTCAAATATTACTACTCACTTTTACCAACAAAGCTGCGGGGGAAATGCGTCATCGTATCGAATCTGTGATTGGAACAGCTGCGAGAAATATTTGGATGGGAACTTTTCACTCGGTTTTTGCGAAAATCTTACGTTTTGAAGGTGAAAAATTAGGATACACCTCTAATTTCTCCATTTATGATACGGATGATTCCAAGTCTTTACTGCGCGCAATCATCAAAGAGCAGAACCTTGACGACAAAATTTATAAGGTTAATTTGCTGTTAAATCGGATTTCCAATGCCAAAAACCGATTAATTAGTCCGGAGCAATACTCCAATAGCGCCGTGCTAACCGAAGAAGATCGTTATGCCAAAATTCCGAGAATGGCGGAAATTTACAAGATGTATACAACTCGTTGTTTTCAGGCAAATGCCATGGATTTTGATGATTTGTTATATCAAACAAATATTCTTTTTCGGGATCATTTAGATGTTTTAAACAAATACCAACACAAATTTAAACATGTGATGGTGGACGAGTTTCAAGATACCAACGTTTCTCAATATTTAATTACCAAGAAGTTGGCAGCTGTGAATCGGAACATTTGTGTGGTGGGAGATGATGCACAAAGTATTTATGCTTTTCGTGGAGCAGATATTCAAAATATCTTAAATTTTGAGCGAGATTATGCCGATTTAACGACCATCAAACTAGAAGAAAACTATCGCTCTACGCAGAGTATTGTGGCAGTTGCCAATTCGGTCATTGCACGCAATAAAAAACAATTGAAAAAAAATGTGTTCACCTCCAATGAAAAAGGAGATGAAATAGAAATTATCCGCGCCGGTAGCGACAATGAAGAAGGAAGAATCATTGCTTCCACCATTTTTGAAACAAAACAAAAAGAGGGTTTAAACTGGTCAGATTTTGCGATTTTATACAGAACAAATGCCCAATCTAGATCGTTTGAAGAATCCCTCCGTAGGCTGAACATCAAATATCGAATTGTAGGTGGATTGTCTTTTTATCAAAGAAAAGAAATCAAAGATGTTCTATCTTATTTGAGATTTGTCGTCAACCAAAGCGACGAAGAAGCTTTCAAGCGCATCATTAATTTGCCCAAAAGAGGTATTGGCGACACGACCATTGCTAAAATTGCCGTAACAGCCGTTGAAAATAATGTATCTATTTGGGAAGTCGTTTCTAATATTCAACAATTCCAAGGAGCCCGAGGAACGGCCGCCATTGAGAACTTTGCCGATTTGATTAAATCGTTCAAAATCATGGTGGAAATAGAGAAAAAAGATGCTTATGATGTAGCCAATCACGTGGCAAAAGCTTCAGGACTTCTTCGGGAATTATATGAAGACAAGACCGTGGAAGGATTGGCTCGCTATCAAAACTTACAAGAATTATTGAATGCGATCAAACAATTTGTGGATTCGGAAGAAAATGAAGATAAATCGCTGGCTACTTTTTTACAGTCGGTTTCTTTGTTAACGAATGCAGACACAGAAGAGGATCCAGCCGATAAGGATAAAGTGACTTTGATGACCATTCACTCGGCCAAAGGACTAGAATTCAAACAGGTATTTTTGGTTGGATTAGAGGAAGATTTATTTCCAAGTCAAATGATGTTACAAAGCCAAAGCGATTTGGAAGAAGAACGTCGCTTGTTTTATGTGGCCATCACCAGGGCGGAAAAGAAATTGATGATGTCCTATGCTGAAT
Source organism: Aquirufa sp. ROCK-SH2 (assembly GCF_054558315.1). Lineage (NCBI taxonomy): Bacteria > Pseudomonadati > Bacteroidota > Cytophagia > Cytophagales > Flectobacillaceae > Aquirufa > Aquirufa sp. ROCK-SH2. The sequence continues at coordinate 256,205 of NZ_JBPXKB010000002.1, read as the reverse complement.
CAAGGTATCAATTTGGAAGATTAAAAAGTTGCGAACCGAGTCGCTTTTTGGACGAAATTGATCCTGCCTATTTAAAAATGGCCAAATTGCAAGGCAAAAAAGAAGTACAAGCCTTTCGCCCAGTGAATAAAACAGGTTTTGCTCAGAAATCAAGTCCAGCGCCATCTGCTGCACAATTGATTCAAAAACCCACCAACAATGCAAATTACCAACACGTATCAAGTAGCGATTTCAAAGCTTCAGATGCGATGGAAATTGAAGCAGGACAAAAGGTCGAGCATCAAAAATTTGGCTTTGGGATTGTCAATAAATTGGAAATCAATGGTGCAGAAAGAAAGGCTTTCATCACCTTTGAAAAAGGTGTTGGCGACAAAACGCTTTTGTTGAATTTTGCGAAATTGATGATTGTTAGATAGATGAAGAGAGAAAAGAGGAAAGAGAAGAGAGAAAAATGTTGAATAGGTGGCTGAGGCTCTCGAAGCCACGAATCTTCCGATATTTAGCAATAAAAAATCTTTTCTTTTCTCTTTCCTCTTTTCTCTTTCCTCTTTTCTCTCTTCTCTTTCCCAGTTTTCTCTCTTCTCCTACCTAAACTCCTCCCTTTCGATAATCTCCCCACTTGATTTATGCTTCAAAATCACTTTTTTATCGCCATTGGGTAAAATTTCATCCTTGATGAACCAGTGATCCGCATCGAATTCCGTGTATACTGAAGGTTTTGTTAATCCTGTTTTTCCACGCCATTCGGGCAATTGAACAGGTTCCCATAATTTGGTTTTTGCCGATTTATAGGCAGCGTCAATGATAGCGTTTACTACATAACCATCGTAAAATGTTTCTCTCGGATTTTGTCCATTCTCAAAGGCATCAAACATGTCAGTAAACATATTCGTATAGCCTAATTCGTGTGCTTCATCTCCTACTGGGAACTGCCAGCCGGATGCACTTTCTGCCTTTTCGGCCACGTAATTTTCGCCAGCGCCGCTGGTAAACATTTCAAAACCCGTACGTAAAAAGGAATTGATCCAAATCGTTCCCTCAGTTCCCATCACTTCATCTCTTAAATCCATCCCCCCACGAAAGGTCCAAGAAACCTCAAATTGGCCAATGGCACCATTTTCATATTTGACCAAACCAATGGCATGATCTTCTGCATCTATGGGTTTCACTTGAGTATCTGCCCAGCACATCACTTCAACAGGTTTCACATCTTTCCCGATAAAATTTCTGGCAATTTCAATGCAATGGCAACCTAAATCCAAGACAGCGCCACCACCCGCTTTTTGAATATCCCAAAACCAGTCGGAATGTGGACCCGGGTGAGTTTCTCTCGACTTTGCCCATAAAATACGGCCAATAGCCCCTGATTCAACACTTTTCAGCGATTTTAAAAACTTAGGCGTATAACATAAGTCTTCCAAATATCCTGCAAAAACGCCTGCTTCTTCACAAGCCTTAGTCATGCGCAAAGCCTCTTCAGCGGTTCTTCCCAAAGGTTTGGTACAAAGCACTGCTTTTTTGTGTTTGACACATAAATGAATGGCATCTTCGTGCAAATAATTTGGCAAAGCAATCACCACGAATTCCGTTTCAGGATGAGCGATAGCCTCCTCCATATTTGAGGTATGGTGTGGTACAGCATAATCTTTTGCAAACCGAATAGCGGTTTCTTCTTTTCTAGCGTAAACCACTGTAACGAAATCACGACCTCTTCTACCACACAAGGAATCAGCGTAAAAACGACCGATAAAGCCTCCGCCCAAAATACATACTTTTGCCATCTTTTATTTTTTTAAATCTTGTAAAGTTATTTCTGCATCTTTTTTGAGAAAATCCTCTGATACCACTTTTTTCTTACCTGATTCCAAAATCGCGGTATCAGGAACCATTTGAATGGGAGTTATGCAAGAAAGATTTTTTTCTCTAAAAGGTTTATTAAAGGCCAAATTATAGGCTGAAATGACAGACCAGCGTGCGTTATCTGACAAATTAGCCTCGGAACGATGGAGAAGATTACTGTGAAAAAATAAGACGTCACCTGCTTTTAATTCACAATAGACCAATTCAGAAACCTTAGCCGCTTCGTTGACAAAATCCATATCTGCACCTTGTTGTTCACCAGCGAAAAGATGCTCAAAACGTTGCATTTTATGGGTACCTTTTAGTACCTGTAAACATCCATTTTCAATCGTAGCGTCGGTGAGCGCAACCATAACTGAAATCATAGCTTCTGGAAATAGAAAACCATTTTTATACCAATAGCCATAATCCTGATGCCACTCCCAAGAGCCCCCAACACGTGGTTCTTTTTGCATCACTTTGGAATGAAAATGACAAACTTCACCCTCACCTAAAAGTGCTTGGACCCCTTTCACCAGGCGTTCTGAACGGGACATTAGACCAAAAGAATCATCTCCAGCAGTAAACCAGAGGGTTAATTTAGTCTTTTTGCCAGAAAGGTCATTGAGATCAAAAGCATTGGACACCACGGAATCATCCGTTGCGATTTGGTACAACAAGTCGATTTCTTCCGCAGAAAACATATTTCTAGCAATCAAAAAACCGTCTTGATGATAGGCTTGCTTCTCTTTTTCGGTAATCATTGTTGATAGGTTTAGAGAGGCAATTTAATAAAAAAATTGAAGGATTGATGTAGGAGGTAAGAGGTAAGAGGTAAGAGGTAAGAGGTAAGAGGTTACGTATTTTCCTCTCTTCTCTCTTCACTTTTCCACAAAATCAACTTCTTGATAAAATCATTAACTGCTTTTAAGCAGATAGAGGATTTTGTTACTTTTGAAAAATTGACCAAAATAAAAATCTAAAAGGGAAAAGATTGAAAACATATTGTGCAAATATTACAAATATGCAAAAATTGCGTTTTTTACGCAAAAAGTATAAATTTGTAAAAAAAGCGCAATAATGGACTTTCCAATTTTAATGGCTGATGTAATAAATAGTGGTGGGAGAAATCCTGCATTACTTATGCAGCAACTTAAAGACGTTGTAACAACAATCAATAAAGAAAAAGGTGCAAACTTAATTTCACCTTTGACAATAACCTTAGGGGATGAATTTCAAGGATTATCAAACTCGATGGAAAATGGAATCAATACAATTTTTGATATCGAAGAAAAAATAGTACATAAACAATACAATTTGAAATTAAGATATGTTTTATATTTTGGTCAAATAGAAACAGAAATAAATAATAAAATAGCCTATGAAATGTTAGGTGAAGGGCTTACAAATGCAAGAAAAGAATTGAATTCTTTGAAAAACAAGGAAGTTAGATTTAAGATTCGGTTAACAAAAAATGAACTTAATAAAGAAACATATTTGAATAAAGCGTTTTCCATCTATCAAAATTTTGTTGATTCTTGGAAAGAGAAGGATTTAAAAATTGTCAAAGAATTTTTATTACATGAAGATTATAAAACCGTTGCTAAAAATGTAAACATCGATCCATCAAATGCTTGGAGGAGAAAAAAAAGCCTAAATATTCACGAATACAACCACATAAAAAATATTATTTTATTTATTTTAAATCCTAACCATGAATGATAAATACCTATGCTTCGTTCTTATTTTCCTGATTGGAGAAATAATTGTTAATCGAACATTTTTTACCTATTTGAGGAAATATTTTAAAGTCGATAAAACCATTTCCGAAGATGAACCAGCCGACAAGTTTTTAGGACTTGACATTTCTTTATTCAAAGGATTATTAGAAAGATTCCTCTTATATTTTGCCTTAACCATAAATTTGACCCAAATATTAATTGTTTTTGGCGCCATTAAAATAGGAACTCGATTTGACAAAAATGATAAAATTAAAAATGATTACTTTTTAATTGGAAACTTTAGTTCGATCTTCATTTCAATCATATATTATTACATTTTCATTAAGTTAATAACTTAAAAATCGTTTAACACTAACTACTCAGATTACAAATAAATAAACCCTTTTCACTAACCAAAAAATGACACACGAAATTAACCAAGACATTCCCAAGGCTTATTTTGAGATTGAACAGTCAACAAAAGACAGTGGCTTTATTTTTGATGTGACAATCTAATTCGCCAAATGGATGGGTTGAAAAATCTCTGTGCCCTCTGTGTTGAAAATTCTCATTTGTTTTTAACACAGAGGACACCAAGTTTTTCTCTTTTCCCGTTTTCTCTCTTCTCTCTTCCAAAAAATCAACAAGTTGATAAAATAATTCACTGATTTCAAGCGGTTAGGGTATTTTATTACATTTGAAAAATTGACCAAAATAGACATCTAAAACGGTAAAAGTAAGAATAAATATTTGGCCAAATGTAACTTAAAAATTACCTTTGAAAAATGAAAATACGAGAAGTCGTAGCTTATAAAAATTATTTTGAGGATTTTTTATTATCCCAATCAGGTAAGGTACAAGATAAAATCTTTAAGATAATCGAAGCCATAGAAACCTTAGAAAGAGTACCAAGCAATTATTTAAAGCATATAGAAGGCACGAAAGGACTTTATGAAGCAAGAATTCAGATAGCCTCAAACATTTGGAGGGTTTTTTGCTTTTTGGACGAAGAAAAACTGGTTATTCTGCATAACGGATTTCAAAAGAAAACACAAAAAACACCAAAAAAAGAAAAAGAAAAAGCATTACAATTAATGGAAATGTATTTCACCGAAAAAACCAAGGAAAATGAAAACTAAAAGCTGGACAGAAATAAAGAATCAAGTTTATGGAGCGCAAGGAACGGAAAGACGTGATGAATTAGAAAGAGAGGTAGAAGGCTTCAAAATTGGCTTGTTACTAAAAAAAGCCCGTGAGGAAAAAAAATTAACTCAATCTGAGTTGGGAGAACTTGTGGATAAGAAACGGGAATATATTTCTCGAATTGAAAATAATGGAAGTAATTTAACATTAAAAACGCTCTATGATATAGTTGAAAAAGGCTTTGGAGGGAAAGTGCATATTTCCATTGAGGTTTAAATGCTAATCTTCTCCGTGCCCTCTGTGTTAAAAATGCTGATTTGTTTTTAACACGGAGGACACAAAGTTTTCCTCTTTTCCCGTTTTCTCTCCTCCCATTTTCTCTCTCCTCTTTTCCCGTTTCCTCTCTCCTCTTTCCTCTCTTCTCTCTTCATTAAAACGCATTCCTCAATGTAATTCCAAAAGTTCTTGGATCTCCCAAGACAGCGGCGTATTGGCCAGCGTTGCCTGCACCAGGTAGTAATTGCTCGAAATAATCTTGGTTCAAGAGATTTCTTGACCAAAAAGCAACACTGAATCCTTTGCTTGCTCTAAATCCTACACGAGCGTTTAATAGCGAATACCCATCTACGTTCAAATATTTGGATGGCGATGGACTAGATGAAAATCCGGATCTCGTATATGCATCTACAGCGACATAAAATTCGCCAGTTTGGCCCAATAATTTTGACACACTCGTAAATTCCCCGCCAAAGGACCCTACCCATTTTGAAATACCTGGAAGTGCGCCACCAGAAATGTCTTTGAAACTCGCACCGCCTGTTTCTTCCAAAGGTGTTGGTGCGTTGGTGAATTTCACGTAAACTCCTTCAGTATAAGATACGTTTCCATAAAACGAAAAGTGCTTGGTTAAACTCAAGGTTCCATCTACTTCCAATCCTCTGACTTGCACTTGCTCCGCATTCGCCAAATAACCTCTGTTTACCGCTAAATCAGGGGTTTGTACCAAGGTCTGATAATCTTTGATGTCTGTATTGTATAAAGTCAAATTCAAAGTGGTGTTTACACTTGGTTTGGTTTTTACACCCAACTCTACGTGCTTCACGGCCTCTGGTTTAATGGTCGCTAATTCCGTCATAGGCTTTCCTCCTGAAGAGGGTAATCCACCTAAATTAATACCTACGGGTTTATAACCTGTTGAATAGGTCACAAAGGAATTGAATGATTTATTCGCTTTGTAGGCCAAAGAGATTTGTCCTGAAAAATTGGTATCGTCTACATTGGCGTCAAAGGCTTGATTGCTATACACTAGATTTTTCAAGGCAATCAAAGCGGGGTCTGTGGTAACTAATCCGCCATAAGTTTCTCTTTTGAAAGTGATAGATTTTTTATCATAATTATAACGTAATCCTGGCATTAAACTCAATTTATTGGTCAAAGCGATGTCCAATTGTCCAAACACAGCCGCACTTAGCGTATTCAAATTTTGGTCCGTTTTGATACCGTAACCGTCCAATAATCCTGGAGTTTTCCATAAAGCACTGGTAGTGCTTTGCGAGAATCGCCAAGTATCTTTCCCTGATTCTTCCAATTGAACGGGATCGGATTTTAAGTTTTGACCAAAAGCAAATACACCAAAAACTGCACTTAATTTGGAGGAAAATGTTCCTGCCCAACGCAATTCTTGCGACCATTGCTGATGCTTGGAAGTTGCCTGCGACAATTTCAAGGCTTGTAATCCGGTAAAATCGCGGTCATTAGACGGATCCCAATTCCAATATCTCCAAGCAGAAGTAGCAGTTAAAGTTCCGGGACCTACTTGAATATCTGCATTTAATGAAATTCCTCCTAAATCTTGATTGGATCTCCAAGGAGTATCGGTATCAATCAAGCGATCAAAGGGATTTCTACTGGCTGGAGTATAATTTAAATCTTTGATAATTTGCTCAAATTGGCGGTAATTTGCACGAAGCGTAGGAACTACTCCTGCCAAAACTTGCGCATATCCATTGGGTCTTTGTTGGGTTACATCCGCAATCAAAGTCAATTTTACATGCTCCGATGGAACGAACAATAATTGCCCACGCAAACCAATATTATTCATGTCATTCACCTTTTGTTGTGAAACTACGTTATATAAAAGTCCGTCTCTTTGTGTCCCCGAAAAAGAAATTCTTCCTGCGAATTTTTTACTCAATGGTCCTGTGATGGACGCTTTTGCTTGAATAAAACCATAATTACCATAACCTAATTCAAATTGAGCTCCTGGAGTAAAACTGGCTTTTTTGGTTGTTACATTGAAATTTCCGGCAGTCGTGTTTTTACCAAATAGTGTTCCTTGTGGTCCACGCAAAACTTCCACTTGCTCTACGTCAATGAAATCCATGGTGGTGGCTGCTGGACGAGCATAATAAACACCATCTACATAAAACCCAACACCTGGGTCTATTCCATCATTCGTTAGTCCAAAAGTTGTCCCTAAACCTCTGATACTTAAAGCTGTGTTTCGTGGATTAGAAGAGTAAAGTTGGACAGAAGGAATCAATTCCTTTAAACGGTTAACGTTAAATGCACCCGTTTCCGCCACTTTCACCCCTCCTACCACAGTTATTGGAATGGGTACATCTTGCACCGCTTCTTTTCTGCGTCTAGAAGTAACCACAATTTCATTCAATTCCTGAATATCTTCATTCAAATAAATTTGGACAGGCGTTCCTTGGGCGATGTATTCTGTTTTTTGGTAACCTATAAAACTTACGATTAAGGTATAAGGAAATTTTTGACCTGTTTGAAAATAGAAATGCCCTTCAGCATCCGTCGTTACCCCGTGGGTAGTGCCTTTGATGAAAAGTGAAGCGCCGGGAATTGGCTCTTTGGTTTTGGCATCAAATACCTGACCGCTTAAAGTTGAATTGATCACGGTTTTTGCTTGCTGTGCTGATAGCCCAAACGACAAAAACAAAATTCCAAGTCCGAAAATAAAACTGCTTACCTTTTTCATATTAATCTTTGATTTATAATTACACTACTAAGTCTATAATTTTAGTAGATTATAATGCAAACATAAAAGGTAAATAACTAAAATGCAAAAATATGTTGGAAGAAAATTTTAGGGCAATTCGAAAAAACGAAAAAAATGTGCCTTAAATTAAAAATAAAGCCATTTATTAGTATATAAAATTAGTAAATTTATTTTTTGGAAAAATGAAAAAGTGATATTTTTAAACTCTCTTTGTGATCTTTGTGGTAAACAAAATTTTAACACGAAGGGCACGGAGTTTAAGAAAGGACCCCCTTTACCACCTTTCCGTGCACATCCGTTAAACGGAATCTTCGCCCTTGGAATTTGAAGGTTAATTGTTCGTGGTCTATGCCCATTAGGTGCAATAAGGTAGCTTGAAAATCGTGCACATGAACAGGGTCTTTAAGAATATTATAAGAGAAATCATCGGTTTGCCCATAAGTGATACCTGGCTTTACTCCTGCCCCGGCCATCCACATAGAAAAGCAACGAGGATGATGGTCGCGCCCATAAGAAGTTGCAGATAATTTCCCTTGCGAATATACCGTCCGACCAAATTCGCCACCCCATACAACCAACGTATCTTCTAATAGGCCCCGGCGTTTCAAATCAATTAATAAAGCGGCTGTCGCTTGATCTGTTTGCTTGCATTGCTTAACCATATTTTTGGGCAAATCGCCATGATGATCCCACCCTTGATGATACAATTGAACAAAGCGAACATCTTTTTCTAATAACTTTCTTGCCAATAAACAATTGGCAGCAAATGTTCCTTTGTCCTTACTTCCTTGCCCATATAGTTCAAAGGTTTCTTCACTTTCATCCTTTAAATCCATCACTTCTGGGACAGACGTCTGCATTTTAAAGGCCATTTCATATTGAGCGATTCGGGCATCAATTTCAGGGTCACCCCAGGTATCATTTTGCAAAGCATTTAATTTGGATAAATAATCCAACATTTCTTTTCGATCTGCTCCATCATAGCCCTCTGGATTGTTCAAAAACAAAACAGGGTCTTTTCCCGACCTAAATTGTACACCCTGATGCTCTGAAGGCAAAAATCCATTTCCCCAAAGTCGAGCATACAAGGGTTGATCTTTGCTGGCATCTTTAGAAACCAACACAATAAAAGCTGGTAAATTCTGATTTTCAGAACCTAAACCATAACTCAACCAAGAACCAATCGAAGGTCTGCCCGCCAATTGATGTCCCGTTTGGAAAAAAGTAATAGCCGGATCATGGTTAATTTGTTCCGTAAACATGGAATTAATGATGCACAAATCATCTACTACTTGGGCCGTATATGGCAACAATTCACTCACCCATGTGCCTGATTTACCATGTCGTTGAAAGTTGAAATTGGGCGGAACCACCGGCAAAATGGCTTGATTGGCGCTCATGCCCGTCAATCTTTGCCCTTTTCGAATCGAATCTGGTAAATCTTTGCCATAAAACGACTTCAAATTTGGCTTATAGTCAAAGGTCTCAAATTGAGAAGGTCCACCTGCCATGAATAAATACACAACACGCTTGGCTTTGGGAGCAATACTGGGTAAAGCACGCATGATTTGATCTTCCATGCTTTCGCCTTTGGCTTGTCCAGCAAAAACCGAATTCAATGCCAATGCACCAAAACCCATCGCCGTTTTTTGAAGAAAATCTCGGCGATCTAGCTTACGATGTAATTCGAACAAGTCATTATTTTTATCCATGATTATCGCTTCATTAGGGTTGCATCCGAATTTAAAATAGTACTTGCAACAACGGCGTTGGCGGCTAACTGTGCTTTATCTAATCCTGCAGAAACCTTTCGTCTTCCTGCCTGAATCCAACCCAAGGTTTTTTCCGGAAATTGCTTGAATTTAGCTGCTTGACTAGTTTGTAATTGCATCAATAAACCCATTTGCGATTCATTAGGCGATACCCCTGTCAATTTCCGATAGGCATTTTTTATAGCAGTTTTAACATCTTTTTCTTGACACATTTCAGAGGCAATCAACTTTGACGCCTCCACATAAGTAGGGTCATTTAATGCCACCAAAGCTTGCAAGGGAGTATTTGTTTTTTGTCGTCTTGGCAGACAAGATGTTCGAGCTGAAGCATCAAAGGTGCTCAAGGTGGGATTAGGAACGGTTCTTTTAACAATGACATACAAACTTCTCCGATAAATGGCGTCCGTGGTGTCTTGGGTATAAGTGGAGCTATTGATTTCCCATAATCCAGACGGTTGATAGGGCTTCACACTCTTTCCTCCAATTTCAACATTCAGTAAACCGCTGGCAGCCAATGCATTATCACGCATCATTTCAGCGGTTAATCGGGTTGAGGGGCCTCTAGACAAATAGCGATTTTCAGGATCTATCTCTCTGTTTTCTTTGCTTGTTTTAGAATCTTGCTGATACGTTTCAGAGAGCAATATTTGCTTAATGAGGTATTTTACATCCCATTTATTTTGCATCAAATCAACCGCCAACCAATCCAGCAATTCTGGGTGACTAGGCATTTCACCTTGATTCCCAAAATCTTCCGAGGTTTTGACCAAACCTGTTCCAAAGAAATTTTGCCACAAACGATTCACCGCGACACGGGCAGTTAGTGGATGGTTTTCGTTGGTCAACCATTGCGCCAAGCCCCATCTATTTTTAGGTAAATGAGCTGGAAAATTCAACACACTATTCGGAGTGGAAGGATAAACTGGAATAGTGGGGGCATCGTATTGACCCCGAGCAAGCAAATAAGCTTGCTTAGGTTTAGGACGCTCTTGCATGATCATCAATTCAGAAATATGCTCCGTAGAATCGGATAAGGCGGTGCGCAAATCTGTTAATTCTTTATATGCCTTTTGATAGTTTTCGTCACAAACTTGGGTAAAATAATCATGCAAAACATTTTTTTCCTGGCTAGAAAGATCCTTGATTGATTTTGAAACAATCGTATTCCAATCGGCTTTTTGGGCAATGATTTTTACTTCCAAAGGCAATAATTCCCGGTTATACACCATTAAATCATCCACTTTTCCCCCTTTAAAACCGAGTCCACGCCACCATGCACCGACTTGAATAGCGGGTTCGGATTTAGAATGAAAAATAATGTCTTTATACAATTGATCGATTTCCGTTTCCATCTCTAATTCTTCCCCATCGAGAAATAATTTAAAGCCTTTGGCAGAAGATGAACCATCATAGCTTAAAGCCAAATGAACCCATTTGTTTCGTGGGGCTTCTTGAACAGACAACTTCGTTATGGCATTCGAAGGCGCGGTATGCGCCATGGTAATTTCAAATTTGCCATTTCGCAAGTACAAATGAAATCCTTTGAAATTGTACAAGCGTTCCGCATTGGATTTGTGCAAAATCACTCCCTCATTCAACTCTTTGGGAATATATGCAGCAATTGCTACGGTAAAAGGATTGGATTTTCGGAAAACTCCTACCGTATTTAAATCTAAATAAACGTCACCATCCAAACTCAAATGATTACCTTTAGTATCATTTTGAAAATTTGGCAAATCCCCTTTTTGTCCAGATTCATGTTTCATTTCCGCTTTTTGGGTAGAATCTATTTCATTGAGGAGACCTTTTTCAAACCTATAATATCCTTTCAACCCAGCCATAGGAACACGATTTTCTCCCAATTTTTGATGATTCCCTTGGTTTAACCATGTTTCAAAAGCAGGTATATTTTGACTTTTTATTGAAGACAATTCCGTTTCTTTATGGTGAATTTTCTGCTGAATGAATGCCAGAATTGCCTCTTTTTCTTTGCTTGGCAGTAACATCGTAGGTGTGGGCATATCGTCATTGTAGGAAATTTGACCTGCCTCTCTTACATTATTGAAAAAGCTAAACAACTCATAATAATTTTTCTGGGAAATTGGATCATATTTATGATCATGGCAACGGGCGCAACCCACAGAAAGTGCCATAAAAGCATCTCCAAACGTATTTGTTCGATCCATCACATATTCCGTTTGGAACTCTTCTTCAACAATTCCCCCTTCTGTATTTTGCTGATGATTGCGGTTAAAGGCTGTTGCAATCAACATTTCCTTGCTTGGATTAGGCATCAGGTCGCCGGCCAATTGATAATGGATAAATTTATCATAAGGCATATTTTGATTAAAAGCATTTATCACCCAATCGCGATAAGGCGACATATCCCGAATTCTATCTACCGTATAGCCATGCGAATCAGCAAATCGTGCGATATCCAACCAATCAGTAGCCATTTTTTCGCCAAAATGGGGCGAATGAAGTAGTTTATCTACTTTTTTCTCAAAGGCATTGGGACTTTTATCTTGTAAAAAATCATCTGATTCTGCTAAACTTGGCGGCAAACCTGTAACATCTAAGTACAACCTCCGAAGTAATAATTCTTTGCTGGCTTTGGGATTCGACTTTAAGCCTAATTCTTGTTGTTTTTTTTGAACAAAATAATCAATGATCTGAGAAGGTTGAACCAGCGATTTGTCTTGAATATTTTTTTTCTGTGGTTTCACAAAAGCCCAATGTGCTTGGTAAATCGCTCCATTTTGAATCCATTTAATCAAAATGGCCTTTTCTTTCGTGCTTAAACTTAGGTGCGATTTAGGGGTTGGCATCCTATACTTAGGGTCATTGGAAATAATCCGATGATATAATTCACTTTGTTTTAATTTACCCGGTTTAATGGCAAATTTCCCTGGACTTTCGGGTAGTTCAGCATAGGCAGCATCTTGCAAATCGAGCCTCAAACCCGCTTTTTGTTTCGCTTTGTCTGGACCATGGCAAGCGAAGCATTTATCAGACAAAATGGGTTTTACATGAATATTATAATCTAATTCTTTGGGCAATTGTCCCATTTCAAAGATAATCTCCTCTGGAATTTTAAGCATCGTTTCTTTGCTTTTATGAGCAAAAAGTAATCCCGGAAAAAGCAATAAAAGGTATTTTATCATTTCTTAATGGAATCAGGTTTAGACAATACTTGAAAACCGGCCTCTATGCGAAGGGCAGGCAAATTCTTTTGCAATTCTGCCAAAGCCGATTGACTTACTTTGGTCTTCCAAACAAACAATTTTTTAAGCACTTTACATTTTTGCAAAGCTAAAACTCCTTTATCAGTCAAAGGATTATTATATACATTCAATTCTTCCAAAAAAGGCAACTGCGTAATTTGCAACAAGGATTCATCGCTTAAATGCGTATTGGCCAATTGCAGATTTTGAAGATTTTTGAACAAGGCAATTTTTTGTAAATCTTGTTTTGTGAGCGGAATATTATTCAAGCGCAAAGAGACAATTTGATCTTTGAGGCTCATCATTTGAGCCAAAATAGAAGGATCTAATGAGGACACGTTGACAAAATTCAAAGCTAGTCCCTGACTATTTTCCTCCATTTTTGTCACCACAATTCCTTGCGTTTTAAGAGCGTTTATAGCCTCCACATTAGCCTCCTTCATGGGTAATGGTAGAATTTCTTCCTCCATTATATCTTCTTTTTCAAATGGAATTGATTTTTCAGGTTCTGCAGAAATGGTTTCCAAGGATTTTGGCTTGGGTTTTTCCAAAAGTGTTTGAACAGAATGAATGACATTTTCTTTCCATAATTTGAAACTTCCGTGGGTAAGGATTGTACCAAGATAGAAAGTAATAAGCAGAAAAATAGTGGCAATGGGCAATGAAAAATTACGGTATTTTTTGATGAAAATAATCGCCAAATAAATCAAAGTTGTAGAGATTCCAAACCACTGATGTTGTTGAACCAAGGAAGATTTCATTTCTTCCAAATTGGCCAATAAATATCCTGAAACACAAGAAAGCAAAGAAAAAAACACCCCTGCTTTTAGTAGATAATCGAAGGAAGGCTCTAATCTTTCCCTCTTGGATTTTGGTAAAAGTGAAAAAAATCCAAGGAGCAATAGGAGTCCAATGGGAAAATGTACAAACAATGGATGCAATTCTGAGAATGTTTCCAGAGAAAATAAGCCCTCAAAAAATTGTTTCCATTCCATTTAGTTCATCATTGTTTTTTCACGAATTGAACTATTCCGTCTACCAATTTCTCTGAAAGTGGTAGAATGGGATTACTATAAGCCTGCATATTCGCTGCTCGATCTCCTGAAACAATTTTTAGCACATGATTCATATTCTCGATCATTAGCAATTGACCAAATTTTGCATTTTTGTACAAAACATTGGCATCATCTGCAGTAATTTGGAGGTCATTCGTTCCTTGAATGATCAAAGTCGGAATGGTTAATTTCGTTATTTCTGTTGCTGGATTGTACTTAAACCAAGAAACCAAGTAAGGTTGAACACTCGCTCGGAAAAGCGAATTTAGCATTGGTGAAACATTGGAAACCAATTTCCCTGCTTTTAAACTATCAATGATTGGAAAACATAAATCTTGTACCATTTTAGGTTGAGTACTCAATTGTTTTTTCAGAATTTGATCTGCGGGATCCCCCGCACCTGCAATAGAAACAAAAGCATCCGTATTTTGGGCAGCAATCATACCAATCAATGACCCTTCGCTGTGACCCGCAATGATTATTTTGGCAAATTTCTTTTCTGCCTTCATTTTTTTCACCCAATCTGAAGCATCGTTGATATATGTATCAAAACGTAAATCAGCTTCTTTCAAATCAGGCACCTGACTTTGAGCAATCAATCGCTTATCGTAGCGTAAAACGGCAATTCCATTGGATGCCAATGCCTCCGCCAACATTTTTAAAGAATTATTTTTCATCATGGGATTATTCCCATCTCGATCCGTTGGGCCAGAGCCTGCTATCAAAATAACCAAGTTTAATTTTTTATTCGACTTCAAAGGGCTAGTTAATGTTCCTTTTATGGGCCCTAAATCAATTTCTTCGCTAACAAAAAGGGAGTCTTTTTGGGCGAGGGCTGTAAAAGAAATAAACAATACGAATAAAAGTAAAAAATGTTTCATTGGAGGCTTAAATGAAGAACTACAAGTTCTGATAATAGTCCGCACTCAGTACAACTGAGCGCGAGTAAAAGGTTTAATAAAGAACTACAAGTTCTAGTCATAGTCCGCACTCAGTACAACTGAGCGCGAGTAAAAGGTTTAATAAAGAACTACAAGTTCTATTCATAGTCCGCACTCGGCGCAGCCGAGCGCGAGTGGTGCGCGATTTAAAACAAAATATACGCAATCAAAAGTGTAACAAATACATTGAACAATTGCGCAATTAAAAAAGCATACAATGGCTTTTTGCCCTCTTTATTGAATAAATCAGCAAATTTGGTTTCCAATCCAATGCTCGTGAATGCTAATGCAAACCAAAGTCCTTGAAGCGCCTTCAAACTTCCTTTGACAGATTCAATTTTTTCAGGACTTACCAAAAAAGAAAATACAAGGGAGGCCGCAATAAAGCCAATCACAAATTTTGGGAAACGCTCCCAAATGACTCCAACTGTCGGTTTTGCTTCTTTTACTTCCGCTGATTGATTTTTGGTATACGTCCAATAAATCGAAATGGCGAAAGCCGCTAAACCCAATAAGACATTTTGTGAAAACTTCACGATCGTTGAAATTTCTAAGGCTTTCTCTCCAACCAAACTTCCTGAAGCAATTACGGCCCCCGTGGTATCTATGGTTCCACCTAACCAAGCGCCTGTAACTTCTTGAGAAAGTCCCAATGCCTGAGCAATAAATGGCAAAAAGATAATCATTGGAATGGCTGTAATTAACACGATGGAAATCACATAAGATAGTTTTTTTGAATCTCCCTTGATAGCGCCTGATGTGGCAATCGCTGCTGAAACACCGCAAATAGAAACAGCACTGGATATCATAATCGCCATTTCTTCGTCAATCCCCATTTTTTTAGCTACCCAAAAGGCAAAATACCAAACAGATACTACCACAATTAATGCCTGCACCAAGCCCAAAGACCCTGCTTTTAAAATATCCCCAAATATGACGCTAGAGCCTAAAATGACTAATCCAATTTTAACGAATAATTCCGTTGAAAGCGAGTCAGTCAACCATTTTGGAAGTGAAAAGAAATTACTTAAAATCAAACCGATAGAAAGACTGAAAATCACCGCTTCCAAGTTCCAATTTTTCAGGAAAGCATTTCCGGCTAAAATCAATGCTAAACAGGTTAAGACATAAACAATAGGAAATCCCTTGATCGTCGCAAGCACACTTTTACCCAATGCTTTGGTGGCTAAAATCGCTACACCATATACGTAACAGAATACTGTGGCTATTTTAGTGAAGTTTTCGACAATCAATACTTTTTCAAAAAGTTCAGTGCTGTCTTTCCACCCAAAAGCGGGACTCGGGACTTTGATGCCAAAAAGCGCAAGTGCGATAAGTAAAAAACCGAAGACTACGACAGTCCAGTCTTCGGTCAAGGTAAATTTTGAATTCGATTCAGACATTTTAAATAGGTTTTAAATAATTGTCCGAAATATAAGATTTTATTTTAAACGATTCACAAGAACAGGCCCTAATAAACCTGATTCTTCTGTCGGTGAACCCGCTTGAAAAAATGGCATGGTTGTAAAAGTGATTTTCTTGGCATTCGGTTGAGCATCTCCCACCAAACGATTTACCCAGGAATTGACCACTTTAATTTCCAGCGTATTTTTCCCCATTTTCAAAGCGTCTGTAATATCTACTTTAAAAGGTTTTTTCCATAAAGTTGCCACAAGGTTCCCATTGATGGAGATTTCGGCTAAATTTTTCACATCACCCAAATCCAATTCAATTTTTTCTCCTCTAGCTATACTCATTAAATCAATTCGATTCACATAAGTAGCTGCACCAGAAAAATATTTAACCCCTTCCAAATCGCTTTTATTCAAAGAAATCAATTGATCCATTTTAATTTCATCCGGAGCACTTCTGTCTTTTTGAAATTTCACCGTCCATGGACCTTCCAAGCGTTTTGAATCGGCTAATTTAGCATCAGGAACCATCAACTTATTGGTCGTAGAAATACCGTCAAACACAATGAATTGAGCATCCCAAGGAGAAAATTTCAAGTCTATTTCAGTTCTGCCTCCCTTAATTTCATACGAGATTTTCGAAATTTTTCCTGTTTGAGGATCATAAAAACTTGGAACTTTTCCTCTAACTCGGAAAGAAATTTTTGCCGAATTATCATCCGCTGAACGACTGTTTAACCAATAGATATCTTTCCCGTCAACCTTCCTATGTTGAAATAATATTTCTGCTTTTTGATTCGAAATTTGGATATCCTCTGGCACATTTGTTGCCGCTAAAACCGATTTCAAATCTTTACCAAAATGTACATTAGGTAGTGCTTTTAATGCTTCAATCGTAGAAGCAAATTCCTTAGTGTTATCACCCAAAGTTGGACTTCCTAAAGGCACAAAACCTGTAATGATGGCTCCTTCTTTGGCCAATTCAAGAACACGCTTTAAAGTCCCTAATGTCATTTTTTGAGCCGACTCATCCAAGGCTAACACAGCATATTTAGTACCCCCTTTGCTAACTAAAATTTTGTCTTCAACAGAAATCGCATTTTTTAAAGCATTGGCATTAACAAAATCAAACTCATAACCAGCAGGTACCGCTGGGAGGGCATTGGTAAATTGGGAAGTAATGTTGGTATTTTCACCATAGAAATACAATACATCCGCTACGTTTTTACCCGATTGCAATAAATAAGAACTTCTACCTAAATATTCAGCCCAAATTTTCGCTTGATCAGCCCACGTTTCTTGGCGCGTAAACCATTGACCAAAAGGTCCTAAAGAAAATCCAGGATATAAGTTATCCAAAGGTTGATGAACAGAGGTATGAATCACAAATCGATTCAAACCCGAAGCCATTTCCATATCCGCCGTACGTTTTAGGGATCCTGGATGCGGGCTAAAAGAATTACCAACTGTTGTCATAGATTCCCCAGCAACAATGTTTTGGCCATAAATATGAGCTACAGAGGCCGACTCACGAATGTCTGCTCTACTTCTAATTTCTTCGTCTTTTCCAGCAGCCAACGCGCCTGGTTGCCACATGGCAGACATCGGTACATCCGCAAATCTTTTCACATCCATTCCATCTGCTAAATAAATTCGGCCATTTTCATGTGATTCTGTATAACGCTTCATTCCTCTTTTGGCTAATAATTCACCAATCAATTCATAATGATTTTCTACAATCATTTCACCAATGGTTTTACGGAAATCCCAAAGGAATTTTTCGCTTTCGGCTGCGGAATTGACAATTCTACCAGCTAAAACAGGCATAAAAGGTTTTAAATCATACCCACGACGTGACTTAAACTCGTCCATCATGCTTGGCGTCCAGTTCATGTGCCCAGCTTCGTAACTATCCAAAACCATGTGTGTTAGACCTTCGCTACCCATTAAGCCTCCCGTAGCATCTTTGTACTGATCTAAATAATTTTCCAAATAACGAGTCACCGCATCTCGATCCAATTTATCCACTTCTAAACCTGTTGCCTCTGGAGATGCAGGGTGATTTTTCTTGCCCGTCAATGAATAACCAAAGCGTAAGATGGCCCATTTACCAGCTGGCGCATTCCATTGCAAATGCCCATCGGCTTGCATCATCGAAGTGATGTCTATCACTTGTTGAGAAGGCGCGCCTAATTCTGTTGGAATTGTTTCGCTTAGATTTTCTTTCCAAGGCACAAAACCCGCCTTTGCTTCAAACAAATTAACTTTAGGAGCAGTATGAACGACAAATTCTGAAACTTTTGTCCCTTTGGGATTGGGATCTGGCTTGGCACCAAACATCGCCTCTATTCCAGCTGGAGCAGGCGGTTGAGTGATGTAAACCAATCGGATTTTTTTCATCATCAAAGGCGCGAAAGTCAAGGTATTTTGCGAAGTGATCAATCCCGGCACTTTGATTAATTCTTTGAAATTGACACCATCTTCACTGTATTGCACAAATCGATTATTTCCGGCTCCTCTAAAAACAGCCAATTCACCATATCCTTCATTGGCAAAAGTTAAGCCATATATTTTGGTTGGTTGAGCAAATTCATATTGAATATAGGTTTCATCCCCTGGCTTTTTAGGCTCCAAATAATCGAAGTTTTCTAAATCGCCATCTGATAATTTATCCAAAGAAAAATTGCCTCCAGACGTTGTCAATTGAGGCTTTAACTCCTGCATCGACAATTCATTGCTACTAATTGGATAGGCCATCACGGCGATATCTTGGTAAAACTCCGGATCTTTAGCTTTATTTTGTTCAAATGCACCAAAACCTCCCGCTTCGATTTTCACATTTTGCATAGGGCCAGTAGCAGAAGAGGGGTGCTGTATGTTCGTTGAAATCAATTTACCTCCATCCACTATGGTTTCTGTCCAAACATATTTTTTCATGGCATCGCCTGGTTTCACCCAAGGCCCACCTGTTACTGACCAACCAGGAGAACCTGCAATAGCCATTTCTAAGCCTTTTTGCTTGGCTAATTGAGTAGTAAATTTGAAAGCATCTTTCCACGGCGTCGTCATAAAAGAAAGTTTCTCTTTCACCATTACGGGAGTCATCAACGATGCATCAAAATTCTGAAAACCACCAATTCCTGTTTTCGACATCCATTCCAAATCCTTTTGAATTCCTTCCTTAGAGATATTTCCATTCATCCAATGCCACCAAACTCTAGGTTTTGCCGCATTCGGGGGAGTCACAAAACCAGCTGTAAATTTATCTTGTGCAAAAATGGAATGGGCCAACAACATCAGTATGCTGGCAGAAAAAATTTGTTTTAGGGTTTTCATTTCAAAAATTTTAAGCGAAAATTGAAATTAATAAAGTGAAGAAAAACAACTATCCTTTGGGGGATAAGGATTAAGGAAGAGAGAAAAGAGGAGAGAGAAAAGAGAAAAGAGAAAACCTATTACCTTTTACCTCTTACCTATTACCTTTTACCTCTTACCTTTTACCTATTACCTCTTACCTATTACCTCTTACCTTTTACCTATTACCTCTTACCTCAAAAGTGCTTTCATTTTCTTACGGATAAAATTGGTAGCAAATTCAGGAGCAATTCGAGTTAAAATATCTAAAAATTTAGCATCAGAGCCTACTAAGACGCGGTATTTGTTTTGCTCCATGGCATCCAAAATAATGGTGGCGGCTTTATCAGCTGCTAAAGAAGTCATTCCTGAACTCTGGTCGCTTTTGGGCATATCAATGCCTGAATTAGTCGTGATATTGGTGGCAATTGCTCCAGGAAAAACGACAGTTACTCGAACATTGCTTTCCTTTAATTCAGCATACAAAGCTTCGGTAAATAATTTGACTGCCGCCTTAGTGGCGCCATAAATACTTTGTCCAGGAACGGGTAAAAATCCGCCCATGCTGGATGTATTCACAATATGTGCTTCTGGCCGAAGCAATAAATGAGGCAAAAACACTTTCGTAACATTCAAACAGCCGTAAAGGTTGACGTCGATGACACGCTTGATTTGCTCCATGCTCAAATCATTTACTTTTACAAATGGCTGAATGATGCCTGCGTTATTCATGATGCCATCAATTTGACCAAAATGTTGAATGATCAAATCTGGCAAAGTTTGCACTTTTTCATAGTCGGCGATATTGCATTCCAAAGGTAGAAACTGATCATCGCCAACTTGACAAAGTTGTTGTGTTTCCAAGAGCTGGGGTAAATGAATATCCAAACCTGCTACTTTCGAACCGCGTTGAATCAATTGAATGGCCATTTCACGGCCCATTCCGCTGCCTGCCCCTGTTATTAAAATTACTTTCCCATTGACATTCATAACATTTGACGTTTAAGAAGATGAAATATGAAAACACTTTCCTTAAAATTTTTAAAATTAGTTCATCACATAATTAACTATTTTCGTCCAATTAATAATATAAAGAAGTTTATTATATTAAAATCTGATCAAGTAGAAAATGTAAAACACGACATAAAAAAATTTAAACGACTAAATAAATTCTCTAGATTGAAATTTTTGATTAATTAAAAAAAACAAGAAATTGTAGTATAAAAAAATCCATATTTATGAAAATGAATATCCCTTGGGTTGAATCCCCCTTTTTTGAAAAAATTATACAAACAAAAAATTTATCAAAGGAGAATGAACAACTAGCTCGTGATTATCATAAAAATGGTTTCGTTGTCATTAAAAATCAATTCAAGGAAGAGGAATTAGATGCTGTTATTGAAGAAATGCATTCCAAAGGATTTAATCCTGAATTTAAATATAGTCATGATCGAGATAAAAACAGATGTCAAGATTTATGGAATTATTCCCAACCAGTTACCAATCTATCCATTAAACCAAGCGTGTTAGAAACCTTGGAAATGTTGTATGGAAGGGAAGTTGTCCCTTTTCAAACGCTTAATTTCTTAAGAGGTTCTCAACAAAAAGCGCATTCTGACACCATACATTTTAGTTCACTTCCTGCACGATTTATGGCAGGAGTATGGATTGCCTTGGAGGATATCACTGAAGAAAATGGACCATTATTTTACTATCCAGGATCCCATAGGATGCCTGAATATAACTTTAACCACTTTAGGGAGGAATTATTGGACAATAGTTATGACAACTATCCAGAATACGAAAATTTCATAGGTGAATTAATGGATAACTCTAGCTATGAAAAACAAGTATTTCTTGCCAAAAAGGGAGATGTTTTAATTTGGTCTTCGAACATCATTCATGGTGGCAGTCCTGTGTTAAAAGAAGGAAGCACTCGCTATTCGCAAGTCACACACTATTTTTTCAAAGATTGCCTGTATTATTCTCCTATGGGTTCCAATACCATTTCAGGGGAATTACTAATGCGTATGACATTGAAAAACATGCGAACTGGGAAATTAGAAAAAATGACTTATAATGGCTATCGACCAAGATTAACCAGAACATTTAAACATTTGTATGTCATTAACGAACACTTATTCTATCCAGATATTGTTCGTTTTTTCACTGATATTTATTATATTTTGAGCAGACAAGGCTTAAAAAAATTAATCAGTTTGGTTCAAAATAAATTCAAATAAATGAACAAAATCTTCCTTTTATTCCTTTGGGGAGTCTTGGCTTTCGCAGGTTTTTCACAAGACAAAATCGATTTAGGTCCTTTGAAAGGAGGAGGATATCAAGTATTTATCCCGAAAAATTGGAATAAAAAATTAGTCATGTTTGCGCATGGCTATCAGTTTATGGGTAGCCCAGCCGCAAGTGCCAATGCAGGGCTGGAGAAAAAAATGCAATTTATTTTGGACAAAGGCTTTGCATTAGCTGCCTCAGATTATCCGATTCAAGGCTGGGCACTACCTGAAGCAGTAGATGCCACAGAAGAATTGCGTAAGAAATTCATTGAAAAATATGGCCAACCCGATTCCACTTTTATGGTAGGACAGTCCATGGGCGGAGGGATTACCTTGGCTATCATGGAAAATTTTGGGCAATATTATGATGGAGGTTTACCGATGTGTCCATTAGCATCTCGCCCCTATTTACAAACGAGAAAGGAATTTGATATGTATGCCACCTTCAATGGTTTATTTCCCGGAATCGTCCCCAGTTTAAAAGAAATTTTTGACCCAAAAAGTAACATTCAATTTGTTTCATTTCAACAAGCTGGAGCTAGAATGCAAGAAATTAGTCAAGCAATAATGACTAAAGATTCTTTATTAGCAAAAGCTTTTGCTAATAGATTTGATTTAAAATTAAAGGATTTGCCGGCGGCCTTGTTTTTCAATTTAAATGTGTTGAGAGATGTGGCATTGAAAGCACAAGGGAATCCGTTTGATAATACGCAAACATTGTACACAGGTTTTCCAGACAATGAAAAAGTTAATCAACTTGCTGAAAGATTGGCTGCAACGAAGAGTCCAGATTTACTTTTTAGCAAATATGATCGAACAGGAAATATAAACAAACCTGTCTTATTGCTTCATACCATATATGACCAATTGATACCTCCTAACTATGCGGTTACAAACTTTGAAAATATGGTTATTCAACAAAATAAAACAACATATTTTTCAGTGAAATATACAGATGGACAGGCCCATTGTGCATTCACTCCTCAGCAAAGTGAAAAGGCGTTTGATGCGCTCAGAAACTGGATTAAAACAGGCACTAAGCCCTTCAAAATTGAGAAATATTAATCAAAAATCCATTACCACAGGATAAGTTAATTTCATAAAAAATCCTTTAAATACTATATTTGTATTTTAATTCTCAATATAATGCCTAAAAAATTAATTGTAACAGGATCACTAGGATTAATAGGTTCAGAGGTTAGCGAATACTTTCTTGAAAAAGGGTGGACAGTTCATGGTGTAGATAACAATCAAAGAGCTGTTTTTTTTGGTTTACATGGTGACAATTCGTCCAACCAAGACCGATTGGCTAAATTTGGCGATACTTACCAACATCATCAGATTGACATTCGTGATAGACAAAGTGTGTTGGATTTAATTCCAAGCATTCAACCCGATGCGATTGTTCATACTGCCGCACAACCTAGTCACGATAGGGCTGCTTCTATCCCATTTGAAGACTTCGATACCAATGCTGTAGGAACATTCAATTTATTAGAATCAACAAGAAGATATAGCACCAGCATACCATTTGTACATTTATCTACCAATAAAGTGTACGGAGATGCCCCCAATTTTATCAAAATGAAGGAATTGGAAACGCGTTTCGATTATGATGATGCTACTTATGAGCATGGAATTGCCGAAAGTTTCAGCATAGATCAATCTAAACATTCCCTTTTTGGAGCATCTAAAGTATCCGCAGATATTTCTGTACAAGAATATGGAAGGTATTTCAACATGCCTACTGCATGTTTAAGAGGAGGTTGTTTAACGGGCCCTAATCATGCGGGAGTAGAATTACATGGATTTTTGAGCTATTTGATCAAATGTAATTTGGAACAAAAAGAGTATACTGTTTTTGGCTACAAAGGAAAACAAGTTAGAGACAATATCCACTCGCTAGATGTGGCAAGATTCATTGAAGAATTTATCAATGCGCCAAGAGTTGGAGAAGTGTATAATATAGGTGGGGGAAAAGATAATTCCGTTTCTATTTTAGAGGCATTTGATTTAATCTCAAAAATCAGTGGAATCCCAATGAAATACAAATACGATGAAACCAATCGAATTGGAGATCATATTTGCTATTACAGTGACTTGAGAAAAATGAAAGCACATTATCCCAATTGGGACATCACCAAGTCCTTGGAAGATGTGTTTACTGATATTTATAACCGCTACATGGAAGCAAAAAAATAATGAAAATACTAATAACTGGAGGCTGCGGTTTTGTTGGATCTAATCTAGCTATTCTGTTTAAATCTTATTTAAATGAATCGGAAATCTTTTGTTTGGACAATCTTTCAAGAAGAGGGTCTGAATTGAACATGCGAAAAATTGTATCCTTTGGAATACATTTCGTACATGGAGATGTTAGAAATAAATCGGATTTTGACCGCATTCCAAAAGTGGATTTAGTCATCGATGCTGCCGCAGAACCTTCTGTTTTAGCAGGAACTGTTCCGGGTGAGTTAGAGAATTTGATTGATACCAATTTAAATGGGACCATCAATACCCTATATTTTGCCAAAAGACATCAAGCGAAATTTGTCTTTTTATCGACGAGTCGAGTTTATCCTTATGATCAATTATTGAACGTCCCATTAGAGCATTCTTCTCAACGATTTGATTTTTCGAATGATCAACAAATTGCAGGGATTTCAAAAAAAGGAATTGCAGAAAATTTCCCATTGGAAGGATTACGTTCATTGTACGGTGCAACGAAACTTTCCTCAGAATATATCATTAAGGAATTTGCCCATAATTTTGAAATACCAACCATCATCAATCGCTGTGGAGTAATCAGTGGCCCTTTTCAAATGGGGAAAATTGACCAAGGTGTGATTGTTTTGTGGATGGCAAGGCATTTTTGGAAGAAAAATTTAAGTTACATAGGTTTTGGAGGATTAGGCCAACAATCGAGAGACGTGATTCATATCAAAGATCTTTTTGAATGTATTTTGTGGGAAATTAATCATGTAGATCAGGTACATAACCAAATTTTCAATGTAGGTGGTGGACTAACAAATTCTGTTTCTTTGGCAGAATTAACGGCCTTATGTGAGGAAATTACCGGAAATAAGATTGAAATATCCTCCGATAGTGTCAATCGACCTGGAGATATCCCTGTCTTCATAACAGATAATACCAAAATTAATGCCATCAGTTCTTGGCAACCTAAAATTGGAACAAAACAATTATTACAGGAAGTGTTTGATTGGATTGAGACAGAACAAACTTTCTTACAACCAATCTTAGCATAAAATGGAAAAGTTAAGTATTGTAATTCCTGCCTACAACGAAGAAGGTTCCATTATTGAAACCTTGAGTACGCTGTATGATAAATTAGTTAAGGAAAATATCGAACATGAAATTGTTGTCGTAAACGACAACTCCAAAGATAATACCTTGGCTATTTTGGAGGAGTTAAAATCAACAAGTATTCCGACTTTAACTATTTATACCAATCATGGGCCTAATGGTTTTGGATATGCAGTAAGATATGGTTTAGAAAGATTTCAAGGGGACATGGTGGCGGTCGTGATGGCCGATTTATCCGATGATCCTGCAGATTTAGTGGCGTATTATCGTTTGATGGTAGCCAAAAATTTGGATTGTGTTTTTGGGTCGAGATTCATCAAAGGAGGAAAAGTGTATGATTATCCCAAACACAAATTAATCATCAATCGAATTGCTAATTTCATCATCAAAGTTACAGTTGGAATAAACTACAACGACTCTACCAATGCTTTTAAAATGTACAGAAAGCATACAATAGAAGGAATTAAACCCTTTTTAGCCCCACATTTCAACTTAACCATTGAACTACCTCTCAAGGCAATCATCCGTGGATATAGCTATGAAGTTTTACCCAATTCATGGAGAAACCGTAAAGCTGGCGAATCCAATTTGAAAATCAAGGAAATGGGTAGCAGGTATTTATTTATCTTGTTATATGTCTTGATCGAGAAGTTTTTTTCGAGAAATGATTTTAGGAAGAGAATGTAATGAGGTAAGAGGTAAGAGGTAAGAGGTAAAAGGTAAGAGGTAAGAGGTAAGAGGTTTTCTCGCTAGACAGGACACTTCCTATAAAGTGTGTAAGAAAAAAATAGCGGGTAAAATTTGCTTATAAATTCGAAAAGGCTGCTTCCGGAAATACTGTGAAAAAAACTATTACCTCTTACCTTTTACCTCTTACCTCATACATCATCCCTACTGCGACCATTCCGTCGGCTGTCTTTCCCAACGATGTTGTTTTAGTTTTTCTAATAAAGATTTTTCTAAACCTTTGCCATCTGAAGCTGCAATATTGCTTTGAACATGCTTGATTTTACGCATTCCTGGGATAATCGTTCCAATGTTTGGATTCGACAAGATAAAACGAAGAGCCATTTCAGGCATATCCATGGTAGAAGGCACTAAAGGTTTAAGCGCATCAGCATGGTCAACACTCGAATTTAAATTCTCAGGCACAAAATAGGTGGAACGCCAATCGTCTGCAGGGAAAACAGTTTCTTTGGTTAGCAAACCCGTTAAACTACCTTCGTCAAAAGGTACACGAGCAATGACACCCACGTTTAATTCCTTGCACAAAGGAATCAATTGGTCTTCTGGATTTTGATCAAAAATATTGTAGATAACTTGAACAGAAGAAAACAGATTTGTTTTTAATGAATTCAAGCAATTATTGGGTTCCCAGCGATTAACCGATATTCCCCAATGTGCTACTTTCCCTTCTTGTGTTAATTTTTCAATGGCTTTTTTGCATTCGTCATTGTCTGCCCAAGCATCTTCCCAAACGTGAAATTGCTGCAAATCAATTTGCTCCACACCAAGATTTTTTAAACTTTTCTCAGTGTATTCAATAATGTGTGCGGCAGGAAAACAATCTTCTAATTTAAAATGAGATTTTGATGGCCAAATAAAATTTTTGGGTGGGATTTTGGTAGCAGCATATAATTTTTTTGACGAATGTCTTTTTAATAAATCGCCTAAAATTTGCTCACTCAAACCTGCTCCATATCCCCAAGCAGTATCAAAAAAATTACATCCTAATTCAACAGACAATTCCAAGGATTTACTTACATCATCCTGATCTGAACCTGTCCATCCTGCCAAGCCCCACATACCATATCCAATTTCACTTATTTCCCACTGTGTTTTACCAAAAATTCTCTTTTCCATTTTTTTCATTTTAATGTCCACAAATGTATTAATTCTTTCTTTTTTATCTATCTGTTATGTTGAACTTCCTTTCTACATCATACGTCATACATTATACGTCATACATCAAGCCTAGTTCCAAAACGCAAAAAAAAGGGAATAATATGTTTTTCACGTAAATAACCTAATTTAATTACGTATAAATCAACAAGAAATTTAGCTTTGAATCTATCAAAATCAAAACCTATGTCGACAAGTAAAAACACAAGCAAAGAATCCGAGAAGAAGTCGCTAAAACTAGGTACGATATTTGTAAATCCTGAAACAATCAAATTCATTGAAGGAGAAGGTAATTATTCCATTGTGCATTTTGATGACGGGAGCAAAAGACTTTCTTGTAGGACTTTAAAGTATTTTGAGAATTTATTAAAAAACTTTCCATTTATTCGTCCTTCTAAATCCTATTTAATAAATACGACATACATTAAAGCTGTCGAATTAAAATCGAACAAATCAATCATCCTACATGATGACATTGCGATAGGAATTTCAAGAAGAAATGTCCCAATAATGAAAGCTTATTTTAATTTATAGAGTTATAGAGGTTTCCCTTTTCTACTCAAAAGTAATTTCGGGGATTATAGATTTACCATTATTTTCTTCCAAAAACTGGGATTATATTTTTCCCAAGCATGGCAGCCAAATGGTAATTGATTATTATTTAGTTGATATGCCAATTTTGGATTCTTCTCAAAACCAAAAGCTAGCGCTTGTTTCCAAGTTGGTAATTTGAGCATGAATCGCAATGGAAATGAGCGTCTATGATAAACGGAAAACAGAGTATCTTCGTTGGCAGGCCATTGATTATACAACAAATGATACCACTTCAAAAATCGGATGATGGGCTGAATTTTTCGCAAGGAAAAACCCCCATTAAATAATACAGGATCTACTACAGGCCAATTAATGGTTTCATTATTTTCCCAATGTTTTCTTCTCAATTTAGGGCTCCCGATATAATCAAAACCTTTCGCGCACCATTCTTTCAATTCATCCCTAAAAACAAAAGCATCTAATTGATAAATCAAGATATATTCAAACGCCCGAAATCGCTCATAAAACTCGACATTAATCAATAAATGATTATACGTTTTAGTGCTTTCAAAATAGGCAGCAGGGAAGCCTATAAACGATGAATTGGGCGTACTGTCGATGTAATCCGTTTGAAAATTATCAGGCCCAACAAAAATAATGGGATAATGCCCCAAAATTTTGATGCATTGCTTCAATGAAAGAGCTTCATTGGAATTTAGTTCCGATTGATAAACAGGAATAACAATTGCGACTTTCCGTTCCATTTTATTCAAGGAGGTCTCCTAAAATGGGGTGCCACCATTTCCCTCCGTCTTGCAATTTATAATTTCCTTTGACTCCCGCCATTAAAACAGGCAAAAATCTTTTTAGCCTATTCTTAGGTAAAGTGGATCTCATTCCATAATGCTCGACTCTTAATGACAATTTTCGAATAATTTCAGATGGAATATTCTCTTTTTGGGATAAATAATTCAGAAGGGCCTCGCTATCTGCATATTTCTTGGTGATCTTCTCTAACTTTGAGGCTCTATTTCTCGTCAAGCGATCCCAAATAGTAACAACTTTGCCGTTGCTTTTTAACCCTACTTGTTGTTGTTCATGTTCTCTGTAAAAAACAAGCGCATCTTTCAAAAAACCGATTCGATTATTTATGGCAAGCCAAAGCGCCATCCAGCCGTCATGAATTAATTCATTGATTATCGCTGGAATTGGAAAAACTTCTGGAATAATCTTTGACCGAATAGCCAATGTCGCACCCGTAACGACGTACCCTCTCAATAAAATATCAAACGAATTTCCTGAAACCCAATGTTGCTGTGCTTCATGCGTAAATTCAATTTGTTCAAAAGATGTTTTCCCTGTGGGAACACCCAATTGATTAATCATAATCGCATTGGAAAAAACAGCATCTTGATCTGGATGTTCATTCAAATAAGCGATTTGCTTTTCCACTTTATGCCTGTCCCAAATATCATCTTGATCACAAAGAAATATAAATTCTCCTTGGCAAGTTGAAATACAATTTTCAAAATTTTTGCTACTTCCTAAGTTTTCTGAATTTTGATGAATCAATACAGGAAAAGGCGCTGATGCTTTGAAATTTTGAAGGATTTCCAAACTTGCATCCTTTGATCCATCATCAAAAACGACCACTTCACTCACCATCATTGTTTGGTTAAGAATGCTAGTCAATTGTTGTTCTAGAAATTTTTCACCATTATAGGTACAAAGGGCAACAGAAATAAATGGGCTCAAAGGATCAATATATTTTTTAAATTTAACAAATAAAATTACATCGGAACGTATACAAGCTTTTTGGTTTCAAAAAATTCTTCGTCAAAGACCTCATATAGTTCGTGTAATTTATATTTCTTTCCAAATTCAGCCAATTCTTCGTCTAAATCTCCTCCTTTCAAACATAGTAAACCATTGCGCAGCGTGTGAAAATGATTGGGACTAACCTTTTTCTTCACCCAATAATAAAAAGGGGTTAAACGCGTAACCGCTCTACTGACAATGAATTCAAAATCTTGATCAATATCTTCCGCTCTTCCATGCACCGCTTTCACATTTTTTAAACCCAAAGATTCCGCCACACCCTCCACTACTTTGATTTTCTTGCCAATGCTATCAATCAAGGTAAATTGACAATTGGGAAATAAAATAGCCAAAGGAATGCCGGGAAATCCACCACCTGTTCCCACATCTAAAATCTCCGTTCCATCTTTGAAAGTAATAAACTTCGCAATGGCCAAGGAATGCAATACATGATGAAGCATCAAGTTATCAATATCTTTTCGAGAGATTACATTGATTTTTTCATTCCATTCATGATAAAGTGGCACAAGCTTTTCGAATTGCTCAATTTGCTCTTGACTAATCGATGGAAAATATTTTTTAATAATCTCAGTATGCATCATTTCTTATTTTTTCTTTCTGCGAGCTTTTTTTGCCTCGGAAAGTAATTTCTTAGCTTCTGTATGTTGACTCGATTTTTTCTCTGCTTTGTCTAATATTTCTTTGCATAAATCAACTGCCTTATCAAAATCATTTTCTTGATAAGCAATTCGTGCAATGCCTAAAAGCGCGGCCCAATAATACCCAGAATCCTTTGTGCCCGATTGTTCACTAAACTGAATACATTGGTTAAAATATTTCTTCCCTTCTTCGGAGTTTTTGAAGATATATAACTGATAGTAGCCCAATATATAACTTGCATAACGGCCCGAAACCGCTTCATATCCAGGTTGATGTTGCTCAATTTTGGAAAGAATACTTTTACAAATGGGTATGGCTTCATCCAACTTTCCTGACATATACGCTGAACGGGCATGATAGCGCTCAAAAAATGGGTTATCCGGAAAATTTTCGTGGGTGTATTTGGCAAGTTCATACGACTTATCAGTCATATTTTCCATGGCATAAATTTGCAGTAAGAAATACCTTGCCTCCGTCCGAGTGTAGAATGCTTGATAACTAACTTGTTCCAATTGTTTAATCCCTTGGTCTTTGTTCGCTTTTGGAAAAAGCCAAAGAACAGGACGAAGTAAAGGGAAATTTTGTTTGATGAAATGGTAATAATAATTGTACAAACCATCTCCAAACATTAATTCGGGACTAAAATCGGCGAAATTTCTTGAGTATTCTAGGTATTTTAAGGCATTCTTAGCTGCAAGCGTTGCCCTTGTCCAATGCTTTCTTTCCGCATGTAGTCGACCTTTAAAGCCATAAGCAGCTGCTAGGAAAAAAGCCGCTTCCGGGTTTTCGGTATCATCCCAAATTTTCTCTGCTTTTTCAATGCTAGCATCCATGTATTCCACCAAACGGTCATCATAGATTTCATTGGCAGGATTGGGAACAATCTTCCACCATTGAATCAGGCCTAAAAGAAAATCGGGAAGAGGATGTGTGGGGTATTTGACTTTTAAATAATTAAATTCCCTTTCAGCTTCAGGGAATTTAAAATTATACATCATATTGATGGCATTGGTAGCTTCAATTTGCACCTCTGCAGTGAGTAAAAGCATTCCTTTAGAACGCTCTTTTTCGGCTTCTTCTGTTCTCTTCCACCATTGCCCTTCAGAGATGAAGGGTAATGGAAGAAAACAGAAAACTAGAAGCAAATTTTTAAGATGATAATTCAATATCTTCTCCATTTTTATTCAGGAATTTGAAATCCGTTATGCCTAGAGAGGAATCTTCCATGATATTAATCCACGTTTTGTATGTCATAAACCATTTCATTCGAATCGAAGGAAAACCTTTGGTAAAATAAGCACTTAAAAATGGATGAACTAAAATAGTCAATTTCTTCTCGTTTTGTTTGGTCACCAAGTGATCGACATGTTGAGCGATAATTTCAGAAACAGCAATACTTGCTGTAATAGTTCCTGTTCCGCCGCAACTAGGACAAACCTCATGTGTTGCCACATTCATTTCTGGCCTTACTCTTTGGCGAGTTATTTGCATTAAACCGAATTTCGTCAAAGGCAGAATCGTGAATTTGGAGCGATCTGTTTTCATTTCATCGCGCATGATGTCCTGAATCAATTTACGATTATCAGGTTTTTTCATGTCGATGAAATCAATAACAATGATTCCACCCATATCACGCAATCTCAATTGGCGAGCAATCTCTTTTGCGGCCTCTCTATTGACACTTAATGCCGTGGCTTCTTGGTCTTCTTCCGAATTGGATTTATTCCCAGAATTCACATCAATCACGTGCAATGCTTCGGTGTGTTCAACAATTAAATAGCCTCCACCTGGTAAAGATACAGAACGACCGAAAAGCATTTTTAATTGCTTTTCGATACCCAATTGTTCAAATAATTTTGTTTTCCCAGAATGAAGCTTTACAATCTTTTCCTTTTCAGGAGCAACAGTATGAACATAACTTTTGGCTTCATTGTACAAGTCAGGACTATCCACAATGACATTGTCAAAATCCTTATTCAACAAATCACGCAACATGGAAGTAGCACGACTCATTTCGCCAATGATACGATCGGTAGGTTTTGCTTCGACTAATTTTTTAATTCCTTCCTCCCATTTAGCAATAGAATCATACAAGTCGCGCTCCATTTCCTCTACGGCTTTACCTTCCGCAACGGTGCGAACTATGACTCCAAAATTCTTTGGCTTGATGGAAGACATCAATTTTAGTAAACGAGATCTTTCTGCTTTGGAAGTGATTTTCTTTGAAATATTCACTCCATTCGCAAATGGCACGAGCACTAAAAATCTTCCTGCGATGGAAA
Organism: Aquirufa sp. ROCK-SH2; assembly: GCF_054558315.1. NCBI lineage: Bacteria > Pseudomonadati > Bacteroidota > Cytophagia > Cytophagales > Flectobacillaceae > Aquirufa > Aquirufa sp. ROCK-SH2. The sequence continues at coordinate 223,911 of NZ_JBPXKB010000002.1, read as the reverse complement.
TATCACAAGATAAACGAGGTCCTTTGGTAGAAATAGGTTCTTTAACCACTTGGACAAGTACGGGTTGATTCCGAGTTAAGACTTTATCAATTTTCCCTAATTTGTCGATTTCCTCTTCAATTTTATAGTTTTCAATCTTGATGGTTTTTCCTTTTTTATTCAGGACATCACGAGTGAATTTATGAAGGGTATTCAAATTGGGGCCAAGATCATGATAATGCAAAAATGCATCTTTATCATATCCTATATCAATAAATGCAGCATTTAAACCGGAAACAAGTTTTTTTACTGTTCCCAGGTAAATATCTCCAACGGAAAATTGAGGTTCAGACTGCTCAATATGATATTCTACAATCCTTTTGTCATGCAAAAGGGCAATTCTATCACCCTTGGGGGTAGAATTAATAATTAATTCATTACTCACAATACGTTGACGAGAAGAATGTTCACGGGCTAACAGCCCTAATAGCTAAATTACGCACGAATTTAAACACCAAAAACAGGCCATTTATTTGATAAAATGCCTGTTCTTGGGTTACCAATTACAAATCCACGAAGAATCAGTAATTATATGAACTATTTCTTCTTATGACGATTTTTACGTAAACGTTTTTTTCTTTTGTGAGTTGAAATCTTATGACGTTTTCTTTTTTTTCCGCAAGGCATACCTTTTAGCGTTTAATGTTTGAAATAAATTACGAGGATTGATTTTCAACCTCAATGTTTTTGCATTTCTGCAAGCAATTCTTTAGCGGCCTTCTGCTCTTCTTGATCTTTTGAATCCTTTAGGACTCGATTAAGAATTTTCTCTGCCTCTACTTTTTTATCTAACTGTGCCAAACAAAAGCCAAGATTTAACGCAGCTTTAAAATTGTTCGGTTCCAGCTTCAATATCTGTGTGAATCGTTCTTGACCTTTGCCAAATTGATTCGATTTAATAGATAACAAACCTAAATTAAACAAGGCTGGCACGAAGGTCGGTTCTTGTTCAATCACCTCTCTTAAAAGCGTAATGCCTTTCATGGGAGTAGGTGTATCTACATAAGTCATCGCCATATTCGTCTTAACTAATAAGTTATTCGGATCAAGCGATAATGCTTTTTCATAATTAGTTCTAGCCTTTTCACCTAATCGAGCGCCTTTTTTTGCGTCGATGGAATAGGTTTGAGCTTCAAAATAAAGTTGAGCGGTTTTCAAAATATTAGGAAGCGTCCCATATTTGGAAGAAAATTGCTCTGCATAAAAGGCCGCGCTATCAATACGAGAGGCATCTGTAAAGGTTTTGATCAATTGATCTAAGGCCTTTACTTGGCTTTGTTCTGTATTGGCAGCTGCCAATTTCATCTTCCAATTGCTAATTTCCTTTTGTTGTTTTTCACTCAAAGGAGTAGCATGAGTCTCTTCAGATGTAGCAGTTTCCACTTTATCTGTTGCGCCATTCGCGTCTCGATTGGCACCGCCAGCCACGGCGTTTTGTTTAGTACTTACGTTTCCTTTGGGCAATTGAAACATAAGAGCAATTAATCCTAGGCCAATGATTAAAAGTATCGCAAGGGATTTTTTCATCTTTTTGGACCTTTTTAATAATAGAAATGCTATTATTTGGCAGGGTCAGTGCTAGTTTTTACTTGTTCTACGAACACTTTGGCAGGCTTAAAGCTTGGTACATAGTGCTCATCAATGGTAATTGCTGTGTTTTGAGAAATATTACGAGCTATTTTTTTAGCTCTTTTTTTATTAATAAAACTCCCAAAGCCACGAATATAAATATTTTCTTGATTGGATAAATTTTCTTTTACTACTTCAAAAAACTGCTCCAAAGTTTCAGAAACGTCTTTTTTCTCAATCCCTGTTTTGCTGGAAATCTCAGCAATTACATCTGCCTTAGTCACGTGTATTAAATCTTTAAATTATTTCTACTTATTAATTGGTTTTGTTCCTTCTTTTAAAAGGGATACAAAAGTAGTATTTTTCTTTAAGAATGTAAAATCTAAAGTGAAAATATCTTTTTTTGAGGTAAGAGGTAATAGGTAAGAGGAAAGGAGGTTTTGTCTTTTCTCTCTTACCTATTACCTTTTACCTATTAATGCGAATTAAGGGTTAAAAACTAAAATTCCGGATCCTTTCCAATAATTGTGGCTAAATCAAATTTAATTATCTTTTTTCTTGCCAACAATGCAATTTTCTGGCTAATTCTTTTTCTATGGTATTTCTTTTTTTGAAAAAAGAAACAAAAAACTTTTTTATTGCAAGTTAATCCAAGACGAATCAGCCTGTCGGCTGACCGATTTTCACTTTGCTCTCGGCTATTTTCTTTGACCCTGACGCACATCGCCCTTGCGCATTGTCAAAGCTCCGCCTACCGCTACGTTCAAATCTTTCGTTGGGATTAACCAAAAGTTCATTTATAAGTTTGAAAAAGAAGAAATAGCGTTGGCTGAGCGAAGCCGAAGCCAAAAGCGGTAATTAGAGAAATGAAAATCAGATATTTTGACTCTTAATTCGCATTATTACCTAATCCATCATGCATCTCAAGTCCTTCCGTTAATCGCCTTAACAATTTTCAAATGATGATGCGTATGAATCGCTAAAAACCGGGGAGTTAATTTCGTATTGATGTGGCCAAATAAAGGATGCTCAAAATATTTATTCACTGGAATCGATTTTAAATCTTCGACATTTTCCAGCGCGAGGGCCAATTCTTGAATGATTTTATCTTTACCTGAACCTTCTTTTGGACTAACCGCTTGCGGGGCTTTTGCCTTACCTTTGGGAATAATCCCCCATACGATGACCAACCATTTTACAATGGAAAAAGTGGGTTGATAAAATTTTGCATTAGAATGTTTTAGACTGGAAATCACTTGATTAATCACCAAAAGACTATGCTCTAAATGCCAAGCAACATCTGCCTCTGAAACCAAAGGATTTTTGGCACTTGATTTTTCCATTAAGACTTCTATTTCAGCCAATTGTTTTTCTAGTGACTTCATCTTTTTAAATTTTAGGTGGTATTAATTTATAAACAACGGGTGTAACAATTCTTGAAAGTAAGGTAGAGCTTATTAAACCACCAATCATAACAATCGCCAAAGGAGAAATCAAAGGATTCGTGGAAATAGCAATGGGAATTAAACCTCCAATGGCCGTCAAAGTAGTTAAAATAATCGGTAAAAATCTAACCTCCCCAGCCTCTCGAATCGCCTCCTCCAGGCTTTTACCTTCCTCCCTTAATTGATTGGTGAAATCCACCAATAAAATGGTATTTTTTACCTCTATTCCTGCCAAAGCAATCATGCCCACCGTGGCCACAAAAGACAAGGAGTTTCCTGTGAACAATAAGGCTAACACGGCCCCTACAATACCCAATGGTATGACAGACAAGACAATGATAGTGCTTTTAAAGGTTTTAAATTCCAAAATCAACACGGCAATAAAAATAAAAACAGTCACAATAATGATATTACCAAAGCCCCCAAATGAATCGTTTCTACTTTCCACTTCGCCACCCATCATGTAAGTATAGCCTTGCGGCAGTTTCATCTTTGCCAACTTAGATTGTACCTCTTTGATTACTTCATCATTCAAATAACCCTTTTTCACAAATGAACTCAAAGAAACCATTCTGGACGTATTAAAATGGTTAATGCTTACCGGCGACTGCTCTAATTTAAGCTCTGCGACTTGCGAGAGCGGGATGGCTGTTCCTTGGACATTGTTGACAAATAAATGATCAAATACCTTTAAGCTAGCTTGATTTGAATTGGGTTTTGACACCAAAATATCAAAATCATTGCCATCGGAATCTGAAAAAGTGCCCATTTCAATGCCAGCCACCACCAAACGCACCATTCGGTCGATGGACACCGTTGGAATGCCCAGCATACTTGCTTTTTCTTTGTCGATTTCAACTTTTATGTCCGACTTTAGATTTTTTAATGGGTTGTTCACATAAATGCTCCCTGGGGTATTTTGAAGCATTTTTTCTACTTGCAAAGCTAAAATTCGAAGAGTATCAATGTTTCTTCCAATCATTCGTACTTCAACGGGAGCCACCATTGGAGGGCCTTGCTCAAAGTTTTTAACTTCCACTTTGGCATTCGGGTACACTTGCCAAGCCTTTCTTAATTGCTCAATAATTTCCAATTTCCGATTGACGGAAGTGCTTTTCTTTAACTGAACAAACAAGCCCGCATAATCCGTGCGCTCATTGAGAGGAATGGCATTGTAATAAATTCTTGGATTACCTTTTCCTACGTTGGAAGTAACAAATTCGACCTCTGAAATATGTTTCAACTCACGTTCCACTTTTTTAGTAATGGAATCTGTAAAGGCCAAACTAGATTGTGGAGGAGCATAAATATTGACCAAAAATTGAGGTTTTTCTGAGGCGGGAAAAAGGCTAAATCCAATGACTGGAATGAGTTGAAGCGAAGCGATGAAAATTCCCAAAGCGACAAAAAGGGTGATCCAAGGTTTCTCAATCGCAACATCCAATAGTTTGGAATAGGTCCCAGAAATCAGTTTTTTGAGCATGCGTAAAAAGAAATTTCCATCTTCATGACCATCGTGTTTTTTCAAAAAGCGACTCGATAAAAAAGGAACAATCGTTAAAGACACCAACATGGAAGCAATGATGGATGAAATAACGGCCACTGGAAGGCAACGTATGAATTCTCCCGAGGTTTCTGGAAGAAATACCAATGGCATAAATGCAATGACTAACGTAACAGTACAACCCAAAACAGCCATGCCAATTTGCTCTGTCGCCTTGAGCGTAGCGTCTAACCTAGAATAACCCTCCCGAATCCAACGCTCAATATTTTCTACCACCACGATGCTGTCATCTACCAAAAGGCCCAAAGCCACCACAAAACCCACAATGCTCAATTGATTCAAACTATATCCCATCAAATTCAAGAGCACAATCCCAATGGATAAAGAAAGCGGAATAGAAATCATCACGACCAAAGCAGCCCGATAACCCAATGGTAAGAGTGTAATAGCCACCAATAATATGGCAATTAAAAAATCAGTAAATAGGCCTCCTAAGCGATTATTTACATTGTCTGCTTGGTCAAAATTGACAATTAAATCGATGTTTTTGGGAAGGGTCTTTTTAAATTGTTCAATAACTGGCAAATAATTTTTCTGCGTTTTGGTGATATTTTCACCCGGTTTTTGCGCGGCAGCCACTAAAATACATCGATTCCCATTTAGTCGAGTAATGTGTTTATCTTGATCGTAATCAAAATACACATGCGCGACATCTTTTAATAACACATTTTTCCCGGCGTAGCTAAAAACGACTGTGTTTTTAACTTCATCAATATTTTGATAATTCCCACTGGTTTTGATGTTATAAGAGCGATTATTTTCAACAATACTTCCGGCAGGAATATTCGCTAATTCACTTTGAATGGACTGTAAAACACGGTCGGGTGTCACTTGAATTTGGGCCATTTTTTCCAAATTCAAATCGATTTTTATCAATTCCTTGGGTAATCCAAAGATTTCTACATTTTTCAATGTTCGAATCTTCTCTAAATCGTCTTGCAATCGTTCTGCGGCCTCCTTCAATTGCTTCCTAGAGGCATTATTAGAAACCAAAGCCATTTGCAATACATTCACACTGGAGGGTGAAACTTTATTCACTTCCAAACGAACAATTTCCTTCGGTAATTGCGCTCGCAGACTATTAATTTCACGAACCAATTCCGAATACTTATCCTCTACATTTACACCGAATTTATATTGTACCTCAAAGACCGCTAGGCCATCGCTGATTCGGGTATTGATTTTCTTAATATCCTCCAGGCTATTGATTTTCTTTTCAATGGGATCCACGATTAAATCCTCCATGTCTTCGGGACTAGTCCCCGGAAAAACGACAATAATGGGAAATTGCGGGGTATTCATGTTCGGGTCTTCTTCCCGAGGCATACTTAAAATGGTGGTTATTCCAACGACAATCACCATCAAGAAAATGATCAACGTAAATTGATAATTTTTTACCGCATAATTGGAAATTTTCATCTTCTTATTTCGATTGTGGTGGAATTATTTTGATGGGCGATTGATCGTCCAAATATGCGTTTCCAGAAGTAATTAGGTACTGTGCATTTTCTAGTCCTGAAACTATATTCACTTGGCCATTTTCTAATTTACCCAACTTGACTTTCACCTTTTGTGCGATTTTTTGATCATTGCTAATAAAAACATAGCCTTCTTCCTCATTTCCGTCCATGATGGCGTCGTAAGGGATTTTCCAAGAAGTCTGATTCGATCTTAATTGAATGCTAGCTTTTCCAAATAAACCACTGGCTAAATGCTTCCGTGGAATTTGATTGGCTGAAATATTTACCCAAAGGGTTCCTGTGATTGGATCGACACCTTCTGATTTTTTTACCACTTTTCCAGGAAAAGTTTGCTTGGAAAACGACTCGACTAGAATGTTGGCATCATCCCCCACTTGCACATTCGCCCAATCGCGATCACTCAGAGCCACTTTCAAAATCCAATTAGCATTGTTGGCGCCATTGACTTGCAAAATAGGCGTTCCAGGGCCTACCACCTGTCCATCATTGGCCAATTTTCTTAACACAAATCCAGATTGATTCGCTCGAATTTCGGCAAAATCACGGTTAAAGTTCAGTTGATTGAACTGTTGTTGTGCCACCTCAAAAGCCGATTTTGCATTTTGGAATTGTTCCAAAGTAGCCACACTATCGCGATACAAATTCCCAGCACGCATAAAATCTCTTTTGGCTTTTTCCAAACCAATTTGTGCTTGTTGCACTTGGGATTTGATTTCCGTCAAATTTAAGGTCGCCAATAATTGTCCCGTTTTGACAGCATCTCCTTCTTTGACAAAAATATGTTGCACAATTCCACCAATTTTGAATCCCAAAAACGTTTCATCTTCTGTAGAAAACTGACCGGAAGTGGGAAGAATAGCATGGTCTAAAGATGCTTTTAGGGGCATAACAGTCACTGGAATGATCTCCTCAATTGCTGTTTCTGCGTTTTCCTTACTTGATTTCGAGCATGAAAACTGGCACAAAATCAGTAATAAAAAAGATAAAAAGATGGTATAATTTTTCATGGTTACCTGTATTAATTCATTGGATATGCTGCGATTTCACGCTCGTAATTGGTTGCAGACAACAATACTTTTAGTCGGGCATTATTGACTTGCGTTTGTGCTATTAAAAATTGAGATCGAGCCTCAATCGTTTCTAAATAGGAATTAACCCCTTCCGAAAAACCTTTTTGGATTAAATTGAAATAGCTGGAAGCTGATTCCAATTGTTTTTCAGCTGAATTTAATTTCACCACATCACTTTGCAAGGTCATTTTAGCTGATTCAGCGGCGAGGTTCATTTGCTGACTGACTTGTTCTAATTTGTTTTGGGCCAATTTGATATCCAATTGAGAAGAAGAAATTTTCATCAAATTTCGCTTGCCTTGATAAATTGGAAGATCCAATTGAAGTCCTAAAAAATAATACGCAGATTTTTGATTTACATCCCAATTCGTAGATTGCGAACCTAGATTAAGGAATCCATTCACTTTGGGAAGCCAAACACTTTGGCTCAATTTCAGGGCATTACGGTTAATCGATTCCATTCCTTTCAACAACTTCAATTCCTCTCGCTGTTCAATCAATGCTTCAGAGGAAAGTATTTTTTTGGCAAATTTTTCTAATTCCTCCGAATTGGGATTCTCTTGAATGTCCCGATTTAAATCGACATTCAGTAAAAAATTAAAATACATTTTAGCTAAAGCCGATTGTTTTTCCGCTTCAGCCAACATCGATTGAATCGAATACACTTCACTTTCACTACGAATTAAATGTGCGGGTAAACCTTTGCCATTGGCAATTAATTTTTCCGTGATTTTTTTGGTTTCAATGGAACGGATTAAGGCGCTCTTGTAAATTTTGATGGCACCAATGGAGGTTAAATAATTGAAATAGGCAGATTTTACTTGGGCGATTAATTCTCTTTTATAACTTGATAAATCATTTTTCTGCAATTCAAATTGTTCCTGTTGAATCTGTTTATTGATGGAAATTTCTTTGTTATAAAGAGGCATACTTGCGATTAATTTCGCATCGTAGAAATTTTTCGGCAAAAAATAGGCTTCATAATTCTTAGATTCTCCAGATGACATAAGCACAGGAGGGATAGTTGAAATCCGATTCAGCGTAGCATAAATGGGGGCAACAATTTCATTGACTGGAATGGAAATGCTCCTTCCTCCTTCACCCGTTTGATAAGAGCTTTGAAAAGCAAGATTCGGGAAATACAAAGTCCTTGCCGATTTCAAAGAAATCATGGCTTTATCCACCGAAATATTTTTTTGCTGAATGACTAAATTATTTTGAAAAGCCTCTTGGACATATCGATCTAAAATGGCTTCTTGTCCAAAAACCTCATTAGCGATGAAGCTGCACAGCAATAAAAAGAGAAAAATACATTTTAGCGGTTTCATGAATTTTTGATATTTACATGATTAGTAATTAAACCTTCTATTAGCCAATCCAAGGACTTAAGCATCATGCTTGGGATGGATTCTTTGGGAACCAACTTTTCAAGACGCATTCGAATATTCAAGGAAATTAATCCATGCAAACTACTCCAAAGAGTGATAGAGATTAATTCGGCATCTCCTGGAGGAATTTTATGTTGGTCAATGCACTCTTGCACCAAATTAGTCAGGTGCGTAAATATTTTATTCGCTCCAGGCCAATCTTGTAATTTTAGATCCGCATGATGAATCATGGGAGCTTGCTGAATCAGCATCAAATCATAATATTCAGGGAAATTTGATCCAAATAAGAGATAAAACTCGCCCATTTTTTTTAATCGTTCCAAAGGATCAGAAATATCACTCAGAGTATCGGCAAAGGTGTTAATCATGTCAAAACCTTGCTCACAGAGCTCGTACAAAATTTCTTTTTTGTCTTTAAAATACAGATAAATAGTTGTTGGGCTATATTGAATAATTTCAGCAATTTTCCGGATGGAAACATTATCGAAGCCTTCTTCTTTAAACAACTTAATAGAAGCGTCTAAAATAGCTTTCCGAATTTCTTGTTTTTGTTTTTCCTTTCTTTCCTGAATTCCCATGGCAATATATTAACAATGACAATTTAATAAACAGTGTTAACAAATATAAAGTATTTATTTAAAACATGAAAATTAGAAAAATACCTACCTTTGCACAGATGAAATTAAATTGCCTAGCATTTCTTGTTTTCGTGTGTACATTGGGTCAAATTTCCTGTAGCGCACCTGAATCCAATGGGAATAATAATACCTATTATCACTGGGAGAAATTTCTAAATAGTGCCATTAAAGAATTAGAAGCACATCCAAAAATGGTACAAAAAACCATTTTTTTACAAGATAAAAAAGAAGAAAAGGTATTTAAAACCATGGATTGGCAGAAAGAATGGGCCGTGTTCATGGAAGCCGATTTGAACAAACCTGCTTATCTACTGAGTTACGATAATCTTTCGGAAGATGGTCTAATTTGGTATTCTGCCAAAATTGGGGAAAAAGTCCCTGTCAAAACCTTCAAAATGCATTTAGATGCCGTCGGCAAACCTTTACAAGTCGAAATAATCATGTCTCAATCGAATTTTTTGTTTGAGACTTCCAAAAAGCTCAATATGAACATCATTGATGGCCGAGTAGAAACTTATTCCATCGATGGTTACCAAAAAATCCGCTTTCTTCCAGCTACTACGTATAAGTTAATGGGGGTGCTTTTGTGATTTAGAAGAGAGGAAAGAGAAGAGAGGAAACGGGAAAAGAGGAAACGCGCTCGGCTGTGCCGAGTGTGTACTATGAATTGAACTTTTAGTTCAACACGTTTTCTCTCTTCTCTTTTCTTAATCCCTTAATGTTAAAAAAAATCACAGAGACACTAAGAATTTGTAGTTTCCAATTTTATCAATTAACTGAACTTTATAACTCGTAAATTGCAGGGGGTAAGGGGACGCATTACCCCTTAAAAAAAGAAAATAACAATCACTAACAGAAAACTTATAATTTACATTGGACTTGTATGAAAATTTGGTTTGTATCAACTTACTTCTTTTCTTTTAAACATTAAGTCATTAAGAATCCATTAAGATTTTTCTATTTTCTCTTTCCTCTTTTCTCTTTCCTCTCTTCTCTTTTCCCGTTTCCTCTCTTCTCTCTTCTCTCTTCCCTATCCAAAAAGCCCACTAGACAAATACCTATCACCTCGATCGCAAATAATACAAACAATTAATCCACTTTCAAGCTCTTGGGCTAAGCGCAAACTTGCTGCTACGGCGCCTCCGCTGCTCATTCCTCCAAATATTCCTTCAATTTTTGCTAATTGCCTGGTGGTTTCCGTAGCCTCCTCTTCCGAAATATCCATGATTCGATCTACCCGTTCAGGTTGGTAAATTTTAGGGCGATATTCTTCTGGCCATCTTCTAATTCCTGGAATTTTTGAACCTTCTGTTGGTTGGCAACCCACAATTTGAATGGATGGATTCTGCTCTTTTAAATACATGGACGTCCCCATAATGGTTCCCGTTGTACCCATGGAACTCACAAAATGCGTTACTTGTCCGTCCGTATCACGAAAAATTTCTGGACCTGTAGTTTTATAATGTGCCAAATAATTATCTGGATTCTCAAACTGATTCAACAAGATATAATCGCCTTTTGATGCTTTGTCCACGGCATAATCCCTAGCCGACTCGATGGTTTCGGTTAAAATAACCTTTGCTCCAAATGCCTCCATCGTCAATACTCGCTCGCGAGTGGAATTAGCTGGCATGGCCAATTCTATTTCCAAATTATACAAGCGTGCAATCATGGCCAAAGCAATTCCCGTATTTCCAGAAGTAGCCTCCACCAATTTAGTCCCTGCCTTAATTTCTCCACGTGAAATAGCCCCTTCAATCATGCTTTTAGCAGCACGATCTTTCACAGACCCACCTGGATTATTCCCTTCCAATTTGCCAAAAATCCTTACCTTGGGATTGGCATTCATTTTCTTTATTTCCACCAATGGGGTATTCCCAACAAGGTCTAATAATTGATTCATCTTAGTCGATAATTTCTTTGGTATTTGCTTGAAAGTACAATTTCGTATTTGCTTTAACGCTTTTGGTCAACCACACGTTTCCTCCAATAATGGAATTTTCTCCCACTACCGTTTCTCCTCCTAAAATAGTGGCTCCTGAATAAATCACCACCCCATTTTCAATGGTAGGGTGTCTTTTGGTAGAAGCCATGCTTTTATCTACCGACAGTGCCCCCAAAGTTACACCTTGGTAAATTTTCACTCTTTCACCAATCACACATGTTTCACCAATCACAATTCCTGTTCCATGGTCCATGAAAAAATATTTCCCAATTTTAGCTCCAGGATGAATGTCGATACCCGTTTTTGAATGCGCATATTCCGTTAAAATTCTGGGAATCAATGGTACATTTTCTTCTTGTAATCCATGCGCCAATCGATAAAAAACCATGGCATAAAATCCTGGATATGTTCGAATTACTTCGTAATCTGTTGTTGCTGCAGGATCTCCATTGACCATCGCTTCTACATCTGTTAATAATAACTCGTAGATGCCTGGAATCCTCGACATATATCTTTTGGCAATCTGGTTGGGCGTATCTGTCAACTCAGATTTCATGGAATGCAAAAGGCTCTCCAATCCATTTTCTATGCTTTCCCAAACCAAGGTCAATTCATCCAATTGCGTAAAATGCCTTTGGGTTTGCTCTGGAAAAAGTGTCAAAAGAATTTTAGTAAAAAGCTTCTTTATATCTGAAGTTGCAGGAAAAGATTTCGTGCTTTGATGCTTCGCAAAAATCTGTTGTAGAAAAAGATTCGACTCCATTGGATGTGATTTAAAAGGTAAATTTAAACAAAGGATGTGTTAAAATGGCTTCAATTTGCGAATTTGTGTCTAATGTTTCTACGACTATTTGATGAATCATTTTTTCATCTCTTTGAACTAAACCATGCAAATAAGCTTTATCGTAATAGTTTAAGGTGATTGCCGCCACTTCATGAAAATCTCCTTGCTCCAATTTTTCCAAGGCATTCTGAAAATGTTGGCCACCTAGTCGTTTTTTAATTTTTCCCAAAGCCTTCTCTAATTGTTCTTTGGGATATTGCGCATAAACTTCCACCAAATAAGGTAATCTATATTGGGCGTCTATATCCACAAACAATAAAGGCGCATTTCTCAATTGTTCATAAAAATGAAAATTCATAAATACTTTACCAATGTGCCTACTTTCGTCTTCCACCCAAATGGCTTTTGAAAGATCATATTGGAGTAATTCATGATGCACTAAATTTTCGAAATGTTCGCTACTAGGTTGTTCCTCTAGGCCCAAATGACCAAAAGCGGAACCTCTATGGTGTGCGATTCCTTCCAAATCTATGACTTGAAAACCTCTTTCCTTCATGGCCAGCAACATTTCCGTCTTACCACTTCCTGTTTTGCCACCTAAGACCATTAAAGGTAATTTCTCTTCGAATTTTTCTAAGACTGTTTGACGATAGGCCTTGTAACCACCTACTAAAATGTGGACTTTCAAGCCCGCGGTTTCAAACAACCATGCCATGCTTCCACTTCGCATGCCTCCTCTCCAACAATGAACCAGTACGGTGCCATCTACGGCTAATTTTTTTGCCTGTTTTACCCATTTGGCTAAGTTAGGTCCCACGAAACTCAAGCCTAACTCAACAGCTTTATCTTTTCCCTCATTTTTATAGCAAGTTCCTACGGCCGCGCGTTCGTCGTTGGAAAAAATGGGAAAGGAAATTGCCCCAGGAATGTGCGCCCTTTCAAATTCGCCTGGAGACCTGACATCTAAAATCGGGAAGGTCTTTGCGGCTTCGAGAAATTCTTTAGGACTTAATTTTTGTGGCATGGTGTTTAAGCTAGTTCTAGCACGTAAAGTTCAAAATTCAAAGGATCAAAAATATCCAATAAATCTTGGATGAAATGAGGATAATTTAGGTAGAAATTCAAGAAATTATCATGTCTTTCTTGCCAATGGCCTTCTGGGAAAAGCTTGGATTTAAGTGTTAAAAGCTGTTGAACATGAATTTCCTGGTTTCGTTCTTCCGCTTTTTTCATGCGCTTTTCCAAATTTTCCAATCCCGTCACCCACTTATGTTTTTCTGCCAAAACAGAGGCTTCCAAGGTTTTGTCAACCGCCCCTATTTTCAATAAAATTTGTTGAATGATTGGATCAATTAAACTTTGCTCCTCATTAAAATCTAAAATTTTATCGGAATGGTCTTCGACAAATTTCTTTTTCAAAGTGATATCATCCAAGAATAAATCTTGTATCGGGAAATCTAACTTTTGAATTCTTTGTTGTTGTTGAGGGCTTAAAACCAAGGCAAAATTTCGAGGCAATAAAATAGGATAAGGAACCTGATGCGCATCAAAAATGCCTTTTAATTGCAACCAATACGCCACTTCTGCTCCACCTCCCAAATAGGCTAAATTGGGCAAAATGGTCTCTTGGTACAAAGGGCGTAAAACTACATTGGGACTAAATTTTTCAGGATGTGCGTTTATCTCTTTTTGCAACTCCTCCTTTGTCCATTCAATGGAAGAATGAACCACTTGATATTTCCCTTCATGGCATTCAATTCGCTCCCTAAATCCTTTTTCTAAATAGAAAAAATTAATTTCCCTCGCATGAATTTGAGGTTTATATCCTAATTTTTCTAAATCCTGATTTTTTTCATTGACCAAATCCAAATGTTTGAATTGGAATAAATCCGCTTCCATGACAGGTATAAATGCCCGTTTTAAATCAGCGTCATCTCCATCGATGCAAATCAAATGTTCATTTGGAAAAAGTGCGTGCATGTACGTTCGTACGGCATCTGTTAAGGTTTTACCGTTTAAATAAGCATTTTGAAACAATTCCACTTTCTCTGGAAAAGAAGCCAAAAAAGCGGGCATTTCTTCCAAGGTAAATTGGCCTACTGGTCCTTTTTGATGGGTTTCAAAGGTGTATTTTTTGCCAAAGCAGTAAAAATGGTTGATTTCATCCCAATCGTGGTCTTCTGTTGCCATCCAATAGACGGGCACAAAATGATAATCGGGAAATTGTTGCTTTAATTTTTTAGCCAAATTGATGGTTGACACAATTTTATAAATAACGTATAAAGGCCCCGTGAATAAATTCAATTGGTGCCCTGTGGTTACAGTAAAGGTTTTAGCATCGAGTAATTGATCAATATTCTTTGAATCAGCCTGCTCTGCATATTGTTTCTTCAAAACCTTGACCAAGGTTTCTCTTTTGGATAAAGAAAAATCAGATTTGGATTGTATTTGATGTTCAAAAGACTGCAAATGAGGAGAATAACCATATAGATTTTTCAACTCCTCTTTACCCGATAAATAGTCTAATAATAAACCAGAAAATGAATTTAGTTGTTCTAAAGGATAGCTTTTGTGTTGCATATTTTTGGATTACCAATGCTTTAATCATTAAAAACCTGATAATTTTTCTTAAAGTTCAAACGAATTTAAATATATTTAAGGAATAATTAGGTTCGTTCATCAGCAAATGAAATATTTCAGGATAGTTTTACTACTAATAGTACCTTTTACGTTTTTTGGTCAACAATCTCCGCAGTTTACGCAATTTATGATGAACAAGTATCTTTATAACCCAGCTTTCGCAGGTTATGAAGATTATATTGACATCAAATCAGGTTTCAGACAACAATGGCTTGGCTTAGGTGTTCCTTCCAAAACATTTTACATCACTGGTAATTTATCGATTGATAAATCAGACAGAACTTCAGAAGGGCCAACTCCCTATATCTCTAAAACCATACGACGAAATTTTACTCCAACGGCTATTCGTAAAAAAGAAGAAAAACCTCCTTTTCATCAAGGACTAGGAGTCCAGATAATGTCGGATCAATTTGGTCCCCTTTTCGATTATTCTTTCGCACTTACTTATGCCTATCATTTACCGCTTGGCGGAGAAAGAAAATTAGCCGTAGGAACTTCTGTTGGAGTTCATCAGCGTATTTTGGATTTCAATGTAGGAAATTTTGATGCGCATGATCCTGGAGATAATCGACTTATCTCAGAGGGAAAGCTAACTGGAGGTCATCCTTTAATCAACATCGGTTTTTTATACTACAATAGAACTGCCTACATCGGATTATCTGCCAATCAATTAATCATGCAAAGCGTGAATTATGAGCGTTTGGTCAAACAAGCCAAAGCAGATACGGTTTCATGGTTTGGCGATACAAGTCCTAGCTATCAATTACAAGCAGGAATCACCAAACGAATCAATGAAAGTTTAAAAATAAGTCCATCTGTATTAATCAAATCAACCAATTTTTCCAATGTTATGCTGGAGGCCAACGTAAAGGCTAGTTTTGATGATCAATTTTGGATCGGCGCATCTTACCGCCACAAAGAGGCCATTTCTGCTTTATTCGGCGTACAATTTAGTCAAACCACCCAATTATCTTATTCCTACGATTTCCATCCCAATAGTTCCTTTGCTGGTAATTACGGATCACATGAAATTGTGTTTGGGATAAGTTTTAATAATAAATTGGTGAGGTAAGAGGTAAGAGGTAAGAGGTAAGAGGTAGGAGGTATATTGCATACTGATAATTACAATCAATTAACTGATAATCAATTATTTATGTTTTGTGAATAAATTTCTATTAATGAAATTTGTTTTATGAAAAATCAAAATGTACAAAACAAGGCTCTTCAGTTTGCAAGAGATATTTATCGATTATCTAAAAAGCTTGATAATAAAAAAGAGTTTATCATTTCAAATCAAATTTTAAGAAGTGGTACAAGTATTGGTGCTAACCTACAAGAAGGTTACTTTGCTGAGTCTAATAAAGATTATATACACTAATTAAGTATCTCTTTAAAAGAATTGAATGAAACTATATTTTGGTTAGATTTACTACAATTAGAAAAAATCATTGAAGAGCAGGAATTTCAGAATCTAAAAAATATTGGGATTGAAATAAGGAAGATACTAGTAACAATAATCAATAAATTGAAGCTCAAAATCTAACTATTATCCCCTACCTTTACCTCTTACCTCTTACCTTTTACCTCTTACCTCTTACCTCTTACCTATTTCCTCATACGCCTTCCCAGGTATCGGCGAATTGAATTCTTCTGATTTGATTTCAGGTTTTTCCCAGTTTAAATAGCCTTTGACCCAAGCGAAAGCAAGACCAAGGGATAAAATTCCAACAAAAATTAACATTTCTACGAGAGCATAGGAAGTCCAAGAGGGGCTTGCTTGAAGTAATTCTTTGTCCTTAAAAACCACTGCCCAAGGAAAAAGAAAGATTAATTCGATTTCAAAAAGAACAAACAATAAGGCAATCACATAAAATCGGGGATTAAATCGAACATTGGCATTACCAACAGGCGCTTCTCCTGATTCATACGTACTTAATTTTTCTACATTGGGGCGATTCGGGCGAATCCATTTTGCGAGAAACAAAACAAAAGCCATGAAGAAAACTCCAGCCAATAAAAAAGCACCTATATAGCCAAATTGCTCAATCATTTTTTGAATTTTAAATAGCCTTTTATCACGGTAAACGTTGTTATCGCTAAAAAGAAAATGATAATATATTGTACGTAATTAATGATCCAAGGAAATTGATGCCCTAAATAATAACCACTTGTTACCAAAATTCCTACCCAGAGAAATGCCCCTACCAAGTTCAAGAAAATATAGCTTAACCATGACATTCGGCTAATACCTGCTAAAATAGGTGCAAAAGTTCTGACTACGGGCAAAAAGCGACTAATCACCAAAGCCATGAAACCAAACTTCTCAAAAAATTCTCTTGTTGAATCTAGGTGCTTGCGTTTAAACAGCAAGCTATCGGGCCTTTTTTCCACCGATTTTCCAAAATACCTACCGATTAAATACCCGAGTAAGGAGCCTAAAACGGCTGCCATAAAAATGCTCATCAGTAAGGTGGACAATGGTTCTTTCAAAACGCCCGTTCCTCCAAAAACCCCTGTAAGGAACAATAAATAATCGCCAGGAAGAAAAAAAGCGAAGAACAAACCGTTTTCGGCAAAGACAATTAAAGTAATGACCAAAAGCCCGGAACGAATGATTGTTTCAGAATCGGTTAATTGATGCCATAAAAGGTTAATTTCATCCATATTTAATAGAATCACTTAAGCGATTGACTGATTATTAGGCTCTTGTTTCAATATGATTTTAAAATCAGAGCATAAATATCTATTAAAATTTCCAATTTTTCTTACATTTACAGCGTGAAAACTTATTTAGCTATCATATTGTTCCTCTTATTCTTCTTCGGAAGTCTAATTCCCAAAGTTGGGATGGAGCAGTCTTTTAAAGCAAATGAACTTCTAAAACACTATTTGGTACATAAAAAACAATCGCCTAAAAACTTCAATTTCATTGATTTTCTGTGGTTACATTATGCGGCCGACTCGAAGCATCCCAAAACCACACAACATCCTAATTTGCCAAGTTTAGACCTAAGTGGCGCCATTGGCTATGTATTGCCAGCCTTTTATTTGTTTTTTGTGGTTCCTGCACTTTTATTTATTTCAAGAAAATACCAGCATTCCTGGAAAAATTTATACCATTTCTCTTTAGTTAGCATCATCATCGCGCCTCCGCGAGCGTATACAAAACTCCGTTTTGTTACATGCTAATTAAAAAAATATGATCAATTCAATTATAAATTTCAGTATCCGCAATAAATTAATTGTGGGTTTAATGGTTATAGGTTTAATCGTTTGGGGAGGCTACTCGCTTAGTAAATTACCCATTGATGCCCTACCGGATATTACTTCCAATCAAGTTCAAGTAATTACACAATCGCCCGCTTTAGCGGCGTCAGAGGTAGAGAAATTTGTCACTTATCCTTTGGAAATTTCCCTTCGAACCATTCCCAATGTCAAAGGAATTCGTTCCATCTCAAGAATGGGATTATCCATTATTACCGTGGTTTTTGAAGATGGCATCGCCACCGAAATAACCCGACAACAAGTAGCAGAGAAGCTCAAAGCTGCGGAACCTTATTTATTAAAAGGTGCGGGAATTCCAGAAATGGCACCTATTACAACCGGTTTAGGGGAATTTTTTCAATATACTCTAACCGTTGATCCTGATTTCAAAAATCAATATTCTTTGGCAGATTTAAGAACCTACCAAGATTGGATCATCAAGCGTCAATTATTGGGTATTCCTGGGGTTGTGGAGGTAAGTTCCTTTGGTGGCGATTTAAAACAATATGAAGTTGCTATAAACCCAGAGCACCTTCGTTCCATGAATGTAACCCTTAGCGAGGTTTTCAAAGCCTTGGAAGCCAATAATTCCAATTCAGGTGGTAGTTACATTGAAAAGGGATCCGATGCCTATTTTATCCGTTCGGAAGGTATGATTGGCTCTATAGAGGATATTGAAAACATTGTTGTTTCTCAAAAAGGACAAAATAACATTCCTGTTTTGGTAAAAAATGTGGCGAAAGTCCAATTTGGCAAAGCCATTCGTTATGGTGCCATGGCCAGAAATGGCGAGGGTGAAGCCGTAGGAGCCGTGATGCTCCTTTTGAAAGGCGCCAATGCCAATCAAGTAGTGAAAGACGTTAAGGTGCAAATGGAAATCATCCAAAAAACTTTGCCGCAAGGTATCACCATTGAGCCTTATTTAGACAGAAGCGTGTTGATTGGAAAGTCCATTTCTACTGTTCAAAAAAACCTAATTGAAGGAGCTCTAATTGTGGTGTTTATCTTGGTGCTTTTATTGGGAAATTTCCGCGCTGGACTTATTGTAGCATCCATGATTCCACTTTGCTTGCTCTTTGCCTTTGCAATGATGCATGTGTTTGGCGTTTCTGCCAACTTGATGAGTTTAGGAGCCATCGATTTTGGTTTGATCGTAGATGGTGCCGTCATCATTGTGGAATCCATCATTCATCGACTCCATAGTCATCGAAAAGGAGAAGTCCTTTCTCAACATGCCATGGACGAAGAGGTGTCGATTTCTGCCAAAGCGATTTTTAAATCGGCCGCTTTTGGGGTAATCATTATCTTGATTGTTTACTTGCCAATCATGGCATTGGGTGGCATTGAAGGTAAAATGTTTAGACCTATGGCTGAAACGGTCAGCTTTGCCATTTTTGGTGCCTTGATTTTATCCTTGACATACGTACCGATGATGTCGGCTTTGTTTTTGAGCAAAAAAATAGATCATTCAATTACTTGGGCAGACCGAATCATGAACTTCTTATACGGGGGTTACAAGAAAATGGCTGATTGGGCATTGGATCACCGGTCCATCGTAGTTGCGGCTTCTGCTGCACTTTTAACCGTTAGCATTTGGCTATTTACTACTTTGGGAGGTGAATTTATTCCAGAGCTAAACGAAGGAGATTTTGCCGTAGAAACAATTTTGCCAACCAATGCTTCACTTTCTCAAAGTATCAAAGTGAATACAGAGGCACAAAAATTATTGATGAAAAAATTCCCCAAAGAAATCAAACAAATTGTTTCTAGAATTGGTGCTTCTGAAATCCCCACCGATCCCATGGGTATAAATTCTTGCGATTTAATTATTCAATTGAATGAGCCAAGCGAATGGACCCAAGCGGAAACGATGGATGAATTGGAGGAAAAAATGGACCTTGCTTTGAATGTTTTTCCAGAAGTCAATTTTGAATTTACGCAACCCATTCAAATGAGGTTCAATGAATTGATTGCTGGGGTAAAATCAGATATTGCCATCAAGATTTTTGGAGAAGATTTGGAAGAATTATTTGAACACGCAACAGAGGCTGCTCGACACATCCGAAATATTGAAGGTGTAGGAGATATCAAAGTGCAACAAATTGATGGTATTCCACAACTGGTCGTGAATTATAATCGGGCAAAAATGGCTCAATATGGTTTAAATATTCAGGACATTAATCAATTGGTCAAAATGACTTTTGCAGGCGAAACGGCAGGAATTGTGATGGAAGGAGAAAAACGATTCGACTTGGTGATTCGACTAGATTCTACTTTCAGAAAAGACATTCAAAATATTCGTGAATTGTATGTTAGTTTGCCCAATGGCGGACAAATTCCTTTGCAGGAAGTGGCTAGTGTTGACTTCCAAAATGCTCCTGTAGAAATTGCGAGGGACAATACCCATCGAAGAATTACGATTGGTATCAATGTGCGAAATAGAGACGTGGAGAGTGTGGTGGCTGATATTCAAAAAGTAATGAAAAATAAGGTGACTTTACCTGCTGGTTATTATGTCACTTATGGTGGGACTTTTGAAAATCTAATTGCTGCTAAAGACCGTTTGGCATTAGTCGTTCCAATCGCTTTATTGCTCATTTTTGCTTTGTTATTTTTCACATTCAATTCCATCATTGAAGCCGCCATTATTTATTTGGCCATTCCACTTTCAGCCATTGGCGGAATTTGGGCTCTTTGGTTAAGAGATATGCCTTTCTCCGTTTCGGCGGGTATTGGATTTATTGCTTTGTTTGGTGTGGCTGTGCTGAATGGAATTGTATTATTGTCCTTTTTCAAACAATTGGCAGAAGAAGGATTAAATGTTGCAGAGCGATTAAAGAAAGGATTGGAATTCCGTTTTAGACCTGTGATTATGACCGCATCGGTGGCATCTTTGGGATTCCTTCCAATGGCCTTGAGTCATTCTCCGGGAGCAGAGGTACAAAGGCCATTGGCAACTGTCGTTATCGGAGGTTTAATTACAGCCACATTTTTAACCTTGATTGTGATCCCTGTTGTTTACTCTTTGGTGATGACAAGACGAGAAAATAAATTAAAAATGAAACCATTTGTTGGCGTATTGATTTTGGGCCTTTTTGCTTCGTTTATGAGTATTGGTCAAACTGGAAATCCAACCTTGAATTTACAAGATTGCATCAAAGAGGCGATGGCAAAAAATGCCTTGATTAAAACAGGCAATTTAGAAATTGATGCTTCGGAGGCCTTGATTGCCTCAGGAAAAGAACTTCCGAAGGCCTCTTTCGATTTTCAATACGGAAAAACACAAACGTATTTTAGTCGAGATTATACGGTCATTGCGGCACAAAGTATTCCATGGCCTAGTCAATTAAAAGCACAAGTCAATGCCTTGCGATCGCAGAAAAATTTGACAGAAAAGCGATTAAAGATTGTTCAAAATTTAGTGATTTCAAGTGTGAAATTCTATTATTATGGGCTATTGGTACAACACCAGCATTTGGATTATTTGAAAAAGCAGGATAGTATTTACTCCCAAATGACTCGCGCGGCGAAATTAAAATTTAGTCAGGGAGAAACCAATAAATTGGAATATGTAGCAGCGGAGGCCAGGTTGAAAGAATTTCAGCAAAAAAGAAAATCGCTGGAATCGGACATCAAAAGCAATTATCGAAATTTGGCTTATTGGATTAACCGAGAGGGGGAATTTCGTATTCAAACTCAATCGAAAATTCAGATGGATCTTTCTTTAAGCAATCAAGATTTGTCGAAAAACCCTTATTTAGCCCTCTTAATGGAGCAAATAGATCATGGGAAATTATTGACACAAGTGGAGCGCGAGAAGTTGAAACCCGATATTCGTGTGGGATTAACGACACAAAGTATTGAGAATTTTAGTGGGCAAAATTTTGTGCAGGCGGGCTTAAGTATTCCTATTTTTAGGCAGGCACAAAAGGCAAAAATTGCTAGTGCTGAAAAACAAGAAATGGTGGCTCAAAGTCAGTTAGAACAACAAAAATTGCAATTTAACACCGATCTACAAACGCAATTAGAGCAATTTGACAAATTGAAAAAATCTTTGGAATACTATCAAAGCAGTGCTTTGGAGCAGGCCAATTGGTTGGAAAAAACGGCTTTAAAAAGTTACCAACAAGGGGAAATCGAATATGTGGAGATGTTGCAAAATACGCAGCAGGCTTGGCAGATTAGAGAACAATATTTACAAGAAGTTTTGGCATACAACCAAAGCATTATACAAATCGAAACTATTTTAGGCAATGAATAAGCAATATATCAACATCATTTTTTCTTTATTATTCGTAGGAATAGGCTTTTCTTGTGAAAAGAAAGCAGAAGAAACACAGGCAGAAGTGGCCACTGTGATTAAATTAACTGCAGAGCAAAAGCAAAACGCGGGAATTACCTTTGGAAAATTAGAAGAAAAGGAATTACCCCAGGAGGTTTCCTGCAATGGATTGGTGGATGTCCCTCCTATTTCATTGGCATCCATTTCTTTACCCATTAGTGGATATATCAAATCGACAACAGAATTATTACCCGGTAAAAAAGTTGCAAAAGGAGAAATTTTAGCTACAGTAGCCAGTTTGGACTACATTCAAATGCAGCAAGATTATTTACAAGCAAGTAGTCAGTTGGCCCTGTTGAGTGGTGAAAAATCGAGGCAACAAGTTTTAAGCAATGAAGAAGTGGGTTCTAAAAAGAAATTACAACAAGCGGAAGCAGATTTGGGTAATTTACAAGCACAGCAAAAAGGCTTGGCTTTGAAATTAGAGCTATTGGGTTGCGATATGAAAGCCTTAGCGGGAGGAGCTATTAGTTCTATCATTAAGGTGAAATCGCCCATTGAAGGTTTTATTCAGGTGGTTAATATATCAATTGGGAAATATATCAATCCAACGGATGTGATCGCAACGATGGTTGGGGTGAACCACAAACATGTGGAGTTAAAAGTATTTGAGAAAGATTTGATGAATTTAAAAATGGGACAACCGATAAAGATAGAGGCGGAGGGAAATAGTTCTGTGGGGAAGGTATTTTTAATTGGAAAGCAAGTGGATTTAGAAAGTAGAACGACGTCGGTGCATGGACATTTTAATTCAGAGAGTGAGGAGGCGAAATTCACGATAGGACAATTTGTGAACGCGAAGATTTTGGTCAATAATTTAAAGATGTTAACGATTCCGCAGGCGGGTTTTGCGCGTGTAGGTAAAGGCGGATTCATTTATGTGGAGAAATCGAATGGAGAGATGGAACAAGTTCCAGTAGAGGTATTGGCTTCCAATTCGGAGATTGTGGGTGTGAGAGCGATTAAAACCGTCCCAGAAGGCAAAGTAGTTATCTCTGGCGCATCTGCCTTGGAGGCAATTTTTGCGAAGGACTAGGGAGAGGTAAGAGGTAAGAGGTAAGAGGCAAGAGTGAAAAGAGGAGAGAGAAAAGAGGAAATGTAGAACGCGCTCGGCTGTGCCGAGTGTGTACTATGAAATGAACTTTTAGTTCATTAGTCATTTTTCTTATTTTCTCTCTCCTCTTTTCTCTCTTCTCTTTTCTCTCTTTTCTCTCTTCTCTCTCCTCTTTTCTCTCTCCTCTTTTCTCTCTTCCAAAAAACAGAAAGGCACGAAGAAAAAATCCTCCGTGCCTTTGTGTTAAAATATGCTTCGTAATTACTCAGCTGAGTCAGCAGCAGCTTTTTTCGCTGGAGCTTTCTTTGCTTTTGGAGCTGGAGCCTCAGCAGCAGCCTCTACAGCTGGTGCAGCTTCAACAGCTGGAGCAGCAGCTTTCTTAGCTGGTGCTTTTTTCTCCACAGGTGCAGCAGCTACCGGAGCAGCAGCAACAGCTGGTAAAACGTGAACGAATGAACGTCCTTTGAATCCTTTTTTGAAAGCCACTACACCATCAGCTAAAGCGAATAATGTGTGATCTTTTCCTAAACCAACGTTTTCTCCTGGATTATGAGCAGTTCCACGTTGACGTACAATGATATTTCCTGCGATAACAGCCTGTCCTCCAAATAACTTAACGCCTAATCGCTTACTATGCGACTCACGACCGTTTTTCGATGATCCGGCTCCTTTTTTGTGTGCCATGTTATGTTAATTTATACGCTATGTGCGAGTATTTGACAATTATTTTAAAGAAATTGATTCGATCAACACTTTTGTTAAGTCTTGACGGTGACCATTCATTTTTTGGTAAGTCTTTCTACGCTTCTTTTTGAAAACTAAAACTTTTTCTCCACGAACGTGAGCAACAATTTTACCTGTGATTTTAGCTCCCTCAACTGTTGGGGCTCCTACGGTCACATCTCCGTCTTTGTCAACAAGTAAAACCTTGTCGAATACCAGTGCAGCGCCTTCCGCTCCCGCCAAACGGTGGGTATAAACGGTACGGTCTTTTTCTACTTTAAATTGCTGCCCGGCAATTTCTACGATTGCGTACATTTTTTATGTATTTAAGTGAAACAATCCCACGAGGCCAGATACGATCATCTTTAATAAGCCTTTTAAATGGGGATGCGAAGTTACGAAGAAGATTTTTAATAAACAAGTCACTGAAATAGAAAATAGAAGAGAGAAGAGAGAAGAGAGAAAAGTGAAGAGAGAAGAGAGAAAATGTAGAATGTAGAATTGAGAATGTAGAATTTATAAGAGACTTTTTTCTGGGGTTAGATTTAAGTCAGTTAGAATGATTCAACATTTTTTCTCTCTTCTCTTTCCTCTCTTCTATTTTCTAAAGGGGCACGGAGGAGAAAATAGTTAAAATTATTTTTGTCTAAAAAATTATAGCTTTTGTCCATTTTTGTTATTTTTGTTTATTAACAATGTGTCTCTAAATTATTCATATGTACGATTACGTGCCTTATTTGTCGTTTCTAACCAGTGGCATTGGCTTTTTATTTATCTTATACTTACTGATTCAATTTAATCGATATCCGAAAAATTATTGGCTGATTGGTGTGGTGTTCGGTGTGGTGTACATGGAATTTTACATTTACGGACTTACTTCCAAGCATATTTATCAAATGCTATTTTTGTTCCGTTCTTCCAATATCATACGGGCTTTCTTACCTATATTCTTGTTTTTCTATGTCCGTGGAATGCTTTTTCCTCAAAAGGAAATCCGCTGGAGAGATGCTTTGCACTTTGTTTTCCCGATTGCGGTAATCATCGGCATTATGCCAGATTTACTATTGAGCGATGCAGAAAAGACCTTGATTCTTGATAATTATTACCGACACAACGAATTTCTTTTGATGCGAAAAG
The DNA here is from genome assembly GCF_054558315.1 of Aquirufa sp. ROCK-SH2. Classification (NCBI taxonomy): domain Bacteria; kingdom Pseudomonadati; phylum Bacteroidota; class Cytophagia; order Cytophagales; family Flectobacillaceae; genus Aquirufa; species Aquirufa sp. ROCK-SH2. Next base: position 198,828 of record NZ_JBPXKB010000002.1, on the reverse strand, counting down.
CGGGTATGATACCACCTGCCATTCTGCAACCCGTTTCTATTGCAGTAGGTTTAAGCTACAGCACCATTTCCTTAGGCTTGGTCTATTTTGCTCAAAAAATCTATGGAAAAAGCTTTGTGTATTTTAATCAACAAACGCTGCTTTGGCTGAAATTAATCAGTTTAGTGATTTTTCTTTATTTCGGATTACAATTGTATCAATACTTGAATTTATTCATGAATCATACCTTTAACCCACCTTCGCAAATTGCGAAATGTGTGGTGGCGATACTTTTGTTTTCGTATTTCATTACCACTCCCAATGTGAAAGAAAACATGGATGGTTGTATTTTTCCACCTGAAAAAGATGATGTGGAAAGCCTTCCAAATTTAGAAGAAATTTTTCCGAATTTGCTACCAGAATTTGAAAAGAATGACCTTGCCAAACACCTGACAGATAGTATAGTAGAATCTAAATGCTATATCAGTGAAAATTGCGACCTGATTTCACTTTCCAAAATGGTAGACATTCCTCCACAAAAATTATCGGTTCAAATCAAAAAATTCTACGGAATTTCCTTTACAGAATACATCAATCGACTCAAGATTCACTATTTCTTGACGCATTACAAACAATTAGATCAATATACCTTAGAAACCTACATCTACCAAAGTGGCTTCAAAAATCGCTCTACTTTCTACGCTGCTTTTAAAAAATACGTGGGGGTAAATCCGAGTTTTTATATGAAAAGAGGAATGTAGAATGAAGAATTAAGAATGTAGAATTCTACATTCTTAATTCTTCATTCTTAATTTATATCGACAACTTTCACTATATTTGCAATAAATTATAGACATATCTACAACAATGAGCGCTTTCCCAACACAAATAACAGCCAGGCCAGAATATATAAATCGGATAGTGCCGTTTATGGATAAGTCCATTATCAAGGTCTTAACGGGTCAACGAAGAGTTGGAAAAAGTTATTTATTGTTTCAAATCATAGCGAAGATTTTAGATAAAAATCCAGCTGCTTGCATCATTTACATCAACAAAGAGGATCTTGCCTTTCAAGCGATTTCCAATGCAGAGGAATTGAATCTGTATGTTCAAAAAAGCAAAGCCAAGGAGGCTAAAACGTATGTTTTCATTGATGAAATCCAAGAAATTACCGATTTCCATTTAGCATTACGCTCCCTGTTGTTAGACGAATCCTTGGATATCTATTGTACAGGAAGTAATGCCAATATGCTTGCCTCAGATATTGCGGGACACCTAAGTGGAAGATATATAGAAATAACTGTTCATAGCTTATCCTTTATCGAATTCTTGGAATTTCATTCGCTAAAAGCCGACGCGACTGCCCTAGACATGTATTTAAAATACGGAGGATTGCCCTATTTGAAGCATTTACCCAAAGATGATGCCATCGTGTTTGAATATTTAAAAAACATCTATAATAGCATCGTTTACCGAGATATCATCAACCGTTTTGCCATCCGAAATGTGCCATTTTTGGAACAATTGGTGCATTTTATGGCCAATAACATAGGCAGTATTTTTTCCATTAAAAAAATTAGCGATTTCCTTAAATCACAAAAAACGAATATCCCACCCAATCAAGTACAAATATATATCCATCATTTGTGCAATGCCTTTTTGATCCATCAAGTGAGAAGATATGACCTAGTTGGAAAGCGAATATTTGAAGTAGGTGACAAATATTATTTTGAAAATTTGGGTATTAGAAATGCCATTTGGGGCTACCGAATAGAAGATCTTGGCAAAATTGTGGAGAATGCCGTTTATAATCAATTGATTTTCCTACAATATGAGGTGCAAGTCGGGGTAATGAATCAACACGAAATAGATTTTGTAGCTACCAAAAATGGGGAAAAATGGTATCTCCAAGTTGCCCTAAGAATCCATGATCCCAACACCATCCACCGAGAATTCAATAACCTTCTTAAAATTTCAGACAATTACCGAAAAACCGTCATCACCCTAGATCCATATACCGGAAATAGCTACCATGGCATTGAAATTTATGATTTATTGACGTTTTTGAAGAAATAAATGAGAAGAGAGGAAAGAGAAGAGAGGAAAGAGAAGAGAAAAACCCTCTTACCTCTTACCTCTTACCTCTTACCTTTTACCTCTATTTCTCCTTCTTCTTCCTCACCACCTCGGTCGTGGTGTAAACCGTTTCTTCTGTGCCGTCTTTGCGCTTGCGCTTAGTGACTTTCGCACTTCCGTCTATACCTACTTGTGTTTCTGAACCGCCTTTCTTCTCAACGATTGTTTCTGTTACGTTGTTGGAAATACGCTTTTTAGTAACTTTTGGTGCATTAGGGTCAACAGGCTTGGCTTCGAGAGCCTCAGCCACCGGCTTCGATACTGACTCAGTTGACGGGGAAGCTGGTTTAGGTTTTGCTTTAACCACTGGTTTTTTCTTCACCGCTGGTTTAGCTGCATTCGCCGCTGATTTATTCACTACTGTTGCAGTGCTTGTTTTTGTTTGTGTGTTTGTTTTAACAGCGCTTGTAGCCACTTGCTTGCTTGCTCCTTGCGTTTTTACCGTAGAAGTTATCGTCTTGTTCGTTACTTTAGGACGTGTTCTGACAACCCTAGTCTTGGTTACTGTTACGTATTCGTATTCCTCTTCAGCTTCAGCTGGTTTGGCTTCAAGAGTCTCAGCCACCGGCTTCTTTACATCTTCAGCTACCGTTTTCGGTTTGGTTTGCTCAACGATTTGCTTTTCTACCAAATCACTCTTTTGAGTGGTTTCAGGAAGTTGTTTTACTTCTTGTTTGATCTGTTGAGTAGGTTGATTCACTTCTTGCTTAATTTCTTGCTTAAGTGGCTCCGCCTGCTCTTTCTTTTCATAAGGACCAAAATCCTTCTGCTTCATTTCGCTCTCCTCAATCTTTAATTCGTCTTTCTTCTCCTCTTTCTTCTTATCAAAAATAAAGAAGCGAATCGCCATTTCATGGGTTTGTGAACTAGCCTTTCTGATCTCTGAAATAGGAAGTTCAAATACATAGCCTAAATAGATCTTCTTGGTCGCCTGAACGCCTAAACGTAGTCCATAAGAATCTTCTCTTCGGTAGCTTAAACCAACATCTAATTTACCTTTTAAATTCGCTGTCAAGTTCAAATCATAAGACAAAGGTACGTCTGCCGCTAATCGAACCAATAAACTTGGGTATAAAGTTACTCTTGAACGTAAGCCGTTGGGGGTTTCTACCTTTCCGCCTAATCCAATCTTGGTTCCTGCCATTGCATAGTAATAAGCCACGTCTCTAAATGCACCTGAATAAGTTCCAAAGTCATACTTTAAAACCCTTGGTTGAGAAACACTCACAAAAAATCCATCATCATGTTTCGCCAAACGTAAACCCCAGCCAAGATTCGGTTGAATGCCCGTACTACGATCTCCTGCAAATAAATTATCATTGGCATTCACCAATCTAATATTAGAAAGATTCAAGGCAATATTAGCCATCCCCATGCGAATTCCTCCATCCAAATTCCAATTTTCATTTAACTTTGCATGGTAAGCAAAGTCCGCCGATAAAATAGTAGAACGGACTGGCCCTGCTTCATCTACCAAAGCACCAATACCGATTCCCTTCTTTTGGCCCCACTTGAAATTACCCGATAAACCTAAGTTTCTTGGCGCTCCCTCAATACCTACCCATTGGTTACGATACATCAAGATCATTTCCGAGTTCGGTGTACTTCCTGCTTGAACAGGAGTTAATACCTGTGGATTAAATCGATACAAACTGTACATCGTCTCGATCTGAGCCTTTACTTGTGTACTCATTAAAAATAGCATGAACAAAGCAACAAGGGAGATTGGGGTCAAATGACCCCAATTCCTGGTACTCGCCTTTTCTACTCTCAATGTTTTTATTAACTGATCCATAATGATATGATTTAAAACTTCTTTCTAATTCTGTAGGATTTAAATAAGTGGCGTTTTAAGGCCACTTACTTTGTCCTAAAGGCTATGTTTATTTCACTGTGCGATTAACGAATACATATGTTCCAACTGTTGGTTTTGCTCCGTAGAAGTCAACGATGTAGTAGTACGTTCCATCTGGTAACTTACCATCTTCAGCCAGTAACTCGTAGGCCTTGTTGGTTTCTCCACCCCAGTTATTTTGGTAGTTCTCCGTCTCAAATACAATGTTACCCCATCTGTTGTAAATCGTAATTCGATTCTTCGTGCCCATGATTCCTGGTATGATCAACACATCATTGATACCATCACCGTTTGGTGAAATACCCTGAGCAATAAAGGTCTCACAAGTATCTGTATCCAATCTGTTCGGAATACCATCCTTATCACAGTCTTCTATGGCACCAAAGTTCAAGTCATCCTCTAACTTATCGGCTAAGCCGTCGTTATCCGAATCAACATCTCTATAATCTGGAATACCGTCCTTGTCTGTATCAATCGGATTATTACCATCAGCACCCTTCTCCATAGCATCACTGAATCCATCGTTGTCTGAATCTAGATCTCTGTAATCAGGAATGCCATCCTTATCCGTATCCACTGGATTGTTGCCATCCGCACCTTTCTCAACCTTATCTGAGATACCGTCGTTATCCGAATCCAAGTCTTGGTAATCTGGAATGCCATCCTTATCCGTATCAACTGGAACCGCTGGATTAGCGCCTGCTTCAACCTTGTCTGGAATACCGTCGTTATCCGAATCTAAATCTCTGTAATCTGGAATACCGTCTCCATCCGTATCTACTGGCTTAGCTGGGTTTTTACCTGCTTCCACCGCATCTGGGATGCCATCGTTATCCGAATCTAAATCCAAGTAATCTGGAATACCATCTCCGTCTGTGTCGATTGGTGTTGCCCCATTAGGTCCTTTCTCTACGCTGTCTGGGATACCGTCATTATCTGAATCTAAATCCAAGTAATCTGGTGTACCATCTTTATCCGTATCTACTGGAACCGCTGGGCTCTTACCTGCCTCCACTTTGTCAGGGATACCGTCGTTATCCGAGTCAATGTCTTGGTAATCTGGAATACCATCTCCATCTGAATCTACTGGCTTGGCTGGGTTTTTACCCGCTTCCACCGCATCTGGGACGCCATCGTTGTCCGAATCCAAATCTCTGTAATCAGGGATACCGTCGCCGTCTGTGTCTACAGGAACTGCTGGATTCTTACCAACTTCCACTGCATCTGGGATACCGTCATTATCTGAATCTAAATCCAAGTAATCTGGGATACCATCTCCGTCCGTATCTAATGGGCTTGCCCCATTAGGTCCTTTCTCTACTGAATCTGGAATACCGTCATTGTCAGCATCTAAATCCAAGTAATCTGGGATTCCATCTCCATCTGTATCTTTTGGTTTATTTGGATCTCCACCAATTTCTATGATATCTGGAATACCATCATTGTCTGAATCTGCATCCTGGAAGTTAGGAATACCATCTTTATCCGAGTCGATTGGATGAAGTGGATCTGGACCTGCTTCTTTAGCATCCAACATTCCGTCTCCATCTGAATCCAAATCTCTAAAGTCTGGAATACCATCACCATCTGTATCCAATGGAGTCAATGGATTCTTACCTGCCTCTATTGCATCTGGAATACCATCATTATCAGAATCCAAATCTCTAAAGTCTGGAATACCGTCTCCATCCGTGTCTACCGGACTTGCTGGGTTAGCTCCTACTTCTACTGAATCCGGAATACCGTCATTATCTGAATCTAAATCCAAGTAATCTGGAATACCATCTCCATCCGTATCTACTGGATTAGCTGGATTAGCTCCTGATTCTAGCTTATCTAGGATACCATCATTATCTGAATCTGTATCCCTGTAATCTGGAATACCATCGCCGTCTGTATCCAATGGACTTGCCCCATTTGGTCCTTTTTCTACGCTGTCTGGAATACCGTCATTATCAGAATCTAAATCTCTATAATCTGGAATACCATCACCATCCGTATCCAATGGGCTTGCTCCATTGGCTCCCGCCTCTACCGAATCTGGAATACCATCATTGTCTGAATCTACATCCAAATAATCCGGAATACCATCATTATCCGTATCTACAGGTGTTGCACCATTTGGTCCTTTCTCCACTGAATCTGGGATACCGTCATTATCTGAATCTACATCCAAGTAATCTGGGATACCGTCTTTGTCAGTGTCTACTGGAACCGCTGGGTTTGCGCCTGCTTCAACTTTGTCAGAGATACCATCTCCGTCTGAATCTAAATCTCTGTAATCTGGGATTCCGTCGCCATCTGTATCTAATGGGCTTGCCCCATTAGGTCCTTTTTCTACTGAATCTAGGATACCATCATTGTCAGAATCCAAATCTCTAAAGTCTGGCGTGCCGTCTCCGTCCGTATCTAATGGGCTTGCCCCATTAGGTCCTTTCTCTACGCTGTCAGGGATGCCATCATTATCTGAATCTAAATCCAAGTAATCTGGGATACCATCTCCGTCCGTATCTACTGGTTTAGCACAGTTCGATCCTGCTTCAATGTTATCTGGGATACCATCTCCGTCTGCGTCCGTATCACGGTAACTTGGGCGATTATCCTTATCAGGGTCTGAAGTAAACTCAATAGAGTCTGGAATACAGTCATTATCTGAATCCGTATCTAAACGATCTGGGATACCATCTCCGTCTGTATCAGCTCCGCAAACATCTGTTGTGCGAGCTTCAGCCATGTCAGCCCATCCATTATTATTGGCATCTGCCAATTCAGTCAAGGTTCCATCAAAATTCGCATCATTATGCCAAGCATAAACTGGTACCGCCTCCCAAGCATCTAAGATGCCATCATTATCTGAATCTAAATCCAAGTAATTTGGAATACCATCGCTGTCTGTATCTGTGATGCCCTCGCACTTATCCGATATACCATCATTGTCAGAATCTAAGTCTAAATAATTCGCATCACCATCCTTATCTGTATCGATGTTCTTCTCAACAGCATCTGTAATACCATCACCATCTGAATCCGTATCCATGTAGTTTGGAACACCGTCTCCATCAAAGTCTTGGCAATTTCCAATCGCTCCGAAACATTCCATCATGTTTGGAATACCATCGTTATCACAATCTGCTGCCGCATAAGCCTCATAAGCAGCGGTGCCTGGAGTAGGTATAGTACCTGAACCTCCTACGCAGAAATTCAATGGATCTGAGTCTGTATTATTAGGGGTTCCGTCACCATCGCAATCAGCTGCTAACCATGCAATGCTTGGAGTCAATGTTTGACTAGCGACTACCAATGAGCAAGGATCAACTGGATCTGTTCCATCCAATTTTTCTTTGCCATTTGTTACGCCATCTCCGTCGCAATCTGCAGCCATCCAAAGACTGTTTGGCGTCAGGGTTTGACTAGTAGCCTTCATTGAGCAAGAATCCGCTGGATCAGTATTGTCCAATACTTCTTGGCCATTGGTAACTCCGTCTCCATCACAATCCATTGCTGGATTCGCTGGGTCACAAACTGTGATTGTTACAGTAGCTATTGCACATTGTGATGGTGTGTAATTATTATCACAAACCGTGTAGCCGATCGTTACTGAATTACCATCCAATACTGAAGGAACATAATTAATTGCTCCTGTCAATGCATCAAACGTCACCGTTCCTTGGGCTGTTCCAGCTCCCGCGCCTGATTGGCGAGTGATGCTGATTCCTGTTCCCGGTTGAATTTGATCGTTGGCTAAAATATTTGCCGTAAATACCCCGTTAGTCGCTTCGCTGATGACATCATTGGTAGCGGTTGGGGCTGGATCTACAACGATATGTAAAGTTGCATCCGCACAATTCGCAGGAGTTTCATTATCACAAACCGTATAAGGTACATCTACTGAACCTACAAAACCATTCGCTGGAGTGAAAGTATAAGTTCCATCTGGATTAATTACTAAAGTTCCAGTAGTAGAAGGAATGCTTCCATTTGCTGTTACCCTAGAGACTGCATTTGGATTTGTACTTCCATCATTGTCTAATACATTACCCGTTACCTGCGCATTTCCTTTGGTTGAAGCATAATCATCAGCTGGTGCTGTAGTAGTTAATGCGTCTGATGCAAGTACAGTATAAGTAACTGTGGCAGATGAACAAAGTGCTGGATTAGAATTATCACAAACTCGATATGTAACCTCATCTGTTCCTACAAATCCTGGTTCTGGGGTATAGGTCAAGGTTCCATCTGAATTCACTACTATCGTACCGTGAGATGGTTCTACCACAATCGACACACTTGTAGGATCCAAACTACATCCTTGGTTTGAACACTTATCATTAGCCAAAATATTGGTTGTTACATCCGCTCCTAATTTAACTGTTGCTACATCTGGATTCACAACAGGAGGTATCGTCAATGAATTAGGATCTTTCACTGTAATGACTAATTGCGTCGTTGCACATCCTGATGTTTGACCCGGTAAGCAATTTGGCACATCAAATACGTATTTACCTGGAGTAGCTGCCTCAAAATCATACGTACCATCTGAGTTCATTGTAATGGTTCCTCCTGAAGGATTCGTACTCGCTGCCACTGGAGTTCCATATATAGTTCCTGTCGAATTATCATTGGTAGACACGTCACCAGAAACCGGAACACTGATGTTCGTTGCATTGATATCTGACACAAAGTTTGGTGCTGGCTCTACCACTAAGTGAAGCGTTGCATTAACACAATGTGCAGGTGTAGCATTGTCACAAACGGTATAAACTGCATCATAAGAACCCGTAAATCCTACCGCAGGAGTGAAAGTATAACTTCCATCAGCATTCATTACCAAAGTACCAATATTAGCAGGTACTGAAGCTGCGCTAGTCACTGTTAATGGCAAGCCTCCTGAATTCACATCGTTGGTTAATACATTACCATAAGCAGGATACATATTACTCGTCGTAATAAAGTCGTCTGCTGCCACCGTACGCGCTGGTGCATTGGCTGGGTCTACTGTATAAGTGACCGTAGCTGTTTTGCAATTAGGCGTTGGGGTTGCATCATCACATACTTTATAAGTTAATACATCCGTTCCTACGTAACCTGGTGTTGGTGTGTATGTCAAGGTTCCATCCGAATTCACTGTAACCGTTCCATGTGCTGGATTAACCGTTACTGCTACCGAAGAAGGATTTAAGTTGCAATTATCATTTTGACAAATATCATTGGCCAATACATTCGTAGTTACACTTGATCCTGATTTCACTATAGCAGCATCTGGATTAACCGTAGGTGCTACGTTTGTCTCATAAGGATCGGTTACTGTAATCGTAATTGGACTCAATGGACAATTTGTTGTTTGACCCGATGGACAAACTGGTACATTGTAGGTATAAACACCTGGTTGTGTAGCTTGGAAGTTGTACGTTCCATTAGCGTTCACAGTCATTGTTGCACCTGTTGGATTACTTCCTAATGCAACCGGACTTCCATATGTTCCATCACCTACAATCACATCATTTGATGCAAGCCTTCCCGCAATTGGCGAGTTGATTAATCCTGCATTAAAGTCTGGTTGAATCACCGGCGCTGCTGGCTCTACCACCACGTGCAAGCTTGCAGATGAGCAGTTTGCAGGTGTTGCATTGTCGCAAACTGTATATGGAATATCCAATGTTCCTGTAAATCCTGCCAATGGTGTGAATGTATATGTACCATCTGCATTCATCACAATCGTTCCTTTGTTTGGAATCGTTGTAGTTTGTGAAGTTACAGTTAATACCGCTGATGGATTCGTTGTTCCATCGTTACTCAATACATTTCCTGTTGCAGGGAAATTTCCTGCCGTTCTTACTGCATCATCTGCAGCTGTCGTTGTCGGAGATGCATTCGTTGGCTCCACAGTATAAGTGACTGATGCTGTTTTACAAACTGCTGGATTCACTGAGTTATCACAAACTTGATATGTTAAGACATCTGTTCCTACGTAACCTGGTGTTGGTGTATACGTCAATGTTCCATCCGAATTCACTGTTACTGTTCCATGTGCTGGCTGTGTCGCAATGGTTGGATTCGACAAGCTGCAGTTTGGATTCTCACAAATGTCATTCGCCATTACATTCGTAGTTACACTGCTACCATCTTTCACTGTTGAAATGTCTGGATTTACCGCAGGTGCCACATTAGAAGCTAATGGATCTACCACAGTGAAGCTTACTGGACTCAATGGGCAACCCGTCGTTTGGCCCGCTGGGCAAACTGGTACATTATAAGTGTAAACTCCTGATTGAGTAGCTGTGAAGCTATACGTTCCATCAGAATTCACTGTGAAAGTAGCTCCTGTAGGATTAGTTCCTGTAGCTACTGGTGATCCATAAGTAGCACCACCTACAATCTCATCATTGGTAGCTAAGCTTCCTGCAATTGGTTTATTAATTAATCCATTGTTAAAGTCAGGGTCAATTTGTGGCATTTCCACAATGATTGCTAAAGTTTTTGGTGAAGAAACACAACCATTAGCACCTACTGACTGAACACTTACATTGCCTGAAACCGTTCCCACAACTGCATTTATGCTTGTTGTTACTGATGATCCCGTCCAAGTACTTGGCAATGTCCAAATATAAGACACCGCACCAGATACCGCACTTATAGCGTAATTGCTAGTAGATGCTATGTTTGGATGAGTATTTCCAGTAATTGTTCCAGGCATTGCAGGAGCGGTTGGTACTGGAGATACCGTTACACTGGTAGCCGTACTAATACAACCTGACGCATTTTTCGCCGTTACACTGTAGGTACCAGGCGCCACACCCGTGAAAATTCCACTTGTATTTGTATAGTTTACACCATCAATGCTGTAAGTCATACCTGTTTCCTGAGGACTAGTCACCGTTATTGTTCCTGTATTCGTAGTACAAGTTGGTTGCGTAATAGATGCCGCCACTTGAGCAGGTATTACATTTACCGTAATGGTCGATTGTGAACTGATTGCTGAACAACCATTAGTATCTGTCACTTTTACATCAAACGTTCCTGATGTACTTGTTGAGAAGCTACTTGCTGTTTGCGTGCTCATTTCAACTCCACCTGTTCTCCACTTATATGTAAATGGTGAAGCTCCTACTGGCGTTGCCGTAATTGTACTTGGTGTTCCTGCACAAACGGATGCCGAAGGTGCAACTGCCAATGTTACGGTTGGCAACGCGTTAATGGTAATATCGATAGGACAAGAAGTAGAAGTTACACTACTTGAGGTAATGTTCACTCTATATTGACCCGATACCGCTGCATCATAATTTACGCTGGTTCCGTTAGAAGGAACATTTACCCATCCTGAACCTGTATTCATTTCCCACTGATAAGTAGGATTTGTATATCCTGTTGGATCTGCTGAAATCGTTATAATCTCTCCAGCACATACCGTTGGTGCCAATGTGGTTGACGCACTAGCCGGAGGTAAAATTTTAGTTACTGCCGACTCTGTCGTACAAACTCCATTATTCACTTTTACCGTGTAAGAACCTGCCGACGTTGCATTATAAATGGCATTGGTTTCACCTGTAAGAATAACACCATCTTTGTACCATTGGTACGTAGCTCCTGAAACTGCATTGCTAGAAACTTCCAACTTAATTGGTGTTCCATTACAAGAGCTTCCCATGGCTAATAACGCTCCTTGTGCAATTGATGCTGTTGGAGGAGAAGATACTGCTACCACTTCTGAAGCACTTAAGGTACTTTCACAACCCAAAGCATTTTTCACTTTTAAGCTGTAAGATCCTGCATCATACGTTACTAACGTCTGTGCGGTAGCACCAGGAATCAAAACGCCTCCTTTGTACCAAGTATAAGAACTAGCTGTACTTGCCGTTAAAGTTACAGCTGATCCTGCACAAACACTAGATCCTGAACTTGTAATGGTTGGCGTAGGGAACGAAATCGTATTTGAACATTTCACTAATGGATCTGTTCCATTTGTGATTTCCGTTGCATTGCTTTGTCCGTCACCGTCGCAATCTGCAGAAGACCATGCCGCACTTGGCGTAAGGGTTTGATGCGTACTTACAAAGGCACATGGATCTACTGAACTTGTTCCATCTATCACTTCTTGTGCATCTGTTACACCGTCGCCGTCTGAATCTAAATCACGGTAATCTGGAATTCCGTCTCCGTCTGTATCGGCAGGAGTTGTACCTGTTCCTTTTTCAACGCTATCTAAAATACCGTCACCATCTGAATCCGTATCTCGGTAATCTGGAATACCATCACCATCTGTATCCAATGGCGTAGTACCCGTTCCTTTTTCTACTGCATCTGGGATACCATCGTTATCTGAATCCGTATCTCGGTAATCTGGAATACCATCACCATCTGTATCTAATGGAGTTGTTCCTGTTCCTTTTTCAACCGAATCTGGAATACCATCTCCATCTGAATCCGTATCTCTGTAATCTGGAATACCATCACCATCCGTATCTAATGGTGTAGTTCCCGTTCCTTTTTCTACTGAATCTGGAATACCATCGTTATCTGAATCTGTATCTCTGTAATCTGGAATACCATCACCATCCGTATCTAATGGTGTAGTTCCCGTTCCTTTTTCTACTGAATCTAGGATACCATCGTTGTCTGAATCTGTATCCAAATAATCTGGCGTACCGTCTCCATCTGTGTCTACTGGGGTTGTTCCAGTACCTTTTTCTACTGAATCTGGAATACCATCGCCATCTGAATCCGTATCCAAATAATCGGGTGTACCATCTCCATCCGTATCTACTGGCGTTGTTCCAGTTCCTTTTTCGATTGAATCTGGAATGCCGTCTCCGTCTGAATCTACATCATACGGATTAGCCGCACCTGTTCCATCTGTGTTTGGAGGTGTTAATCCACCGTTGGTTGATAGAGGTACTCCATTGGCGTCTACTCCTCCATCTACCTTACCATCACCATTTGTATCAGTGCCACCTGCCTCTGTTACGTCTGAAATTCCATCTCCATCTGAATCACTATCTAAACGATTTGGAATACCATCTCCATCCGTATCACAGTTTGGATCAGTTGGAGTACAAGCAGCCGCTTCTACGGTATCCAAAATTCCATCATTGTCATCGTCTAAATCAATCACGTCGTCAATTCCGTCTCCATCGAAGTCTGCTGGACAACCATTGTTGCTAGCTGGACCTGCTATTGTCACGCATTGGTCTACGTTATCTAATACGCCATCTCCATCCGAATCCGTATCTTGGAAGTCTGGCGTACCATCTCCATCCGTATCTAATGGTGTAGTTCCCGTTCCTTTTTCAACCGAATCTAGGATACCATCGTTATCAGAATCCGTATCTCTATAATCTGGAATTCCGTCTCCATCCGTATCTAATGGTGTTGTACCCGTTCCTTTTTCTACTGCATCTGGGATACCGTCGTTATCTGAATCTGTATCTTGGAAGTCTGGCGTACCATCTCCATCCGTATCCAACGGAGTAGTTCCTGTTCCTTTTTCTACTGAATCTGGAATACCGTCGTTATCTGAATCTGTATCTTGGAAGTCTGGCGTACCATCTCCATCCGTATCTAATGGTGTAGTTCCCGTTCCTTTTTCTACTGAATCTAGGATACCATCGTTATCAGAATCCGTATCTCTATAATCTGGAATTCCGTCTCCATCCGTATCTAATGGTGTTGTACCCGTTCCTTTTTCTACTGCATCTGGGATACCGTCGTTATCTGAATC
>NZ_JBPXKB010000002.1:0-185048 GCF_054558315.1 Aquirufa sp. ROCK-SH2 | reverse complement strand
GCAGTATCTTGGAAGTCTGGCGTACCATCTCCATCCGTATCCAAAGGAGTAGTTCCCGTTCCTTTTTCTACTGAATCTAGGATACCATCGTTATCAGAATCCGTATCTCGGTAATCTGGCGTACCATCGCCATCCGTATCCAACGGAGTAGTTCCTGTTCCTTTTTCAACGCTATCTAAAATACCGTCGTTATCTGAATCTGTGTCTTGGAAATCAGGTGTTCCATCGCCATCTGTGTCTAATGGTGTAGTTCCTGTTCCTTTTTCAACGCTATCTAAAATACCGTCACCATCTGAATCCGTATCTCGGTAATCAGGTGTTCCATCGCCATCTGTGTCTAATGGTGTAGTTCCTGTTCCTTTTTCAACGCTATCTAAAATACCATCGTTGTCAGAATCCGTATCTCGGTAATCTGGTGTACCGTCTCCATCCGTATCTAATGGCGTAGTTCCCGTTCCTTTTTCTAATGAATCTAGGATACCATCGTTATCAGAATCCGTATCTCGGTAATCTGGTGTACCGTCTCCATCCGTATCTAATGGTGTAGTTCCCGTTCCTTTTTCTACTGAATCTAGGATACCATCGTTATCAGAATCCGTATCTCTATAATCTGGAATTCCGTCTCCATCCGTATCTAATGGTGTAGTTCCCGTTCCTTTTTCTACTGAATCAGGAATACCATCACCGTCTGAATCTGTATCCAAATAATCTGGCGTACCATCACCATCCGTATCTAATGGGCTTGCCCCATTAGCTCCTTTTTCTACTGAATCTGGAATACCATCGCCATCTGAATCAAGATCCAAATAATTTGGTGTACCATCGCCATCCGTATCTGTTGGAGTACATGGTGCTGTTCCTGTACATCCAGCATCTTCTAGTGAATCTGGAATACCATCACCGTCTGAATCTGTATCCAAATAATCTGGAGTACCATCTCCATCCGTATCTACTGGTGTAGTACCCGTTCCTTTTTCTACAGAATCTGGGATACCATCACCATCTGAATCTAAGTCGCGGTAATTCGGTATACCATCTCCATCTGAATCTACCACTCCCGTAGAACCCGTTCCTTTTTCCACTGAATCTAGAATACCATCACCATCTGAATCTAAATCCAAATAATCAGGTGTACCATCTCCGTCCGTGTCTACTGGGGTCGTTCCAGTTCCTTTTTCAATTGAATCTGAAATGCCGTCTCCGTCTGAATCTAGGTCATACGGATTAGCCCCACCTGTTCCATCGGTGTTTGGTGGCGTTAATCCACCGTTAGCTGATAATGGAACACCATTGGCATCTACTCCTCCATCTACCTTACCATCACCATTCGTATCTGTTCCTCCTGCTTCTAACACATCTGAAATACCATCATTGTCTGAATCTGAATCAATACGATTCGGAATTCCGTCTGCATCTGTATCACAATTAGGGTCAGTTGGAGTACAAGCTGCTGCTTCTACACTGTCTAAAATACCATCATTGTCGTCGTCTAAATCATTGGTGTCATCTAAACCGTCCCCATCAAAATCAGATGGACAACCATTCATTGCAGATGTACCTACAATTAGTGGACATTGGTCTACGCTATCTAATACACCATCACCATCTGAATCGGTATCCGTATAGTTAGGATTACCATCTCCATCTGTATCTGCTACTCCTTCTTGGTTATCTAATTTAAGATCTCCATCTGAATCTAAGTCAAGGTAATTTGGTATACCGTCTCCATCTGTATCCGTTGGGGTACATGGTGCTGTACCTGTACATCCAGCATCTTCTACCGAATCTAAAATACCATCTCCATCTGAATCTGTATCCAAATAATCTGGTATACCATCTCCATCTGTGTCTACTGGAGTTGTTCCAGTACCTTTTTCTATGGAATCTGGAATACCATCTCCGTCAGAATCTAAATCACGGTAATTTGGTATACCGTCTCCGTCTGTGTCTGTTGGGGTACATGGTGCTGTTCCTGTACATCCAACATCTTCTAACGAATCTAAAATACCATCTCCGTCTGAATCTGTATCCAAATAATCTGGTGTACCATCTCCATCCGTATCTACTGGCGTTGTACCCGTTCCTTTTTCAACAGCATCTGGTATACCATCTCCGTCTGAATCTACATCCAAATAATTTGGTGTACCATCACCGTCTGTATCCGTTGGAGTACATGGTGCTGTACCTGTACATCCAGCATCTTCTACCGAATCTAAAATACCATCTCCATCTGAATCCGTATCTCGGTAATCTGGTGTACCATCTCCGTCCGTATCCAACGGAGTAGTTCCTGTTCCTTTTTCTACTGAATCTGGGATACCATCATTATCTGAATCCGTATCTTGGAAGTCTGGCGTACCATCTCCATCTGTATCTAATGGTGTAGTTCCCGTTCCTTTTTCTACTGAATCTAGGATACCATCGTTATCAGAATCCGTATCTCGGTAATCTGGTGTACCGTCACCATCCGTATCTAATGGCGTAGTTCCCGTTCCTTTTTCTACTGAATCTAGGATACCATCGTTATCGGAATCTGTATCTCTGTAATCTGGAATACCATCACCATCCGTATCTAATGGTGTAGTTCCCGTTCCTTTTTCTACTGAATCTGGAATACCATCGTTGTCTGAATCTGTATCCAAATAATCTGGCGTACCGTCTCCATCCGTATCTAATGGGCTTGCCCCATTAGCTCCTTTTTCAACAGAATCTAAAATACCATCATTATCAGAATCAGTATCTTGGAAATCAGGTGTACCATCACCATCTGTGTCTACTGGTGTAGTTCCGGTTCCTTTTTCAACGCTATCTAAAATACCGTCGTTGTCAGAGTCTGTATCTCTGTAATCAGGTGTACCATCACCATCTGTGTCTACTGGTGTAGTTCCGGTTCCTTTTTCAACGCTATCTAAAATACCGTCATTATCTGAATCTGTGTCTATATAATCAGGTGTTCCATCACCATCCGTGTCTACTGGTGTAGTTCCGGTTCCTTTTTCTACTGAATCTGGAATACCATCGTTGTCTGAGTCTGTGTCTTGGAAATCAGGTGTTCCATCTCCATCTGTGTCTACTGGTGTGGTTCCTGTGCCTTTTTCAACGCTATCTAAAATACCGTCGTTGTCTGAGTCTGTGTCTAAGAAGTCAGGTGTACCATCTCCATCCGTATCTACCGGTGTAGTACCCGTTCCTTTTTCTACAGAATCTAAAATACCATCATTGTCCGAGTCTGTATCTTGGAAGTCAGGTGTACCATCTCCATCTGTATCTAATGGAGTAGTTCCTGTACCCAATTCAATGGAATCAGGAATACCATCGCTATCCGAATCTACAGATGCTGAAATAGTACCTATTGTCAATGAAGAAACATCACTTGCACATGTTCCAATTACTGCTTTTACGGATACCGTACCATTGGTATTTGTACCCACAGTAACTGTAATACTGTTGGTGGTAGACGTACCCGTCCAGCCAATTGGCAAGGTCCAAACATACGAGGTTGCCCCTGTAACTGCTGGCACAGAGTATGTTTCCGTTGAACCTGCTGTTACTGCATTGTTGCCAGTAATCACGTCTGGTGTAGCTACCGCTGTTACCGTTACGGTAATTTTAGCTCTTTCTGATTCTAAACCAGCTACTGTTTGAGAAACATAATAATAAAACGTTCCTCCCACGGCTGTAGATGGGATAGGTGCCGTGGAACTTGCTGTTCCACCCATTAGCGTAGAGTACCACTTGAAAGTTGCCCCACTGACGCCGTTGGCTGTTAAAGCACTTGCTGTTGCATTTTGACAATACGTCAAATCAGAAACAGTTGGCTTTGCTGGTGGTGTAGGACAATTGTTGATAGCTGGATTCGTAGCCTTCGAATAATCTAAGGTGTAATTGATGCTTCCAGCTGTTGAGCCTTCATATACGTTCAACAAACCATTGTTATTCGTATCAGTACCTGTTGGGTAATTACTTAAGCTAGTTGCCGTAGTTGAACTACCTGCCTCTGTGGCATCTGTACATCCGTCACCATCTGAATCTAAATCTAAATTATTAGCTATTCCATCTCCATCAGTATCTACTACAGGAGTATAACATTCTGATAAAACAACGTCATCAATAGCATAGTCATTTCCTCCTCCTGTTGAACCATTACTTACTAGCTCATACGTCATGGTAGTAGTGGTAGCTGTAAACTCAAGCTCATATTTGCTCCAGTTTAAGCTAGATGTAGAATTAGGAATATTACCTGAAGATACACTTGCTACTACAGTACCTGAAGCATTTTTAATACGTAATATTAAATTAGGCTGAACTGTACAACCTGCTGAATTACAAACATTAGCTAACCAAGCAGAGAATTTGAATTTTTTACCTACCGTTAAATAATTTAAGGTATTGGTATACGCTACTTGACCTGGGTTTGCTCCGTTGATTAACAACATGGCTCCGCCACCACCTGTAGTAGCAGTCGTATGGTCTTTATTTTCATTTACCCAGTCAACATAACCTCCTAACCGAGGATTAGAAACTACTCCATATTGTCCATCTGGGATAGTTCTATTAGCATCTTGCCATGTCCACGTATAACCTGGCACAGTTGAAGCAGGTAAACGATCTCCATCTCCTCTATTTAGAGCTTGTGGACCTGAATATCCTGTAGTAAGTCCAGCCAATGCCGAATTAATACCTACCGTACCAAAAGTTTCCTCTCTAACATTAATGTAATTACAACCTGGCGCTTCCACGCTGTCTAAAATTCCATCATTGTCATCATCTAAGTCATTTAAATCTGAAACTCCATCTTGATCAGTATCAAGACAACCATTTAAAGTGGTATTGATGGCACGTGGATAGGTATAATTCACATTCGGTATTCCATTGTCTGTGGCTGTTTCTTTGCTATCAGCCAAACCGTTGCTTCCATAAGGACCCGCCACAGTAGCATCTGTCAAGTTAGCAACCGTACCTGCTTCTACAGCATCCTTACAACCATCGTTATCCGAATCTAAATCTAAATGGTTAGGTATACCATCACCATCGGTATCGGTATTTGGCACAAAACACTCGCTCAATGAAATATCATCTAAAGCAAAGTCATTTCCTCCACCTGGAGAACCATTACTTACCAAGTCATAAGTCATGGTTGAAGTAGATGCAACAAATTCTAAATCGTATTTAGCCCAAATTAATGAAGAAGCATTCGTAAGTACAGGACCTGTAGCCACGCTACTTACTACTGTACCTGCTGCATTTTTAATGCGCAAAATTAGGTCTGGATTTACAAAAGTTGTGCTTGTACCAATAATATTAGCCACCCAAGCAGAGAAACGGTATTTTTTTCCTACTGTTAAACCAACAACGGTATTGGTATAAGCCACTTGACCTGGGTTTGCTCCATTGATGATCAACATGGCTCCTCCACCACCCGTATTTTCGGTAGTGTGGTCTTTGTTTACATTATACCAATCTAAAAATCCACCTAAACGAGGGTTGGATACAATTGTATATTGCCCATCATTGGCACCTCTAACATTATCTGCCCAAGTCCAAGTATAACCTGGTACTTTGCTGGCGCTCAATTGTGCACCATCACCTGCGTTTAAAGCATAAGGACCTGTAAAATTTGATGTTCCTGCAGAAGCCACAGCCGTACTGATCCCTACGTTACCAAAATCATCTGAAGCAAATGCGACATAGTTACAACCTGGCGATTCTACTTCATCTACTACCCCGTCGTTATCGTCATCCAAGTCGTTGTAATCGGATACGCCGTCATTATCGTTATCCTTACATAAATTAATGGCACTATTGATTGAATAGTTGGCGTAAGTATACGTACCATTATAGATACCATTATCCACAGTTGCTTCTTTGCTATCGGCGAAACCGTTCGTTCCATAAGGAGCTGGATGTGCATAATTAGCTGTTTTATCTGATGTTGTACCTGCTTCTAATGCATCGCTACATCCGTCACCATCAGCGTCTAAATCTAAACGGTTCGGGGTGCCGTCGCCATCTGTATCGATGTCGACACATTCTCTATTTACAGAGTATGAACGGAATACAATGTTTGAAAGGGTTTTCGGTTGTAAAGACGATAGCGTTAAATAGTAATCAGAAGCTACCCCTTGGAAAGCTAATTTTTGGACACCTGCTATTGTAACTGTTACATAACCCGTTTCGTTAATATCAATTTCTAATTTTTGATTGGCCACATAGGCATTGTTAAAATTCCATGTTGTTGAAGGGAATTTACCATAAATCCAAGCCCCAGGGTTCCAAGCGTGATAAAATTTGTACGAGGCTGCGTCGTTCCAGTTGTTAGGCACTTTAGTTCCACCTACTGGCATTAAACCGAACATCACCTGATTAGCATCATCTGTAGTAGTATACTCTAAATGAATAGGCAATTTAAAGGCTTGGTTAGAGTAAGATGAAGCCCAAGCAGCTGTTGTTCCAGCGTTAATGGTATTGGCATTAGTTACAGTAAACGCCGCTGACCCGTTAAATGTTAAAGCAGTCAGATCATTGTGTGGGAATTTACAATCTTTTTGTTCCACCCAATCCAATACGCCATCGTTGTCGTCATCTAAGTCGTCTAAATCAGAGATTCCGTCGTTATCCGTATCAGTACATTTATTGATACTGGCTGTTGTTGCACGACTATACTGATACGTACTATTGTACGTACCATTGCCTGTAACAGTCTCTTTACTATCTGCAAAACCGTTCGTACCATAAGGCGCTGGAATAGTAGTTACTGTTTTATCAGTCGTTGTTCCTGCTTCGTAGGCGTCAGAACAACCATCACCATCAGAGTCTAAATCTAAGGTATTTGGCACACCGTCGTTATCTGTGTCGCAGGTTCCATTTATCGTATTAACGTTAAACTCAGCATTTAAAGAGGTCGCTGGCCATTCATGACTTTGTCCTAAAACAATGGTATTTGTTCCGTCCCAATTGATAGGCACTTTAACCAAAGAGGCATTGTTAGACAATAGTAACGATTGGTAATTTCCTGCACCATTAGTTCCATCTAAACCTAACAACGTAACTACACCTAGCTTACTTATTTTTACCCTGATTAATGGTCTGGTTGCTGTATTAGGATAAGTCCAAGGAGATCCACCTTGTACACCGGTACCATTTGGTAAACTTACTTTTGTAGCCGTTGTAGTGGTATAAACAGTTGCCGGATTATGGTCAAAGTTAAGTTCATTGACCGATGCAATACTTGTCCCATTTACTTTTAAATTAAAGTTATTATCCAAGGAATAAATATCTACATACAACTCATCTGGAAAACCTGTTATGGTTTTAGTTTGTGAAGACCCGTTAAGTAAATTAAATCTTGGAGTTAAGTTAGAAACTCCTGGAGAAGGACATTCTGTAGTATCCAATACGCCGTCATTATCATCATCCAAGTCAATGGAATTGGCGATACCATCTCCATCTGTGTCTAAACACATATTAGCATCCCTATCTATTGCATTATTATACGTATACGTACCATTGTAAATACTATTATCCGCTGTAGTTTCTTTGCTATCGGCTAAACCGTTCGTACCATAAGGTGCTGCAAGAGTCGTTACTGTTTTGCTAGTTGTAGTTCCTGATTCAAAAGCATCGCCACAACCATCACCATCAGAATCTGTATCCAAACGGTTAGGAGTTCCATCATTGTCTGTATCTATTGTACAATTAGATGAGAAATCTCCTTTTTGACCAATGAAACGGATTTCACCTAGGGTTACGTTATAGGTACTAGGTATAGTCGCTGCAGTAGCAATTTCCCAACCATCTGAGGCACCTTGGTCTTGCTCTTGATCATACCAAACTTCTAAAATATCGAAAGTAAATTCAGATACTGAGGCAATAGGATCATCAAAATATAATAGTTTGGCATTTGGAGAAGGAGTACCTAAATCAAATGTTTGAGATTTATTAGCTCCCGAACAATCTTTCCAAGTTACGATGAATTTTTTCATTGGCGCATCACCACCACCGTACGCATTAGAGCCAGGGATCCAAATGGCCATTCCTTTAATAGCAGCTGGAGCGGCTAAGGTAAATTTCCAATCGTTGGCAATACCCGCACCATCATTTAAGTAGGCCGCATTAGAAATTAATGACGGCGAACTGTGTGTAATGCTGCTTAAAGAAGCTTCTGTAGTTGGTACTGATGATAAACCACTTCCATTAAATGCTTTATCAGAAGTTGTTACTACACCAAACTGGTTGGTAGGAATGGTAACAATAGCTGTTGGTGCAATAATTTCGGCAGTAGTAGTGGCAACTGTACAACCGCATTCTACGGCATCGGTAACCCCGTCATTGTCATCATCGATATCCAACACATCTCTAATGCCATCACTATCGGTATCTGTACACGCATTGATAGCAAGGTTATTGGCATAACGGTAAGTATAAATCGACTTGTATTGACCACTTTCGGTAGCTGTTTCTAAAGCGTCAGCAAAACCGTTGTTGCCATAAGGAGCCGCCACAGTGGTACTGCTAGTTGATGTAACGGTTCCCGCTTCTAAGGCATCGCTACAACCATCGCCATCGCTATCCGTATCTAAATGGTTTAAAATACCATCGCCATCTGCATCACATTGGAAAGCAGGATTTGAGATGTTATTTAATGTCCAAGTTGCGGTATTGGCTGTAGCTACATTACCATAGTACAAATTACCTAAGTAATTACCACTTACACCTGTTTGTTGTGGGTTCCAAGTACCCGCTTTGCTAAAGCCTGCATCGGCATCATTAATGATAAAGTATTCAGTACCATTGGTAATCAACATCGCATCGGCAAAGTAGTAGGTACCATTGGTGGTTCCCGTTACTGGCAATGTTTGTATTTTAATTTGTTTGTTGGCATCGGCCGAAACACTGGATGCCAATAAAGTCCAGGCTACACCACTGTAGGTAAATGTACCTGCGGCTTTTTGATTCAAGACCACATTAGTAACCGTACTACCTGTGATTTTTACTGGTAAGTTGGTTGGTAAATTGGTATCGTCTCTTCTATTGTATGTATACACCGTGTATTTACTATTAGTAGCCATTTCTGGACATTCTACTGTATCTAATACACCGTCGTTATCATCATCTAAGTCATCTAAGTCAGAAACACCGTCATTATCGGTATCAATACACGCATTTACACTTGCATTTATGGCACGATCATTCGTATAAGTACCATTGTAAATACCGTTATCGGCAGTGGTTTCTTTGCTATCGGCTAAACCGTTGGTTCCAACCGTTGTTGTAAATTGAAAATTAGCTGTTTTATCGGTGGTAGTTCCTGCTTCGTAAGCATCAGAACATCCGTCGCCATCTGAGTCTAAGTCTAAATAGTTAGCAGTACCATCGCCATCGGTATCGGTACAAGTAGCGGCAGGAACAGTAAAGTTCCAAGTAGCTGTTACGGCAGTAGTAAAAGGTGCTCCAATGTATTGGTTATTACCATTGAACGAATTGGCCACACTTTGTGACAACCAAGAACCTGTTGCAGAATAACCTGTCGTATTGTTATCAATAAAAATAGTGTTTACCCCATTTGTTACCAACATGGCATCGGCAATTAACCAACTACCCGTTGTGGTACTCGTAGGAGCCAATGTAACCGCAATGCTATTGGTACGACTTGGCACGATATTTTCGGCCACTAATTTCCACGTAGTTACACCATTAGCACTAAACGAATTGGCAGCACCTGCTACGGCATTCGTACGCTGATCCAAGACCGCATTTGTCGTACTAATACCTTTTATAATCACTGGCACATTCGTAACAAAACCAGCCTCAGGGCGGTTATACGTATACACTTTATAGGCCATGCCTGAGCACTCTACGGTATCTAAAATACCGTCATTGTCATCATCAATATCCAATACATTTAAAATGCCATCGTTGTCTGTATCCACACAATCGTTTTGGCCAGCACTCATTGCATTGTTGTACATATAAGTACCGTTATAAACACCATTATCAGCTGTGGTTTCTAAGGCGTTCATCAAACCGTTGGTACCTACTGCACCTGTGTGAACATAATTTGCCGCCGCAGAATTGGTAGTCACAGCCTCAAATGCATCAGAGCAACCATCGTTATCTGAGTCTAAATCAATATTATTTGTTTTTCCATCATTGTCTGTATCTCTACACGTTGCCGGAGAAATGATGCTAATTCTAACATCGTCAATAAAGTTACCCCAAGCTGCACCGCCTGATGAAGAAACCGTACCAATAACAAATAATGTTTGTGCTTGACCAGCAGGCACCGTATAAGTACCCGAATAAGTACCCCAAGCTGTTGGTCCATCTGTCATGGTAGCTACTTGGGTTAAGCTGGTTAAACTAGGTCCAAAGTTAACCGAAGCTACGTCTGTACCACTTCTACCACGGTGTTGGATAGACCATGAAATTTTAGTTCCTGGGTCTAAACACAAGGCTTGATATAGAGAGCCTGGATAATAGGCGTTCAATTCCATGAAACGGTTTCCGTGAGCAGCAGGTGTAGCACCACTATCCCACATTTCCATTTGACCGTCTTGTGAGGTGGTTCTCCAACCTGGCATGGTTGCACTTGTTACGAAGTTTCCTGTAGCTGGCAATTCGAAACTTTCGTTGATAATTGCTGGTGTACCCACACAATTCCACGCACATTCAACCGCATCCGTTACTCCATCGTTATCATCATCAATATCAATAAAATCTGGTACAGTATCGTTATCAGTATCCAAACATGCAATTTGGAATTCGTTGGTAGCATAACTGTAGGTATACGTGGCTTTATAAAGGCCATTGTCGGCAGTAGCCTCTAAAACATCCGCAAAACCGTTTGTTCCTCCGGTAGTTGTATGTTTAAAATTAGCGGTTTTATCGGTAGTAGTACCTGCTTCAAAAGCATCGCTACAGCCGTCTCCATCTGAGTCTAAATCTAAATAGTTGGCAATACCATCTTTGTCCGTATCGCAATCTAAACTTGGATTACTGATGTTAGAGAAAGTGAAGGTTGCTTTTTTACCAGCATAAGGTGGAATAATGTATCTATCTGCGCCTAAATAAGCAGTGGCATCCGAGTAGGATGTCCAAGTTCCTGTTTCTACATACGCTCCTGCGGTGGAATTATCAATTACTGCGGTATTTGTTCCGTCTGTAATTAAAAAGGCATCTGCTAGAACATAACCTCCATCAGTAGATGCATTAGGCTCTATGCTTATCGTGATTTTTTTATTGGCATCAGAATACACTGCAGAAGAAAGTAATCTCCAGGTTCTACTACCATACGTTAGATCATTGCTAGAAAGTTGTTGATTGTTAGTCGTTTTAACCGTGTTCTTTCCTACAATGGTTACTGGAACATTAGAGGTATGGCCGCTAAAAGGACGATTAAAAACATAGACTTTATAAGGATTTACGTTAGAGCACTCTACCGTATCTAACACCCCATCGTTATCTTCATCTAAATCAACCTCATCTGCAGCACCATCGTTATCACCATCGGCACACATGTTTATGAGTGCTTCGTTGGCGCGTGCATATTGGTAAGTACCCTTGTATAAACCATTGTCGGCAGTAGCCTCTAAAGCATCCGCAAAACCGTTGGTACCATAAGGTGATGGATGAGTGTAATTAGCTGCATTATTGGTTGTAGTACCAGCTTCTAGCGCGTCGCTACATCCGTCGGCATCAGAATCTAAATCCAAACGGTTAGGAGTGCCGTCGCTATCGGTATCAATGTCTGGACACAGAGCATTGTTTGTTTTTGAAGTTAATTTAACATCGTTAAATGTTCTATTGTTTACAGAACTGATCACAAAATTGTAATTAGATACTGTACCTTGAAAAGCATATATTTGTACACCCCCCTTTTTAAGGGTTACCCAGCCTTTTTCACTGATATCCAATTCCATTTTTTGCCCTGAAGTATAGGCGGTAAGGTTTAAACTCCAAGTAATTGGCAAACGGCCATAAAGGTTACCTGTATCGTGGTAGATTTTGTATGCTCCGTCTTCCCAACCGTTTGGCGTCTTGACACCGTTTACTGGAAGTAAACCAAGCATTCCGTAACCTGTAGTATTTGTGGTATATTCTAAATGAATAGGCAATGCAAAACTTGCATCAGAGTATTTCGATTTCCAGTTGGACAAATCACCATTTGTAAAAATAGAATTTCCTGTAAATACGGTGGTACCATTACCATTGTAGGTTAATTTTGAAACATCGGTAGCCTCATAGGTACACGATGAGCCTTGCTCAGCAATATCTAGAATTCCGTCGTTATCGTCGTCGATGTCGAAAACGTCAATGATACCATCATTATCCGAATCTAAACAAACCTTTATGGTTGCATCAATGGCTTTGTTGTAAGTATAACTTCCTTTATAGGTACCATTATCGGCAGTAGTTTCTAAGGCATCGGCTAAACCATTGGTTCCAACGGTTGTCGTAAATTTAAAATTAGCTGTTACAGAAGTAGTAGTACCTGCTTCAAGACCATCGCTACAACCATCGCCATCTGAGTCTAAATCTAAACGGTTCGAGGTGCCGTCGTTGTCGGTATCAATGTCAGTACATACATTAGGGAAATCTGCGGTTGTAATTTTAATATTACTAAAAGTACGATCACTATTTGCAGCACTTAAGGCAAGGTTGTAATCAGAAACCACACCTTGGAATTGGTATAATAATACGCCCGCTTTTTTAACTGTCACCCAACCTGAAGTAGAAATATCCATTTCCATTTTTTGGTTAGCAGTGTACGCCACATTTTGAAAATTCCAAGTGGTTAATGGTAATTTTCCAAAAATTAGTCCACCTCCATCATGATACACTTTATAGGCACCATCCGTCCAGTTGTCTGGAGTTTTGGCTCCTGCTACAGGTAATAAACCTATCATCGCATAAGTAGCAGGATTCGTTGTCGTGTATTCTAAGTGAATAGGTAATTTTAAAGCTTGGTTAGAGTAGGAACTTTTCCAACCCAATGGATTTGCTACAGCAACATTTACAGATGTAGCTGCTGGTTTGGTAACAGTAGCACCACCCGTAAACGTCAGCGCAGAGATATCCACTGGCGAACAACCTGTTTGTTCTTGAGTATCTAAAATACCATCGTTGTCATCATCGAGGTCAATCGAGTTGATGATCGTATCGCCATCGAAGTCATCTGAGGGTCCTGTGCCGCCGCTTGTTTGAGCGAACGTGGGTATGGCACCCAACATCATGATGGCTAAAAGGACAGTTCTTAGGAGAGAACCCATGAACTGATTTTTTCTTTTAGGGCTAGAAAGTTTGAAAAGGAATTTTTGGAAAGGAGATCTAAGGATATTGATCATGTAGAAACATGAAGACAATAGCGCTTTGTACCAATTACCAAAAAAATTGTTGATTGATGAAGTGATGTTGGTCAGTAATGATTTGCCCATGGCTGTTTTCAATTGACAAGTAAAAACATCCCTATATATATAGGAATGATTTTTGACTTGTGTGGATGATATAATTTTATTTAACACAATCTCCAAAAGGAGCCCAACAGATGTAAATCAGTATGGTCTGATGGAAATAATTACACAAACCTACTTTTTATGATAAAAACAAAAGAATTTTGGAACTGTGAATGAGTTCCGTTTTAGAAAACGGAACTAAATAGGCGGAAATTGAGGTAAGAGGTAAGAGAAGAGAGGAAAGAGGAGAGAGGAAAGAGGAGAGAGGAAAGAGGAGAGAGGAAAGAGAAAAGAGGAGAGAGAAAAAACTTAATGTTTAAAAACTTTGTGAACTTAGTGTTAACACAACGACACGGTTTTTCTCTTTCCTCTTTTCTCTCTTCTCTTTTCATTCTCAATTCTACATTCTTAATTTTTAATTCTACATTTCACTATACGGCACCACACGCATTTCATGGGAGCGCATTTGGTTTTCTGTTCCGGCGTAGATGAGTGTACCGCCAGTAGATTCAGTTATTTTATTCCAATATAACAATCCTTTGAAAAATTGATTGGTAATGGTTTGTCCGGATTTAATTTCAACAGGAAGAATTTGATTCCCATTATCTATTAAAAGGTCGACTTCATTTCCAGCGCTATCTCGCCAAAAATAGAGATTATTGCTTTTTCCCTGATTGAATCTTTTTTTCAAAAATTCTAGGACTACCCAGTTTTCAAATATCGCTCCTTTGAAAGGATGGAAATCGAGTTGTTCTGCAGTTTGAATGCCTAATAAATTACAGGCGAGTCCTGTGTCATAAAAATACAATTTCGACATTTTTGTGATGCGCTTGTTGTAATTCTGATGATAAGGCTGCAAACGAAATACCACAAAACTTGTTTCTAAGACACTGATCCAAGCAGCGATGGTTTTATTATCCACGCCCAATTCAATGGCCAGACTATTCATATTCAATAATTGCCCTATACGGCCAGCGCATAATTTGATAAAGCGCTCAAACAAGTAAAGATTGGTAATATTTTTTATGAGGCGCACATCTCTTTCTACATAGGTACGAATGTAATTTGCATACCATTGTTGGGTATCGATGGCTTGTTGATAAACAGGGGGATATGAACCTTTTAATAATAGTTCATTTAAAGGTAGTTCAGGCTCATTGATTTCCTTCAGGGTAAAGGGTAACAAATTCAAATAGGCAATTCTACCCGCTAAACTTTGCGAAATATTTTCTTGCAGTAAAAAATTGTTGGAGCCTGTTAAAATGAACATCCCCATTTTTTGGGATTCATCTATTATTTGTTGCAAATAGGAGAATAAGTGCGGAACCCTTTGTATTTCATCAAAAATTGCGCCTTCCAGATAATTAGATAAAAAACCACGTGGATCTTCTATAGCAAATTGTCTGATATCTGGATTTTCAAAATTGACGTATTTTTTATCTGGAAATATTTTTTTGACAAGCGTGGTTTTCCCCGACTGCCTAGGTCCAACGATAGCGATGGCTTTGAAATCTTTTGCCATTTGCAAAACCTTTTCTTCCGCTTCTCTTCTTTTTGTTTCCATGTGAATTTTTTATGCAATTTAGGAATTGGATTCCTAAAATGCAAGAGATAAGAGGTTGGGAGAATGTAGAAGAGAGAAGAGAGGAAAAAGAAAAGAGGAAAATCTTAATATTTAAAAACTTGGTGAACTTAGTGTTAACACAACGACACGGTTTTTCTCTTTCCTCTTTTCTCTCTTCTCTTTTCATTCTCAATTCTACATTCTTAATTTTTAATTATACATTCTTTCACCTCATAATTTTATCAAACAACTTATATAATAAAGGTATATATTGTAAAAAATCACTAATTAAAGTTCGGTTATTTTCCGAACTTTTGTATATTTGAAAAGAATTTATGCGGGTAATTGGGCGAAAGATTCTCCTAAAACTGAAAAAGAAACAGATTGGGAACCAAAAACTGGGAATTGAAATAGATCGATTATTAAATGATTTAGAATCGTTTAATCCATCTAATGGTTCAATCAAGACATATAGAGCTGATGCAGATTGTGTACATCCTGATGGATTTTATTTTTTTAACCTAAATATCCATAGAACATTAATTTTAATTGAGTTGGAAGACGAGGGGGATGCAACCATTATATGGGCAGGAAATCATAAGGAATATGATTCCACATTTAAAAACAACAAAAACGCAATTGAAAATTGGCTTAAAAAATTCGGATATATTTAATACAGAACAAAATGGAAATAGAACAAATCATAAAGACTGGATTTATAGCAAACGAGTTGGAATATGAAATTGCCATTTTAGCTGATAAAAAATTACGCATTTTGGCTAAGGAAAATGCTAATTTCAAAACCAAAAGGGCCATTTTAAGAGGAATAATTGAAGATTATGAACAAAAAGAATGGAAAGATGTCCGAAAAATCGACTTTTTAAAATTAATAGAATCAGAAAAAGCGGAAGCATACGCGGAAAAACAGCGGAATTTTTACGAAAATAGAAAACTCGCTATTAAGACAAAACTAAAATCAATCGGTTTAACTCAAGAAAATTTAGGAACTATTTTGGGCCATAAGAGTAAAACACATATGTCTGAACTTATCAACGGTTTAAAACCATTTACCTTAAAAGACCTAACCATCATTAATCAATTACTCAATATAAATTTAAAAACTCTTGTTCCCATTTTTCTTCCAAATGAAGAAAAAATACGAATTCGCCACGTTTTAGAGGAAATGTAGAATGAAAAGAGAAGAGAGAAGAGAGAAAAGAGGAAAGAGAAAAGAGGAAAATCTTAATTTTTCTTAATGACTTAATGTTTAAAAGAAAAGAGAAAAGAGGAAAAACTTAATGTTTAAAAACTTGGTGAACTTAGTGTTAACACAACGACACAAAGCAATAGGTGGCTTCGAGTCTCCTCGCTTCGCTCGGCCTCAGCCACCAGAAGGTTCTCTTTTCTCTCTTCTCTCTTTCCTCTTTTCTCTCTTCTCTCTCCTCTTTTCTATCTTCTCTTTCCTCTTTTCTCTCTTCTCTCTCCTCTTTTCTATCTTCTCTTTCCTCTTTCCTACATTCATTTAAAATTCTGCATGCTTAATTTTTAATTCTAAATTCTAAATTCTACATTTGTCTTAAACGTTTAAAATGCCTTTTAAACGAAATCTACCTAGAACATTTTAACAAGAAAAACATGATTAACAGAAGAGATGCGGTCTCTAAAATTGCTATGATGTTAGGCGGTGCATTAACTGCTCCTACATTATTAGCCATGGATAGAGCACAAACCAATCCATCGCATTCACTTAATGTCGCATCATTTGGCCTAAGTGATTCCCAAAGAAAAATAGTTTCAGCCGTTGCAGAACACATTATTCCTGCTACATCCACGCCTGGAGCAATCGATGCAGGAGTTCCTGCTTTCATCGAAATGATGTTAAAAGATTGTTACAAAGCCCCTGAACACAATAGCTTTTTGAAAGGTGTCAAAGACTTAGAAAACGCGAAGTTTTTAACTTTGAATCAAGAAGGCCAAGTAGCCGTTTTGAAATTATTGGAAGCTAATACCAAAGAATTGATGAAATCGTATCAATTGAACAAGGTAAAAGTGGGTGATAATGTCGACAAAGAAACCTTAGAAGGAAACAATGGAGTTCCTTTCTGGAGATTGATGAAAGAATTGACGCTTTTAGGATATTATACCTCTGAAAAAGGCATTAACGCCTCTTTTGTATATGAACCAATCCCCGGAAAATTTGAACCGACTAAATTAAAACCAGGTCAAAAATCTTTCCAATACTAAATCTTTCCAAAACGATATCGAATAAAATCATGAATCTGAATATAGATGCAATAAAAAGTCAAACATTTGATGCCATTGTGGTGGGATCAGGTATTTCTGGCGGTTGGGCTGCTAAGGAATTGACAGAAAAAGGTTTAAAAGTGGCTGTGTTAGAACGTGGCCGTGAAATTAAGCACATAGAAGGCTACGAAACGGCAATGAAAAATCCTTGGGATTTTGCGCACCGTGGTAGACCAGACAATATGGCGGCGGAAGAATATTGGGCAGGTATGCGTACCGGTTATACAGCCAATGAAGAACACCGTTACCTTTTTGAAAACGATAAACAAAACCCTTACATTGAGAAAAAAGGAGGTTTTGATTGGCTTCGTGCCTACCATACTGGAGGTAAATCTCTTTTATGGGGCCGCCAAACTTACCGTTGGAACAAAGAAGATTTTGAAGCCAATGCCAAAGAAGGCGTAGGTACTGATTGGCCGATTCGCTATGAAGACCTTGCTCCTTGGTATTCGTATGTAGAAAAATTTGCAGGTATTTCTGGACAAAGAGAAGGTTTAGACGTGCTTCCCGACAGTGAATTTCTTCCTGCGATGCAAATGACAGCTCCTGAAAGACATTTCAAAGAGCAAGTAGATAAAAAATTAGGCCGTCCGGTAACTGTCGGACGTGTGGCTCACTTGACTCAACCAGGTCCTCAACACACGGCAATCGGTCGTGGTCAATGCCAATACCGCAATAAATGTATGCGTGGTTGTCCTTACGGCGGATATTTTAGCTCCCTATCAGCTACTTTACCTGCTGCAATGCGTACCAATCGTTTGACCATGGTTCACAATGCCATCGTTTCAGAAATTATTTATGACGAAGCGACTCAAAAGGCAAAAGGTGTACGTGTGATTGACCAAAATACCTTAGCGGTAAAAGAATATTACGCTAAAATCATCTTTGTAAACGCGGGAGCCATTGGCTCAACCTCTATTTT
This sequence comes from Aquirufa sp. ROCK-SH2, assembly GCF_054558315.1. Taxonomy (NCBI): domain Bacteria; kingdom Pseudomonadati; phylum Bacteroidota; class Cytophagia; order Cytophagales; family Flectobacillaceae; genus Aquirufa; species Aquirufa sp. ROCK-SH2. Next base: position 166,807 of record NZ_JBPXKB010000002.1, on the reverse strand, counting down.
AATGAACTCGAAATCGAGTCGTTTTACCAATGGTTTAGGAAATGATAGCGATCAATTGGGTCGTAACATCATGGATCACCATTTAGGAGTGGGTGCAAGTGCAACCGTAGAAGGTTTCGCAGATGATTATTTCTTCGGAAGTCGTCCAAATGGTTTATACATTCCTCGTTTCCGTAACTGGGGTAAAGATAAGCGTGGATATACCCGTGGATTCGGTTACCAAGGTGGCGCGAGCCGTGAGGGTTGGGGCCGTGGAGTCAATTCTGATGGTTTTGGTGCACAATTCAAGGAAGATTTGACTAAACCAGGTACATGGACCATCGGTTTCGGAGGTTTTGGTGAAATTTTACCAGATCCAAACAACCGTTTTCAATTAAGCCAAACAGCCAAAGATAAATGGGGATTACCGGTATTGGAATTTGAAGCAAGCTTCGGATCAAACGAATTAAAAATGCGTGAAGACATGATGCACGATGCGGCAGAAATGTTAGAAGCAGCTGGATTCAAAAATATCAACCAATACAATAGCGATAAAACGCACATCGGTTTAGGTATCCACGAAATGGGAACTGCTCGCATGGGCCGTGATCCAAAAACTTCTGTCTTGAACAAGCACAACCAAGTTCATGAAGTGAAAAACGTGTTCATGACAGACGGTGCTGCAATGGCTTCTGCTTCTTGCGTTAATCCATCCCTAACATACATGGCATTAACTGCTCGTGCTGCAGATTTCGCGGTTTCTGAGTTGAAGAAGAGAAATCTGTAAATTAGTTATTAGTGTTTAGTTATTAGTGTTTAGTTATTAGTTATTAGAATACAGTCACTTAACTAAGCACTAAAAACTAATAACTGATAACTAATAACTGATAACTAATAACTAAAATGAAACTTCTCCGAATAGCCAACCTCCTCAGTTTCATCGCGGTATTAACGATGAATTTTTTATCGGTAAAACTGCCATTGAATGGGCATACACCTGGAGAATTATCAGATTTATACGTCAATTATTTTGTACCTGCTGGCTTCACTTTTTCCATTTGGGGCATCATTTATACCTATACCTTGATATGGGTGGTTTATCAAACCATCGGTTTATTTTCTGAAAGTATTGCTGCTAAAAGCGACTTTTGGGTGAAGCGAATCGGGTGGAATTTTGCTTTATCAAGCATCGCCAATATTGCCTGGTTATGTGCTTGGCATTATGAGCAATTATGGCTTTCGGTCGCCGTTATGTTGGTTTTATTGGGCATTTTAATCAAAAACAATATCCAATTAGAAACAAACAATGATCAAACCAGTCCCTTTTTTCGTTGGGCGGTTAAAATTCCTTTTCAAATTTACTTTGGCTGGATTTGCGTAGCAACAATCGCCAATTTCACTGCTGCTTTGGTAGGAAACCATTGGACAGGCTTCGGAATTTCAGAAGTTCTTTGGACCAAAATCATGATTTCCATCGCCATTGCCTTAGGCATGATACTAGTCTATCTAAAACGTGGTCCATTCATCGGATTAACCATCGTTTGGGCCCTATGGGGCATCTACTCCAAACGATTAAGCATCGACACCCCATCCTCTCAAGAAATCGCCACCTGGGCTTTGGTGGGAGTCATTTGGTTAGGGGGAGTTTCGGGGGTGAAATTAGGGAAGAGGTAAGAGGTAAGAGGTAATAGGAATTAGGAAAGAGTGCCATTGTGAAAAGTTATATCCTTTTTAGTTATTAGTTGTTAATTAGTAGAAATAAACTTCTAATACCTCTTACCTTTTACCTTTTACCTCTTACCTATTACCTCTTACCTCTTACCTTTTACCTCTTACCTTTTACCTATTACCTCTTACCTCTTATCTAACTCCAGTCCCATATTGACAAAAAATTTGGAACTCACAAAAGAATTCCCTTATTTTGGTCAACCGTTCGTGAATTAAATAAAGCTTAAACTTATACCTCAATGCTAATATTCTACTTAATAAGACCTTTGAATGATTTTATACGTCTCAATAACCACGTTAATACTAGCCCTAGTTATAACGCTTTTTAACTACCAAATCAATAAAACGAGTTTATACTTAGCTGGTTTTTTGGTTCCACTATCTCTAACAGGTATACTTCACTACTTTTGTATATTCCATGATTCCCCTGTTGGATTAGCATTTGTTTACGGGCATTTTATTCCGATCTATTATTTATCAGGCCCCATGATCTTTTTTTATGTTAGGGGAACATTGATCGATAAATCAAATTTGTCTAAATGGGATTATCTACATTTTCTTCCCGCAATTATTTCCTTGATTTCCATTTTTCCCTATTATTTTGAAGATTTTGATAAAAAATTAGAATTGGCAAAAATAGTATTTGATTACCCAAATACGCATAAATCCATCAATATTTCATGGCTGTATCCCAGCTCATTTAATATATTTTTACGTTCGATTTTAATCCTTTTTTATCTATTTTCCAGCATTTGTATTCTAACAAAATACCGCATTAAATTTAAAAAGCAAAATGTTCCAAGCGGTCAAAAACAACAGGCATTACAATGGCTGTATGCCTTAGTTTTTATTGCCAGTGTAACAAGTATTTCCTACTTCATCATTACCAAAAACTATTATTTCGGAAGTCCTTCCAAAAATGAAATCAATGCCTATTCCATCAATAGCCTTGCAGCATTGTCCTACAGTTTAATTCCGATTATGATGCTCCTATTTCCTCAGCATTTGTACGGAATTCCAATTAATAGAAGCAAAATAACGAACAACAACAGCAACAATTCAAGCAACGAAAAACCTCTTGAGTCCATTAAAAAAGACTTGGACGATCCCCTTGACCCTTTTGTCAATGTCGCTAATCACATTATGACTTACCTCGAAAATGAAAAGCCATTTGTTAATCCGGAATTCAGTATCGATGATTTGGCTACGAGTTTAGATATTCAAAAACATCATTTATACTATTGCTTCAACAATATTTTGCAAATTAAATTTACCACCCTTCGGACAAAACTCAGGGTCAATTATGCTCAAGAAATTCTATTAAGTGGCGATTTAACCACCATGTCGATGGAAGGAATCTGGACCAAAGCAGGATTTGCCTCTAGAACCAATTTCTTTGTTTCTTTCAAAGAAGTAACTGGATCCACGCCCTTGGAATACATCAAATCAAAAAATTTAGGAGAATTGATGGAAAATTGAGTTGAAAAATAGAACTGAGCGTTGATTTTTCTCAATTCTGAACTCATTTTTCTCAAAACGGAACTCATTTTAATTTTTTGGACTGCTCGAATTTGTATTATATGCCGAAATTTGTAGCTCCTTCAACAGGTAAAAATTAGATACATGAGGTTCACGTATATCTAATTTCGTATTGGTTCATTGTTAGAATGTCCTAACCAACATCGACTACCACTATCTTTTTAATAAGGAAGTATCATATAAGAATAATTCTTTGTGTCTCTTTGTGTTAGAATGTTAACACAAAGGCACGGAGGATGTAAGAGGTAAGAGGTAAGAGGTAAGAGGTAAAAGGTAAGAGGTAAGAGGTAAGAGGTAAAAGGTAAGAGGTAAGAGGTAAGAGGTAAGAGGTATTAGAAGTTTATTTCTACTAATTAACAACTAATAACTAAAAAGGATATAACTTTTCACAATGGCACTCTTTCCTAATTCCTATTACCTCTTACCTCTTACCTATTACCTATTACCTCTTACCTCTTACCTCCTAACGTTCTTCGTAATCTCATTCAATTGCTTAATTTTCTCCTGAAAATCACCTTTTAATTGCTTTCTAAGAGCTTCTAGTTGCTCAAGGCTAGTCTGAATGTCATTGGGGATAATATCTTCTAAAAACGCACGAATACGCTTTGCTAAGGTGGGCGATTTGCCGTTGGTAGATATGGCGATCTTTAAATCGCCTTTTTGGACAATCGATCCTAAATAAAAATCGCACAAGGCGGGAGTATCTGCCACATTGCACAATAGATGCTTTTGAGCAGCCAATGCTTTAATTTCTTGATGCAAAGCAAAATTATCCGTAGCACAAATCACCAAATCCAAGCCCTCCAAATCCTGCTCTAAAAACCCTCTATGATGAATTTGAACCTGTGTGAAATCTTTCAAATAATCGAGCGTTTCCTCTCGAAAAAAAGGCGCCACCATGGTGATTTTTGCGTGTGGAGAATTTCTTAACAAGGCCGAAACCTTTTCCAAAGCCACATTTCCCCCTCCTACTACTAGCGTAGAAAGTTGATCCAACTTTAAAAAAATAGGAAAAAGGGTGTTAGTGGATTCCATCTTCGAAATTATTTTTTACCTGCCAATTGCCCACAGGCAGCATCAATGTCTTTTCCTCTCGATCGACGAACGTTTACAATCATCCGCTTACTCTCCAAAAACGAAGAAAATTGTTGAATCGCATCAGCCTCCGCATTCACAAAATCAGCTTCTTTAATCGGATTATATTCGATGATATTAATCTTGCAAGGAATTTGCTTCGCAAAAGCCCAAAGCTCTCTGGCATCATCTATGCTATCGTTGAATTTATTGAAAACGATGTACTCCAAAGTAATTTTATTGGCTGTTTTCTCATAAAAATAAAGCAAGGCTTCTTTCAATGCCGCCAAAGTATTGCTTTCATTGATCGGCATGATCCGATTTCTTTTTTCATCATTGGCTGCATGTAAAGACAAAGCCAAATTGAATTTCACTTCATCATCCGCCAATTTTTTGATCATTTTAGCAATGCCCGCCGTGGAAACGGTAATTCGCTTGGGCGACATCCCTAAACCCTCTGGAGAAGTAATTTTCTCAATCGACTCCAATACATTGGCATAATTCAACAAGGGCTCTCCCATGCCCATATAGACGATATTCGTCAAAGGCTGTTGGTATATTTTTTCCGCTTGATCACGAATTAAAACCACTTGATCATAAACCTCAAAGGCCTCTAAATTCCGCTTTCGATCCATATAACCTGTGGCACAAAAACTACAGGTCAAAGAACAACCCACTTGCGAAGAAACACAAGCAGTCACCCTTTCATCCGTCGGAATTAAAACTCCCTCCACCAAATGCGCATCATGCAAAGCAAAACTGGATTTAACCGTTCTGTCTTTACTGATTTGAACTTCGGAAGTCTCCACACAATGCATGGCATAATTTTCATCTAACCAAGCACGCGTTTCCTTCGGAATATTTAACATTTGATCAAAAGAACGTGCCGATTTTTTCCAAATCCACTCATAGATTTGCTTGGCACGAAAAGCCGGCTGACCCTGCTCCAACATGGCCTGCTTTAACTCTTCCAAACTTAATTTACGAATGGATTTCACAACACGTTTTTCTACTAATTCTGGCACGATTATTTCTTTAATAATTCTCCTACTTTAGCAGAAATGGCCTTACCATCTGCTAAACCAGCCAATTGTTTGGTAGCAGCACCCATTACTTTGCCCATATCCGCAGGGCTACTCGCGCCTACTGAAGCAATAATTTCCTGTAATTTGGCTGTCAATTCATCTTCCGATAATTGCTTTGGCAAAAACTCTTCAATGATCGTTAATTCCACTTGCTCCTTTTCCGCTAAATCAGCACGATTTTGTGCCACATAAACTTCCAAAGAATCTTTGCGTTGCTTGGCAGCCTTCATCAAGATTTTCATTTCAGCATCTGCTGACAATTCTCCTGAATTAGAACCCGATGTTTCTTCCAATAAAATCAAGGATTTAATAGCTCTCAAAGCTCTTAAGCGATCTGCATCTTTCGCACGCATGGCATCTTTGATACCACTTTCAATTGTTAACTTTAACGACATATTTTTATGGTTTAAAATGGGATTTAACCCCCTCTATAAATTCTCGGTGATTGCTCAAACGAGGTACTTTATGTTGCCCTCCCAACTTTCCTCTTTCCTTCATCCAAGCATAAAAAGTCCCAGTAGGCGCTTGGTGAATAATAGGCGGGCCTAAGACTAAATTATAAGACCGTTTGGCATCATAATCAGAATTGAGTTCTCTCAAGGTCTGATCCAACATCTCTGCAAAGATACGGAAATCTTTGGGTGCTTTGGAAAATTCAATGACCCATTCGTGATTTCCACTTTTTCCCCCTTCCATAAATGAAGGAGCAGCCGTGTATTCTTTTAATTCAGCAGAAGTAGCATAACACGCTTTAGCGATGGCTTGTTCCGCATTATCGATAATTAATTCTTCGCCAAAAGCATTGATGAAATGCTTAGTTCTTCCAGTAATCTTGATTCGATAAGGAAATTTAGAGGTAAATCTCACTGTATCCCCGATTTTATAGCGCCACAATCCCGCATTGGTGCTAATCACCAAAGCATAATTAATGCCCAATTCCACCTCCCAAAGTGGCACAATGGTGTTGGCCTCCTCTCCTTCTTCATTCAATGGAATAAACTCGTAAAAAATGCCGTAATCCAGCATCAATAACAATTCATCGGGCAGACTTAAATCATCTTGTATACCAAAAAACCCTTCGGAAGCATTGTATATTTCCAAAAAACCTACATCCAATCCTTGAAATACCTCCTTTTTAAACATCTCTCGATAAGGACCAAATGCCACCGCCCCATGAATCATGAATTCAAAGTTTTCCCAAACTTCCAAAATGGATTTCTTACCCGTTATTTCTAAGATTTTTTCAATCAAAACCAAGGTCCAAGTGGGAACCCCTAAAATACTTGTAACATTCTCCTGAGAAGTTACCAAAGCCATTTTTTCAATTTTTTGATCCCAGTCATCCATCAAGGCCACATCCAGAGAAGGCGTTCGAATCAACTGTGCCCAAATGGGTAAATTTTTCATCACCACCGCTGACACATCTCCCAACAACATACTCGAATTCATGGGATTACTCGCCAAACTGCCACCAATCGACAATCCTTTGCCCTCAAATACTTTGGTTTCTGGCTTATTATTGACCAGCAAAGTAATCATGTCCTTTCCACCCATTAAATGACAATCGCCCAACGATTCTTTGGACACAGGAATAAATTTACTTCTTGCATTGGTCGTTCCGGACGATTTCGAGAACCAAGAAATGGGTGTTGGCCAAAGAATTTGCTCCTCGCCTTTCATCATTCGTTCGATGTAAGGAAAAATCTCCTCGTAGGTGGAAATCGGCACGGTCGATTTAAATTGCTGATAATTTTTGATCAAACCATATCCGTACATTCGCCCCCATTCCGTGTGTTGTGCCTGCGCCAACAAGTCAAAAAAACATAGCTCCTGCAACTCATGCGGCCGAGTGTACATCGCTTCAATGCGAGGCATTCTCTTCTTCATTAACCACAATAAAGTTTCATTGAAAAGTGACATGGATGTTTAAGGCTGGCTAATTGTTAGGGCTCTATTGGGGTAATCGGTGATAAAACCGTCCACTTTCAATTGAATGAGTTTTTTCATTTCTTCTGGCTCATTCACTGTCCAAGGTATCACTTGGATATTATTGGCATGACAAAAATCAACTGCCGATGCATCCAAAGCGGTGTAACTGGAGCTATAAATATCTGGTGCAAAACCCAAATCTTTCAGGGTATTTTCAGGCGATTTCCGACTGACCAAAGCAGAAAGTTTAACGGGAGCATATTGCCCATTTTGTATCTTTTGATGCCAAAATTTCAATACATTGAAATCGAAACTTTGTAAAATTAAGAACTTTGAATCCACCTGATTTTGCATGACTTCGTGTACCCGTTGAGAAAATTCTTCCACGCTTTTCGGCTGCGAAATCCCGTATTCCTTCTCGTCTGATTTAATTTCAATGTTATAATAAATCGCTTTTCCCGTTTTCTTTCGAAAGGCCTCCGCCATTTTTAGCACATCTGACAACAAAGGTTTAAAACAGGCAATTTTCTGCTGTTCGGGAAACAAGGCATTACCCCTTTTGCCCACATCAAATTGCTTGATTTCATCGTAGGTCATTTGATATAAATTCAGCTTTTCCTGTTGCTCTTTTGACACCAAATTGCCATCTGGAAAACTGGCATACAATGCATTCATGTAGGGCTCATGAGAAACCACTACTTGGCCATCTTTGGAAATACAAACATCCATTTCTAAGACTTGAATCCCCAAATCCAAAGCATGCTCAAAAGCCACAATCGTGTTTTCTGGATACAATCCCCGACAACCACGGTGGCCTTGAATAAAGGGTATTTGGGCGCTTAAATGGATATTCATACACAAAAAAATAGCTAGGTAAATATTTTTCATAAAGGTTTCATCGACTTATTACGCGCATTACTTTGTTCGTCTAATTGAGCAAAAACTTTCTTATACAACTCTTTGAATGCTTTGGGTTCTTTGATGTAATCATTTAAACTATTAACAAATCGGGTAGAATCGATGCCATGTTTTTTAAACACTTGTTTTTCAAAATAATTATAAACCACCAAGGAGGAGTCTACCGTACCCAAATGCATCGCATTTACCTTCCCTTCGGTTAAATGTATATCTACCAAAATCTGAATCATTTTGGCTTCTGGTAAAGTGGAGGATTGTTTCGTTTCACTGCATGAAAACAAAAAGGGTAGGAATAAAAAAATATATTTGTACATGCTAAAAAATTTGGACACAAATTAGAAAGCTTTTGTGAATATTCATTGGAAATCATGACTTTTCCATAATTTTCATTTTAAATCTCTAATTTTAACCTTTGTATTCATCCAATCTATATCCCCAATAATGGATATTCGATCATTTTTTTCACATGTTGTTCAACTTGAAATTCGCATAAGAAAGGCGATAAATACCCAAATGCACGGGAATTTTTCGTCGGTCTTTAAAGGTTCTGGCTTAGAATTTAGCGATTTAAGACAATACCAATATGGGGATGATGTTCGGCACATTGATTGGAATACCAGTGCCAAAGGGCATGGAACTTTTGTGAAATTGTACAAAGAAGAAAAAGAGCAAACCGTTTTTTTTCTTTTGGACGTGAGTGCATCTGGTAACATCGGCCGACAAGGGAAAAGTAAGTTTTTGACCATGAAAGAGGTAACTGCTGTTTTAGCCCTTTCTGCCATCAAAGAAGCAAGTCACATCGGATTTTGTTGTTATTCAGACAAGAATGAGAAGTTCATGGCGCCTGCAGCGGGCAAAAAACATGGCTTCAAAGCCATTTCCGAGTTATTTAAATTAGATCCCGAAAACAAAGGAACAGATTTAAAAGGCGCATTGATGTTTTTGTCGAATGTCTTAAAACGCAGGAGCCTCATTTTTATCTTGTCGGATTTCATTGACAATGGATATGAAGATTTTCTGAAGGCAACAGCCAACAAACATGATTTAGTAGTGATTCAAATCAATGACAAACAAGAGCTAAAATTGCCTTCTATGGGCATTATTCCAATTTTTGACCCAGAAAGGAATCGAACAACTTGGATGAACACCTCCTCGAAATCCTTTAAGCAATTGCTTCAGGAAGAAACAGAAATCAAAGGAAATCGATTAAAAAAATTATGCAAACAATGGAGTGCGGATTATATTTCAATTCAGGCCGGAGAAGATTTTGTGCCAACATTGATTAAATTATTCAATACCAGAAAGTAATGCAGGAAAAGGAATTGCAAATTGAAGGAAAATTTTTGGAAGATTCGGTCAAAATCGGGCAAATCTTTCATTATACCGTATTTGTCAAACATCCTAAAAATCAAGAAATTTTTTTCCCCTCCATTCATCAAAATATCGGGACTTTTGAACCTGTCAAAAGAGAATATTTTGTGACAAAAACCAAGGGTCAAAATAGTGTAGATTCCGCTATTTACACCTTTCGTTTATTCAATATTCAAAAAAGCCACATCTTGAATTTTCCGATTTATGTGATGGATGATCAAGATTGCACCTTAATTTCTCCGAAACCCGATACAATATTTATCAAACATTTAGTTAAACATCCTGAAAATGTGAACCTAGATGCCATATACAGTCAAATCGCAATTCCACATTTAGCGCCAAAAACAGAATTAAAAAACATTCTTTCTTGGGGTTTGGGAGTATTATTATTTGCCGGACTTGTTTATTGGTTTTTTGGAAATAGGATTAAACAAACCTACAAGCTTTACCTCCTTTGGCGAAAGAATTTAGACTTTAGAAGAAGTTTTCAACGCTATTTTAGAAATATTTCTAACTCAACATTGGGATTGAGGAATTTGGAAAAAGCCTTTACGCTTTGGAAGATCTATTTGGAATCGCTCACACAAATTCCTTTTTCTACTTTTACGACGAAGGAAATGTTGGACAATCTAAATGTTAAACGCTTAGACAAATATTTAAATGAAATGGATTCGGCAATTTATGGGGGTAATTTTTCCACCAAAACCATGGATTCAGTCACTGAATTAATGAATATTGCGAATAATATTTACCAATCGGAAAGGCGAAAAATTAAACTAGAATCTAAGAAAAAATGAAGCACAGCTTAGAATTTTACTGGTTTGAAATCAAGTCGATTTTCTCTTTTCATTGGGAAAATCCCATCATTCTCTATTTTTTACCCCTTCCATTTTTACTATATTTCATAAAAAATGTTTGGCAAAGAAATAATCGATCTAAAATAAGTCTTTCATTTTCCAAACCCCTGGTACAGAATAAACTCAACCGAGTACTAAGTTTTATTCCTGACGTCTTGCAAGGAAGTCTATTATTAAGTTTACTCATCGCCCTTGCAGGACCGTATAAGTCAATCATTCACCACAAAAAAGAAGCACAAGGCATCGATATCGCCTTGGCGATAGACATCTCATCATCTATGTTGACCAAAGATGTATTGCCTTCTCGATTAGAAGTGGCAAAAAGTGTGGCAAAAACATTCATTCAAAAAAGAACTGCTGATCCCATTGCCTTGATTGCATTTGCGGGAGAACCCTATTTAGCGAGCCCAATCACCCTAGACAACGCCTACTTACAAGGAGCACTAGGTGCCTTAGAATCCGAACTAATACCAGAAGAAGGAACCGCGCTCGGAGACGCCTTAGGCATGTGTTTGAACCAAATTCGCAACAATCCCAATCCCAAAAAGATTTGTATTTTAATCAGTGATGGAAAAAATACGGCTGGTAATTTAGACCCGAATATTTCCGCCAAATTGGCTAAAACTTTTCACATAAAAGTCTATACCATTGCAGTTGGTTCCAACACAACCCAGATAGATCCAGTAGATGAAAGTACTTTAAGAAGTATTGCGGAACAGACGGATGGGCAATTTTTTAGGGCAACAGATACACAGGCATTGCAGAAAACATTCGAGCGGATTGATCAGTTGGAGAAAACAAAAATCTATCAGATTACTTGGGAAGAGCGAATTGATCAAAGTGCCTTTTTTATTCAATTGGGCTTCTTGTTGTTTATGGCTGGTATGATTCTACGATTAACATGGATCAATAATATGTTAGAAGATTGATATGATAGTATTCCCCAACGCGAAAGTCAATATTGGTTTGTATGTCACTGAAAAAAGGGCAGACGGCTTTCACAATTTAGAAAGCGCATTTTTCCCAACCAATTGGACCGATATATTGGAAATAACTCCACAAGAAACATTTGAATTTAGCGCATCTGGTTTACCTATTTCTGGAAACATAGAGAGCAATTTATGTTATCGAGCCTATCAATTACTGAAAGAGGCCTACAACATCCCTGGAGTGCATATTCACTTACATAAAATAATCCCAATGGGCGCAGGGCTCGGTGGCGGAAGTTCAGATGCGGCCTACACGCTGATGGCTTTAAGGGATATTTTTGAATTGACTTTGAGCAATACTGACTTAATTCCTTATGCTCAAAAATTAGGCAGCGATTGCGCCTTTTTCTTGTTAAATACTCCTGCCTTTGGGGTCGGCAAAGGAGATGAATTAAGTCCAATCGATTGCTCGATAGAGAATAAATTTTGGGTTTTTGTTTATCCAAAAATGGGCATTTCTACCCAAGAGGCCTATGCCAATATCCTACCGAAACCTGCTAAAAATCATTTGCCAGATGCACTAAAAAGACCCATTTCGGAATGGAAAAACACCATTCATAATGATTTTGAAGACAGTGTTTTCCCCAAATACCCCTTGCTAAAAGAAATCAAGGAAGACCTATACGCATTAGGCGCCATTTACGCCTCCATGAGCGGATCTGGTTCCACCCTATTTGGCATATTTGATCATCCGATTGAAATACCGGAAAAATGGAGTTCTTTTGATGTAAGAAGTATGAGGTAAGAGGTAAGAGGTAAGAAGTAAGAGGTAAGAGGTAAGAGGTAAGAGGTAAGAGGTAAGAGGTAAGAGGTAAAACTTAATGATTCTTAATGACTTAATGTTAAAAAAATCCTACCTCATACATCTTACATCAATCAGCTTTCTGCTACAACTTCCTTTACTTCCGGAACCATTCTTGTCATCAATGTTTCAATACCAGCTTTCAAGGTTATCGTTGATGAAGGGCAACCAGAGCAAGAACCTTGTAAAAGGACTTTGACTTGGCCAGTTTCTTCATTGAAAGAATGAAAAGAAATTGCACCGCCATCTGACTCTACAGCAGGTTTAACGTATTGTTCTAATACATTTTTGATCTTTGAGATAATTTCAGAATCAGAAGTCCCATCTGTTTCAGCATATTGACTTTCTGGTAAACTAAAGACAGGTTTTTTATCAGCAAAATAGGCCTTCAAATATTGTTTTATGCCAAATAATTCATCTTCCCAGGCAATATTTTCTGACTTGGTGAGGGTAATAAAATTACTCGTAATAAACACTCTTTTAACAAAATCGAATCCAAATAAAGCGACTGCCAAAGGAGAAGATTTTTCTTTGGTCAAGCCATCTGCTGGTTGTTCGTAATCAAATGTTAAACCATCTGGCAACAATTCAATATTAAAAACAAATTTCATTGAATGTGGATTGGGCGTCGATTCGGTATAAATATGTATCGTTGAAGTAAGCATGATCGAATTTAAATTAGATGTAAATAGTATAACTACAAAAATAGTAGATAAGTTTCACAATGAGGTGTGAGAAATGTAGAATTCGGTGGCTGAGGCTCTCGAAGCCACCTATTACCTCTTACCTTTTACCTATTACCTCTTACCTCATACCTGACCTAACCACCTCAAACCTCCTTTTCGCCTCTTTCCTAGAAAAAGCATTAAAATGCCACCATTCAAAATCGATGGGCATGAAACCTGCTTTTTTCATTAGATTTCGCAATAATAAACGATTTTCATAGGCTTTTTGGGACAATTGGCCATTGTTTAAAAATTGTTGTTCCAATTTCGGATAGGCCAATTCCCCGAAAAAATCATATTTCGTGCCCATATCCAAGGCCTGCCCATGCTCATCAGCCAAAGTAAGATCAATGGCGCTGCCATAATTATGAATGGAATGTTCTTTGGGATCTGCCACATATTTTTGGCGTTCTTTGGGCGGCAAATCGCTCAATGTATTCCATAAAACCCATTGAATCGACAAAGGTCTAGCTGCATCATATATCAGAATATGATACCCAGGATGTGTTTTCTGTAAAATTTCATTCGCTATTTTTAATTTGGCAATCACCTCTTTTTGCAAATACGCGGTATGTAAACAGCCATACACATTCTTTTTCATGAAATTATCCGTTGTACCATATTTCAAGTCGACCAAAATGGAAGGAATTTCTTTCTTTACTTCTAAAAGTCCCTGCACCTGCATGGCTAATTCATATGAACAATTCGATTTTTGAGCCGACAGCGTTGAAGAAAGACCTGCATAAAACAGAAAAAGAAAGGATAATCGAGAAAGCTTTTCCATAAAAAACAAAGAATTTCCCTAAATTTAGCCAAATTTTTAACGAAATAATGCCTCATTAATGGCGCTTTGATCAATGGCTTTAAATTGGATTTGGTTTTTATTTTTTGGCGTGGCATTCGTGGTAGCCATTATTCAATATATTTTCTTTGGAAATGCGGACATTTTTAAAATCTTGGTCGATGGCATGTTTGATTCCGCCGAAATGGCCGTAATGAAAATTGCCTTGCCTTTGGCGGGTGTTATGACCTTCTTTATGGGCATTTTGCAAGTGGGTGAAAAAGCGGGCGCCATTCAGTTTTTAGCCAAAAGAATTAGACCTTTTTTTACCCGATTATTTCCCGAAATTCCGCAAGACCACCCTGTTCATGGACAAATGATCATGAATTTTTCTGCGAATTTATTGGGACTTGATAATGCTGCCACTCCATTTGGCTTAAAAGCCATGCAAGGATTGCAAGATTTGAATACGGAAAAAGAAACAGCTTCCAATGCTCAAATCATGTTTTTGACCTTGCATAGTGCTGGACCTGTCTTAATTCCACTCAGCATCATGGCACAAAGAGCCATCTATGGAGCAAAGGATGCATCGGATGTCTTTATTCCCTGTTTAATGGCCACCTACGCCGCGACAATGACTGGATTGATATTCGTGGCTATCAAACAAAGAATTCGCCTCTTAGATCCCGTTTTAATGGGCTGGATCCTGTGTCTAACTGCCATTTTAGGTGGGATATTATTTTATTTCAGTCAATTGAGCAAAGAACAGATTGAAATTCAATCCAAAATATTCAGTAATGGATTATTATTTACCCTAATTTTTAGCTTTTTAGCAGCTGCGTTTTGGAAGAAAGTGGACATCTTTTCCACCTTTGTAGATGGCGCAAAAAGCGGATTTGAAACATCGGTGAAAATCATCCCTTATTTGGTTGGAATGCTCGTTGCCATCAGTTGTCTAAGAAATTCTGGGGTCTTGGATTTTATTGTACAAGGCATGAAATGGATTGTTTCATTAACCCCTTTAGATGCCCGTTTTACGGATGCTTTACCAACTGCCTTACTACACCCAGTGAGTGGAAGTGGTTCCAGAGCGATGATGATTGATACCATGAAAACCTTTGGCCCCGATTCATTCCCTGGCCGATTATCATGCGTTTTTCAAGGTTGCGCAGAAACCATTTTATACGTGATTGCCCTCTATTTTGGATCTGTGCAAGTCAAAAATATTCGCTATACCCTATGGGCTGGCCTCACCGCAGATATTGTGGGAATTATCACGGCGATTGGGGTTAGTTATGTGTTTTTTGGATAGGAAGAGAGGAGAGAGAAAAGAGAAAAGAGAAGAGAGAAAAGAGAAGAGAGAAGACACCTATTACCTTTTACCTTTTACCTATTACCTATTACCTAACAACTCTACACTCCTCATATCTCTCCCCTAACAATTCATTCGTTTCATCCAACAAACAATCATTTCCTTCCATCCATTTTTGGAAAAAATCCCGAAGGGAGCCTTCATATACTTCTTCACAAATGGCATAAAAATCCTCCAAGGTATATCCCCTTTTTAATCGACCGAAGCGTTGATTCATTAAAAGCATCACTTCCCGAATTGATTTTTGATCTTCAAATTTTCGACGAATCATTAGGTCAAGACCGAGGGCAAACAAGGCCCCTTTGTAATAAATGGAAACCCTTTTACTAGGTAAAGATTTACCATAACCGTCCATCCATAAATCGATGGAACTTTCCACCAAAGACTGCTTTGAATCCCCATCTCGATCAAAATGCAACTTCAAATTTCCCAATAAAGAGGCCACATATTCCTCTCGATTCCACACCCCAGAAGCGTATAAAAACCAATCGCCCAGGTAGGTCGTTATTCCCTCTACAATACCTCCTGTAGTAAAATAAACCTCTTTATGATAAGCATAAGGCAATAATTCTTTGGGGCGAATGGTGCCAATGTTCCAAACGTGAAACAATTCATGGGATGCCAATCCGATCAAATCTTCATACGCATCGCGATCTTCTGGACCCATGACCATCATAGTGGAATTAATATGTTCTACTCCATGGTAAAAAGGTTGTGGACAAATCCAATGTAAAAATCGATAGTTTTTTACGGGGAAATCTTTCATCCAATCCAACTGAAATTCGCTGATTTTTTGATAAGCAGACAGCAATTTTTGAGTGAAAAATCCTTGGGGAACAATGCCTTGCGCATAAAAAGTAACATCACCCACTTTCCATTTAGCACTAGCGATTTGAGGCGCTGCCATAAAAGGAGAATCGACTAATTCCCGATAAGATTTGGCCCTCCAAGTGAACGAATTAAGGTTTTTAAGTGCCGTTGCTTTTTGCCAAAAATCCAGACAATCTATCCGAACTTCGCAAGCTTGGTTTTCTGTCCCTTTCAAAAATAAACAACAATTGATAAAATTGATGTATAACATCTCAGACGTAGAAACACTTCCTCCTGCATCTGCCTGCTCCGCCCAATAGCTATAATGCAAAGTGATAGGCTCTAAATCCTCCGCTAAAAGATTCCAAACCGATGGTTCAGATTTGAAAATTTCAATGGAATTTCCTGATGCACTTTTCGCAATTACTTGATCAATATTTTTAGCAAAATGCTGCGCTTGATATCTTCCTGGACGCCAAATGGGCAATAAAATGCTTTGCTTCCCTAACTTTTTAGGGAAAAAAGTATAAGTCAATTGAAGCCTTTTAGGCTCCTTTTCATCGGCGGAAATGGTATAAATGGATGTATTCATTTAAGCTAATACTTCTTGTAAAATTTGCAAAGACCTTAATTCTCCGAAAGATTCCACATGTAATTGATAATAACGAATCAAGGCCCCCAACATTTCTTTTCTTTGAGTTTTGGTGACCAAAATCGAGGTTCCATAATCGGATAAAATCAATCGATCCAAAACCTCCAAATGATCCGGCCTTCCGTATTCTGAACGATTCAATGCCAATTGTTGATAAAATTCCGAGCCATTACTGGGCGAAAAGCCTAAAAAAGCGGTCAAATTCCATAAAAACTGGATGTGAAAATTTTCAAAATTCTCCTGACAAGTATCTAAAAACTGCAAAGAATCCTCCAAAAATTGAAACAAAATAGGATTTGCTTCCTCTTCTTTTAAAACCTTATTCAAAACTTCACTTAAAAACAAAGCAATGCTCGATTTAGCAATATCAAATGGAATATGCTGATAAGGAAAATAACATTTCAGCTCAGAAATTCGATTCAAGCCTTTTCCTGGTTTGGAATAGACCTCCATATCCAACAGCGTTAGCGGCTGAAATAAGGCCATTTTATGTTTCGCTTTGGCGGAACGCACGCCATTTTCGATATAACTAGCGATCCCCAATTCTGCAGTATAAATAGTAACGAGCAAGGAAGTTTCTCGGTATTTTAAATAATGAATAACGATGCCTTTGGTTTTGGTCAGCATATTATTCTTCTGAATTTTCAGCCAAAAAATCGTCCGATAATCCGATTTCCAAGGCTAATTTTTCTAAAATTTCATCCACACTTGCGTCTTCCGCAAATCGAATGGGCTCCCGAAATTCAACCTCCAATTGAGTGTTTCTCTTTTTGAGAAGTAAGCCCTTTTTGTCAAAAGCCCTTCTAAATCCATTGATTCGGACAGGAACCACAATAGGATTTTGGCCTTTGATCAAATGTGCTACACCTTTTCTTAATGGAGCAAAAGCCCTGGTGGTACCTTGAGGAAAACTGATGACCCAACCAAATCCTAAACCTTTTCCAATTTTCTCAACAGCCTCCAAATCCACTTCCCTTTTGACTTCTTGGCCATTGGCTCTCCAAGAACGATTTACCAAAATGGCTCCCGCTTGGGCAAATAATTTGGGAACCAATCCGTCATTTTTCATCGTCTCTGCAGCCGCTACATAAAATAAATTGGACCGAGGCGCCAACAAATAAATGGGATAATTGACGGAATTTTTAAAGCCCCATTTGACGGAAAAAAAGATGTGATACAAACAAATCACGTCCATGAAATAGGTTTGATGATTCGGCAAGAATAAAACACCGTTTTCAGGCAAATTATCTATATGTTCCGTCCCCTTGATCAAGGTTTTGTTGTAAAAACGGAGTCGATTATAGGTAACCAAACCCAACACAAACATGATGATTCGTTTAAATACAATCGGATTTCCAAAAGGGTCTCTTTCTCCGATTCCCAAGGTGTCCATAAATTGAAATAATCGTGTTAGCTTAGATGCCATTAAAATCCTCCTTGTTTACTTTTTGCTTTGGGTTTTGGTGTTGATTTTTCTTTTGGTTTATCAAGGGTTTTAGTGGCTGCTTTTTTTGTTGGTACAATTTTACGATAATAAGATGTAAATTTCTTCAAAAATGCATCTTTTTCATCCGATGCCGCCTCTACCACTCGAACACCTAACTTATCTGCATCCTTTTTGTTTTCTTTAACTGACTCTCGAATAGCGGATAAAAATCCATTATCCGAAGAATAAACGCCTAATTCACCATTGAAATAAGCAAAATAATACCAAAGATCTTCCGATAATTCCCAATACGCATAGAACTCCTCTTTACTTGGTTTTTTGATGACTTCCATGTAGCCTTTAACCATATTGTTCACATCCACAGGCCCCACATTGACCAATGGAAAGTTTTCTGTGGTATAAAATGAGCTGGTATTAGGCGACCAAGTCCATTTAACCGAGGAAAAATTAATGCTTTTAGCGAAATCGGGGGCGACTTTATCCAAGGCCACATGCTCTTTATCCATTTTACTTTTGATAGGCTCAGGAATATCTTTGTTCATCAATAAACTCACCCTCAACAAATAATCATCTCGCGTTTCAGGTTCATCTGCGGAACTTGTGATCAAACCTTCATCTAAATTATACTTCACGATTCGATCTCCCATTACCTTTAATACATTGGCTGGCACAGGGAATTGTAAACTTAACCAAGATTCAATTCTAGGAACCAAGGTGTCCGTCGACATGTGAATATTTCCAAAGGATTTCAGCCATTTATTTCCCGTAAATAACTCCACCGCACCACTCGTTTCAATTCGTTTTTCTTTGGTATACAACTTCATTAAAGACGTTTTGCCCAATACTTGAAAATACTCTTTTTGTTCCTCCACAATCCCAGAAGCTGAAAATAAAACAGGATCCAAATCATCTGAAACGGGACTCAAAAAGGTTGGATACAATTTATTATCAGCATTGATAAATATTCCAGCTGTAACAGGCCTTCCTGATTCATCTCTTAAATTTTCATCCAATTTCAAATTTGGGCTTTCACCTTGTTTGGGTTCAAAAGGAATCCATGCGGATTTGATGTTTTTTAATCCCAAATCTGGACGAATAAATCCTTTGAATTGTAAAAATTCTTGATCCGAATGAAAACTCACTTCCCCCTTAAATTGCTGATGTTGACCAATGGCCAAAGTGCGTTTTTCTCCAAAATTGGCCTCTGCTTTCACTAATTTTCGTGCTTGATTTTTTGCATCGGCGGGAATTTCCGTGAATTCAAATTTGCTCAAAGGCAAAGGAATACTATCGCCACTGGCTCTTGGAAGAAGGTAATTAGCCGTACCTTTCCAAAACTCAGAATTGGCCTCTATGACAGCTAGATTCTCCAATTTATGTCGGTTGTTGTCAGGATCTAACAAGGCTTTTGCTTCCGTAAATGGCTTGAATTTTCCATCTTTTTGAATGCCCAATAATCCTCCAGAAGGATAAACCCAAGCAGGTCCTATGGCCAATTGCTTGACTCCCCCTAATTGTAAAAACTGAGCCTTTAAATCGTAATCCGCCGAATTTGCTAAAATTAACCCTTGCGATTCCCCTACATTGCTTTTCATCTGAGAAGGAACATTCAAACTATCTTTTTCAAAAGTCGTGCTATCCGCAGACCACTTACTTAACTCGAACCCTTTTTTACCAAATAATTTAAATCGTTGATTGCTTAAATCCCAAAGAGCTTCTGAAATCGTACTTTGATAAGCCAAATGAGGGAATACAATATTGCTTTCTGCCAAATCGCTCGTGGTATTTTTCGCTGTTTTGAGTGTCACTTTATTGCTGCCAACCAGCGATTCTACAGATATAGATTTTGCATAAACCAAAGGTTTGAACAATTTCATGTTCCTACCAATTTGAAAAGCAGATTCATCACTTTGCCAATTGGTGGCAGCAAAAGTAAATCGAGAAGAGGTAAATAGTCCATCTGCATAATTCAGAATTCCTGCTCCTACCACTTTCTTTTGATGAATAAATAAGTCGCCATCTAAAGTCAACAAGTTTTGATACAAAGCAATTTTCGACTTAATGGGATGAATGGTGATAGAATCTTTTTGAGGAACCCAACGCAAGGTATGTTGTTCCCAACTCGCTTGTGGAAAAACATTTTTACCTTGATAAAGGCTTTGCATTTTGCCTGAAGTACTATTTGCAAGAAGAGAATCAGGATAAAATTGACTCGTTTTGGTATCCGAAAAAATACCTGAAACACTTAAATTTCCAGACGCATGCAAGCCTAATTTATCCATGAATAAAGGTCCTTCCAATTGGAATTTTCCTTGCTTTTGGTAAATATCCAAAGGATTTTTTTGAAGATATTTAAAGCCAAACGATTGATCTGGCATCAATTCCAAATCCGTTTTTAATACAGGAAATAAGCCATCAGAATAAAAAGATCCTTCAAAGGTAATTTGCTTCAACAGCAAACTATCCAGCTCAATTTTAGGCACCTTAAAATAATATTTTGAAGCAGAAAAGACGCCTTCTGCGCGCCATGGCTCATTAAAATAGGCCGTAACTCCTTTTGGAATAATTAATTTAGGGTACGCCGCAATCCCCAAACGGCCCGATTTATTGTTGGGAGGACTCAATAACAAAGAGCCAGATTCGTATTTAAATTGCCCTCCTAATTCCTTTGTTCCAATATCTCCATTTTTCAATTTGGGCAAAAAAGTAATCGAATCTATTTGATTAAATTTTACGGTGAAATTGGCAAAATCAAATTTAAAATCAGGACCTCTAAACCGGTAATTCCCAATTTTAATTTCTCCATTGAAATCGAAATCGCGACCATTACTAAAAACAATTTGATGATCAATAGGTATAAAATTTGCTTTCAAAGAATCGGAAATTACGACTTCATCTATCCCTCGAACTTTCAGGGTTTTGTTGCTCAAATACAAGGTAATATTGGCGGTATCTTTGGGCACTTGGTCCGACATAGATGCCACATAAAATCGATCAAAATCTTTTTTGGCAAACAATACGTTGGCATAATGTTTACCTAAACGAGTAAAAGAAATCAGGTCCGTTTGGGTCGAATAATTAAGATATCCCGCTTTGGCAAAACGAACAAAACCCGCTTGAATTTCCTTTAAGGTCTTTTTATTTTTAAGGGCGATATCACTTAAATATGCGCTACTTGATTTCGTTTCCAAGAGATAATTGTACAAAATCCGAATGGGATTAAATGTCATCATATCTTGCAAAACACGAATCCGCTCTTCTTCAAAATAATCAAAAGATTCTACCCAAGCGGGGTTTTGCAGTTTAGCTGCGACCCTAAAAAAATCTACTTTTTTATCCCGCACAGAAATGATGGCTAAATCTGCTGAAATGCGAACTTGATGATAAGAATCTTCGAAAAACAAGCGGTCGGCATTAAGTCCTTCCAATTTTCGAATGTGCAAAACCTGTTCTTTGGGAAACCATTTAGCTTTGATACTTGCATGTACTAAACTATCTTTTGTTCCTAAACGAGAAAAGTACTGCCCTTCTGCAATTTGAACCGATTGATCAGGATGAATCCACAGCACTTGGGTTTGAATTTTCCCCAGTAATTCCTTTTCATTAAAGACCTCAAAAGTGGCCCATTTAGACTTAGAAGAGGCCATTATCCCCAATTTGTCGCCTAAAATCCACAATCTACCATTGGCCTTCCAATCACTTTCTTGCCAAGGTTTTGGTAAATCCTGTTTAGCTTTGAACTCGAAAGGAAAATATAGTGCATTGCTTTTTCGCTTCAATTTAATTTGTCCTTGACCTGCCAAATTCCAATCATTTCGGTCCTGCCAATTACTCACAGTTCCATTTAAAACACCTTTATGGGGAATGATTTCGAATTCTTCCAATGACCAAGATGCAGAAGGAAATCCAACATATTTACCCGGAATATCTACTTTTTTCCCTGTCCCAATTTTAGATTTAACACTCCAAACAAATGCATTTGCCTCGAATTTGATGCTATCTTTTCCGGTACGATACATGATTTCAGGGCGTTCCCAAGTTAGTAAAGGGCCGTCTTCAACGAACAAATTAGGCAACCAATTGCTCTCTGATTCAAGCGACATTTCTACGTCCACATTTGTGCTGGGAGAATCCCAATTGTCATTATTGGCAGCCACTTGATTGGTATCTACTTTACTTACAGATTGTTGAACAGGCCAGGTGATGCTTAGATTTCCTTTGACTCTCAATTGCATATTTCCCAAGCTAGGAATAAAGCGATTGTATTGCCAATTTTCGATTTGTTCCACCAATAATTGACCCGTTTTGACATCTTTGGCGGCAACTAATTTCTCCCAAACGCTTAAAAATTGCTGTAAATTTTCAGGATGATTTTCCCATTGAATGGTAGATCGAAAAAATAAATAGGCTAAATAACCCGATTTAAATCCCTTATTGGGCATAGACAAAACCAATTGCTCAAAACGCGTTTTTTCTTCTGGACTAAAAGTGGTCCCTACATAAAATTTAAGCCATTTTTCAGCAGTTTGAGGTGCTTCTCGATTTTTACTAGAAAGAATCCAAGCTTTTACTTCTTGTGGAAAATTCCCTTTTGAACTAAAAATTTGGGCAATAGTCTGCGTGCGGATAAATCCGAAAAATAAAAAGAATAGAAAAACGGTTTTTCGAAACATATTCTTGATAGGAATCCGCATAAGCGAGTAAAAATAAGCAAAATTTTAAGATATTTGAGGCAAAATTCCCCAATATGCAAAACGTACTTTCTTTGTTTTCTCGTATAAAAGCATTTGTATTTGATGTAGATGGAGTCATGACAGACGGCCAAGTACATGTTTTAGAGTCGGGAGAACATTACCGAAGTTTTTATATTCGCGATGGATATGGGATCGAAAAGGCAAGGGAAGCAAATTATCAGCTTTGTGTGATTACAGGTGGAGGGCATCCCGGTGTAAAGAAACGATTAGAAAATTTAAAATTTCAACATGTATATGCCGGATTAGGGGGAAAAGATAAGCTAACAACTTATTTAGAGTGGTTGGAAGAAGTAGGAATACCTGAAGAAGAAATCTTGTACATGGGTGATGACGTGCCAGATTTAAAGATATTATCTAGACCAAAATTATTAAGTACATGTCCCAACGATGCAATTCCTGAAATTCACCAAGTAGTGAAATACATTTCTCCGTTTAACGGGGGAAAAGGAGCAGTTAGGGATGTGATTGAAAAAGTAATGAAATTGCAAGGCACTTGGCCTTCTTAACAACTCGACCATGGCACTTATTTTACCCGTAGAAGGAGTTTCTCCTCAAATTGATACAACTTGTTGGTTAGCGCCAAATTCAACGCTTGTAGGTGATATTGTCATGGGTGAACATTGTACAGTATGGTTCAATGCTGTGGTGCGAGGGGATGTGAATAAAATTCGAATCGGTCATCACAGCAATATTCAAGATGGCGCTGTGGTACATTGTACTTATCAAAAAACAGAGACAATCATTGGCAATTATGTTTCCATCGCTCACAACGCCATCGTGCATGGGTGTACGATTGAAGACCGTGTTTTAATCGGCATGGGCGCCATCGTAATGGACGGAGCCTTTATAGAATCAGGCAGTATCATTGCTGCAGGCGCAATTGTTACCCAAGGAACTCGCGTAAAATCAGGAAGCATTTATGCGGGAAATCCCGCCAAATTCCTAAAAGAAGTTAGTCCCGAAGCTGCCGAGGTATTCATGCGCACTGCAATGAATTATGTGAAATATGCGGGGTGGTTTAGGTGAGGAGAGAGGAAAGAATGTAGAATTAAGAATGTAAAATTGAGAATGAAGTCTCAATTCAGCACTCTTAGTGCCCTCTGTGATAAAAACACTAATTTATTTTGTACCACAGAGGACACAATTTTTTCTCTTTTCTCTCTCCTCTTTTCTCTCTCCTCTTTTCTCTCTCCTCTCTTCCTAAAAATTTTATCATATAACTGAACTTTTAAACGTGTAAATTGCAGGGGGTAAGGGGACGCATTACCCCTTAAAAAAAGAAAATCAGGTTTACTAACCAGAAACTTATATTTCTAATCAATAATCTGATTTTCTTCAAGGAATAATTGAACTAAAAGTTCAAATCATAGTACACACTCAGCACAGCTGAGCGCGTATTGAACAGTCTTACATCTTACGTCATACATCTCCCATCATTTAAGCGAATCCGCCAATTTCCGATCATTCGATAAACGTGGAACTTTGTTTTGACCACCCAATTTGCCTTGCGATTTCATGTAATCTATGAAAGCGTTTTTGGGAAGTATACTCAAAATTAGACTTTGTAAAATATTGCCGTCGATTAAGTCTTTATAATAAATATTTTGCCTTTGCATAGACAAATCCAAGGTCCTTTGGAACAATGCTATGTCATTGGGAACTTGCTCAAATTCAACTAACCACTCATGATGTGGTAGCATTCCTTCACTAGGATTTACTTGAGGAGCAACGGTAAATTCCACGATTTTCGCCTCAGGACAAGCTTTCAATGCTTCTTGCATCGCCTTTTCCACTTCTTCTGAAATTACATGCTCTCCAAAAGCTGAAATAAAATGCTTGATCCTTCCAGTCACAACAATCCGATAGGGATTCAAAGAAACAAATTTCACCGTGTCACCAATGGAATAAGACCAAAGTCCTGCATTGGTTGTCAATAAAAGCGCATAATTGACGCCCAATTCCACTTCCGATAAAGATAAACGAGTTGGATTCGCAGAGAAATAAGTCTCCGTTGGCACAAACTCATAAAATATCCCTGCATCAATCAAAAGCAATAATCCTTCTTCTCCAGACGAATCCTGAAACGCAATAAAACCTTCAGAGGCTGGATAAGTTTCCACCACATCGATTTCTCGACCAATAGATCCCAATAATTTTTCACGATATGGTTCAAAATTAACCCCTCCTGTGACAAACAACTGAAAATCTGGAAATAATTCCCCAACTTTTTTACCCGATTTTTCTTCCAAACGATCAAAATACATCTGAACCCATGGGGGAATTCCTGAAATCAAACCCATCCTTTGATGAATCGTCTCTTCCACAATTAAATCCAATTTTTCTTCCCAATCTTCCACGCAGTTTGTCGCATAACTCGGCAACTGATTTCCTCTTAAATAGGATGGAACATGATGATTCACGATGCCCGATAATCGACCTAAGGGAATACCATTTTTAGATTCCAAAGCTGGAGAACCCGATAAAAAAATCAATTTTCGATCTAAAAATTCCGAATTACCGCTGTAAAAAACATAATGCAACAAGGCATCTTTAGCCCCCAAAATATGAAAAGGCATTGAATCAGACGAGATAGGAATGTATTTTGCACCAGAAGTAGTCCCAGAGGTTTTGGCAAAATAGGATGGAAGTCCTGGCCATAAAATATTCGACTTTCCAGATAAGGCTTCCTCAATATAGGGCTTTAAATCCTCGTATTCTGCGATAGGAACTGCATTTTTATAATCAATGTAATTCCGAATTTTATCAAATTGATAAGCCTGACCAAATAATGTTTTTTCTGCCTTTTTTAAATTGTTTTTTAACCAAAACGATTGCTTCTCAAAAGCCATTTCCTGCGACTTTCGATATTTTTTAACAATTGTCTTCGCTAAAAATTTGGCAAAAAATGAGCGAACTCCCATATTTTAAAAAGTTTATTTAAAAAAGCCCTTAGGATCAGGCATTTTTTCGACCAATTGAGAGGCGAAATTGATGTCCAATTGCAGAAAATCTAACTGCCGACATTCATGAAAATACGCCCAAGCCAATTCATAATTGCCTAATAAATAAGCCACTTGACATCTTTTCATCCATGCATTAGCATTGCTCGGATCCTCTTTTAAACAACGAGCTAATATCGACTCTACCTCTGCCAGAGTGCCACATTCTTGGTTTTTTAAATAACAAGAAAGTTTTACAATGGCATAATCCACTCGCATAACTGTTTGTGTGGAATCCAATTCCAATCCTTTGCCCAATAATTCCAATGCAAGACCGAACTGTTCTTTTTGAAAAGAAATAACACCTAAACCCCAATAAGATTCATAACTTGTTGAATCCAAAGCATTTACATAATTAAATCGAAAGGTAGCGGTGTCTGGTTTGCCTTCTGAAACATACTCCCAAGCTCGGTCGGAAAAAAACTTCGCCGCTTCTTTTCTAGATGAAAAACTTTCATCGCAGGAAAGTAAAAAGGCTTGTAAGTCCTTGGCGTCTTTGTTATTTAATTTTTTCTTCCCAAAAAGGGGTAGATATTTTTGTTCTTTGACCAAGCTATCTGCTAAATTTTTAGCGAGCAATTGACCAGAAAAACAAAAAAGTAAGGCGATTAAAGAAAATATTTGTTTCAAATTATGCTTCATATTTTACAAAACTATCTTTTCTTTTTATTTGATGATGCTCCTCCCCGAAAATTTGTTGATTTTTTTGGACGATTATTTCTTGGTGTAGCTTTTGCACTAGGCTTAGATCCTTGTGGTTTCTTGCTTGCGGCTTGTTGTCCTGGACGTCTTTTTTTCTCGTGAAAAGCGCCTTTAAAGTCTGGATCTTCCCTTTTTCTCTGATCATCCACCGCACGTAACATATCTTGCTGTTCCAAAAAGGGTGTGTCTTCGATCAAAATCCCTTCTGGAAATGGTAAAATATCAATCTTTTGCTGAATAATTTGCTCTATTTTAGCCCAATGATAAACCTCTGACAATGTCACAAAAGTAATGGATTCTCCCACTTCCGCCGCCCGGCCCGTTCTACCAATTCGATGTACATAATCCTCATAAATCAAGGGAACATCAAAATTTATTACATGGGAAACTTTCGGAATATCAATTCCACGTGAAGCAACATCGGTTGTAACCAAAACACGCACCAAACCTTCTCTAAACTGTTGCATGGCATTAATTCGCGTATTTTGACCCTTATTTGAATGTATTACTCGAACTTGATCTTCATTCAAAACTTTTCGAATCAAAAATTTCTCGACTTGATTCGCCACGTCTTTACTCCGACAAAAAACCATTACTCGCTCGAAATCTGGATTTTGAAGAAAATATTCCAAGGCGTTAATCTTGGTTTTTAAATTCGGCGCTTCAAAAACCCATTGGGTAACTTGGCTCGCTGGAGTAGCCTGTGGAGTAATTTCCAATTTGATCGGAAATTCCAAAAACTCATGTGAAAGGTTTTCTACTTTTTCTGGAAAAGTGGCCGAAAACAATCCATTTTGTCGCTTTTTATAAGGAATTTTTTCTAAAATCTGACGGATTTGAGGCATAAAACCCATGTCCATCATTTTATCTGCTTCATCTAAAATTAGATGTTTCAACTCTTTAACAACAATGGCTTCTTTGCGGTACAATTCAATGAATCGCCCTGGCGTTGAAACCAAAATATCAATCCCATTTTCCAAAGCCTGAATCTGTGGTTTTGGACCCAAACCACCATATAAAGCCAAAATACGCAAATCGGTAAACTGAGCTAATTCAATCATCACCTCATAAATTTGCATCACCAATTCACGCGTAGGTGCCAAAATCAAAGCCCGTGGATTTTTCCCTTGTGCATATTTACATTGCATCAAAATAGGCAAAACGTAAGCTGCTGTTTTACCCGTTCCTGTTTGTGCAATACCTAACACATCATGTCCACCAAGCAATAAAGGAATTGCCTTTTCTTGAATAGGTGTGGGGGATGTATAACCAATGGCATCACACGCCCTCTGAAGTTGCGGATTTAAGCCTAATTTTAAAAATTCAGACATTCGATTTTGTCAATGATAAAAACAAAGGTACATATTTAGAACCAAAGACTGTGGGACTATTCCAATTATGAAAGCAGATTTATTTACCTTTACCTGCAAAATCAATAAAATGAAAATAATGCGAAACATTTGGCTTCGCCGATTGATGCTTCTTTTGACGATTTCTTTTGCCATAGGATCTGCATCTTCGCTATTTTTATGGGGTTTAGAACAAATGAAAGTTCTACGAGAATCGCATCTAACTTTCATTTATTTGTTACCCTTTCTGGGTATTATTTTTCATTATTTATATCAAAAAGGTTTTGTTTGGTCAAAAACGGGAACCAATGATTTGGTCATCCAATTAAACGAATCTAAACCTGTTGTCAACAAAAACACTGGGTTCTTTATTTTAATCGCTACTTGGGCGAGTCACATCGTTGGAGCTTCCGTCGGAAGAGAAGGAACAGCAGTTTTAATGGGAGGGAGTTTTGCTTCGAATTGGGTAGAAAAATTAAAATTGGAAGAAGACGAAAAAAAAATTTGGATTAGGGCGGGAATATCCGCTGGCTTTGCATCTGTTTTTGGAACTCCCTTGGCGGGTTGTTTTTTCGGATTAGAAATTTCAAAAATTGGCCAAATAAATTTTCGCTCATTCCTTCCTTGTCTTTTTGCTAGTTTTTTAGCCAATTTTACGAGTCTCCACGTGTACAGCACAAAACATCCATTTTATCCAAGCGTTTTTTTGCCCGCCATTACACCCTCATTTTGTTTGTCCATTGCCTCTATTGGACTATTTTTAGGTATAATTGCCCTCATCTATAAGCACTCAGAATCGATTATTTCTAAAGCCTTCGCACAATTGCCCGGAAATTTCTATTCAAAAGGCCTAGTTGCTGGCCTTATTTTGCTAGGAATTTTTCAATTTTCCCATTTTCAAGAAAGTCGAGGTTTGGGCTCTGAATTTTTACTAAGACCGTTCCACGGAAATGTCTCATTTGAATTTCCACTTTTCAAATCCATTGCCACAATATTAAGTTTAAGCTTAGGCTTCAAAGGGGGAGAAGCAACTCCACTATTTTTGATTGGATCACACGCAGCCAACAGTCTGTCAAACATACTGCCTTTACCTATTCCACTTTTAGCAGCTATCGGTTTTACTTGTTTATACCATGGTCTAAGTAAAACACCCATTTCAGGTATGTTGATGGGTATCGAACTATTTGGAGGAAGTGCAGGCTTTATCTATTTAATTTGTACGATAATCGTAATCTATATTTCAGGATCTCAAGGTATTTTTAAATCACAAATTTGGAGTGCATGGATTCCAAAACCAAAGTATAAATGATGTTTAACAATTTCTATCAACACTATCATTCCTTCCAAGAAACAAGAATTAAAGAGCGAAGATTCTCTGATGAAACTTGGCAAATTTTATTGGCTGAATGGAAGAATAATCCATTATTTCAAATAAATGAAATTGGAAGAACTTACGAAAACAGAGCTATTCATGAAATAAAATTTGGAATAGGACCTATTAAAATTGCTGCATGGTCACAAATGCATGGTGATGAAGCAACAGCCACCATGGCCATTGCAGATATACTGCTTTTTTTATCCCAAAAAGGGGATGACTTTGAAGTATTAAGGAAAAATTTACATCAAAAAATTAGTTTACATATTATTCCCAAATTAAATGCTGATGGAGCATCTAAATGGCAAAGGGAAACCGCTTTGGGAATAGATATGAATAGAGATGCACAAAAATTACACACCACTGAAGCTCGAATTTTATCAAACTGGGCAGATAAAATAAAACCACAATTTGCATTTAATTTACACGATCAAAATAGATTATATTCAGCAGGAAATACTAAACATCAAACACATATTGCCTTGTTAGCAACACCAGGTGATAAAGCTGGCACATGGACAGAATCAAGAATTAGAGCAGCAAAATTAGCTAACCGATTAACAAAACAACTAAAGCCCTATTTAGAAAATAAGATTGCCAAATGGACAGATGAATATGAAAGAAGAGCATTTGGTGATACATTTCAATCGAGAGGATATGGGTTATTATTAATCGAATCTGGTGGTGCAGGCTGGGATTTAGAAAAACAAAGCTTAAGAAAACTCAACGCTTGCATGCTATTAGATGCCTTTCATGCAATAGCTGAGTCTAAATGGGAAGAGGAAAACACAGAATTGTATATTCAATTACCAACAAATGAAAAGTCAATCGTAGACATCAAAATAACGAACGCCCCCATTACAGCCGACAATTTACAAAGAGCGGATTTGGTTATTAATTTAAAAGAAAAGGTATCAAAAGATTCAAAGATAGCCTTTTCATGGACTATAGAAGACATTGGAGACATGAGTCATTTATACGGATTAATTGAAATAGATGGAAGTCGTTTTGAATTAGGAAAAAGCCATAAAATAATATTAGAAGGAGAATACAACGAATTAATATTCACTGAAAAGGACAAAATAGCATTTAAATTAACAGACTATACAAATAAAATAAATCAATAATATGACATCATTACCAGTTATTATCATCGGAATAAATCCATTTGCCTTAGAAGTTGCTAACATTTTTGAGAAAAACAATGTAGTCATATATGGTTTTCTTGACGATGACCCAAAGAAAAAAGATACATACGTAGGAGAAATTCCGGTGCTTGGAAACACAGAAGACGATACATATTGGAGTTTAATTGGCAAAAATTGCGGAGTTTTTGTAGCATTAGATAATCCCGTTGAAAGACGAAAAATGATAGAAACAATCATTGAAGACAGAAAAGTAAAACCCGTTAATGCCATACATCCATCCGCACAGATATCGGATAGCAAAAATTTGGGATATGGAGTATTCATCGGTGCAGGAAGTGTTATCTCTCCAGAAGCAAAAATTGGGGAAAGTTGCATCATTGGAGCAGGATCCATCATAGAAACGGGTGTTTATATAGATGATTACAGCCAAATAGGAGCGGGAACTGTCATTGGGAAAGAAGCCAAATTAGATGCCAATGTTTTTATAGGCATTCATTCTACGATTGTCGGAAGTATTAAAATTGGCAAAGGCGCTACAGTGGGAGCAGGAAGTGTTGTGATAGAAAATGTGCCAAGTTCAAAGCGAGTATTCGGAAATCCAGCTAAAATGATATAATTATTCTAGCTTAATGATGTTATGTGGCTCAACCAGATCTAAGAAATTAAATCGCAAAAAGAGTTGGGCCACAATAATAACATCTTCCAAACAGTATTTAGCAATCCGATCCAAATCCTTTTCTAGATAATACACGGCATTAACTTTATCCCCAGATAAATCGGATTTAGCCCCTATTATGTTCAACGTCTCAGCCAATAATTCCAAAGAAGTATAGGCTTTTCTATCTCCAAATTTCCAAAGTTCTAAAGTGTCTTGATGGTTTATTTCCCAAGGTTTCTTTCCTTGTAATTGCAATGATTTGGGGATAATCAATTGATTGGCTAACATTCTTCTACATAAATAAGGAAAATCAAACTCCTTTCCATTGTGCGCAACCAAGGTTAATTCTTTAGATTTATATGTCTTATTCACAAACTCGATAAACTCTTCCAACAACACCTTTTCATCTGTATTGGCGATGGTTTTTACTTTCAGAGATAGCTCTTTTTTCGTATTCAGATATAAAAAACCCATGCCAATGACAATAATTTTTCCAAATTCCGCATATAAAGCAGCCCTTTCAAAATACAAATCTTCAAGGCTCACCTGATCTACATTCAACAAGTTCTTCGCTTTTTTTATCCACAATTCTTTCATTTTATCAGAAAGTTGGGAAAAATCTGACAATCCGGAACTCGTTTCTATATCGATAAACAGGGTGCTTTTAAAGTTTTTTAAGATTTCCATATCATAGTTCTACTTTGGCACTTTCTAATGTTTCACGTGAAACATTATTTAATTCAAACTGAAATAATCGACTTAAATGATTTAAAACTTTGCTTTTAACCTCCTTTTCGTCCACCCAACATCCCAATTCCTTTGCTAATGAAGTTACTCCTTTGGTAGCAATGCCACAGGGGACGATGTGCGAAAAATATGTTAAATCGGTATTGAGATTAAACGCAAAGCCATGCATGCTAATCCAGCGAGAGGCTTTTACGCCAAAGGCGCAAATCTTTCGGGTATTTTCTGATTCAGGATCAATCCAAACTCCCGTTAATCCGTCAATTCGACCGGCATTCAAGCCATAATCTGAGCAGGTTAATATGATGGCTTCTTCCAACATTCTCAGGTACAAATGTATATCGGTAAAGAAGTTTTCTAAATCGAAAATAGGGTAGCCGACCAATTGTCCAGGCCCATGATAAGTAATGTCGCCACCTCGATTAATTTTGAAAAAGCTGGCGCCGATGCTAGCCAAAAACTCTTCTTGCATCAATAAGTGGGATATATCACCACTCTTTCCCAAGGTATAAACATGTGGGTGTTCGCAGAACAACAAGTAATTAGGAGTTAGGGCTTTCTCTTCGTCCGACTTAGCTCTATTTCCCAATTTAATGGAAGAAGTTTTCGCCAACAATGATTCTTGTAAATTCCAAGCTTCTTTGTAAGCGATAGGCCCTAAATCAACAAACTGTACCGTTTTATTTTGCACCATGTTTATACTACCAATTGGGCGCATCAAATAGCCCTTGAAAAATGAAAAACAAATATACAAGAATGGTAAAACATTTAAGAAAACAATCATGTTTCACGTGAAACATTTAAGAAAAAATCAAGTATTTGATAATCATATAAAAGCCATTAGATTATCAATTAACTGTTCAATCTGGAGAAACAAAGTGCCTAATTTTGATAAAAAACAAAATGGCAAAACACATACAGCAAGGAAAATTAGCGGAACAATTGGCAGGAGAGTATTTGGAGAAAAAGGGATATCAGATAGTAGAAAGAAATTATCGCTGCGGAAAAGCAGAGGTAGATTTGATTGTCAAAAAAGAAAAGTTTCTGGTGTTTGTTGAGGTAAAGTCGCTCAAGAAAATAGATTTTGGCCATCCAGAAACAAATATCACGAGCGACAAAACCCATCTTTTATTTCAAGCTGCCAATGCTTATCAATATGAAATAAATTGGCGACAAGAAATACGCTTTGATGCCATTGCTGTTACTTTTTTACAACAAGCTTATAAAATTGAGCATTTCGAGGATGCTTTTTCGTAAATTCGCGGTTTAGTAATTGTGATATGATAACTTTTAGTACAGAAGACCTAGTTTTTTCATTGCCTGATAAAAACAAACACAAAGCTTGGTTGAAAGAAGTGGCCAAAAACGAAGGTAAAAACATTGGCGAGCTTAATTATATATTCTGCTCAGATGAATATTTGCTTCAAATTAATCAAGCATATTTGAACCATGATACCTTGACAGATATTGTGACTTTTGACAATTCAGATGGCGGAAAAAATATCGAAGGGGATATATTTATTTCCTACGAAAGAGTAAAAGAAAATGGGGAAAAATTAGGTACATCTGCAACAGAATTACACAGAGTGATGGTCCATGGATTGTTGCATTTGCTTGGCTATAAAGACAAGAAAAAAGAAGACAAAACACGGATGACTGAAAAAGAAGATTTTTATATTTCAAGGTTCGAAGCCTAAGTTTTGTTCCACGTGAAACAATGTTAACAATGCAAAATAGATACGATGTAATTGTAGTAGGTGCAGGACACGCAGGTTGTGAAGCAGCTCACGCTGCCGCACAAATGGGTTCCCGAGTTTTGCTGATTACAATGAACATGCAAACCATCGCACAGATGTCTTGTAACCCCGC
The DNA here is from genome assembly GCF_054558315.1 of Aquirufa sp. ROCK-SH2. NCBI lineage: Bacteria > Pseudomonadati > Bacteroidota > Cytophagia > Cytophagales > Flectobacillaceae > Aquirufa > Aquirufa sp. ROCK-SH2. Next base: position 133,151 of record NZ_JBPXKB010000002.1, on the reverse strand, counting down.
CATGGGTGGAGTTGCCAAAGGACAAATTGTTCGAGAAATCGATGCGATGGGGGGTATGTCAGGTTTGATTTCGGATAAAACCATGATTCAATTTAGAATGTTGAATCGCTCCAAAGGCCCTGCTATGTGGTCGCCTAGATGCCAGTCGGATCGCATGCGATTTGCCGAGGAATGGAGAATGGTCTTGGAACAAAATTTATTGGTCGATTTTTGGCAAGATTCTGTTCAGCAATTGATCGTAGAAAATGGAAGCGTAAAAGGGGTTGTTACTCGAATGGGCATGACCTATTACGCAACTTCCGTGGTACTAACCAATGGAACCTTTTTGAATGGACTGATTCACATCGGTGAAAAAAGTTTTGGAGGAGGAAGAATGGCTGAACCGATGGCAGTAGGTCTAACGGAACAACTGGTTCAATTAGGTTTTGAATCAGGGAGAATGAAGACAGGAACCCCACCAAGGGTAGATGGAAGAAGCCTAGATTATAGTGCGATGGAAGAGCAAAAAGGGGACGAAAAACCAAGTAGCTTTTCTTACCTAAGCAAGACTCCCATTCAAGAACAAAGGTCATGTTGGATCTCTCATACCAATACCAAAGTTCATGATGTACTGAGAAAAGGATTTGACAAATCGCCCATGTTCGCAGGAAGAATCAAAGGCCTTGGTCCTCGATATTGTCCATCCGTAGAAGATAAAATCAACCGCTTCGCCGATAAAGATAGTCACCAAATTTTTGTAGAACCTGAAGGCTGGAGTACCGTGGAAATCTATGTCAATGGTTTCTCGACTTCACTTCCAGAGGACATACAATTTGAAGCCATTCGTTTAATTCCTGGATTTGAAAAAGCCAAAATGTTTCGACCGGGTTATGCCATCGAATACGATTATTTTCCGCCAACGCAATTGCAATCAACCTTGGAAACCAAGTTGATTAAAGGATTGTTTTTTGCGGGACAAATCAATGGAACAACTGGCTACGAAGAGGCCGCTTGCCAAGGACTCATGGCTGGGATAAACGCCCACCAAACAGCGCAAGAATTAGATCCATTTACTCTTTCAAGATCCGATGCCTATATCGGCGTTTTGATTGACGACCTAATCAACAAAGGTACCGACGAGCCATACCGCATGTTTACCTCTAGAGCTGAATTTAGAACGCTTTTGAGACAGGATAATGCCGATGAACGATTGACCGAAAAAGCCTACGATTTGGGACTTGCAAAAAAAGACCGGTTGGATGTTTACTTGGAGAAAAAAGAAAAAGTGGCGGAATTAATTCAAGAAATTAAAACCACAAAAATAAAACCCACTGAAATTAACGATTGGTTAGAAACTCAGGGTACGGCAACCTTAAAAGAGGGGACACCCATTATCAATTTATTGAAGAGATCTGATGTGTCTTTTGAACAATTATTGGAACATTCAACAGTTTCCAATTTGAAAGAAAAATACCACCAAGAAGTAATAGAGCAGGTAGAAATCGTCGTGAAATACGAAAGCTATATCGCCAAAGAAAAAATCATGGTAGATAAAATGAAATCCATGGAAGATTTACGTATTCCAGAAAATTTCGATTACGACAAGATTAAAACCTTATCTACTGAATCAAGGATTAAATTAAAATCAATTAGACCACAAACGATTGGACAAGCAAGTAGAATATCAGGTGTTTCCGCATCCGATATTTCAATCTTACTTTTATTTATGGGAAGATAATTATGGAAAAATTAAGTGAATGCCCTTCTTGTGGTCACCAACATTTTACAGCAGCTTTACATGCCATAGATTATACCGTTTCACAAAATACGTTTGAAATTGTGAAATGTGAATCTTGTCATTTACTATTTACGAATCCAAGACCCAAAGCAGATCAAGCAGGGAAATACTACCAATCAGAAGATTATATCTCTCATAGCAATACGCAAAAAGGATTAGTCAATCGATTATACCATTTCGTTAGAAATATAACTTTACAACAAAAAACAAGTTGGATTGATCCTTATAAAATTGGAGAAAAAAAACTTTTAGATATTGGTTGTGGAAATGGCCATTTTTTAAAAGCCAGTCAAGATAAGGGTTGGAAAATTACAGGAATGGAATTAGATCCTGAAACGGCAAAGCGCGCAAGCGAATTGTTGAAACAAGATATACACCCATCTATCAATAATATTCCACAGAATGAAAATTTTGATTTAATCACCATGTGGCACGTACTTGAACATGTGTATGAAATCAAAGAATATTTTGACTTCTTTCAACAACATTTATCCTCAAAAGGAAAATTACTTTTTGCCCTTCCCAATCACAAAAGTTACGATGCGGAAGTGTTTCAACAATATTGGGCAGCTTATGATGTTCCACGTCATATCTATCATTTTAATCCAAGTACCTTAGACTTTTTGGCCCGACAACATGGATTTAAACTTGTCAAAAGCAAGGGTCTAATTTTTGATAGTTTTTACATAGCACTTTTGAGCAATCAATATAAATACGGAAATAAAAAATTAATCGCTTCGTTTATCATCGGATTAATTTCCAATTTAAAAGCTTACTTTAAAACAGGAAACTATTCTAGCAATTTATACATTTTAGAACATGCATAAAGTATTGAAAAAGTTTGTTTTATTATCTAGCATACTCTTTGTATTGGCACAATTGTTGTTTCAAAATTGTGCACAAATCGCATCACCACCAGGGGGTAAAAAAGACACTTTAGCTCCCACCATTATACAATCTATTCCTCTCAATAAAAGTAAAAATTTCAAAGGGAAGAAAATTGAACTAAGCTTCAATGAATACATCAGCATTAGAAACATCAATCAAGAATTACTCATTACTCCAAATGTTGGATTCTATGAAACAAAAATTAAACCCAACGGAGTAAGTATCATTTTAGATAGTGCCTTGAAAGAAAATACAACCTATACCTTCAATTTTAGAAATGCTATTGAAGATGTATCAGAAAGAAATATAGGCAAAAACATCAAATTGGTATTTAGTACATCAAATATGATTGATTCTCTTGTCATCAAGGGAAACGTTAAAACATTGCATAACAACAAAAAGATTGAAAATATTTTGGTCGGTCTTTATCCCTATACGGATACCTTAAGAATCGACAAAGTAAAACCCTATTATTTTACAAAAACAGATACTTCAGGTAATTATTCACTAGAAAATTTAGCAAGTGGAAAATATTACTTAGCCGCATTTGAAGATATAAACAACAATCTGTTATTAAATTCAAATAAAGAACAAGTCGATTTTATCACAGATAAATTCATTACGCTAACAAGCAATCGAGAACAGGATTTTAAAATTGCTTTGCAAAATTTAGATCCAATAAAACAGCTGAAAGTTACCTCTACAGCAAAAACCATTTTATATGAATACAATAGAGGGATTAAAAATATTACTTTATCAAATGCCAAAGGAAATGTAATTCCAGTTTATCAATTAGAAAACAATAAAAATATCCGTTTTTATGTAGATGATATCGACAAGAAAGACACCTTATTTTTAAGGGCAATGTTGGAAGATTCACTCGGACGTGAAACAAAATTTGACTTAAAATTAAAATTTAGAGAAATTAACAAAAAGGAAAAGGTACTCCCAAATTCCATGCGTTTCGATATAAAACCAGCATTGGGAACTCTTTTATCTCCCAATGATTCATTACTCATTCATTTTGAAAAACCAATTAAAACCTATGATTTAACGAAAATCACTTGGCAAACTGGACCTAATGAGCAATTAAGCATACCGGCAGAATATTACCACTGGAATAAATTCAAAAATGAATTATCATTACCCACATTTTTCTTTCCTAAGAAAAATGAATTTGAATTAAAAATAGAAAAAGCAGCATTTGTCAGCATTGAATCTGATACAAATTTGGTTTATCAACAAAAAATAGAGCGACAAGATCTGGAAAACTATGGAATTTTGGAAGGCAGAATAAATCAAGCAAAAAATGGTTCTAAATACATTGTGGAGCTATTAAATTCTTTCAACAATGAAATGTACCAGAAATTGACTGTGGATGAATCATTCAGTTTTAAGCACGTGGAACCTGGAACATATATCATAAGGGCCATTGAAGATAAAAATAAAAATGGAGTATGGGATATTGGTAATTTTTTAAAATACGAAAAGCCTGAAAACATTTATTTCATGGAAGGAAAGATCAAAATGAAGGCTAATTTTCAAATAACTGACCTGTTGATAAATACCCAAAATTGATGTGGATAAGCTGTGGATAAACGTATAATTTATACACAGTCACTCAACATAGATGTGTATAACAGTAGCCATCAAGCATGCCATGTGGGAAAGTCCACACTTATCCCCAGAGATGTTAACAGTTATACACATTGAATAATGAATTCTAAAAAACATAATAATAAGATTATCAATAATTTACAAAGTAATATTTAACTTATCCACAAATCCACACAGAACAATAAATAGAAACAAAAAAGATTAAATTTTAAAATTTCTTTTTTTTAAATTATATCATGTGGATAAAACTGAAAGATGTTTAGATATGTATTTTTATTGTTGTTCTTGATTTGTTTTACCAATACTTTGGCACAACAAAAAATAGCTATTCCAACAGATAGTTTATTGATTAAACAATTCAAACAAGCTCTTTCTATTCGCAATTTGGAAAAAAGAGATCTTAAAGTGGATGAATTATTTCAATTAGCCTCAAAAAATGGTGCTTTATTTACTTTAAATATATATAATTTTTCAAATGATGCTAATTTAAAAGAAAAATGGATTAGTTATTGTGGAAAAGTTGTGGATAAGTTGATAGAAGAGCATGGCTTAAATACCGCCATTGATTTTGTGAGCGACTTATCTTCTGAACAACTACCCGTTGCTGAACTGGAACGTTATCTCATTTTAAAAATTCAGGAATTTCCCAATGAGACGAATCATTTAGAAACATTGATTCAGATATATATTTTAAATCATCAATACGAAAAGGCTTGGTTACAAAGAAGGTCATTAGATATTCGATTAAAGCAAGGGGGTTTACAATTGGCTGAATTTGGACAATTACTTTTTCAGCATCAAGAATGGGAATTAGCCAATCGAGTTTTTGATTATATCATTAAAATTTATCCAAACGCTGTTAAGATTTCAAGATGGAAACAGCTGGCTTTGATGTGTAAAGAGCAATTGATTTTTTCTCAGTCAAGCATAGAGCCTTCCTCCATTAAAAATTTAATTCATTCCTATCGTCTATTTAGAAAAGAATGGGCTGCTCAGTCCATCGCACAAGAAACGTATTTGAAAGAAGCGAAATTATGGGCTTATCAATTAAATGAAATGGATTCAGCTATAGTGCTTCTGCAAAATGCTTTACCTAAGATTCAGAGTGATGCTTTACAAGCTCAATTAAAAATGGACTTGGCTGATTATTTGTCTTTTCAAGAAAAAAAATACGATGCCTTGATTTTGATATCACAAGTAGAAAAACAAGTTAAGGATAGTCCTATGTCTTATGAAGCAAAATTTAAAAAAGCTAAAATTTATTATTATACTGGCGATTTTGAATTGGCGAAAGAATTATTGGACATTTTAAAAGAAAGTTCTCAACGTGAAATTTCCAATGACGCCTTGAATTTACGATGGGTAATTGAGGACAATACAGGGATGGATTCCTTAGAAACAAATTTGAAAGCCTTTTCTAAAATTCAGTGGTTGTTTGAACAAAAGAAATTTTCAGCTGGCGATTTAGCCTTGAGTGAGTTTTCTCAAAACTCTCAAAAATCAAGTTTAGAAGACGATGTATTGTTTTTACAAGCGAAAAGGCAAATGGAATTGAAAAATGAAGATCAAGCAAAAAAGCTTTTCTATGATCTATTTGAACGATTTCCTCAGGATATTTATGCCGACGATGCCTTGTATTATTACCTTAAATTGAGCCAATTTAGAGATAAAAATGCTTGCCAAAAATTCATAGAATCTTATCCAACAAGTTTATTTCAAGTAGAGGTTAGAAATCAACTATTAATGCCATAAATTTTTTCCAAAAAAATAATCGGAAAGTTCTATAATACGTCAAAGTGTTTTCCATAACTTTGGGAATATTTGAGCTTATAAAACTATGCAACATCAACAATTAGAAAGGGTATTTGATTTATTAAATGCTTATAAAGGAAGTAATCAAACGGATTTGTTTTGTAAAAAGGAAAATGGACAATGGCGAACTTATTCCGCACAAGAAACCTTGGGTATCATCAATGATTTTGCTCTAGGTTTAATCGAGTTAGGAATTCAACCGAATGATAAAGTAGCTATTATTTCCTCGAATCGTCCAGAATGGAATTTTTTAGATTTTGCGATTCAAATAATTGGTGCCGTTTCCGTTCCGATGTATCCGACCATTACGGTAGAGGATTATGCCTTTATTTTCAAAGATTCGGAGGTAAAAATTGTATTTGCTGAAACAGAAGATTTATTAAATAAGTCGAAGGAAGCTGCCCAAGGAAATTCCAATATCCAAGCGATTTATACCTTTGATCCAATAGAAGGGGCAAAATTTTGGACGGAAGTCATTGATTTAGGAGGCGGAAAAGATGCATCAGTTTTAGAAACATTAAAGTCGAAAGTACAAGCAGATGATTTATTAACCTTGATTTATACTTCGGGAACGACAGGAAAACCTAAGGGAGTAATGTTAACACATAAAAATATCATCAGCAATGTGAAAGCCTTGGTTCGCGGAGGATTTTTTGAATTGTATGAAGGAGATAAAGCCTTGAGTTTCTTGCCGCTTTGTCACATTTACGAACGTACAGATATTTACATGTACATGTATTATGGTGTTTCGGTTTATTATGCGGAGAGTATGGAGACCATTGCGGATAATATTCGAGAAGTGAAACCAAGCATGTTTGCTACTGTTCCACGATTATTGGAAAAGGTTTTCGATAAAATAATGGCCAAAGGAAATGAATTAACTGGTTTAAAAAGAAGCTTGTTTTTTGGTGCGGTGGAATTTGGCTTACAATATGATCCGATGGTCAAATTGGGAATGTGGGATCAAATCAAATTAGGCGTTTATCGTAAATTGATTTTCAGTAAATGGAAAGAAGCTTTAGGCGGAAACATTCGTTTGATAACTTCTGGTTCTGCAGCTTTACAACCTCGATTATCCCGGGTTTTTTGGGCGGCGGGTATTCCCATTTCAGAAGGATATGGATTGACAGAAACCTCACCCGTTATTTCTGTTTCAAAGGTGAGCCCACCTGATTTTAAAATTGGTTGTGTAGGAACTTTGTTGGATTGTTTGGAATTAAAAATTGCGGAAGATGGAGAAATTTGTGTCAAAGGAGATTCCATCATGCCAGGTTATTACAACAATCCAGAAGCTACCGCAGAGGCGATAGATAAAGAAGGCTGGTTTCATACGGGGGACATTGGAACGATGGTAGAGGGAAAATATTTGAAAATTACGGATCGTAAAAAAGAAATTTTCAAAACTTCTGGGGGTAAGTATGTAGCACCTCAATTGGTTGAAAATAAATTGAAGGAATCCGCATTTATTGAACAATGTATGGTCGTTGGTGAAGGACAAAAATTTCCTTCTGCTTTAATCATTCCTGAGTTCAATGCATTAAAAGTTTGGTGTAAACAACACGGGATAGCATCGGAGACACATTTGGAAATGATCAATCATCCGAAGGTTGTGGCAATGTTGGAGGATGAAGTTAAAATGACCATGGCCAATATTGCCAAATACGAACAAGTGAAAAAATTCGTCTTATTGCCAGAGTTATTTACCATTCAGGATGGGGAGTTAACGCCAACTTTGAAATTGAAACGAAAAATTATATACGCCAAATATGAGTCGTTAATATTACCATTGTATAATTAAGTGAGTTCGAATTCGGCACTCTCTTTAATTTTTAGTATTTTTGAAACTTGTACCAGATTATTGGAAAATATTATTTTTAAGCATGAATTCGACGAAAAAAGTAGCATTAATTACAGGAATAACGGGACAAGATGGGGCCTATTTAGCTCAATTTTTGTTGGAGAAGGATTATGTGGTGCATGGAATTAAGCGTAGAAGTTCCTTGATTAATACACAAAGAATAGATCATTTATATCAAGACCCTCATGTAGATTCGTCCAATTTTCATTTGCATTATGGCGATTTAAGTGATTCTACCAATATCATTCGAATCATTCAAGAGGTACAACCCGATGAAATTTACAATTTAGGAGCGATGTCGCATGTGAAGGTTTCTTTTGATGAGCCTGAATATACCGCTCAAGTAGATGGAATCGGAACCCTACGTATTTTAGAAGCGATTCGATTGTTGGGTTTGACGAAAAAGACAAAAATCTATCAAGCGTCCACTTCTGAGTTATATGGATTAGTACAAGAAGTTCCACAATCTGAAAAAACGCCGTTTTATCCACGTTCTCCTTATGCTGTTGCTAAATTGTATGGGTATTGGATAACGGTTAATTACCGAGAGGCTTATGATATGTTTGCGGTGAACGGTATTTTGTTTAATCATGAATCGCCATTGAGGGGGGAAACATTTGTTACGAGAAAAATCACGAGAGGTGCGGTACAAATAGCTTTAGGTCAACAAGATAAATTGTATTTAGGAAATTTGGATGCCAAAAGAGATTGGGGACATGCCAAAGATTACGTTGAGGCGATGTGGTTGATTTTGCAACAAGAAGTGGCGGAGGATTATGTGATTGCTACTGGAATTACAACTACGGTGAGGGATTTCGTTAAAATGGCTTTTGAGGAAGTGGGCATTGAATTGGAATTTGTAGGAGAAGGGGTACATGAAATCGCCAAAGTGAAAGCATGTAACAATCCTTTGTATCATTTGGAAATAGGGAAAGAGGTGGTTAACGTGGACCCTCGTTATTTCAGACCTACGGAAGTAGAATTATTGATTGGAGATCCGACTAAAGCAAAGGAGAAATTAGGTTGGACATTGAAATATGATTTACCGGCCTTGGTAAAAGATATGATGGAATCAGACGTGAAATTGTTTACCGTATAGTATTAATGAAACAATATGGCATGGTTTGCTTTGTACACAAAGTCCAGAATGGAAAAAAAGGTCTCAGAGCGATTAATAGCCAAGGGTATTGATTGTTATTGTCCATTGGTTAAAAGAAAAAAACAATGGTCGGACCGAAAAAAGTGGATTGAAGAACCTGTTTTTCGATCTTATGTTTTTATAAATATTGATTATTCTACTCAAAATGTCATAGTCCGCCAAACTGTTGGCGTAGTTAATTTCGTCTATTGGTTACAGCAGCCTGCTGTTATTTTAGAAGAGGAAATTAACTTAATCCGTTCATTTTTAGCAGAATATTCAGAAGTTGAAGCATTGTCAAAAACACTTAAAGTGGGAGATGTCGTGCTATTAGATTCAGGTGCCATGATGGGACAAGAAGCAGAAGTAATTGGTTTAAAAAATAAAAATGAAGTAAAGTTGTTAATTAAAAGTTTGGGATTTGAGTTAGTTGCTAAATTAAATAATTAAGAAAATGCTTAATACGACGCATAAGTCCTTTCTTGGAAGATTATTGCTACTTAGTGTATTAAGTATTTATTCCTTACAAACTTTTGGTCAATTCAATGAAGATCGACCTATCAAGTCAACTTTTTCTATTGGAGGTGGTGCATCTACGGGAGATTATACCCCATTTTGGTTAAAATCGAACCAATATGGTGTGGTTCCGATTTCAGGCGCTTATTCTTTCGCTGAATTGGATTTTTATTCAGATTATTTAAAGAAAAAGAAAAGGTTTCGTAAAAAATTTGATTATGGATTTGGAATATCTACGAGATATATTCAAGGAAATGGAGATAATTTGGCTCTTATTTTTCCAGAGATTTATGCCAAAGCAAAATATGGGATTTTTGAATTGGTTTTGGGTCGGAAAAAAGATATTCAAGGACTAGTAGATTCAACCTTATCTTCAGGATCATATATTTGGTCGGGAAATTCTTTGCCAGTTCCTAAAATTGATATTGTTGTCCGCGATTATTTTTATCCGGTGGGAGAATTATTTTCCTTTAAAGGCAATTATGCACATGGTTACTTAGATTTGGCTCATCAACGAGGAGATGTTAAAGGAGCATTTTTGCATCAAAAATCTTTTTATGGTAGAATAGGCCGCCCTGAATGGCCTGTAAAGTTGTATGGGGGATTCAATCATCAAGTTCAGTGGTACTGGAACAAAGGCGACGTAAATTTGAAAGATTATTTGTACATCATTACTGGTCAATCTTTGGCTGCCATTGGAGCCGACACAACGACTTACGGTGCAAATGATGGAGGTAACCGATTAGGGAATCATTTGGGGAGTGTGGATGTGGGTATGGAATTGGATTTGAAAATGGGTAAAATACTGATGTACCGTCAAAGTGTTTATGAAGATGGGTCTTTGTATTATGGAAATAATATTACAGATGGTTTACATGGAATTTCATTTACCAGTAGTCAAAAAACAGGTTTACTCAAATTAACGCTAGAATATTTAAATACCAGTTCACAAGGCGGGAATGTATATATTGATAATATTCCTTATAAAAGAGGCTTAGATAATTATTTTAATAATGGTATATTTAATCAAGGTTGGACTTATTCAGGACGAGGAATAGGAACACCTTTTATTACCTTGGACGCTGAAACGGATTTGAACAAGACGAAAAAAACGTTTTTTGATAATAACCGTGTGGAAGCATATTATGTGGGTGCAGAATATCAAAAGGAGGAGGATAATTTTCAAATTAGGGCTAGTATGACCAATTCTTTTGGCAATTATGGCCAATTGTGGAATCCAGTAAAACGACAATATTCTTTAGGAGTGCAATGGAAACGCAAGGTAGAGTTCTACGGAGATAGCATATTAAAAGTCAATTTTGGATTTGATTTGGGCCAATGGTTGAATAAAAACACCTTTGGGGCCAATGTTTCGTTTTCTGTTCCATTATATTAAAAATCGATATTTTTTTCGCCTAAACGTATATACTAATACGTTCAATTTTCTAATATTGTTTACATTGCCTAAAATCATATTAGAGGCAATTTTTCCTTCATGGTCCTATGATGTTCACTAGAGGTTCAAATTGTTCTTTTCAGGGCTAAATAAGACACTATTATGGAAAATAGCTTTTCGGTTTACATTAAAAAACTTAGAAATAATAAAGGATTTAGTCAAGAATATATCGCCGAACAATTGGGCATAACTTTGTCGGCTTACTCAAAAATTGAAAGAGGCTTGACGGACCCTTCCTTTTCGAGAATGAAGCAGATTGCCCAAATATTAAATTTCGATTTATCTGAAATTTTATACCACAGTGAAGAAAATTCTTTTGAGCAATTTGAAGAAGAAAAAGAAAGTGAAAATTATCGCTTTGTCAGCAAAAAAGAGTTTAACGAATTGAAGTTAATGGTTCTGGAATTACAACAGAAGATTGAGAATATTAAAAAGTAAAAGTCTTAACTTTGTCGGATGAAATTTGAGATAAATCATATCGACGAAAAATCGAAAGCCAGAGCAGGAAAATTACATACCGATCATGGTGTCATAGAAACGCCCATTTTTATGCCTGTGGGTACAGCTGGTACCGTAAAAGGAGTTCATACCGCAGAATTATCTGACCCAATTAAAGCTCAAATTATTTTAGGGAATACCTATCATTTATACCTTAGACCCGGATTAGAAGTTTTAGAAAATGCAGGTGGATTGCATAAATTCAATGGTTGGTCTGGACCGATTCTAACCGATTCGGGTGGATATCAAGTATATTCTCTAGCCGGAGCTGGCCGTAAAATTCAAGAAGAAGGGGTAAAATTTAAGTCGCACATAGACGGGAGCATTCATTTTTTTAGTCCAGAATCTGTCATGGACACTCAAAGAACCATTGGCGCAGATATTATCATGGCCTTTGATGAGTGCACACCTTATCCTTGTACCTATGAATATGCCCGTAAATCGATGGAAATGACCCACCGCTGGCTAGACAGGTGCATTACACGTTTTGATGCCACAGCGCCCAAGTATGGCTACAATCAAGCCCTTTTTCCAATAGTTCAAGGAAGTGTTTTTCCAGATTTGCGCAAAATTTCAGCCGAATACATTGCCTCCAAAAATGCTTTTGGTAATGCAATTGGTGGCTTATCTGTTGGAGAGCCTGTGGAAGAAATGTATGAAATGGCGGATCAGGTGACGGATATTTTACCCAAAGACAAGCCAAGGTATTTGATGGGTGTAGGAACGCCTGCAAATATTTTGGAAGGAATTGCTTTGGGAATAGATATGTTTGATTGTGTAATGCCAACTAGAAACGCTAGAAATGGCACCATCTTTACCACGCAAGGAATTATCAATATCAAAAACGAAAAGTGGAAAAACGACTTTTCATTGATTGACCCAGCATTTGTGGGAACATTACATGGACAATATACCAAAGCCTATTTAAGGCATTTGAACCGATGTGAAGAAATGCTTGGCGCCATGATTGCCAGTGTTTGTAATTTGCGCTTTTATCTTTGGATGGTCGGAGAGGCACGCGTACAAATTCAGCAAGGCACCTTCACTGAATGGAAAAATCGAATGATACCGCAGTTTATGAATCGACTGTGAGATGTATGATGTAAGATGTATGACGTAAGATTAGCTACCAATACGCGCTCAGGCAATACGCGCTCAGCTTTGCTGAGTGTGTACTATGATTTGAACTTATAGTTCATTGCGCCTTGAAGAAAATCAGAATATTGATTGGAAATATAAGTAACTAGATAGTAAATCTAATTTTCTTTTTTTAAGGGGAAATGCGTCCCCTTACCCCCTGCAATTTACGAGTTATAAAGTTCAGTTATTTGATAAATTGATTAGATCGAAAAAGGAGTCCAATTATTGACATTGGTTCAACTTTGGGAATGCTATTTTTGTGTTTTTTAACACTCAGTTTTCATCAATAGTAAATTGGACAGGCAAAATTTTATAAAATCTTTGTTTCCTTGGTGTTTAAAAACATAGAAAATAGATTTCAATGATAGGTACCGAAGCCAAAAATCAAGGAATTGGTAAAATTTTACTTTCTTTAAAAGTAGATAAAATTACCATGGTAGAAGTGGCAGAAACCTCTTCGATTTCATTGATTTTTTCCAACATTAATTTCTGATAAGTAGAGATATCTTTTGAAATAATTTTCAGCATAAAATCGCCAGCGCCGGTGACGTGGTGGCATTCAATAACCTCTGGAATTTGATTGATTTGATGAACAAAAGACTCGGTTACTTGTTTTTTGTGACCAGTTAAAGTGACTGTAACAAAGGTAGTTACTCCTAAACCCACTTTTTCTCTGCTTACTTGCGCATGATAACTTTGAATGATACCCAAGGTTTCTAATTTCTTGACACGTTCCAAGGTAGGTGCAGGAGAAAGTCCAATTTCTTTTGACAATTGCGCGTTGGTAATTTTGGCGTTTTGCTGAAGAATTTCAAGTAATTTATGGTCGGTTGGGTCGAGCTTGTGAATGTTCATATCTTTTGTTGAAAACACAAAATTATAGAATTATTAATAGAAAATTTGCTTTTGTACTTGCATAAAAGAATAAAGTGTCTTAATTTTGCACTCACAATAAGCGAAAGTAGCTCAGCTGGTAGAGCGCGACCTTGCCAAGGTCGAGGTCGCGGGTTCGAACCCCGTCTTTCGCTCAACTTAGAACACCGCAAGGTGTTTTTAAGTTTTCAGGGACGCCTGGGTGGTGGAACTGGTAGACACGCAGGACTTAAAATCCTGTGAGCCGAAACGCTCGTGCGGGTTCGATTCCCGCCCCAGGTACAAAATCCTCTGCGAAAGCAGGGGATTTTTTTTCATTTTATTTCACCAACTTTCTTTTTATCACGAAGTCAACAAAGCTTTCTGTGCCGAATATTTATTCATTGAATCAAAAAATTGAATAAATTAGGATAAATTTTGTCGTTAAAAGCATTTTTAAGCCTCCCTCCTATGAAAAACCTCTTTACCTATTGCCTATTGTTTTTGTCTCTTTCATTATTTGGACAAACTCTTTCACCAAATATCATTAAAAATAATCCGCACATTAATTATGCGCATTTGGCCTATATCGACTCAGTTATTCAACCTTATATTGAGAAAAACCACTTGATAGGTGCGGTTACTTTGGTCGTGAAAGACAATCAGTTAATTCATTATAAAGGGCATGGTTATGCCGATTTTGCGACTAAAAAACCCATGCCAGCTGATGCGATTTTTAGAATCATGAGTCAAACCAAAGCCATTACAAGCTTGGGAATTTTGCAATTATTCGAAAAAGGAAAATTGAATTTGGATCAAAAAATTTCTGATTTTATTCCTGAATTCAAAAACCCAACAGTTCTAAAAGATTTTAATCCCGCTGATTCTACTTATACCACAGTTCCTGCCAAAAGAGAAATCACTTTCCGCGACCTATTAACCCATACTTCTGGCATTGATTATACGGCCATCGGATCAGAAAAAATGAAAGCCATTTATGCCAAAGCAGATATTCCCTCCGGTTTGGGAAAAATGAATGCCACTTTATTAGCAAAAATGAAGGTCTTAGGAACACTTCCTTTAGCCCACCAACCTGGCGAGAAATTCACTTATGGTTTAAATACCGATTTGCTTGGTTGTTTGATTGAAGTGATTTCTGGTAAAAGCTTAGATGCGTATTTCAAAGCCCATATTTTTCAGCCTTTGGGAATGAAAGAATCTTTTTTCAACCTTCCTGCTGAATTAGGCAGCCGTTTGGCGACAGTATACACGGAAGAAAATGGTAAAATCATTCCTTGGTCTCCAACGTTTAGAAATATCAATCCCAACTATCCTTTGGACAAGAAAACGTATTTTTCAGGTGGTGCAGGACTTTCTATGAGTACTTTCGACTATGCCATTTTTCTTCAAATGATTTTGAATGGAGGAAAATACAATGGTAAACAAATCATTGGCAGAAGAACCGCCGAGTTAATGATTAGTCCACAATTGGCCCCTGGTTTAATGGGAAATGATAATTTTGGATTAGGGTTTTCATTGACCTCAGAAAAAAGTGCCGACTTAAAACCGAGAAGCAAAGGTTCGTTTTCTTGGGGAGGATATTATGGAACCACCTATTGGGCTGATCCGAAAGAGAAATTGATTGTATTAATTATGACTCAACACACTCCAAATTCCCATAGCGATTTCAATAATAAAATTGAGAATGTGATTTATGGAAGCCTGAAATGATAAATTGAAAATGTAGAATGTAGAATTGAAAATGAAATATTCTACATTCTACATTCTTAATTCTTCATTTTAATTTTATTTCCCGAAATTGCGACCTCAATTAATTCCATGCAAAAAAAGGTAGTTTTAACAATTTGTTCGATCAATTATTTGGCACAAGCTAAATCCTTGGGCGATTCTCTCTTGGAACATAACCCAGATTATGACTTTGTCATTGGCTTGGTCGATCGTTTAGATCAATCAAGTATTTCTAAGGAACAATTACCTGCATATACCTTAATCGAATTACATAACATTGGAATTCCTGATTTTGAGGACATGTGCAATCGGTATAATATTACCGAATTGAATACGGCTGTTAAGCCTTTTTATTTGAAGTATTTGTATGATCAATTTCCCGAAATAGAAATTCTACATTACTTTGATCCAGATATCATTATTTTCCAAACATTAGCAGAAATAGAAAAGGGTTTGGAACAAAACAGTTTGTTTTTAACCCCTCATATTTTAAGTCCTTTTCCCGATGAATCTACGCCACAGGAGCGCGATTTATTGAACACGGGAATGTATAATTTGGGATTTATCGGGACAAAAAGAAGTGAAACAACTTTGTCGTTTTTGAATTGGTGGGCAGAACGTTTGTTTGAACATTGCTACATAGATTTAGCACATGGAATGTTTGTGGATCAAAATTGGGTCAACTTCGCTCCAATATATTATCAGGATGTATTTGTGAGTCGCCATAAAGGCCTAAACATGGCATATTGGAATTTGCATGAACGAAGCTTGAATACGGATGGAGAAAGTTATCAGGTAAATCAAGAAGTTCCCTTGATTTTTTTCCATTTTTCAGGTTATGACCCTAGTAATTCTACTCAAATTTCGAAGTACCAAAATCGATTTGATTTTGTGGAAAAAGGTGATGTAGCCTCCATTTTTGATGTTTATGCACAAACATTGATCAAAAATGGACACAATGAATACAAGAAATATCCTTGTTTCTACATTAAAACCGCACCTGTATTACCACGCAAAAAATACCTTCGTGTCAGAAAGTATTTATCTATGCCATTTTTAGCAATAGTTAAGTGGATTGATGAAGTACGTATTTGAGGTAAGAGGTAAAAGGTAAAAGGTAAAAGGTAAGAGGTAAGAGGTGTATAAATTACTTAATGGTTCTTAATATCTTAATTCCTTAATGTTTAAAAAAACAGTAAGGACTGCGGAAAGGAAAAGAGCTATTTCCTCTTACCTTTTACCTCTTACCTTTTACCTCTACAGAATCTCAATCTCCACCCTTCTGTTAATCGATCGGCCTTCATCTGTATCATTAGAAGCTTTTGGTTTGGTTTTACCGTAACCTTTCGTTTTGATTCTCTCAGGCTTGATTCCTGCGCCTAATAAATACGTTTTAACTGCATCAGCACGGTCTAAAGATAGTTTTTGGTTGATTTCATCGGAACCGGTATTATCGGTGTGGCCGCTAATTTCAATCGCCAAGCTCATATTTTCTTTCAATACAGAAACGATGCGTTTCAACTCTGGTTCAGATTCAGGTTGTAAAGTTGCTTTATTCAACTCAAAAAAGAGGTTATTAATCGTTACACTGGATCCTTTGGCGATAGGCGCCATTACTAAATCTCTTTCGTCTAATTCCAAATATCTTCCTCTCATTTTGCTCAAATCGATATTAATGGAACTTGGCATAAAACCTTTGGCTTTAGCTGTAATGCCATAATTGACTCCATAAGGTAAAACCAATTTATAAATTCCGGAATTCGGATCTGGCTTCGCGATTCCAATCGTTTTACCCGTCACCAAATCTTCATAGCTAATACTGGCATCCTCTGGCGCTTTTCCTGTTTTCGGATTAAACACCTTACCAGAGATTAAAACTACTGCCTCAGACTGTTCAGATGAGCCTAAGCGCGGACTTTCTTTGGCATTTTGCTGTACCAAAATGGGAGCTTCTTCTTTTGGTTTTGTTATAGCATTTTTACCTGAGTTGGCTTGATTATTTCCATCGTTAGTATTGTTCGAATTGTTTCCATTCGACTTCCCGTCTTTGGCCGTATTTTTCGCTAATATTGGTGCTTCTTTTTCTGTTAGGTTGCTATCTTGATCGGAGGTTTTGAATCGGAAAATATCTTTTTTACCCAAACTGTTTTTTCCAGATAAAAAATAGGCGTAATCGCCTTTGGCAGAAAGCGAATAATAGGCATCGTAATCTTCGGTATTGATGGGCGCACCCAAGTTTTGTGCGGCACGCCAATTTAACCAATTGTCATCTACCCTTTTGGCCACATAAATATCTTGACTCCCCTTTCCCCCTGGACGGTCGGATGAAAAATACAGTGTTTTGCCATCTGCGGCTAAAAAAGGCGTTGTTTCTGAGAAGTCGGTATTGATTTTTTTACCTAAATTTTCTGGTTTAGACCATTCTCCATCTTCTAAAAAGCTAATGTATAAATCATCGTTTTCACTGTTTTTCTTTTCTGAAAACGCCAATAAAAGCACTTTTCCATCCATACTCAAATAAGCATATTCGTTCTTTCCTTTGCTCATTTGTTCGTATTTCGGAATATTTAATTTTTCTGGAATGCTCCAACCGTTGGCTGTTTTTTTAGAAATAGAAAAGCCCCTTGTTTCATATTGTCCATTTACATAAGCACCTTTGACCAAAATAGTTTGACCGTCGGGTGAAATGGATAAAATAGTGTTGTATTGGTCCCTATTTAAAACATCAGGCATTCTTTTTGCCGCACTCCAAACTCCTCCAATGAATTCGCTGTACCAAATATCTTGAGAACCAGAAACGGTTTCTGTTCCCATAGTCCCAAACTTATTTTGTGGATGACTTTTTCGGCCAAAATACAAGGTTTTTCCATCGGGTGCCATCACGGGATTTAATTCCGAATATTGTGAATTAACCGCAGAGCCCAAGTTTTCGGCCAAAGGAGTACTTTGTCCAAAGGAAAAAAATTGGATACTTAGATAAATCAAAAATTGTAGGTATTTGGCCATTATATAGGTACTATTTAATCGATTATCCTCGGTAAATCCATTTCTTCTCCATTTTAGATGGAGCATAATTAATCATATAATCTACCATAGCATCTGGGTCTGTATCAATATGAAGTGCATCCAAATTGGCTTTTTTCAAAAAACCTTCTTTGACCATGTGTTCCATTTGTTGCAACAACAAATCGTAATAGCCATTGATATTTAGAACACCAACAGGCATTTCATGTAAATCCAATTGTTTCCAAGTTAGAATTTCGAAAAGTTCATCCATGGATCCGAAGCCACCTGGTAAAGTAATGACTCCATCCGCTTTTTCGGCCATTATTTGCTTTCTAGTATGCATCGTATCGGTTACAATACATTCTTGAATGCCCAAATGTGTTACTTCCCAAGGACCCATAAAAGAAGGAATTACACCAATACATTCGCCGCCTAAACGTAAATATTCATCTGCTAAAACCCCCATTAGCCCCACGCTTCCTGCTCCAAAAATAATTTTGCAATCATGTTTTTTTAAAGCACCGGCTAATTTTTTTACTTCATTTTCATAAATGGAATCATGGCCTTTGGATGAGCCGCAGTAAACTAAGATGTTTTTAGACATTCTGGGATAGTATTTGAGTTAATGTGGTGGAAAATTCTACAAAACTAAACGAAAAATTGGCTTCTTTTTGTATTCTTTCTGAGGAAACTTTGTTACCTCCTGTCACTAATACAGCCATTTCTCCCAACAAAAGTTTTAAAAAAAAGGCTGGAATGGCAGGTAAAAATAGGGGTCTATGCAGTTTTTTAGCTATTATTTGAGTCATTTCTTTATGACGAATCGGATTGGGCGCTACGGCATTGTACACTCCTTTTAAGGAATTATTTTCGATGCATAATTGGAAAATTCGTACCAAGTCGCTCAAATGTATCCACGATTGCCATTGTTTTCCTGTTCCTAAAACAGCACCGAATCCCCAGCGAATGGGTTTTGATAAGACAGGAAATATTCCTCCTTTTTCAGATAAAACCAAACCAATCCGAACTTTGACAGTTCTTAAACCCAAATCAGCGATTTGATCTACGGCCTTTTCCCATTGTTGGGTACAATCGGCTAAAAAATCATTGCCTGGCAAACTCGTTTCTTCGCAAATTTGTTCCCCCGAATCTGCTCCATAAAATCCAATGGCGGAGGCAGAAACAAAGGTTTTTACTTGATGATCACTTGATTGTAAAAGTCTCCATAACAAATGGGTACTCTCCACTCGAGAAGCAATTAATTCTGCTTTTCTTGCCTTCGTCCAAGGTTTATCTGCAATACCGGCTCCTGCCAAATGCACAATACAATCAATGCCATTCAGGCAGTTCGAATCAATCGTTTTTTGATCGATGTTCCAAGCATAATCACCGCCTTTACGGGATAGGATTTTGACTTGATGTCCGTTTTGTACCAAAAAAGCATGCAATTCTTTTCCGATAAATCCCGTGCCGCCAGTGATTAATATCTGCATTAATTTCCTTTTTTAATCGCTTGGTAAATCACTTCATTGATCCCCGTGCGAATGTTTAAATCACTGATTTTACTATTGTTTCTTGTTGGATAAACTCGATTCGATAAAAATACATACACGATATTACTCACAGGGTCTATCCACGTGTACGTACCTGTAAATCCTGAATGTCCGAAGCTTTCTTCGCTAGCTGATGCTGCCGCAGAAATACCTGGTTTTTTACGGTCAGGTTTGTCAAATCCAATTCCTCTTCTTGAATTTTCTGCTTCAGAAAATGGATAAGAAGTCCAGGTTTTCATGGTTTCAGGTTGGATAAATTGCTGACCTCCATAATAGCCTTTTTGCAAATACATTTGCATTAATTTCGCTAAATCATTGGCATTTCCAAACAATCCAGCATGTCCGGAAATTCCATCTAATAAAGCAGCCCCTTCGTCATGTACTTTTCCATGAATCAAGACTTTTCGGAACAATGAATCATATTCTGTTGGGACAATTCTAGCCAATGGAAAATGCTTATCTGCTTGATAAACCAAGGTTTTGGCTCCCAATGGGGCATAGAAAGTGGATTCCAGATATTCTGGCCAAGTTTTTCCAAACATTTTGTTGGTCAATTGAGGCAATAAATAATAAGATAAATCAGAATAAACATATTCTTTTTTCTCTCTTAATGGGGAATCAATAATGGCCTTGGTAATTTGACTTTGTAAGGTTTTATGCGCCCAAAGGTTAGACGTCACTTCCGTTGGATAATCTTCCGATTTGGCATAAGACAAGGTTTTCGGTTTCCAACGAATAATTTCATTGGCATAATTCACCGTGCTATCCCAAAGTTTGGGATTTTTTTCTATCAATTTCTTCACTCGCTCCTCCCCTTGTGCCCTCGTAACATATTTTTCTACCAAATTGAATTTCAAATCTTTTTTGGCATAAAGCGTATTGAATTTTTTACTCTTTAAAATCATTTCCGTGCTATCAATATAGTCTCGCCAAAATGGAATCCAAGCCTTTAATCTAGCTTGGTGAGTTAATACATCGATGTATTTCAATGGGCCTTTATTGGTTTTTGCCAAAGCTGGAATAAACTCGCCCATGGTTTCGTTCACATTGAATCGGCCTTCATCTTGCCATTTCATCAAGGCAGGAACGGAGGTACTGATTTTCGTAATGGATGCTAAATCGAATATATCCGTTTTCTTAAGAGCCTCTGTCGATTCATAGGTGGGAGTTCCAAATGCTTTGTGGTAAATCACTTTTCCCTCTTTGGCAATTAAGACAACCACACCTGGTGCACCTTTGACTTGGATGGCTAAATTAGCCAAGGAATCCACGTTTTTAGTTAAATATTTTCCATTTATGCCAACCGCCTCAGGTAAAACATTGTATTGTAATCGACCTAAACTTGGACTAAAAATCCCTTGATTACGATAATATTCTTTGTTTAAAGTCACAGGAAATTTACCTTCTGCAGGTAGTCCTCCAAAAATCACTTCGGCAGCCACTTCTAATTGAGGAATACCTTCTTGCAGAGTCGTAATCAAAGCTCCTGCATTTTTTAGGCTATCAAATTTGGTCAAAGTCATGGCATTGGCAAAATGAACAACCACCGTTTTGGCATTCACAAATCGATTGACCAAAGTAATAATGGAAGGTTTGATGTTATAATTGTTGGCAGGACGGATCGAAATTCCATGAATACCCATTAAAATGGTGTTGTAATTTTTCAAGGTATTTTCAATTCGATTGATGGTGGTATCTGCACTGCTTTCGTCCAAATAGAAATGATCCATTTCTACATAGTTTTCAGCCATTTTTTGGAATTCAGTTGGAAATTTATTGCCATAATTAGGCTTCCCGATGGCTAAAGTGGCAATTTTTCTTTTTTCCAAATTTCTCAATGGAACCAAATCTTCTGGATTTTTCAATAAAACCAAGGACTTTTCTGCCAAAGATTTGTTGACGACATCCGCCGCCACAGGATTTAAATCTTCGATCAAATGATCTATTTCAATGGGCTTGTAGGCTTGTAAGTCGGCCCAAGCTTTTGCATTCAAGATTCGTTTTACACGAACATTTAATTCTTCTTCACTGATTTCTCCATTTACCAAGGCTTTTTTAATGGCATTGAAGGCGGCAGGAACATCGACGAAGGTTTCTAAAATGTCGTTCCCCGCTAAAAAGGCTTTCACATTCGCTGTTCCTTCAGGAAACATTTTTGTCGCCCCTTTCATGTCCATCGCATCCGTGAAAACCAATCCCTCGAATTTCATTTCTTCCCTCAAAAGCCCATTCACAATCGGGCGAGAAAGCGTAGATGCCAAACTTGCAGTGGTATCTAAACTGGGGATATTTAAATGTCCGACCATGACCCCTTGTAAACCATTGTTAATCAGCTCTTTAAAAGGATATAATTCTAAACTATCTAATCGAGCTCTCGAATGGGTCAAAACGGGAATATCATAATGAGAATCTACCCCTGTATCTCCATGACCTGGAAAATGTTTGGCAGAGGTAATAATTCCGCCTTTTTGTAAACCACGCATATAGGCCAAAGCCTTTTGGGTAACCAATTCGCGATCTTCACCAAATGAACGGAAATTAATGACTGGATTGAGAGGATTATTATTTACATCGACAACCGGCGCATAATTGATATGAACACCCATTCTTTTGCATTGTTGCGCAATTTGGTAACCCATTTTTTCAATCAAGGCATCATTTCCTTGAATGGCACCCAAAGTCATTTGGTAGGGATAACGAACCGTGGAATCTAAGCGCATATTTAAGCCCCATTCTAAGTCCATGCCGATAAACATGGGCACTTTCGACATGCTTTGAAGCTTATTTACTAAACGAGCTTGGTTGGTGGGATAACCCGCAAAAAATACAAAACCACCCACGTGGTAATCGCGCACAATGGAATATAAACGAGTGGTATCGTAAGTAGGATTCGAATTGGCACGAGGCATTAAAACCTGTCCAATTTTTTCGTCCAAAGAAAGGGAATTAAAAACGGAATCTACCCAATTTTGATGATTGTGTGTAAAAAGGGGACTTGGGGCTTGGCTAAACGTTTGGAAGCTGATTAACAAGAGACTACAAACGAATAGGGAGGAAAGCCTTTGGAATAATTTCATAGGAATTAAATAAACTAGTATTGGTAAATTAAAGTAAAAATAGAAAATAAAAATTGAAAATGAATTGTAAATTTGCGTTTCAAAAATAGATGAACGTATGAGAAAAAAGATTGTTGCAGGAAACTGGAAAATGAATAAGACTGCTTCGGAGGCTTTGGAATTAGCGAATGAAGTTAGCAAATTAGTAAAATCAGATGTTTCGGCAGATGTACAAGTGATCATGGCTACGCCAGCTTTGTATTTGTCGGATGTAAATAAGGCGATTGCTGGAATCTCGAACTTAGCTGTGGCAGCTCAAAATTGTCATGAAAAAGCATCTGGTGCTTACACCGGTGAAATTTCTGCACCCATGTTGGCTTCCGCGGGAGTTAATTATGTGATTTTAGGCCACTCGGAACGCCGCCAATATTTCAATGAAACCAATGCACAATTAGCAGCAAAAGTAGATGCAGCTTTGGCAAACGGATTAACTCCTTTGTTTTGCTGTGGCGAAAGCTTAGAATTACGTGAAGGGGGTAACTTTTTGGAATATGTTGCGCAACAATTGACAGAAAGTTTATTCCATTTATCGGCTGATGATTTTGCAAAAGTGGTGATTGCTTATGAGCCAATCTGGGCAATTGGAACTGGTTTGACAGCTTCTTCTGATCAAGCACAAGAAATGCATGCTTATTTGAGAGCACATTTAGCCAAACAATATGGTCAAGCAGCAGCAGATGCTTGTTCAATTTTATATGGAGGTAGTTGCAATGCACAAAATGCTCAAGAATTATTTGCTTGCGCGGATGTGGATGGTGGATTAATCGGTGGAGCTTCTTTGAAGGCTGGTGATTTTATTACCATTGCTACTTCGTTTTAATATTAATCTTTTTGTTAGACCCGCGGCCGTTGTTTTTGTATTAGAAACACATTTTCTATTAGACCCACGGCCGTGGGTCTCTACGAACATTCATACATCATACATCATACATCTTACATCATAACCTCCGCTTATCCCAAAATAACTTTTGATTCCATACAATATTTGTAATATTGAATTCATTTTGATTGTATCGCTATGTATTTAACTAAGTATGGAAAAAAGATCATTGCTGTTCTTGCAATATCGACGAGTATTTTCAGTGTTCAAGGACAAAGTGCTGTGCAAAGCATTGCTCCATTAAAGCTCTCTTTGACTAAGGCGGTTGATTTGGCCCTTTTACATAATTTAAATGTGAAATCGTACCAAGTTAATTTTCGCAATGCGGAATTGCAATATCAGCAATCCAAATACAATCAATTACCAAGTTTAAATGGAAATATTAATCAAGCGGCCAGTTTTGGACGTAGTATTAACCCCTACACCAATGGTTATGATTCCAGAAATATCAATTACAACAACATTGGATTAAATGCCAATGTAACGATATTCAACGGCGGTCAATTGAAAAATACCATTTTACAAAATGAATTTAATTTGAAAGCTACGCAAGAAGATTTGCTTGCCATGCGAGAAAATATTTCTTTGCAAGTTGTGTTGTCTTATTTGACGATTTTAAATGCAGAAGATCAATTGGCAATCGCCAAAACACAAACAGGAATTACTCAATTACAAATAGAAAGAACGCAAAAATTGGTAGCGGCAGGTTCATTGCCCCAATCGAACGTGTTGGATTTAAAAGCACAATTAGCCAACGAGGAATCGAATGTGGTTACTTTCCAAAGCAATTTAGACATCAATAAATTGACATTATTACAACTTTTAAATGATTCCAGTATTTCTGATTTTCAATTAGAGCGTATTTCGGTGCCTGTTCCAAGTACATCATTGTATGAATTGGGTATTTCGGACATTTATGCCAAAGCCTTGAATGCACAACCTTTGATCAAAGCGGCGGATTTTCGTGTAAAAGGAGCAGATAAAAATATCGATATTGCCAAAGCATTTCGTTTACCAACTTTGTCATTAAGCGGTAGTTGGTCAGCGAATCAGAGTAATGCCTTGAAATCGGTACAGTTTTTAGGGACACAAGATGTTACTTTAGGAAATGTGCTAGTTGGAGGGGTGAACTATCCGATTGTGACTCAGCAACCGAAATATGCAGAAGGGCAAACGGTTGATTATTTTGAGCAAATCAATAATACACAAAATAAGGTGGTTAGTTTGAATTTAAACATTCCGATTTTTGCCAAATACCAAAACAAGACCCGAATTTCTCAAGCGAGTTTGCAAAAGGAAAGTGCGGAATTGGAGGCAAGCAAAGCACGTTTAACATTGCGTCAAAACATCGAGCAGGCCTATGTGAATATGTCGAATGCAGCAAAAAAATACGATGCATCCGTACAACAAGTGGCGGCATTGGAGGAGTCGTTTAGATCAGCGGAAAGTAAATTTAGTGCGGGAACGATTGACTTTGTAAGTTATAATTTACAAAAAACGAATTTAGACAAGGCAAAATTGAGTTTGGTACAAGCTAGATATGATTATGTATTTAGAACCAAAGTTTTGGATTATTATCAAGGGAAAAATTTAACATTTTAATCGCATAATTTTTTAGAAAATGGCAAAGGAAAATAGCAAAAAGGTTTGGTGGATCATTGGCGGGGTAGTCATTGCATTATTTTTAGGTTTATTTATTGC
This sequence comes from Aquirufa sp. ROCK-SH2, assembly GCF_054558315.1. Classification (NCBI taxonomy): domain Bacteria; kingdom Pseudomonadati; phylum Bacteroidota; class Cytophagia; order Cytophagales; family Flectobacillaceae; genus Aquirufa; species Aquirufa sp. ROCK-SH2. The sequence goes on along the minus strand of NZ_JBPXKB010000002.1, from coordinate 107,594 downwards.
AAAGCAATCAGGTTGGATCGGAAAAGTGGAACCTACAGAAGTAGAATTGACGAAAGCCAAATTGGCAACCGTCATTGAAAAGGTATCAGCATCAGGTAAGATTCAGCCAGAAGTGGAGGTAAAAGTTTCTCCGGATGTCTCGGGAGAGATTGTCGCATTGAGTGTTGCAGAAGGAGATTCTGTTGTGACAGGACAAGTATTATTAAAGATTCGTCCAGACAATTATGTGTCATTATTAGCTAGAGCGGAGGCACAAGTTAACTCCATGAAAGCAAGCATGGAGCAGAGCAAAGCGGTTTTGGCTCAAAGTGAGGCGAGATTAAGCAAAGCGAAAATTGATTTTGACAGAAATGCCAAATTGCACAATGACAAAGTAATTTCAGATTCGGATTTTGATCAATTTGCTTCTGCTTACAATGTAGCAAAGCAAGATTTAGAGTCGGCAAAGGCCAATGTAAAAGCATCCAATTTTAATGTAAAAAGTTCAGAAGCGGCATTGAAAGAAGCAAAAACTAATTTAACTAAAACCACGATTTACGCGCCGCAAAGTGGAATTATTTCCAAATTGAACGTAGAATTGGGAGAGCGTGTAGTAGGAACTTCACAAATGGCAGGAACGGAAATGTTGCGCATTGCGAATTTGAACAACATGGAGGTGCGTGTAAATGTAAATGAAAACGATATCACCCGAGTTAGTTTAGGAGATACTGTATTGATCGACGTAGATGCCTATACTTCAAGTGAGCGCAAGTTCAAAGGAGTGGTGTATGAGATTGCTAGTTCAGCCAATTCAACCGGCACAGCGGCATCAGTGAGTAATGATGCAGTGACGGAATTTGAAGTAAAGATTCGTGTATTGAGAAGTTCTTACAGTGATTTGATCAAAGGAAAGTTATCGTATCCATTAAAGCCAGGTATGACGGCCTCTGTAGAGATATTGACGAATAGAAAAGATGGTATTTTAACAGTTCCATTGGCGGCGGTAACAACGAGAGAGATCGGTGCGGAAGTGAAAGAGGAGGCAAAAGGAGGAAATGGTCAACCAGAGGGAGATAATGCCGAGGTAGTGAAAGAAGAGGATGCTAAAACAGCGAAAGCCCGTAAAGAGAAGATCAAAGAGGTCGTTTTTGTAATGGAAAAAGGCAAGGCGAAACAGATTGAAGTGAAGACAGGTATTTCAGATTTTGAAAATATAGAGATTATTTCAGGCTTGAAAGACGGGCAAGAAATTATTTCAGGTCCTTATGCTACAGTAGCTAAGAAGCTGAAAGAGGGAGAGTTGGTAAAAAAGAAAGATGGTAAAAAGTAATTATGAGTTATGAATTATGGGTTATGAGGCACGATTTTAAAAATGTTTTATATATCTGATAATTAGGAGTTTAAATGATTAAATATTCATAAATCATAAATCATACTTCATAAATCATAATTCATAATTCATAATTTTTTTAAACAATTCTTGCAAATTTAGAAATCTAACCCTATTTTTGCAGTCCCAATGGGGAAGAAACTCCTTCTTAGCTCAGTTGGTTAGAGCACATGACTGTTAATCATGGGGTCCTTGGTTCAAGCCCAAGAGAGGGAGCAAAACAATTCAAAGCACTATCGTAACACACGTTAGTGCTTTTTTTTGTTACCTATTGTGACCTGAAAACACGTCATTAGGTCACATTTTTGGTCACACAAAATCAACATCATTTTGTGCCTGTGTTAAATCAAAACACAGATGAAAACATTATTTTGGATTTACCGATCACGGGTAGACAAATTGGGTCAATCACCCATCATGTTGCGCTTAATTATAGCCAACGAGATCAAGAACATTTCAACAGGAGTAAAAATCAATGCTCAAGCCTGGGATGCACAAAAACAGCGCATTAAAGGAAGTGATCATCACGCAGCTAAGCTTAATCAAGAGCTTATTTCTATTGAGAACAAGTTACTGGATAGTTACTATTCATTGCTGAAACAAATGGATCAAGTCAAAGTGCGGTTCGTGATTGATCGGTTTCAATCAGCCACCTCTAAACCTGCTGCCAAAACAATACCCACACTCCTTCAAATGTACGATATGCACAATGAAGAAATGGCTCTGCTAGTAGGTAAAGTCTACACAAATGCAACATTGATCAAATACCAGATGAGCAAGGACATCATGAAGCAGTTTATTGTTGACACGCTAGGCAAAGAGGATGTAGAGCTTCACGATGTTACGGTTTCGTTTGTTAAGAAACATGATTTGTACTTACGAACGGTACGCAATAATGTAACCAATTCTGTAACGAAAAGGCTGCAGCACCTAAAGAAGGTTGTTCGATATGCAAAACAATTAGGATTCTCAGACAGCAACCCTTTTGAGTTCGTAAAGCTAAGCTTTGAAGCCTCTTCTAGGACGTTTTTAGACAACGCGGAGCTTGAGTTAATCAAATCCTTCCAGCCAGCTAAAATCGTTCATCAGGAGGTCAAGGATGTGTTCCTTTTCCAGTGTTACACGGGAATCGCTCATTGTGATTTAATGCTGTTAACCAAGGAAAATATCCAGACGGATAATTCAGGAAAGAAGTGGCTGGTATTCAAACGGAAGAAGACCAAATCAGAAGTTCAGGTGCCGCTACTACCTATCGCTTTATCAATCCTTTCAAAGTACGAGAATAGCTCTTCTGGCTTGTTGTTACCCGTACAATGTAACCAAGCAATGAATCGAAGATTGAAGGAACTAATGACTGCAATAGGGATTAACAAGAATATTAGCACGCACGTAGGGAGACATTCCTTCGCGAGCAGCGTAACGCTTGCCAATGGTATTCCGCTTGAGATTGTTAGCAAACTTTTGGGTCATTCAAATACAATTATTACTCAGGTGTATGCCAAAGTTTTACCCAAAGCTGTTGGGGACGCAATGAGTAATTTGGAAAAATTTCTTTGAATGTGAAAAAGAAGGGGTGTGATCAGTCACCCCTTTTTTACCTATTTAAAAATAATCGGATTAGTTAGTGCATTAAATTAATATGGCATTAACAATAATGAAACTGATTAGAGACAACTTCAAAACAACTCTACGAATTGCGTGTATAATAAATAAGACTACCTCCAGATAATACCCCTACCTAATAGCTGTAATTATCTATCCCCCCGAGGCATAACTGTGGTCTGAATTATAACGCTTTCGTTAAATTATCGCCTAAATGAAAACCTTATTAAACTTTTTAAAAAACTCCTCTTTTTCGTATTCATCGAAAATAAATTTATTTTTAAAACGATCTAATATTACTTCAATATAACTTTTGTCCGTTTTTAAAAAATTAGAGACCGTATTTACCTCAGGAATAATAGATGCCATGTCTAAAATTAGCGTACTTAATACCGATTTAAGAGCAATTTCGAAATCATCAGGTCTATTGGGGTCAAAAATAGCACCAACAATATTGTCTAATTGACACTCTTTTTCAAAAACTTTACTATCCTTTGGTAAACCAAGAATGTCGTTCGAAATTTTGCCTCTTTTGTATTTTATGAAAAATAGAATAGATGCCATTAACACGAATTGACCATTTCTTGCTATTGCCTGTGCTGTTGGATTAGAACTTTGAAAGTCCCCCAAATACTTATTTACTAATTTTTTTAGTTGGATTAGCTCATAAAGCGTTTGAGAATCGTGATTTCTTTTAAATATTGAGTTGTAGGTGATAATGTCTGAAAATATTTTCTTTTTTGCGCTTCTAGCAGTGCCTGGCTGTTGTAATAAACATGATAATATAAGTTGCCCAAGTTCATCATTTTTGATTTTTTCATCACTCGATCGAACACTTTTTTTATCACCACGTTTGATTTCTAATCTAATTGTTGGCGTGTGATTTCTTAACAGAGACTGCAGCTTTTTTTGTTCTGGTTGATTTGATTTTAAATCCCTATCCTCAATCTTTTTTTGCGAATTAGATGATTCTGCCACTCGTGCAATAAACGCATCTTTTGCTTCATCTGATGCAGAAATAGTAGGCTTAATTATTTTACAAACAATTGGGAATTCGGGATTACCTTTTTTGTTTTTACCAATATTTGTAGTTGTTTGACAGCCATTAATTATTGAAAAGTCATACAGCTTAATCTTGTCTCCGTCTATTGCCCAATCCTTGCAACCAATAATTATACCGTTGTTTAAAAACCAAAAGTCTTGCGGTTTTTGATTGATGCTGTAAATAACTTCTGTGTCAATTTTTTTATTAATTACAAACCCTCTAAAATTTTGATCAAATAGTCCTTTTTCTTTCTTTGTATCATAAATTTCTCGCAATGAAGTGGATGAGATATTTATAATCATACCTGTCGAATGATTCCCATCTGAATTAGTAACGTATTCTAATTTTCCATGATCTTTATACCAACTTAATTTAGCCTCATCCACAAAAGGGGTTTCATCATAAAAGATATTAATTGCTGAAACTAGTTCAGATTCGTCAACTATTTCGAATTCGTAATTTTGCAGCTTTTCAGAATTGGTTAAGAATTCGTTAAAATCCTCCTTTTTTTGATCCGAAAGTGATATTCCGAGAAACACCATTAACTTGATTTTCCCCGATTGAGTTTCATCAAAACACTGGCTGTATTTTTCTTGGTATATTCGTTTTAGCTTTTCATTAAATGTATGAACACGTGAATTTTTGAACTCCTCAACAGTTTGTTCCATTTTTAGGAACATTGCCATAATGTCATCTCTAGTTGGTGTTGCGGATAAGTTTTTTGATTGGATTAAAACCAAATTTTTACCAGAATCATCCTCTTCTATAGCAATTAAATCTATGCCGCCATCATTCGCTGCATCTGTATGGGAGTTTTTGAAATCGATATTGGTGTATAGGCCTTGATTAAAAAAATATTTGTAAGCAACCATTCCAAAAATAAAATCATCGGTTAATGTAGCAGCCTCTGATGCTTCTCTCCTAATTTTTTCAATTTCTGATTTGATCAATGGATCCATTTTATAAATTATTTTCAGTTAAACCATTAATTCTTTGACGAATCTCGAATAATTATAAACCAATATACTGATTATGTCAATACTTATCAAAATATACCGTTTTTTTCAACCTATTTTGATCACATGAGCAATATGAGGAGCTCTTGTAAATGCCCCCCCTACCCCCCCAACACATTTGTGTGGAGAAAATAGAGGAGCATTTATTAAAGTAAAGTGTATTTGATCCCAATCGCAACAGTATCACTCCCATGCTGGAAAATGCAATCATCCAATCACATGGTAGGCTTTTGATTAAGAGGGTTACACGCTGGACAAATCGCTTGTTATGTCCATTCCACAGGGTGAGCCGTAAACACCCTACTCGCCGTCATCCATTATCTGTTTTGATAATTGCTACCGCTTGAACGCCAGTCTGGGAACAATTTACTTGCTGCCTCCCCAGAATTTTCAGGATATTTTATGCCTGATCATATTGTACTCAAATTTACTAATAACCGTACTTGCAGGCAATAGGAAGCCTTAGTTCACAGAAAACCCCGCTAACCAAATTAGTTAAACCTCTGTTTCTAGCGCCTCAGGGTACTTTTAACTAACCAACTTGGTTAGACCATTTATAATATGCAGCCAAAGCGAAAGATATTGGGCATTAATTTATTAGCTTAGAAGTATTAATTAGGTCACACAAACAGGTCACAAAAAGTAGTTGATACCCGCGTTGATCAAGAAGAAATAGTGAAAAGTGTTTGATTTGAGCACATGGGGCGATTCGAAGAATCGTTACTGTTAATCATGGGGTCCTTGGTTCAAGCCCAAGAGAGGGAGCAAAACTGGACAAGCCATCAGCAATGATGGCTTTTTCTTTGTCTATTATTGAGTTAGGCTAGTTGCATCTTTTTATTTTTTCTTTAATTAACTTTAGAACAAATCTCTTTTTTTGTGATAAAGACTATAGCTCCATCTTCTCCAATTCTTAAAAAGTATATAGAATGCTTCTATTTTTATGAGGGAAAATCGAACTCCTCTTTTAGTTACCTAGCGTTCCCGCATTTTAATACGGGCCTTTCATTTATGAAGGGGGTCTCGGTTCAAAGAAAAAATTGGACTCTTCAAGTTTTAGAAAATAGGACGGAAAGCGTTCATATTGAAATACTCGGGAAGTATACTACTCCCGTTCTATTAGAGTATAAGGGACAATTAAAAGAGATTTCAGTCATCTTCAAACCTTTAGGAATAAATCGATTTTTCAAGGACAATTATTTTTCCTTGGCGCCTCATTTTTCTCAAGAATTAGTGAATGATGTGTGGAGAAAATTTGGTGAAACTTTATTTTGTGGGGATGATGATATTAACAAAATAGAATCATTTTTGCTTTCCCAAATTAGTGATCATCCCGACTTTTCTACCATTGACAAAGCGTTAACGTTGATAGAAAATAGCGATGAAAAAATCGCCATATCAACCATCGCAAGTAAAGTAGGACTGAATGCTAAAACCTTTCAAAGGTATTTCCAAAAACATATGGGTTGTAGCCCTGTGGAATATCGGAGGATTTACAGATTTAGAAGCTCTTTAACGAATAAGTTGAATAGTGCTGAATGGAAGAATTTAACGGATATTACTTATGAAGGAGGGTATTATGATCAGTCTTATTTCATCAAAGAGTTTAAAAAAATCACCCATCATAATCCCAAAGACTTTTTTAAGTCGACTAGTAAAGTGGATGGCGATAAAATTATTTGGGAAATTAAATAGTGTCCTAAAAGTACAATTTTGAGTTATCGATAGGATCTAATTTTGGGATAAACTTATTCCCCCTATTATGAATTCTAAAACAATAAAAGATAGCCTAATCGGACTTTTTTTAGGAATGGGAATAATGCTATGTGCCTATTACTTGATACCAAAAGAATCCATTCTTAAGCTATTTCCCAATACTCCTCTTGAAATGTTTGTTTTTTTAAGTTCAGTCATTATATGCCCCTTCATTGCTATTTTGTTACACGAATTAGGGCATTTAATTGCCGGTTTAATTCAAGGATTTAAATTGCAATTATTCGTAGTGGCTTTTTTAGGAATAAAAAGAGAAAATGATAAGGTTATATTTTACTTCAATAAGGAACTGCAATTTTTTGGTGGGATTGCTGCCACTTCTCCTCCAATAGTCACTAATAATCTGAAAAAGCAGTTTGCCTATATTCTAATTGCTGGACCGCTGTCATCACTAATTTTTGGAGCACTATTTTTGTTTTTGTACAGCATCACTGATAGTATATTCAATGCTAGCCTTGGAATCACCGGTATCATCTCTTTAGGGTTATTTCTCGCAACTACATTGCCATCAAAGTCTGGAGTTTTTTTTACCGATAGAAAAAGAATGCAACGTTTATTAGACAAAGGTAGGATTGGTGATATTGAATATTCCTTTCTTAAAACCACTAGCCAATTGCTAATTGATTCGCATTATAAAAACATCTCCCTAGAAGACTTAAAATTGATTCAATCAGACGAAGAGCCAATTATCCAATTTTGGGGGCACTACTATGAATTAAAGTATTTTGAGGAGACGGGCGATGAAGAGAAAGTGCTGACAATTAAAAACAACCTGAGTCAATTTAAAGAGATCGTACCACCAACTATCTGGAAAAGTTTATTAATCGACTAAAATTTAAGAATTATGAAAACACCATTTAACAAATTCCTTTACATTGGATTTTTAATCTTAGGATTATTTCAAGCAACATTTTCTAAAGATTATATCCAAGCCGCTTCCTCACTAGGTATTGGATTGGCCTTTGATCCTTTTGATACGGAACAAAAGTGGAATGACCGACCTACTTGGCAAAGGGCTGTTTTGATTATTCACCTAGCCTTGGTCGCAGCAATGTTTGGATTTGGTATAGGGTTGAATGATAAATAGACTTCCTGCAAATTGACACGAAGTTCAAACCTTTTGATTTCCTGAAAGTCACATACTCAATCATTGCATTATAGCTGCATCTTATTGCATTGGAATAAGGAATTATTGTAAAATCGCTTTATCTTTAATCTGAATTTAAACCAATGAAAACAATGTTATTTCCCAAAATATCTTTAATAATAAATATCCTTGTTCTAATTCCTCTTTGTTCTGGCATACTTCTAAAAGCAAACTGGGCAGCGGAATCTTATGGTATAGAATCACCAGCTCGAGGTATTTTACTTTCAATTTATTTAGCCATCCTTATTTTCTCTGTAGTGCTTTTATTCAAATTTGACCCTATGATGGTGATGGCTCTTTTATCTGTTCAAATAATTTACAAACTATTAAGTCCAATTATGGCCGGAACCATTACTAATCCCGTAATTATAAGTAACCTTTTTATAGCAGTATTTCATTCTTATAGCGTTTGGAAAATAATTTTATCGCAAAAATTTTCCCTTTAATTTTCTAATCGTTATATACTCAATCATATCATTATAGCTGCATCTTTCGTCTGTAAGGGGAGCAAAACTGCAAAAGGCGACAGAAATGTCGCCTTTTTTGTTGTCAGTCAGGGAGTTATGGTAGCTGCATCTTTTAAGTTTTGACTTTTACCTTTTGCAACCTTTCACGAAGTTGTTATTTTGAATTGTTAAGTATACTCCTTTATAATTTTCTTAGCGGTGCTTGTATTTCCCCAAGCTGCAAGTTCATGTAAAATTGGAAGAAGTGTTTTGCCTGAAGTTGTTAAAGTGTATTCAACTCTAGGAGGCATTTCTGTATATTCCATACGTTTTACCAACCCAAATTCTTCCATTTCTTTTAATTCATTTGCTAAAACCTTATTGGATATAGCGGGAATTATTTGTCTTAATTTCCCAAATCTAATTGTTCGGTCGCCAATACAGTTCAAAATGATTGGTTTCCATTTACCTCCAATAATACTCATTGCTCTTGTTACAGGGCAATTTAATGGGTTACTGATAAATCTTGGGTTTGAAATACTGGTTACCATTTGGTTACTTGTTTTTACTTATTTGGTTACAAATATATACTATTAAAGCTAACTTTGAAAAAACAAATTATACATATGAAAAAGATTTTATCCTTATTAACAACAATTTTAATCATGAGTAATTTACAGGCACAAACACCTACTGAAACTATTGTCAAAGAATGGCAAAGAGCAAAAGCATATACTAAAGAGTATTTGGATGCAATGCCGGAAAATGGATACACACTAAAACCAACTAAAGAAATGCGTTCATTTGCTGGGCAAGTTCTTCATTTGAGTGATGCCATTTATGGTTTTGTTGCTTCAGCAACTGACGAAAAACCGACAGCGGCAGATTTAGAGAAATCAAATGATACGAATAAGGCTTCAGTTACAGCAAAGGTATTGGCAGCCTACGATTTTGCAATTAACTCAATTCAAAAATATCCATATGCAAAATTATCCGAGCACATTAAATTGTTTGGTCAATTTGATATGAGTAGAGAACAAGTATTAAACAAGTGTTTTGAACACCAAACACACCACAGAGGTCAAACTACCGTTTATTTAAGATTGGCTGGAGCAACACCTCCTGCAGAGAAATTATTTTAAAAATTATAAATATGAAATTATCAAAATATATCATTCTCTCATTATTCAATCTGTTTATTTTTTCAATTACAAATGCGCAAATAGAATCAAATAAGGGAAATAATGCGCACATTGAAATATATGTGAATGCTACATTGGGCAATGACTCAAATAATGGTGATAAAGGTTCTCCGCTTAAATCACTTGGTGAAGCTGCCAAGAAGGTAAACACATTAAATGGAGCAGGTTCTATAAATGTGATTTTATCTGAAGGCTTGTATTCTTTGAATGAAACTGCTGATTTTAACCCCAAAAATTGGCAGTTTAGTGAAAATTCACGTCTAATTATTACTGCTGAACTTTTACCCAATGATTCACAATGGGAGCCAGCTAAAATGCCAATTATTATTTCAGCGATGCCCTTTAAAATAGAGAAGAATAATAAAAACGAAATTACTGGAGGTTCTAATTACGGTATTTTAATTCAATCAAGTCATACCACTATACAAGGATTAAGAATTTTAGGTGAACCTGTTCATGAAATACCCAAAGAAGGAGTGCTAATTAGAAATTATCCTATTGTATGGGAAGGGAAGGACTTATCTGACTTAGTAGTTACTCAATGTTTATTTTTAGGAAACAAGTTCGCTTTACCCAACCATTTGGGTATTTTGGCGAATGGCACTGCATTAGATGTTAATCATTGTGTCTTTTATGGAGTTAAAGATGCTGTAGTAATGTGGAATAGGAAATCTGAAAATAGTCAATTACATCATAATTTATTTTTAAACATTTATGGTGCAGCTGTATGGACTTGGTCTACAACTAAAGATTTTAAATTTTATAATAATGTAGCATCTAATATAAATGTCTTCTGGGTATTAGATAAAGATGAAAAAGAAAGTTTTACAGTTAAAAATTCATTATTAGTTGGATATAATAGTTTTGTAAATAAAGGTGGTGGCCCTCAAGATTTTGGAACAATTTCGAAAGCTAATAAAATCAATTTTGGTCAAGATTTTAAGATGTTAAAATCTGGCAAACTAAATATTATTGAAGACCAAACGAATAAAAAGTTCTTACATATAAAAGATGGCACACTAGGGTCTGAATTTGGTGCTGGGTTATTTAAATAAAAATATAAATACTAATGAAAAATATAATTAAGTGCCTTTTATTATTTTCTTTAAATCTTATTTTAATTGAAAATGCACATTCACAAAAGTTGCAATTAGGAAATCAAACATTTGAATTACATAATGTCAAAGGTGAAATCATTCAATTCCAGGGTTCAAAGGTATTAAAAATTGAGCGAGATCTAATTGCACTTCCATTCGATTCTACAAAATTAGAAGCTACTGTTGATGACCGTCATTATGCCAAATTAGTTGGAATGGATGATTTCGAGAATGGAACAATTGAAGTTAAAATGTATAGTCAAATTCAGAATCCATCTCCATATAAACCAGCAGCTGGATTTATAGGCGTATATTATAGAATTGCTGAAAATGATTCAGCCTTTGAATCAATTTACCTTAGACCAAAAGTAGGTAGGGCAAGTAATCAGCTCTTCAGGAACCACGCGGTACAATATTTTGCCTATCCTCATGCAAAATTTGATACTTTGAGAAAAATTGCTCCTTTCAAATATGAAGGTTCTGCGCCAGTGGCACTAAATGAGTGGATAACTATGAGAATTGAAGTGAACGGTGAACAAGCTGAAATGTTTATCAATAATATGAAGTATTCATCATTTATAGTAGATAAGATGTTAGGTAATGTAAAAAGAGGAGCTGTTGGTCTTTATGTTGATATCGCAACAATCGGTTACTTTAAAGACTTGAAAGTGACTAAAAGAGCATTAAGAGTTCCAAAAGCAAATGGAAATAAAATTGACGGAATATAATTTAATGTTTTTATCTGGGTATTAGGCCGAAACCAAACTCCTTAGTTTTCTAATAGTTATCAACTTATAAAGTTCCCCAAAGCTGCATCTTTCGTCTGTAAGGGGAGCGGATATAAAAGAAAAAGGGTTATACTTGTATAAGTGTAACCCTTTTTTGATTTTATGAAAAAGTTTTTTGTTTTCCTTCTAATATTATTCTCTTTAAATTCGAATGGGCATTCAGTTCAAAATAGGAATTGGGAGTATTCAAAAGTTGTGTACACCCCATCCTCCAAAAAGAAAATAATAATTACAAATAGTTTACCTAAAGGAGGCGGAATCGTTTCCTATAAAGGAAAAGAGTACTATTATTTCATTTTTTGGACTAATGTAGGTAATGAAGCAACATCGCCTCTGGATTTAAAAATTAAATTTCCGACAATCATTTCTTTTAAATCTGAAGAATCGTACGCTAAAGTTGCCTTTACAAAGTCAAATATGACAATTGACAAAATGCAGGAGTTCGATTATGGTCTTAAGGGTATAACAACTCTTTTAAATAATGAATCAAATCAATTAAAGGATTTGAATAATAGAATTTCACCATTCAATAATTATTTATTTTACAGCGCAATTTTCATCCATAAAACAAAGTGGCCGGTTAGGGCAGAATATATATTAAAAGACAAAACACTATTTTACAAGATTACAGCCGGTACAGATGTTGTAACGGTTCCCTGTGGTAGTCTTGATTTTAAGAATTAATTAGTACGATTTTTTCTAATAGAAATGAACCTCCTGCAAAATTGTACAAAGTTCAACCCTTCAATTTCCTAATAGTCACAAACTCAATCATCGCATTATAGCTGCATCTTTCGTAGGAAAGGGGAGCAATAATGATAAAAAGGTTATACTTTTATAGTGTAACCTTTTTTTATTTTTGTTATATGGGAAGATGTATTTTAAAATCAGATAAAGACAAAGCTCAATGGTATGATTCTGAAATTCAAAAGATGGATTATAGAATCAGAGAATTAAAAATACCTCGGCCTGCATTAAGAGCATTAGTTAATTTATCGATTTATACAATAGAGCAACTTCAAAAATTGTCACCTGAAGAATTAAGTTCATTACATGGAATAGGTCCTTCTACAATTTTGAAGCTTAAAATAATTTTATAGTGTTTTAGCTGTAGTTTTTGTCAATAAGGGGGAGCAGATATCAAAGTAAAAGGGTTATACTTGTACAGTGTAACCCTTTTTTTATGAAAACACTAGGTTTTTTATTGTTAATATCCCTTTCTTGCTCGTGTCAAAGCACGATAAAAAACAATTCAAAGAGTGAATCTAAGACCGAAAATATAAATTCAGAATATTCTTATAAATGGACTAAAATATCAGATAGTGCTAAAGTAACCCAAATGAATAGAGCTTTCAGGAACTCTAAATTTAATGGGAATTTATCAAAATGGGATGTGAGTAACGTAATTGATATGTCATATATGTTTGATTCGGCTATTTTTAATAATGATATTTCAAATTGGAATGTAAGTAAAGTTCAAAATATGGAATATTTATTTTGGCAAAGCCGTTTTAATAAAGACATTTCAAGATGGGACGTTAGAAATGTAACTAATATGCAATAAATGTTTTTGATGAGTATAATTAATTCAGATATTTCAAATTGGGATGTGAGTAAAGTAAGAAATATGACAAATATGTTTGCTTATAATAATGTATTTAACCAAAATTTGTCAAAGTGGAGTGTGAAATTGGTGAATCAATATCTTTTTTTTTCACATGAGAATACTTCCTGGACTCTACCAAAACCTAATTTTACAAATTGTACTCCTTAAAGAATCTTATTAAGTTATTTTAATTAAATGTTTATGCGCACTACTTTATTCTTTCTTATTTTTTTAACTCTACTCAATAGTTGTAAAAAAGAAGTACTTCAAAATCCTCCCACAGTTTTAACAAGGATTGCGTCCGAAATAAAGACCAAATCTGCTACACTTAATGCGGAAATAACAGATGAAGGTTTTTCAACGATTTCAGAAAGGGGGTTTTATTATAGTGATAAAAATTCAAACCCGACTATTATTGATTCAAAAATTCAATCTGGAAGCGGGAAGGGAGCCTTTTCTTCGGTCATAGAAAATCTCCCTTTAAATACGAAATTTTATTTTAAAGCCTTTGCTACAAATTCAAAAGGTACAAGCATTGGGGAGGTACAGAATTTTACTACATCAGATTACGCATTGGCAACTTTAAATACGGCTTCTCCGAAAAATATTACTTATACAACTGTTGAATTAGTCGGAGAAATATTGGAAGAAGGAGGTGGTTCTGTTTCTGAAAACGGTTTTGTTTTAAGCGTCAATCCTGCTCCTACTATAACCGATTTAAAATTCCCTGTATCAAAGGGAAAAGGCAGTTTCGCACTTGTCGCAAGCAAACTCAAGCTAAATACTAAATATTATGTTAGAACATATGCAATAAATGAAAAAGGAATTGCATATGGAAGCGAGCAAAACTTTACAACATTAGATTACAGTTTGGCGTCAATTAGTACGGATGTTCCTAAAAATATCACGACAAGTACAGTTGAAATTTTTAGTACAATTTCAAATGAGGGAGGAGGAAACGTAACTGAAAGAGGATTTTGTTTAAGCTTGAACGCTAATCCTACGGTCAGTGACAATAAGCTTCCTGTAAGTAGCAAAGGAGCAGGAACTTTTTCTTTAATTGTTACAAGCCTTAAGGGTAACACTAAATATTTCATACGCTCATATGCAATAAATGAAAAAGGAATTGCTTATGGGAGCGAGCAAAACTTTACAACGTTAGATTACAGCCTGGCTACAATTAGTACGGATGTTCCTAAAAATATCACGACAAGTACAGTTGAAATGTTTAGTACAATTTCAAATGAGGGAGGCGGCACCGTATCAGAACGGGGATTTTGTTTAAGCTTATATGCCAATCCAACTATTATTGACAATAAGTTTCCTGTAAGTAGTAAGGGTGCTGGCACTTTTTCTCTGGTAGTTACAAGTCTTAAGGAGAATACTAAATATTATATTCGTTCATATGCCATTAATGAAAAAGGTGTTGCCTATGGAAATGAACATAGCTTTACTACATTAAATTATGAGGTTCCAACATTAAAAACAGAAGCCCCTCAAAATATTACCTTTTCTTCGGCTGAAATATCATTAAAGCTTATCCAAAATGGAGGATTAGATATATTGGAGTCAGGTTTAGTTTATGGATTAAGCTCTTTGCCAACAATAAATGATACTAAAATTAAATCTACAGATGTTTTAAATAGCTCTTCTATTTTGATTTCTAATTTAAAAGAAAAAACAAAATATTATGTTCGAGCTTATGCAATGAATAAAAAGGGGGTAGGCTATGGTAATGAACAGGTTTTTTTTACTACTGAAATTACAGTTGTTAAAAGTCTTACTGGTAGAATTTGGATGGATAGAAATTTAGGTGCCAATAGGGTAGCGACAAGTAGTGGAGATATAGAAAGTTTTGGAAATCTATATCAATGGGGCCGTAATTCTGATGGGCATCAAAATCGAAATTCCGAAAATATCCAAACTTTATCAAATGTAGATAATCCTAACTTACCATACTTTATAGTTAGCAATAGTTATCCTAGTGATTGGCGGAATCCTCAAAATAATAATTTATGGCAAGGGGTTAATGGAATTAATAATGTATGCCCTGTTGGTTTTAGAATACCAACATTACAAGAATGGGTTAACGAATTTAATGTGTACCCCATAACAAGTGGGGAAAGCGCCTTTAATTCCATATTAAAATTGCCTTTGGCAGGAATAAGAAGAATAGATGATTTTGGCAGAATTAGTAATACGACTGTTTCGGGGCTTTATTGGACTAGTGACACCTATGGGGTTTATGCCTCTAGTATTTATTTTGATAATCGTTCAGCTTCCACCAAAAATGGTGGATCACCAAGAGCACATGGGATGTCTATTAGGTGTATTAAAGATTAAACATATTAATCGAATTTTCTGAAAAAGTCTTCAATTTTTTTCATAAAAGTTAATTTTTCTATCAAATTTTAAAGTACTTAACAAAATTGAAGGCTCCAACATCCTATCTTTCAGAAAGCCATACTTGAATAGCTATCCACCTGACGGATGGCTTTTTCTTTGTCCATCAATGAGTTAGGGTTTTGCATCTTTTGATTTTTCATTTTGACCTTTTTCAGAAAAGATACAACTAATGACATTTTCTTGTTTTCTCAAACATCATTTGCCTTTATATAAATTGCATTTGTCCCCAAATGTACAAATGGGAACCTTTTTTATTTTGTTAAAATCTTTTCAATTTTTTTATGTGGTTAGTTTTGAAAAAATAAAATACGATATGAAAAAACTAATTTATTTAATCTTTTTGTTGGGTTCGGTGAGTGTATCTGCTCAAACAAAAAAAGAATGTACGGAATTGTTAAAAGCTGAAAAACAGGTTGAAGCAAATATTAAAATGTACAAAGATACTTGGGATAAGATTTTTAATCTGCGAGATATTGACCAAATAAATGATAAGAATTTTGCAACGGATGTTACCTGGGTTACACAGAAAGAAGTTGTAGGAGGGAAAGGAATTGAATCTTTCAAAAAACATTTCAACTATTACTTACTAACATTTTCAGATATCAAATTTACTTTTATCGATTTATGGGGGCATGGAGACAAATTAGTGAAACATTGGAATTTTAAAGGGATTCATACTGCTACTGGAAAAACAATGGATTTATCGGGCGTTACTTTAGTTAAAATGAAAGATGGTAAAATTATTGAAGAACAAGATTTTGATGATAATTTGTGGTATAGTCAACAATTAGGAAATTACCTTGTAAAATAATTTCTTTTTATAGTCACATACTCAATTAAGGTATTATAGCTGCATCTTTCGTCTGTAAGGGGAGCAAATAAAAAGACAAAAGGGTTATACTTTGATAGTATGACCCTTTTTCTTATTCATAGTCCTAGCACCTATCATTTAACACATCATCCTTGAACTGAAGTAGCTGTTTCTTCATTGTCTTTATCTCTTTCATTTTTTGTTCCAAGGAAATCAATTTATCATATAGAATTTCCAACTTTTGTTCTTTGGTATATCTATTGTTGTACCAAGCGTCCAAGGTTTGGCCAATTTCTTTGATAGTAAATCCTACCGATTTTGCATCACTTATGAATTCAAGTTTTTCAATCGTTACTTCATCATAATGAAAGTAATTATTCGATTTAACGGTTTCATCTTGTTTACCCTCTATTAAGCCCGACTTTTCATAAAAGCGGATGGTATGAGTTGAGAGTCCTGTTTTTTTAGATAGTTCATTTATTAACATGGAACAAATATACAGATTTGAAAAATAAATATCAACCATAGACTATACTCTAATGTTGTAGGTTTGAAATTAACCCAATAATTTTGTTCAAAATATAAAATGATATACATGAAAAAGACCGTATTGATTACAGGAACATCAAGTGGAATTGGGAAAGCAACTGTTTTAGAGTTTGCTAAAATGGGTTGGAATGTAATTGCAACTCAAAGAAATCCAGAAAATGAATTAGATTTCAAAGAGCTACCAAATGTGAAAATGTATTCTTTGGATGTTACCCATCTTGAAAGTATACAACAAACGCTATCACAAGCAGAAAAAGATTTTGGGAAAATAGATGTAGTGGTAAATAACGCAGGTTATGGTGTTGATGGAGCATTTGAAGCAATGACAGATGAAATTATCGAAAAACAATTTAATACTAATGTCTTTGGTTTGATGCGTGTGACGAGAGAAGCAATCAAACATATGAGACCGAATGGCGGGGGAACGATTATCCAAATTTCAAGTATGGGAGGTAAAATCACATTTCCTTTATACAGCATTTATCACGCTACAAAATTTGCAGTAGAGGGTTTTACCGAGTCCCTTCATTATGAGTTAGACCAGTTTAACATAAAAATGAAGCTCGTTGAACCGGGACCTATTGTTACTGATTTTTATGGTAGAAGTCGTCAATTTATTAAACCCACTGACACCAATCAATATGACGGCTTTATTCAAAAGTTTAATGAGGCGGCTGAAAAAGTAATGAAAGAAGCTGAAGGCCCTGAAGTTGTTGCAAAAATGATTTACAAATCTGCCACTGACAATAGTAATCAATTGAGATATGCTGTGGGGAAACCCGGACCTATGTTGTTGATGTTAAGAAAATTACTTTCGGACAAGTTATACTTTTTGATGGTTAGAAAAAGTTACAATTTATAATTTCAAATTTGGTAAATCTACAAGATTTTTAACCCTTAGATCAAGTCTAAATTTTATATTTATAAATAAATATTTATTGTTTATCAATAAATTAGTGATAGATTTGTAACATAAATAGTATGAATTATGTCTAAAGGAACCGATTTTCTTTTCAAAGTGCTTAATGTACTGGCTTGGATCATTTTTATTGGCTTATGTATCGATACTGGTGGCTTGATTGTTAATGCTTTTGTCTCAATTTTTATCAATCCTGTTGCATCTTCCAAATTTTGGGGTGGAATGAATTTATATGAATTGTATCAATTCAATGAAAGTCATTTTATAACGATTGTTGTTCTTATGATCATTGTTTCAATGTTGAAGTCCACATTGTTCTATTTGATTATCAACCTTTTTCATCAAAAGAAATTAAATTTATCAAGCCCTTTTAATGAAACGATGGGTAAATACATTTTTAATCTATCCTACTTATCATTTGGAATAGGTCTTTTTATTTATTGGGGTAAGAATTTATATAATTGGTTGAAAATAGTAAGCAATGATAATGTTTCACCATCTATTCAACAACTAAAATTTGAAGGTGCAGATGTATGGTTATTTATGGGTGTTATTCTTCTCATATTTGCTTTGATTTTTAAGAAAGGAATTGAATTACAATCAGAAAATGATTTAACTGTATAACCTATGCCAATTATTGTAAACTTGGATGTAATGATGGCAAAACGAAAAATGTCGTTAAATGAATTATCTGAAAAAGTCGGATTAACATTGGCAAATCTGTCAATTCTTAAGACTGGAAAAGCAAAAGCAATAAGATTTAGTACCTTAGAAGCAATTTGCAAGGTTTTGGATTGTCAACCTGCTGATATATTAGAGTGTGTAAATAAATAGTAAAAATGACCCCAAGAATAGAAACAATAACCGAGAAGAAATTGGTTGGAAAACGAATGTCAATGAGTTATGCCGATTATAGAATTGGAGAATTATGGGCTAGCTTTATGCCAAGACGAAAAGAGATAGCGGATCACTTGACAAACGATTTAATATCCTTAGTTGTCTACTCTCCAACTCATTTTGAAAACTTCAATCCAACTAACGAATTCGAAAGATGGGCAACGGTAGAGGTCTCTCATTTTGAAAATATACCCGAAGAAATGGAAACTTATATTTTGCCAAGTGGACTATATGCCGTTTTTAATTACAAAGGATTAAGCGCTGGTATTTCGAATTTTTACCAAAACATTTTTACGATTTGGTTACCTCATTCAAACTATTTATTAGACAATGGAGCACATTTTGAGGTTTTAGGTGAAAAATACAAAAACAATGACCCATCATCTGAAGAAGAAATTTGGATACCTATCAAAGCAAAATAAGTAACTGACTTCGTGCAAATTTACACGAAGTTCAACCCATAATTTCAAACTAAATAATTTTTAACTATATGCTCCTTGATGTAATCCCAAAACTTCCCATGCGCAATAAATATAAAACGGAAGATTATTATATTAATCAATTGGGGTTTGAACTTTTAGGCGATTATGGGAACTATCTATTGATTAAAAAAGAAGGAATTGAAATACATTTTTTTTCATTTGAATCGCTCGATCCAAATGAAAATGATGGACAAGTTTATATTCGAGTGACAGAAATTGAAAATCTTTATCAATTGTTATTAGACAATGCTGTAGCTATCCATCCAAATGGACATTTGGAAGAGAAACCTTGGGGACAAAAAGAATTCTCTCTCCTCGACCCAGATAATAATTTACTTACTTTTGGACAATCGATGTAAAAAATTTAGTGATCTTCAAGCATATAATTTAATGGTATTTGCACGTTATCATTTAGATTCACTTAAACGTTCTAAAATATGAAAAATAACCTACCCGTTTATGTTCGAGGAATATTTGGATTATTCTTCATCATTCTAGTTCAAATGCGATCAGAAGCCCGTTTTTTAGCCTATAACAAGGTGGATTCTAGTTCGTTCAAACAATTCAAAGGATCTATTTTGGATAGTAAAACAAAGAATGAGTTAAGCTTTTCAAGCATATCTGTTTCTGGAACAAGCATTTCGACCATTAGCAACAGTGAAGGAAAATTTTCCATAAAAGTTCCTATAGAAAATCAGAATGCAAGCCTTATGATTTCATTTTTAGGCTATAAAAATAAGGTTGTTCCGATTAAAGACTTACTGCCAGAAAAAAATGTGATCTATTTGGAGCCTAGTAATATTTTGCTCGAAGAAGTGGTCGTAAAAATGACCGATGCAAAAAATATATTTTCAGGGGTATTAAATAATCGATTACAGAATTATGGAAACGATCCCATTCAAATGACGGGTTTTTATCGGGAAACTATTCGAAAACGACGCACCTATGTGTCCCTTTCTGAATCCATTGTTAATATCCAAAAACAGCCTTTTTCAGTAAGTTCACAAGACCAAGTTAATCTTTATAAGGGTCGAAAAAATACGGATTATGCCAAATTAGATACTGTCAATTTTAAATTGCAAGGAGGACCTTTTGCGGCCTTATACGTTGATTTAATTAAATATCCCAGTTTTATATTTTCAGATAATGCTTTCGAATTGTATGATTTTACGTTAGAGGATATTACCCAAATTAATGGCAACCAAGTATTAGTTTTAGCTTTCAAACAAAAACCTACCAACGAAAATGCGCTTTACTATGGCCAATTGTATATTGATGCGAAAAGTCTGGCAATTATAAGCGCGACCTTTCAACTAAATCTAGAAGATAAAAACAAAGCAGGACTTCAATTTATCAACAAAAAACCCGTTGGTGTGAATGTTTATCCAACAGAAGTACGTTATCAAATTAATTACCGACAACAAAATGGGAAATGGATTTTTGCCTATTCTCGAGGGGATTTGACCTTTAAATTAAATTGGGACAAAAGAATATTCAATACGGTTTACAGCACCACGTTCGAAATGGCGGCCACGGATTGGAAAAAATTGGATATCAAAGAGAATCAAAGTGTACAAAAATTGAATTCTAATGTCATTATTTCAGATAAAGTCTTCAGTTTAGCTGACCCAGATTTTTGGGGAGAATATAATATCATAGAACCTGAAAAATCCATTGAGTCGGCCATCCGAAAAATCCAAAGAAAAATATTAAATGATCGATCGAACGATTAAATTGGGTTTTGAATCCTCTGCAGAAGGCTAATCTGTAAAGTAAAATTTGAAATTCAACCAATTGTTCCAAGATCAACTATGAAATACATCTTATTTGTTTTCGCCATTTTACTCTCTGGAATGTTATATTCCCAAAGGCCATTGAATGCCAAAGCATTTAAGGCCAGGGAAGTTTATCATTCAGAAGATTTGGTGATTATTCAAATTTCCTCAAATGCCTTTGTACACAAATCATTCCTTCAAACCAATGATTTTGGCAAAGTTTCCTGTAATGGAATGATTGTTAGAAATAGCAATGAAGTGATTGTATTTGATACTCCTACCAATAATAAATGTGCATCAGATTTAATCAAATTCATAAAAGAAAAGCTCCATTGTAAAATAAACGCAATCGTTCCTACTCACTTTCATGAGGATTGTCTAGGAGGTTTAGCTTCTTTTCATGAACAAAAAATTCCTTCTTTTGGGAATATTAAAACCATCGAATTATCCCAAACGGCACAAGTTATTTCTCCTCAAAATGGATTTAAAGATTCCCTTCGTTTGACATTGGGAAAAACGCATGTACTGGTAAAATACTTTGGAGAAGGGCATACTAAAGACAATGTTGTTGGATATTTTCCCAATGAAAATATTTTATTTGGAGGTTGTTTAATCAAAGAGTTAGATGCTACAAAAGGTTATTTAGGGGATGCAAATATCGGTGCATGGTCGAATACCGTGGAGAAAGTGAAACAACAATATCCTAGTGTTAAATTAGTGATTCCTGGTCATGGTGAAATAGGTGGAAAAGAATTACTAGATTACACGATTCAATTATTTAAGAATAATTAGTTAAAACTTCGTAAACGGTCAATTTAAGGGTTTTAAGAGTTCAGTTATAGGAAGAGAGAAGTAAATGCACACAGCTGTGCTGAGTGTGTATTATGAATGGAACTTATAGTTTAATTACTCCTTGAAGAAAAACAAAACACCGTGTCTTTGTGTTAACACAAAGTTTTCACCAAGTTTTTAAACATTAAGTCATTAAGAATCCATTAAGATTTTTCTCTCTTCTCTTTCCTCTCTTCGCTCTTCTTTTAAACATTAAGCCATTAAGAATCATTAAGATTTTTCTCTTTTCTTATCCTTGAAAAAAATCAGATTATTGATTGGAAATATAAGTTTTCTGTTAGTGATTCTGATTTTCTTTTTTTAAGGGGTAATGCGTCCCCTTACCCCCTGCAATTTACGATTTATAAAGTTCAGTTAATTGATAAAATTTTAGGAAGAGGGGAAAGAGAAGATACAACGCGCACAACTGTGCTGAGTGTGTATTATGAATGGAACTTATAGTTCAATTACTCCTTGAAGAAAAACAAAACACCGTGTCTTTGTGTTAACACAAAGGCGCAAAAGTTTAAAACATTAAGGCATTAAGAATCATTAAGATTTTTCTCTTTTCTTATCCTTGAAAAAAATCAGATTATTGATTGGAAATATAAGTTTCTAGTTAGTGAAACTGATTTTCATTTTTTAAGGGGTAATGCGACCCCTTACCCCCTGCAATTTACGATTTATAAAGTTCAGTTAATTGATAAATTGAAATCCTTTATTTTTGAATGATCAAAACTCAAATACCCCATGGAAAATAGTGCTTCAAATGACCGAATCAAAAAGATGCTTTTTGGCACGGTGTATCCTTTATACCTAGCAAAAGTGGAGAAAAAGGGTAGAACAAAAGAAGAACTGGACCTTGTTATTTCTTGGTTAACAGGATTTACCGCAGTAGAAATAGAAAAGCACATCTATGAGCGTTCTACTTTTGAAACCTTTTTTGCTGAAGCTAGGCTTCATGACAATGCAAAGCTGATTACAGGGATGGTTTGTGGTTATCGTATAGAAGAAATTGAGAACGAACTTACAAAAAAAATTAGGTGGCTTGATAAACTAGTAGACGAGCTAGCGAAAGGCAGAAAAATGGATAAAATTTTGCGGATTGTTTAAAATTGGTAAATTTTGGTGTTTATATCCATGCTTACGTGAAGAAATCTAATAATTTCAATTTCTGAATCAGTCAATTTTCTGTAAAAAATAATGTGTTTATTTGAAACAAATCCGAAGATTTCGTTTGGAAAATCAACATACTTTTTACCTAAATTTTGGTTTTGAGCTATTTTACTACAATCATAGATTAATCTTTGATAATACTTGTCAGCTTGGGTTTCTGACCAAGTATTTTTTGTGTAAAACCAAATCGAACTAATGTCTTCTGTTGCTTTATGGGTTAGGTAATAAGTTGAAATCATTAATTCGTTCCTTTTAATATTTTTATGTGATCACTAGGATTAAAGTCTTTATTGATTCCGCTTTCCAGACCTTCTTTCAGGGCCATTTTTAAAGCAATAATTTTATTTTCTTCAAGTTCTAATAGTCTTAAACCTGCACGAATAACTTCACTAGCATTTTTATATCGACCTTCTGCAACAGAATTATCGACAAACGATTCAAAGTAATCTCCAAGCGAAATGGATGTATTGCGTCCCATATTTGTTATATTTTTTCTCAAATTACCAAAAATTGGTAATTTCATCAAATAGAAATAGCATTTGAGCTCACAAAAAAGTTTGATTGCTTGATAAATTAGTGGATGAATTGGCGAAAGGCAGAAAAATGCTCTCCCTTTCAGATTATTCTACCACTAATTTTCGAATGTCCTTTCCCACTTGAATAAAATAGATTCCAGCACTCAATGAATGAATATCAGAAATTTTATAATCATTGATTGCATTAGGAATCTGTGATATTTCTTTCTCAAATACGATTCGCCCCATAGAATCTATTATCTTAACACCAACTGCCAGTTGGTGTTCTGCCTCCCAAGAAAGATGAATGACGTCCCGTGAAGGATTGGGATAGATAGTTAAAGCCGAAACGCTTTCCTTCTCTATTCCTAAAACTTGGAAATTGGGAATATCCCAAGGAACTAAATTTAAATTTTTATTATTCCATTCTTCATTCACAAATAAGTGAAATTCTCCGCTCAATAGGTTGATAGGCAAAGTGCTTTGACTAACATCAAACGATTTCCCCGTGAAATAATCATACCATTTGCCTGTCACAGGGAAGGACAAGGAAAAGGCTTTTGCTTCAAGCCCCGAATTGGCAATAAGAATAACTTGAGTATTCCCCTCTGTTAAAATCACTTGTTTGACTAAATTACCAACATCCAGTTTAAAATCGCTGGTTTGGAAGATGGATTTATTTAATCTCAATTGGGCAAATTGTTGATAAACTCCCAATAATTTATTTCGTTCTTTATCTTGTAAATAATTCCAAAAAGTAGGTTTTGTGCCCGTCCGCCCATTGGAATTGATGGAAATATTATACCCTAATTCACCAAATTGCCAAATCATCTTTGGTCCAGGAATGATGAAAAATAATGCCGCTGCCATTTTCATTCGATCCAATTTCTCGTTTTCGCTGAACACTTTTTTCGCTTCTGAACTAGCTATTTCCACCATGAGGCGTTCTTCATCGTGGCTTTCCATGTAATTAATTAAATGAGGCTGCTTGAAGCCCCTTGTTTTATAGGAAATCCAATCATAATTGGTAGGATATGCCTGAACGATTTTTGTCATATCAAATTTTGCATTTGCCCAAAGCATCATTCCCGTTTCGGCTAATTCTTTTTCTTCTGAATTATCCGCAAAATGCTCCAAGATCACATAGGCACCGGCATCGTAGCTTCGAATTTTATTGTAAATTCTTTTCCAAATCTTTATTCTGCTGGCATCATATTGTCCCCATAAATCTACATTTGTGCCTGAATTTTTCTGTGTGAAACCTTTGGATAAATCAAATCGAAAACCATCAACTTTATATTCATTGAGCCAATATTGACAAACGGTATCGACCAGCCATTGGGTGTGTTGGCTTTCGTGATTAAAATCAAAGAAAACGCTGTAAGGATGTGTGGCTGTTACATTAAAAAAAGGACTATTGGCGGTAGGTTTAGTTCCATCCCAATACATTTTCACATAGGGATTTTCTACATCTGCCTGATTCAAAACCATGTCTAAAATAATGGCTATACCGTTTTCGTGGCATTTGTCAATGAGATACTTTAAATCGTTTTTGGTTCCATAGGCTTTGTCAGGGGCAAAATAAAAGATGGGATTATAGCCCCAAGAATCGTTTCCTGTAAACTCCATCACCGGCATTAATTCCAGCGCATTGATTCCCAATTTTTTCAAATAGGGTAAAGAATCTGCCACCGTGACGTAGCGTTTATCTTCTACAAAGTCACGCACGAGTAATTCATAAATTGTCAAATTGGTAGAAGTAGGCCGCAGAAAATTCTTAATTTTCCATGGATATTCGATTTGTCCCGTTGAAAAAACCGAAACAATTCCAGACCCACCAGCTGGGTATTTTTTTAAATTAGGGTAGGTCTTCTTCGGGATATCATTATCGTTGTTGGGATCTAAAATCTTATCTGCCAAAGGATCCGCTACGCTTAAATTTCCATCAATGGAAAACTGATAAGCAATCTCTTGACCCGCAGGGAAACTTCCTAAATCTATCCAATACCGATTTTCGTCTGGAGTTCGATTCATTAAATAGGCAGGATTGACCTTCCAATCTGAAAATTCACCAATGACGTACACAAACGATTTTTGCGGAGCATAAAAGGATAAAAAAACTCGATCACCTATATAATTTATGCCATCTTTTAAACCAGCAGGACGATCTTTTACGGCGACAAGCGGTTTCGTCAAAAATTGAACGGAATCCTTTATTTTTTCATTGGCTGTTGTTAAACTAAGGACAAACTGATTTGCTCTGCCTTGCTCTGCACCCAATTGGTAAGAAACATTGATGGAGTCGGTAGCAGTTTGACTCCAGATAAGAGTCGTCCCTAATTTTAACTCTGCATAGGCTTTTGTAGAAAATGCTGCTCGGATGTTCACCGTTTGTCCTGCCTCACTCAATGTGAATTTATTGGGAGGAGATAGCCATTTAACAGCCAATGAGCCTGTATATAGATTCAATTGGAAATCTTCAGTTTGACTTTTTCCATCACCACTTTTTAATAAAAGTCCCAGCTTCACAATGGGTGTCCCTGAGGGAACAGAAAAATAGCTTCTTGGATTTATCTTGATGGACCAAACATCGTTACCCAAAGGGGTCATTTTTCCCTTATCGAAGGGAAGAGCAAAATTGTTTTGTCCGATGGGTTGAAATTGAAAAGCGCTACCAGTTTCGGTTGAACCTGCCCCTGCCCACAAGTAAACATCGGATGATTTTCCTAAAAGACCGCTAGCACGAGCGTCTTTGGCCTTTTTTATATCAACAATGAGGGTTATTTCATTATCTCCATTTGGAAAAAGCTCTTGGGTAGTTACTTGTCCAAATGCACTTAAATGGAATATTAATAAGAAGAAAATAAGTAAATGTTTGTTGAATGGCATCGATAATACGTTTTCAAAATGAAACTAGCTTATTCATCCAATTTCATATAAACTCCTAAATTAGAAAAAAGCCTTTAGCTTGCAACCTCGCTATTAAATTAGGAAACAGAATTTTAATTCTAATCTTTATTATTCGCTGTCGCAACAACTTGGGATTTCATCGATTAACTGACTGTATATCTTGTGCTTGGGGTAATAATTGATAGTTTTGTGTCATACCTATTCAATTATGAAATGAAACAAATCTCCCTACTATTAATTTTAGGTTTTATTGTTTTTGGAGCAAGTGCCCAACAAAAAACCTGGAGCCCTTTTTATGCTAAGTTAAATCCCGTAACTCCATTGAATACATCTTCTTTTGCTCATCCAAAAGCAGAAGATTTACCATGGGTACGTTGGAATTTTCCACCTGAAACGGCTGAAATATCCGAATTAGAAAAGCAATTGGTTGAATTAAAGGCGGCTGGAATTGCTGGGGTAGAAATTGGTCAAGGTGGCGAACCTACTTTGACGCAAATTGAAGCTCTTTTGAAAAAAGGTAATGAATTGGGAATTAAAATCAGTTTAAAATACAAAACGGGGGCACCTATTCCTGGCAATTTTTCCATTAAAAATGATTTTGCTAGGAAAACATTATCTGCATCAGATACACTTTTGAATGCAGGTCAAATCTTCACCGATTCGCTTCCTGGGAAAGGAACTCTTTTAGCCGTGCATGCCTATCGTGTCAATAAAATTCCTTTGAAGGATTCAAAATTGTTAACGATTGATGCATCTTCTCGAATTAATTTATGGGACCAAGTAAAGGCATCTAATGGGAAGGGGTATTTTGGAAAACCAACTACTGGACATTTGACTTGGACTGCCCCTGCGGGAGAGGGAAATTGGACCATCATTGTTATACGCATGGTAGGTGTAGATCCACAACCTGAGGTGTTTAGTTTGGAAGGTACGCGCTTGCTTATTCAAGGTTATGAGTCTTATTGGACCACAAGTATCAAAGAACTTTTGAAACAAAATGCAGGAGACATTTTTATTGATTCCCACTCGATTGATGGTTTCGGTGCACCGAGTGATGTTTGGAGTAGTAATATGGCTTTGGATTTTCAAACTCAGGTAGGGTATGATCTTATGCCGCATTTACCCATATTGATTGACGCAGGAATTGACCGTGTTTGGGGGCCTCGCGGAGGAGGAATGGACATCAAGCATTATTATACCTATTCTGATCAAAGTGATGTTCGAATTCGCGCGGATTACAATCAAGTAAGATCAAATTTGTTTGTAGAAAATCGAATAAAGCCTTTTAGTGATTGGGCGCATGGGTATAATTTGGCACTTCGACTTCAACCGGAGGATGTTCCAACAGTGAATATTCCAGACCAAATACAAGTAAGCTATTTTCTAGATCGTCCAGAGCATGAAACATTATCTTCAGGGGATCAAATTGATGTTTACCGTCCGATGGCTTCGGCAAATCACATCAGTGGAAATACTTGGTATTCGAATGAACTTGCTGCTGCTCGTTCTTTGAATTATGCTCAAACGTTTCAAGACATTCTTGTTCGTCAAAACAAAAATTTTGCGAGTGGACAAAGCAAAGGGGTTTATCATGTTTATCCTTATTCTTTTAACCCGAAGTCTGTTTGGCCAGGTTACAATACTTTTGCTGAAGGAAATTTTGCGAATAGTTGGGGGCCAAGAAACCCAATCTGGGCTGCGGATGCCTTGATGATTAACACTTGGATGGCTAGAAACGAGCAGGTTTTAAAGCAAGGTCGCGCTAAAATAGACGTGGCTGTTTACATGCAAAACTATTCCTTTCCGGCCCCATTTGTAGCGGGCGTAGGGAATATTCGTTTTTGGAATGATTTAAGCCTGCAAGAACAGGGCTATACTTGGGATTATTTAAACCCCTCCATGTTGTATTTGCCACAAGTAAATGTAAGTCATCAGCGCTTATATGAAGCAGGGCCTTCCTACAAAGCATTTATTTTAAATGGACATTTGCAATCGGGGTCTGTATATAATCCAGCAAAAAATACGCTGCCTATTCAGGTAGCTGAAATTATGTTGAACTATGCCAAAAGTGGACTTCCTGTGATCCTTGTTGGGCCTCTACCTAGTCGTACGCCTGGGAATAAGCCATCAGAAGATGAAAAATTGAAACAAATTTTGGAGGAATTAAAGAAGCATCAATCGGTACATTCGCTTGCTACTGAAAAAGAGGTTCCTGGATTTTTAAAATCGATAGGAATAAATCCGAGCATGGAGCCAGAAAAACCTTCAAGTCTTATGAGTATGCGCCGATTTGATCCTAAAACTGGAACCAATTATTACTTTTTATATAATCAAGGAGATGATCAAATCCCACCTCCAGGCTATAGTACAGAGGAGAAATATAAAAACTTACAAGGGACTCCAGGTAATATGTTTGAGGAGCCAAAGGCAGTGCGTACCAAGGGGCCAACTTATGGTACAAAAATAGGGAAAGAATTATCCACAAAAATTAGTTTAGAGGGCTATGGTCAACCCTTTTTGATGAATGCATGGTCGGGAGAAATACAACCAATTGTTTATTATCAACGTAAAGGGAATCGAGTATGGATCGATGTACACTTGGCTGTTGACGAATCTATGTTAATAGGTATAAGTCAAAACCCTAAGCAACTTGGACTGCCTAGTCAAGCGGTACACACCCTCTCAACCACAGCAGAAGGAGTAATTCCCGTATCAAATGGACAAATGGCAATTTATGCTAGTCAAAAAGGGAAGTATTTAAGCATTTTGAGTAATGGAAAGAAGGTAATATCTCAAATACCAGCATCCATGGAAGCAAAGGACTTAACAATTGGAACTTGGAAGTTACGGATAGAAGATTGGAAGCCCGCTAATCCCTATGGAAGAACGGGTTCAGCAAGTGTGACAACCGAAAAGTCGCAAATGGATTTAACCTTAAATGGATTAAAGCCTTGGCCTGATATAGCGGAGTTGAAGAATGTTTCTGGGATAGGTACATATACATATGAATTAGAATTGCCAAGTGATTGGAATCCAGCAAAGCATGGAGCAAAGTTGAGTTTGGGGCAAGTAGTGGACACCTTTACCTTAAAAGTAAACGGGAAATCCGTTTCAGTAGATCAAATATCAGCAGAAACGGATTTAGGAGCAACGCTAAAAGCGGGCAAAAATAGCATAGAAATTCGAGTAGCAACTACCTTGAATAATCGGTTGGTGTCACTTAATAAAGCGGCCGCTGACAGGGGGATAATTCAGGAATATGGACTTGTAGGTCCTGTTTTGTTGAAACCTTATTCGAAAGCGTTAATTACTTTGAAATAAAAATGAAAACCCTGAAAATATGAATTCCTTATTTCCAATAATCAAACATTGGCCCATTACATCCAAATATTGGATCGGTGTTTGGTATCGGAATATTTGCAATTTCTTGTAGGATATAAGGATGCTCCTCTAAACTACGTTTCAAGTTCCAATCTACCCCATTTGGATATCATCAATAAACAGATAATGTGATGAGTTGTAAAGGGAATAATGTCCAACACCGGCAGGCATGATAATGACATCACCTGTTTCTACCACTAATTCAACTCCATGTTGACCACCAATTTTTAATTTTACGGTGCCTTCAGCTAAGCCTAAAACCTCATGGGTATTGCTATGAAAATGGTCATAGGGTAAAATGATTTCCTTCCAATTGATTGCTTGTTTTTTTACTAAATTTACCTAAAATTTATCAAATGAAAACTCCCGTAAAATTGGACGAATTCCCGTCTAAAGAATTTTTCACTCAAAAATGGGAAGAGTATTTGGAGGCCTTTACATTGGCGGATTATGAGAAATTGGGGAATCAATTCCATTATCCAGTTTCACTGATATTGGCTAATCCCATTATTTTAAAAGACAAGTTTAGTTTTTTGGAAACGATAAAATTGGTTCGAGAAAAGTGGCTTCAACCAGGATATTCTTACTCTAAAACGAACTCTCTAAAACTAGTTAAGCTTACTGAAACTTCTTGTTACTTAGATGCTTTTTACAGTAGATATAATGCTTCCAATGAAATAATTTTTAAAGGGCATGGACTTTATTTTTTTAATAAAATCAATAATGAGTGGAAGATTCAAGTAAATATGTCAATAAATTAAAAGCCCACTATGCAAGACACCATCAAAAAATTCAAATTTAAAGCACCTGGTATTGTACTGAATGCACCTAAAAATATAGAAGAAGAATTCATCAAAATGGGCTTCAACACCCATTTTGATGTCTCTAAAAGTTCCAACACCTTGGTTTTTCTTTCAAATAAAGAGGAATTTATGAGCTTTCTTCAAACGGATTTATCCAATATAGAGTTTGACTCCGTGTTATGGTTTGCTTATCCAAAGGGAACCTCAAAAATCAATACCGATATAAATCGAGATATATTACGGGTTAGTGGAGAAGAATTTGGCATCACTACTGTAACTGCTATTGCTATTGATGAAACTTGGTCTGCTTTGCGTTTCCGACCTATTGAAAAAGTGGGGAAATAATCATTGTTTGTAAAAACCCATTTATATACATAAATTTGTACATAAATTTGTACATAAAATTGTACAAAATGTTAACAACTACTTTGTCTGACTTTAGAAAAGACATTAAAAATTATTTTGATCAGGTAACCCAAAGTTTTGAAACACTCATTATCAATCGTGGAAAAGATACAGGTGTAGTCGTTATTTCATTAGAGGAATACAATTCGCTAATAAATACGCAACATGAGATGTCTTCTCGGATTAATCAGCAAAGATTAGATGAGTCGATTAAGGAAATTAAATCAGGCAAAAAATTGATAAAAAAATTGGCTGACTGATGAAATTTGTGTTTACAGAACTTTCCTGGGAGGATAATCTTTATTGGCAGAAAAATGATAAGCAAAAACTGAAACGCATCAATGAATTGCTGAAAGATATTTCACGAAATTCGTATGAAGGAATTGGTAAACCTGAACCCTTGCGGTTTAATTATGCTGGCTTCTGGTCTAGACGAATTGATGAGGAACATCGATTGATTTACAGAGTTATGGAAGATGAGATTCAAATAGTAAAATGTCGTTTTCATTATGATTAAAAGATAAAAAAGCCATTTGTAACTAACAGGTGGCTTTTTTATCTTTTAACTGAATGCTATTTCATTAGCTCCAAAATACCCTTTGTATCATAAGAAAGCCATTCTTCTTTAATTTTTCCATCTTTCATTAGGTCCACAGCAATTAATACAACTTTGGTTTTTTTGTCACCTTTTGCCATAATTGCCTGCTGATAGGAGATCACGTACCTATTGGGATTGTTCATGTTTTTACTTTGGTGAACGTATTCCCAAATTGGAGCTACTCTTTCAAATTTCACTGAAATTCCATTGGATTTTAAAGCGGTAATGAAACCGATATTTTGTTCCAAATTCTTTTCTTCCGTGTTATCATGAAATTTAGCATCTGAAGCATAAAATGATTTATATTTTTCTGTATCTAATGCTTCTAGTGCCTTTACAGACTGCAAAAC
This sequence comes from Aquirufa sp. ROCK-SH2, assembly GCF_054558315.1. Classification (NCBI taxonomy): domain Bacteria; kingdom Pseudomonadati; phylum Bacteroidota; class Cytophagia; order Cytophagales; family Flectobacillaceae; genus Aquirufa; species Aquirufa sp. ROCK-SH2. The sequence goes on along the minus strand of NZ_JBPXKB010000002.1, from coordinate 75,695 downwards.
CAAATTCGTATTTGGAGATTGTTCAAGGCTGTAACCTGATAGAAAGCCTTCTGTAGGTAAATTTGTTGAGCTTGGATTTGATGTTTGTGCCTTTGCTAATGTTGAAATAAAAAGCAATGCAAGAAGGATTTTTTTCATAAAAAATTGAATTTAATGTGTAATAATTTTTTTGCAAATTCATCATACGCTATTCAATATTCCATTAAATTGGCATTGAATTTGTTCCAAGTCGCCAAACTGGAACAAATTGTTGGGACTCTAAACTTATCATACAATCTATGGGTATCTTTTTCCCCTTATTTGGAATATTTACGTCTTTTTTATTAATCTATTATTTCAGCTCATTAAATAGATCGAATGGGTTTTTAGCCCTTTTTTTCTTGTGTTGTAATTGGATTGTACTGATTTATTACGGATTACATTACACGAAAGATCCGTTTTGGGAAGGAATTTGTTTTGTGCATTGGCTACCGCTTTCTTATCTCTTGGGACCACTGTTGTTTTATTACGTAAAAACAACGGTGACGGATCAAAACAAATTAGAAAGAGTTGACCTATTTCATCTAATTCCCGCTGTTTTTATAGCCATTAATTGCCTTCCATTTACCTTGCTCCCCTTTGATCAAAAGGCTAGCATTGCGCATGAGATTATCAATGTGACAGAAAAATACACGCTCGATTTTTACTTTGTTTCTTTTGAGTTTATACTAGTTTCGCGGTGTTTGCACCTAATCGTCTATTGTGTCCTTTCAGTGGTTTATTTTAATCGCATTTCAAAAAATCGACTCACTTCTTTTGGGACATTATCAAGCAATCACTTGATTTTAAAAAGGTGGATTTACCTGCTTTGTGCGATTCAATTGGTCATTTCCAGTAATAGTATATTGCACATGTTGACGGTGGTGGGCATACATTTTGACTTTCAAAGTGATGGGTATACTCAAATTTTTACGTCAAAGAAACACTATTTTGGAGTTGCAGGCGGAGGCTTTTTTCTGCAAAATTTATTGTTGTTTTTATTTCCTAAAATTTTGTACGGAAACGTTTCTTTTATTCCAGAACAGGGAAATATTTTAAACGAGTTTAAATCCATTCTTCCAAAGAAAAGAAAAAATGTGACATTTGATTTAGACATCGAAGAGGAATTAACCGTTTATTTACAATCGCTGCCATTCACAAAAAAGGAATTCTCCTTAGCCCAAATGGCCTTCGATTTAAAAATTTCAGAAAGGACCTTGTCGCTTTATTTCAACACCAAATTGGGCTTACCATTTAGCGATTGGCGCAAAAAAATACGGATTGACTATGCGATTCAAATGATTAAATCGGGGGATTCTAAAAAAATTACCATCGAAGCTATTTCAAGCAATGCAGGATTTGCTTCTAGGTCTAAATTCATTGATGCCTTTAAAGAGCTTGTTGGAGAAACTCCTTCTGCCTATATAAAATCATTGGGATTGAAAGAATAGTAAATGGTAATATATATTGCATCGTATCACATTAAAGATTATTTTTGATTATGCCAAAATTAGATCGGTCTTATAGTACATCTGGAAATATTTACGAGCAAAAGAAGGAGGTTCTTCATTATAAAAAAATGAATTCGGTGGAGAAAGGCGAAGTTTTTGCTTATTTAAACAGCATTTCCTACAATTACCCTTTAGGGTCCCCCCCTAAAATGGATAAAACTATCTTTTCATCTCGAAAAATGTAATCATGGGGAATATTTTTAACCCAGACTTTCAATAATTTTTATTGGCTTTGAATAACAATAAAGTCAATTATGTGTTGGTTGGGGGGTATTCTGTTATTTATCACGGATTCCCAAGAACAATTGGAGATTTAGATATTTTTGTTGAAGTTTCAAAAACCAATTATGAAAATCTGGTTCGTGCATTTGAAGAATTTCAAATGCCTATTTTTGATATGACAGAGGATTCGTTTTTAAAACAATCCCACATTAATGTTTACACTTTCGGACGACCTCCAATATGCATAGAAATTTTAAAAGAAATTTCAGGTTTTACATTTGAAGAAATAAATTTAAACGCTTTAGAGACAGTATTTGAAGAAATTCCAATGAAGATCATCCATTTAAACGATTTACGTAGGAATAAAAAAATTAGTGGACGAGCAAAGGATTTAAATGATTTGGAAAATCTTGCTGAATTATAATTAAACCATTTATATAGTATGAAAAAATATTTACTTCTTTCATTATTTTCAATAGCTAGTTTTGTTAGTCTAGCGCAAATCCCTTATGGCTCCAATCACGGTAAATACATCACTATCAAAGGAGCTAAAGTGTATTACGAGGAATATGGCAAAGGCACGCCATTGTTGTTATTGCATGGTGGATTTGGCTCTATTAAGGATTATAAAAAAGTAATTGGGCCATTGTCAAAAAAATATCGAGTGATTGCCTTAGATAGTCCAGGACAAGGCAGGTCGGAACAAATTGATGCGATTAGTTATCAAATTTATGCCAATTATTATGCAGCGTTTATTGACCAATTGAAATTGGATAGTGTATATGTGCTGGGCTGGAGTGATGGGGGAAATTCTGCCTATATATTAGCCTATGACCGACCTGATAAAGTAAAGAAAGTAGTAGTTAGCGGCGCCAATAGCGATACAGATGGTTATCCAGACGGAGCCCTTGCTGATATGAAAACTTGGAAGCCTGAAACGATATCAGAAGGATTAAAACATTATTGGTTAGATGAATTTTTGAAATTGTCTCCTAACAAATCGACCTGGCAAAAATCATTTATACAACTGAGAGATATGTGGGTTACGAAAGCCGTTATTTCTGATGATCATTTGAGTAAAATTAAAAGTAAATTTCTAGTTGTCTATGGCGATAAAGATGTAACAAAATTAGAGCATGGTTTACACATTTACCGCACCATTCCTGGTGCACAATTGGCGATTTTACCAAATACCACACACCATGTGTTTGCTGAAAAACCAGCATTGATTTCTCAATTAATTGTTGAATTTTTAGGAAAATAATACAATGAAATCCGTTTTATCCAAGCGAATGTTCAATCATTCGATTCAGCAGGTCTATGAGGCCTATTCAGATCCAGCATTGCTTTGCAAATGGTGGGGCCCGCACGGTTTTACCAATCGGTTTACTGAATTTGCATTTGAGGAAGGCGGTTTATGGGATTTTATGATGATTGACGAAAACGGGAAAGAGTATCATAATCAAATTGTGTTCAAAGAAATTACGCCTGAAAAGAACATTAAAGCAAGGCATGTAAGTGCCCCCGTGTTTGATATTGATATTACGTTTATTCGTATTTCTGATGTTCAAACGGATGTTCATTTTCAGATGATTTTTGAAGAGGAAAAAGTGTTTACCTCTCTTAAAGATTTTGTCACCGAAAAAAATGAAGAGAATTTTGATCGATTAGGAGTAGTTTTGGGATAAAATATGAAACAACTATTTATCAATCTCCCCGTCAACGATTTAGAAAAATCCGTGCAATTTTATTTGGCATTGGGATTTACGATTAATCCATTGTTCACAGACAAAGACCAAAAATGCTTGGTTTGGTCGGACGCTATTTATGTGATGTTGCAATCGAAATCGTTTTTTACGTCCTATTTGGATAAACCATTGGCAGATGCAAAGGCATTCCAAACTCCGTCACATACCTTGCCGGTTGAGAGCATTCAGCAAGTAAACGAAATGATGGAAAATGGCTTACAAGCGGGCGGCACAGAACCCGTGCCGGTACTTTCCGAAAGTTTTATGTATTTGAGAAGCATAGAGGATTTGGATGGTCACCTTTGGGGCATTATGTTTTTGGATGTGGAGAAGTTTAAGAGTTTGCGGGAGTAAATAGTGTTTTTTAAAACTATGCCTTAGGCTCAGACCTTAAAACTGATTATCTTTCTATTTAAACACATCAAATGACAAACAAAAAAGTACTCATATCAGGCGCAAGTATTGCTGGACCTACGCTAGCCTTTTGGTTGGATCGCTATGGTTTCCAAACGACCATCGTGGAACGTGCCGAGTCGTTACGATTGGGTGGACAAAACGTAGACATTAAAGGTGCTGCGCAACGGATTGCTCAATTGATGGGTATTGAAGATGAAATTCGGGCGGCGGATACGGGCGAATTAGGTGTACTATTTGTGAATAGTGACAATGTTACGCAGGCTTCATTGCCCAAAGGGGAATCAAACTTGGGAACAAGCGAATTGGAAATTCTTCGTGGAGATTTAGTTAAGATTTTGTATAAACATACCAAAGACAAGGTGGAATACCTTTTTGGGAATCAAATTACAGCTTTGGAAGAGCATGATTCAGGAGTAAAAGTGACTTTTCAACATGGACAATCCAGGGATTTTGATTTGGTCATTTGTGCAGATGGAATACGCTCACGAACCCGAAATTTGATTTTCGGAGATGAGCCAATCGTGCGACCTGTTGGATTATATGTTTCTTATTTTACCATTTCAAGGGCCGATTCAGATAGTCGCTGGGCTAGGTGGTATAATGCAACTAAATCACGGGTAATTGTGATGCGTCCAGATAATGAGGGCACAACCAGGGCCTCTTTTTCGTTTCTTTCAGAACCAAAGGATTATGAAAAACTAAGCTTGGCGGAACAAAAAGAAATTTTGGTACAAAAGTTTTCTGATGCAGGATGGGAAGCAAAGCGAGTTTTGGCAGCCATGGAAAGCAATACAGATATGTACTTTGATGCCATTAGTCAGGTGATTGCGCCCAGATGGTCGAAAGGTCGTTGTGCGATGGTTGGCGATGCTGCGTTTTGTCCTTCTCCTTTAACAGGAATGGGCGTAAGTCTTTCGGTACTCGGAGCCTATCTGTTGGCCGGAGAGCTTTCCAAACATTCAGACCACCAAAAGGCTTTTGACTCCTATGACAAACTCTTTCGTCCTTATGTAAATAAAATCCAAAAACTTCCTCCGGGTGTTCCTAAATTGGCACATCCTAAAACGAAATTTGGCATATTTGTGTTAAATACCATTCTAAATGTAATTTCTAGTAAAGCCATTCAAAAATTAGGTGCGCTATTTTCAAGTAAAGACAAATCGTCAGCTGATGATGATTTTGAGCTACCAGACTATTGAAATTTATCAATGTTTGATATTCCAACAAGTGTATGTTTTGATTTAAAACTTTTTATTAATTTTGTATTTCATGTTGTTGAAATAAATTTTTATGAAAAGTAGTTTGTCTAAAGAGCAAATAGGTCAGCGAATTTCTGAACTACGGAAATTAAAGGGCCTGTCTCAAGAAGAGTTATCAAAAAGTGTTGAGGTTTCTAGATCTTCCATCGCTCAAATCGAACTGGGAAATAGAGGAATTGATATTTTAGAATTACAACAATTGTCTATTGTTTTGGGATTTTCATTGGATGATTTTATGTCAGATAATTTCATTGTAGAACAATTGGAAGAAGAGCAAAAGATAGAGAAGACTGAAAAGGAGCGTGTAGAGGTTCCCAATATGTACCTGCCTAAATTTAAAAATGTCTTATTGTATATTCTTGAAAAGTGTGCTGGGAAGCCAAATGTAGGCGAGACAGTTTTATACAAATTATTGTATTTTTCGGATTTCAATTATTATGAATTGTACGAGGAGCATTTGTCTGGTGCTAGGTATCGTAAGTTACCTTTTGGTCCTGTTCCTCAAAAACTGGAATCGGTTATCAATCAAATGATAAAAAACGAACAGCTTCAAAGGGTAAAAACGGTTTATCAGGGATTTCCACAGACCCGCTACCTTCCTTTGGCGAAAGCAGATTTAAAGTTGCTTAAAGCAAGTGAAACTGAAACGATTGATCGAGTGATTGAACAAATGAGTGATTGGTCAGCTTCTGCCATTAGTAATTATTCTCATAAGGATATGCCTTGGTTAGCATCGAAGGACGGAGAAGAGATTAATTATGAACTTGTATTTTATAGAGAAGCGCCTTTTTCTGTAAGAAACTATTCTGAGGATACTGAGGAATGATGGTATTCGAAGAATTAGCGGAGTTTCAAAAGGATGTAAAGGCCTTACAGAAAAAATACCGATCTATTCCCGAAGATTTGGCAGTTATAAAGCGTGTGTTAGAGGTTTCACCCGACGAAAGACCTCCATTTAGTTTCCGAATTAGTGATTTAGGTTTGGAAACATGTGTAATCAAGGTAAAGAAAATAGCATGTAAATCGCTGAAAGGGAAAGGGGTCAATTCTGGCCTTCGGTTGATTTACGCCCAATTTGTAGGATTAAATAAAATCGTTTTTGTTGAATTGTATCACAAAAGCAATAAAGAGATGGAAGATAAAGAGAGAATATTAAGGAACTTTATTTAACAAGAACAAGTAAGCCCCTAATGAAAAAATAAGTATATTTTTATTTTTACTAAAAAATTAACATGTCAAACGTTCGAGTAAAAATTTGTTGTATCAGTAGCCTTGAGGAGGCAAATTTGGCTGTTCAATACGGTGCAGCTGCGCTTGGATTGGTAGGAAAAATGCCAAGCGGTCCAGGAATCATAGACGATGCCTTGATATCTACCATTGCAAAATCGGTTCCGCCTCCCATTTCAAGTTTTTTGTTGACGAGCGAAACAGAGGCAGCAAACATCATTGACCATTACAAAAAAGTGCATACTACTACGATTCAGATTGTAGACGCTTTGGAAGATAGACAATATGCCGCAATTCGAGATGCTTTGCCACATGTGAAATTGGTGCAAGTAATCCACGTCATTGACGAAGCTTCGGTGCAAGAGGCGATTGAAATATCAGAACAAGTTGATGCTATTTTATTGGATAGTGGGAATCCTAATCTGGCTACCAAAGAATTGGGAGGTACGGGTAGAACACATAATTGGGATTTGAGTCGAAAAATTAGAGAAAGTATATCGATTCCTTTATTTTTGGCAGGCGGATTGAACAAAGAAAATGTTCGTCAGGCGATAGATGCCGTGCAGCCTTTTGGCATTGATTTGTGTAGTGGAGTAAGAACAAATGGAAAATTAGATGAACGAAAATTGCAAGAATTTTTTGGCGCTATCAGAGCCTGATGAAAACTTTTCTATTGTTTTAAAAAGCCTTTGGTACGATGGCAAGGGCGATTGGGACAAGGCGCATTCGCTTATTGACCAACTCAATGACCAGGATTCCGCTTGGGTGCATGCCTATTTGCATCGCAAAGAAGGAGATCTTTGGAATGCAGATTATTGGTATGCAAGAGCAAAGAAAACTCGGCCGAAGGTTAGCTTAGAAGAGGAATGGGAGCGTTTGGTGTTGGCTTTTTTATGATATTCGTATTTCTGCTACTGAATCTAGTAGCGTTATTAAACACAAAGGCCGCAAAGAGAAAAACTCTGCAGCCTTTGTGTTTACAACAATAATTCTTTGCTTATTTGAAGCCAATTTTAGAAAGTCCTTTGTGACTAATCACAATCGCTTCTAATGGAGTTTCATTGAAACAAGCATCTTGTTCAACATAGTAATATTTCATGCCAGACAACTTTTTGTTTGCCAAAATGCGTTTGAAATCGATACTACCATTTCCAACTGGAGCAAAACGGCCTTGTGCATCCATATCTTTCACATGCCAAATTTTGAAACGACCTGGATAACGTTTGAAATAGGCTACTGGATCTGCACCAGCTTTCGTTACCCAATATAAATCCATTTGAAAATTCACCAATTTAGGATCGCAATTTTCTAGTAAATAATCGATAATTACATTGCCATCTGCATCTTTTGCAAATTCAAAATCATGGTTATGATATAAAAGCTGTAAGCCTGCAGCATGACACTTTTCTCCTAATTTGGTTAAAATTTCTGCCAAATTTTTTGCGCCACCTTTCATCGCCATTTTTTTATTGACATTGTCATAAGTGAATAAACCCATTGGAGGAACAGGGATAACAAAATATTTAAAACCAACTGCCTTCAAATCAGCAATTTGTTGATCTACATTGTCGAAATTAACCGTTCCTTGGTGAGCAGAAATAGGAGTTAATTTCATTTCATCTAATAAAGCTTTAAAATCTGCAGGTGATAAATTGTAAAATTTACCACTGTTATAGCCCGCTGATTCGATATTTACATATCCAGCTTGTGCTACTTTTTCCAAAGTTGCTCTCGCCTCCTTCGTCATCGCATCGCGAACGGTGTATAGCGCTAATCCGCCAAAAGGTTTTTCAGATTGATATGATTTAAATGAAAATAATGCCAACGCAAAAACGGTAGAAAGCATTAAAAGAGGTTTAATAAACTTGATCATTCTCATAGTTAAAAATTGTCTTTGTTTTGATTAATAAATTAAAACCTCAATTTAAGGATTAGTTTTTAAAAAAAGGCGTTCTAACGGAATTGATGGTTCATTTTTTAGCACAAAGTTCTCAAAGTTTTTTTGCGGCCTTTGTGTTTTAATCCTTAAAGCAATTTTCCCGTTGCATTTTTCACATTTTCTTTGGAAATGTTTGATGATTTCTCATCCAAATCTAAGGCCGAGCCCGTGGTTTCAAAATAACAATTTTTTAATTGTAGGTTTTCGCAAGATGTCCCAACCAATCCTTTTAGGTCTTTTTCCCATGTATTTTTGATATAAATCTCTTGAACCTTGATTTGTGTACAATGGCTTAAATTTATAGCTTTTCCACGAGCATTTTGAAGGTGAATGCCTTCTAATTTAACCTCTGTACAATTAGAAAAAGAGATCAAAGCGGGACTCGCTTCAACGAAATTTTCTTTTATGTGGCCTTTCTGAATTTGTATTTTCAATTGCTCTGATACAGCTGCCCCTTGTCCTTGGATAAACCCTTTCCCAAAAATCCCTACATTTTTTTCTCCATCCGCTACAATCAATGCTTTATTGCCATTTAAAGCAACATAATCATATATGGCTGACGTACCAATTAATACCGCTCCTTCTTTTAATTCGATGCTTACATTCGATTTTAGTTGAATGCTGCCTGTTAAATATTTGCCTACCGAAAAAATCAATTTACCACCTCCTTTTTCTTGAATTAGGTCGATGGCTTTTTGAATCGACTGGGTATTTAAGGTAATACCGTCTGATTTAATACCAAAAATCGAGGCATCGTAATCTTTAGCAATCGCGGATAATTGAAGCAGGAAAACGAAAAACCCTGAGAATAATATACTTTTCATATAGCTTAGTTTGCAAAACGTCTTATTTGACAATGACATTATTTGAATGATAAGGGTAAATTTGAGTTTTACGGCTACTTTCGGGTTCATTTATTTGCATACCTGAAAAATGAGCGCCGTTCACATCATCTAGGACAATACTTGGTCGGTAATCTTTTTGTTTAGCTGTAAATGTGACGTTTTCAAAGGTAATTCCTTCTGCGTGGCGAATGTAAAATCCCCAAGCTGGAAGCTCCTTGAATTGAGAAAACTCTGGATAAACATCTCGCATTTCAGGAACACTATCTAATTCTTCCGATGTTAAACCCCTTTTGGCATATAATGGATTTCCATTTCCAGGATATACAATGTGGATATTTTTTAAACTAACGTTTTGAATTTTGTTTTCTACCAAACCTACAATACTGGCAGGGGAAATGTTTCTGGGCAAATCTTCTACGGGCCCTTCGTAGTTATAGCCCGCATCTGGTTTTCCTTCTGGGACTTCAGCATACACATTCGAAATACTGATATTTTTCATATACGGTTTTTTCCCTTTTCCCCAACGATCACCAATGCGCAGGAAAATAACATTCCCAGTATTGATGGATCGGACACCATCCACTACAATGTTTTCAATTTCAGCTCCATCCACAGCCGCAAAAGTGATGGCAGACCGGAAGGTATCAAAAATGGTTAAATTGGTTACTTTGAAATTTTTAAATCCCCCGCGGGAAACGGTTCCGAATTTTAGTCCATTCGCGCTAGATCGGCCAACGCAGTTATCTACCACAACGTTTTGACAAATAAAATCTGGCGAATGTGATTTGAAACAAATGACATCATCTGCTGCATCAAAGTAGGAATTTTTGATCACTACTTCATCGCAATCTACCACATCGATTCCATCATTGTTCCAATAACTTTTGCTATCTACATAAATATGATCTACATACAAATTTTTACATTGATCATAGGTTTGGTTCCAGCTGGCAGGGTCTTTTAATGTGATGTCTGTGATTGTAATATTTTTACATTCTCGGAAATAAATGTTTTGTGGTCGATTGGTCTCATTTGGGCGATCCAATTTTAAAATGTCTGTATAAACGCCCCGATGTATGTAATTGACCATGTTATTGGCAGTGATGTAGCCTCTCCCATTAATAGTGCCTTTTCCAGTAATGCCAATATTTTCTTGGTTGACTGCAAAAATCATGGACATCCATCCAATTTTTTTGTCTTTGATATAATCAAAAGGGTTGGTTGAGCCTAAAATGGTTGCGCCTTGGTCCAATTGCAAAGTGACATTGGATTTCAAATAAACACTTCCAGTTACATAAGTTCCCGTTTGGAAAATCAAGCGGCCTCCTCCATTTTCATGGACAAAATCAATGGCTTTTTGAATGGAACGAGTATTAATGGTTACACCATCATTTTTAGCGCCAAAATCCAAGACTAAATAGTCCTTAGCGGAAAGGGAAAATCCAATCAAAAGGAAAAATACGAATTTGATATTTTGATAATGATTCATGATGATTCTCATTTATTTCTTTTGAAGAATGTCGGTTGATTTGTATAAATGCACTTGCTTTTTCTTTTTAGTGGGCTCGATGTAAATCAGGTTATTTAATCTGGCACCATGTACATCATCCATCACAATGGCTGGTCGATATTCTTTTCCTTTAGCAGTTAACGTAATATTTTCCATTGTCAAATTTTTGGCATGACGAACATAAAAAGCCCAAGCGGGAAGCTCTTTGAATTGTGAGAATTCTGGATAGGCCGAAGGCATTTCAGGAATACTGTCTAAATCGGCTGGGAGAATGCCTCTGAATGCATAATTGGGATTACTATTTCCTGGAAATACGATTTGTATATTCTTCAAAGTTACGTTTGAAATAGCTTGTCCAGGGAGTCCTACGATACTAGCTGGAGAAATATTTCTGGGTAAATCTTCGATTGGCCCTTCATATTCTCGTCCAGCATCCGCTTTGGTTTCTGCCACCTCACAATACATATTTTGGATGGTAATATTGCTCATAGAGCCTGTTCTTCCTTTGTTCCAACGTGCGCCAATCCGCAAATAAATGGGGTTTCCCGTGTTGTAGGCATATAGACTATCTACCAAAATATTGTCTACCACTCCTCCATCTGGCGTAGCAATGGTAATGGCAGAGCGATAAGTATCATATACTTTGTTATTGATAATTTTGAAATTCTTGTACCCGCCAGAGGTTACGGTTCCAAATTTAATGCCATTGGCGCTTGATTTGGCCACACAATTACGCACCTCTACATTCTCACATAGTTTTGTTGGGTCATGTGATTTGAAACAAATGGCATCATCACTTGAATCGATATAGGAATTGGAAATTAGTACATTTTTGCAATCGACAATATCTATGCCATCGTTGTTCCAAAAAGCTTTGCTATCTACAATGATTTTATCAATTTTCAGATTTTGACATTGGTCTGCAACAATAACCCATTCCGCGGCATTTTTCACCACGATTCCTGTTAGGCTCACATTGTTACATTCCCTAAAATAGATGCCTTTGGGGCGCCACAAGGCTGAACGGTCATTGACAAGCGCATCCTTTAGAATTCCTTTTTGGACTTGATCCGTCACATGATAGGCCACTTCTCTGCCTTGTCCATCAATCACACCTTTTCCCGTAATAGCGATGTTTTCTACTTTATTAGCTGCAATGAGAGAAGGGAATCTTTCGTTTAAATTATAGTCGTAAATATTGGTGGAACCCACTAAAATCGCACCTTCTTCTAAGTGAATGGTTACATTGGATTTTAGATGTATCGTCCCTGTAAGGTACCTCCCTACATAAAAAACCAATCGGCCACCTCCTTTTTCATGAATGTAATCGATCGCTTTTTGGATAGCATGGGTGTTTAGGTTAGTTCCGTTGGATTTTATTCCAAAGAGGGATGCTTTATAGTCTTCTGCTTTTGAGGAATAAGCACAGAATATTAGCACTTGCAAGGTTATTACAAGGTACTTCATTATTTTTTTAGGTTTAGAGTAAAGAAATTTACTTAGGAAAACTCAATAAATGGCAATATTCTCAACTTTTTTCTCTTCTCTCTTCTTTTAAACACCAAGTTCACAAAGGAAAATATTTACCTTTATTCAATTTATTGGCATACCAATACCAATTGGGCTGTTTCTGTTTCATCAATTACTACGGTCACCCGATTGCCAATTTGTAAATCAGCTTCTTTTGCAGGTCCGGCACTAGTTTTGATTGTTGTCGAAGGAGTTACGAGGATTTTTTGTGTTCGGCCTTCATTAGATTTTAGCATAAAAAAATGAAGTCCTTTGCTAATAATTTGTCCGGTTCCACCAGTTCCATTGCAAAGATCTTCTTGTAATTGTTTCGTTGATTGTTTCCCTGGGCTCATGGTTCTAAGTTCTCTGACAGGGGCTTTTTCTAATCCAATTGGTCCATACATGAATAATAGGACGAAAAAGAGGATGGTACCGATGATCAAACTACCCATCATTTTGGGAGAAACAATGGATTTAAAAAAGCGGGATTGTTGGAATGTTTTTCCTAACCAAAATCCGAAGAGTACACCTATTACATTTAAAATAACATCATCAATATCAAAAATTCCTACATGAAATAATACTTGTATTCCTTCGATGGAGCAGCAAATTAAAAGGGCAAGTAAACTACATTTTTTCCAAGAGCATTGTTGAAAAGCGAAGGGAAACATGAATCCCACGGGAACGAGAATTAGGATATTCCCAAGGATATTGATTCCCCCAATGAGCAAGCCTTTTTCGCCCATAAGGTATGGAATAATGGTCTTAAAGGGAATCCAATTTCCTGGACCTTCTTGTGTTCCACCAAAATTAAATTTCAAATGGCCAATCCGAACCATAGGGAGGTCTTTTAGGACCAAAATTTCAATGACTAAAGCAATAAAACATAAAAGAAGGATAATAGGAATGATACGAGATTTCATGCGTGATATAAATAGGATGATTAGAGTAAACAAATATAATATAATTTTTTATGGTTAAATTATTACTTTACCGTAAGCGATAAGGATAGTTAGGATATTCAATTGATTTAAATTTAGGAAATAGCATTTCAATTATGATCAATCGACGTGAATTTATTGGACAAATGTCTTTGGCTACGGCTGGGGTGGGATTAGTAACAAGTTCTTTTTCTGCTCAGGCAGGTAACAGATCAAGTCATTCATTGATGGAAGAATTTGTTATAGCTGACACCAGTTATGGTAAAATAAAGGGGCTAAGGACGGATGGTGTTAATATTTTCAAGGGTATTCCTTACGCGGGTAGTGTTTCTGGGGAACGTCGTTTTCGTAGACCTGCTCCTTTGGAGTCTTGGTCTGGGGTACGCGATGCCCTAAATTTGGGCGCTCCAGCTATTCAAGCACCTCGCAGAAATGAACCTGCACCTTCGGAGGATTGCTTATTTTTAAATGTTTGGACACCCGCCAATGACAATAAAAAAAGGCCGGTAATGTTTTATAATCACGGAGGAGGTTTTGTCATTGGTTCCGGAGGTTCTGCTGGACAAGATGGGGCTAATCTGGCACGTAATTTTGATTTGGTGGTGGTAGAAACGAATCATCGTTTAGGATTAATGGGCTTTTTGTATTTGGATCGAATTGCAGGAGCAGATTATGAGGGGTCTGGGAATAATGGTATGTTGGACATTGTAGAAGGCTTAAAATGGGTGAATCAAAATATTGCTCAATTTGGAGGGGATCCTAATAATGTCATGATTTGGGGTGAATCAGGAGGAGGCGCAAAAACCTCTTGTTTATATGCCATGCCATCTGCTGCACCTTATTTTAACAAAGCATCGATTGAAAGTGGACCAGGAGTTCGAATGATGAATGCCGATACTGCTCATGAAAACACTTTGCATTTATTAAAAGAGTTCAATATTGCTCCAGAAAATTGGAGGAAATTATTGGATATCCCCGCTGCTTATTTATTAGCGATGCAGGCAAAACTACCTTTTGTCGCACCATTTCAAGAAAAAAATAAAGAAATGGGAATTATGCGAAGAAATGCTGGCGGTTTTGGTCCTGTTGTTGATGGAAAAGCACTTCCATCGCATCCCTTTGACCCATCTGCTCCAAATATTTCTAAAAATAAACCTTTGTTAGTAGGCTGGAATGAAGATGAATATGCGTTTTTCGCATGGGAGAGAAAAGAAAGCGATTTTGCTTCGTATACTTTTGAAGCTTTACAAAATAAATTATCACCCACATACGGCGCAAATACAAGCAAAATCATTGAAACGTATCGAAAATCTAGGCCCGATGCAACAGCAGGAGAGATTTATATTGCTATTTCTTCTATTGCTATGATGGGTTTAGGTTCTGTTGAAATTGCTGAAAAAAAGTCCAAGCAAGGGGGAGCGCCCGTTTATTTGTACAATTTTGGTTATAAATCAGAAGTGAAAATTCCAGGTACGGAATTTGCCATGGGAACTCCACATGCGATGGACATTTCTTTTAAGTTCAATAATGAGTCGGCCAATAAACCTAGTTTCTTTGGGGGTAATCGACCAGAAAAAGCCATTGCGTCTCACAACTTTGCTGAATTATGGACCAATTTTGCAAAAACAGGTAAACCTTTTGCGGCAAATGCTCCTGAATGGAAGGCTTATAATTTGAAAGATCGAACAACGATGCGCATAGATACGAAACTGGAAATCATTAAAGATCGTTTCAAGGAAGAATTGAATGTTTGGAGAGAAGTGGGGAGGCTGTGAATGAGGTAAGAGGTAAGAGGTAAAAGGTAAAAGGTAAGAGGTAAAAGGTAAGAGGTAAAAGGTAAGAGGTAAAAGGTAAGAGGTAAAAGGTAAGACGTATGAAATTCTTAATTCTAAATTCAGTAAAACGGCAATAGCCTGATGAAAATCATCGGCTATTACAAAATCTAATCAATCATTTTTCAAACTAAAAAATAGGCTTTATTTTTTCTTGGTTTTTATTTCGACAACCCCATTTGCGCCGTTTTGTGGATATTTTGCTAGGGCATTCTCCCCCTTTAATATATTTACGGATTCAATGTTGTTGGGATTAATTTTATTCAATTCTAAATCCTTCATGATGACGCCATCTACAACAAGTAAAGGCTTTACTTTATCTATTCCACCTGTTTTTACTAGGGTTACCGATGTGCTTGGAGCCATAGTTCCATTTGCATTTTTGGAGTAAACACTAATTTCATTTCCATTTTGTCCATTTTTTATGCCAATGTCACTTGTGTCAATGAAAGCGATAGCGATGTCTGCAGATTTTTTTTGAGGGATTAGTTTCGCTTGAAATGCATCAAATTTTGCCTTTTCTTGTTCGAATTTAGCTTTAGTTTCTTCGAATTTTGCTTTTTCTTGTTCGAATTTCGAACGAGATTCCTCTATACTTGATTTGACTTGGAGAGTTTTCGCTTTTTGTTCATTTTTTTTCGATTGAAGCTCATTTTTTTTCGCTTGCGCTACTTCAATTTGAAGTGCTTCTTTTGTCTTTTTCTTTTGTTCTTGAGCTTGAATTTTCAATGAAAATACAATAGCAAGTGTTGCCAATAAGGGCAATGCCAATACCTTTCTTAGGTAGGTATATTTAGCTGTTTTTGAGGTTGTTAACATAATAATTCTGCGTTTAATGGATGAATAATAAAAGGAATGGATAGGGTTTAAAAAATGATTTCCGTACTGGGACTCCAAAATCATTTTGGCTAAAGAATCGACATTGTTGTTACCAACGGCTTCTTCATCTGCGATGAATTCATGGATATTTTGTAGTTCATTTTGAATGATCCAAGTGAAAGGATTCATCCAAAATATGGCTGAAATGATTTGACAAAAAAGGCGGTCGTAGGTATGTTTTTGTTCAATGTGAGTGATTTCATGTTTGAAAATAGCTTGACCATTTTCGGTATTTATGTCAATGGATTTCTTCCAAAACAAATTGTTGAGAAATGAAAAAGGTGCGGTTTCATCTTCTGTTTCAATAAAAGCGATGCCATTGATCCACTTTTCTTCATGCTTATTTTTCAATTGTATCACTCGGTATATTTGAAAAAATAAGTATCCCAAAAGAAGGAAAGAAACGCTGCCGCAAATCGCTAGAGCAAGTTCCAAGCCATATTGATCTAGCCAAGGCATTTCTTGTGCTTTGACATTCACCGTTGATAAAAGATAAAGCGCCTTTTCTGTGGTAGTTGTAATAGTTTCTTTCTCTGTAAAATAGGTAAAGCTAAAAAAAGGAATAAAGCAACTTAAGACTAAACTGACAATCAAATAAAAGCGGTTGTAAGTGTGAAAGCGTTTATTGCGCAGTACGAGTAAATAATAGGCATAAAAAATTCCCGACAAAAGAATGCTTTTTGCCAAATAGACGAGAAGTAGGTTATTTGCCATGGTCTTTATTTTTTAATTGACTAATCAATAATTCTAAATCTTCGATGGAAACTTGTTTTTTATCAACCAAAAATGATACGACATTGGTCAATGAACCATCAAAAAAGGAGTCGGCTAGACCTGAGATTCTTTGGCTAGAATAGGATTCTTTACTGATTTTGGCGAAATAGAAGTTGTTTCTATTGGGATTTGAGATACCTACAAAGTCTTTTTCCACCAAGATTTTTAAGAGGGTAGCGATTGTGTTGGAATGTGCCTTGGGTTCTGGTAAATTTTCAAGGATGTCTTTTAGAAAGCCCCCTTCTGGTAGACTCCAAATGACCTGCATAATTTGTTCTTCTGCTTGTGTTAATTTCTTCATTGTTCCCGATTTGTTGGGACAAATGTATAACTAAATTTTTAGTTACAAAATATTTTTAACTATTTTTTTAGTTAGAATTGAAAATGTACGTATTTGATTAATCCTGATTTTTGCCCGTTTAACAATATTTGCCAAGAGATTTCGTATTTATGTGGTTTATTTGCCGACTTAAATTACCCAAATGATCAAAATTCAATCCATTTTTTCTTTATTATTTCTTATTGCCTTTTCTTCTTTGGGTCAAAATAAACTTGGAATACAAGGTAAATTAATTGATTCAAGCGGACGAGCACTTCCTCAAGCGACAGTGATGTTATTGCAACCGAAAGATTCTTCTTTGGTAAATTATGGTAGATCTAATGAGCAAGGCCATTTTGAGTTTAAAAATGTAAAGCGGCAAGCTTATATTTTAAAAGTTTCTTATGTAAGTTATTTACCCTTGCAAATGGACATTAAACCTTTAGAAGAACCATTTCTAGACTTAGGAAATATCACCTTAAAGCCTATTTCAAAAGAGTTATTTGAGGTGGTTGTTCGAACGGCCAAAGCACCATTGAGTATACGAGGAGATACGATTGAATACAATGCTGGATCCTTTAAAGTGCCTCCAGGGGCTACAGTAGAAGATTTGTTACGGAAATTACCAGGTATGGAAATTGAAGCTGATGGAAGTATAAGGGCACAAGGTCAAACGGTAAAGAAAGTAACGGTGGATGGACGAAGTTTTTTTGGTTCAGACCCTAAATTGGCCACAAAAAATATTAGTGCGGATGCTATTCAAAAAGTACAAGTGTTCAATGGTAAAACGGAGGCCGCCAAGGTAACGGGTATCGATGATGGGAAAAAAGAAAAAACCATCAATTTGGAGTTAAAAGAAAGTCACAAAAAGGGTGGATTTGGAAAGATTACTGCTGGAATAGCCACAGAAGACCGAAGAGAAATAAAAGGTAACTACAATAAATTTGACGCCAAAAACCAAGTCTCTCTCATCGGATTAGCGAATAACACCAATCAATCGGGTATGTCATTTGATGATTATCAAGACTTTAGAGGGAGTCAATCGTTCAGTTGGGGAGATGAAGCAGATTTTGGATTTTCATCTACTATGCGGTTATTAACTTTTGATGATGGTGACGACCAACTTGGAGTTCCAATTGGTGGCAGAAGAGATGGCTTTTCGAAAAATTATTCCGGTGGTGCCAATTATAATTACGATACGAAAAAGTCAAAATTTAGCTCTAATTACTATTTCAATCAGTCTGAAAGAATCATTGATAAAATTTCTGCCACACAACGTTTCTTCCAAGATAAATCCCAAAATTCCGCAGATACTAGCTATCAAAAGTCATTTTCCGCCAATCATCGGATGAGTTTACGGTTTGAAAAAAACCTGGACTCATTGAATACACTGATTTTGATTGGAAATGGGAAATTGACTTTTGGAAATTCGGACCAAACGAATCGGATTTATCAACAATTACTTTTTCAAAATAGCATAGTACCACATAACCTTGTCCCACAGACTTCATTTTTACAAAATGGGAGTGAATTGCAGTCATTAACGACTCAAAATACAGCGATTTTCAGACATAAATTTGCCAAGAAAGGTCGTAGTTTTTCAGCCAGTGCGGGATATAATTATTTGAATTCGAATGGAAATGCTAGTCAAAAGTCAATAAACAAAATATGGAACGCGACTACCTTACGCGATTCTATTCAAGCAATAGATCAGTTGGCAAATAATTTTTCCAATAAATCACAAGTCAAATCGAGTTTATTCTTTGTAGAGCCTTTGTCTAAAGTCTTTTTTTGGGAATCATTTTTCAATACCAGCCTTCAAAACAATCAAGTTAATCGAGAACTATTTGACAATGTCATTGGAATTAAAAACATGAGAAATGACAGTTTAAGTCGTTTTTACGACAATCGATTAACCTATAATCGTTTAGGATCTAGTTTGCGTTATTCCAAAGATGGGATTAATATTTCAGCAGGATTGGCTGCTCAACATTTTAATTTATCAGGCGATTTCAGAAAAACGGCAGTAGGGACTAATTTAGCCAATATTGACCTTTCCTACTTAGCTTGGATTCCGAGGTTGAGCGCTGATTTAGAATTGAAAAATAATCGATATGTGTTTTTTAATTATGACAAATCAGCCACAGAACCCAATATTAGAGATTTACAGCCCATCGTTGATAATAGTAATCCCTTGTTTTTGCGCGTTGGAAATCCAAATTTGCTTCCGAGTGTAAGTCATTCGCTTTCAGCTGGTTTCAATTTATTTGATGCGGCTAATTTTATGCATTTTTATTCTAATTTGGCCTATAACTATAATGTCAACCAAATCGTTTATAATCAAACCATTAGTTCCACGGGGATTATAATAACCAAACCAATGAATCTGACTGGTGGGGAAACATATAATGGATATTTTGGATTTGGTTTTCCATTGAAAAAAACGATTAGTACGGTGAGCATAAATGCTGATTTTACAAGCGCTAAAAATCCACTGATGTTGAATGATCTTTTAACCAACACACAAACGAATTCTGGAAACATCTCTTCCCGGATTTCATTCACCCCAAATGATTGGATAAAACTTTATATTAATTCGAGTTTTGGCTTAACTCATTCTTCTTATGAGAAATCAGCCTTACCGGATCAAAATATTCGTAATGATAATTGGGGTTCCGAATTGAATGTTAATTTTGGGAAAAACATCTTTTTCTCTTATAATTTCGACTATCGAATTTTCGAAAACAAAACAAGAGGATTGTACCAGGAGATGCCAATTTTGAATCTTTCCGTATTTAAATATGTGGGAAAAGCACAAAAATCAGAAATCCGATTGACGGTATATGATGTATTTAGGAAGAACTTAGGAGTGAATCAAATGGCCTTTCAAAATTTTGTGAGCTTTGAAAAAACGCGGACCTTATCTCAATATGTTATGTTGAGTTATACGTATAATATGCGTGGATTAAGTTCGCCCATTCGTAAAAATTAGAAAATGAAAAAAATTGGACTTTTATTATTCATTTCTTTTTCCTCGTTTTGTCAGGAATTGAAGCAAGAAGGTGTGGTATATTACGAACGTAGAACTTTTTGGGCCAACATCATGAATCGCTTGACTTACTTAAGTACGGAAGAAAAAGATCGGATAAAACTAACTTGGGGTAGTACAGATGAAGGATGGAAGCAAAATATGACTTTGGCATTTAATCCACAACAAAGTTTGTATGCCTACGGTGAGGATAATCCAGAAGAAGGCTGGGTAGGCAGAAAAGAGACGCTATTTTTAACCAAAAATTTTGAGACTGAACGTTCTACGGATTATGTGGATATGTTAGGCAAAAGTTATGTGGTTGATGATACATTACGTAGTCCAAAATGGAAAATTTTGAATCAAATTAAAGAAGTTGCTGGATTTGTTTGTATGAAAGCGGTAACAGAAGATACCATAAAAAAGCAAAAGATTGTGGCGTGGTTTGCTCAAGACATTCCTGTTCCAGCGGGTCCAGAAAGATATTTTGGATTACCCGGTTTGATTTTAGAATTGGATATCAATGATGGCGATGTGACAATTGTGGCAAATAAAATCGAATGGAAAAAATTGACGAATGAATTAAATTTAAAGAAAATAAAAGGCAAGAAAATATCGGATGCCGAGTATAATAAAATCATTGCTGATTTTATCAAAGAATCCATCAAAGGTTTTCGAAATCCCTATTGGGGGCTGAGGTATTGAGGTATTATGTAAGATGTATGAGGTAAGAGGTATAATAGGTAATAGGTAAGAGGTAAAAGGTAATAGGTTTGACGTTATAGCTGGATGTAGATGCTCACTGAAGTTTGTATGAAAATAATGCAAAAGCGGTTTTAATCAATCATTAATTGTTCTACCTGAAAAAGGGTGCTTGATTTTGGATCAAAAGTGATTTTTACTGCAGCCATTTCTGCATCTCCAAAAACATTGATTCTTGTGAAATTCATGACGGTAGTTTTTTGATTATTGATCAAAAGGGGCTTGTCCGTGATGAATCGATGCGAATCACCATTTACCAGGAATACTTGCTTGCCATATTTTTGAGTTAATTCCGTTAATTTAATTACGATTTTTTCAAACCCCTTACTAGGCTTCATGTCTTTGTAAAACATATCTGCTTGGGTAAATAACATTAGTCCCTTTTTGTCTTTTGCTAAATCGAAAATGTGCTCTAACCAGGCTAAATTAGCTTTTTCCCGTTCAATAAATTCTTCATTCGCTGAATCTGGCTGTTTATAATTGTTATTAGAACCCACCAAGTGAATAGTCGCAAATTGGATTCCCTCCTTGGTCCAAGCATTATTTTCTACATATTTCTCAAATCCAACCATCTTTGATTGAGCATATAGCGGCATTTTTTTCTTTCCAAAACTTTTATCTGAATTAAAAAATAATTGACGTAAAACTTCCAATCGTTCATTAGGATCATATTCGCCAGCCGCTTTCCGATTACAATCTGTCCATTCATTATCTCCCGGAGTATAAATCAAAGGAGAATCGAATGTCTCGAAATAAGTATGCATACGTTCAAAATATTCATTGGAACAAAGGCTTGAGCCTGATTTGAAATCGCCAACATGTACAATAAAATCTGGTTTTTCTTTATTCATTTGAGCAATTAATCGCTCAAACTTGGGGTAATCTTCAGGCACATGATAGGGCATATCGCCAAAAGCGACCATGGTAAATTTCCTATTTTGTGCATTGGAAAAATGAACAATTAGCAGCGAAAAAAGAAAAAGAGACTTTAAAGAAAGTTTCATAGAAATATTTTTTGGAAGTTTAAATTATTGTAGAAGAGAGAAGAGAGGAGAGAAAAAAACCTATTACCTCTTACCTATTACCTATTACCTCATACTTCTTACATCATAACTTCTCCACATACCCCTTAAAATTATCTAAAATCATTTGCCAGCCCATTTGTTGCATTTCTGGGGGATTCTGGCTTTCAGGTTCAAATTCTTCGGTGATGAGGGTTCCTTCCTTGGTTTCTTCAAAATGAACAAACATTTTACGCTGATCACCCAATTCAATTGCTAAGGTTTTTTCTTGGATGATTTTTTGGTAAGTTCCCCAAAAATCAAAGCTAAATGACCCATCTTTGGCAGCCATGATATAATTAAATTCACCACCTACTTGTAAGTTATTTTTTGCTTCTGGGCAATGCCAATCCGGACTAGCGAAATTCCAATGGATGATGTGATTTTCTTGAGTCCAACATTCCCATACTTTTGAAATGGGAGCATTGATGGTTGATTGTACAGTTATAAGAGTCATTTTATGCTGGGATATTAGTTAATTATTGAATAAAGTCTGCCCTCATTGGGCTAAATGGGGTGGTTCCTTTTTGAAATTCTACTTTGACCAGCATTAAATTGGGATCGTGAGAAAGAATTTTTCTCCGGATTCTGTCTTCTAAAATCTCCCATTCTACTGAATCATTTTGGATAAATGTTTCCATTAACTATGAATTAAAAAAATGTTTTGCAATATACCATTCAATTGTAGATTGAAATTAATTGATTGGAACAAAATTTTGATTTATCAAGACAAAATACCCCGAATTATGGACAAAACAAGGGGTATTTGATAGTTTAAAGGCCTTTGGCTTTTCATAATATTGGGAAAAATTTATCATTTAAATCATTCCCTTTTATGAAAAAGCAAATTTTAACCCTGATCTTTTTGTCCCTTGTTGGACTGAAATTAGTTGCACAAGACACTGAACGCACATTTATCTTACTAAATGAGAGTAAAGTGGCAGACATTGACATTTACAAGAAAAACTATCCTGCCATTCGTAATTGGTGGTTGAAGGCTTCTCCAGCGACGTATAATCGTTCTGCACATACTTCCGAAACTGGGCGTACTTACAGCATGGTGTTTATCAAAGGCGATAAAAACTTTGGAGAATACATTGGTAATAGAGGGGAATTGACCACTAAAATTGGTGTTGAATTGAAGGATCTTGTGGCTCAATCCACAGCGAATCAAACCCAGGCTACCACTCGTTCTTCTTGGGTTCAAGTAAAAAACATTAGCGTCATTGAGCCCGATTTTAAACTGGAGAATTATGATTTTCGAAAGGTGGTTCTTTTTACAGTGCCTTTTGACAAGATAAACGAGTATGAAAGCTTGATTGAAAAAGCAAATGCGGAGGATAAAGCACTTGGATTGAAATACAATTACATCGTTTATCGTGCCATTGATGGTTATGCGAACAATACTTATTTATTGATTCTGCCTGATAAGTCAAGATTGGATTATTACACGCATCAGGATGAGCGCAATGCCAAACGCAAAGGAAATGCTATTTTGACGGAGACCAACAAAAAGGCGAGTCAATTAAGAAATACCATTCGTTTAGATCATTTAAGTCGAGTAGCGAATTAGATTAAACTCTTTGTGCTCTTTGTGGTAAACTTAATTTATAACACAAAGGGCACAAAGTTTCTTTACTCCTTCACAAACGGTTGATCATAATGTCTTTTGCCGGTTGCTCGGTAGAGTGCATTGGCTAAAGCGCCAAAAACAGGTGGATAGGCGGGTTCCCCCATGCCAGATGGGTCGATTTCATTTTTGACAAATTGGACATCAATTTCCTTTGGAGCTTCACTCATTCGAATCATTCGATAATTATGGAAATTGCTGCTTTGTGGAACTCCGTTTTCAAAGGTCATTTTTCCATACAATGCCGCCCCTATTCCATCAACAATTCCGCCTTCTGCTAAATTAATTGCTCCAGCGGGATTTACGACAATACCACAATCCAAGGCACAATAAACCTTTTGAATAGAAGGTTCTCCGTTTTTCATTTCTAAATCTATCACATGGGCTGCGTATGAATCGTGACAGAAATAGGCAGAAAAGCCCAATTTTTTCGTCTTTTTCGTTTGCTCCCAGTTCGATTGTTCTCTAGCCAATTCAATTACTTTCGCGTATCGATCTGCCTCATATTCATTGTTCTTGCCTACAGGCTTTTCTTTTGCTCGCTGCAATAGTTCCAAACGAAAGGCGATGGGGTCTTTCCCAGCTAATTCAGCTACTTCATCCAAAAAGGATTGCTCAGCCGCCGCCATAAAATTGGAACGGGGGGCACGGTATGACCCAACCGTAATATTGCTATCGATGGTCCAATCTTCTGCCAAATAATTGTCTACAGCCCCTGCAGGGAAACGATTGGGATATAATGGCGATTCGGGCAAACCTCCCGCTTTTACATGAAAACCAATTAACTGATTATTCGCATCCAGAGCAGCTCGATACGTTGCCATATAGGTAGAACGGTAAATACCGGCTGTCATATCATCTTCTCTCGAATACAATAATTTCACAGGTGCTTTTAATTTTTGAGAAATCAAAGCCGCTTCTATCAGCCAATGCGCGTAGGATCTTCTTCCAAAGCCACCACCCAATCGCGTCATTTTAATATCTATGTTCTCAACAGGAATATTTAATCTCGCAGAAAGTGCCTGCTCTGTAAATTCTGGTTTTTGCAATGGCCCTGCTAATTCAATTTTGTTTTCCTTCACATCTGCAAAGAAATTCATAGGCTCCATGCAATTGTGTGCTAAAAAAGGCCCATTGTAGGTTCTTTCAATCACTTTTGCTGCATTTTTAAAGGCAGATTCTATATCCCCATCTTTTCTACGAACCGTACCAGGTTTACTCATCCTTTCCTTCATTTGGGCAAGATGTGTCGTTGTATTTTCTAATCCAGCAGGAATATTTTCTACCAATTTTCTGCCCAACATATTTCTATTTTGGGTATAGGAAGAAATGGGTTCCCATTCAGCTTTTACCGCTTTTTTGGCCTGCATAACCGACCACGTTGAATCGCCTACGATAGCGATTACTTCGTTAAAGGAGGTCGTATCGAAAAAAGTTTTTTCGTAATTTTCGTTGAAAACTTTAATGGCAAAAGCATCTTTGATGCCTTTCATTTTTTTGATCGGCTCTGCCTGAAACGATTTCAATTTGAGTCCAAACGCTGGTGGATGCACAATCATAGCCATGAGCATACCTGGTTTTTTGGTATCTATTCCAAACAAAGGTTGACCCGTAATAATCTTTTTTAAATCAACATTTTTTTGAGATTTTCCAATGATCTGAAAATCCTTCACCGATTTTAATTCCACCTTAGTAGGTACAGGTAAAGTAGCTGCTAAATTGGCCATTTCGCCATAATTAGCAGATTTTCCAGATTTTTGATGGTACAAAACGCCTAATTTGGTACTCACTTCTTCCACAGGAACTTGCCATTGTTTGGCTGCCGCTTCTCGAAGTAAATGTCGAGCTGTGGCACCTGCATTTCGTAGCGATTGCCAACCTTGGTGGATGGCCTGGCTACCTCCAATAAATTGTCGAGTAAAATGCTTGGTATCCAAGTCGGCCTGTATGACCTGAACCGATTTAAAATCAACATCCAATTCTTCTGCCACAATCATGGGCATAGAGGTTTTAACCCCTTGCCCACCCTCAGGGTTGGGCGACATGATTTGAATGATGTTATCCGAAGTGATTTTAACAAATCCATTTAACTCCGTTAATGAATTTGCCGCTTGAGCGGATGTTGTTTTTCCTTTAGCAAAAACAGAAAAACTTAACATGAAACCACTACCTGCGATGGCTGTTGATTGTAAAAAGGATCTGCGGTTCATAGGTTCTTTTTTTCTATACTCCCGCTCAGCTTTGCTGAGTGGGAACTATTTTACTCGGCAAAGCTGAGCGCGTACTAATTTAATCCTTTTTTCGCTAAAAATTCGTACAATAAATCAGCAATTTTTTCATTATTTAAATCTGAAAAAGGGAAATGCGTATTTCCTTTAATTCCGATTTCAGGAAGATGGATAACCGTCACATCTCCACCATATTGATTGACCACATCTCTCCATTTTCTGGCCATTCGCAAACGGGCTCTCCAGCCATCAGCACCTGGATTATTGGCATCGTAATTGACAGGAATATTATCACCGTAATAGATGATGATAGGAATTTTGGTCAACTTTAGAAAATCTTCTTTTTTGATTCCAATGGCACTAACCGGACCCGATGAACTAGCAATGGGCTCGGGAACTTCTCCCTCTGGAAATAAAAATCCACTACCAGGCTCATAGGATGCAATGGCTTTGATGTTGGCATTTTTTACGGCACTCGCCCAACCAAATCCACCCGAATGCGAATGGGTTACTAAAACGCCTTTTCCAATTTTATCGAATAATTTGGAAGTAGCTGACGTAACCACTTCTGCATCAATAGGTCCTAAACTCGGCGCCATTTGTCGGAAATATTGGTTCAAGCTTTCTTTATCTTTCGGGAATTGTACGCCAGGAAAATAGTCAGTTCCGGTACCTACTCTAAAGGTACCAAACCACATTTGCTCATCTGGAATGGGTTTAATGGTTGCTTCCACTGTACTTCTGCTTGCATTTCCTCTTCGGGGTTGATCGATCAAATATACACTGAAACGCTTTCTCAAAAATAGATTGTTAAAGCCTTCTCTTCCATCTGGTGTTGTTGTCCAAGTTTTAGAAAATTGCCCTATTCCGTGCCAAAAAACCAAAGGTAATTTGCGCGCCTTTACAGGAATTTGATAGGTAATATAGGCATGATCTCCATGAAAAGTTTGTCCTTCGGGACCTCTTTTCACAGGATCATAAGTACCAGCATTTTTAATGACCGTTCCACCAACGGTAAAATTTCCTTGGTCTTGAATCATTAATGGACTTTTTTGTGCCAAAGCTGAAAAACTGCTTAGCACAAGGATTCCAAAGATTGAGCGTAATTTTTGCATACTTAAAAATATTATTTTTTAATACTTATCGCTTGACGAATCATTCCATCGCTTTTTGTTAATAAATATAATTCACCTTCGTGATCTTCTGCGATACGCAAATCAACTCTTCCCGGACCAGCCACAGCACCTCTACCAGGAAGCCCAGTTGTTAATCCACCACGTCGTTTATATGTTTCCTCCGATATTTGTCTAATTCCGGTATTCAACTCGTGAATTGGAGCGACGGTTGAAGGGTCATTGTCATCTGCGGCAAGAACATCTTTAATTGTAGAATACCAAACTCTTCCGGTTGTTATATCTCCGAAAACTAAACAGTCTCTTAATTTCGGAATCAATTTCCCTCTATATATAAAACCATTTGCAATTGCATCACCTCCTCCTGGAGCGTGAGGGTATTGTATAACTGGGTATGTTGGCTTTATGGATCCATTTGTAACTGAATCATTAATCATTATAGGTAAAATATCATCAGCAGGAATTGATCCCATGACATTATTTTCTGACATACTTCGACTACCTTCTCTTAGGGGGTATCCATAATTTGCACCTTTTTTAACTATGTCAATAGTTTCAAAAGTCACTAAACCTATATTGAACGCAATTAAAGTTGGATTATTGGGTTTTAATGGATCTATATACCATGTCATTCGGTGGGGATTTCTCATTCCATAAGTCCATATTTCTTTTTTTGCACCTGGAACAGAAATAAAAGGATTATCATTAGGTATTCTATATCTTCCGTTTTCGCTTAATGTACTTGTTCTCGTATGTTCACTAATCATGGGAATAATTCTTAGAATTTTACCTTGGTAATTATCTAATCTTTGAGCATACAATCTAGTTGGTCCTGGTCTTTCTCCTGTTCCTGCATCACCAACCCCTAGATACATCACTCTCCACTCTGGGTCTCCTTTTTTTGCAGTTGGATTAAATATCATTTCATTTAAGGGATGAAATAATCCAGGTAATTGCATTCTTAAAACCTCTCTTGCCGAACCTTCAAAGGTAGTATTTCCCAACTGTTTGTCTGTCCATTCAACAATTACCATATCCCTAACTCCACGAGGATTAGGAGCCATCGGAGGCAATAAAGCAGAACTTATACTATAACCATCTAAATTTAAACCAGGAACTATACCTGTCTTTGGTCCCGCAGTTTCACCTTGAGCAACAGCATTTTCCATATGTAAAGTATAAAAAATACCATTTTTAGAATATTCAGGATCAAAAACAAAATTCACCAATCCTGCGGCATATCCCATCGCAGCAGTGAATTTTGGAAAAAGTCCGTTGTGACCTGCAGAACCATCTAAATTTAAATATGTTTTTAATTCTTTTGATTTTTTATCATAGATGTAAAGTGGTCCAGTCAGGTCATTAATAAAAAGGTGATTGTTGTTTCCTGGTTCACCTCGCAATACACCACCTCTAGCCAAAACTCCTGAAACGCGATCCGTTGACATGTCTCCAGTAATAGGTAATTCAATAAAATCATTTAATTCAATACCTAGTCCATTAATTTGGTTGGCTTGAACTTCTGCTACTGAAGAATTTAATTGAGAAGACCTGTTGTTGTCGGAAAGAGAACGAACATAAGCAACAACATTCTTGATTTGAGAATCGGAAAGACTACCTTGAAACGAAGGCATCATATTGGCGGGGTTTCCCTCTTTAATGAACTTAATTATGTCCGCATCTGATGAACCATGATCCCATGCTTGATCCGTTAAATTAGGTGGTTGTTTTCCTCCTTTTTCCGTGATTATAGAAATATCAAACCCTGATTTAATTGCACCTTGAGCTGAATTTCCATGACAATTTGCGCAGTAAGTCACATAAAGATTTTTACCATCAATTAATGCCGCCTGATTAGAATTTTGAGAAAATAAAGCGGATTGAAACAAGATAACAAGTAAAAGCGAAATTTTGATCCGCAAAGAATCATACATGTGTAAGTTTTTCATTGTGATTATTTATAGATACGATTGGACAATCAAATATCTTAAATCTTACATCAAGTATTTTATAGTTAGGAGTAAAGACGAAAAAAAAGCGTTTAAAGGCGAATTCTTAATTATTATGCTATCCGTTTACAATCCAATTTTTAAATTCAGATGCTTTATTTTTACTAACATATATTGACTCAGGCGTTTCCGTATTCATAGAAATTAATAATCTACTATCAAACCATATAGTTATACATTTAACTGATAGGCGCGCAATAATAAATTGTTTATTTGCTCTGTAAAAGTCTTTAGGATTTAGCGACGAGAAGATGTAATCTAAAGTACCGGTAAATGGTAAAGTATTACCATCTACCAGCTTTATTGTGGTTGTTTTATCACTTGTATAAAAATAAGAAATTTTGGAAACCTCAATAGGCAAAAGTGTATCTTTTATGGGAATTAATAGCCTTTCTTTAAAATGCTTAGTTTGAGTAAAAGTTAATAAATTGTCTAAATAGGTGTGTATTTCAGCTGAAGTCCTCTTTTTGAATTTTAAAATTGCATTTTGTAAATCAATACTTTTAAGTGGTTTTAGGAGGTAATCTATGCTATTTACTTTAAATGCTTCTATCGCATATGCATCAAATGCTGTTGTGAAAATTATTGGAACGTCTAGCTGAATGTAATCAAAAATTAAGAATGCTGACCCATCCGACAGGTGAATATCCATAAAAATCAAGTCTGGGGAAGGATTATTCTTCAACCAATTAACAGTTTGACTTACGCTTTCAGTGTTCCCTAAAACACTAATATCAAGGTCTATTTCATCTAATAATTGAATAATTGATTCGAATGCGGCAGTTTCATCTTCAACTATTAAAACATTCATATTAAATTATTTTAAAGGTAAAAAAACAGTAAAATTTACCCCATCATTTATAATTCTTATGGACTTATTCATCAATAATGAAAAGCGATCCTGAAGGTTTTTTAGACCTGTACCATTTGTAACTGGCTCAGAAAGTTTGGCATGTATTGGGTTAGAAATCACCAATTCATTGGCATCATTTATGGAAATCTCTACTAACATTTTATGGTCAGAATCAATTGTATTGTGAACAACAACATTATCTAGCAATGGTAGTATTGATAGCACCGGTAGCTTATACTCTAGAAATGCTTTGTTAATCGCGATATTGTATTTTAATTTTTTTGCAAATCGAATCTCCATCATGTATTTAAACGAATCCACAAATTTCAATTCTTCATCTAATGTAATTAATCCCTTTTGATTACTTTGTAAAATATACCTAAACACATCTGAAAGGTTATTTACATAGTCGATAGTTCCCTTTTCATTATCTTTTCTAATTAATGAAGTAAGTCCATTTAATGAATTAAAAAAGAAATGTGGGTTGATTTGGTTAGTTAAAGCATCATATTGACTTTGCAGGTTTTTAATGGTTAGCTCCTCAATTACCAATTCTTTTTTTCTTTTTTCATTATACAGATTATAAATATACCCTAGCATTGAACATAAAAGAGAAACCATAAAAAATTGAAACAACACAAGGCTTCCAAAGTGCCTAACCTTTTCAAACAATGAGAAAGCGATAGATCCATATATTCCAAAAAAAACTAATGTAATAAAGGAACTTTGCATTAATCGTTTTTGAAATAGTGTTTCGCCAACGGTAAATAAATTAAGTCGTAGTAAAGTAAAATGTAGAATTATAAAAAAGATAAATTTTAGAGAAAAGGATAAAATTGGAAAAATCAATTTTACACCTAATAAGTTTTCAAATTGAAAAGGTAACCAAGTTATATCAGGGTACAATATAAATAAGGAAGAGGCAATGCTGATAAAAAGTAACTTGGGTTTCGAAAATGGACTTTCTAGCATTTGTAAACAATTAAAAAATTGACAGTAAATGTACTTTAGATTTTTTAAATAAATAGATCATACTATATGAAAACGAAATATGTAGAGTTATCACGAATTTTTGATTAATGTTTAACGTCTAAATTTGTAGTTGATTCAATTAACATACAAAACCAAAAATTATGAAAAAAATATTAATCGGATTTGCAGTCTTAATTGCTCTTTCATCTGAAGCACAAACAACATCTATTGCCCCTACTATTAATACTAAAAATGGTATTGTTCGAGGTATTGTGGATGGCGAATCAATTGTGTTTAAAGGAATTCCTTATGCAGCTCCACCAGTTGGAGAGTTTCGTTGGAGACCTCCTCAGCCTGTAAAAAATTGGAGTGGAGAATTAGATGCAACAAAACCATGTAAGGATTGCGCTCAAGCAGGTTTTGGACCCAATGCTCCAAAGATGAATCCTAACTCATCAGAAGATTGTCTTTTTCTCAATGTTTGGAAACCAGCGAGTGCCACTAAGAGTTCGAAATTACCTGTAATGGTATGGATATTTGGTGGAGGATTTGTAGCAGGTAGTGCTTCTGGCCCTCAAAATTACGGATATTCGTTAAATAAGAATGGTGTAATACTGGTAAATATCAATTATAGATTAGGCCGTTTAGGCTTTTTTGCCCACCCTGTTTTGAGTAAGGATCATCCTGAAGAGTTAAAAGGTAATTACGCTTACATGGATCAAATTGCTGCCCTGCAATGGGTACAGAAAAATATTTCAGAATTTGGTGGAGACCCTAATAATGTAACAATATTCGGTTTTTCTGCAGGTGGTGTTTCAGTACATTCATTGCTAAGCATTCCTTCAGCTAAAGGACTCTTTCATAAAGTAATTAGTCATTCAGGAGGTGGTAGAAATGGAGTATTAACGGGTCGCCCTATTGATCAAGAAAATGCAGATACATTTTATAAAGTGTCAGCTGAAACAATTGGAAAAAACTTTGCAAAAGCTAAAGGCATTGATGATAATGACCCATTGGTTTTATCAAAACTTCGTTCCATGCCTGCGGATAGTATAATTGATGGAGGACGTGAAACCAATGGTGTAAATGGTCCCAAAATTTATTCGGGTCCAATATTTGATGGAAAACTTGTTACCCAAACCGCTGAAATCGCTTATTTATCAGGTAATTTCCCTAAAATACCAATGATGTTAGGAAACTGCAGTGCAGAAAACGGTAGAGAATTTGTAAATAACACAAAATCAAAAGAAGAATTATTTGGTTTATTTGGTGATTTAGAAGACGAAGCCAAAGCTGCCTATGACCCAGAAGGAAGTAAAAAATTCGAAGAAGTTATTGCCAAATTTAATTCAGATTGGGTGTGGGCTGAACCTGCTCGTCTTGCAGCAAAGTCGATATTAGCAAAAGGATCGCCAGCTTTTATATTTCAATTTGGATATGTTCCAGCTTCAGCGCAGCAACGCTCTCCTTATGGTGCAGGGCATGGTTCAGATATTTCCTTTGCATTCAATACCTTGAATGCACGTTGGGGACAACAAGGTGAACCAACTACAGCAGAAACAGAACTTGCAAATACCATGTGTGCTTATTGGGCAAATTTTGCAAAAACAGGTAATCCAAATGGTGAAGGTTTGCCAAAATGGCCAGTTTACAATAATCAAACAAATGATATGCTTGACATAGAATTGGATGGCAAAATAGTACCTAAACCCGACCCACGAAAGGCAAGATTGGATGTAATTGAGAAGGCTGTAAAATATAGAGGTAATATACAGACAAGAGGTATTTAATTTAATATCTGCTTAAACTTTTGGCTACGTAAAAACTAACTCACGCTCAGCACAGCTGAGCCAATAGTACGCACTCAGCGCAGCTGAGCGCGATTAAAATAAAAAACATGCAAAAAGTACCATTAAACAATGGCATTGAAATGCCGATTTTAGGTTTTGGCGTTTTTCAAATACCTGATGAGAAAGAATGTGAAAAATGTGTAAGCGATGCCATTGAAGTGGGTTATCGTTCGATTGATACCGCTGCATCTTATCAAAATGAGGAGGCAGTAGGTAATGCCCTAAAGACTTGTGGAATTGCTAGAGAAGATTTGTTCATTACGACCAAATTGTGGATTCAAAGAGAGGGTTTTGAAGGTACTTTGAAGGCTTTTGATAAATCTTTGAAAAAATTGCAATTGAATTATCTGGATTTATATTTGATTCATCAACCGTATGGAGATGTTTTTGGCGAGTGGAGGGCGATGGAAAAATTGTATAAAGAAGGTGTGATAAAAGCCATTGGAGTTAGCAATTTTCATCCAGATCGAGTGGTAGATTTAATGAATTTTACAGAAATTGTGCCGGCAGTTAATCAAGTAGAGACACATCCTTTTCATCAGCAAATAGGGAATCAACAGTTTTTAATAGAAAACTCGATTCAAATAGAATCTTGGGCACCTTTCGCTGAAGGGAAAAACGAAATTTTTACCAATTCTCTTTTGTCTAACATTGCTCAAAATCATCATAAGTCGATTGCCCAAGTCATTCTTCGTTGGCTTGTTCAAAGAGACATTGTGGTTATTCCAAAAACGGTCAGTAAATCTCGCATGATCGAAAATTTTGAGATTTTTGATTTTGCTTTGACGGAAACCGAAATGGCAATCATTCAAACCTTGGATCAACAAAAAAGCAGTTTTTTTGATCATCGTGATCCTGCTATGGTCAAATGGTTGGGAGCTAGAGAGATTTAATTTTCCTTTCTGATAAATTTATTTGGCTGAAGCTCTTTCAAAACGGTCATTGAGGGTTCTCCCCAATCCTTGATCGGGAAGTCTTTCAACAATGATTAATTCTACATCTTCATTTTCCATTTGATGTAAAAAGTCATACATATTGGAAGCCGCCTCTTCAAATGTACCAGAAGGAGCAAGCACTTTGTTGATTTTTACTTTTGGACTATGAATTTTTATCCGATTAAACCAAAGCACTCCAACTTTCTTTTGTTGAACTGCGCTTAACATAAACAAAGGTTCAGAGGAAATAACTAAGTCACACAAGGGTGAATAGTGCTTTTTGTTTCTTCCTGGAGTGATGTGTGTTGCATCAAATGAGGTTCGATCTGAAATGCGTCCGATCACTGCTTCTATCTCCTCAATGGATATTGCTCCGTGTCTCAGCAATACAGCTTCATCCCCCTCAAAGGAAAGGATGGTAGATTCTACACCTGCCACGCATTCACCCCCTTCTAAAATAGCAATTTCTGGAAAATAGTTTTCCACATGAGAAGATCGGGTAGGGCTTATTCGATTATATGGATTGGCACTTGGAGCCGCAATAGGAAAATCCAACACATCTAAAAGTTGTAAGGTCACCGCATGGTTGGGGATTCTAATCGCGACGGTTGATTGATTGGCTGTGATGTTATCAGAAATTTGACTGTCTTTGGGTAAGATGAGCGTTAAAGGTCCAGGCCAAAAATGTTTGGCTAATAGCTCCGCGGTGGGAGGGAAATCCTTGACTAATTTTCTGGCTTGTTCCAACGATTTTACATGGACAATCAATGGATTTGTATGAGGTCTTTTTTTCGTTGAAAAAATTTTGGAAATAGCTTGATCATTGAAAATATTGGCTGCTAATCCATAAACGGTTTCAGTGGGGATACCTACCACCTCGCCATTTTCTAATTGTTTTTTAATGTAATGAATATCTGTGGTGATCATCGTTGATTATGGGTTACAATAGTCGCAATACATTGGGTCTTCTTCTTTTTTTGCCTCTGGATAGTCTTCGAATTCTGTGTATTGACATCCTGAACAAGTATAAATAGCGGTTTTCACTGACTTGGTTGGACGGGAACATTGCGAACATTCCAAACCTCTTTTTACTTCAGAAATACTAAAACCAGGTCTTTTACAATGTGGACAGCAACACCGCATTTTATCTATTAATTTTTCGGTCAATTCTCTAATTACTTCCATTCTTGTTGGGTTATGCATAGCTCGCATATCTGTTGTGATATAAAATTCTCCAAATTGAGAATTGCAAGAGTCAATTGCTTTTTGCAAGGTCGAGAATGACTTTATACCTTTTTTGATAAATGAATGTTGACATGCTGCATTTTTAACAATCAAGGCATGAGATGGAAACTTAACCCGATCTAAAAAATCTTCTAATTTTTCTTCAGAGTTTTTATTGAACGTACCAAAATTAGTGTTTAAACTACAAGATTTAACGATGATTTCTACATCTGTTTTACGCTCTTTTAAAACAAGATACTCTTCATCTGCGGGTAAGAAAAAGAAATCAGGATGTGCTCCGAATGAACCCTCCGAAGCAATAGCAAATTCAGCGTCAGAGAGTTCAAGAGCTATTTCACATTTTTTTCTGGCCGCATCCAAAGGACTTAAAGTCCGCTCTATTTCGCCTGTAAAAGTTCCTAATTGGTCGGTATTAAATTGGACAGGTAAACAATAGGGCATATTTAGTGCTTGATTAAGGGCTGGGCCAATAACGAGCTCTTTTTGATGCATCGTAGCAATAACTATTTTTCTTCCTTCAAAATAGGATAGCTTATCCATGAATGATTTGAAAATATAAAGGAAATCCCAAAGTGATATTCAGCGGAAAAGTCACACCCAAGGCCATTGGTATATAAATTCCAGGATCAGCTTTGGGAGCCACAATTCTCATGGCTGCGGGAACTGCGATGTAGGATGCACTTGCCGCCAAAATTGAAAAAATTAATCTATTGCCAAGATTTGTTGTAACAAATTGAGAGATGAATGCCACTGAAACACCATTCAACAGAGGAATAATCAAAGCAAATAAGAGCAAAAATGAACCTTGTTTTTTGAAAGCGCTAAACCTACTCGCGGCTAACATACCCATATCCAATAAAAATATGGCTAAGAATCCTTTGAAAATATCCGTAGTAAAATGCTTGATTCCTATGGATTGTGCCGAATCTGAAACAAAACCAATCAAAAGACTTCCAAAAATCATTAAGACACTTCCGTTTGTAAGAGAATGTTTTAGAGCACTTTTCCATTCTATTTTTGATTCATTTTTTTCTTTGTTTTTATCTGCAAAAATATTCATTAAAATTACGCCCATGATGATGGCGGGAAATTCCATGGATGCCATGACAGCTACCATTTCACCCCCCATTTTTAACTGGTTCATTTCCAAGAATGCCACTGCTGAAACAAATGTAACGGCACTTACTGAACCGTATGAAGCTGCAATGGCTCCCGCATCTGAGGATGAAACTTTGCGTTTTAGGATAAAAAATGTGTAAAGTGGAATGAAAAGGGCTAATATCATGCCAAATAATAGGCTCATCATTACTTCTGCTGTGATGCCTGTCACTGCTAATTCGCTTCCTCCATTGAACCCAATTGAAAACAATAAATACAATGAAATAAAGCTCTTTGTCGGTGCAGGAATTTCTAAATCGCTCTTTACATATTTTGCAAAGACTCCCAACAAAAAAAATAATAAGGTGGGATTGGTAAGATTGAAGGATAATAGTTCAAAATTGATCATTGCTGTTGGTTCCATTCTCTTTTTGTAAAAGACGAAGTAGATTTAAAGTGATAAAAATTAATAGGGAAACGTAAAGCTTTTCTTGGACTGGATCTGAGTTCTGAAAAAGGAAAAATAAAAGGATACCCGATACGCAAAAGTGAGAAAATATGGATAGTTTTTTTACGATAGATGGCATAGTTTGACGATTTGAATGCAAATTAAATACCTAAAAATGAATAATTTTTATTTATTTTTGCAATAAAATACATAACGATTATTTATGAATTATACGTTAAATCAATTGCAGATTTTTTTAAAAGTGGTGCAATCTGCGAGTATTACAAAGGCAGCAGAGGAGTTGAATTTATCACAGCCAGCAGTTTCAATACAGATTAAAAACTTTCAAGCACAATTCGATATTCCACTGATAGAGATCATAGGAAAGAAGATTTATGTGACGGATTTTGGTAAAGAAATAGCCATTTCCGCCAAAGGGATTTTAGATCAAGTATATGCCATTAATTATAAAACAATGGCCTTCAAGAATCAATTAGTTGGCCGTTTAAAAATTTCCTGTGTTTCAACGGGTAAATATGTCTTGCCCTATTTTTTAACCGATTTTTTAAGAACAAATTCTGGCGTAGAAATAACCATAGATGTGACCAATAGAGAAAAAGTCATAGAGAGTCAATTGGATAATGAGGTTGATTTTAGTCTTGTTTCTGATGCCTTAGAAAACCCTAATTTTAATTTTATCGATCTATTGAATAACGATTTATACCTCGTTGGAAATGATGAGACTTCTCGGATGAATCCAACGTTTAATTACCATGATTTTAAAAATGAGCTTCCATTGATTTTTAGAGAATATGGATCAGGCACTAGAAAAGTGATGGAGGCATATTTTAAAAAACAGGGCGTTGATGGCTTGAAAAAAATTGAATTAACGTCCAATGAAGCGGTTAAACAAGCAGTTGTGGCAGGTTTGGGTTATTCAATTATGCCCATCATTGGAATAAAAAATGAACTCAAAATGGGCTCATTAAAAATCATTGAAAAAGAGGGTTTACCCATCTCTACCAAATGGAAATTAATTTGGCATAAGAACAAAAAGTTATCGCCAGTAGCGAATGCTTTTTTGACTTTTTTAACTGAAAATAAATCACAATTAAGTCAAAAATATTTTGTTTAATCCTTTGTGAACTTGGTGTTTAAATGAAAACACCAAGCGCACAAAAAGAAAATCAACACACCCGCTCAGCTTTGCTGAGTGGGAACTATTTACACTTAAACCGATTTTAAATACGGTTGATCATAGTATCTTTTGCCTGTCGCACGATAAAGCGCATTGGCTACAGCGGCAAATACCGGTGGGAATGGAGGCTCCCCTAAACCTGTTGGATTTTGCGTACTTTCCACAAAATGAACAGCAATGTTTTTCGGTGCTTCGTGGTGACGAATCATTTTATAGGTGTCTAAATTCACTTTGGTTGGTTTTCCTTTTTCAAAAACCAATCCGCCAAATAAAGCATTTCCTATTCCATCTATTGCAGCTCCCTCGGCCATGTTTTTCGCCCCTTCTGGATTTACCACAAATCCACAATCTAAGGCTGTAGTTACTTGATCAACGACAACTTCCCCATTTTTCATCTGCAAATCGATCACCTGCGCCGCATACGAATTATGGCAAAAATAAGCTGAAACACCTCTCTTTTTATGTTGGTTTTCAGGTTTTCCCCAACCCGATTTTTCTTTGACTAATTCCAATACCCCGATGTATCGGTCAGCATTGTAATCATTCCTTTTCCCAACAGGATTAGCTTTGGCACGTTTCAATAATTCAATGCGGTAATCGATGGGATCTTTGCCAATGGTTTCGGCTAATTCATCCAAAAAGGATTGTTCCGCACTTGCATTGAAATTGGACCCTGGTGCTCTAAATGCTCCAATGGTAATGTTCGAAGGGATGGCCCAACCTTCTGCCAAATAGTTATCAAATGCCCCAGCTGGGAAACGATTTTCATGAATGGCCCCTTCTGGAATACCTCCTCCTTTTACATGAATGGCTGTCACTTGGTTATTCTCATCAATGGCAGCACGATAGGTAATCATGTAAGACGGGCGATAAATTCCATTGGTTAAATCATCTTCACGCGTATAAATCAATTTAATCGGAGCATTCATTTTTTTGGAAATATGTCCTGCCTCCACGATATAATGCCCATACGCTCTTCTTCCAAAACCACCGCCCATTCTAGCTAATTTCATTTCTATTTGCCCATCCTTCAAATCAAGGTTAGTCATGATGTTTTGCTTCATCATTTCTGGAATCTGAATTGGAGCGACAAAATAGGCCTTTTCGTTGGTGATATGTGCAAAACAACTGATGGGCTCCATGGGATTATGTGGTAAAAAAGGTGCCGTATAGGTTCTTTCTAGCACTTTTTTTGCTTTCGTGAAAGCCTCCTCTGGATTTCCATCTTTACGAAGAAGTTTTGCTTCTTTCGCCTGCATCTCCTTCATCATTTTTAGGTGTTGCTCGGTACTTTCTAATCCACCAGGTACAACCTCTTCTCGTTTTCTTCCCCAAGCCGCTACGGTTTCTGTTTTGGTTTGACTAAGAACCCACTCTGCTTTTACTTTTTTACGAGCGTTTAAAACCTCCCAGGTAGAATTTCCAACCACTGCAATTAATTTATTAAATGCTCTGGTATCGAATCCTGCTCTTTCATAGCCTTCTTTGTAGACATCTATGGAAAAGACATTCTTGATTCCGGGCATTTTTAAGGCATCTGTGGCATCAAAAGATTTCAATTCCATTCCAAATGCGGGCGGATGAATGACCATCGCGATTAGCATTCCTTTGTGTTGGTAATCCATCGTGAACATGGATTTACCCATGACAATGTCGTTCCCTATTTTGTTTTTTTGTGAAGTTCCAATCAATGAAAATTCCCCCATTTTCTTTAAAGGCACATTGCTTGGAACGGGCAATTTTGATGCCGCTGTTGCCAAAGCACCATAAGTAAGGGTTTTATTGGAAGCCGTATGAATGATTTGTCCTTTAGAAGCTTTTAATTCTGCGATCGGTACATTCCATTGATTCGCTGCTGCTTGCAAAAGCATTTGTCTCGCAGTGGCTCCCGCCGTTCTTAGCGGCATCCATGCTTGACCCATGGCATTGCTTCCTCCTGTAAATTGGCTTTTAAAGCGAGGAGTATCGTAATCGCCTTGTTCTACCACCACCGCATTCCAATCTACTTCCAATTCTTCCGCAACCATCATCGGCAAGGAAGTCATGACATTGGTTCCAAATTCTGGATTTGGATTGAAAATTTTGATGATATTATCAGGAGTGATTTTAATGAAACCATTCAGTTCTTGCCAGGTTTGTTCCAAAGGCAAATGCGATGCCGTTACAGTTGTTTTAGCATTGGCTAACCAGCTAATTCCCAACATTAATCCTCCTCCTGAAAGCGATGAAACTTTTAAAAAGGAGCGTCTGCTATAATTTTGATCGTTCTTTTCCATGTTATTTCGAAGAGGCTAGTTGGATGGCTTTTTTAATTCTGGTATACGTTCCACAACGACAAATATTCCCCGTCATGAAATTTTCGATATCTTCATCACTCGGCTTTGGATTGCTTTTCAATAAAGCCGCCGCACTCATGATTTGTCCAGTTTGGCAATAACCACATTGGGCAACATCTACTTCTAACCAAGCTTTTTGAACAGGATGATCTCCTTTTTCGGACAAACCTTCGATGGTCGTAATTTCTTGTTTTGCTACCGCAGAAATGGGTAATTGACAAGAACGAACGGCATTGCCATCTAAATGAACGGTACAAGCGCCACAAGCACCAGCGCCGCAGCCAAATTTAGTCCCTTCTAATCCAAGGAGATCTCTTAATACCCATAACATTGGCATGTTTTCATCTGCCTCAATCGTGTGGGTTTTTTTGTTAATGCGAACTTGAAATTTCTTGATCATGTTGTGCGTTTTTATTTTTTTCAATGAATTCGTTTCGATAGGTTCTTCCTATGGGCACTTTATGGCCAGCTACGGTCAATTGGTTATGACTTCGATGGCTGATGTGATCCTTGGAAATGATGTAAGATTTGTGGATTCTACTAAATATATTTTTGGGTAAAATGGACTCCATTGTGCTCATTCGTTCATACACAACATAAATTCCTGTGGCAGTATGAACCTTGATATAATCTTTTAAGCCTTCAATTAAGTAAATAGAATGTGGGTCCAAAAGTTTTATTTCTTTGCCTACTTTTAAACTAATTTTCTCTTCTACGTCATTTGTCGCCAAAGGTTCTATGGCAGCAGGTTTTGATTGAAGATATCTTGAAATGGATTTTAAGAATCTATCTTGACTGATAGGTTTTACCAAATAATCAAATACTTCCAAGTCAAATCCCTCCACCGCATAATCTCTAAAAGCAGTAGTTAATATCACACAAGGTTTTTTGTTCAACGATTTTAGTAATTCAATACCTGTCATTCGTGGCATTTGAACATCTAAAAATAATAAATCTACCTCATTTTGTTGTAAATAAACAAAGCCATCCTTTGCATTGTCGAATGATTCCATTACCTCAAAATCAGGCAAAGTAGTAAGAAAGGAACTGATTAGTTTCCTTGCTGGGACTTCATCATCTATGACAACACATTTAATCATATTTTATGGTTAAAAGCACTTTAAAGATTCCTTTTTCTTCGACAATATTTAGTAAATGTTTGTCGGGATAATGCAATTGTAATCTTTTCCGAATATTGTTTAAACCTACACCTCCATTTTCAGAAAAGACAGGTTCTTCCATGCTATTGGCAATTTCAAAGCATATTTCTTTGATATCTTCCTTGATTCGCACTTGAATATCTATCCAAGCAGGACGAATGGAATTATTTGCTCCGTGTTTGACACAGTTTTCAATCAAAGGCAATAACAAAAGCGGTGGAATTTGCACTCGATGGGCATTGGAAGGCACTTCAATATTTACCTTTAATTTATCTCCCAAACGAATTTGATGTAGTCCAATGAAGTTTTTGAGGTATTCAAATTCTTCGTCTACTGGCACAAAATCTTTTTGTGCATGGTATAAATTATATTCAATAAAATTGGATAATTGCAAAATTTGCTGGGCAGTTTCTGGACTAGTTTCTAAGGCACCAGCGTAGATATTGTTCAACATATTGAACAAAAAATGAGGATGAACTTGAGATTTTAAGACATCTAATTCCGTTTTAACTTTCTCTTTATTCAATAATTCCAATTGTTGTCTTTGATCGAACCAATGGTTTAAGAAATAGAACATTCCATATAATCCAACCATTAAATACAAACTGACCAATTCAAAAAGAATTTTCGGCAAAGTAATCAAGCCTCCAACATATTGAATTTGTAAATAATTTGGCTCAAAATAGTAATGATTGAAAAGTCGTTTCAATAAAATAGCGACTAGCCCAATAGCAATTAGGTTTAAGTATAAATTAAATTGATTTTTGGAAGTATGATGTTTCTCAAAAACGACATGAAAACTAATGTAGGCGGTTAAAAAGGCAATAGGGATATTGACAATGGAATAGACAAATTGTTTGACATATTCTTCTGTCAATGCACCAAATCCAATCCACTTGTAAAAAAACAAGGCACTCCAAAAGATGATATTAAAGCTGATTACTCTGCTTTTCTGATTCATTTTGTGAAAATTTCCTTAAAAGTAAGGATTTAATTTACTTAAAGGACGATGATTGTGACAACTTAGACGAACGGTACAAATTTTCGACCAAATGCAAACAGCCTATTGTATCAAAATGAATATATTTGTATTTTCTTTTAAGTAAATCAAACCCCATAATGCAAAAATTATTATTCACGATCATCTTACTATCATTAAATATTACTTTAAACGCCCAAACTGGCAGTATTGAATTAAGTTCTGGTGGATTTTCTTTTGTTCCAGCATTTACTTCCAAAGAGCCTAATTTAATCATCAATGCAAGTACTAATCTTGATAAAAAATTAACTGGCCATTTAATGTATACGATGCGTATTAAGAGTATGACCCCTAATACGATAGCGTTAATTACTCGTTACAAATTATTGAACAAGAAATTTAAGGCAAGTTTAGGATTACATATTCCTGCCATGCAGGTTTCGGAAGATTATAAAGTAACGAGTCTTTTTGGCCAAGAGCTAAATACATCCTATCCTGTTTCAGGGAAAGTAACTTTAGGGGTATTTTTATTGAATGGTGTTGCTAGGAATAGTGATTTCAAGGCTTTGTTTAGTGCTTTTAATGTGAATTATCACAAAGACAAATGGAATTTATTGTCTCAAGGATATTATTTAGACAATGGAAATTTGACAGGCGTCGCTGAGTCAATTTCGTATGACATTGATAAGCATTTTCAAGCGAAAGCCTTTGCCAATTATACCATTACTGACCAATTTTTCATTGGCACGATTGGGGTGAATTATCGATTGTAAAATTTCTTTGTGTCTTTGTGTTTAAAACTTTCTAACACAAAGACACAAAGAAAAAATTAATTAAAGTAAAAAGGTACAAACTTCCTATTCTTGTTTTCTATACCAAAAACATTTCGATCCATTTTTGGTTTACCTCTTACATTGAAAATCAATTTCATTTTTTATGAAGGGAGTTAAGAAGCAACATTTACCTTCGAAAACATGTCCTGTTTGCCAAAGACCTTTTTTGTGGAGAAAAAAATGGGAACGCAACTGGGATCAAATCGTTTATTGTAGTGAAAAGTGTAGAAGAACAAAGTAAGTTTTCCGTAGAAGACATCGACCGAATCATTCAAATGGCTTGGGAAGATCGAACACCTTTTGAGGCCATTGAATTTCAATTTGGTTTGAAGGAAAAAGAGGTAATCGAGTTCATGCGCTTGAATTCTAAACATTCTAGTTTTAAAATGTGGAGAAAAAGAATGTCTGGCCGTGCTACCAAACACTTAATGAAACGAATAACGGATTCCAAGCGGTTTAAATGCAATTTACAGCGTAGTATTAGCCTTAATAAAATCAGTAAACGCTAATGGATTTCCCAAGCAATCTTGAGGCAGTTTATGCAAGAATAGATCAATTTGATCCGATAGAATACGCCAAAACTCGAAATTATTTATCCGGCGCTGTTTCTTATTTATCTCCCTATTTATCAAGAGGTTTTATCACAATTCCATTTGTATTGGATCGCTTAAAAGGGCGTGGATTGGAAGTTATTGATATGGAAAAGTTCGTTCAAGAACTGGCATGGCGGGAATTTTATACTCGAACTTGGTTTCAAATGGGAGATCGGATTTTTGAAGATATCCGACATCCTCAGAATGATGTGCTACATCAAGGTTTGCCTTCTGCCATTTTACATTCTAACACTGGCATCAAGGTCTTGGATGAGCATTTGGCTACCTTTTCTCAAACTGCCTATTTGCATAATCACCTGCGTATGTACATTGCATCTATTTGTTGCAATGTGGGTAAATACCATTGGTCCGATCCCGCTGCTTGGCTATATTATTATTTATTAGACAGCGATTTAGCAAGTAATGCATTAAGTTGGCAATGGTGCGCTGGTACTTTTAGCAATAAATTGTATTATGCCAATCAAGAAAATATCAATAAATATACCGAAAGCAATCAATGGGGTACGTTTTTGGATGTTGATTACGAAGAATTACCTCAATTACCCATTCCGGAGATTTTGAGAAATGGTGAAAAATTGAATTTAACTTTTGAAGCACCGCAAACTCCGTTTCCAACGATCAATCTCGATTTACCTACCTTTATTTATACGCATTACACGCTAGATCCTTTGTTTCATGCAGGAGAAAAAGGGAATCGAATTCTTGTGCTGGAGCCTTCCCATTTTCTTCGTCATCCCATTTCTTCGAAATCACTGAAATTCATCTTGGATCTTGCCAATGAAATACCTGATTTACAGGTTTATTATGGAGAATATGCCGATTTGAACATCCATGGCATCTTTCGAGATCATCCAATTAACGCTCATTTTGAGGGAGTTAGAGAACCTTATCCATTTATTTGGGATAATTTAACCAAGGAATTTCCTAGTTTTTTTTCTTTTTGGAATCAGCTGAAGAAACATCTTTGAATAGTTTTTC
Source organism: Aquirufa sp. ROCK-SH2 (assembly GCF_054558315.1). Lineage (NCBI taxonomy): Bacteria > Pseudomonadati > Bacteroidota > Cytophagia > Cytophagales > Flectobacillaceae > Aquirufa > Aquirufa sp. ROCK-SH2. The sequence continues at coordinate 31,392 of NZ_JBPXKB010000002.1, read as the reverse complement.
TAAATATTCGTTGGCATTTTTTAGATGATCGGATTTTTTATCCAAAGGCATTTTGTCCCAAGTACTGATTAACATAGCCCATCTAGGATTTTTGGAAAAAGTGTCTCTTTGTTTATCTAAAAATCGCCAAAACAGACCATCCCAAATTTTTTGCCAAGGCCCTTTCGGAAAATCGCTCATTTTTAATAGGTAGTTGGAGCCACAGATGTAAGGTTTTGTTGTCATTAATCCTCCATCGCTGAATTGAGACATTCCGTAAACATTGGGAACCATTACCCAATCATACGCATCGATGTACATTTCCATGAACCATTGGTAAACAGCATCTGGATGAATTTCACACAGCAACATAAAATTTCCTAGGACCATTAATCGCTCAATGTGGTGATTATAGGAAGAATGTAAGAGTTTTTTGATCGTGATATCTAAAGGATCAATGCCTGTTTCAGCGGTATAAAATGCGCTTGGCATGCCTTTGTGGAATTGCCAGTAATTCTTAGTTCTCTGTTGTACACCTACTTTTTTGTACACTAATTGCACAAATTCCCTCCAGCCCATGATTTGTCGAATAAAGCCTTCTTTACTGTTGAGGGGAACGTTTGCGGATTCGATTTTTGAAATCAATTGAGAAGGATTCAGTAGACCAACGTTTAACATGGGACTCAAAATGCTGTGAAAAAGCGTGTTTTGTTGGACTTGCATGGCATCTTCATAATCGCCAAATAGAGTCAAACGTTCTTGTATAAATTGTTCCAAAGCTTCCTCTGCCTCTTGGTGAGTACAAGGATAATAAGTGCCTTCAAATGGCACATCAGTTGATCCAGGATTATTCGGAAAAAATTCATCGACGTATGAGATTGCTTCCTGAATGTATTTATTGGGCTTTTTGTGAGGAAATGGAGCTGGAATTGGGGTGTTTTTTGGAATCTTTTTTCGATTTTCTGCATCAAAGGTCCACTGGCCACCCAAAGGTTTATTTTCTTCTTCCAGTAAAACTCCTCGATCTTTTCTTTGCTGAATATAAAATGCTGTTTGAAAAAAGGGGGTTCTTTGACCAATCAGGTTCGTGTCTGTGTTTAGAAAATTGGGACTTGGTAAAAAATGAATGGTGCCTTGATAAGTTCTGCGAATACGGCGTTCCAATAAATAATCATGTGGATCAAATAAGGTAATTTTTGATTCATTCAAGGATTTTAATAGCTCAATTTCGGTGGCTCTTTTGTCTTGAGAATCAATGTATATCACCGTTTTTCCCTGCGCGCTTAGTCGCTCAGCAAAGGCTTGCATGCTTGCCCGATGAAAGAGGAGTTTTTGTTTGTGAAATGCATATTGCTTAAAAAACAAGTCGGATTCAATGACATAGAAGGTGTCCGTATGATCCATTGAACATATTTCTTCAAATAATTGATGCGGGAAAATCAAAAATGCACTCATTTCTTTGGGGTATTTACATGTTTTCCTAAAATGCGCTTTCCTTCTTTTTTGGCCAATGGTGTTTTTTTTAATCCCCAAACTTGATCGGAAGCTATTTTGCGACTTTTTTCTAGGTCGACAATTGGGAAAGGGTAATCGATGCCCAATTTAATTTGGTATAAATCTTGTTCCAAGTCGTTTAATTTCCAAGGTTCATGCAATAAGTTAGCAGGTAAATGGGCTAATTCTGGCACCCATTTTTTGATAAAAACGCCTTCGGTATCATGTTCATAGGAATTTTTAATGGGATTATAAATTCGAATGGTATTGATTCCAGTTACGCCCGCTTGCATTTGAATTTGTGGATAATGAATGCCGGGCTCATAGTCTAAAAATTGCCTGGCTAGAAAATGTTTCAAATCCCGCCAATCTTGCCATAGATTAAAGACAAAAAATGAAACGACAAGGGCTCTCATTCTAAAATTGATGTAACCTGTTTGAACCAGACATCGCATGCACGCATCTACCAAAGGGTAGCCCGTTTTACCTTGTTCCCAAGCCAAAATATAGGTTTCATTTTTCGCCTTGATGATTTGATTATAGGCTTTATTGATGTTTTCAAATTCCATTTGGCATTCATCTTCAAATTTTTGGATGAAATGACAATGCCAATGCAAGCGCGAAATGAAATTACTCAATGCGCGTTTATTTTTCGCTTGTTGATAATGATTCATGGTGTAGGTATAAACCATGCGCATGCTAATATTTCCGAAACTGAGGTAGGGCGAGATTCTAGAACAAGCTCGCCTGCTCGCCTCGGGTTTGCTGATGGACTTGCTGTAATTTACGTGTCTATCCTGAATAAAGGTGTCCAGGTATTTCCAAGCCCAATATTCACCCCCTTCTTGGAAATTTTTATTCCTTGTACTGAATTCTTTGGGCAAATCTTTGCCTTTCCAATGTTGATAAAATTCTTCAGAAATTTGGACTAAATTCCAATTGTCTTCTCTTTGTAGAAAAGGTGGCTCTTTCATGGTTTTTTCCCAAAGCGCCTGCCAATTATTTCTGGATTTCAGTTTTCGAATGATGCCATTGGTTGGAGTTTCTTTCCAAAGAATGTTTTTTTCTTGACAAAATTGAATCATTTGTCGGTCTCTTTGAAAACTTAAATCATTCCCGATTTCTTCGTGAGAATAGATGTGTTGAATGGCATACGTGTTAGATAAGGCCTCAAAAACGGGTAAAACTTCTTGATGAAATACGTATAATGTGCCCTTTCTATCCTCGAGTCGTCCTTGCATTTCCACCAAAGATTCGTGAACAAACCGCCAATGTCGGACATCGCTGTCTGGATAGTCGATCAATGAAGGTTCAAAAAAGTAGATGAGTAAAACGGGGATATTTTCATTCAAGGCCTTGAATAGTGGCTCATGATCTGTAAATCGCAGATCACGTTTAAACCAAACGATATTGATGGGCTCTTTTTCTTTTATCACAACATTAAGTAAACCAACAATATTTGGTTAATGTTTTGCTGTTTTGTTCAAGTCTTGTGATAGGGGTAGTTTTGATCTTTTTTAAACACAACGACACAAAGATTTTATTACATCTTGTGCCCTCTGGCTTCGGTTTTGTTAAGCCCATGTTTTTGTCTTTAAACATTAAGGCATTAAGAAAAATTAAGACTATTTTCCTTAATTCGACATACTTATTACCTCTTCCGCCCTCAGGCTTCGGCTCCGCTCAGCCATCAGGCTAATACCTTTTACCTTTTACCTCTTACCTTTTACGTCTTACCTCTTACCTCTTACCTCTTACCTGATCTATTAATAATCCCCATTCCAACATATAAGGTAGGGGAAATAAGGAATTCTTGAAAAACGACTGATAGGTCTTTTATGTGTTGGGACACTTGGTGAATGGCCCAATCATAGAATCCTACTAAAATCAATGTTCCTAACAGTGAAATGTGTATGAAATGCCATAATTGTCCCATCCATTTTACGTGAAATTTCCCGAGAAAATAAGTGCCGATGAAATAAACCGAAAAAGTGGTTAGAAATTTAATTAAATGTCTAATTTTTCTTGGAACCATTACAATTTCTTTATTCTCTACAAAGAATAAATAAAAAAGGGTGTAAATGGTAATGATTAATATCAATCCTGTGATCCACAAGATTGATTTTTTATGATTAGGTGACATTATTCTTGCAATTTGACTTTTTTCATAAATAAAAACCAAATAAAAAAGATGGTTCCGTAAATGATCATTTTGAATAAATAATGGTGCGCAAATTTGAATAATCGATGGAATACCATTTGTACTTCCACGAGTCCAATGCATCTTAGTACATTGACAGCAAAAATTACGATGGAGCCTAACAAAATGTATTTGACTTTTCTCTTCGCATCTTTAAAAGGCATTGCGATGATGAATCCAATGTAGAGTGCAATCAATTCTAATCCATTACAAGAATCTGCGATGTGCAGAATGTATTTATTTTCAAATAAAATTCTAATTGCATGTCGATTTTCCAGCTCTCCTTCGATTCTTGTGGAATAGAAAAAAGGGGTAATACGAAATGCATTTGTATGATGGATAACATTTAATCCATTGGCTGATAATGAGGCAATTTTGTTGGTTAGCGGATTGTTTATTATTCGATAATTGGATTCAATGAGTAAAAAATAAGCTTGAAAAACAATGAATAATAGGAGACAGCGGAGCAAAAAAACTTTCACCTCTTTAGGAAAATCATTGAAAAATGTTCGAAGTCTGTACATTTAAGTCACCTATTTCCTTTTTCTGTGATCGTTTATTTTTTTAACCCCATAACCAATGCCAGCGCCTAGTAAAATACTTAATCCTCCGTCTACAGGAACTCCTTGTGGATCTGTTGGAAAGTTGGGTTGAGCGTATACTCCTAAACAAAGGCTAAAAAATAAGAGTGTGAAAACTAGTTTTTTCATTTTTTGATTAATTTTTTAGAGTATACAATGCCTGTTTGATTATTTTTTGCCTTCATGTAGTATATGCCACTTTTTAATTCTTCCAGATTGATGTTTGGAATTTTATCTGTGGAGAAATTAAGTGCTTTGGACAAAACAAATACACCGTTGGAATCAAAAATTTCTACTTGACAAGTACCCTCTAAATTCCCTTTGGCATCTATGTTTACTAGGCTTTCGATAGGATTCGGGAATACATTGATATCAGTGAAATCGTTGTAGCCTTTGTTTAAAACAATGATTTTAAATCGAGGGGAGCTGGAAGAGAAATTGCCTGCTTGAAAGGAATAGGTTTTTCCATTGCTCAATTTAATTTTCTCTTGGCTGATCAAATCTTCTAATTGAAATTCAGCATCTATTTCCGACTGTTGATTCCAGTTTAACTCAAATGATTCCGTAGCGATATTCACCTTTGAGCTGAGGTAAATGGGAATTTCAAAAGAATCAAAAGTTTTTGAACGGGTATCTACCGCGAAGTTGTAATTGGATTCTGGGATTTTGGAATACAAATCGATGTTTGAATTGGCCATCTTTGTCAAATCCCAGTTATCATAGTTGTTACTTGCCTCGTCTCTAAATACTAATTTGAAATCATCTATTTCTTTTCCATTGTTGGATAGTTTTAGCTGATAAATGGGAACAAGATTGTTACTAACCGTCTTTAGCATGGAAGGATTTTTTGATCCAGATTTGCTTGAAAAAGGAGTATAGTAATTCACATTGTTGGAGTTCGACTTTTCTGTTTCTTTAAACGTGATAGACCCATTTTGTGAACCAGCACCAACCCCCACTTTGACGAAAAAGGCGCCTAATGGTGGTATGATGGTTGCATCATTAGAACCCCCGGGTACAACCGTTTTATATTTACCTTTGGCATTGTAACCGCTTTGTTTTGTTTTTTGAGAATTGGCATCTGTTACATCTGCCCCCGTATCCCATATATAAAAACCGTTTTGGAGATTACTTCGACTGGTGTTTTGAGATAAATCCAAATAAGCCATGTATGGATTGGATAATAAAACAAATCCTTTATTTGCATCACTATTGGAATACGCACTGAAATTAATAGCAACATCACATTGATTCAAATTGCCAGATGCTTCAATCCTAAATGGAGTGCCCGCATTAACGTAGGTGATGATTCCTTTATTTGTGTCAAAGACATTCGAGCCAATTACTTTCGACCAAGCTGGATCACCATTGGCACTGTTGGGATCTGGGGTGGCATAGGTATTGTTGTATTGGTAAGCATAAGTTAAGGGTAGCCCAGAAAAAGAACTAAAAGTTTTATTATTGTCGCTAAATGGATTTCCAATTAAACGATAAGTCGCATTGTTATTGGGGTCGATGTATCTTCTCAATTTTACCGTACCACTCAAGTAAGTTGTACAAGTTCCTGTTTTTTGAAATACTCCCGCAGTACCACTTGAAGTACTGTTCATAACCAATCGGCCGTTAGTTGTTAACACACCTGCAACAGGGAATAATGCCCTATTGATGATGGTAGAGTCTGAATTGATACTAACTCCTGATGAATTATTTATTTCTAAATTGTCGATATACCCATAACCTGTAATGGTTTGTGCGGAAGAGCCCGACATGGAAACTTTTCCCGTTAAGTTGGTGCTATTAATAACGCCATTGTTAATTAAATTGCCATTAACTGTGATGGAATTACCTCCTGTATTTAAGGTAAGTCCAGAACCTACTTCTAAATTTTTGACAGCAACGTTTGAGCTGAGAGTTGGATCATGTGATGTACCGGCAATCACTTTGACGTCAGTGGTAGAACTTGGAGCTGCATTGGAATTCCAGTTCCCAGCTGTAGTCCATTCCGCAGAAGTTGAGCCTGTCCAAAGATAAGGATCCCCATCATCGTTGATGGTTCCAATGGCATTAGCCCCAGTAGATCCATTGGATAATTCACCATTTCCTGCACCTGAAAAAGCCCCTGTTTTTAAAATAAATGTTTCTGCACTTTCAGGTAAAATATCATCTTTCAATGCAACCCTCAAATAAATCGTATTGGTGGTATAAGCCACTGAAATGGCTCCTGAAACAGTGGAATATCCAGATGTACTACTGGTCGTGGAATATTCAAATGTTGAATTATAGTCTGAACCGCTTGTGGTACTCACGTCCGTAAGAGTAGGAGTAAAACTTACGGTGGAACTACTTGCCGATCTACTTGTGCTGAATGTCAATGTAAAGACAATATAATTACTATTTGATTCCGTCACAGCAGACGGGTCAGCCATGTTGACAACAACAGAAGCACTCGTTGTGGTGGTAGATGCTGCTGATTGTGTTGATTTTAATGAATTTAAATCGGTGGCCGGCGGAGAACTATCCACGCCTGGATCGGCGTCTGTCACAAAATCTGCATCAGATTCTTTCCCTGGGATGACTAATAAATATCGTGTTGTACCAGAAGTTGGAACAAATAAAAAACTCGTTGTTCCTCCATTTTTTGTCTTTCCCTCGATGGCACCTGCAATACTAACCTTGGTATTAGAAGCATTGAAATATTCGAAAGTTCCGGATACGTTACCTCCAGAAGTAGAGGCTGTGAAGGTTGCCGCTGAAGAAATGAATTTAAAGTTAGATCCAGATAAATTTTGGACGTTGTTTATTTTACTACTGGTATATGAACTGGAATATACCACTTTATTGAACACGACATATTCGTTGGCCAATGTTGCATTCAACAAAAATAAACTAAGAAAAAGTGTCGAAAGAATTTTCGCGTATTTATGACGATTTGAGCCTAGACTATGGGTGCGCTCTAACAGAAAAAATTTCTTCATAAATGCTATCATTAAAAAGTATTGAAAGTCTAAGCTCTCAATTCTCGTGAATAAAAAGGAGCATAATTCAACTCAAATTGAGGTAAATCAGCATTCAAACTTAATTGTTTAAAGATTCCTAATATGTACAGCATTTGTGTTTTTGGTCAAATTTCCCGAAAATCAGACCATTAATTTGCTCCTACAAACCGTATACATTGTTTTTTTAAAAAAAATCATGGAAGAACAATATTTGTTAAATTGCGTCAATGAAACATTTCTTTGTGTTCTTTTTTATCTCTTGTAATTTGGTTGCCCAAAGCAAGATTCCCGTTTGTCATGTTCCCATGCCAAGTCGAATGAAGGGCATTAAAAGTAGTGTAAAGGGAAAGGTTCAGAATTCGAACGTCAACGCTGGAATGAAACAAATACCGGGTGGAACCTTCCTGATGGGCTCGCATGATAAGCAAGGTCGAGCGGATGAATTTCCAGTTCATCAAGTGACAGTTTCTTCTTTTTGGATGGATGAGACGGAAGTGACGAATGCGCAATTTGCGGAATTTGTTACATCCACAGGTTACAAAACGACTGCTGAAAAATCGATCGATTGGGAAGAAATGAAAAAGCAAGTACCTTTTGGGACACCCAAGCCTGCAGATTCATTGTTGGCTCCTAGTTCTTTAGTTTTTGTTGCAACCCAAGGTCCAGTGAATCTCAATGATTATTCTCAATGGTGGCAATTTATTCGAGGTGCAGATTGGCAACACCCTGAAGGACCTCAGTCCACAATTATGGGTAGAGAAAATCATCCGGTAGTTCATGTCTCCTGGGAGGATGCCAATGCTTATGCTAAATGGTCGGGGAAACGTTTACCAACTGAGGCGGAATGGGAATGGGCTGCACGAGGAAAATTGAAAAATGCGATTTATCCATGGGGCAACGAATCGGTTAATGTGGCACCATATAAAACCAATAGTTTTCAAGGCAATTTTCCTTACGACGATCAAGCATTGGATGGATATAAAAGCACCACTTCTCCAGTAAAAAATTATGCGCCCAATGGTTTTGGATTGTATGACATGGCAGGTAATGTTTGGGAATGGTGTGCGGACTGGTATCGAAACGATTATTATCAAAAAAGTCCAGCATTGAATCCCAAAGGCCCTAAAGATAGTTTTGATCCAGATGAACCTGATATGCCTAAACGAGTAGTGCGTGGAGGGTCATTTTTATGCAACGATGGATATTGTTCGAGCTACCGCAATTCTGCTAGAATGAAAACGAGTCCAGATTCAGGTTTACAACACACAGGATTTAGGTGCGTGAAGTAAAATAATTAAATAAATATTTAATTATTTATTGTCTTTTAATAACTCAATGTATTGAATGGGCGTTTGGCCTGTCTCTGCTTTGAAAATAGAATAAAAACTGGATCTTGATGCGAATCCAGAACTATAGCCAATACCATCCATACTTAGTTTTTCTGCGCCACCTTCGGATAAGAGTTTTTTTGCGTGATTGACTCTCAAGGTATTTTTAAATGAAGGAAAAGTTTGTTTGATAACAAAATCAAAGACATCATTTATTTCTTTTGGAGATAATTTTAGTTGAATGGATAAATCGGTTTTATTGAACTTCGGGTCTAAATAAGGTTTTTCATTTTCAATGTAATCAAAGAGTATTTTTGCATGTTGATTAATTTCTTGAGGAATATCTTCTTCATCGATATTCAACCAAGATTTAACGCGTTCTTGTTTTTTCTCGATGGGCTTTAGCCCGTATAGAATATTGGGAAATACCAAAAGACTTACTATTTGAAGAAACATATTCAATTCTAGAAAAGAGATGGTATAATCAAAAGTCTTTGTTCTATTCGAGTTATCGAAAGTGAATGATTGAAAAAAAACAGCGAGTAATGCAATCGCCCATAGAATTTGAATAATGCATAATATCCAAATGTATATTAATTGGTACTTGATGGCTCTTTTTTCTTTGGGATTACTATCTAAATGTTGAAATGGTTTTTTCCTGATTAGTAGAATAATGCAGGTGCTACTATAGATAAATAAAGAAATAGATCGAGCAATGTAGGATTCAATTTGGTTAAAATATACTCCTGGGATTTCTAGGCTAAATAGTTTATTAGGGTTATCGGCAAAAATGCCTATATATTTTAATTTTACGGCATTATCTAACCAAAAATACCCAAAATTGCCAATGAAAGGGAGCAGTAATGGTAAAAAATGTAGGTAATTGAATTTGTTTTTTAGGATATTTTCTTGGTCTAAGTTTGACTTAACATAAAAGTAAAGAAATACACCTTGAACGAAAAAAATGGGGTCAAAATAGATATAAAAATAGGGGATATATCCGTGGACTCTACCTGAAAATAGAATAAAGTAGACGATAATCTTGAAACTTGTTATCAAATAAAATGCGAGCAAGTACCTACTATAGTTCGATTTATTTCGATTGTAAATCCCTAAAATCAGGGATAGAGAAAGCAATATAATTCCTGAAATTAATGGCAGCATGGAAAAGTATAATTTTAGAACAGAACAAAAATAGTTATTAGTTTTTAGTTATTAGGTATTAGTTATTAGAAAATCTGTATAACACCAAAAACTAATACCTAATAACTAAAAACTAAAAACTAAAAACTAATAACTAATAACTAATAACTAATAACTATTCTCTCAATTTTTCAACAAACTCCACCGGAGTATAACCTGTTTCCGCTTTAAAGATGGCATAGAAACTTGATCGAGAGGCAAAGCCAGCATTTAGTCCGATTCCATCCATGGTTAATTTGTCAGCTGCACCTTCACTGAGGATTTTTTTGGCATAATTTACTCTGAGTGTATTTTTATAAGCTGGGAAACTTTGTTGTATGACGAATTCAAAAATATCATTCAATTGTTTAGGGGAAATTTTTAAGGCAATCAGTAATTCAGATTTATTGAAATTTGGATTTAAATAGGGTTCTTCTTTTTCAATGTATTCAAGAAATTTATTACTTATATTTTTTAAATCTTCCGGAATATCTTCTTCATTTAAGCCCAGTGAATTCTTGATTTTTGATGGTTTTTTATCCAAAGTAATAATTCCATATAGGATGTTCGGCGAAAATAGTAAACTGCCGACTTGAAAAAATGTAGTAATTATGAGCGAGAATTTAAGTATTTTAAATGTTAAGGTCTCAATGCTAGGATTTTGGTAATTGTATAAAAATGAGGAGAACATGGCTATTGCAAATAAGCAATTGATGATGGCAAGTATCCAAATAAATTTAAATTCGTTCTTTTTGGCCGTTGTTTCTCTTGGATTAAAAGACATGTTTGTCAAGGGCTTTTTTTTGATGAGCCAATAAATACCTATCATAGAATAAACGAAGAGTAATAAGGGTCTCGCTAAAAAGGATTCTATTTTATTCAAATAGACACCAGGAATCTGTAAACGAAAAATGAGATTCGGATTTTTATGCAACATCAGAATATATTTCATCTTTTCTTCTTTGTCCATCCAATAATATTTAGAGATACTTATGAATTGGACGAATGAAGGGATGAAATGAAGGTAGTTCCACTTATTCTCTAATATGTTTTTGTTCTCTAATTTGGATATTAAATAAAAGTAAAAGAAGACACCATTTAACAATAAAAGGGGAGAAAAGTTTAAATAAAAAATGAGAAGACCTGCTGGTTGTGGATTAGAAAAATTGTGATAAATAACCAAACTTAAAATGCCAGTAAATAAATAATAGGCAAATAAAAATTTGCTGTAATTTTTCTTATTCCAGTTAAATAGAATTAAAATAAAACTTAAGACTGGTATCGATATTCCTAATATTAATGGGATCATATATAGTAGTTTTTCTTTTTAATCTTTCATCATGTAAGTTTTAATTGATTTTTATCGGGTGTAAGTTGTAAGTTATCTTTTTAATGTTTGACTAGCATTATTTATAAATGATCATTCTGATATTTTTTCTAAATACTCAATGGGGGTTAATCCTGTTTCTGTCTTAAAAATAGCATAAAAGCTAGACCTCGAGGCAAAACCCGAGTTGAATCCAATGCCATCCATGGTAATTTTGTTTGCTCCGCCATTGGTTAATAATTCTTTGGCATGTTCTACTCTTAATTTATTTTTATACGAGGAAAATTTTTCTTTGATAATGAAGTCAAAAACATCATTAATCTCTTTTGTAGCTATCTTAAGCTGAATAGATAAGTCAGTTTTACTAAAATTTGGATCTAAATAGGGCTTTTCTTGGTGAATATATTGTAGAACCCGTTCACTTGTTAATATTAACTCTTCAGGTATTTCGAGATTAGAGTTTGATAGAAGTGATTTGTTTTTATCTCCTTTTTTCTCTTTGGGGACTAATCCATAAAGGATACTGGGGAATAATAGTAAACTACCTACTTGGCCACAAAGATTGGTAAAGAGAAATCCTCTTGTGAAAAAAAATGCTGTGCTATTTAGGATGATGGGTAAATAGCAAACCTGATAAAAAGCATACAGCATTGTACTGGAAAGCATACAATTTATACCAATTAATAACCAAAGATAGATTATCTGAAATTTTTTGGTCTCGGACTCTTTTAGGTTAAAATATTCGCCCGTAAGTGGATATTTCTTGCATAAAAGGTACAAACATACGAGGCAATATATGAAGATGGACAAAGTTCTTAACAACAAAGAATCAATTCGATTAAAATATACTCCTTCAATTTCCATTCTGAAAAACCGATGTGCGTCTTCAAATAGGAGTTGGGCATATTTCATTTTTTCTGTTTTATCCAAGATATAATACCTGGATATAGCCAATAGTTGAAGAAGGGCTGGAATGAAATGTAGGTAGTTTAATTTATTCTCAAGAACATTTTTGTTATCTAAGGTGGATTTTACATAGAAATATAAAAATACTCCACTGCAAAAGAACAAAGGACAAAAGTGTAAATAAAATATGTATATGCCTGTGAGATTCGGTTGGTAGAAAATAAAATTATGTGCTATCAATAAAACGCTGGCAATTGCGTAGAAGAGAATCAGGTAAATGGAATAATTTTTTTTATTCCAATTGAATATGCCCAGTATGATACAAATCACGAGCATAGAAATTCCGATGATTAATGGCATAAATTTAATTTAGAACAAAGTATTAATTAGGAATAGAACAATTAAACGTAATTTTCTCATTTTTCATAAGCTTTGCAAGCTTTTGGTAATATTTTTCAGCTTTTGAGCGATTATTTGATGTGTCCATATTTTTTTTTCTAGGACAACTTGTGTGAAAAATCACGTATTTTTTTATTTCAGCTACATACTTTTGTTTGACAAATGGCCTTAAAGCCCTCGATTCTAAATTTAAAATTATGCGAACCTTCTTAACCCCGTTGGATTATTTCTTAGACTTCTAATTAAAAAAATATCTCAACAGCTTTAAAAGGGCTTTTATAATTCAATTAACGAATCAAAATTAATTGGGATAGGAATCAACCCCCCAATTTTTTCCAGCTTTAAGAACTTTGTACACGAGATTGTATTATATGTTCTAATAAAAATTATATGTTCTATTTAAATACATCGATAACGGCGCCAGCTAGGTATCTAGCATACCTACTGGTAACGTTATTTGGTCCCCAGCCCTTCTTGTTGAGTATGCAATTCAGTTTGCAGCCAGATTCGATAGATAATCAGAATAGATTATATAATCCGATTTAACAGATCCATACAACACTTTATTAATGCTTAAGAAATTTAAAACAAGTTTTTGAATGTAGTTGACCGACCCCTATGAAATTAACCTTACTAAATTTATACCGACTTCTTTTAATTGTCATTTTATTGCATTTGCCTTCAACCATTTGGGCAAAAACAAATAAAAACACTCTTCGCACTTCAGCTTTTAGAAAGTTGGAGGAGCCTTCTCATTCAGAAAAAAGCCATAAGACGGTTTTTTTTTCTTCGAGAAAAAATAGTCGACCTTTTCAAATTGCCAACGCGCAACTACTGAATGTCAAAGAGGAAGCTAAATTAAAGTCGGCCTTAACAAATTCTGAGCAGATTTTACAGCATCTTGCTAAACAAGGAAATTATGTTGAATTTTTAACTGATGTATTTGGTCAGGCTGGTACACCCAAGAAAGAATTTTCAAAATCGTTAACGGAATTACAAGCAGATCTAAATGGGGGTTTAGGTATTGCGATTGAATTGCGTACTTCAGCAGAATTAAAAGGTGCGGCTGCAGCTTATGCAGCTATTGGACATACCGGTTCGGAGCGTATTTACATCAATGCGGATTGGGTGAAAAGCCGGGATATTTCTTCTTCTCAAATTGAAAGAGCGATTGTAGAGGAATTTGGCCACGCGATAGATCAACGTTTAAATGCAGGAAAAGATAGCCCAGGGGATGAAGGAGAGCGATTTGCGATTTCTACTTTAGGGGATTTATTATCCATCGAAGGCCGTAAAGCCTTGACTATACAACAAGATAACGGAACAATTACCATAGATGGATTTATTCTTCAGGTTGCGTTTACTATTGGAGGTACAATAACAGGATCAATCAATGAGGATGGTACTTCTGTGAGTGGAACTTTAACTTTGGGAGGTAGTACGGCGACCATTAATACCACTTTAACCGCTACACCTACCTATGGATCCGCAAGTGTAACAAGTGCGGGGGTTTGGACTTACACCATCAATAACGCTCTTTCAGCTGTACAAGCATTAGCTTCTGGCGGGACATTAACGGATCAATTTACAGTTCAAGGCTTAAAGTCGAATGCTAGTGCGGACGGTACTCAAGCTATTACAATTACTATCAATGGAGTAGATGATGCCCCAACATTAACCGCAACTGGTGTTACTTCTACTTTTACAGAAGGAACGGGCGCTGCTGTAGGAACTGCTGTAGATTTATTTAGTACTGTAACCGCTAATACCATCGAGCCTGCTCAAACCATTACACGTTTGGATTTAAGTGTAACAAATGTAGGGGATGTAAATTCTGAACAATTATTTGTAGACGGACAATACATTACATTGGCCAACGGATCTACTACAACAACTGCCAATAGTTTCATTGTTGCCGTTTCTGGATTAACTGCAGGAGCTGGAACAGCGACTGTTAGTATTACAAAAACGGGAAATGCCACAACTACACAAATACAAACCTTGGTAGATGGATTGACTTACCGTAATATTAGTGAAGATCCCTCCACAGCAAGTAGTAGAGTTATTTCGATTACAAGAATTGATGATAGTGGATCAAATGTTGCACCTAATAGTAACACTTCTAATCCAGGCTTATCTTCCACTATTTCTATCACAGCAGTAAATGATGCTCCAACCTTAACTGCAACAGGAACAACAGCAACCTTTACTGAAGGAACTGGTGCGGCCATTGGAACAGCCATAGATTTATTCAGTACAGTTACAGCAAGTACGATTGAAGCAGGTCAATCGATTACTCGATTAGATTTAAGTGTTACTAATGTTGGAAATGCCAATTCGGAACAATTGTTCGTTGATGGGCAATACATTACATTGGCTAATGGATCTACAACGACTACCACCAATAGTTTCATTGTTGCCATTTCTGGATTAACAGCAGGAACTGGTACAGCGACCGTGAGTATTTCAAAAACGGGGAATGCTACTACAGCACAAATTCAAACATTGGTAGATGGTTTAACCTATCGAAATATTAGTGAAGATCCAACAACCGCGAGTAGTAGGGTTATTTCGATTACTCGAATCGATGATAGTGGATCAAATGTTTCACCGAATAGCAATACCTCTAATCCAGGATTGTCCTCTACTATCACAGTTTCAGCAGTGAATGATGCTCCAACTCTAACAGCAACAGGTGCGACTGCAACTTTTACGGAGGGTTCAGGAGCGACGGTTGGAACTGCGGTGGATTTATTCAGTACTATTACTGCAAGTACCATAGAGGCGGGGCAGTCTATTACTCAATTAGATTTGAGTGTATCGAATGTGGGCAATGCGAATTCTGAACAATTGTTGGTAGACGGGCAGTATATTACTTTGGCCAATGGATCTACAACGACAACATCTACAAGTTTTGTAGTTGCGATCTCTGGATTAACCAGTGGAACAGGAACAGCTACTGTTAGTATTACCAAATCAGGAAATGCAACCACAGGACAAATACAAACTTTGGTGGATGGTTTGGCTTATCGAAATACCAGTGAAAGTCCCACTACGGCCAGCAGCAGAGTCATTTCAATTACTAGAATTGATGATAGTGGATCGAATGTTGCACCAAACAGTAACACCTCTAATCCAGGAGTATCATCTACCATTTCTTTAGTTTCTGTCAATGACGCGCCTTCAGGAGCGGATAATACATTGACCATATTAGAAGATGGTAGTAAAACTTTTAGTTCTGCGGATTTTGGATTTACAGATACAGATGGGAATAGTTTATTGGCAGTTAAAATTACCACAATCCCAAGTGTTGGAACATTGAAATTAAACAATGTTGATGTAACCGCAGGTCAAACAATTGCGGTGGCATCTATTCCAACCTTAGTATATGCACCAGTTGCAAACGCAAATGGAACATCTTATTCTTCTTTTACTTTTCAAGTTCAAGATAATGGAGGTACAGCCAATGGCGGAGTTGATTTAGATCAGAGTGCTAATACCATCACATTCAATGTTACCTCTTTAAATGATGCGCCTTCAGGAACTGACAATACATTCACAATATTGGAAGATGGCAGTAAGACTTTTAGTTCTACTGACTTTGGATTTTCGGATGCTGATGGGAATAGTTTGTTGGCAGTGAAAATCACCACATTACCAGGTTTGGGACTATTGAAATTGAATAACGTCAATGTAACAGCTGGTCAAACAATTCTAGTGGCAGATATTTCTACCTTGGTATATACACCCGTTGCGAATGCAAATGGAAACGCTTATTCTTCCTTTACTTTTCAAGTTCAAGATAATGGTGGTACAACAAATGGTGGTGTTGATTTAGATCAAAGTCCAAATACCATCACTCTCAATGTTACTTCTGTCAATGATGCTCCTTCAGGTACGGACAATGCAATTTCCATTTTGGAAGATGGTAGCAAGACCTTCAGTTCTACTGATTTTGGATTTACCGATGCGGATGGTAATAGTTTGTTGGCGGTAAAAATCTCCACTTTACCAGCTTTAGGTACGTTAAAATTAAATAATGTAGATGTTACTTTAGGTCAAATAATTCCATTAGGGAATATCTCTACTTTAGTTTATACACCTGTTGCTAATGCGAACGGTACGCCATATACGACTTTTACTTTCCAAGTACAAGACAATGGAGGGACTACGAATGGAGGAGTTGATTTAGACCAAAGTCCGAATACGATAACATTCAATGTAACGGCGATCAACGATGCGCCCTCTGGAACAGATAAAACGATAACTTTCAATGAAGATGCCACTTACACCTTTACAAGTAGTGATTTTGGTTTTTCGGATACAGATGGAAATAGTTTATTGGCAGTAAAAATTTCTACTTTACCAGCTGCTGGAACCTTAAAATTAAATGCTAATCCTGTGACAGCTGGAGATTTTATTTCAGCTGCGAATATTACTAATTTAACTTATCAAGCAGTAGCGAATGCCAATGGTACAGCTTATTCTTCTTTTACATTCCAAGTACAAGACAATGGTGGAACCTCAAATGGGGGGATAGATTTAGACCAGAGTCCTAATACCATTACTTTTGATGTAAATTCTGTCAACGATGCACCTGCAGGAACAGATAAATCCATTACAATCAATGAAGATGCTAGTCATACTTTTGCTTCGACTGATTTTGGTTTTACGGACGCAGATGGTAATAGTTTATTGGCAGTTAAAATTACATCCTTACCATCAACTGGGACATTGAAATTAAACAATGTAGATGTATCAACGGCTCAATTCATAGCGGTTGCAGATATTTCTACTTTAGTTTATACTCCAGTAGCGAATGCCAATGGAAGTCCTTATTCTACATTTACCTTTCAAGTGCAAGATAATGGGGGGACTAGTAATGGCGGGACAGATTTGGATCAAAGCGCAAATACAATTAGCCTAAATGTGAATTCAGTGAATGACGCTCCAGCTGGAACGGACAAAACTGTTACGATCAATGAAGATGCTAGTTTTACTTTTGCTTCGAGTGATTTTGGTTTTACGGACACAGATGGGAATGGTTTATTGGCTGTTAAAATTGCTACTTTACCAGGTACAGGGTCATTAAAATTAAATAATGTTGGGGTAAATGCAGACGATATTATTTTAGAGACAGATATTCCTAATTTGGTTTATCAACCTGTAGCGAATGCCAGTGGTAGCCCTTATGCTACTTTAACTTTCCAAGTGCAGGATAATGGTGGGACTGCAAATGGAGGAGTTAATTTAGACCCAAGTGCAAATACGATTACATTCAATGTAAATTCAGTGAATGATGCACCTGCAGGAACGGATAAAACCATTACTTTCAACGAAGATGCTTCTTACACTTTCAGTTCAACCGATTTTGGATTTACGGATACAGATGGCAATAGTTTATTGGCGGTAAAAGTGACAAGTTTGCCAAGTATTGGATCGTTGAAATTAAACAATGTCAATGTAAGCGTAGGTCAAGTAATTCCAACTGCAGATATTTCAACCTTGGTTTTTACATCTGTCGCAAATGCTAACGGTACTCCATATACGACTTTTACTTTTCAAGTTCAAGATAATGGTGGAACGAGTAATGGTGGTGTTGATTTAGATCCTAGTGCCAATACGATTACTTTCGATGTTAATTCAATCAATGATGCACCTTCAGGAGCTGATCAAACAGTTACATTTGATGAAAATGAAACGTATATTTTTAATACATCTGATTTTGGATTTACGGATACTGATGCAAACAGTTTAGCAGCTGTTAAATTGACCACTTTGCCTGCAAAAGGGACCATTAAATTGTCGAATGTCGCTGTTACAACTGAACAATTTATATCAGTTTCAGATATAACTAGTGGAAACTTAACTTATGATACAGAATTACACGGAAACGGCACTGCTTATTCTAGCTTTACTTTTCAAGTGCAAGACAATGGAGGTACAAGTAATGGCGGGGTAGATTTAGATCCTACTGCTAATACTATTACATTCGATGTGCTTTCAATCAATAATGCTCCAGCGGGTACGGATAATACTATTACATTACTGGAGGATGGAAGTCATATTTTCTCGGTTAGTGATTTTGGTTTTACGGATCCATTTGATAGTCCAGCCAATGGTTTTTTACAAGTTGAACTCATGTCGCTTCCTTCCTCGGGAACGTTGAAATTAAATGGAACAGTCCTTACATCTTCTACAATTGTAACAAAAGCTGAACTTGATGCTTCAAAATTGGTTTTTACACCTGTTGCAAACGCTAACGGAACATCATATACGACCTTCGAATTTCAGGTTCAAGATGATGGAGGGACAGCCAATGGAGGGGTTAATTTAGACCCTACTGCCAATATAATTACCTTGAATGTTACCGCTGTGAATGATGCACCAACGGCATTAAATTTTACCAATACCACGACAACTTTACCAGAAAATACGAGTACCTCAAGCCGAATTAAAGTGGCGGATATTGCGATAACCGATGACGAAGAGGGAACAGAAACACTTACGCTTTCAGGTACCGATGCTGCCAGTTTTGAAATAGATGGTTTAGCATTGTATATAAAAGCTGGGGTTACTTTAGATTACGAAACAAAAACAAGTTATAATGTTCGAGTAAATGCGGATGACCCAACCATTGGAGCCACGAATTCTATTGAGGTCTTCAACGATTTTGTATTTACTGTAACGGATGTAGATGATACTCCACCTACGGTTACATCGGTACAAACCATTATCAATGATACAGACTCCAACGATATAGTTCCTTCAGTAGCCAATTTGGGGGATACTTTTGATTTTATCATTACATTTAGCGAAGCTGTTACGGGATTAAGCACCAGTGATTTTAGTCCAACAGAAGTAGGTAGTGGAACGGTTATTTTGGTAGATCAAGTCGGCTTAACTACCAATCAATACCGTGTTAGAGTAGATCCAAGAGGTAATTACACGGGTAACGTTACTTTGTCTTTAAAAGCCGGAGTACTGAGCGACTTAGCTGGAAACGCTAATGCTGCCACGGGTATTATTGGAACGCAAGCTGTAGACACCCAACGTCCATATACATTAACATTAGTGCCGGCCAACGATATTAATACAACCGTTGCCAATAAAGTGATTTTTAAAGTTACTTTTAATGAATCAGTAACAGGTATTCAAACGGGAACATTTGACGGGACTACGACTACGAGTCCAGATTTTTCTATTTTCGCTTTGAGCTATGATGCTACCATTACAGGAGTCTCTTATCTTTCAGGCAATTCTTATCAAGTAGAAGTGACTACGGGCGCCACTACTTCAGGAGCATTTGTGTTGCGTTTATTAGAGGGAAGTGTCACAGATGTTAATGGCAACACCAATTTAAGATTGGATGTTGTTAAATATGGTGATGTTAATGTTAATTTAAATACACCATCTGTTTCTGCGGTAACAAGAGGATATATTGATATTGCTGGGAATGTATCCTTGAACACCTCACGTTCAGTAGCTAGAAAAGGAGACAAAGTTATTTTTAATTTAACTTTTAGTGAATCTATTTTATCAAGTTCTTTGACAGCATCTAGCTTTGATGTGATGTCGATTGGTTTGCCCGTAGGGTTTAGTGGGGCTCCAGCAGTCATCGAAGGGAATTATGTCACTACCGCAGGGACATTTTCAAATGGAATTTTGCCAGGTGCGGAGACGAGTCCAGGATCTGGATTAATTACTACCGCTCGAGTAGTTGTTACTTTGGCTAATGACATTGATGCGGGGGCTAAAATTTGGCTAAAATTGTTGGCAAACGGCATTAAAGATGGCAATAACAACTTTTCAATCAACCAAGATCTTCAAGAAACAATTGGCTCAAACGCGGGTCAAAGGATTGATACCAAAGGACCTACAATTTCGATAAATACACCAACGGACACAAAGATTTCAGCTACCGAAAAAACGACTTTTGTAACCAGTGGAACAGCAGATGGTGCGGATGGAAATACCGTAACCATTACTTTCTCGGATGGTATAACCACTTTAAGTTCAACGGCAATTGTCAATACGGGAGTTTGGACGGTTACTAGAAGTTTATCAGGCTTATTGGATGGTACAATAAATATCAATTCTTCTGTGAGTGATGCGGCAGGTAATAGTGCTACGTCAAATACTTTAAGTGTTACGCTTGAAACGGTGGCTCCAACTGTCACTGATGGTAATATTAGTATTACCTCTACAGGTACAGGGACTTTGGGTGCTTACAAAAGGGGAGATACTTTGGCAATTAGATGGGATAATACTGCCTCTGGAGATAATAATACAGATATTAGTACGGTAACGGCAAGTATTTTTGGCCAGACCATTTCATTGACAAATAATGCTGGAATTTGGACAGGTTCTGTTTTAGTCAATGATATAGCTGCTACAGATATTGTAAGTACTACTTCTATCACAGTTACCGCTGTTGATTTGGCTGGAAATTCTACCACAAGTAATGATGGGACTTCTATCTCTATTGATAATATTAGTCCTTCGATTACATCCTCAGCCACGATTAATAATGATGAAAATAACTCTTTGTTGTATACGGCTTCTTCTACTAATCCGAGTGAACCTTCAGGTGCAGTTTATAGTTTGAGTGGAGCTGATGCAGGATTATTGACGATCAATGCTTCTACTGGAGCAGTCAGTTTATTGACAGGAGTAACGGATTTTGAATCAGCGAAAACAACGTACGAATTTACAGTCATTGCAACCGATGATGTAGGAAACCAAAGTCAATTGGCCGTTAGTGTTTCTGTGCAAAATGTCAACGAAGCCCCTACGGATATTTCTCTTTCTTCTAATACCGTCGCTGAACATCAATCTATTGGGACAGTGGTAGGTTCATTAACTGCAGTGGATCCTGATGCATCCGATATATTCACGTATTCATTAATGGCTGGAACAGGAGATTCGGATAATGCGAGTTTTTCAGTTGATAATACTGGTTTAATTACAGCTGGAGTATTCAATTACGAAGTAAAAAATTCATATAGCATTCGTGTTCGTGTGGCTGATGCGGGCGGATTGACCTTTGAAAAAGTATTTACGATTACGGTTACCAATGTCAATGAAGCTCCAACGGATATTTCTTTATCGAATAGTTCCATTTCAGAAAATCTTACAAGTGGATCTACTGTGGGAACTTTGAGTGCAACAGATGTAGACCTTGGAGATACCTTTACTTATTCCTTTGCAAGTGGTACAGGAGATACCGATAATTCAAGTTTTACCATTCTTGGTTCAAGCCTTAAATCATCTGAAGTTTTCGATTATGAAACAAAGAATTCATATAGTATTCGTGTAAATGTAACCGATGCGGGCGGTTTGACGTATGAAAAAACATTTACTATTTCTGTTAATAATATTGACGAGGTTGCACCAACTTTTAGTTCTGGAACTACGGCAAGTATCAACGAAAACGTAGCTAAAAATACGCTTGTTTATACAGCTGTTGCAAGCGATAGTGATTATAATGCTCCAGCAACTTCCAGCAGTGTTACTTATAGTTTGGTTAGCAGTACAGAATTTACCATTAATGCTTCAACCGGAGAGGTACAAATCAAAGATATCCCAGATTATGAGACAAAAAATTCCTATTCATTTACGGTCATTGCGACGGATGCTGCCAATAATACTTCGCAAAAAAGTGTGACATTGACGATTAACAATTTGGATGAAGTTGCTCCTTTGATTACTTCTTCTACAACAGCGAACGCAACAGAAAACCAAAATGTTTTATATACTGCCACAGCAACGGATGATGTTGATTTCACCAATAAAGTAATCACTTATACCTTAAAATCTGCTGTCGGAGACGAGAATTTAGTATCTATTAATTCGAGTACAGGCGTAGTTACTTTAAAGACTGGCAATTTAAATTATGAAAGCAAAACAAGTTATTCATTTACGGTAATTGTTAGTGATGCAACAGGTAATTCTTCTGAACAATCTGTTACCATTAGTGTAAGTAATATTGACGAAGTAGCTCCAGCCATTACTTCATCAGCTAGTGGTAATGCTACTGAAAATCAGAATGTTTTATACACAACTACTGCTACAGATGCAGTGGATTTTACTAATCAAACCATTACCTATAGTTTAAAAGATAACAGCACTTCAGATGATGCTGGACTTTTGAACATCGGAAGCAGTAGTGGAATAGTGACCTTGAAAACAGGAAACTTAAATTATGAAAGTAAAACGAGTTATGGGTTTACCGTAATTGCGAGTGATGCAACGGGTAACTCTACGGAAAAAACAGTTAGTATATTGGTATTGAATATAGATGAAGTCGCACCTTTATTTACTTCTTCATCTAGTGCAAATGCCTTGGAAAATCAGAATGAATTATATACGGCAAGTGCAACGGATTTAGTGGATTATACTGATCAAGTCATAAGTTATAGTTTAAAGGCAAGTGTAGGAGATGAAAGTTTATTGACGATTAATTCAAGTACAGGACTTGTAGATTTGAAGTCGGGTACTTTAAATTATGAGAGCAAAACAAGCTATACTTTTACTGTTATTGCTAGTGATTTGACGGGTAACACCTCTGAACTTCCTGTTACTGTTAATGTAACAAATATAGACGAAGTTGCTCCTGCCATTACTTCATCCGCAAGTGGAAATGCTACTGAAAATCAAAATGTATTATATACTGCAACAGCCACAGATGCTGTCGATTATACGAATCAAACGATCACTTTCAGTTTAAAAGATAATAGTACATCAGATGATGCAGGATTATTGAATATAGGAAGTAGCAGTGGAATAGTGACCTTGAAAACAGGCAACTTGAATTACGAGAGTAAGACAAGCTACACCTTTACTGTCATTGCCAGCGATGCCACAGGAAATAGTTCTGAGAAAACGGTTTCGATAACTGTGACAAATATAGATGAAGTTGCTCCAGCTATTACTTCATCTGCAAGTGGTAATGCTACTGAAAATCAGAATGTTTTATATACAACTACTGCTACAGATGCAGTGGATTTTACCAATCAAACCATTACCTATAGTTTAAAAGATAACAGCACTTCAGATGATGCTGGACTTTTGAACATTGGAAGCAGTAGTGGAATCGTGACCTTGAAAACAGGCAACTTGAATTACGAGAGTAAGTCGAGCTATACTTTTACTGTTATAGCCAGCGATGCCACAGGAAATAGTACTGAGCAAACGGTTACAATAACCGTAACAAATATAGATGAGGTAGCTCCTTCTATTACTTCATTTGCGAGTGGTAATGCCACAGAAAACCAAAATGTATTATACACAAGTACAGCCACAGATGCTGTTGATTATACGAATCAAACGATCACTTTCAGTTTAAAAGATAATAGTACATCAGATGATGCAGGATTATTGAATATAGGAAGTAGTAGTGGAATCGTGACCTTGAAAACAGGCAACTTGAATTACGAAAGTAAGACGAGCTACACCTTTACAGTAATCGCAAGTGATGCAACAGGAAATACATCTGAATTAGCTGTTACCATAGCGGTAAATAATTTAGACGAAATTTCTCCGATATTTAGTTCAGGAACCACTGCAAGTGTAAATGAAAATGTATCAGGAGGAACTACAGTCTATACAGCATCAGCAACAGATCCGAGTACAGATGGAGGACCTTCAACTCCACTGGTTTATAGTATTGTTGGTAATGATGCTGCAAGTTTTGATATTAATTCAAGTTCTGGGCTGGTATCCATAAAAACGAGTCCAAATTTTGAAACAAAAAGTACATATAGTTTCGACGTTGTTGTAAAAGACGCAGCTAATAATTCAGCACAGCAATCTATAACTTTAACGATCAATAATATTGATGAGGTTGCGCCATCGATTACATCTTCTGCTTCTGGCAATGCCTCAGAAAATCAAAATGTATTATATACAAGTACAGCCACAGATGTGGTAGATTATACCAATCAAACGATTACCTATAGTTTAAAGGATAATAGTACATCAGATGATGCTGGATTATTGAATATAGGAAGTAGTAGTGGAATTGTGACCTTGAAAACAGGCAACTTAAATTTCGAGAGTAAAACAAGCTACACCTTTACTGTAATCGCAAGTGATGCAACAGGAAATACATCTGAATTAGCCGTAACGATAACGGTTAATAACCTTGACGAAATCGCTCCAGTATTTAGCTCAGGCACCACAGCGAGTGTGAATGAAAATGTATCTGGAGGAACTACGGTCTATACAGCATCGGCAACAGATCCAAGCACAGACGGAGGTCCATCGACACCTGTCACTTATACTTTATCAGGAACAGATGCAGCGTCATTCTCTATTAGTTCAGGAGTAGTTAGTATCAATGCTAGTCCAAACTACGAGGTTAAGACTTCTTATAGCTTCATTGTAACTGCCACAGATGCAGCAGGCAATTCAGCAGACCAAACGGTTGCGTTATCGATCAATAATTTAGACGAAGTAGCACCCGTATTTAGTTCTGGCACCACAGCGAGTGTGAATGAAAATGTATCAGGAGGAACTACGGTCTATACAGCATCGGCAACAGATCCTAGCACAGACGGAGGTCCATCGACACCTGTCACTTATACTTTATCAGGAACAGATGCAGCGTCATTTTCTATTAGTTCAGGAGTAGTTAGTATCAATGCTAGTCCAAATTATGAGGTAAAAAGTTCTTATAGTTTTGATGTAACTGCTACAGATAATGCTGGAAATGCTGCAACACAAACAGTTACTTTATCGATCAATAATTTAGACGAAGTAGCTCCTATATTTAGTTCAGGCACCACAGCGAGTGTAAATGAAAATGTGTCAGGAGGAACTACGGTTTATACGGCATCGGCAACAGACCCAAGCACAGACGGAGGACCATCAACACCTGTCACTTATACTTTATCAGGAACAGATGCAGCGTCATTCTCTATTAGTTCAGGAGTAGTTAGTATCAATGCTAGTCCAAACTATGAGGTTAAGACTTCTTATAGCTTCATTGTAACTGCAACAGATAATGTTGGAAATGCTGCAACACAAACAGTTACTTTATCGATCAATAATTTAGACGAAGTAGCACCCGTATTTAGTTCTGGGACCACAGCGAGTGTGAATGAAAATGTATCAGGAGGAACAACGGTTTATACGGCATCGGCAACAGATCCTAGCACAGACGGAGGTCCATCGACACCTGTCACTTATACTTTATCAGGAACAGATGCGGCATCATTCTCTATCAGTGCTGGAGTGGTTAGTATTAATGCTAGTCCAAATTATGAGGTAAAAAGTTCTTATAGTTTTGATGTAACTGCTACAGATAATGTTGGAAATGCTTCAACACAAACAGTTACTTTATCGATCAATAATTTAGACGAAGTAGCACCTGCATTTACATCAGGCACCACAGCGAGTGTGAATGAAAATGTATCTGGAGGAACTACGGTTTATACGGCATCGGCAACAGACCCAAGCACAGACGGAGGACCTTCAACACCTATCACTTATACTTTATCAGGAACAGATGCGGCATCATTCTCTATCAGTGCTGGTGTGGTGAGTATCAATGCTAGTCCTAACTACGAAGTTAAGAGTTCGTATAGTTTCATTGTAACAGCTAGAGACAATGCTGGTAATACAGTGGCTCAAACTATTACATTAACGATTAACGACCTTAACGAAGCTCCTGTTTTAGCCTCTACTAGATCGAGCAAAACCGTATTAGAAAAAGCTACTGCTGCTAAATTATTTACTACGGGTGATGTAACGATTACGGATGTTGATTCGCCGAATTTTAATGAAGGAGGAATTTCCATCACTGGGTTAAATTCCGAAGATGTACTGAGCATTGGAAGTGTAGTCAATAATACATCGGGTGCAATATGGAGAGACGGAAGTTATGTGATGTTAGGAAACGGAACAACTTCAGATGCAATTGCTACAATTTCAGGAGGTTCTGGAGTCACTTTACGAATTACTTTCACAAGTACCTCTGTTACACCAAGTATTGCAGAAGATATTTTAGAAGCGATTACTTTTTACAATAACAGTGCTAATCCAACTTTGAGCAGAACCTTATCAATGAAAGTAAGTGATGCAAAAGTGGCCGTTGGTTTTACAGGTGTTGAGAGTAATGCGATTACTTATACAGTTACTATTACAGCAAGCAATGATGCTCCAATTATAACTTTGGATGCCCAAAAAACGGTTGTTGAAAATGAAAGTGCTTCTATTTTAACTCCCACCGCAACCGTACAAGATTCGGATTCTCCTAACTTAAATACGGGTGTTTTGACGGTGAGTGGATTGGACGCTGACGATGTTATTAGTATTAGTACCACAACTTCAAATACATCAGGAGCAATTCGTAGAAATAGTAATAATGTAGAGTTAGGAAATGGAAGTAGTTGGGCAACCATTGGTACTATTTCTGGAGGATCAGGAGCGACATTTACGATCACGTTCAATAGTACATCAGCAACACCAGCTGTGGTGGAAAATGTACTTCGTTCATTGACTTTCTATAACAATGACGATACTCCTACGCTTTCACGTACTTTAACGGTTACGTTATCAGATGGGCAAGCAACGAGTCAATCACATACGATCACAGTACATATTACAGCGGTGAATGATGCGCCTACTGTAAGTTTAGGAATTTCTACCAAAACTGTTGCGGAAAATGCCACGGCTTCTTTCTTGGTTCAAGATGGAGCGACGGCCATGACTGCTACGGTTGGAGATGTAGATTCTCCAGATTTTAACAGTGGAGGATTTACTATCACAGGTTTGAACAGCGAGGATGAAATTTCATTTAGTGCCACAACGAATAATACTTCTGGTGCTATTTGGAGAAGTGGAGCCGATTTAAAATTAGGAACAGGTGCAGCATCTTCTACCATAGGTACAATCAGTGGTGGAGTAGGCAATACCATGCGTGTGATTTTTAGCTCTGCTTTGGTAACACCATCCGTTGCTCAAAGTATACTTCGTGCCTTTACTTTTTATAATAATTCGGATAATCCAACTACTTCAAGGACCTTAACACTTTCTTTAGAAGATGGAGATGGAGATTTGAGTTTGACGCAAACATTAACAGTTGCTATTACTCCAGCGAATGACAGACCAGTGGTAAGTAGTCCAGCTACCGCATTGACTGTTTCTTTATCTGGTGCGAGTAAAAGTGCTCCAAGTGGTGCAGTTGGACAATTATTAAGTGTGTATTTACCTTCTAGCAAAGTCTCTGACCCAGATGGAACATCTACATCCGATTTGGGAATTGGTATCACTGCTATTGGTGGAAACAGTAACTTGAAAAACGTTTTTTATAGTAATGATAATGGTACAACTTGGACTGCTGTTCCAGCAACAACAGATACCAATCCATTCTTATTGGCTAATTCACCAACGACTCGACTTTATTTCCAAATCCAACAATCTGCTTCCAATGGTGATGTGACAGGAATGTTGATTTATCATGTTTGGGATAAAACCTTAGGAACTAATTTAACGACAACTTCTACTGTTACCACTTTATCTACGTCTTTATCAACAGATAAAATTAGTGTTACTACTTCTATTTTGGCATCTGGAACACCACCTGCCAATACCTTACCAGCGAGTTATTCTGGAACAGAAGATACGTCATTAAAACTATCAGGTTTGCAAATCACTGACTCCGATGCAGGTACTAATTTACAGAGTATTAAATTATTTGTACCAAGTGGAACAGGAACCATCACTGCTACAGGTAATGCCAATGTGACAATTGCAGGTTCTGGAACCAATAGCATCACCTTGACTGGAACATTGACGAATTTGAATAGTTTCCTATCAACGACTGCCTCCGAGCCAGTATACGTGCCATTTGCTAATTTAAATGGAACCGTGGCGTTTACGATGGAAACTACGGACAATACAGGTCTAAGAGCGTCCAATTCCATCAATATTAGCTTAACAGCTGTGAATGATGCACCAGAATTAGATATGAATGGATCTAGCAACGGATTGGATGGATTAGTCTCCTTCTCTGAAGGCGGTGGAGCCATTCGAATTGCGCCTTTAACCTTACTGACAGATATAGATTCAGATAATATTACGGCAGCTTCCATTACTTTAACAAATAAACCAAATGGTAGTTCTGAGGTGCTGGCTGTTTCAGGTTCTTATGCAGGACTTACAATTGCCTACAATAGTTCTACTGGAATTCTTTCAGTGAGTGGAACCGCTACTAAGGCTACTTACGAATCTTTATTTAGAAATATTACTTACAATAATACCAGTGCAAATCCAGATTTAGCATTAAGAACCTTGAAAATGACGGTGACGGATGCGAGTAGTTCAGTAAGCACTGAGCGTACTGTTATTGTAAGTTTAACCAATGTAAACAGTGCCCCAGTGGTAGCTAATGCATTGTTAGACCAATCGATTACAGCTGGATTACCATTTAGTTATACTGCTAACGCAGGTAGTTTCACAGATCCAGAAGGAGATGCTCTAACTTATACTGCTACTTTAGCGGATGGTAGTGCCTTACCATCTTGGTTGAAATTTAATCCATCTAATTTGAACTTTAATGGATTAAGTAAAGATGTAGGAACTTGGAACGTTAAAGTGACCGCAACAGATCCTGCAGGAGCTTTTGTGTCGGATGTATTTGTTATTTCAGCAACAGCTAATTCAAATATTGTTAGTATTTCGTTCCCTAAATCTTATCGATTAACGGATCCTGTGCCTAATATTTATACCGATTTTTATGGTCTAGAAACCAGTGGCTTAACGACAGATACTGGACCTATTGTAGGAACCAATTTTACGTTCTACCAAAATACCTCAGCAGGATTATTTAATGGAAATAATATTCCTGGATTTTTCAGATACATTGATGCTAGTGGAAATGTTCAAGAAATAGCTGGATATGCTACCAGACCGATCAAAACAGGATCAAATATTGAAGGGGTTTATTTCGTAACAGATGCTGATGGTATTAATAACACCACCTCTGGAAATACCGCTTATTTATTGGTGATTAATGAAAGCTATTTCACTAACGGTACTTCTTATAATAGTAGTAGTGATCCAATAGATAGTGCATTAAATGGTTACTTATTTAGTCCTGCATTTAGTATTACTGGAGGCAGTGTCAATGAAGGCGGCAGCATCACTTTCACGGTTTCTCGTTCTGGAAGTACAGATGTGGCGACAGTTAATTATTTAACCACTTTGGCCGCAACCGACAATGCTTCTGCCAATGACTTTACAGCTGTTAGTGGCACTTTATCCTTTGCCAAAGGGGTATCACAAGCTACAGTTACTGTTCAGACAACATCCGATGCGATTTATGAATCCAATGAAACATTTACGGTATTATTAACGAATCCAAGTGCTGGCTCTCGTATTGATGTGGAATCTGCATTAGGTACAATCAACAATGATGATGCAGCGCCTGAATTTAGAATTGCTAATGCAGGAACCGTTGAAGGTGGTACTATTGTGTTTACTGTAACTCGTGTGGGCAATGCTCAATCGACACAAACGGTCAATTACAGTACTTTAATTAACGGAACCAATACCGCTTCCATCAATGACTTTACTACCGTAAACGGTACTCTGTCTTTTGCTTTGGGAGAAACAACGAAGACCATTTCTGTGGTTACTACACAAGATGATGTTTTAGAAGAAGATGAAACATTTACGCTTGAATTGAACAATCCAACAGGAGGAGCTATTGTTTCTACTACTTTAGGTTCTGCCATAGGAACCATTGAAAATGATGAAGGGGTTGTAATATATAGTGTTAACAATGTACAACAATTAGAAGGTGGTAATTTGTTATTTACCATTTCTCGGACAGGAAATGTACAATCTACCCAGTCGATCAATTGGGCCACATCTTTAGTTACAGGTAATACAGCTTCATTAACGGATTATCAAACAAATAGCGGTACAGTTACATTTGTTATTGGAGACCTTACCAAGACCTTTACAGTAGCGTCTGTTGCAGATAATATTTATGAAGGAAATGAAACTTTTACCGTTTCATTAAGTTCATTAACTGCCATTGGATCCGGTGAAATTACTCGTATAAGTACCTACCAAGGAACGGCATTAGGAACTATTCAAAATGATGATTCAAGTCCTGTTTTCTCTATCGCCAACTCGAGTGGTATTGAAGGTGGAACGATTCCGTTTGTAATTACTCGTACAACAGATGCGCAACAAACACAAACAGTGGATTATGAAACAACGGTAGAATCTGCCAATACTGCTACTTTTGCCGATTTCCAAAGTGTTTCGGGTTCATTAACTTTTGCACAAGGAGAATTAACCAAGTCCTTTAATGTTACTATTGTAGATGATGGAATTGCTGAAACGGATGAAACTTTCTCTGTTGTTTTAAGTAATGCTACGGGAGGATCAAGTATATCTGGTGCAAATGGAACAGCCACAGGAACCATCGTTTCAGTTGGTATTGCGTCTCAATTATCCATTTCAACACAACCAAGTTCTACGGCACAAAGTGGTCTGGTTTTCGATCAACAACCTGCTATTCAATTAAAAGATGCCTCTGGTGCAAATGTGCCACAATCTGGGGTTATTGTCACTGTTGCATTAGCCTCTGGTGATAATACTTTGGAGGGAACATTAACAGCTACAACCGATGCGAATGGTTTGGCGACCTTTACGAACCTAGATATTTCAGGAGTAACAGGAGATAGAACATTGATCTTTACATCTCCAAATTTAACTTCAGTAACATCTAATACTGTAACAATTTCAGCAGGAGCAGTTAGTGCAACTACCTCAACAGTTACTTCAGCACCATCCATCAATGTAACAGCAGATGGCACAACGACTTCAACAGTAACAGTAACATTAAAAGATGCCAATAGCAATCCAGTTTCTGGTAAGACAGTTGTATTAACAGATGATAGCACAACATCAACGATCTCAGCAGCAAGTGGTAGCTCGAATGCAAGTGGAGTAGTAACCTTTACGGTGACAAACACCATTG
>NZ_JBPXKB010000019.1:0-357 GCF_054558315.1 Aquirufa sp. ROCK-SH2 | reverse complement strand
TTATTCTTACGAAGGAACAGGTTCAACGACTTACAGCGCTAGTTCAACAGCACCAACAAATGCAGGAACGTACAAGGTAGTTGCCACTTTAGCAGCTGATTCGAATTACGAAGGAGCAACATCAGCGGATTTCGCTTTCACGATTAGTGCTACAACATCTAGCGTTACGGTAACTGGTTCAACAACATATACCTATTCTGGTAGTGCACAAGGCCCAAGTACTTCAACTGCTACGGGATCATCTGGAGCTGTTACTTATTCTTACGAAGGAACAGGTTCAACGACTTATGCTGCAAGTTCAACAGCACCAACAAATGCGGGAACGTATAAGGTAGTTGCTACTTTAGCAGCTGATTC
>NZ_JBPXKB010000018.1:0-420 GCF_054558315.1 Aquirufa sp. ROCK-SH2 | reverse complement strand
TTACTATTAACAAGGCGAGTTCATCTGTAACAGTAACAGGCTCTACGACATATACCTATTCAGGTAGTGCACAAGGTCCAAGTACTTCAACTACTACAGGATCATCTGGAGCTGTTACTTATTCTTATGAAGGAACAGGTTCAACGACTTATGCTGCAAGTTCAACTGCACCAACAAATGCAGGAACGTACAAGGTAGTTGCAACTCTAGCAGCTGATTCGAATTACGAAGGAGCAACATCAGCTGACTATGCCTTTACTATTAACAAGGCGAGTTCAACTGTAACCGTAACTGGAAGCACAAGCTTTACTTATTCAGGTAGTGCACAAGGCCCAAGTACTTCAACTACTACAGGATCATCTGGAGCTGTTACTTATTCTTACGAAGGAACAGGTTCAACGACTTACAGCGCTAGTTCAA
>NZ_JBPXKB010000001.1:0-915000 GCF_054558315.1 Aquirufa sp. ROCK-SH2 | reverse complement strand
AAGATTTCCGAATGGGGCAACCCACTAGATTGAAGATCTAGTACCTGTCGAATGACAAGGAGCAAACCTGCTGAACTGAAACATCTAAGTAAGCAGAGGAAGAGAAAACAAAAGTGATTCCGTAAGTAGTGGCGAGCGAACGCGGATTAGCCCAAACCAGTGTTGTTGCGGCAAGACTGGGGTTGTAGGACTTCGATATCGATTTTATAAATGAACATGAACTGTCTGGGAAGGCAGGCCGAAGGAGGTGAGAGCCCTGTAATGGTAAGTTTATTAAATTGTAGGAGTATCCTGAGTAGGGGGGGACTGGAGAAATCCCCTTTGAATCTGCCGGCACCATCCGGTAAGGCTAAATACTACCAAGAGACCGATAGTGAACGAGTACTGTGAAGGAAAGGTGAAAAGTACCCTGAGTAAGGGGGTGAAAAGACCCTGAAACCATACGCTTACAAGCGGTCGGAGCCCTTTCGTGGGGTGACGGCGTGCCTTTTGCATAATGAGCCTACGAGTTACTTTCACTGGCGAGGTTAATCACGTAGACGTGAGCAGCCGGAGCGAAAGCGAGTCTGAATAGGGCGCTTAGTCAGTGGGAGTAGACGCGAAACTTTGTGATCTACCCATGAGCAGGTTGAAGCTCCGGTAAAACGGAGTGGAGGACCGAACCAGTTTACGTTGAAAAGTATTTGGATGACTTGTGGGTAGGGGTGAAAGGCCAATCAAACTGAGAAATAGCTCGTACTCCCCGAAATGTTTTTAGGAACAGCCTCGGGGTCAAGTTTTAAGCAGGTAAAGCTACCGATAGGACTAGGGGGAGTCAAATCCTACCAAATCCTGACGAACTCTGAATGGCTTAAAATATACCCGGGAGTGAGGGTTGGGGTGCTAAGGTCCCAATCCGAGAGGGAAAGAACCCAGACCAACAGCTAAGGTCCCAAAATTTTTACTAAGTTGAACTAAGGAAGTCTGATTGCAGTGACAGCCAGGATGTTAGCTTGGAAGCAGCTATTCATTTAAAGAGTGCGTAACAGCTCACTGGTCGAGCGAGGCGGGCATCGATAATAAACGGGCATCAAGTAAAATACCGAAGCTTTGGATTATATTTATATACTGGTAGGGGAGCATTCTGATCTGCGGAGAAGGTGAAGCGACAAGCTTTGCTGGAGCGTTCAGAAAAGCAAATGTAGGCATGAGTAACGATAATGAGGGCGAGAAACCCTCACGCCGAAAGACTAAGGATTCCTCAGCTATGCTAATCAACTGAGGGTTAGTCGGGGGCTAAGGGCCTAGCGAGAGCGACAGCCTAATGCACAACAGGTTAATATTCCTGTACTTACTTAATGGGCAATTAGATGACGGAGAGAATGGGTTACCAGGTACTGACGGAATAGTGCCTTTGAGAGGCGGCAGCAATGCCAAAACGAGTGTAGCGAGTAATCTTCCAAGAAAAGTTTATGCGCATAACTGTTAAGTAACCCGTACCGTAAACCGACACAGGTGGTCGAGAAGAATATTCTAAGGCGCTCGAGTGAATCACGGCTAAGGAACTCGGCAAATTAACCCTGTAACTTCGGGATAAAGGGAGCCACGAGCAATCGTGGCCGCAGAGAAATGGCCCAGGCGACTGTTTAACAAAAACACATGGCTTTGCAAAATCGAAAGATGACGTATAAGGCCTGACACCTGCCCGGTGCTGGAAGGTTAAGGGGGGATGTTAGCTGCAAGGCGAAGCATTGAACTGAAGCCCCAGTAAACGGCGGCCGTAACTATAACGGTCCTAAGGTAGCGAAATTCCTTGTCGGGTAAGTTCCGACCTGCACGAATGGTGTAACGATCTGGGCACTGTCTCAGCCGTGAGCTCGGTGAAATTGTAGTAACGGTGAAGATGCCGTTTACCCGCAACGGGACGGAAAGACCCCATGAACCTTTACTATAGCTTAGCATTGAGTTTTGGTACTGGATGTGTAGGATAGGTGGGAGGCTGTGAGCCGGTGTCGCTAGGCATCGGGGAGCCAACGTTGAAATACCACCCTTCTTGTACTGGAATTCTAATCCGTTAAACGGAGACATTGCTTGGTGGGTAGTTTGACTGGGGTGGTCGCCTCCAAAAGAGTAACGGAGGCTTTCAAAGGTTCCCTCAGCACGCTTGGTAACCGTGCGTAGAGTGCAATAGCAAAAGGGAGCTTGACTGTGAGACCGACAAGTCGATCAGGTACGAAAGTAGGATATAGTGATCCGGTGGTTTAGTATGGAACAGCCATCGCTCAAAGGATAAAAGGTACTCTGGGGATAACAGGCTGATCTCCCCCAAGAGCTCACATCGACGGGGAGGTTTGGCACCTCGATGTCGGCTCGTCACATCCTGGGGCTGGAGAAGGTCCCAAGGGTTCGGCTGTTCGCCGATTAAAGTGGCACGCGAGCTGGGTTCAGAACGTCGTGAGACAGTTCGGTCCCTATCTGTTGTGGGCGTAGGAATATTGACAGGTTCTGACTTTAGTACGAGAGGACCGAGTTGGACTGACCGCTGGTAAATCAGTTGTTCTGCCAAGGGCATAGCTGAGTAGCCACGTCGGGACCAGATAAGCGCTGAAAGCATCTAAGTGCGAAACTGACCTGAAGATGAGTATTCCATGAAGGGTCCGTGTAGACGACACGGTTGATAGGCTACAGATGTAAAGGCAGTAATGTCAAAGTCGAGTAGTACTAATTACCCGAAAGCTTACTATTTTTAAAATAATTGAAATGCTATGACTATTTATTTTTACTCACAATATGGAAAAAGGCTAAGCCTTGCAAGATTTATGGAGCCGATAGGACGGGTGTTCACCTCTTCCCATCTCGAACAGAGAAGTTAAGCCCCGCACCGCTGATGATACTGGGATCAAACCCGGGAAAGTAAGTAAGCTCCAAGTTATTATCTCAAAGCCAATCCAGAAATGGGTTGGCTTTTTTTGTTTGGTAGAGAGAAAAGAGAAAAGAGGAAAGAGGAATGTGGAAATCCTATTACCTATTACCTATTACCTCCTACCTCTCTTCTCAAAATTCCCTTCCTAAATTAACCACAAATCCAGATTTGTTCCCATTAATGACTGGGAAACTGATTTTACAAACGATGTTATAATAGGTTACAATATCAAAGCCTAATCCATAACCATAAATCCATTTGTTTGCTAATGAACTATTATAATTCATTGTTTTTGGTTGATTCACATAAGCAAAGTCAAAAAATGCCGTTGGGTAAATCGATAAGGGTAATTGATTAAATTGTTTCCAGGGAATGAATTTGATGGGTAATATTTTGGAAAATAACTCAAATTTCAATGTATTTCTTGATAAAAAATAACTATCCCCATCAATTACATTTAATTCATATCCGCGAACTAATTCATTCCCATATCCTAATCCGCGGACATTTGAATAGGGGATGGTCTGATCTTCTTGTGTGTATTTTATTTTTACCTGATTCGTTAAGAAAAATTTATTCTTTAAATCAAAGAAATAAGCCGCTGCACCTAAAATTTCCCAATAACTGACTTCATCTTGTTTAAATAGACCATATTTGATAAATCCAATGTCTATTTTCTTTCCTCTCAATGGGTAAGCTACAAAATCTCTAAAATCATAAGAGAATTGATACCCCATTTGAAAATAGTTCTGCTCATTTGTTTTTCCTTGTAAATACTTTGGATTAAGCTTTAATATTGTATCTGCTAGAATTGAATGATTGTATTTTAATTCAATGGTTTGAAAATCATAAAACTTGAAACGTTTTCTTAAACTGATACCACCCGACCATTTTTCTCTCATATTATTATTGGCTTGAATAAATTTCAACGTATCATGTTTTGAAATATAAGCTAAACTTTTTGTAGTCTGATAATTGAGATTTAAGGCGATTCCTAAGGTTTTTTTTATGTCAGTATATGGATTTGTATAATTAAAGTCTAATCGCTCTGTAAATCCGCTTTCTGCCCGTATTTGAATCTTTTCAGACATTCCTCTGAAATTGTTATGGGTAAAATGTGCTCCATAAACTACTCGGTCGAAATTATGACCTCTTGTCCACCAATCTGTTAAATTTCTCTCTGCTAATTGAAAAACTGGATAGGCCAATATGTACCATTGTTCCAAAAATTCAAATGATATTTCCAACTTACCATTATTCGTTTGGTGATAATCTACCTTCACCCAAATAAATAAATTGGTATTCATTAATTTCCTTCGATTAAACTCTAAGCGCTTATCAATCGATTCAATTTCAATAGAATCTTTCTCCGAAATGTCTAATTCTCTACTTAATATGGAAGCTCTAGTTTTATCGTTTCCTTTGAATTGTATGCTTTCTATTTGTATCGATTGGCCAAAAGAGAAATACCCAAGGAAGCATAACCACCATGGTATTTTGATAAAAAATAGGATTTTTTTAGATAACTGCATACTCATTACTACAAGGTAATGAAATTATTTATTCCTATGATTTATTAATTAAAAATTATGCTTTCATTTTGGTTAAACCAATTTTCTAACTGATTTTGATAGCGTTTTTCTATATTCGGTCTTCTGATTTTTAGAGTAGGAGTTAGGCAATTATTTTCAATATTCCAGTCTTCAGATAAAATGATAATTTTTGAGACATATTCATACTTTTTGAAATGGATATTGATATTTTTTCTAAGTTCGTCTAGCTCTGCAATGATTTCATTAGGGCTATTTTCTTTTCCTTGAGTGTTTAAAATCAGCAATGCAATAGGTTGAGGTAAATTGATTCCGACAACACAAATTTGTTCTATCCAAGGATGCTGACTATAGTGGTTTTCTATGGGTGCAGGAGCAACATAATTGCCTTTGGAAGTCTTGAAAATATCTTTTACTCTCCCAATAATACTCAAATATCCGTCTTCATCGATATGACCTACATCACCTGTTTTTAACCATTTGCCATTAAATAAATCGGCTGTTAATTGAGGTTCTTTGTAATAACCTTTGGAAATATGTTCTCCATACATTTGAATCTCTTGATCTCCTTCATTGATTCTTATTTCACATAAACTCCAAGCTTTACCAACTGTTCCTAATTTAATTTGCTTCTTGGGCATTAATGAATTAATTCCTAAGTTTTCAGTCATTCCATAAGCTTCTTGGATCTCCATACCTAATTTTTGATACCAAATCAGTAATTCACTTGGCATAGGTGCTGCCCCAGTAATCAACAATTTGGTTTGATCCAATCCCAAAGACTTTTTGATGAATTTTTTCAAGACAGTATTCAAGATAGGTACATTTAATAATTGTGACAATCTTTTTTCACTTCCTATTTTTTGAATGATTCCTTCTTTAAATTTGGCCCAAATTCTTGGAACTGCTAAAAAGTGCGTAGGTCTTGCAGCAAGTAAATTATTTCTAAAAGTGTTTAAATTTTCTACAAAATAAATGGTGCCTCCAGCAGCTGTGGCAGCAAATTCAACAAAATTACGCTCAGCAATATGGCATAAGGGTAAGTAAGAGATAAATCGTGAATTAGGTAAGGATAAAAATGCCACTTCTTTCGCGGCATTAATCGCAAGAGGAATGGATTTAAATGGAATCATTACTCCTTTAGGTGTACCTGTTGTACCAGAAGTATAGACAATTGTAATAATATCTTCTTGATTGTATTTTGGTAAAATCTCTAATTTCTCCTCTTGAATTATTAGATCTTTCCAAAGATAGATGTCATTTTCTAAGATCTCGTCTGTTGAAATAATTATTATATTTTTTGGTATGAAATTTTTGATTTCTTGCCAATTATCTAATTTTCCAACGAATAAAATTTGACAATCGGAATGCAATAAGACTTCCTGCAACTGCTCTCCAGATAGAGTTGGGTAAAAAGGAACAGAAACAGCCCCTGCCATCATGATTGACAAGTCTGCTAAAATCCAATGGGCACAGTTTTTGGATAAAATACCCACGTGTTTTGGCCCATCTTTTAATTTGCTTTGTAAAAAATGTGCTATCTTTTTTACTTGATCCTCAGATTCAATAAAACTAAAATCGATAAATTTATCTCCAATCGGTTGTTTCAAATAGATAGAACTCGGAGTTGCTTTTGACCAATGAAGAAAGTTTTCTAATTGACTTTTATATTCTAGAATCATGAAAGAGGATTATTTTAAGATGGGAAAATAAAAATTATTTCCTTTAAATCATATGTTTTCACCTCTGTTTCTTTCTCCATTAATAGTAATCCTTGTGGATTTACTTGTATTATTTTGCCTTCAAATATTTCATTTTCGTCTTTATAAGAATGCCATTCTTGAATTCTCAATAAATTTTTGTGATAAGTTAAATCGATAACTGCAAAAGCATTGGATTGGAATAATTGATAATATTTCTCAATTCCGATTGAAATAAATTGATAGATTTCTTCCACTTCATAGCGAAATGGACTTTTTATCCATTTTTTCAGTGAATTTGCTCGAATATCTTCGAAATCCATTTGGTTG
The DNA here is from genome assembly GCF_054558315.1 of Aquirufa sp. ROCK-SH2. NCBI lineage: Bacteria > Pseudomonadati > Bacteroidota > Cytophagia > Cytophagales > Flectobacillaceae > Aquirufa > Aquirufa sp. ROCK-SH2. Next base: position 908,518 of record NZ_JBPXKB010000001.1, on the reverse strand, counting down.
ATATTTAAACCTATTCCAGCAATGGAAAAAGCCCACTTCCCTGATTGAATATTGTTTTCAATCAAAATTCCGCCAATTTTTTGATTGTCTAAATAAATGTCATTAGGCCATTTGATGCGTAAAGGAAGTTCTTCTCCAAGGGTATTTTTAGACCAATCTTGTAGACCTGTTAAAATGCCACATGCGATAGCTTTACTTAGATAAAATTGGTTTTCTAAAAGTTGAAAGGTCGGTTTTAATAAATAAGACACTAAAAGGTTTTCATTGGGCTCTGCTGCCCATGTATTTCCTCTTTGTCCTCTTCCTGCCGTTTGATGGCCCGCTATCCATGCAAATCCTTCCTCTAAATTATTTTCCAATGACTCTTCCAGAGCCAGTAAATTCGTGGAAGAACAAGTTAATAGATATTTTGACTTTTTGCCAATGAACTCTGTAGGTGCTTGATATTTGTTCAATATTTATTTGTAATTTTAGGTTTAATAGAACAAAAATAAATTTTTATTCGTTAAAGATTGAATTAAACGAATTTTAGATTAAAATAATTTATGGGGAAAAGTCCAAAAAAAGCTGCCAAAGTAGAGATATCAGAAGAAATTGTGAATTGGGTAGTAAAAGGAATGCAAGAGAAAAAAGCACAAGAAATCATGGTTTTAGATTTACGCGAAGTAAATAATGCCTTTACTGATTTTTTTGTTATTTGTTCAGGTACATCAGATACTCAAATTGATGCAATAGCAGAATCTGTTGATAAAGAAGTTTGGGAATCAGGTAAAATTCATGCTCATTCCATTGAAGGAAAAGCCAATAGAGAATGGATTTTGATGGATTATTATGATGTCATCGTTCACGTATTTTTGAAGGATAAACGTTCATTTTTTAAATTAGAGGAGCTTTGGGGTGATGCGAAGTTTACGGTAATACCTGATTAAATTTGATAATTTTAAAATATTTTCAATAAAGAAGAAACTAAAATGTTTGTAAAAAACGTTTTAAGCCCAAATCAAATATTCAATGGCAAAATTAACTAATTCTAAAGGACCCAAACGTCCATCATTGCCCCCTCGTTTACCCAAAAAACCTGTGAGTGGAATGCAAAGTTGGATGGTTGTTGGTTTAATAATTGCAATTGCGAGTATGTTTTTATTGACAAAACAGACAACCTTGCAATCGATCTCTCAAAAACAATTTGAATCCATGTTACTTCAAAAAGAAGTTTCAACTGTGACCATTGTGAATGATAAGGAGGTAGAAGTAACCTTGAAACCAAGTTTTGTATCTAAATATTTTAAGAATACTCCACAATCAATTACTTCATCAAATAAAGGGCCACATTTTGAATTTCAAGTAATTTCAAAGGAAGGGTTTGAGCGTTTCTTAGAAGATCGTCAAAAAGCATTTCCTCGAAATGAACAAATAATGGCTAATCCTGAAACAAGAACTAGCCCAATAGACTGGTTGGGAACTTGGGGATTTTTAATCCTAATGGGTTTGAGTTTTTATTTCTTGTTTTTCCGCATGGGAGGCGCAGGAGGTGGTGCTGGAGGTCAAATTTTCAATATAGGTAGGAGTCGCGCTACCTTAATCGAAGGTGAATCGAAAGTACGTGTTACTTTTAATGATGTTGCCGGATTAGATGAAGCAAAGGAAGAAATTCAAGAGATTGTTGAGTTTTTAAAGTTTCCTAAAAAATTCACTGATTTAGGGGGTAAAATTCCTAAAGGAGCCTTGTTGGTAGGCCCTCCAGGTACAGGTAAAACTTTATTGGCAAAAGCTGTAGCAGGTGAAGCGGGTGTCCCTTTTTTCTCATTATCAGGTTCTGATTTTGTTGAAATGTTTGTGGGTGTTGGTGCTGCACGTGTTCGTGATTTATTTAAACAAGCCAAAGAAAAAGCGCCTTGTATTATTTTTATTGATGAAATAGATGCCGTAGGTCGTTCAAGAGGTAGAGGTTCTATGCCAGGTGGAAATGATGAGCGTGAAAATACATTAAACTCTTTATTGGTTGAAATGGATGGATTTGCGACCGATTCAGGAATTATCATCATGGCTGCAACTAACCGCCCAGATGTATTAGATCCTGCTTTATTAAGACCAGGTCGTTTTGATCGTCAGATATCGATTGATAAACCCGATATCATTGGAAGAGAAGCTATTTTTAAGGTTCACTTGAAGCCATTAAAACTTGCTGATGATGTGGATCCAAAAGAGTTGTCCGCACAAACTCCAGGTTTTGCAGGAGCTGAAATTGCCAATGTTTGTAATGAAGCTGCTTTAATAGCTGCTCGTAGAAATAAATCAGCTGTTGATATGTCCGACTTTCAAGAAGCGATGGATCGTGTTATTGGAGGTTTAGAGAAGAAAAACAAGTTGATTTCTCCTGAAGAAAAGAAAATTGTAGCTTTTCACGAAGCAGGTCACGCCATAGCAGGTTGGTTTTTAGAACATGCTAATCCTTTGGTAAAAGTTTCTATTGTTCCTCGTGGAGTGGCTGCATTGGGATATGCTCAGTATTTACCTAAAGAGCAATTTTTGTATCGTACCGAGCAACTAATGGACGAAATGTGCGTCACTTTAGGTGGTAGAGCGGCAGAGGAAATTGTGTTTGGAAAAATTACCACAGGAGCACAAAATGACCTTGAGCGTATTACGAAATTAGCTTATTCGATGGTTACGATTTATGGTATGAATGATAAATTAGGAAATATTTCTTATTATGATTCAAAAGGTTCCGAATATCAGTTTAATAAACCTTATTCAGAGCAAACATCTAGAGAAATAGACGAAGAAGTTCGCAAGATTATCGCTGAAGCTTATAAACGTACAAAAAAGTTGTTGACAGATAAAAAAGATAAGTTGACAATTTTGGCAGAGCAGTTGTTACAAAAGGAGGTTCTTTTCCAAAGTGATTTAGAGGAATTAGTAGGACCAAGGCCATTTGAGCAATTAACATCTTATCAAGAGTTCATCAAAGGTGAAACAGAAAAGAAGCGAAAAGATGCCAAAGATGTTCGAGATTTAGCAGAAAAAGAAGAGGCTTTAAAAGCAAAGCCAAAAAGAAAACCAAAAGCTAAATCGGAAGAAACTGATAGTGATGCTCCTCCAGCAGGAGATACTTTGGCATAAATTTGTAAATTTGTATGGGTGAGTTTTCTCACCCATTTTTTTGTTATGACTCACCAAATTACGATTCCATCTGGTAAAAAAATTTATTTTGCTTCAGATTTCCATCTGGGTTTTCCGAATGTAGAACAAAGTTTATTGAGAGAAAAAGAATTAATGCTTTGGCTTGATGCAATCAAGTCAGATGCTAAAGCATTGTTTTTAGTTGGAGATTTGTTCGATTTTTGGTTTGAATACAAAGAAGTAGTTCCCAAAGGATTTGTTCGTTTTATTGGTAAACTGGCTGAATTGTCTGATGCAGGTATTGATATTCATATTTTTGTCGGTAACCATGATCTATGGATGTGGGATTATTTTGAAAAAGAAATTGCCGCTAAAATTTACAGAGAGCCCACCCAATTTGATCTACATTTTGACAACCATCAAGAAACAATTTTTGTAGGACATGGGGATGGTTTAGGTCCAGGAGATTATGGATTTAAAGCTTTGAAAAAAGTATTTACTAGTAAATTGGCACAATTCTGTTTTTCTTGGTTACATCCTGATTTAGGTGTTAAACTAGCACATTTGTGGTCCAATACAAGAAAAACAAATGCGATCACAGAGGGATTTGTTCCATTTGATCCTGAAACCGACTATATTTTAACCTATGTGCGAGAAAAGCTTAATCTACACGTAGCAGCGAATACTCAAGTAAATGCCTATATTTTTGGCCATAGACATCATCCAATAGAATTTCCATTAAATGGTCATTCAACTTATTATAATTTGGGAGATTGGTTTTCTCCTGATTTTAAAAATGCTTTTTATTTAACTATTTCCGAAAATGAAACTAATTTTCAAGCTTTTAAATAACTTAATTGTCTGCGCAATTGTGTGTTCTTATCAAACATCAATCGCTCAAGATGTGAATTCTCGACCCAATCCTACTGAATTTTGGCGTCCAAGTGTTCATTTTTCTCCACAAAAAAATTGGACAAATGACCCAAATGGTTTGCTTTTCTATAATGGTTATTATCATTTGTTTTTTCAACATAATCCCAAAGGGAATGAATGGGGAAATATGTCTTGGGGGCATGCAAGAACGAAAGATTTATTACATTGGGAAGAACTTCCTGTAGCCATCCCCAATGGCAAAGAGTATATATTCTCGGGCTGTGTTGTTGTTGATAAAGACCATGTTTCAGGCCTTGGTGATCCTAAAAAGCCATTGTTTATTGCGATTTATACAGCAGATTATCCCTATACAAGAGAAGAACAGCATTTAGCTTATTCCAATGACGAAGGGCTGACTTGGACCAAATTTTCAAGTAATCCTATTTTGAATATTGATTACAAAGACTTCCGTGACCCTAATATTTTTTGGCATGAAAAAACCAAACAATATGTGATGGTAGTTTCAAAACCCAGAGAATATACGATTCAATTTTATGGTTCAAAAAATTTAATTAATTGGACTCATTTAAGCGATTTTGGAGGTCAAGGAGATATGGATATGATTTGGGAATGCCCCTCATTGATGGAATTACCTATAGAAGGAAGAATGGGAGAGAAGAAATGGGTTTTAAGTATTAGTTCCCAAGGGCCAACCAATAAATTTGTTGGCATGCAATATTTTGTAGGCCATTTTGATGGAGTAAAGTTTGTAAATGATAATCCAAAAGAAACTAAATTATATGTCGATTTTGGTAAAGATTTCTACGCTGCTGTTCCTTTTTACAACACGGCTAAAAATGAAAACCTTTGGTTGGGTTGGGCATTGAGTTGGCAATATGCCAAAGAGCAGCCGACATTTCCTTGGAAAGGACAAATGTCATCTATTCGAAAAGTTAGTTTACAGCCCACTATGGATGGCTTAAGATTGAAGCAAAAATTTCAGCCAGATTTGGATCGTAAAGCACCCGATTTTCAGGTGAAAGATATTGTCATTAAAAAGAATAAAAAGTTAAATGGGATTAAATTTCTTAACGGGAAAACCTACGTGATTGATTTAATTATTACCCATGCAAAGTCGGATAACTGGGGGATTAATTTGATTAGTTCTGATGCACAGGGTAAAATAAATAAGGAGAAAACTTCTATAGGTTTTGATGAAAAAGAATCGAATTGGTACATTGACCGGACTAAATCAGGTTTGGATTTAGGAAATGGATTTAATTCAAATGATAAAGCACCCGCAATAAGTGGTTTGCAAAAAAACATCCGTATTTTTGTTGATAAATCATTGGTTGAAGTATTGGCCCAAGATGGGACAATTTCAATTAGTTCTTTGCGTTTTCCTAAAGGATTAACAGAAGATGTGGAGTTTTTCTCGACTAATGGTGAAACGGAAATAAAGCAAATGCGAATTTGGGAATTGAAATAATTCTCAATTTTAATAGATAATTGTTAACCTAAAAACTATTTTATGTCACAATCTACAAGTCGTTTAGAAGTAATGAATGAACTAGGTAAGAACATGGACGACTACATGAAAGAATATTTGAATCCAATTGATAGCAATTGGCAGCCTTCAGATATGCTACCTGATTCCACAAAAGAGAATTTTCTGCAAGAAGTAAAAATACTTCAAGAAGCGGCTAATGAGTTGCCATATGACTATTGGGCTGTTTTAGTGGGTGATACCATTACAGAAGAAGCTTTACCTACTTACGAATCATGGTTATTAGGTATGGAGACTGTTGATCATTTGGATCAAGAAAATGGTTGGGCAAAATGGATAAGAAGTTGGACAGCTGAGGAAAATCGCCATGGAAATTTATTGGGTACCTACTTGTATTTATCGGGAAAGGTGGATATGCGCGCAGTGGCAATATCTACACAATATTTGATTGCTGATGGATTCAATATTGGAACATCCGCTGATCCTTACAGAAATTTTGTTTACACTTCTTTTCAAGAACAAGCTACGAATGTTTCTCACCGTCGTACTGCTACATTGGCAAAGCAATTTGGTAATTCAAATTTATCCAAAATGTGCGCTCAAATTGCTGCAGATGAACTTCGACATGCAAAGGCATATCGTAAATTTGTATCTGAAATATTTAAATTAGATCCTTCTGAAATGATGTTAGCATTTGCCGACATGATGAAGAAGAAAATCGTTATGCCTGCTCATTTTCTGCGTGAAATAAACGGTCAAAAAAGTTCTTTGTTTGAACATTTTTCGGATGCTGCACAAAGAATTGGTGTATATACAACCATGGATTATGTGACGATTATGCAAGGTTTAATCAAGGAATGGGAAATTGAGAAAATGGGTGGATTAAATGACGCAGCTGAGAAGGCTAGAGATTATGTTGCTAATCTTCCTGCTCGTTTAGAAAAGTTGGCAGATCGTGTTAAGGTGCCTGAATTAGCTTATCCGTTTACTTGGATTGCTTAGTATATGAATAAAAAGTTATCCATGGACGAGCTGAATAGGCTCGATGTTGAAGGATATAAATCGGCAGATAAATTCCCCTACATTATTGTATTAGATGATATTCGAAGTATGAATAATGTAGGTTCTGCTTTTCGAACGGGAGATTCTTTCCGTTGTGAAAAAATCTATCTTTGTGGAATTACCGCACAGCCTCCGCATAGAGATATTTCCAAGACCGCTTTAGGTGCTGATGAATCTGTGGAATGGCAATATTTTTCTGATCCTGAATCTTGTATCGCTGATTTAATCCAACAGGATTATCAAATTGTTGTCATCGAACAAGTTGAAAATTCTACTTCATTATTGGATTTTAAACCGCTAGAAAATCAAAAATATGCCTTTGTTTTTGGCAATGAAGTATTTGGTGTAAACGATGAATATATTCAAAAAGCTCATTTATGCCTAGAAATTCCACAATTCGGCACTAAGCATTCTTTGAATGTATCTGTAAGCATGGGAATTGTCATTTGGGATTTTATTTCGAAAAAAGAAGGGGAGAGGTAAGAGGTAAGAGGTAAGAGGTGGCTTTTTTCTTTTACCTTTTACCTTTTACCTTTTACCTCTTACCTCTTACCTATTTCCTATTTTTCTCTTTTCTCTCAAAACCAAAATTCTTCCGTTCATCAAATTTTTATTTGGGGTAAATTTCTTTTGATTATTTTAGCCTATTCAATAACCCATCTAATATGATACTCTCAATTCAACAAGTAACCAAGCGTTACGAAAATCACCTAGCACTAAATCAAATTAATTTAGATATCCCTGAAGGTCAAATATTTGGCTTATTAGGCCCGAATGGAGCAGGTAAAACCTCCTTGATTCGGATTGTCAATCAGATTACAGCTCCTGATGAAGGGAATGTATATTTCAATGGAGAATCTTTATCGCAAAAACATATTGAACAAATCGGATATTTACCCGAAGAAAGAGGGCTTTATAAAAAAATGAAGGTAGGGGAACAGTTGGTTTATTTGGCCAGACTGAAGGGCTTAACAAAAGAAGAAGCAATAGCCGGTTTAAAAGAATGGTTTATCAAATTAGATATCAAAGATTGGTGGAACAAACCTGTTGAAGACCTATCTAAAGGAATGCAGCAAAAAACTCAATTTATTTCTACTGTTGTTCATAAGCCTAAATTATTGATTTTGGATGAGCCATTTTCTGGATTTGATCCAATCAATGCCAACATGTTGAAAGATGAAATCTTGCAATTAAAAGCAGAAGGTACTAGTATTTTATTTTCTACTCACCGCATGGAATCAGTAGAAGAATTATGTGATGGAATTGCATTGATTAATCATGCAGAAGTAGTACTAACTGGCAATAAAAATGATATTCAAAATCAGTTTAAAAAGAATGAATATCAAGTCGTTTTCGCAGGCGAATTGCCGAAAGAATGGAATAATTTCACTGTTTTGCAACAAGAAAAAAATGTTGTCAATATTAAATTAAATGAAAATGTTACGACCAATGTAGCCTTATCAGAATTGATTACTCAAGTGGATGTATTAGCTTTTAAAGAAATCATTCCAAGTTTTAACGATATTTTTATACAAGTTGTAGGATCTTAAATTAAACTAACCATGGACAAAATTTTATTAATTATTTCAAGAGAATATTTGACAAGAATTCAAAAAAAATCATTTTGGATTGCTTCATTATTAACACCATTGCTTATAACAGCCATATATGCTATACCAATTTGGTTAGCCACTCGAGAAGCTGAATTGAAAAAAATTCAGGTGATTGATCAAAGTACTTATTTTCAAAAGGAAGATTTGCAATCAACTTCTATTCAATTCGATTTGATAAAAGGTGGAGATGTGCTTCTATATAAATCTAAACTCAATTCAACGGATTACGATGCATTAGTTGTTATTCCTAAAGATGTCTTGGCTAATCCCAAAGGATTGGTCATGTATGCTCAAAAGACCTTGAGTTTGACTTTGAAAAGTGAAATAGAGGGTAAAATTCAGGAAAAAGTCCGCCAAGTTTTGATGAAAAATGCTGGAATTGAAGGTAAAATATATGAAAGTACTCAAGTAGATGTTAACAGTAGCACATTGACCTTATCGAATTCGGGTGGTGAAACGAGCTCTAGTAGTGAGGGAGTGATGATTTTAGCGGGCATTTTGGGGTTTCTGTTGTATTTTACCGTACTCATATATGGCAGTCAGGTGATGAATGGAGTGATTGAAGAAAAAAGCAGTAGAATCATTGAGGTTATTGTTTCTTCTGTAAAACCTTATCAATTGATGTTAGGTAAAATTATTGGCGTAGGATTAGTTGGTCTTACCCAGTTTGCTCTTTGGATTGTTTTGACGGTTGCATTTACAGGCGTTGCGTCGAAAATCTATGGAGATAATTTTAAAGAAAAAATAGTTCAAAATGCTAATAGTAAATTAAGCGCTGATGCACAGAAAACGGTACAAGAGGTTCAAAATAGCGAAAATTTTGACCCAATTAAGGTTGTTAACGAAGTGGTTCAATCAACCAATATTCCATTGATTATAGGCTCATTTCTGTTCTTTTATTTGTTTGGGTATTTGTTGTATAGTTCTTTATTCGCTGCAATTGGTTCTGCTGTAGAATCAGCTGCCGAAGCACAACAATTTACTTTGCCTGTTACTTTACCTATTATTGTTTCATTTTTATTTGCGCAATTCACTCTTCAAGATCCCGATAGTACCATTGCATTTTGGGCCTCTATTATCCCGTTTACATCACCCATTAATATGATGGTTCGTTTACCATACGGAGTGCCAACGTGGGAATTGATTTTGTCGATGGTTTTATTAGTGCTTGGTTTCTTAGGAACTTCTTGGGTATCCTCTCGTATTTATCGAGTGGGTATTTTGATGTATGGAAAGAAAATGACTTGGAAAGAGATAGGAAAGTGGATCTTTTATAAGATTTAATGGAAAAGGCCTTAGATTAAAACCTAAGGCCTTTTTTTATTAAAGAAATAGGCTCAACTTTTCTATGTCAAATCCTGCCTGAAATTGTCCGTTTTTTTCTATAATCGGCCGTTTGATGGCGGAGGTTTTCTCGGTTAAAAAACGAAATAATTCATCTGAGTTAATAAGTAATTGCTTCTGATCATCCGACAATTGTTTGTAAGTAGCACCCTGCCTATTTAATACAACGTTCTCTCCAAGCTGCTGAATAAATGCTTGTAAAGTTGCTTGATCGATGCCTTTTTTCTTGTAATCATGAAATTGAAAATCGATCTTATTTTCTTTCAACCAATCGAACGTTTTTTTCATCGTATTGCAATTCGGAATGCCGTAAACTGTTATCATATAAATTTAGTTTTTGTTCAAATTAATTGAATTTTGGTCGTATTTTTGTGTTTTCTTTTACAAATTTAACAGAAAACCGACCTTATGGAGTACAGAATTGAAAAAGATACAATGGGAAAGGTGCAAGTACCTGCTCATGTATATTGGGGAGCTCAAACTCAACGATCAATAGAAAACTTTCCTATTGCCCAAGATATCAATAAAATGCCGAAAGAGATTATTCGTGCGTTTGCATTTTTGAAAAAAGCGGCTGCAATCACCAATTTTGAAGCGGGTGTTTTAGAAGAATCAAAGAAAAATTTAATTGCGCAAGTATGTGATGAAATTTTAGCTGGACAATGGGCGGATCAATTTCCTTTGGTAGTTTGGCAAACAGGCTCTGGTACCCAATCGAATATGAATTGCAATGAAGTGATTGCTTACCGCGCGCACGTCATTCAAGGCGGAAATTTAATGGATGAGCAAAAGTTTGTACATCCAAACGATGATGTGAATAAATCGCAATCTTCGAATGATACGTTTCCTACTGCTATGCACATAGCGGCCTATCAGATTTTGATGGAAACGACTATTCCAGGCATTAAAAAATTGAGAGATACTTTGGCTGCTAAAGCAAAAGAATTCAAAAATGTGGTTAAAATTGGTCGTACGCACTTTATGGACGCGACTCCTTTGACTTTGGGACAAGAATTTTCTGGCTATGTTTCTCAATTGAATCATGGTATAAAAGCGATTGAAAATACCTTAGATCATTTAGCTGAATTAGCTTTAGGTGGAACGGCTGTGGGTACAGGAATCAATACACCCAAAGGTTATGCAGAAAATGTAGCGAAGCACATCGCAGGACTAACAGGTTTGCCATTTAGAACGGCTGAAAACAAGTTTGAAGCATTGGCGGCGCACGATGCAATTGTAGAGGCGCACGGGGCTTTAAAAACTGTTGCAGTGAGTTTAATGAAAATTGGTAATGATATTCGTATGCTTTCTTCGGGTCCACGTTCTGGAATCGGTGAAATCTATATTCCTGACAATGAACCAGGATCTTCTATTATGCCAGGAAAAGTGAATCCTACACAATGTGAAGCCATGACAATGGTAGCAGCTCAAGTGATGGGGAATGACGTAACAATCGGTATCGGTGGATCAAATGGTCATTTCGAGTTAAATGTGTTTAAGCCAGTGATGATTTATAATTTCTTGCATTCTGCACGATTGATAGGAGATGTTTGTGTGGCTTTCAATGATAAATGCGCAGTTGGAATTGCTCCACTGTACGATAACATTGCTAAACACGTGAATAATTCATTGATGTTGGTGACAGCTTTAAATACCAAGATCGGATATTACAAAGCAGCGGAAATTGCTCAAACGGCACATAAGAATGGTTCTACTTTGAAAGAAACAGCGGTAGCTTTGGGTTATTTAACTGCAGAAGAATTTGATCAATGGGTAAGGCCTGAGAATATGGTAGGAGAAATCAATCTGTAATTAGGGTCGAAATATTTGATTCTCAAGCGATTAAATAAAAAAGCCTCAAATTGACGAAATTTGAGGCTTTTTTATTGCTAAATAAGCTCTCGAAGCTCTAAAGAGTAAAATGTATTGGGAAAGGGGAAGGATTGGGCTATTTTTTTAGCTTCTTCCATGTTATCAAGAATTAGCGTTACGATTTGACTAATTTCTCCTCCATCTATTTGATTCAAAATTCTATTTTCAATTTCACCGTTTAAGTTTATGACCATTTGGTTGGGGCCAAGCTTTTGGAACAACATATCATTGTAAGTATTTTTCAATCCTTTCAACCAATTTTTAATATGCTCTAATTCTTGTTCCGATGCGATAATTTCTTGTTTGGAAATTCCGTTAATGGGTCCTCGAATGATGAAAACAAACCTATTCATATAATTGTACTTTTTTAATATTAAAATTCGCTTTGGAATTTATCAAAGGGATTTTCTTTTTTCGAAATTTTAGACTCTAAGCTTCTATCTTTCACTTTAATTTTAACCTTTTCAGGTGCGGGTAGGAAGGGGCTAAGCCACTCATTTAATTCCTTAAATGTGTCTTTGTTTAAGGAATAATAAATAAATACTCCTTCGCGTCTTGTCACTACAATTCCTGCTTCTTTTAGTACTGAAAGATGCCTTGAAATGGTAGGGGCTGCGTAGGTGAATTGCTCAAATATAGTACTAGCAGCGAGTTCCCCAGGCAATAATAATTCGATAATTTTCTTCCTAGATTCATCGCCGATTGCCTTGGCAATTAATTCAATCATTTTATTATTTATCTATTTAGCTAATTTAGTAATATTTTGGATGAATTCCAAAATATTGGTTTTATCGAATATTGGAAGGTGTTTAGTTCGGTATTTAGCTTGTCAAACAATTAATTAGTTGTAAGGCTAATTATATTTAGCTTTAAAGGTAATTAATTATTTATATAGGCAATTAATATTTAGTATTATGGCTAAATAATATTCTGAATACAATGAATAAAGTATTACAAGGAAATATAGTCTTTGCGCTAAAAATTAAACTAATATGGATGAATTAGTTGATCCGATTATTGAATACAATCGATTTGTTATTCCTAGTTCATTGGAATTAGTCCTAGGAAATTACTTGAAAATATGGGTTGATTTTATAAGGAATTTAATCTCTTACATATACTCGTTTGACTCTTTCGCTGATGTTTGTCATGAGTTCATAAGGAATAGTTTCTGCTTTTTTTGCTAAACTTTCAATTTGTACTTTTCCGCCAAATGCAATGGCTTCATCTCCGACTTTTACTTCTTGTAAATGGCTGATATCTACCATACACATATCCATACAAATGGCTCCAACGGTCGGACACAATTGTCCATTAATTTCAAATTCCCCATTTCCCATTCCTAGCTTTCTAGAATATCCATCTGCATATCCCAATGCTAAAGTGGCAATTTTACCATTCCCTTTTAACTTTCCTCTTCTGCCATAGCCAATTGTTTCTCCCTTTTTGATCTCCTTGATTTGTGAGATATAGGTTTTCAGCTTTAGTACTGTTTCTAGTGATTTTTTTTCTATTTCATTGTTGCTAATTCCATATAAGCTAATTCCCAAACGAACCATATCAAAACGAGATTTTGGATGTTTTTGAATGGCTGCGGAGTTTGCAATGTGTTTTAAGGGTTGGTATCCTAGGCTAGATTGTATATCTACGCACATTTTTTGAAATAGATTAATTTGTTTCTTAGTAAAATTGATATGTCTTTCGCTTTCTGAAGCTACCAAATGGCTCAAAATACTTACCACCCACAATTGAGGCATCTCACTTAAATATGCTTTTAATTGAGGAATTTGTTGTGGTTCAAATCCCAAACGCTTCATGCCTGTATCTAATTTGATGTGTATTTTAATGTTTTTGCCCTGTGTATTGCTGAATTCATCAAGTGCCAATAAGGTCTCAAAATTGTATATTTCTGGCTCTAAGGCAAATTCTGTGAGTAAATCAAATTCTTGTATTTGTGGATTCATCACCATTATTGGTGTGTAAATACCATTTTTTCTCAATTGTACACCCTCATCTGTATACGCCACGGTTAAGTAGTCAATTCCCTGATTTTGCAGTACTGTTGCTACTTCTATGGCACCAGTTCCGTAAGCAAAGGCTTTAACCATGCCCATGAGTTTAGTGTTTTCACCGATCTCTTTTTTATAGTAGGTTAAATTGTGTTGTAAGGCATCTAAATTGATTTCTAGTTGAGTACAATGGGTTTTTGTTTCTAATTGCTGAACTAATTTTTCAAAATTAAACTTTCTAGCTCCTTTTAATAATATCGCTGAATCATTGATTTGATTCAAGGCTCCTGATTGGATTAAATCCTCTGTTGTCTTAAAAGTTGTTATTTGATTAAATTGAGTACTATTTCGAATTATCTGTGGTCCAATTCCAATGATTTGATCTATTTTTTGTTGGCTTAATAAGGCGTTTATTTCATGAAATAGTCGATTTTCTTCAATTCCTGTTTCCAGCAAATCGCTGAATATGATTACCTTTTTCTTTTTACTGCTATTTTTTAATATCGGTAATGCTAATCTTAGTCCATCTAAATCGTTGTTGTACGAATCGTCAATGATTTGATTATTCCTAATGCCTTCCTTTATTTCTAAGCGCATGGAAATTGGTCGTAAGGATTTTACCTTGTTTTGTATTTCCGTAGCCTCTAAGCCCAAGTAATGAGCCATGATTAAGCAATTAGTCAGGTTTTCTAGTGATGCTTCATCACTATATTCTGTTTTAATTTCTAAAAATGTTTCACTTTGGGCTGCTTTTTTTAATCTAATTTGATAAAATGAGGCACTTTTTTGCCAAAATGATAAAATTCCTGCGCCGGTATCTTCGGTACTCCATGGAATTAATTCGCATGAAGGGTTTATTTCCTTCATAATTTGAATAATACTTGGACCGTATTTTTCTGTTTGTCTGAAAATTAACCTTTCGGAATGCTCAAATAATTTCAGTTTTTCTTTTAGTTTGATTATATCTGAATCAAAATTTTGTCCATGCGCTTCCCCAAAATGTGTTAAAATGCCATATTTAGGTTGTATGATGGATGCCAATTTATCCATCTCATTCATTTTAGAAATTCCTGCTTCAAAAATTCCTAATTGATGATGTTCTTGAATTTTTAATACTGATAATGGAACTCCAATTTGTGAATTAAAACTCTTTGGACTTTTTACTACCTGATATTTGTCAAATAGGAGACTATATAGCCATTCTTTGACACATGTCTTTCCATTTGAGCCAGTTATGCCAATTACGGTTAAATCAAATTTATTTCTATGTTTTATCACAATTTTTTGGAGTGTTTGAATGCTATTTTCAACGACATAAATATCGGCATTTTCCCATTTTTTTGCTTTTTCAGCCAATAAATTACTCCAACCCGCCTTTTCTACAATGAATTCTCTTACTCCCTTTAAATACAAAGGTTCTATGTGTTGGTGACCATCGTGGTGAATCCCTTTGACAGCTATAAATGCCGTATTTTGTGGGTCATTGATTTGTCGGCTATCCAAACTAACTTGATTTGAATTTAATTGGTTTGGATTAGAAAAATGAATCATACGAAATAGGGGATATTGAATAAGCTAAAATACAAAAAGGCGAGGAATTCTTTCCTCGCCTTTAAAATATATCTAATCTTTTTTTTGAATTAGTTTTCCAAAGCGGCAACTCCTGGTAGAACTTTTCCTTCCATGTACTCCAAAAGAGCACCTCCTCCAGTTGAAACATAAGATACACGATCTCCATAACCGGCATTGTTTACAGCTGAAGCTGAATCGCCACCTCCAATTAATGAAAATGCTCCATTTTCTTCCGTTGCTTTAACTACTGCATCTGCAATGGCATTTGTACCAATTGCAAAATTAGGGAATTCAAATACTCCCATCGGACCATTCCAAAGGATAGTTTTTGATTCTGAAACAATTTTTTGGAATAATTCTATTGACTTAGGTCCAATATCTAATCCTTCCCAACCGTCTGGAATGAATCCTGTATCAACTGTTTGTCTATTAGCATTATTGTTGAAATCATCCGCACAAACATTATCTAAAGGCATGTAAATATTTACTCCTTTTTCTTTTGCTTTTTCTATCAAACTCTTTGCTAATTCCACTTTATCTGGTTCGCAAATGGATTTTCCAATTTTGCCTCCTGCAGCTAAAGTGAAAGTATAAGTCATTCCACCACCAATAATCAAATTATCTACTTTATCTAATAATTTTTCGATGATTAAAATTTTATCGGAAATTTTAGAACCACCCATAATTGCTGTAAAAGGACGATCAGCGTATTCTAATATTTTTTGTGCATTATCAAGCTCAGCCTGCATCACATATCCACTCACTTTTTCAGTAAAGAATTTACCGATCACAGCCGTAGAAGCATGCGCTCTATGAGCAGTTCCAAAGGCATCATTTACCCAAACGTTCCCTAAACGAGCTAATTTTTGAGCAAAAGCTTCATCTCCTTTTTCTTCTTCTTTGTAAAAACGAAGATTCTCCAACAATAAAATCTCTCCAGCTTTTAAATTATTTGATAATTCAACAGCTTCATCACCAATGCAATCAGATGCAAATTGTACCTTAACACCGAAAACGATAGAAAGAGGAGTAACCAAATGCTTTAATGAATATTTTTCAGTAGGACCATCTTTTGGACGACCTAAATGCGACATTAAAATAACAGATCCACCATCTTTTAAGATTTTTTGTATCGTAGGAATGGTTGCTTTGATACGAGTATCATCAGTAATTTCGAATCTATCATTCAATGGTACATTGAAATCGACACGAACTAGGGCTTTTTTGCCAGAAAAATTGAAATTGGAAACGGTTTGCATACTATTTTTGTTTCGTTATAAAGAATGACAAGCATGGCCTTTTTATCAGGCTTGCAAATATACCTAAGTTTCTGAATATGTTGAAATAATCTAATTTTCTGTTTAAAATATGGAAATTATTATCAAAATAGTACAATTTTGATTGAAAATATATAATTTTATACCCAATGAATCAAGAAAATCCCATTATTTTAAAGCCTACCTATTATTGGGATTATTTCAATTACATTCTTCTTTATGTGCAAAAGCATTATCAAAATTTGCTTTCAGATTCAGAAAAAGAGTTTTTGATCCATTTTCAATCATTATCATTTGAAAGTCAATGTTTATTCATTCGGCTTGCTTCTCGAAGAACACCTTGGTTTCGTGTAGAATCATTGGTATATCCTGAAATTTCATCGATAGATTTGGCACTAGATGAGTTGATTGCTAGTGAATTTTTGAAAGTTTTTGAAAAGGATGAGGTAGAACACTTACCTTCTTTGTTACGTGCTTTTAACAAGCAAGAATGTTTAAAAATTTCGAAGCAACATATAACGAGCATAAAGGGCTTAAATTCTTTGAAAAAAGAAGATTTGGTTCAATTGATTTTAGAGCATATATCAGCGTCTTTAATTTTGAATGAGATACAAATGATTTCCCCGCAGATTGTTCAACCTTTGCGGTTAACGACCTATTCCTTTTTGCAGTTTTTATTTTTTGGGAGTAGAAGTAGAGATTTAACCGATTTTGTGGTTCGAGATTTAGGTCATCGTAGTTTTGTTGAAATAGAAGAGGAACATTTTGTACCCTATTTTAATCATCGAAAAGAGGCGGTTGAGAAATGGAATATCAGCGTTTGGCGACAATGGTTGTATGAAATGATGCCTCAGGAGAATGTCACAGAAACGATTTATTTTTCTTGGAAAAATGAAATTCTACCATTAAAGGATGAACTAAGCGAATTGGCATCTTATTCATTTGAAAAAACACTTTTTGAGCTTGGTCGATATTTAGAGCGACAAAATGAATTGGAAAAAGCCTTAGAAGTTTACCAGCATAGCCTTCAATCCAATGTCATTGAGCGAATTGTTCGGATTTATCAAAAAATGAAAAATTGGGAAAAGGCTACTTATTGGGCTCGATTGGGTTTGGAAGTCAGCATAACACCTAAAGAAATTCATTTTTTTACCGACTTTTTAGCCAAAATAGACACTAAAAAGTCGATTAAAAAAGTGACTAAATCACTGAAAGAAGCGGAAAAAATAACGATTTCCATTCAATGGAAGTCGAATGTGGAAGCTGGTGTGATTGATTATTTTCAAAACAAAGGTTTTTATGCCAGTTTTAGTGAGAATCGAGTTTGGAAAAATTTGGTTGGACTTTGGTTTTGGGATATTATTTTTGACTCAAAAGATCAGGCTTATCATCATCCCTTTCAATCGGCACCTAGTCATTATGCCAAAGATGATTTTTTGTTGTCCAAAAAAAACGAATTTTTATCGCTTTTATCCATGATTGAGAATAAATTGGATTTGATGGAACATTTGATCGCTCAATCTAAAAAGCATCAAATGCAAATTAATCCATTGGTAGATTGGACAACTATTGATTTCGAATTGTTGGAAAAAGTGATTTATGCCTTGAATAGCTCAGCTATTTTGGCCGTTGTGAAACAAATTTGGATGAATTTATCTAGCCATTCCAAAGGCTTTCCTGATTTGTTTATTCAAAAAGGAGAGGAGTATGCATTTATTGAAGTTAAATCGCCCAATGATCATTTATCAGCGATTCAATATTTTTGGCACGATTTTTTCAAAGAAGTGGGTATTGAATTCAAATTAATTCGGGTGGAATGGGGTTCATGGGCGTAGAGACACACGGCCGTGTGTCTCTACGCCAAATGTTAACAGAAAATTCATTAAAAAAATATTTCCCTTTCCACTTGACTTCTTTTCAAAAAAAATATACATTTCTTATGAATCTGCCACGTTCTTATATTTTGTTGCTTTATAGATTCAAAAAGCATTTTTTCACCATTTAAATTTTATGATTATGAAAGTGCAAGTACATGCCATTCACTTTAATGCGGACCGTAAATTATTGGACAGCATTCAGACTAAGTTGAATAAATTAGATACTTTTTACGATCGAATAACGAGTGGAGAAGTTTTTCTAAAAATTGAACAAGGAGTAGGGAAAGTAAAAGAGAAAATGTTAGAAATTAAGATATCAGTACCTGGTGCTGTATTGTTTGTCAAAGAAAAAGCAAAGTCCTTTGAAGAAGCATTAGATTTAGCTTTGAATGCCATAGCAGAACAAATAAAACGCTTCAAGGCAAAAGCTAACCAAATAACTGCAAAAAACTCAAATATCTCTTTTGAGTAATGAATTAAACATAAAAAAGACCATTTGGGGAATCCGAATGGTCTTTTTTTGTATTAATCTAATGATCAAGTTTATTGATTACAAATCAAATACTTGTTTGACTTGATCTACATAATCTAATTTTTCCCAAGTAAACAATTCTACTTCTTTGACAACCGTTTGTCCATTGTTCCCTTGAAATGACTTAGTAACTATTTCATTTTTTCTTCCCATGTGACCATAAGCCGCAGTTTCAGAATAAATAGGGTTTCTTAACTTTAATCTTTGTTCGATAAAATAGGGACGCATATCAAAAATGCCTTCTACAGCTTTGGCGATTTCACCATCTGTTAAATTGACTTTCGCAGTACCGTATGTATCAATAAACAAACCACAAGGTTTAGCAACACCAATTGCATAGGAAACTTGTACCAAAACCTGATCACATAGACCTGCTGCTACCAAGTTTTTCGCGATGTGACGCGTTGCGTAGGCTGCTGATCTATCTACTTTGGATGGATCTTTTCCTGAAAATGCACCACCACCGTGAGCACCTTTTCCTCCATAGGTATCTACTATGATTTTACGACCTGTTAATCCCGTATCTCCATGTGGTCCACCGATGACAAATTTACCTGTTGGATTAATGTGATAAGTGATTTTATCATTAAACAAAGCTTGAATTTCAGGCTTTAATTTTGCTTTTACACGTGGAATAGCGATTTCAATGATATCTTTTCTGATTTTCGCCAACATCATCTCATCTGTATCAAAATCATCGTGTTGAGTAGAAACCACAATTGTATCAATACGCTGAGGTACGTGTGAATCGCTGTACTCAATGGTTACTTGAGATTTAGCATCCGGACGTAAATAGCCGATTACATTAGGTTCATTATTACGAATCAAAGATAATTCTTGCAAAATTTTATGTGCCAAATCCAAAGCAAGTGGCATGTAATTTTCGGTTTCAGTAGTTGCATATCCAAACATCATTCCTTGGTCACCTGCACCTTGTTCTTCTGGATTCGAACGGTCAACACCTTGATTAATATCTGCTGATTGCTCATGGATAGCTGAAAGAATACCACAAGATCTTGCATCAAACATGTATTCAGATTTATTGTAACCAATTTTATCAATTACTTGACGAGCAATGGATTGAACATCTAAATTAACATTGGTTTTTACCTCGCCAGCTAAAATAACTTGACCTGTTGTTACTAAAGTCTCACAAGCTACTTTCGAGCTTGGGTCAAAAGCCATAAAATGATCTATTAAGGCGTCAGAAATTTGATCTGCTACTTTGTCTGGATGACCTTCTGAAACGGACTCAGAGGTGAATAAATATGCCATTAGCGAATTTTTTTATTTAAAAACGTACAAATTTAAGATTAATCTTAGCAACAAGCAAAACTATTTAGTTTCTTGATTTCTTTTGAGTGAAATCTGCAATTACTGCTTTGAAGAATGGTGAAGTTGGAACACTCGACATGATTTTTAAGTCTTCCAACCAATGGGTATCTTCTTCTAGAAATTTAAGGATTAAAACAGGTGAGTTATTTTTGAATAATGCCTCAAATATTTCATTTCCATGAATCTCAGACTCTGCTAGAACTTTTAAAAATATTCGATCAATCCAACTTTTGAATAGACTCTTTTTAATTAAAGGCGCCTCAAAATTCTCATTTTCAAGATTTTGAACAAGTCTTTTACAAATTTTTTGTGTCCTTAAAAAACTGTAACCTGAAGTTGATTTCACAAAACCACCTGCTGTTCCAATTTTGATCCATTTTTGAAACAAATATTGAGGCTTATTGGTTAATTCCATCATCGGAATAATTCCATATTCCTCTTCTTTGATTTGATAATCTTCCTCACTTAAATCATAATAAGCAGCCAAATAAGCTCGAATTTTATCTTTATAATATTCTTTATCTTTCAAAGTGCCTGAAAAAAATGTATGCTCAAATAGGGCAGTATGGGAATTTACAGGCAAAACATACATGAATTCACAATCTCTTCCACTGGCTACTCTGAAATCAAATAAATGGGCACTGTCAGCTTTAAAGGCAGGGAAATTACTTTCAATATTCCAACCCAAAAAATGTTGTTTGATGTGCAATGGGTTGTCTAAATCAATGGGGAAAGGAGAAATACTATCGAAAACTTTCTTTTTAGCTAAATAATTTCCTTTACTAGTTTCTACATTTACACCTATACCGGCATAATTGATTTGCTGAATTTTAGCTTGTAAAAAGTGAAAATTTGATTTTTTTAACAATTCACTTTTGATATAATTATACCAATCCTCACTCTTGATTTTTTTATATTTATACGGTGTGATGTCGAATAAATCGCTAGGAGCGATTTTAGGGAAAACGCTGATTCTTGACCATTCTTTTTCAGCAATCACATCAAATTCTTCTTTTTCATCAGACCAATAGCACCAGGTTTTGTCATTGGTATTCTTTTGAAATTCGTCTATGATTAAAACACTTACATTTCCTAAGGTACTTTTGCTCAAATAATAAGCAAGAGATAATCCTGCTAAGCCTGCACCTGCAATGATATATACATATTCGTTTTGATGGGGAGCTGGTAATCGCATATTGTTATATATGTCTTTCTGCGTGATAACTTGATCTGACTAAAGCACCTGATTCTACATAGGCCAATCCTCGTTTTAAACCTTCTTCCTTATACATGGCAAAAGTATCTGGATGAATCCATTCAATAACTTCATGATGCATTTTAGTCGGTTGTAAATATTGGCCCAATGTTAAAACATCTAAACCATGGGCTACTAAGTCATCCATTGCTTGAAAAACCTCGTCTTTAGTTTCACCCAAACCTAACATGATACCCGATTTATTTCTTTTTCCGAACTCCTTGGTTCGTTTAATTTGCTCCAAACTTCTTTCATATTTGGCTTGAGGGCGAACATAACGGTATAAACGAGCTACTGTTTCCATATTGTGCGAAACAACCTCTTGTCCACCTTCAATCATGCGAATTAAAGCATCCCAATTCGCTTTGACATCTGGAATTAAGGTTTCGATGGTTGTACTTGGGGATTCTTCTTTTACCGCACGAACTGTTTGGTACCAAATTTCTGCACCTTTGTCTTTTAATTCATCTCTATTAACTGAGGTGATTACCGCATGCTTCACCTTCATTAATCGGATCGCTTCTGCGACACGTCGAGGCTCATCAACGTCGTATTCTTGAGGTCTTCCGGTTGCTACTGCACAAAAAGTACATGAGCGCGTGCATACATTTCCCAAAATCATGAAAGTTGCTGTACCTTCACCCCAGCATTCACCCATATTTGGACAATTTCCTGATTGGCAAATGGTGTGTAATTTGTATTCGTCGACAATTTTACGAACATTGGTGTATTTCTCGCCAATAGGCAATTTAACACGCAACCAATCTGGTTTGCGGTTGGTATTGGTACTTGGATTTATTTGAGGTAATTCAATCATGTTGCTAAGAAATAATTTCTATTTAGTCCTGCCTAATAAAAAAGTTAAATAACCAGTTGTATAAACAGGCCTTTGGGTACTTTGGTTTAGCATTTCAATAGGACTATTGAAAATATCAATAATAAATCCTACTTCAATTGCCATATAACTACTTTTTTCTGAATTAAATTCAATATTAAATGCTGATTTAACATGCCAGCCTGGTACAAATTTACTTTTCCCAATACTTGTAAACATTCCAGATTCTCTTACAACTCCAGCACTAGGATATTTGTTCTCCAAAAAATCTTTCATCGTAACAGAAATGGTTGATTGGTTGCCGTATGGATTATTGGTCGAAGTGGCAACATCAACCATGTAAGGAGCTTGCAATCCTAACGTTGGGCCTGTCGAAAATATGCCTTTTAATGCGGGGCCACCCTGACTAGCTTTTTTGAGTAAAGTAATTTCTTTGCCAAATTCAGGCCTCACAGTAAATAAATAATTCAATTTACCTTCTGTGTACGTTTGTCCATTGTAAGAATAAGGAGAATTGAATTCTCTGTAATCTCTGATATGGGCTAAATCAAGGTTCAAAACATTCAAATTCTGATTTCTTTTGCCCCAAATTTTTCGGACATTCATCCCGCCAATTAATCCAGAATTGGTAGCGGTGCTTACTCCGATAGCCCAAGTATTGATTCTATCTGATACCTTTTTTTCGGTAGGTGGAATGGCTACATTTTGCTGATTGCTTTTTTTGTTGCTAGCATTATTTATTTTGTTTTTGCTGACACTGGGTGCTTCAACCTGGACTGTCTTTCTCTGACCATTGACAAGCAATGGGAAAAACAGTAGCAAAAAATAAAATGGAATGCTAGATTTCATAAAATTAATTCAAATGAGGTTTAATTTCATCCAAAGATATATCCCAATGCGTAGCTGAGTAACTACATTTTCCATTTGAGATAACCAAAACTTGAGGCGATTGATGTTCAATTTCAAAAATTTCAGCAATTTTTTGTGAAATAGGGCGGTAAGAAATTAAATCTAATAAATAGGCTGGACTTTCTTCTTCAGTCCAAGCTCTTTCTAAGCGATTAAGTGCAGTAGAAGATATCGAGCAACGGGTGCTATGTTTGAAGATAAGGATAGGCTTTTGATGTGAATCAGTGATGATTTCATCCAATTGTACTTCTTCTGTTAAATTATTCCAGTTCATAAGGATGATGCGGATATTGGTCTTATTTTGTAATTTTATTGATTCAACATCAAATTTAAGAAAAACTTGAGAGTTTGGCTTTATTCTTTTAGCTTGTTTTTATATCGACAAACCCTTAGGCTTGTTTCAAAGTTCCACGCGAAGGCTAAATTGTGGTCGGATGGTCAGGATATTGTGTGGTTAGGTTTAATAAAACATCTTCAAAACAATCAAAAACCCGTATTTTGGATTCATTCCGCCTCTTTAGGAGAATTTGAGCAAGGGAGACCGATTGTCGAAAATTTTCGTGAAAAATATCCGAATCATTTTATTTTATTGACTTTTTTTTCTCCTTCGGGATATGAAATTAGGAAAAATTACCCCTTGGCCGATTTTGTGAGTTATTTGCCTTTGGACAATAAATCTGCCGCAAATAAATTTTTAGATATTGTTCGTCCAGACTTTGCTGTTTTTGTGAAATATGAGTTTTGGTATTTTTATTTAACAAGTTTGAAAAAGCGAAATATACCAACCATTCTCGTTTCAGCCATTTTTAGGGAAGATTCGGTGTTTTTCAAATGGTATGGAGGATTACATCGAAAGATGCTTCATTGTTATTCTCAACTTTTCCTGCAAGATTTTTACTCCAAAGAGTTATTGAAAAAGATCGGCATCGAAAATACGGTGGTGGCTGGTGATACGCGTTTTGATCGGGTGAATCAATTAGCCCGAAAAGTGGAATCTTGGGATTTATTGGACAAATTTTTGAATCAATCTGAATTTGTTGTTTTAGGTTCTGTATGGGAAGCGGATATGCAAGTGCTCATTCCAATTATTAATGAGACGCAATTGGACTTAAAATGGATCATTGTTCCTCATGAAATCCATCCTGAAGAATTGGAAGCTTGGAGAAATCAATTGAATAGTTCGAGTATCTATTCCAAAGGAGAAAATTTAAGCAATCTATCATCTAATAAAGTATTGATAGTCAATGAGATTGGACGATTATCTTCTCTCTACCAAGGAGCAAAATTCGCTTACATTGGAGGAGGATTTGGAGCAGGTTTACACAATACCTTAGAAGCAGCAGTATTTGGGCCAGCCTTGTTTTTTGGGAATAAAAATTACACCAAATTTAAAGAGGCATGCGATTTAAGGGATTTAGGTATCGCTTTTCCCATTGAAAATACGGAGGAATTGAAAGAGAAATTGGAAGCATTGAACAAGAATGATGATGGTAGGCAATTGATTAAAAAGAAATCGATCGCTTATATTCAGGAAAATATTGGTGCGACAGATCAAATTATGAACTTTATAGAGGTTAATATATGAGTAATGATTTAATAAAGGGATTAATTATTCGCTCCACTGGGTCTTGGTATGAAATCAGAACAGAAGCAGGTAAAGTCTATTCTGGCCGATTAAAGGGCAAATTTAAATTAAAAGGTCCTCAGACTTCTAATCCCATAGCGGTAGGTGATTGGGTTCGATTTTTCATTGAAGATGAGGCCAATCAAACGGTTGTTATCGAGGAAATTTTACCAAGAACGAATTATTTGATTCGGAAATCGGTGCATAAAACAGGGCAAGGACAATTATTGGCTGCGAATGTGGATCAAGCTATTTTTATCATGACCTATAAATTTCCGAAAACTTCATTGGGCTTTTTGGATCGTTTTTTGGTTACAGCAGAGGCATTTCGAATACCCGTTCAAATTGTTTTTAATAAAATGGATTTGTTGGACGAAGATGAAAAGAACCAAGTATTTGAATGGGCGGGATTGTATCAAGAATTAGGGTATGGCATTTTGTTCACTTCTATACCCAATAATGAGGGTATTGACGAATTCAAAGAAATGTTTCAAGGGAAAGTTTCATTGATGTCAGGTCATTCTGGGGTAGGGAAATCCAGTTTATTGAATATTGTTGCACCTGATTTGAATATTAAAACCAAAGCTATTTCAGATTTTGCGCAAAAAGGAGTGCATACTACTACGTACGCTACCATGTGGGAGTTGGGAGAAAATACTTATTTGATTGATAGTCCAGGTATCAAAGAATTGGGTATTTTAGAGATTGAAAAAGATGAATTAGCACATTATTTCCCTGAAATGCGTGCCTTGTTGGGGGAGTGTAAATTCAATAATTGCATGCATTTGAGTGAGCCAGGTTGTGTAGTAAGAGCAGCGGTGGAGGAAGGAGAAATAGCTGCCAGCAGGTACATGAGTTATTTGAGTATGTTGGAAAATGATGATAATCGAAGATAAACCTATTAAAAACTATGGAAAATTTACTTTGGGGCATTGATTTAGGAGGGACAAAAATTGAGTGTGCGGTTTTGGATAAAAAAGATCCATCAAAAGTGATCATTCGGGAACGAATTGACACGGAATCCGCCAAAGGTTATGAGCATATTTTGCATCAAATTAAGGTATTGGTGGACAGAGTAATTGAAAAAATAGCCATTCAGCCGACGCAAATTGGATTCGCGACACCAGGAGTAATGAATCCAAGGACATTGACCATGAAAAATTGCAATACAACCTGTTTGAATGGAAAGTATTTGGCGAGGGATTTGGAGAATATTTTAGGCGTAGAAGTAAAATTGGCCAATGACGCCAATTCCTTCGCTTTGGCTGAAACCTTGCTAGGTGCAGTGAAAGAGATTAATCCCAATGCGGAAGCCGCTTTTGGAGTGATCATGGGAACAGGAGTAGGTGGAGGCTTGGTGGTGCATGGTAAAATAGTAAATGGCCTGCATGGAATAGGTGGCGAGTGGGGACACAATATTTTGGAAGAAGGAGGGACGCCTTGTTATTGTGGCAAGGCAGGTTGTGTAGAAAATGTCATTTCTGGTCCAGCTTTGGAACAATTTTATGAGCAAAAATCGGGTCAAAAATTAAAGTTAAAAGAAATTCTGCGATTGGCGGAGGCCAAAGAAGATAAACACGCGGAGGCAACGATAGATCGTCTTTTGGAATATTTTGGCAGAGCGATCTCTACGTTGATCAATGTGATAGATCCTGAAGTAATTGTGATAGGAGGAGGCGTAGGCAATATTGATTTACTTTACACAGAAGGCTACGAGCGCATCAAGAAATACATTTTTAATTCCGGCGAAGTTCACACCAAAATTGTCAAGCCCAAACTAGGCGACAGCGCTGGGGTATTCGGTGCAGCGATGTTGTTTGCGTAGGTGGGGGGAATTGAGATGTTATTTAGAATTCCCCGTTATGATAATTCGTTTCTTTTGATTGTCAATGGTGATTTTACCATACCGACTCAAAGCACTTTGACCAAAAAGCATACCTGCTTTTCGGTTTTCAATTACTGCTGCACGAACATTTTTCAGTGTTAGGCCTCCTATTTCAACTTGGCGTAACATAACCGTTTTTGCTTCAATTTTCTCCTGACTTGCTGTATAATAATTATCACTACCAATGAAATCCTGTTCTTTTAAATACCCATTTTTTAGCATGAAGTCTACTTCTATTTGAGATATTAAGATATCTGAAGCTCCTGTGTCGAACAGCATTTTTAATGGTAAACCATTGATCTTACTTTCTACTTCATAGGTTCCACCCCCTTTGGGTTTAAAAGGAATAACGTAGGTGCCAATGATTTTATTCCCTGAATTTTCATTATTTGAATTTTTAGGCTTAGATACTTCAAAACTAGCTTTCCAACGCGCAATAAGAGATTTGAATTCTGGCAAATTTCGTATGTTTTCTAAATCATCATCTTTCGATAGGTGTTCAAAATCCCGATAACCTTTTTTGAAGGCTGTATCCAAGTATGCGATGGATTGTGTGGGTAATTTCATTTTAGAATAAAGACAAGCTGCATCATAATAATTTCCTTCTTCTGGAAATTCATGTAGAATTTTATTGTTCCAAGATTTTGCCAAATCGTATTTTCCAAGTTCAAGGTATGCATAATGACGAGCATTTCCTTGATGAGAAATTATTGTGTCTAATTCTACAATTTTTCTAAAATCGGCATTTGCATGTAAAGTATCTTTGTAGTGATTTGCATATAATCTTCCACGATTTAGATATGTATAAGCATAATTCTGATCAATTTCGATAGCTGAGGTATAATCGGCTAATCCACCTTCGGGATCTTTTAAAAATTCATCCTTAACCCAACCTCTTCTGTAATAAAACCAAGGTTCTTCAGGATTAATTTCAATAGCCTTATCAAAGTCCAATATTGCTGCTTGATAATTTCCTAATAAACGGTATTCATCACCTCTGTGTCCAAAATCGTACGCCGAGCTTGAATCCAATTTTATTGATTCGGTAAAATCAATGATTGCTTTGTCATGCATTCCCATTTCTCCATATAATTCGGCGCGCTCACTCAAATAGTAACTTTTTTCCGTTTCTGGAATCATGTCAAAAATCTTTGCAAAATCAGCCAAGGCATTTTTGTACTCTTTTTTGTTTCGGTAGATTTGTGAACGGACATATAGCCAACTATCTTTTTGTGGGAATTCTTTGATTAACGTTGAAATTTTGGCAAGGCCTAAAGTGAGGTTTTTATTGGTGTATCTGATAAAATTACTTTGTATACGAGTATCATTTTCATTTAATTTCATCGCTTCAAAAGCATCGATAATTGCTAGATCGTGTTTACTTAATTTGAAATAAGCATAAGATCTAATTTCATACGCATCCGTAAAGTCAGGATCTAATTTTAGGATTCGGTCACAATTTTTAAAGACATCTTCGTATTTTTCTTGTTTTAAGTAAATACGTGTAATTAGACCTCTCGCAACGATATTTTCTTCGTTGATTTCTATGATTTTAAATAGGTCTGCCAAGGCTTTTTCATATTTGTTGAATTTGACATAGCCGTAAGCTCTTCCATATAAAATAAATGGTTCAGTAGGGTTTAGCTCTAATGCTTTTGCGAAACTCGTTTCAAATTTTTCATAATCTTCAATTTGATAATAAATATTTCCTTTTAAACTCCATGCATTAGAAATAAGTGTATCATTGGGATTTAACAATGAGATAGCTTGATTAATCGAAGTCAAACCTTGTGAGTAAGCCTTATTCTTGACATGGATGAGTCCAATGTAATAATGTGCTACTCCTTCTTTCGGGTTTTGTGCTAGTTCTTTTTTCAAGAAAGACATAGCTTCATCGTATTTCTGCTCCTTTAAATAATTTATCCCTGATTGCAAGTTGTAGGATTGGGAGAAGGATGTAAATGAGAACAGGAGTAATATGAGTAAGATTAGTTTTTTCATTTAATGTACTTATTATCTTTATTGAATTAGACAACTTGGAATTTTATGAGAAGCTAAATTTTAGATTTAAATAATTAAAATTTATTTAAAACGATTTATTCTAACGTTAGCTCTTCATTATTATAATCAATTGAAACTTTTCCAAACCTAGATAATGCCGATTGCCCAAATAAAAGCGGTGCTACTTGATTTAGTACTACTGAAGCTTCAACATTTTTAATTATGAAATCACCAATCTGTACTGTTTTTAAATTTATAATTATACCTTCTGAAATGTCTCCGTTTGCATCAGAAAAATTTGATGATCCTAATATATCGTTTTCTGTTATTTTACCTTGTTTGTAGAGAAATTTTGCCTCTGTTTCAGAGATTGAAATAGAACTTGCACCTGTATCAAATATGAATGACATTTCGACACCATTAACTAGTACAGGAATGAAATAGACTCCTCCTTTTTTTTTCATTTTAATCACTGATACTTGTTTCTGATTTTCTAATGCTTTTCTAATTAAATTTTCTTCAGAAAAGTTGTCTTTTTTCATCTCTTCTCTACTAGAAGAATTGAATTTATAGGTTTTCCGATCACGATTATATTCTTCACTTTCAGGATGAGTGCATCCAAATAATAGTATTAGAAATATTGAAATAATTAGTTTCATTAATTATTTTTATAAATTGGCACTTCCTTAAGTTCATTTTTCCAATAAAAACTATTGTCACTTTTTTGAAAACTGTTTGGATTTTTATTTAACAATAGGTCTCGATATTGAGTTTTATTTTGACCGTATGGTTTATTTATATCAGTTGGATTTAATTTAAATATTATTTCAATAACACTGTCAATTAGTATGGGTTCATTCTTTGTTAATTTGTTATTGACCTTTTTAAGGTCATTTGAATTCAAAGTAGAATTTGGATCTTTCCAGATGTCTCCATTTTCATGTTTTTCAACTTCTATGGGTTGATTAGGTTCGTTTATTATTATATCTTTTTCTTCAATTAAGTCACTATAGTTTTCTATTTTAGTTTCTAATTCAAGTTTTTTAAGGAAAAAATAACCATTTAACATAATGGAAATGAATAAAAAAACAAATACCAATATTATTAACCAAGAACTTTCATTTTTTGCAGGATTTTCAATTTGTACAGGTCTATGATTTTTTTTTTCTGCTTCTCTAAAGATATTTTTCTCTTGTTCTTTTTGAAAGGAAGTTACTCTTTCGACTCTATATGGAGATATGCTATTTTTAATTTTCTCAAATTCAGCTTTATATTTTTCATTTATTGAAATAATATTTTCTGAACCTAATTTTCCAGATTTCAAATCATTTAGGCTATTTTCAATCTTTTCTATTAACTTTTCTGAGTTTCTTTTTGCAGTCGCTTTTTCCTCTTCTGTTAATCTTAACTGTTGCTGATTTGTTTGTAATATACTTTGATTTTCTTGAAAGATTTTTTTGTGATTTCTTATGTTTAAATCTATTTGTTCAATTATTTTTTCAAAATCTGAGTTTATGATGTTTTTTGTTCTTTCTAATTGATTAATACCTTGATTTAATTTTTGTAGTATTTCCTCTTTCTTCTTTTCACGATAAAAATCAATTTTTTTATAAAATCCATCGTTGTTAGTAATTTCAATTAAATTTTTTTCTTGAATGTATTTTGCAATTTCTTTGCTTTTAGTGAAGAATATTGTGTCATATTCATTCAAAAGTTCAATTGAATTTTCTAATAAACTAATTAATCTATTATCATATTCTTCAATATAAATTGCAAAATCTTTATTAGATTTAGAATAGTTTAAATTTTTTACAATTTTTTGATTACTAATAAGTTCATTAAAATTTATTGGTTCAAATTGTTCTAAATCATTTGAACTACTTACTTGAATTACATTTCCTTTTACATTCTTTTCATTCTGAATAATATTTTGGTGAAAGTTATTTAGTCCATTTATTATCTGAATTTCAGATGGGATTTCTCCATTAAAAATAAAGCTAGATCCGATAAATGTCCCAGATCGGTCAGAATTTCGTTCTTTTGCAAATGTATAAATACTATATGCCAATGAATTAATCCCTTGCGTATCTTCTTTCCTTATTGAATATAAAATACTGTTTGGGAATAACTTTATTGCATTGGGGTTTAAATCAAAACTCTTATATGTTAAATTATTAGATGATGTTTGATTAAATCCATTAGGGGAACCAAATGTTCCGAAAGATAAAAAATCAATATTTTGCATGTTTACTTATCCTTTTAAAGAAATATTTGAAAATGCCCATTTAATTCGTTCTCCAATAGTACCTTCAAAATCAATATCATATCCAGTGATACTTTTATATAACCATTTTGATAATAAGCCAGCTGTATGCAAGTTTAATGTTCTTAATTTTTCCTCACCAATTTCATTTTTTTCAATATTACCTATTGTATAGTACGATTTTGAAATGTTATACGTATTTAAGCGACTATATGACATCGGTAATCGGTCTCGGACAAACTTATCCAACAACTCTTCACTTGCGACTGTTCTATTTCCAGATAAATCCCATTTAGATATAACTAATAAAACTTTTGCAGATTTTAAACTATTTCTTTTTACTTCCAGCTTATTAAAAAATGAATTTATCAAAGAATCATCTTGGTGAGCAGTATCATAACTTGTGACAATTATTATATTTAAAGGAATATTTGCACTTAAATAATCATCAATGCTGCTATGAAATTCACCTCCTCTTCTGATTTCATAATGATTTTCACCAGAGGTTTCTAAAAATGATAAATTTATAGGTGGAGTTTTCTTTGATTGATTGTTGGGCTCAAAAACCATATCTAATCTTGTAACCTTATCTCTAACTGTTCTACTTGGTAAATTTCCTTTTTTTAAATTCTCTAGAAAATCAAAAAATAAAACATTGGCATCCCTTTCCATAGGTCTATCAGCTCTTGGCCTAATTACACCAGCTTGAGAGTTTAAATAATAAAGCATAGAAGATAATATGACAGATTTGCCTGATGAAGCAGTGCCAAAAAAGAAAACATAATTACTATTATTATCTTGTATAAATGGATTTTGATTCGAGGTTTCAATTGGAACAAAATTTTCCAAATTGTCTTTATTATGGTCATTTGAGGGTATATCGAAATTTTCACCCAATTCATTTTTTAAACGCTTTATTCTTTTTAATGTTAATGGTTTGGGAGCATTATCATCTTGATCAAATGATAATTCGTTATTTTCATCGTTTATATTATTCATAATTAATTAAATAATTGTTTCAGAATTACCATTAAAAACTGTAGAATTTCTCTGGTTTAAAGGTTTAGTAGTCAAATCTATAATAAATAGAATTACGAAGTCTAATAGTAAACAACCTAATAAAACTACAAATTGGTACATGCCAAAATTTTTAATTGCATGCCCAAATGCATATCCAATTTTACCTACTTCCTGTGTTTGAGAAGTATAGGATTCTATTTTTATTTTCTCTTCTCCAAGTACTGTTTTTGCCTTGTTCACTAAATCATTATATTGTTGTAAAGATTTATCAATCTCTCCTTGAGCAATATCGTCAATATCCTTTTTGGACATTAATAATAATTTTTCTATTTGCTTATTCCAATATAATTTGGCGTTTTCAGTATCATCTTTTAGTGATTTTTCCGCTGGAGAAAGTTGATCCATCATATCAATTATTTGACTCCCCATTCGATTTGCTAAATCTTCATAATCTCCTTTTGAAACATTTAATAAGGTTAACTTTTGACCAAGTAATTTTTCAATATCATATGCTAATTGTTTTGCTCTTTCACCAAAACCTGGATTCGATTTATCTGCAATTTGTATCATTAATTGTTCCGTCTTTGAAACAATTAATTGTCTTTTTTTCTGGTCAGTTATACTATAATTTAATTTTTTCTTTACATCAGCATCTAAAAAGTTGAATTTGTCATTAATTGTCCTCAATTCAGTTGTGAAAATATCTGTTCGCATAAATCTTGTATACAAAGCATTAAAATTTGCTATAAAACAAAAAAGTGCTACAAATATGTAGATACCTTTTAATTTTGAAGTGGGTTGTCCGTTTAATTTTGATTGTCTAATTTCCCATAAGAGGTATAAAAGAAGTAATGATAAAACAAGTGAAATTAATAAGGATGCTGTACCAAATATCTGATCTAAGCCAAGCCATGTTTGATAAAAGCTTACACTTATTAATAAAATTGCTAAAAGGCCCAAAAATAAATCTGAAACCGTTAAAAGATTTTTTTTACTCATTTGGAAATTATTTAAATAAATTATTATGCATTTAATTTATGATTGAATAAAACATTTGCAATAATGAATCAATACAAAGAAAAATTTATTAGTGAGGTTTATTAAAAAATAGATTTTACAAATTTTCCATTTTTTTCTCTGTTTTTTATCATAAAATACGACTATTTTACCACTAAAAATACTATTTATTCAATATAAGTGGTATATTTTTTTTGGTTTTTATGAAATAAAATCTAAAAAAATATCATTTAATTGATATTTTGGCTGATATGGCGCATATTGAGGCTTTTAATTGTTGCTACTTTGAAGGATTTTATGGAATTTGATGTAGAGGGCTTCGAAGTTGGGCAATCTCTAATGATTTCAAAGCTTTTGGACGATTAAAATAATCTATTTTTGAAATATGTAAATTTTATAGCTAAATTTGTATGGTAAATCAGTCATTAAAGATTTAAATGTTATTTTATGAATGATATTCAATACAAAGAGTGCGTTGAAATGAGTGATTATTCATTGGCGAAGACCATTGGGGCATTTGTAAAACATCATCGTTTGTTGCAAAACAAGACTCAAGAGGATGTTTCTCTGGCTGCTAATATTAGTCGATCTACTTTGAGTTTACTTGAAAAAGGAGAATCAGTTACAGTTCCAACGCTCATACAAGTTTTGAGGGTTTTGGATTTGCTCTATGTGATGAAAATTTTCTCCATTCAAGAGGAGGTCAGTCCATTGTTGTTAGCAAAGCAATCCCTGCAAAAACGTAAAAGAGCTAGAAATACTAATATCTTAAAATGATAAATAATTTTACTATTGATCTGTTTTTTTTCGTGTTTGTTTAGTGTCGAACTTCCAATTATGTCAATTAGGGAATTTGTCTAGTGATAATTACCCAGCAAATATTTCTTATTAGTTTTTAATTTAAAATAAACTGATTAATTTAACTCTCAAATTACTTTTTGTACACTAAAAGTGCTAAAATCATGGAAGATAACTTCGAAACCGAACCTAAAATCTACGAGAATATCAAGCGAATTAGAGAAATGAAAAACATTTCTCGGCAACAAATGGCCTCAGATTTGGACCTTTCTTTAAGTGGTTATTCTAAGTTGGAAAGAGGTGAAATAGACGTTACATTGAATAGAATCCAACAAATTGCAGGAATTTTAGGCGTGGAGCTTTCTCAATTGATGAACTTTGACGCAACTCAGGTTTTTAATGTTAATAATAACAATGTCATTCAAGGAATCGGCACAAAAGCTAGTTCCGTGCATTACCACTCTGACGAATATTTGATCAAATACGTTAAGAAGCTAGAAGAAGAAAATGAGCGTCTGCGTAAGGAATTGGGGAGGGAGTTTTAGTATTAGGTAAGAGGTAAGAGGTATTAGGTAAGAGGTAAGAGGTATTAGGTAAGAGGTAAGAGGTAAGAGGTAAGATGTAATTTTTACATTCTTAATTCTACATTCTTCATTCTTCATTCCTCTTACCTCTTACCTCTTACTTCTTACTTCTCTGCTTTCTCAAACCCAATTGAAACGGAATTGACGCAATATCTTAGGCCTGTTTCGGTAGGGCCGTCGTCGAAAACGTGGCCAAGGTGACCACCGCATTTTCCGCAGGTAATTTCAATTCGACGCATGCCGAGGGTGTTATCAACGGTTTCTTTGATGACTCCCTTTTTGATTTCTTTATCAAAACTTGGCCATCCACAATGGGAATCGAATTTAGAATCGGAGGTAAATAAAGGAGCCCCACAACCTCTGCAAGTATAAACACCTTTTTCGTTGTGCATCAAAAATTTGCCAGTATATGGTCTTTCTGTACCTTTTTGACGCAAAATATAGTATTCTTCTTCACTTAATTTGGCCTTCCACTCGGCTTCGGTTTGTGGTATTTTTGTCATTTTACTTAGGCGAATTGAATCGTTATTGCTTTTTTTTGTTTGACTACAAGCTTGAAAGCTTAACACGAGAAATAGACTAATTGCGATATACTTCATCTTGAATCAATTTAATTAATAAACGATCAAACAAACAAATTGTTTTATATTTCAATGTTTCAGTGGACGTTTTTTTAGCATTCCACCTTTTGTATCCTTCACGCTGTGCATCACAACAAAGGCCTCTGCATCAATTTTTTCTATTTCGGTGTTTAATTTATTTAATTCCAAACGAGTTAATACTGAATAAAGGATGTCAATTTCGTTGCGTTCGCCTCGTTTTCCAAATCCACCTTGTCCTTTGTAGACAGTTACTCCACGTCCTAATTGATTGATAAGCATCTTCCTGATTTCTTCGCTTTTGGTAGAAATTATGGTTACGCCAATGTATTCTTCAATTCCTTCTACCAAAAAATCAAGCGTTTTAGATGCCGAGATATAGGTAATCATGGAATAGAGGGCATTTTCAATTCCAAGGAAATAGGCTGCTGCACCAAAGATTATGATATTGATCACCATTACAATATCACCTAATGTGGTACCTAATTTCCGACTTAAAAAGATAGCAAGCACTTCGGTTCCATCAATCACAGCACCACCTCGAACAGCAAATCCAATACCTGCTCCTAGAAAAAATCCACCAAAGACCGCCACAAGTAATTTGTCGTCAGTGATGTTAGGAAAGCTGATGGTTGCGAGTACTAATGCTAATGCGGCGATTGCCAGGGCTGTTTTTATGGCAAATTGTTTCCCCATTATTTTGTAACCTAGGATGACGAAGGGAAAATTAATGGTTAAAATCAGGATAGAAAGAGGGATTTCTGTGATGGCTGAAATCAATAGTGAAATTCCAGTAGCACCTCCATCTATGAAATGGTTGGTCAATAAAAAACCTTTGAATCCAAACGCAGCAGAAAATACACCAATGGTAACAAATAAGATATCCCTTAAAGGACGTCTGAAAGAAATTATTACTTGTTTAAAATTGATCGACTTCATGATGGCTTGCTGTGATGATAAAATCACCTAATAATACGAATAATTATTTGATTACTCGAAATGTCAGATTGATTCGAGCTTCTTTAACTGCTTTTTCTTTCGGGGCAGCATGTTGCCAAAAATGTTGTATTTCACCTCTCATAATTAATAATGAGCCATGTTTTAAATGAAATTCAATTTTTTCTGAATTATTTGATTTCTTTCTAAATAAAAATCGTCTTGTCGCACCTAAATTTAATGAGGCAATGATTGGATTTTGGCCTAATTCTTTTTCATCGTCACAATGCCAACCCATATAATCTTCTCCATCCCGGTACCAATTTAATAAAACCGAATTAAACGTGGTTTGTGCGATATTGTCAATGGGTCGTTTTAAATCGAGTAGACCCTCATTCCATGATTTTGGAGTGAGATGTAAACCTGAATAGGAATAATTTTTACCCTCATCACCATACCAAGCAGAATATCTGGGAGCTAAAATGGTTTTTCCATACATTTTCAAGACATCTTGGCTCCATTGAATATTCTTAAACGTCAATTCATTTAGATTTCTATTCCGCCAATCAACCTTGTTTGTATTTTTCCCCTCTAATTCTAATAAATAATCCCAATATTTATCGCTTATGGCTTGATTGAAAAATCCTTCCGAATAAAATAATTCACCTTGTGGAATTTGAATATCATAACCATTTAACTCATTATTCCATAAATAAGAATACCCTTCCAAATGGGGAATTTGAAAGGGTAATTTTCTGAATTGTTCAATGGATTGATCAAATAAGTTGAGTGTCATTGATGATTAGAAAAATGATATTTATCAGTATCTATGGCAAAGAGAAAAGAGAAAAGAGAAAAGAGAAAAGTGCAACCTCTTACCTCTTATCTCTTACCTCTTACCTCTTACCTCTTACCTCTTACCTCAATGCGGTAATTTATCTCTAAACTTACCATAGACCCAAGTTCCAGCTATGGCGCTAAGAATGACAATTAAAATAGCAAATGCTCCTGTTCCTACTTGGGCAAAAAGTGGTCCTGGACAAGCACCTGTTACTGCCCAACCCAAACCAAATAGGAGTCCTCCATAAATTTGACCTTTATTAAATTTTTTGGGAGTGAAGGTGATTTCTTCCCCGTAAATCGTTTTTATCTTTAATTTTTTGATTAAATATACGGAAATAGCACCCACCACAACCGCTGTTCCAATTACGCCATACATGTGAAAACTTTGTAATCTGAACATTTCTTGGATTCTAAACCAAGAGATGATTTCGGCTTTAACAAACACAATTCCAAAGATGATTCCAACTGCAGCGTATTTGAAATTATAGTACCAAGGGTGATTTAATTCTGATTCATTGACACACATCGTATCCAATGAACGTACTTCAAAATCTGTTTCTTCTTGTTTCGTTTTCATTATTATAAGCTTAAAATGAAGGGTAAAATGAAATTAGCCATGATGAATCCACCAATCATAAAGCTGATTGTAGCAATTAATGAAGGCCACTGAAGATCGCTTAGTCCCATGATCGCATGTCCAGAAGTACACCCTCCGGCATACCTTGTTCCAAAGCCTACCAAAAATCCACCGCCTACCATCATTATGAATCCTTTCAGCGAGAACAAACTCTCAAAAGAAAATAATTGTGCAGGGACCAAACCCGAAAAATCAGTTACTCCGTATTTGGCTAATTCGCTCGCTAAATCCGGATGAACAATAATGGGAGCATCCGATTTTAAGTAAATGGCAGAAATAGCGCCACCAATAAAAATACCCCCAACAAAGAACAAATTCCAACTTTCTTTTTTCCAATCGTATTTGAAAAAAGGAATGTTACTTGGAAAGCAGGCTGCGCAAGCATGTCTTAAATTGGCTGAAATACCAAAATGTTTATTTCCTAAAATTAATAGGGTAGGGACAATCAGTCCGATAATAATTCCTGCCGTGTACCATGGCCAGGGTTGCAAGATTGATTCGATCATATAGTTAATATTTCTTTTGTTAATAATCTGGTAAGTTAGTAAATATAAAATTTATTTTGAACGGACCTCTTCAAATTCCAGCTCATCCGTTGAATCCTTGTTGATTTGAGGCTTAGTAGGGACTCCACAACCTTGTGCTCCACAACCTGCATTTAAAAGTGCCATGCCTACTAATACAAATCCTAAAAGGCCCATCATGCTATCATGCGCCAAAATAGCTTCATAAAGCGCATATCCGCCTATTACAAGACGGATAATACGCATTAAACCCCATTTTTTGATATAATTAGTCCACATTTTAGTCTTCGTATTGTAGCATGTCGTTAATTCCACCACCATTGTAAACTTCCTCAATGCCTGCTTGTTTTAATAACATCAACGCCATTCCAGAACGGTTTCCACTTCTGCAATACACCACAATTGGACCTTTCATGCTTTTGAATTCGTCTAATCGCAAGGGTATAATGCCTAAAGGGATATTGATCGCTCCTGAATAATGTCCACTCGCAAATTCACCAGTTTCTCTTACATCCACTACCGTAGTAGATGGATCTTTTAATAAATCATCCATTTTATAATAAAGTTGAAGGACAAACGTAATCTGTTAATTTGAATTTTTCTGATTCTTTGATGGCTTTAAAGCCACCTTTCACATCTATTAAATTAGTGAAACCTCTTGCTCTCAAGGTAGAAATGAAAATCATTGAACGATAACCGCTTGCACAATGCACAAAATAGGTTTTATCTCGATTGATTTTCAACATACTGTCATTGATGAAGTCCAAAGGAGCATTTTCAACATCCACCAAATGTTCAGATAAATATTCACTGTTTTTACGAACATCTAAAATAATTCCTTCACCAGCAGCTTCTCTTTTTAATAAATCATTGGTGTCAATGGATTCAATTTGATCATATTCTTTTCCCGAATTCTTCCAGCAAGTAAATCCGCCTTTCAAATAGCCAATGGTGAAATCATAACCTACTCTAGCTAAACGTGTGATTACTTCTTCTTCGCGCCCTTCATCGGTTACCAATAGTATTTCTTGCTTAATATCAGGGATCATTGTACCAACCCATGGCGCAAATGAACCATCAATGCCGATATTGATTGAATTGGGTACAAATCCTTTCGCAAAAGTTTGCGGTTCTCTAGTATCTAAAATCAACGCATTCGTTTCATTGGCTGCTGCTTCAAAAGCTTCTGGACTCAATGCATGTTGCCCTCTTTCCAATACTTTATCGATGGAATCGTATCCTTGAATATTCATCAAAACGTTCAATGGGAAATAGGATGGAGGAGCCACTAAACCTGTCAAAACTTCTTTTTTGAATGCTTCTTTTGTCAAAGCTAGATTTAAAGCATAATTCGTTTTCTTTTGATTTCCCAAAGTATCCGTTGTTTCTTTGCTCATGTTTTTTCCACACGCAGAACCAGCACCATGGGCAGGATAAACGATGATATCATCTGCTAAAGGCATGATTTTGTTTCGTAAAGAATCAAATAAGTGTCCTGCTAAGATATCTTCTGTTAAATCTGCTTTTACTTTTTGTGCCAAATCCGGACGGCCTACATCTCCAATGAATAGAGTATCACCTGAGAATAATGCCGTTTCTTTCCCATTTTCGTCAATTAATAAAAAACAAGTCGACTCCATGGTGTGCCCAGGGGTATGAATTACACGGATTTTCACATCACCTAATGGGAACTCTTGGCCATCAGTCGCTGAAATACAATCAAATGCACATGCGGCATTGGGTCCGTAAACGATAGGAGCCCCCGTTTTTTTAGACAAGTCGATATGGCCAGAAACAAAATCTGCGTGAAAATGCGTTTCAAATACATATTTAATGGTAGCCTTGTTACGTTGCGCTTTTTCGATGTAGGGTTGTACTTCGCGAAGTGGGTCAATGATAGCCGCCTCTCCATTGCTTTCAATGTAATAAGCACCTTGTGCTAAACATCCGGTATAAATTTGTTCTACTTTCATTGTATTAATTTGTCTGAATCGTTTATCTAATTTATTTCATTGGAAAGGCTAATTGTTGAATTAGTATATACATACCCATCACCAATACAAACCACCCAAATCCTACTTTTAATTTATTTCCGTCTACTTTTTTACTTAAAATATCTCCCAAGAATATACCTATAATAGCAAGTCCTGTTACGGTTAATAATAATTTCCAATCGATGATCTGATGACCTAAGTCGCCTGTAAAACCAATCAATGATTTGGCTGCAATAATCATCAACGATGTTCCAATGGCCTGTTTCATGGATAATTTAGACAGCATGACCAAGGCGGGAATAATCAAAAATCCTCCTCCTGCACCTACTAGGCCTGTCAACATGCCCACAACTGTTCCTTCCAATAAAATCATTGGATAATTAAACACTTGTTCTTCAGCTACATAAGTTCCTAATTTTTCTTTTTCACATTGTTCGCATCTCCCTTGAATCATAGAAATAGAAGCTGCCACCATTAAAATGGCAAATAAGACCATCATCAATAGGGGTTTTGTTACCACAAATTCACCAATGCTGAAAACTTCATTGGGAATTAGAGGAACAATGAATTTTCGAGTTGCATAAACTGCTGCTATGGAAGGAATTCCAAAAATGATAGCAGTTTTAACATTGATTAATCCTTGTTTGTATTTGGGGAAGGCTCCCACCAATGAACTCGCACCAACAATAAATAATGAATAAGCTGTGGCTAGTACTGGATTGACACCAAAAAGATACACTAAAACTGGCACTGTTAATATGGATCCACCACCCCCAATAAGTCCCAGAGAAATCCCAATGAGTAATGAAGCTAAATATCCAATTATTTCCATGTCTACTTTTTGTTTTTGCTGACACAAATTTCAACCCTTTTTTTAGCTTAATTCGTGATTTTTATCACAGAGTAATTTTTATTTCAGTTTTCTGTTTTTTTAAACATTAAGAAGAGAGGAGAGAGGAGAGAGAAGATAGAAGAGAGAAGAGAGAAGAGAGAAGAGAGCCTATTACCTATTACCTTACCTTTTACCTCTTACACACTCTGGCTTCGACTCCGCTCAGCCATCGGGTCTTAGCTTTTACCTCTTACCTCTTACCTCTTTTAAATATTCAAGTTCAATATCTCAATGTTCTGCTTATCGATTTTAATATGTCCTTTTTCTGCTAATTTTTTCATTAAACGGGAAATTACCTCTCTGGAAGAGTTTAACTCAAGCGCAATTTCCGTAAATGAAGCCTTTAATATATTGGTTTTTAGACTTTTTTGATGTTGTTTTAGATACCAAAGCAAACGTTCATCCAAGTTTCTAAATGCGATTTGATCTAAAGTATCCAATAATTCTTCAAACCTTGAGCGATAAGTTTCTAAAACAAATTGATACCACGATTTATATTTACCTGACCATTCATCCATTAATTCTACAGGTATGGCTAAAACCTCTGTGTCGACCAAGGCTTTGGCCATCACTTGACTAGACAAATTTCTGACCGCACATGTCATCGAAATGGCACAGGCTTCCCCTGGATGAATATTATACATGAATACTTCATTTCCTTCATCATCTTCTCTAAATACTTTGATAATTCCACTCAATACCAAAACAGCAGAACGAATGTTTTGTCCTGTTTTCATTAAGTATTCATCTGCCTTAAATTTCCTAACTAAACCAACTTGTTGGATTTTTTTCATCAATTCTGGCTCAAATTGCTTGAATAAGGTTTCCGTTTTGTTTGTCATTATCTTCAGTTTTATTTCTATTTTTTTTAACAATAAGAAAAGAGAAAAGAGAAAAGAGAAAAGAGAAAACCTCTTACCTCTTACCTCTTAGCTCAACTCAATCACCCTCTGCTCATGATTACTTAAAAATGCTGCATCAATGACCTTTAAGCAATTGATTCCATCTTGTGCTGAAACGGCTGCCTGCCCATTT
This sequence comes from Aquirufa sp. ROCK-SH2, assembly GCF_054558315.1. Lineage (NCBI taxonomy): Bacteria > Pseudomonadati > Bacteroidota > Cytophagia > Cytophagales > Flectobacillaceae > Aquirufa > Aquirufa sp. ROCK-SH2. The sequence goes on along the minus strand of NZ_JBPXKB010000001.1, from coordinate 866,871 downwards.
TTTCTGAGCGTGTCAAATACATTTTCGTAAAATGCCATATATTCCCCTTTTTCCGAAACAATTTTGGTTCTTTCCTTTTCAGTATTTAACACACCAAAATCAATTTCAGTTTCCATTCCCCAATTTTCTCCAAAAGGAATTTTCCCACTTTGTAAATCAGCTTCTTGTCTATCAGCTCTTGATTTTACAAAACTTCCTAATCGACCATGCAATTGAAAGGAGGGAACTGCCTCTTTGATGAAATATCCCCCTTTTAGTCGTACTCTTAAATGAGGATAAAATAAGAGTATTTCAAAATAATCTTCAGCTTGGGTATTTACTCTTAATTTTCTTAAATCGGCATAAACTTTATCCGGCATTCCAAATATAGATAATGCCTGATCAATCACATGGGCTCCTAAATCTTTGACGATACCAGCTCCAGGTCCCTCCAATTCTTTATGTAGTTTAGGGGACAAATTGGGATTAAAACGATCAAAATGGAATTCTGCTTCCACGATTTCGCCTAATATGCCACTTTCTTTGATTTTTTTAACCGTTAAAAAATCAGAATCCCAGCGCCTGTTTTGATACACAAAAACCTGTTTATTTACTTTTTGGGCTAATTCTTTGATTTTTATGGCTTCTTCCGAATTACACATAAAGGCTTTTTCTACTACAATATGTTTGTCTGCCATTAGTGCTTTTTCTGCATATTCAAAATGTGTATATATGGGAGTATTTACAATTACTAATTCGATGGATGCATCTGATAAGACTTTTTCTAAACTTTCGTAGGATTCCACATCTGAATAATATTCTTGAATGGCTTTTTTACTTCTTTCCCAGCTGCCCAATAAAGCAAAACCTGGATGAAGGTGAATGAAAGGTGCATGAAAAACTCTACCAGACATTCCAAACGATAATAAAGCTGTATTGATAAGATTTAGCTGATCTTTCATTTTAATATATTTTCGTTAAATTGAAGGGTAAAATTAAAGAATTAATATCTTTATAAATAAATAATTTAACCAATGAAATACCTTTTATTTTTTGTCTTAGGATTAATTACAATCACCAGTTTTAGTCAAGTTAAATATAGTAATCCCAAACATCCACCTTTGGTCACACATCTATATACAGCGGATCCTTCTGCACATGTTTTTAATGGTCAAATTTATATTTATCCTTCGCATGATATTGAAGCAGGAGTTAAAGAAGATGACATGGGAAGTCATTTTGCCATGAAAGATTACTATGTTTTTTCTCAAAGTTCACCACAAGTATCAGTACAAGATCATGGGGTTGCTTTGGCTCTTGAAAATATCCCATGGGCATCTAAAATGCTTTGGGCTCCCGATGCAGCAGAAAAGGATGGTCATTATTATTTGTATTTTCCTGCCAAAGATAAAGAAGGTGTATTTCGAATTGGAGTTGCGAAAAGTAATCAGCCTGAAGGGCCTTTTATTGCAGAAAAAGACTATATCCAAGGTTCTTACAGCATTGATCCATGTGTATTCAAGGATAAAAATGGAGATCATTATTTGTATGTGGGTGGAATTTGGGGTGGTCAATTACAAAGATGGAAGTCTGGTAAATATCAGCTAGACGATACTCAGCCAGCCAATGATTCTCCCGCATTAATGCCAAAAATTGCTAAACTAAAAGGCAATATGATTGAATTGGCTGAATCTTTGAAGGATGTGAAAATTGTGGACAAAGCGGGTAAGTTATTACTTTCCTCAGATCATGAAAGAAGATTCTTTGAAGCAGCTTGGATACACGTATTTAATGGAAAATATTATTTGAGTTATTCAACTGGAGACACACATCACATTGCTTATGCTATTTCAAATTCTCCTTATGGACCTTTTGTTTATCAAGGAGAAGTATTAAATCCTGTACAAGGTTGGACGAATCATCACTCTATCGTTGAATTTCAAGGTAGATGGTATTTGTATTACCATGATGTTCAAATGTCTGGTAAAACACATTTAAGAAATATTAAAGTAGCGGAATTAAAACATTTGGCAAATGGTCAAATTCAAACGATTTCAGCTTATTCTGAATAATAAAACTCTAAAGATTTAACAATGAAACGAATTGAATTTTTAAAAAAATCAAGCTTGGGAATATTTTCTCTGAGTTTATTCAAATGGCCTAGTGCTTCTCAAGCAGAATTGGAATCCAATTGGGCTGGAAATTTAACTTATCATCGAAAAGAATTATTGGCTCCTAAAACAAAGGAGGAGTTAATTGAGGTGGTCAAAAAGTTGAAAAATGGAAAAGTATTAGGGTCTAAACATTCTTTTAATACGATTGCAGATACGAATGAGTCGCATGTGACTTTGGTTTATTTAAACAAGGTTTTAGAATTAGACGAAAAAAATCAATTGGTTTGGGTGGAATCGAGTATTCGATATGGAACCTTAGGAAAGTGGTTGGATGCTAGAGGCTACGCGGTGCATAATTTAGCTTCATTGCCACACATATCCGTGATGGGTGCGGCAAGCACTGGCACGCATGGTTCAGGAGATAAGAATGGAAATTTATCTACCGCTGTCGCTGCGATTGAAATCATAAAGGCGGATGGTTCCACTTTGTTGTTAACAGAAAAAGATCCTGATTTTTATGGTGCTGTAGTTGGATTGGGAGCTTTGGGAATCGTTTACAAGGTGGCATTGAAAATCCAACCTAAATTTGATGTGACGCAACACGTCTTTGAAAATTTGCCCATGTCGCAATTGAAAGATCATTTTGATCAAATCTTTGGTTCAGGATATTCTGTCAGTTTATTTACACATTGGTTAGATAAGAATATTAATCAAGTTTGGGTTAAAAGAAGAACCGATAAAACGTACGAAAGCTTAGAAAATGAGCTTTTTGGCGCAAAAGCAGCGACTCGAAATTTACATCCCATTAAGGTGAATTCTCCAATCAATTGTACGGATCAAATGGGGGTTCCTGGTCCTTGGTATGAGCGTTTACCTCACTTTAAAATGGATTTTATTCCAAGTAACGGGGCTGAATTACAATCTGAATTTTTTGTGCCTAGAAAGTTGGCCTATCAAGCAATCATGGCTATTGAGTCAATGCACAAAGAAATTTATCCCGTTTTATATGTAACAGAATTGCGAAGTATTGCTGCAGATAATTTTTGGATGAGTCCAGCCTACAAACAAGATGTTGTAGCCATTCACTTTACTTGGAAACCGAATACGGAAGAGGTATTGAAATTATTGCCTAAAATAGAAGCAAAATTGAAACCATTTGGAGGAAAACCACATTGGGGAAAAATATTCACGATGCCTGCTGATGTTTTACATAGTAGATATCCTAAATACAAAGATTTTTTAGCCTTGGCTAAGAGATTAGATCCGACAGGAAAGTGGAAAAATGACTTTTTGAAGCGTAATATTTATTCATAAATCGAGCAAATGGAGTTTATAACGGCTGATTGGTTTCAAAAGCATCTTTTGGTTCGTCCTTCCGACGGACATAAAAAGACCTTTGGACACGTCCTTGTAGTTGGTGGGAGCGAAGGGAAATACGGAGCTCCCATGTTGACTGCTAAAGCGGCCTTACGTGCAGGTTGTGGATTAGTAACTGCCTGTGTGCCAGAAAAATCGCTTCAAGCTTTATTGACTTATTGTCCAGAAATCATGTCGATTTCTTCAGAAAAGGAGGGGTTTTTATCTGAAATATCTTTGGAATCAGTTGATGCAATTGCCATTGGACCTGGTTTAGGTATTCAGGCTACTTCCATTTTGACTTATTTTTTAACTCATTTCAAAGGGCCTATCGTCATTGATGCCGATGCGATAAATATTTTGTCAGCAAACCCTGAACTTCAACGTTTATTAAGCCCTCAGCATATTTTAACTCCTCATTTGGGCGAGTTTTCAAGATTGATGGGTGAAAAATTAGATATTGAAAATAGTCTTCAAAAAGCTTTTGAGTTTGTGGAAAAAAGGAAGGTTAATTTGGTTTTAAAAGGTAAAAATTCTAAAATATTTGTTAACGATGGCCTAGTATATGAAAATACAAGCGGAAATGCAGGTATGGCCACCGCAGGAAGTGGAGATGTATTAACAGGAATAATTGCCTCTTTGTGTGCTCAAGGATATTCACCTAGTATTGCTGCATGTATGGGAGTTTACCTGCATGGTTTGGCTGGCGACAAAGCCATAGAATCTCAAAATGAAGCTAGTTTGATTGCGAGTGATTTAGTGGAGGCGTTGAAATTAATTATGAATTATGAATTATGAATTATGAGTTATGAAATGTGGAAAAAATATTCCCCAAACTCATAACTCATAATTCATAATTCATAATTAAGAAAGTATCGCCTTCGCGTATTCAACACATTTTTTCACTTCAGCTACTGGGTTAGAATCTGCTGGTACGTCATATTCCAATTCGATGGTTGCGGGGAATGTATATTTTTTATTCTTTAAAAGAGTTAAGATTTCTTTCAAAGGCGTATTTCCTTGTCCCCATGGCATATTTTGTCCACCACCTTCTTTGTTTTTACGATCTTTGATGTGCATGGATGTAATTCTATCATGCTTATTTTCGATCAATTTCAACAAAGATTCTGTGGTATTAGGTCCACCTGCTGCGATGTAGTGGCCGCAGTCTAAATTCATGGAATTATATGGTGATTGTGCCAATGCAACATCCCAAGCGGTATCAGTTGCTTGAAGGTGGGCATGATATCCAATATATACTTTGTGCTTGCTTGCTAAATCGCCTAATCTTTTTGAATGATCAGGGTTAGTTGGTAATTCGATCGTAACAGAATTCGCTCCCAAAGCTTTCGCAGCTTTTAGTGCATATTCAATTTCTCCATCAGTATTGTTGGGATTTAAAGCATTGGGCTTGAAAGCATAAATACTAACACCTGCTTTATCAAACATACTTTTCACTTCTTTTACCTTATCCATACTCACAGTTTCACGCCATGTAGCTACATCTTTGTTGTATTGCGCCATGGCTGCTTTTTGCTCGTCAGTCAAAGTTGGTCTTGGTTGACCAGGTTGCCATCTTGGCATAGCCACTGGATTTTTAGGCTTACCGATGTAATCTTCTACAGCTTCACCCATTAATTCAATTGCACTTACACCTGAATCAACACAATATTGTAAGGTTTCTTGAATACTTCCTGGTAAAGAACGGAATGAATAGGTAATTGTTCCAATTTGAACTCCAGCGAATTTAGAATTAGGGCCAGCGAATAAACTTCCTTGAGCGAAAGCAGATTTACTTGCCATGAAAATTCCTAAAGATGCTAATGAGCCTTTTAATAAAAAGTTACGTCTAGATTGACTATTGATTGATTGTTCTTCGTTTAACATGATTGTAATAGGTTTAATAAAATGAAGAAGCAATGTTGTAAATATTTTTGAAATTATCGTATCAAAATGAATATTTTGCGACCAAATACCTGAAAAAAGGCATTAAATTTACTTTAAGTGTTAAAAACTATTTATTTTTATTTAAAAGGCTTGACCTTTATCAGGATGTAAAGTGCATTTTTTCTCTAGATTTACAGCATGAATGACTTATTGTTGAAAGTAAAAGATTTGGGAATTGCTTATGGAAACCAGGTCATTTTGAAAGATGTAAATTTTGAGATGTACCAAAATGAAGTGTGGGCTATTGTGGGTGGAGTAGGGGCAGGTAAGACGAGTTTAGCTAAGGCATTAACAGGTCGATTGTTTAGAACAGGTGAAGTGGAATTTAAAGCTTTGGGAGATAGAAAAAATCCATTTGTTTTATTGGTGGATCAACAACATCAATTTAAAAATCGAAGTAATGTCAATGAGTTTTATCTTCAACAGCGATTTAATTCAGCTGATTCACAGGATTCTTACACCATCAAGGAGGAATTAGAGGAAGAAGATGCCACAAAAGTGCAAGAATTGCTGGAATTGTTTCATTTAAAAGAACATTGGAATAAACCTTTATTGCAATTGTCGAATGGCGAAAATAAGCGTCTACAAATTATAAAAGCCTTATTAAAGGATCCAGATTATTTAATTTTTGACAATCCTTATTTAGGTTTAGATGTGGCTGGAAGGAGTTTATTGACTCAATCATTGAAACAATTAAAATGTCAAGGAGTCCCTTTTATTTTAATCAATAGTCCAATAGATTTACCTGATTTAGTGGATAAAGTACTATTTCTTGAGCATGGCAAAGTAATGTGGAAAGGCTCTAGAGAGCATTATTCTTCTCAAGATTCATCTTTGAAGATTTCCGAAAATTGGCAAATGAAATTGGAAGGTTTAATTCAAGATCGAAATCAATTTTCAGATTTTGAGGTTGCTGTGAAAATGGAGGAGGCAAGGATTCAATATCAAGATAAAGTGATTTTAAACCAAGTGAATTGGTTAATCAATAAAGGCGATAAATGGGCCATAAAAGGACCCAATGGAGCGGGTAAATCCACATTGATAAGCATGATAACGGCAGATAATCCTCAAAGTTATTCTCAAAAATTGTGGTTATTTGATCGCAGAAGGGGAAGTGGAGAAAGTATTTGGGACATTAAAAAACGCATAGGATTTGTTAGTCCTGAGCTGCACTTGTATTTTAAAACGGCCGCAACTTGTTTGTCGGTGATTGGATCAGGATTATTTGATACGATTGGTTTATTCAAAAAATTGAGCGATTTGCAGGAAAAACGGGTCTTGGATTGGATGGAAATTCTTGGAATTAGTCATTTGCAAAACCAATATTTTCAGCGTATTTCTACCGGAGAACAACGATTAGTACTTTTAGCAAGGGCTTTTGTGAAAAATCCCCCCTTATTAATTTTAGATGAACCTTGTCAAGGTTTGGATCAATTTCAAATTGAGCACATCAAAAATATCATTGATTTTTTGGCTGAAAATTCAGATATGACATTGATTTATGTGTCACATTATGAATCAGATATTCCGAGTTGTGTGAAAATGAGGTATGAATTATGATGTATGAATTATGATGTATGAATTATGATGTATGAATTATGATGTATGAATTAATTAACGACTCATAACTCATAACTCATAATTCATAATTCATAATTCATCACATTGCTTGGTTCCGTAAACCAATTTGGGCCATTTTCGGTCATATACACACAATCTTCATGACGAACACCAAATTCACCTGGAATGGCGATGGTCGGTTCGATGCTAAAACACATTCCTACTTGTAAGGGTAATTTATTGCCTTTGACCATATTCCCCCATTCATGTCCATTCATGCCAATTCCATGTCCTGTGCGATGTGGTAATCCTGGTAATTGATAATTAGGGCCAAATCCAGCATCAATAATAACTTTTCTAGCTGCAAAATCCACTTCCTCACAGGCAACTCCTAATTGAGCAGCTTTAAATCCAGCCAATTGAGCTTTTTGTTCCAACTCCCAAATGAATTTTTGTTTGTCTGTGGCTTTTCCAAAGACAATTGTGCGGGTAATATCTGAGCTGTATCCACCTACTCGGCAGCCCACATCCATCATCACTACATCTCCTTTTTTCAAGGGTGTTTTTTTATTACTACCGTGTGGAAATGAAGTAGCCAGTCCAAAAGTAACTGCGGCGAAATCGTGTACAGTACCCATTTGGGTATGTGCATAAGCTATTTTATCGGCAATGAATTTGGTGCTTACTCCTTCATTTAGAAAAGTATACGCATATTCAATGGCTTTTAAGGTAGCATTGTTGGCCAATTGCATCAATTCAATTTCGTGTGGTGATTTGATCAATCGGCAAGGGACCGTTATAGGGTCTCCGCTGATAATTTGGAAATTTTTTCCAGCTTTTTTGAGTCCATCTGCTATAAAAAAACGAGTTTGCTCCTCAACGGCTAATTGCCCTTTGGTGATACCCAATTTTTTAAGAATTTGGAAGCACAATGAAAAAGGGTTTTCATGTTCTTCCCAAGTAGAAACTTGATCCCCAATTTTGTCTAATTCCTGAAATCGATCTTCTTCAAAGGCGGGGCAAATATATTGTATGTGGCCATTTTGAGGGATAATACACAACATACTTCGTTCGCTTGGATACCATTTTAAGCCAGTGAAGTAATCTAAACTGGTTCCTGCATCTAATATCAGTGCTTGAATGTTGTTTTCAATCAATAATCTTTGAGCTTTGGCAATTCGAATCAATCGCTCTTCTTTAGTGATTGGATTAAATTTTACGAGTTGAAATTCTTCAATAATTTTATTTGAATTGTTAAAATAGGTGTTTAACAGTGGTAATCCAATGAGTGATAAGCTTGATTTTTTAATAAAATCCCTTCTTTCCATGTTAGTTTAGATTCAATTGATCGATGAAATATTCAATTATTTCTTAAAATTATGTTTTTAAAGTGGATTTTCTCAAATTGCTAGCCTTATTGTAATATTTATTTGACATGAAAGTAGCCATTAGACAAGTTTTTATTTTCCTCTTTCTCCTTATCAGTCAAGTGCTTACAGCACAAAAAAGCATTAAAAAGATCTCGAAAGATGTTTTATTAGATAAGATCAAAGGTGGTTGGGCCGGTCAAACCATTGGTGTTACTTATGGTGGACCGATGGAATTTCGGTATAATGGAACAATTATAGATGCCTACCAGCCCATTGTTTGGTATGATGGTTATTTGAAAAAAACGATGCTTGAAAATCCAGGATTGTATGATGATTTGTACATGGATCTAACTTTTGTAGAGGTTTTTGAAAAAAATGGTTTACAAGCACCAATTTCTGCTCATGCGAATGCATACGCCCATGCAGGTTATGCCTTGTGGCATGCCAATCAAGCGGGGAGATACAATATTTTGAATGGAATGACATCGCCTGAATCTGGCCATTGGATGAATAATCCGCATGCAGATTGTATTGATTATCAAATCGAGAGTGATTTTGCTGGCTTAATGTCTCCAGGTATGCCTAATGTCGCTTCCGAAATATCGGATAAAATAGGACATATCATGAATTATGGTGATGGTTATTATGGAGGAGTTTTTATTGGGGCATGTTATTCGATGGCATTTGTATCGAATGATGTTCCAACAATTATTCAGGAAGCATTGAAAACCATTCCTAAACAAAGTAAATATTACCAATGCATTGCTGATGTCATTTCTTGGCATAAAAAATTTCCTAATGAATGGAAAGCCACATGGTTTGAGATTCAGAAAAAATGGGCACAAGATATTTCTTGTCCAGATGGTGTTTTTAGGCCATATAATATAGATGCAACCATTAATTCTGCCTATGTCGTATTGGGTTTGCTATATGGAAATGGGGACTATTCAAAAACCTTAGATATAACGACTCGCTGTGGACAGGATGCCGACTGTAATCCATCTTCTGCAGGAGGGATCTTAGGAACAATGTTGGGCTATAAAAAAATACCAGCTTATTGGAAATTAGGCTTAAAAGAGGCTGAAGATATTGATTTTAAATATACAAGTACTTCATTGAGTAAGGTATATGAAATGGGCTATCGACATGCGCTTCAAAATATCGAAAATCATGGAGGAAAAATAAAAAATAGTCTCATTGAAATTCCTTTTGAGTCACCCAAATCTGTCAAAATGGAAGAAAGTTTTCCAGGAATGAGACCTATTGAGCGTAGAGGAATCGGTAAAACCTTGAAAGATGAGATGGAATTTGAGTTTGAAGGAAATGGATTTGTATTGACAGGCGAGGCATCCAAATGGGGCTCCTTAGATCCTTATACATTTGACATGGAAGTGTTTTTAGATGGAAAATTGATGGAAGTGGCCAAATTACCCGTTTCATTCACTACTCGCAGGTATGAATTAACTTGGAAATATTTGATTCCCCAAGCAAAGCATCAAGTGAAGGTAAAATTGAAAAATCCAAGTTCTATCTATGAGTGCAAAGTGTATGATTTGTTGGTGTATTCAGGGAAATGAAGTCTTTTAAATTCGACATTCTACATTCACTTCAAGCGTTTTAACCGCTATTGTTCTACCAACATACTCTTCTGTTTCGATTTTTTCTTTTAATTCAATTTGGTAGTTTTTATTTTGGGATAAATGAAGAAATTGTACGATAAAAGTCTTTTTATTAGCCTTTTGAATTGTTTTTAGGATTTTCGTGTGTTGGTGTAGGTCGGAGATGAAATGAGCGATTTGGTCTGCCTGAATAGGAGAGAAAGTAAAATGGATTGATTGCCCATCTTTACTTAGAAGTCGGGCGTGGTTTAATTTTGTACTGTTAGCGATGTATTCATTTTTCTTGCCTAATTCAGATTTTCTAAATTGATTTTTCTCCATAAATTGAATGAAATCATTGTTGTTTGTGGATAGAAGCTGAATGATATTTTCTGTGTTTAAATCAACGTATTGACAAAACTCGTCTTTGACTAATTTTAATGTTAGGGTTTCTTGGGCAAAAGTGGCATTGTGGAGACTAAAAAAAACAAATGCAAAAAAGAGAAACCGTTTTAACATACTGAAATGATGAAATAATGATGAAGCAATTCTAAAAATAAGATATCTTTACGAAATTTCAGTCGTTTTCAGGATGTTACACTTGATTTTTTCTTTTTACGTTTTTTTGTTTCCAATCGGAGGATGCATTTTTGAAGATGGACTTTATCGTGCCAAAGTGTTAACAACCAATAAAAGTAAATCTCAACCGATCGTCGTTGATATTGAAGGATGTCTGATTTTACGCATTCAATATCCAAATAAAACGCTTATTTCTGTCAAATCGGATGAGTTGGACGACGACGGACATGGCATTGTTCAATTACCCAATGGGGAAAAAATGGAGGTGTTGGTAAATATTCAGGAGCCGGTTAATAACTAAAAACTATTTTAAATAATAATGCAATCCAAAGCCTAAGGTTAATCCAGAAACTCCTAATCCGGAAGAAACGTTCAAGCGTCCGAAACCTAGATCTCCTGACAATTCAAGATTCTCTGTTAATCTACCTTGAAGGCCCGCGCCTGCTGAATAACCTACAAAATTGCCACTGTAATCATTCAGAAAATTATTAGATAATCCTGCTAATTTGTAATTGTAAGTTACGATGCCTAATCCACCAAAAACATAAGGCTTCAATTTTCCGAATTCATCGGTTTCGAAATAATAATTGTATCGTCCGCCAAAATAGTTGATACTTAAATCGCCTACAGAGATAGGGTTAATGATTCCTTGAATGCTCGATTTGCTATCTAAGTTGTACTTTAAACTCAAGCCCATGGAAAAAGCTTGATATTGAACTCCCACAGACAGTTTTTCATTTTGAGCGAAAGTTGAAAAGCTTGAGATCAAGCAAAAAATGATTGTGATGGTAGAAAGGATTTTTTTCATGTGATTGAAATTTAGTGATGGGAAAAATGAATCTAAATTTATAAATTAAATATCAATTGCTCGTTGTATCTAGTTCAAACGGGATTATTTTCTTTTTATTTTATGAACTTCCAAAACTTGGATGAATAGAATATCATAATTCCAAGGTAAATAGTAACATTTGGCTTTAATTTATGAAAAAAAATAGATTTTTCCACGTTTGGTTCAGTTCGTAACAATTGGCTCATATTTGATTAATCTATCCTTTCTATATCTGTGTTTTAGTTTGTTTTTTTTGATTATTTGATAATCTACTGGTAAACGCAACAACTTTTGCAAAAGGTATTTTTGTCGAAATTAAACAAAAATAACATGCCTAAGTTTACATTTACACGGTTTCTAAGACTTCCAAAGAAAAGTCTTCTTTACTTATTTTCTTTAATACTCTTTAGTTCCATTATGTATGGACAAGGAACGGATGCAACCATTTTCGGAAAAGTGGTTGATGAGAAAGGGGAGGTCATTCCTGGTGTTACAGTGCGTTTAAAAAACGAATCGACCGGTTTTCAGTCGGGAACTGTTTCTAATGCAAAAGGCGAGTATCAAATGCAACAATTGCCTTTGGGAAAACCGTATACAGTGATGTTTTCATTCGTTGGGTATCAGACGATGAAATTCACAGATTATGCGGTGAATCAAGGTGATAAAATCAGAATTGATGGTAAATTAATTCCTAGCGATACACAGCTGAAAGAAGTAGTGGTGAATGGCAATTCATTCGTTAATAAAGAGACTGCTCGTGCAGGTGCTGCAATTGCGGTAACATCTCTACAAATGAAGCAGTTGCCCATGGAAGGTAGAAATTTCACCGCTTTAACAGCTCTTTCTCCTTTGCAAGGTAAAAATGGTAGTTTTAGTGGTCAACGTTCTTCTTCTACCAACGTTACTATGGATGGTGTAAACGCAAGAAATATGTACACCAACGGTGCGGTGGGTAATGGACCATACACGATTTCTCAAGAAGCAATTCGTGAATACCAGGTTTCTACCAACAATTATGATGTTACGCAAGGACGTCAGGGAGGTGGATCTCTTAATGCAGTTACAAAAAATGGTACCAACACCATGGAAGGATCTGCTTTCTTTTTTCAACGTGCAAGTAATGCCTATTTGATGGGAAATAAGTTGTTTCCAATGAACAGTGAGTTCAATCCTAACGGAACTGCTCGTACTACCAACATTGATCAGAAACAATATGGTTTTTCATTAGGTGGAGCCATTGTGAAGGACAAATTGCATTATTTTGTGGCTTATGATCGTCAAACAGAAACGATTCCTTTTCAAATTGCTCCCGTTTTTGATGCAACAGAAGAAGCTAGATTTGGTATCACAAAAGCTAATTTAGATGAATTGATTTCGATTGCTCGTGCCAAATATGGTTTGAAAAATACGCCTCAATACGGTAATTTTTCTCGTGAAACTGAAGCAAATGCCTTGTTTGCTCGTATCGATTGGCAGATTAACGCGAAACATAAATTGACTTTCAGAAATAATTTAACGACATGGTTTGCTCCAAATTCGCAAAATGATAATTCAAATATCAATTTATTAGAAAGCTATATCGGATACAAAACCAAGGAAAACAGTGCTTTATTATCATTGCGTTCGGAATTGGCTCCTAATTTGACCAATGAATTGAAATTTCAATTTCAAACAGTGAATCGTGATTATATTGTTAGTTCAGATTTACCTGCTGCGAATATCCCTCGTGCAATTATCACCGTAAAATCAACGATTCCAACTTCAACGAATCCAGCGGCAACGCAAACGAAAACGGTTCAGTTTGGTGGACAACGTTATGGTACAGAATATGCGAACGATGTGACCTTACATTTAGCCAATACGTCGTATTTACGTAAAGGAAACTTGAATTTTAAATTTGGAACAGATAATATGATGACATTTTTAGATTCAAAAATCGTCAATGAGATGAATGGACGTTTCTTTTTCAATAGTTTAGCTGATTTTGCGGCATTAAAGCCAAGTAGATATGCAAGAGAAGTGCCATTGACAAATCCAGCTGTTCAACAATCTTTGTTAGATTTATCCGCATTTGCACAAGTTGATTTTGAGCCATTCAAAAACGTTTCGGCAATGGTTGGTTTGCGTTATGATGCTACCGTATTTTTCAAGCAAGGTGATGCTAATCCAGTATCTGAAAGTAAATTGGGCATTAAGACCAATAATTCAATGGCTGATTACAATAACATTCAGCCACGTTTTCAGATCACTTGGGATTACGAAGGACGTCAGCGTGATATCATTAAATTGGGTGGAGGTATCTTTTCTGCACAACCCGTTTCGTATCTACAGTTGAATAATATTCAGAACAGTGGTACGATGGTAGGTTCGATTGACGTTTCTGGTGCTAATGTACCAACGCCTAATTTTGAATCATATCGGAATGATCCATCAACTACGCCAGGTATTCCACAAGGAAGTTCTTATATCTCAACAATTAATGCGGTAAATAAGGATTTTCAAGTACCATCTATCTATAAAATCAATTTTTCTTATAATAGATTCTTCAATAGCAGATTCCGTGCGGGAATCAACTTGTTAGCTTCTAAGACAGTTAATAACTATGCATATTACGACAGAAATATCGTTGATGTACCTTATTTTACTTTAAGTAATGAGGCAAACAGAGGAGTTTATGTGCCAGCAGCAAGTATCCCAGCGAATGGTGCAACCGACTGGACAAAAGGACGTAAATCGACAGAATTAGGACGTGTATTGGAATTACAATCGACAGGTATTTTGAATCAAGTTGCAGTTGTTTTAGATGCAAGCATGAAAATTGGTAACGATGGTTATTTTACAGTTAGTTACACAAAGAATGATACAAAAGATAACAGTTCATTTAACTGTTGCGTAGCGAATACTTCAACATTTCGTCCGATTGTAGATGATCCACGTGATCAAACGATTGCTTATTCAGATGATCATTTTTCTGATAAATTAGTGATTTCAGGAGCATCGCCTTCATGGAAAGGCTTTCAAGTTGGAGCAGTATTGAATGGAGTAGGAGGAACACGTTATTCATTCATGGTAGGTGGAAACAAGAGTATCAATGGAGACTTTAATTTAACGAATGATTTGGCTTATGTATTTGATCCAAACGATCCCAAAGTTCCAGCGGCTATCAGAACAGGTATTCAAGGATTATTGGATAATCCAGATGTAGTGGAAAGTGTAAAAACATATATCAGAGAAAATATCGGAAAAGTAGCAGCTAGAAATGGGGGAGTAAATCCATTCTATTACACAGTTGATTTACGATTAACGAAAGATATTCGTTTGTTCAAAACACGTAATTTAGCTTTCTCAGCAGACTTCTTCAATTTTATGAATTTGTTGGACAAAACACAAGGCGTAAGTTACAACCAAGGAAATATCAATTTAGTATCGATGACCGGATTTGACCAAGCAACGCAAAATTATACGTATACCGTAGAAACTGGTGCAGGTAGAAAATTAAATTCAGCAGGAGGTACTCCGTGGAGAATTCAGTTGGGAGTTAGGTATTCATTCTAATTTTTGATTTATTTAAATATATCAAACAGGTGGTGCAGAAATGCATCACCTGTTTTGTTTTGGAGAAAAATATCAATAATGTGATTATTTAATTTTTTACTGTTTGTTGATTTTAAAAAAGATAAATTTCTTTTACTTTTGTAAAACATTTACAGAATAGAAATTAAATAAGATAATACACCTCCTATGCCTCTCAATGAAGCACACTTAGGAGGTTTTCTTTTTCATAATAAGTCTAAATATTATTGAATTTGCAAACTAGAATGGGATATGATGTGTAATCCTAAGATGAAGTAATGCTTATTAAAGTTCTATTTAGTTCGAACATGGTTTTAGAGGTTAAGGTCAAAAAGGTGTAAATCTTAAGCATTATTAAGAGATGAATAAGTTCTTTCATTCCAAAACAAAAGATGTTGGTTAAATTGAATTTATAGGATTTATTTTTAATGTAATTAATTCGACAGAATTAAATATGTATCATTCTAAACTAACAATTTTAGATCCCCAATACTTTTACAAAGATTCCAATTACTCTAAGTGCACTTGTTTCCTCATCTCTAAGAATTATAGAATCATAATTTAATGTTGATTTCGGCAAAAGGGTAATTTCTTCGTGTCTCCAGTTTTCATCAGTGATAATTTTTTTGCTACTGTATTCTTTAATCGTATAATTGGAGCCAAAATCTACGTCTATAAAATCATTCATTTCTACCAATGTTATTAAACCATTTCTAGAGCCGTTTGTATATTTTTCGAAAAGACAAATTGACCCATTTTCAATAATTTTATTCATTGATTCACCTATCACTTTGCAAGCAAAAAAACGTTCTTGATTTGGAATATTTTCTTCTAATTCAATATATTGGATATTTTGTACTATTTGAAGAGCAGAAAAAGAGCCAGCTGCAATTTTTAAATCATAGAAAGGAATCGTTTTATTATTTGGTTTATCCAAAATGGTTAAATTGGGCTTCACTATATCTTTCATTTTTAAAGTCAGATACTGACTCAAGTATGATCTTAGATTACTATTACAAGCATATATGAATGTTCCTTTTACTCCACGCAAAAGTATTGTTTTGTAAATGTTTAAAATGTATTCTTTTAAAATATCATTATCGTTAATCGTATTTTTGCCAGCTTTGTCCTTGTATTTACTTTTATCAATTATAAGCTGTTTTTTTTCAAAATCATAATCAAGTTCTGGACCTATTATTACTCCTGTGTAATTTAAATCATAACCCTGAGTAGTATGTATACAACCAACTTCATCTATTGAGTTTGGTGAATTTACCCAATCAATAGCAACACTATTCCACCTTAATTTAGTTTCTTGAATTATGATATCGTAGGCAGATTTGTCTTTATTCGAAATCCATTCCCAAGCATAACCTGCAATCAAGCGAGATAATCCATCTGATTTTTCACGTTTTTTAATTTCATTTACCATTAGTTGAATATCATCGAACAAATAACATTCATACTCTAATGATTGAAATTTATTTGGAATATTAATTTTATTATCCAACAAGTTATTAATCAGCTTAACATATTCATTCCCTCCGCGACATCTAAATTGCGTTTTGAGTGTTTCAATTCTAGTCGAAGGTGCTTTTTCAAGTTCAATAAAGCGTGAACGTTGAACATCGGATGGTTTAATGGATTGAAATTGATCATAAAAAATAAGAGAATTTTTAGATTGAATTAAAATCCAATCTAATTCACTTGCCGTTGATTTATCTAATTCTAAGGACTCACATGTATCATCAAATGGTTTAAAATAAGGGCCAAGATTAACACGCCTTCTCAAACGATGTCCTTCATCAACAATTACTAAATCATATTTATTTTTTGATAAATCAGATGGACCAACAACCATTTTCGGTGATAACCCATGAATATTTTTAAAGACCTTTGAAATTGTTTTCCTAAATGACGCCATGGGAATAACTAATGCCATATCTAAGTCACCATATTTTTCTCGAACTGATTTTAAAAGATTAAATAATTCTAAATCTTTTTCATCAAATTCTGAAAAGTTGAAATCTTCAAGATTGGTTTTAAGCAATTTGAAAAGAAATATTGCTAAAATTGATTTACCTGTTCCTGCGCCTCCTTGGATTAGGCTAACATTATTTTTGTCATCTAATAAGCATTCCAATATTAATTTCAAACTTGATACCTGTTCTGTTGAAAGTGATTTATATGGAGAGTATTTAAATAAGTCTGAATTGTCGATGTGTTCCATTGAATGTCGAACAATTCCCATGTTTCTTAATTCATTCCATATGTCCCTAAATAACTCCCAGTATACTTCTTTTTGCTGATAAAAACGATGATTAGCAATTCCAAGATTTGCATTATTTAAATTGAATTGTCCATCTGCGTTTATGTATCGAATTAGATTTGCTTCTATATCAAGAGTCGCAGATTTATTGAATAAATTACTCGTTATTAGATTGACAGAGGTCAATTTTTTTTTATTTTCTGTCTTAGAATGAGCTTTCAATCGCTTTATAACATCAGTTGTTTCACCTACATAAGCGTATTTACTCTGTTGGTCATTTAATAAATACACCAGCGGCCAAGATATATATTCTCTGTGATTTTCTACAATATTAATTTCAATATTAGAATCAAAATTGTAACGTGAAATAGTGAATTTATCTTTCATTTATAACAGATCATATTTATCTGATTTGCCTTTTGCTTTGTCAATAGGGTATTTTTTTGCATTTAGCTTTATTTTTTCAGATACTATATCAAACGGATTTAATCCATATTTTTCAGCTAATAAAAATGAAAAAGATAATATATCAGCTAATTCTTCTTTTATACGATCAATTTTAACATTGTTTGTTTCTTCTATTGATTTCCACAAAAACAATTCGTTTAGTTCCGCGGCTTCTATAGAAATTGCAATTGCTAAATTTTTTGAGTCATGAAATTGTTCCCAATCCCTATCATCTCTAAATTTTGTTAGTTCATCAATAACACTTTTATATTTTTCCATTATTAAAATATTTGCCTAAAAATAACAAAAAAATTAACAATTCTATTTCAATTTGTTTGAACGAAAAGCTATATCCTGCGATATTATTAACTTTAATTTTTTAGTAATTTAGAAATGTCAAAATTTTAAATCCACGTAGGAAAAAATGGGGGCCAGAACCGTTTCTTGAATTAAAATGAGTTACTAAATTGAGGTTTTAGTTTTGTCTTTTGTAATAATGGCTTATTTAATCACTGGAACGATACTTTCCAAAAGTTGTTGTAAATCACCTCTAAAGCTATGCTCGGTTGCATTTCCGAGTTTATAGCTTTGATTGATGTTGTTTAGGTATTGTTCTAAGGTCATGTGGCTCGTTTAGAGAATGGAATATCTAAATTAACAATAAATTTTCGGAATTCGAATTTGATTACCATATTTATCGGTTTTTTTAAATGTCCAGTTTTTTTATTAATAAAATGGACAATATTAGTATATTTGCGAAAACAATAATTGCATGAAAATAACTGAATACATATCATTTACAATAGATAGATTACCAAAAGGTTATGTATTCACCTATAATGATTTTAATGTAGAGGTTAACCAAAAAGAAGCGACAATAAAAGCACTGAACCGTATGGTAGCTTCGGGTAAACTAGCTAAACTATCAAAAGGGAAATATTATAAGCCTGAAAATACACCATTTGGCAACTTGCAACCAAGCCAGGATCAGGTGGTAAAGGATTTGTTGAAAGATAATGGGAAAATAACGGGTTATTTAACGGGATTCAGTATTTATAACTTGCTTGGCTTGACTACCCAAGTGAGTAATACGATCCAAATTGCTAAAAATCAAATACGGCCATCTTTTAAAAGAGAGCGCTATTCAATTGCATTTGTTAAGCAAAAAAATATCATCACAAAAGAGAATGTTCCATTATTGCAGCTATTAGATGCTATACGCTATATTAAAAAAATACCTGATGCAAGTATTGAGTTTGCGTGTAGGCGTTTAATAGCTATCTTTAAAACATTGACTGAAAAAGATATCAATACAATTGTGCGTTTGTCATATAAATATCCTCCTGCTACGAGAGCTTTATTAGGAGCAATTTTAGAACAAATAGGACAAAATGAACCATTACAGAATCTTTTTAAAACATTAAATTCAATCACTAAATATAAATTATCGGGTGCCAATAAGATACTTAATGCAACCGAAAAATGGAATATCGTATGAAACTTCATGAAAACCCTCAACTATTCAAGCAGGCCATTCGAGTAACTTCGGATGAATTACAAATAATGCCCATATATGTTGAAAAAGACTATTGGGTGACTTATGCTTTGAATTTGATTTTCAAAAATGAGGTAGGTAAAGATACAGTGTTTAAAGGAGGAACAGCGCTTGCTAAGTGTTACAGCGGTATTGAGCGTTTTTCTGAAGATATAGACCTGGTGGTATTAAGGCGTGTGGGAGATACTGACAATAAATTGAAATCTAAATTAAAGGCTATAAGTAGTTTAGTAGAAACCGTTTTACCCGAAATACCCATTGAAAGTGTTACTCGTAAAAAGGGAATGAACCGAAAAACAGCACATACCTACAATAAGGAATTTAAAGAGGACTATGGGCAAGTTAGAGATGAATTATTTTAGAATCCACTTGGTTGGGTTATTTTGAGCCATATACGACGAAAAGTATTGTTTCATTTGTGGGTCAGATGATGCTCAATAATAAACAGTCGGAGATAGCGAAAGAATATGGTTTGTTGCCATTTGACTTACAGGTATTGGAACCAACCAGAACTCTGTGCGAAAAAATAATGAGTTTAGTTCGTTTTTCTTATGGTGTAAATCCACTCGCTGATTTAAAACAAAAGATCAGACATACCTATGATTTACATCAATTGCTTCAACAAGATGAATTTATGACATTTTTTCATTCAGTAGATTTTGATGAAATGTTGAATAAAGTCGCAAAGGATGATGTAGCTAGTTTTAAAAACAATAACCAATGGTTAATTCATCATCCAAATGAAGCATTAATCTTTAAAGATCTTGAAAATATCTGGAATGAGTTGAAGGATGTTTATATAAATGAGTTTGGGAAATTAGTCTATGGAGCATTTCCAAATGAAGCATTGGTATTACAAACATTAAAAATGATTCAAGAAAGATTAAATTCAATATCTTGGACGATTCAGGCGAGCGACTTGGTTTAATTAAACTATCCATTAAAGGATATTAAATTAATAACTATTTACAAACAATTATAATAGTTTTTTACATCGATACTAAAGGTGTGAAAAAAAATGTTTGCAAATTGTTTGCAAATAATTTGGAGTAGGTTGGGAGTAAGCAAAAAATGCTTGACAATCTATTGATTATCAAGCATTTACAAGAGCCTCCTATCGGGATCGAACCAATGACCTACTGATTACAAGTCAGTTGCTCTACCAGCTGAGCTAAGGAGGCTGATTTGATGATGCAAAAGTAAGCTAAATCGCTTTAAATGCCAAATGTTGCATCAAAAAAAATCGGTTTTTTTTACTCTTTTTTTAATTTATCTAAATCTGATTGTGCTTTTGCAATCTTTTTTTCTACCTCTGAACGCAGTTTTTCCGAGTTCTTCGACTTAGCAAAAAACTCTAAGTTATTGGTTAACACCGCAATATCGTTTTCTAAGGCTTGAATCTTTTTACGCGTATCACCACTTGGTGCTTTCCGCTCGTCGGAATGATTTTTTTCTTCATTCGACATCGATTTTAACTCAAAGCCCCATGCTGCCAATTGTTCTTTTGGCTGTGTTCTCGCTAAATCAATCAAAGCATTCCATGTATTTCGGAATTTTTCCTGAATCGTTTTCACATCTTTTCTTGGAACAAATCCAACTGCATCCCAAGCAGCTTTCTTCTCGCCTAAACTTGCCAATAGGCTAGGATCCTTTAACATAGCTTCCAATTCCACTAACAAGGCTTGTTTCGCTGCTAAATTTGCCTCAAACTCTGCATCCTTAGATCCTTTGCCTTTCTCGCGTTTCATGTTGAAATAAGCGTCGCAGGCTGCCTTGAACTTGGCATAAATCTGATCCTTTTGCTTCTCAGGAACATGACCGATGTCTTTCCACTTTTTCTGTAAATCAATCACCATCTGAGTAATCTCTGGTGTATCTGTGCCCGTCTCCACAATGCCGTTCACCTGATCTACCAATTGTTGCTTCGCTGCTAAATTTGCTTTGCGTTCCGCATCAATTTTTGTGAAAAACTCACTTTTATGCTTGAAAAATAATTTTAAATCTGACCAAAATGAATTACTCACCTCTTTGCCACCTTCTCTCGGTAATCCACCTTTTAATTTACCCCACTGCTCTTGCAAGGCTAAAACTGCCTTAGAAGCTTGATTCCACTCAGAAATACTCGTTGAAGCAAATTGTGCATGGTGCTTCATCAAATCAGCTAACTCTTTTTTGATCTTTAAGTTTTCTTCAAATACCGCTTTTTGTGCTTCGTTGATTTGTCTTTTTTGTTCAAATAACACATCTAGCGACTTTTTAACTCGTTGCCATAATGCTTCATTCTCATCTCTATGCGCTGGCCCGATGTGTTTGTATTCCTCAAATAATTCCTCCGCCTCTTTCAATAATTTTTGTAAAACGCCTCCTTTACTTAATTCTGCGGCTAAAGCTTCTAATTTCTTAGCAATTGCCTCCTTAGCTTGTAAATTCTTCTTGCGATCTAATTCCAATAATTCAAAAAAGATACTTCTATTGCTATAAAAGCGATCTACCAAGGCATGATAGCTTTGCCACAAGGTTTGATTTTGCGGACCCGCTGCATTTCCTAAACTTTTCCACTCTTCTTGAATCTTTTTAAATGCCTTGAAACTCGCATTTACATGGGCAGGATCTGAATTTTCGTCAGAATCCACCAATTTTCTTAATTCTATGATTAATCTATTTTTACCTTCTAATGCTTTTTCCTTTTGTTTTTCTAAGGTTTGGAAAAAAGTTTGTTTTGTTTGACGCAGATGGGTAACAAGCGACTCAATTTTTTGACCTATTTCATCTGCTTTGAAGTTGAAACCTTCTTCTGAATCTTCATTAGCTGCTTTAAATGCGGCTAATGCCGTAGAACGCTCCTCATTCTTGATTGAATCATAAGCCGCTTTTCCTTCTTTGATAATCTCATCTACCTTTTTGAAAAATCCAGCTTGCTGATTTTCCTCCGATAAACTTTTAATTTTTTCGAAAAAACCTAACAGAGCCTCTTTGCTTGCTGAAGCAAAGTCCAATGTGGGTAATTCAACTTGTTTTTCCTCCATTGGAAAAATGGTTTCTGCAACTGCGGCTAATTGTTCAGCTACAGGACTCTCTGTGGATGTTGCTACTGCCTTTTCCACTGGATTTTCCTGAGTGTTTTCAATCGCTGGGCTAGTTTCTTCGGTCATCATACTCGTCGTTGTTTGCGTTTTTAATTAAATTAGTTTTTCAAAAATACGCTCCATCGATACAGCATACCCGATTTTTTCTTTTAGGTCTGCTATAGAAATGCGCTCTTGTTCCATAGTATTGCGGTAACGAACGGTTACCGTATCGTCTTCCATCGTTTGATAATCAACGACAACACAAAATGGAGTTCCTATTAAATCATGACGAGTGTATCGTTTTCCAATAGCACCACTCTCGTCATACGTGGTATTAAAGGCAAATTTTAATTTATTGGTTAATTCTTGAGCTTTTTCCGCTAATCCATCTTTTTTTACCAATGGCAATACCGCCACTTTGATAGGAGCGATGGCTGGATGGAAATTCAAATAAGTTCTTTGCTTTTCTTGATCTCCTTCACCAACCGTTTCTTCTGTATAGGCATTGCAAAGAATCGCTAAAAACAAACGATCTGCACCTACGGAAGTTTCCACTACATAAGGAATATAACTTTCATTGATCTCAGGATCAAAATACTGTTGTTTCTTTTTTGAAAGATCTTGATGCGCTTTTAAATCAAAATCGGTTCTACTATGAATACCTTCCATTTCTTTGAAACCAAATGGGAATTCATATTCAATATCTACCGCTGCATTAGCATAATGCGCTAATTTCTCGTGATCATGGAATTTTAATTTGGCTGCTGGCAATCCAATGGCTTGGTGAAACTTCATTCGAGTTTCTTTCCAATTGGCATACCATTCCATTTCAGTACCTGGGCGAACAAAGAATTGCATTTCCATTTGTTCGAATTCCCTCATTCTAAAGATGAAATTTCTTGCTACAATTTCATTTCTGAAGGCTTTTCCTATTTGGGCAATGCCAAAAGGAACTTTCATTCTTCCTGTTTTTTGAACATTTAAGAAATTAACAAAAATACCTTGAGCAGTTTCTGGGCGCAAATAAATTAAACTAGCATCTTCAGATACTGCACCTACTTGTGTCGAAAACATTAAATTAAACTGACGAACCTCCGTCCAATTCGCTGTATTTGAAACTGGACAAGTAATATTTTCATCAATAATAATTTGACGAACTCCTTCTAAATCGCCAGCATCTAAACATTTGGCCATTTTTTGCAACAATGCTTTGCCCACTTCTTCTTTGCAATCTGCTTCGTATTGAGCAGCACGTTCTTCCAATAAAGTATCTGCACGATAACGTTTTTTGGAATCCTTGTTATCAATCATTGGATCATTGAAAGAATCAACGTGTCCAGATGCTTTCCAAGTCAAAGGATGCATAAAGATAGATGCGTCAATACCAACTACATTATCATTCAGCATGGTCATGGCTTTGTACCAAACTGTTTTTAAGTTATTTTTTAGTTCAACACCATTTTGACCGTAATCATAAACAGCTTGTAAACCATCGTAAATTTCAGATGAGGGGAATACGAAACCGTATTCTTTGGCATGAGATATTATGTCCTTAAGCGCGGAAGCAGTGTCTTGCTTTTTATTTTCCATTAATTATTCAAAATTAGAGCGCAATTTACCGAAAAGTATGAAAGATTGAGGCTAAACATGTTAATTTTCTTAATTTTGTGAGCTATTTTTAAAAAATGACTAAAATTCTGTGCATTCGGTTTTCATCTTTGGGAGATATTATTCTCACCACACCCATTGTTAGGGCTTTGAAAACTCGTTATCCTGCATCAGAAATACATGTAGCCACCAAAAAGAATTTTAGTGCCGTCTGGGAAAATAATCCTTATGTAGATCAAATTCATTCATTTGAAGGAAGTATTTGGAATTTGGCGAAAGAGCTTCGCAAAGAAAAATTTGATATTGTCGTTGATTTACATAAAAATATTCGTTCCATTTTGTTGTGTTTGTTATTGGGTAAAATTCCATTTCAAATCAACAAATTCACCAAAGAGCGAAAAGCTTTTGTCAAAACCAAAGTGAATTCATTACCCCCAAAACATCTAGTGGATAGAAATTTTGATGCTTTATCTAAATTAGACATTCACCCTGATGGCAAAGGCTTGGATTTTTTTATTCCTGAAAGTCAGCAAGTTGATTTGAAAACATGGGGAATTCCTGAAAAATACATGGTTTTTGCCATCGGTGCACAACATATTACCAAAGTGCTTTCTTATCCCAAAATGATTGAGCTTTGCGATAAATTAGAAGGTACGATTGTACTGATTGGAGATCGTTGGGATGAGAATTTTGGCTATCGTTTATCCACTTTGTTTCCTGAAAAAGTGCTTAATTTATGCGATAAGACAACAATCGGACAATCCGCTTCAATTATTCAGCAATCCCAATTTGCCATTGTTCACGACTCGTCTATGATGCACATTGCTGCGGCTTTACAAAAGAAAATGTTTGTCATTTGGGGAAGTACGCACCCTGGTTTTGGATTTTATCCCTATCAAGCGGAATTTACTTCTATTGAAAATACAGACTTACCTTGTCGGCCATGCACCACACAAGGGACCAATTTTTGTCCTTTAGATCATTTCAATTGCATGAATCAATTATCATTAGAACCCATCATCAACGCTTCCAAAGCCTTATGAAAAATGTTTCCTTTGCTTTAGTGCAACTATCTTGTTCAGAAAATGTGGAAGAAAACTGGACGAAAACGCTTCAAGCCATTCGAGAAGCAGCTCAAAAAGGTGCTCAGGTCATTTGTTTGCAAGAACTGTTTAAATCGGTATATTTTTGTTTTGAAGAAAAGCAAGATTTTTTTCAATTGGCAGAGGAAATTCCAGGGAAATCTACCGACGTTTTGGGTGATTTAGCCAAGGAATTGGGAGTGGTGATCATTGCATCTTTGTTCGAAAAAAGAGCCGCCGGTCTATACCACAATACAACAGCTGTGATTGATGCCGATGGAACTTATTTGGGGAAATATCGCAAAATGCATATTCCAGACGATCCAGGTTATTATGAAAAATATTATTTCACTCCAGGCGATTTAGGTTATCAAGTTTTTGAAACCCAATTCGCCAAAATTGGAGTACTGATCTGTTGGGATCAATGGTATCCAGAAGCTGCTCGATTAACGGCTTTACAAGGTGCAGAAGTATTGGTTTATCCAACGGCCATTGGTTGGGATTTGGAAGAAAAAGATGGAGAAATTAATCGCGAACAATACCAGGCATGGCAAACCATACAACGAAGCCATTCGGTAGCCAATGGAGTGCCAGTCGTTTCCGTCAACCGAGTGGGAGTGGAGAATGGACAGCAGTTTTGGGGTGGAAGTTTTGTGAGTAATGCCTTTGGTCGAGTGATTTATCAAGCCCCTCATCACAAGGAAGAAATTGCGGTCATCGATGTCAATGTAGATTCTGCGGAATACTATCGCCGCACTTGGCCTTTCTTCAGAGACCGAAGAATTGACTCTTATGGGGATATTACGAAGAGGTTTATTGATTAATGAAGAGAGAAGATAGAAAAGAGAAGAGAGGAAAAGAGGTAAGAGGTAAGAGGTAAGAGGTAAGAGGTTCTTTTCACTTTTCTCTTTTCTATCTTCTCTCTTCCTTTATTCAATTAAATCCCCCAAAAACATCAAATAAGGCTGAAGTTTTGTTTTGGAATCGATGTCCTGAAAACGGTGGTAGTTGCCAGAAAGGAGGTTTTCTAGTGTTTTTTTAAGTCTTTTCCAACGAGCTTCCGGTAAAAGTGCTCTGCGAGCATAATATTGAATTTTGGTATCCAAAGGTTCAAATTTCTCATTGGGTTTTAAAAGTTGAGCGCAAGTTCTCAATTCCTCTAATATGAGTAATTTCTCCAAATAGGGTTTTGTTTTTTCAATATGTGGTCTTTTGATTCGATCAAATAGACTGGGTGCTTTACCTAAATTACCTTTGATTCCAACTTGTTGTTCAGAATGTAATCGATAATGAATATAAGCAGCAGGTAAAAAATCAATACTATTATCTAAAGATGCCAAAAATGCGATGTAGGCATCATGCAATACCATTTTTGGGATATTTTGAGGAAAGGGTAGAATCTTATCTAAAAATGACTTGCGAATTCCCATCGTACATCCTGTCACACGATTTCCGTCTAAAAGAATTTCTAAGGCTTTACCTTCTTTCCATTGTTTTTGTTGCTCTTCCCGAAAACGAAAAGTCTGCCACAAACGGGTATCCGATTTTCTGCCAAATTCGTCCACTAAAACGGCATCAGAAAAAACGACATTGGTTTTTTTGTTATTGTTGAAATAACTTGCGATTCGCTCCAATTTTTGTGGTTCCCAATAATCGTCTTGATCGGCAGGAAAAATGATATCACCCGTGCACAATGAAAAAGCCTTCTCGAAATTTCGAAAAGTGCCTAATCGCTCAGGATTAACATGAATTTGTAAGGGTAATTTATTTTTGAATTGCTCTAAAATCGATAAAGTTTCATCCGTAGAACCTTCGTCACAAACGATGATTTCATCAGCAGTCAAGGTTTGATCCATCAAACTTGCTAATTGTGTTCTCAGAAATTTATCCCCATTTCGGGTACATAGAGCAATTGATATTTTCACTTATTAAGGTATTAATGTGCTTCTAACCAATTTGATCCTACTCCAATTCCAGTCTCTATTTTTACCCCTAAATCTAAAGCATGGCACATAATGTGATCAATTTTTTCACGAAGGTAGCTAATTTCGTCAATATGTGCATCGAACACTAATTCGTCATGAACCGTTAAAATCATTTTTGATTTCAATTTTTCTTTTACCAAAAAATCTTGCACATGAATCATGGCAAGCTTGATCATATCGGCGGCAGAACCTTGAATAGGGGCATTAATCGCGTTTCTTTCCGCAAAACCACGTTCATTCATGTTGCTTGATAAGATATCTTTCAAATATCTCCTTCTTCCCAAAATAGTTTCTACATATCCATCTTCTCTTGCCTTTCCAATGCTATCATCCATGTAAGATTTTACTTTTGGGAATTCTATGAAATATTGATCAATGATTTCTTTTGCTTCTGTTCTTGAAATCCCAATTTGTCCCGCTAAACCAAAGGCCGAAACGCCATATATAATACCAAAATTGACGGTTTTTGCTTTTCTTCGCATTTCTGAACTGACTTCCTCCAAAGGTACTTTGAATACTTTTGCAGCAGTAGCTTTATGAACATCCAAGCCCAAATTAAATGCTTCACACATCGATTCATCCTTGGAAAATGCAGCCATGATTCTTAATTCAATTTGCGAATAATCGGCCGAAAGAATTTGAAATTCCTCATTTCTTGGGATAAAAGCTTTTCTGATTTCTCTGCCTCTTTCCGTTCTAATCGGGATGTTTTGTAAATTAGGATCTTTGGAAGATAAACGACCTGTGGCGGTTACAGCCTGCATAAATGAGGTATGAATTCGGCCTGTTTTAGGGCAAATCAATTGAGGTAATGCATCCACATAAGTCGATTTCAATTTCTGTAATTCACGGAAATCAAGAATCATGGAGGCAATTTTATGTTCTCCTTCTAATTTGGACAAAACTTCTTCTCCCGTCATGTACTGACCCGTTTTAGTCTTTTTGGCTTTCGGATCTAATTTTAATTTTTCAAATAAGATTTCTCCTAATTGTTTCGGAGAAGCAATGTTGAATTCTTGACCTGCCAACTCAAAAATATTTTTTTGGACTATTTGGGCATCCTTCTCCAAATTTTGAGAAAGATCTTTCAAAAATGGAATATCTAAATTGACGCCTTCTCTTTCAATACTCGACAAAACTCGCGAAAGTGGCATTTCTACCTCTTTTAGTAAATGAATTGTTTTCGGATTTTGAGCTAGTTGACGATCCAAATGTGGTTTAATTTGTAAGGTGATATCAGCATCTTCTGCAGCATATTCTTTGATCAGCTGCAAGTCAACTTCACGCATATTGCCTTGTTTGGCGCCTTTTTTACCAATTAGGTTTTCAATGGACATGGGTTCATAGCTTAAATAAGCTAAACTCATAGCGTCCATGTTGTGTCTTTTTTCTGGTTCAATCAAATAATGCGCTAACATCGTATCATAGATTTCACCTTTGATCTCGATGCCATAATTCGCTAAGACACTCATATCGTATTTGATATTTTGAGCTACTTTTTGAATCGTTTCATTCTCGAACAATTCCTTGAATAAATCAATTTGTTTTTGAGTTTCATTTTGATCTTCCGGAAAAGGAACATAGAATGCTTCCCCATTTCGGTAAGAAAAGGACATTCCAACTAATTCAGCTTCAACTGCTTGCAAGCTAGTTGTTTCAGTATCAAAACAAAAGCTGCTTTGTCGAGCTAAAAATCCAATCAACGATTTAATCGCATTTTCACCTTGGATTAAATGGTATTGGTGTGCCGTATTTTGAAGGGTTTTTACATTGCTTTTGAATGCTTCTTCATCCGTTTCTTCATCCGTATTTTCGTTTTCACCAGAACTAGAACTGGCAAACATATCCATTTGATTGATATCTTTTTTCGGGCTTGCTTTTGGCTTTGGCGGCTCTGGAGTACTAGTTTCTCCAAGTATCCTTTTGCGTAAGGTTCTAAATTCTAATTCTTCTAACAAAGGTTCCAACAAAGCTTTATTGGGTTGAGTCGCAATCAATTTTTCTTCTTCGTAATCGATGGGAACTTCAATCATAATTCTTGCCAAATGCTTAGAAAGAATTCCTTGTTCTCTGAAATTGATTAAATTCTCTTGAAGTTTTCCTTTCAATTGATCGGTATTGTCAAGCAAGTTTTCTAGACTGCCAAATTGTTCAATCAACTTTTGTGCCGTTTTTTCGCCTACACCGGGGATTCCAGGGATATTATCCACTGCATCACCCATTAAACCCAACATATCAATTACTTGATCGACATGCTCAATGTTCCAACGCTGACAAACTTCTTTGGGTCCAAGAATTTCAACTCCTTTTCCCATAAAGGCAGGTTTGTACATTTTAATTCGCTCTTCCACCAATTGACCATAATCCTTGTCAGGAGTCATCATATACACTTCAATTTCTGGATTGGCTCTCACGGCTTTTTTGGCAATGGTTCCAATGATATCGTCCGCTTCATATCCATCTAAAATGAGCAATGGAATATCCATTGCCTCCACCAAACGTTTTACATAAGGAATGGCTATTGAAATGTCCTCCGGTTGTTCTTGTCGCTGAGCTTTGTATGGAGTATATTCAATGTGTCGGAAGGTAGGAGCTTGTGTATCAAATGCAACACCTAGGTAATCTGGTTTTTCTTTTTGAATGACTTCCAAAATGGTATTGGCAAAACCAAAAACAGCACTGGTATTAATTCCTTTTGATGAGATACGGGGAGTTTTGGCAAAAGCAAAATGTGCGCGATAAATCAATGCCATCGCATCAAAAAGGAATAATTTTTTCATATATTTAAACTTATTTTGAATGGGATTAGACCCAATCTCAAAGATAATGAATAAATAATTTAAATATGAATTTAGCCGCCCTTCGTGAGAATTATCAAAAAGGTGAATTATTGGAGTCGCAAGTGAATCCAGATCCAATGGAACAATTTAGAATTTGGTTCAAAGAAGCTGTAGAGGTAAAGATTCCAGAGCCCAATGCCATGTTTTTAAGTACTTTGGGACAAAATAATCGAATTTCCGGAAGGATCGTCCTTTTGAAAAACGCTACAAATAGTTTTACTTTTTTTACCAATTATTTTTCCAAAAAAGGAGGCGATTTAAACCATCATCCTCAAGCATCCTTGACCTTTTTTTGGGGAGAATTAGAGCGACAAATTAGAATAGAAGGACACGTTCAAAAATTAGATGCTGCTTTGTCGGAAGAATATTTTCAACAAAGACCGCGCGCCTCTCAAATAGGTGCTTGGGTATCTGAACAAAGTAGTAAAATTGAGTCCAGGGAAATTTTAGAGAAACGTTTTGCAGAACTTACTTTGCAATATGAAGGCAAAGTGATTCCCAAGCCTGAACATTGGGGAGGATATGAATTAATTCCTGACTACATCGAATTTTGGCAAGGTCGCACTTCCCGTCTACATGATCGAGTGTATTATGAATTAGTAGATGGTAAATGGGAAATAGGTAGGTTGGCCCCTTGATGAGGTAATAGGTAATAGGTAATAGGTACAAATTATCTTTCTCTTACCTCTTATCTATCTTAATTCTGCATTCTATTTTTCACGGATTAAAATCCATGGCTATAATAATTATCGTTTCTACAGGATGAATAATTTTAGGCAATAGAAAAATCTTAATGATTTTTAATGGCTTAATGTTTTAAAAAACAACTTGCCTTTGTGTTAACATCAAGTTTTAAACACCAAGTTCGCAAAGTTTGAAAGAAAAGAATAGAGAGAAAAACCTTTTACCTATTACCTTTTACCTCTAAAAAAGGTTTTTCACCTCCAATGTCTTTTGTGTTTGAAAGCCTTCTCCATATTTAGTGCCAATTTTATGGCCCATTTCCATGGCTCTTGCTTCAATGAATTTCAAGAAATCAGGAGAGGAAATATATGAGTTGGGCTCTGTTGAATTAGGATCAAAAAATTGACTTTTAAATGCTCTAATGGCTTTTTCTTTGCTGGCCCAATGTGCTGATATATCTACGACAAAATGGGGTTCTAAATATCTATCTTGAATGTAATGGAAAAGGTTGTTGGGTCTCCAAGCAGTTTGTTCAGTTCCAGTTAGCTCATCGACTGTTTTGATTTGCCTTAATCCAGATAAAAAACAAGCATCAATGGCCAATTGGGCACCTTTACCATGGTCTGGATGACGGTCTTCTAAAGCATTCGCTAAAACAATTTCTGGCTGATATCTTCTAATTACTTGAATTAATTTTAGTTGAGATGCTTCATCATTTTGAAAAAATCCATCCCTAATGCCTAAATTTTCTCGAGCATGAATTCCCATGATTTGAGTAGCATCCGCTGATTCAGCCAATCGAATGGCAGCTGTACCACGTGTGCCTAACTCACCCTGGGTGAAATCCACGATTCCGACTTTCTTCCCTCTTTGAATATATTCTGCAATGGTCCCTGAACATGCTAATTCCGCATCATCTGGGTGAGCAGCCATAACTAAAATATCAAGTTTCATATTCAGAATGTTTAATGGATTCTTAATCTTCTTCCTGCTCTAATGGTAGACGTTAATCTTAATCCGTTTAATCTAGCTAATTTACTGGTCGACATTCCTGCTCTTTGAGCAATCGAGCTTAACGTATCTCCTGATCGAACTTTTGTCCATGCTTTTCTTCTAGATCTAATTTTTTCTCCAGCACTTCCATATTCATTTCGAAGTGAAAGTAATCGGCGATCAAAGGTTCTCGCAGAAATTAAAATATGGTCTGAAACGGGTTCAGCTTTTCCGAAATCATATACATGCACGGGATTGAAAGGATTACCTTCATATCTCGTTTCAAAATGGAGATGAGAACCTGTACTTCTTCCTGTATTTCCGCCTAAACCTATTTCATCACCCGCTTTGACAAATTGCCCAGGCTCAAAATTTCTTTTAGATAAGTGACCGTAAAGCGTCTCTAGGCCATTGTAATGTCTGACAACCACATAATTACCATAACCCCCATAGTTGAATCCTGAAATTCTCACTATTCCATCAAACGCCGCCAAAACGGGATAACCTGTTTCTAAATCCAAATCTACTCCAGCATGTAATCTTCCCCATCTCGGTCCAAAGGGACTGGTTTGTTTGATGTTTGACAATGGATTAGACCAATTTCGACCTGCTGGAATATTGTATAATTCAATATCGACTGGCTCGTCTAAATCTTTGGCATCAATGTCATAAGGGTCAATGTTTTTGGTATCCCAAATGGAATAATAGGAGGCAACGGTTACAAAATCTTCACTACCCTCAGGAGCATTTTCTTCTTCAATTTCCACCACAAAGGATTCACCTTCATCTACAGATGTCGTGTCAAAATTACTTATGCTAGGATTTTGAAATTTAATTGGCTCGTATTTACGTTCCTGCATTTCTGATCCAGCTAATTTTCCACTTGTTTCAGTATCATTTCTGAACTGCAAGGGTGGCAATTCGTCCAAATCATCTTTGTTGTTTGTTTTATTGGATGAGTTGGGTTTTGTTTCAATTTTGGTATTCTTTTTAAACAATGATTTTTCTTGCCCTTTTACTAAAAAGGTCGCCATCATCATAAAAATTGAAAATAGAATGATTGATAATTTCATAAATAAAAATTAATGTAAACCTTTTGCTGCCAACCATCTTTCGGCATCTAAGGCCGCCATGCAACCACTGCCTGCAGCAGTAACGGCTTGACGATAAATGGAGTCTTGAACATCTCCACAAGCAAAAACTCCTTCGATATTGGTTCTAGAACTTCCTTTTTCTGTGATCAAGTACTCTTGCGCATCCATGTCTAATTGACCTTTAAAGATGCTTGTGTTTGGTTGATGTCCAATGGCTACAAAAAATCCAGTCAATGCAATTTCCTGCGTATTACCAGTTTGATTATTTTTCAATCGAATTCCTGTTACACCATTTGCATCGCCCAAAATTTCTTCTGTTTCGGAATTCCAATGAATTTCAATTTTCGGGTTTTTCTTTACTCTTTCTTGCATGATTAAAGAAGCCCTCATTTCATCTCTACGAACAATCATGTGAACTTTTTCACACAAATTGGCTAAGTAACTAGCTTCTTCAGCAGCGGTATCTCCAGCACCTACAACGGCTACGGTTTGATTTCTGTAAAAGAATCCGTCACACACGGCACAAGCTGATACGCCTAATCCATTAAATGTTGTTTCACCTTCTAATCCTAACCATTTTGCAGAAGCACCTGTGGCAATGATCACTGCATCTGCCTCAAGTTCTGTAGTATCATCAATCCACACT
The DNA here is from genome assembly GCF_054558315.1 of Aquirufa sp. ROCK-SH2. Lineage (NCBI taxonomy): Bacteria > Pseudomonadati > Bacteroidota > Cytophagia > Cytophagales > Flectobacillaceae > Aquirufa > Aquirufa sp. ROCK-SH2. Next base: position 833,695 of record NZ_JBPXKB010000001.1, on the reverse strand, counting down.
TTCTTTGGGCTTTGGCTAAAATCCACTTTCGTAGCTAATCCATAACGAACATCTGTACCAAATCTTTTAGCTTGATTTTCTAAATCTTGCATCATAGCTGGACCATCTACTCCATGCGGATATCCTGGGAAATTATCAACTTCTGTAGTCGTAGTTAATTGTCCTCCCGGTTGTCCACCTTGGTACATAATGGGTTGTAAACCTGCTCTTGAAGCATAAATTGCTGCTGTATATCCCGCAGGACCTGAGCCTATAATCAAACATTTAATTTTTTCTGCCATAATTTTGGTAACAAATAAGTCTCTTTAAAAAGTTCACTAGCCTGCAAAATTCGGGAAATATGCTTACAATCCCAAACAATGATTTTTGAGTCTTAATTATTACATTTGTTCTATAACTCTGAACAGAACGAATGAAAAAAAAGAATATTACACACAACTTAACATTTTGGGTTCTTTTGTCTATTTTCTCGGGTATCATTATTGGACATTTTCATCCAGATGTAGCTTTGTATCAAGTAGTCGAAAAGAAAATTACTTATTCTTTTTTAGGAGCAGATATTAGTATAGGGCCAAGTTTAAGTGAAGTTTTCAGTGGTTTTTTCATCAGTCTTGTTAAATTATTTATTCATCCCATCATCTTTTTAACCATTAGTTTAGGGATCGTTAATATGGGCAATCTTAAAAAAGTGGGTCGTGTAGGTGGAAAAGCATTGTTGTATTTTGAGGTGATAACTACTTTGGCATTAATCATTGGTTTAGGGGTTTCTCATCTATTAATGCCTGGTGAAGGTGTGATTACGGAGGGAATTTCCAATGGTGATATTAGTAAATACACTCAAAAAGCGGCTTCATTTTCTTGGGTGTCCTTTTTGAAAGAAAATTTCACGATTCAGGTTTTATTCTTTTCTATATTTTTTGGCATCTTTTTGAACCAAGTACGAGGAAAAGCTAGAATGATTGCTGGTATGCAACAAGCATCCTATTGGGTTTTTAAAGGCTTACATGCTATTATGATTTTAGCTCCTTTGGGTGCATTGGGAGGGATGGCTTATACCATTGGTAAATTCGGTATTCATTCTTTGTTGCCATTGGCGAAACTAATGACTTCCGTCTACTTAACCATGGCGATTTTCATTTTTGTTGTATTAGGTTTCGTGATGAGAAGTTGTGGCGAGAAAATTTGGAATTTTTTAGGTTATATCAAAGCTGAATTATTAATCGTATTAGGTACTTCTTCCTCAGAAGCCGCATTGCCCTCTTTGATGCACAAATTGGAAAAAATGGGTTGCTCTAAATCGGTCGTGGGACTAGTGGTTCCTGCTGGTTATTCATTTAATTTAGATGGAACAAGTATTTACTTATCGATGGCCACTTTATTTTTGGCCCAAGTGTATGGGATTCAATTAAGTTGGGAACAATTATTAACCATTATAGGGGTATTAATGATAACTTCCAAAGGTGCTGCTGGAGTAACAGGAAGTGGATTTGTAGTTTTAGCATCTACTTTAACCGCTTTACAAGTAATTCCTATGGAGGGATTAGCCTTACTTTTGGGTGTTGACAGGTTTATGTCGGAAGCGCGTGCCATTACAAACTTTATCGGTAATGGAGTTGCAACTGTTTGGATTGCCAAACACGAAGGGGAGTTTACTTCTCTCATTGAATAAAGAATTTCATCAATAAATTATATATATGTCAATTTCGCCTATCTTAAAACAAGACGCTTTGGAATACCACTCAGCGGGTAAACCAGGCAAAATAGAAGTTAAACCCACCAAATCAACCGCTACTCAGCGTGATTTATCTTTAGCTTATTCTCCAGGAGTAGCAGAACCCTGTTTGGAAATTGCCGATTCAGTAGAAAAAGTATATGATTATACAGCTAAAGGGAATTTAGTTGGAGTGATTTCCAATGGAACGGCTGTTTTGGGCTTAGGAAATATTGGACCTGAGGCTAGCAAGCCAGTGATGGAGGGAAAAGGGGTTTTGTTTAAAATATTTGCAGATATCGATGTTTTCGATTTAGAATTGGCTTGTACAAATCCAGATGAATTTGTAGAAACCGTGGTTCGATTAGAGCCAACTTTTGGTGGAATTAATTTGGAAGATATTAAATCGCCAGAATGTTTTGAAATCGAAGAAAAGCTGAAAGAACGTTTGTCTATTCCCATCATGCACGATGATCAGCATGGAACAGCCATTATATCTTCTGCAGCTTTAATCAATGCTTTGGAATTAGTTAATAAAGATATCAAAAAGGCCAAATTTGTGGTTTCAGGAGCTGGAGCCGCTGCGATTTCTTGTATCAAATTGTACTTGAAATTAGGTGCGCAGATTGAAAATTTCTACATTTTTGATAAAGATGGATTAGTTTCTAAATCTAGAACAGATCTAAATCCTTATTTAAAACCTTTGGCTTGTGAAATAGAGAAAGAACCTACTTTGGCAGAGGCGATGGTCGGGGCAGATGTGTTTTTAGGTTTATCAGTGGGAAATATTTTAAAAAAGGAAATGGTGGCTTCTATGGCTGCTAATCCCATCGTTTTTGCCATGGCCAATCCTACTCCTGAAATTGGTTATGAAGATGCTAAATCGGTTAGAGACGATTTAATCATGGCTACCGGTCGATCAGATTATCCGAATCAAGTCAACAATGTCTTGGGTTTTCCTTTTATTTTTAGAGGTGCCTTAGACGTTAGAGCATCTGCAATTAACGATGAAATGAAGTTGGCTGCCGCAAAGGCGTTGGCATGTTTGGCTAAAAAACCAGTGCCAGATATTGTCAATTTAGCCTACAATGAAAAAAGTATGAGTTTTGGTCCAGAATACATAATTCCAAAACCCGTAGATCCTCGTTTAATTACCTCCATTTCGATGGCAGTAGCCAAAGCAGCCATGGAGTCTGGCGTGGCTACGAAACCCATTCTAAATTGGGATGAATACGAAAATCAATTGACCAAACGTCTCGGTTTAGATAATCAGGTGATGAAGTTTATTCTGAAACGTGCCAAATCGAATCCCAAGAGAATTGTTTTTGCCGATGCTGAAAACCTAAAAGTATTAAAAGCGGTACGTGAAGTTTTGGATGAAGGAATTGCAAAACCCATTTTATTGGGAAATAAAGCGGTTATTGAATCCATTAGTTCAGAACATCACATAGATTTGTCAGGCACTGAAATCATTGATATCAAGACAGATGAATTTAAACCTTTGTTAAAAGATTTTGCGGATTTGTTTTACGAAAAAAGAAAGAGAAGAGGCTACACGCGCTGGGAAGCAGATAAACAAGTTAGAAAAAGTAATTATTTTGCTGCTATGTTACTTGAGACGGGAAGAGCTGATGGTGTTATTTCAGGTTTAACAAAAAATTACCCAGAAGCCATTCGACCTGCCTTGCAGATCATTGGAAAGAAAAAAGGGGTCAATAAAGTGGCTGGTATGTATTTACTTTTAAGTAAAAAAGGTCCATTATTCTTTTCTGACACGACCATTAATTTTCAACCCAATGTCAATGATATTGTAGAAATAACTCAGTTGACTGCTGAAGCTGTGGAGCGTTTTAACATCACCCCACGGATTGCATTGCTAAGTTATTCCAACTTTGGTTCTGCAGATGGTGAAGATGCCTTGAAAATGAGAGAAGCTACTCAGCTTTTGCAAGAAAAACATCCTGAATGGATCATAGAAGGAGAGATGCAAGCGCATTTGGCCTTTGATAAAGAATTGCGTCAGCAAAATTATCCCTTCGCTAAATTGGGTAATGACACAGCCAATACATTGATATTCCCTAATCTTTCTGCAGCTAATATTGCATATAATTTACTGAAAGAAGCAGCTGAAATAGAATATGTTGGGCCTATTTTATTGGGACTCAAAAAGCCGGTCCATGTTCTTCAACTAGGAGCTAGCGTTCGCGAAATTGTGAATATGGTTGCCATTGCAGTCGTAGAGGCTCAGTCGGTTTAATTCTTTGAATCAGACATCCAAGCTTTACGCAATGCCATTTGCTCTTGATTGGGATGTTTCATTTCTTGAATGAGATTAAATTGATTGTCTTCAATCAATCTAAAAGGGGCTTTGAGCGTAAAGGTATCAAAGCCCTTTTCTTTGTTTGGGCGGGCTATTTGTAGTTCAATGATTTGACCTACTTGCACCGTGCTCATAAATCCACCAATACTATTAGAGAAATTCTCCATATCCAATGGCATAGAATTGATTGAGATTAATTCATCTTTTGACATTAATCCCATCGATTGTCCAAATTCATCTATACTGGCCGCTGAGTTAATAACAAGCCGATGTGTAGAAGAGTTGACACTTAATCCTTGAAAATCGAATCCAAGAGAGCGTTTGGTATTTTTTATTTCTCTCGTTTTTAGTTCAAATCCAATCCAGTTTAGCCACTCATTCAAGGGTATCGTTTCATTACCTTTGATATAAGCATCAATAAACTCTTTGATTTTATCTTGTCGACTAATTTTGACCAAATCTGGAAACAGGTGATCGTCTTTAAAAGATTGGTTTTTTCCATATTTAGCGGAAAGGTCTTTTAAGAGATCTTGTGTGCCATATTTTCCATTTGACCATTTTCGCAATGATAAATCTAGTCCAAAGCCCAAAATAGCACCTTTTTGGTATACATTGCTATATTCAGACTTATACTTGTCCAATACGTTTTTACTCATGGTCGTAAAAGGAATGGAATTGTCAAATTGCACATTCATGGTTTCCCATTTCTCTTTCAGATTTCTCATGAATCGGTTAATCTCTTGATCGGCTTTTAATTGGGCATGATGTGCCGCATATTCTGTTAATCCTTCGTAGAGCCATAAATGTTGTGACATTTTAGGTTCTTGAAAATTGAAATTTCCAATTTCCTCCGAATGGATATTCAAAGGAGTCAAAACATGGAAAAATTCATGCGCACTTACATCCGCAATGGTTTGGCCCAAAGTTTGAATATTGCCTTCTGGTAAATAGTAAAAAGAAGATTGAGCATGTTCTAAAGCACCATAACTTCCGTTTTTTAAATGATCAGACAAAATAATTAAATAGGCATATTTGTCAACAGGCAGGCTTCCACCCATGTAATTTTTTTGTAGTTCTAAGAGTGGTTTGATTTTTTGAGCAACCTGAGAGGCATTCAACACTTTGTTAGGTGTAAATACAGAAATTAAAATTTCCGCATTGGCAATGGTAAATCGTACTGTATCTGGCTCTGAGTACATCAAAGGAGAATCTACCAATTCTTGGTAGGAATCAATTTGGAATATATCTTTTTGATTTTTGTTATTCGCCGTATTTTTCAAGGAAGTGGCTCCATAAAATCCTTTTGGTTTTTGAATTTCTAATTTCAATTTAGTTTTTTCAAATCCTTCAAAATAGCCAAAAAGGCAATGGGTGTTCAATGCAAACAATTGATTTTTACTAAATGAACTTCCTGCAGGTTCAAAAATATATTCACCTTCAATTTCCGGACTATCCCAAGTGTCATCTACCCAATAACTTATTCGATTAAGAGTTTTCGCTGCTTTGATCAAATAACCATTTGGTCCAACTTTTTTGACACTCAATTCTTTTCCATTTTTGTCAAATGCCTTGAAATCACTTATATATCGACCATAATCGTAATTGGCATAAGTCCCAGGTACAATTTTAGGTAAGTAATATGTAATCGTATTTCGATTCCATTGAGGCACGTTTACATCGATTTTCAATTGGTCATTTTTGACATTTGTTAAATCCACCGAATATTGGATTTCATTTTGAGACCAAAGGTTGAATGAAACAAAAATAAGAAGGAAGGAGAGAAATTTATACATCAGTTCTTGTACGATAGGGCTTCTTGAGGATTGATTTTTTTGATAAATAAAGTAGGAAGAGTAATAATAAGTCCTACCAATAAACAAGTTGCGAGATTGACATAAATCCAAGTGTCTAATGACCAATAGATGGGAACAGAGGTCATGTAATAGCTTTCTGGATCTAATGGGATTATTTTGTATTGGTCTTGTAGGTAACAAAAGGTAAGTGCAATGACATTAGCTAAAGCGAGTCCTCTCAATAAAATAAAGAATCCATTCCACCAAAAAATGCGTTGTATTTGAGAATGATTGCATCCCAGAGCTTTAAGTAAACCAATCATTGGAATTCTTTCCAATATTAGAACCCACAAAGTGGCAATTAAATTAAATCCAGCAACGATTAATAATAAACTGATAAAAATGACAATATTTCTATCTAGCATCATCATCCAATCAAACATGGCTGGGTAGATTTCATAGACTGTGTCTAATTTCCATTCCAAAGGAAGTTGTTTTTCAATTTTTTCAGTGGCCAAATTAAAATCTACATTCGGTTGATAAAACACTTCATACGTACCTAGAGAATCACTTGTCCAACCATTCATCTTTTGAACCCAATTAATATCAGCTAAGACATACATTTTGTCTAATTCCTCAAGACCTGTTTCATAAATACCTGTTATTTTTACTTTACGTGGTCTTTCTGGATTACTTAAAAAATAGACAATCAATTTGTCGTTTACCTTCGCTTTTAATTGTTTGGAAAGTGCTTTGCTAATGATGATGGTTTGAGAGCCATTTAATTTGGGGCTACCTGAAACCAGATTTTTTTCTAATTGCAGAGTAGGCACATCTTTTCCAATACCTTTGATCACCACACCGCTTAATCCAACTTCCCCCACTAAAATACCCGGTTTTTGTACATGGGCTTGGAGATGGTTCACGGCAGGATTTTTTCGAATGGAATTCTCCCAAGCGATATTTCGCGTCATTGGACTTTCAGAAAGGGAATGATTGGCGCTAATTTTACTGATGCGTATATCACCTGAAAAGTTGATTAATTTTTCAATGATGGATTCTTTGAAACCAAAAAGAATGGAAAAGGAAATTAAAATTATCGCCGCTCCGATTGCTACCGTACCAATACCGACGTAAGTGACCGTCTTTGAAAAAGAGGTATCCTGCGTATTTCGAATCCGTCGTGCGACAAAAAGAGGGAAATTCATTCTTTAAATATTCGTTAAATTTATTGATAAATTATTCGATATTTGGGAGTTTAAAATTTCCGCAAATAAAATAATTATGAAATTATTCTGCAAAAATAGCTTTTTATTGTTCTGTATTTTCATATTGACCACGAATGTCTATGCAACAAAAGGCAAAGAGCCGCAACCCGGTGCTTACCAATTAAACGCTTATTTAGGACAATTGTTAGGTAAAAACGTTGCTTTAGTGGTTAATCATACTTCGATGGTGAATTCAACCCATTTGGCAGATACACTTTTAAGTAGGGGAGTGAAAGTGAAAAAGTACTTTGCACCTGAGCACGGTTTTAGAGGAAGTGCAGATGCCGGTTCGCACATCAATAACGAAGTAGATCAAAAAACAGGATTACCCATAATTTCATTATATGGAAAACATAAAAAGCCCACGAAGGAAGATTTAGAAGGGATTAATTTGGTTGTTTTTGACATACAAGATGTGGGAACAAGATTTTACACCTACATTTCTACTTTGCAATATGTCATGGAGGCCTGTGCAGAGAACAATGTTCCTTTATTGATTTTGGACCGAGGGAATCCCAATGGTAAGTTCATAGATGGTCCAGTGCTGGATCGTAAATTTTTGTCTTTTGTAGGTATAAATCCTATTCCATTGTTACATGGTTGTACCATAGGTGAATTAGCACAAATGTTTAATGGTGAGAAATGGTTGAACAATGGAATTCACTGTGATTTGACAGTGATACCAGTTAAGAATTATCGACATTCTGATCCTGTACATATTTCAATAGCCCCTTCTCCTAATTTGCCCAATGACCAAGCCATCGCTTTGTATCCATCTTTGTGTTTATTTGAAGGAACCAATGTCAGTGTGGGTAGGGGAACAGATTTGCAATTTCAAGTCGTAGGTACCAATGTTCCAGGATTGGGTGATTATCAATTTACTCCAGTACCCAAACCGGGGGCCATGGATCCACCTTTGAAAAATCAAGTTTGTTATGGTTTTGATTTAAGTAAAATTGAAACAAAAAACATGGGATTGAATTTGAAATATTTGTTTTACTTTTTTGAGCAAACAGGGAAGAAGGAATCGTTTTTTACAAGCCCCGCTTTTTTTGATAAGTTAGCAGGAACAGATCAGTTGCGTTTGCAAATGATTGCTGGAAAAACAGAAGAGGAAATTAGATCCTCATGGAAAGAGGCTTTGAATGAATATAAAAAAATGAGAAAAAAGTATATTATTTATCCTAAATGAAAAATTATTAAAATTATTTAGAAAAAATTCCGACCTTTGCTGTTTATTTTCAAGCAATTCTAGGTAATGACGGAAAAAATTATAATTCTTGACTTTGGTTCTCAGGTTACACAATTGATCGCTCGTAGAGTACGTGAACTCAAAGTATATTGTGAAATTCACCCCTATAATAATATTCCTGCCTTAGATGATTCTGTTAAAGGAATTATTCTTTCAGGTAGTCCTTGTTCAGTACGAGAAGAAGATTCTCCTCGTATCGACTTATCCGTTTTAGGCGATAGACCTATACTAGGGATTTGTTATGGAGCTCAATTGCTGGCACACATAGGTGGAGGCAGTGTTCAAGCTTCAAAGCATAGAGAATACGGTCGTGCACATTTGACGAGTGCAAAAGAACATGTTTTATGGAAAGGCGTATCCGCGAACAGCCAAGTATGGATGTCGCACGGTGATACTATCATTGAACTTCCTTCTGAATATGAAGTAATCGGTTCTACGGAGTCGGTGAAAGTGGCAGCATTTTCGCACAAAACTAAATCTATTTATGGTATTCAATTCCACCCAGAAGTAACGCATAGTACAGAAGGAGGAGTGATTCTTGGGAATTTTGTCGTAAATGTTTGTGCTTGTGCTCAAACTTGGACATCCGATTCATTTGTTGAATCGACCGTTGCGCAACTAAAAGAGAAGTTGGGTAATGATAAAGTTGTTTTAGGATTATCTGGTGGAGTAGATAGCTCGGTTGCAGCTGTCTTGTTACATCATGCTATTGGTAAAAATTTATATTGCATATTTGTTGATAACGGACTTTTACGTAAAAATGAATTTGAAGAGGTATTAGAATCCTACAAGTCATTAGGTTTGAATGTAAAAGGTGTTAATTCCAAAGACCGTTTTTATGGTGCTTTAGCAGGTTTAAGTGATCCTGAGCAAAAGAGAAAAGCGATTGGTAAAACATTTATCGATGTGTTCGATCACGAATCTCATTTGATTGAAGGCGTTGCTTGGTTAGGTCAAGGAACCATTTATCCGGATGTCATTGAATCTGTTTCCGTAAAAGGACCATCTGCAACCATCAAATCACATCATAATGTTGGCGGTTTACCTGATTTTATGAAATTGAAGGTAGTGGAGCCATTAAATACCTTGTTTAAAGATGAGGTGCGTTTGGTTGGTAAAACATTAGGAATACCTCAAGAAATTTTAGGTCGTCATCCTTTTCCTGGACCAGGATTAGCCATTCGTATTTTAGGTGATATTACGCCAGAGAAAGTTGATATTCTACAAAAAGTCGATGCCATTTTTATCAATGGTTTAAAATCGGAAGGTTTGTACAATCAGGTTTGGCAAGCAGGTGCTATTTTGTTACCAATTCATTCGGTAGGAGTGATGGGCGACGAAAGAACTTATGAGCAAGTTGTGGCCTTACGTGCTGTAACTAGCTTAGATGGAATGACAGCTGATTGGTGCCATTTACCTTATGAATTTTTGGGTAAAATATCCAATGAGATCATTAACAAAGTCAAAGGCGTGAACCGCGTGGTTTATGATATTTCTTCTAAGCCGCCTGCTACGATTGAGTGGGAATAGTTTTTAAATTATGAATTATGAATTATGAGTTATATTTTACCCATAATTCATAATTCATAACTCATAATTCATCTCGCTTCCTCCGCCAAATAAATCACAGTTTCAGTCGCTTTTTGCATATCTTGAACGGAAACCCATTCGTGTTTGCTGTGAAATGCATGTTCTCCTGCGAAGATGTTAGGGCAGGGTAATCCCATAAATGTTAAACGTGAACCGTCTGTTCCACCTCGGATAGAGGTTAGGCTTGGCTCTAATCCTGCACGTTTCATGGCATTTAATGCAAATTCCAAACATTCTGGATGATTCACCAGTATTTCATTCATGTTTCTGTATTGTTCTTTTTGCTCGTATTCAAAAGACGAATTGGGATAATTTTTTAAGATTTCTTTAGCTAAAGAAATAATAAATTGTCCATATAATTCCAGTTTTTTGGTATCAAAATCACGTAAAATAAAATCGATTCGAGCTTCTTCAACGCTTCCGTTGATGCCTACTGGATGAATAAATCCTTCTTTGTTTTCAGTTGTTTCTGGACTCAAAGTAGAATTGGGAAGTGCAGTGACAATTTCAGAAGCGATTTTTAAGGCGCTTTCCATTCTACATTTGGCAAATCCTGGATGTTGAGAAACTCCTTTGATGATAAGCGTGAATCCGTCAGCAGAAAAAGTTTCATTTTCTAAATGGCCTCGTTTTTCACCATCTAAAGTATAGCCGTATTTGGCATTGATTTTCTTTAAATCAATTTGTTCCGTTCCTCTTCCTACTTCTTCATCTGGGGTAAATACAATTGAAATAGGACCATGTTTTACTTCTGGATTACTTTGCCAAAAATGGACTGCATCCATGATTTCAGCCACTCCAGCCTTGTTGTCTGCGCCTAAAAGGGTTGTACCGCTGGCTGTGACAATATCATTGCCAATTTGTTCCAACAAATCAGGATGTTCTTTTGCTCGAATAATCTGGCTCGTATCATCTGGAAGTACAAGATCTTGTCCTTGATAATTGGTATGTACAATCGGTTTAACATGGGTTCCTGAACAATCTGGTGAGGTATCAATATGAGCTAAAAAACACAAAGTCGGTTTTTCTTCGGATGTATTGGATGGAAGAAAAGCATATACATATCCGTATTCATCTGTATGAGCATTTTCCACTCCCATATTTTTTAATTCATCTACTAAAACAATTGATAGATTTTTTTGTTTTTCAGTAGAAGGGAAGGAGGTAGAATAGGGATCTGATTGAGTATCGATTTGCACATATCTAAGAAAGCGTTCCAAAGATGTGAAAGAGTAATTTTTAATTATTTGAGATAAATCGCTCATAAATCCTCGTTTTTTTTGAAATATATTAAGAAAAAATTGTGATAAATAAATTTATTTTTTTTGTATTTGTAAAGGTAAGCAACCTTTCAAAATTCCGTGTTATATTTATGGTTTCAATTTCTAAAATGTGCTATACTGTTTTGGACTTTGGAAAAATTAGATCAAGTATAAAGCTTAATTGAATATGTCTCAAACTGCTGTTATCAACCTTGAAGGGAAATCCTTTGAACTGCCTACTTTGGTAGGAACTGAAAATGAAAAGGCTATTGATATTGCCAAATTACGTGATTTGTCAGGTTTTGTTACCTACGATCCGGGATTTAAAAATACAGGAGCAACAAAAAGTGCCATAACCTATTTGGATGGTGAGGAAGGGATTCTTCGTTATAGAGGTTACAGTATTGAAGAATTAGCTGATAAAGCCACTTTTATTGAAGTTGCTTATTTGTTGATTTATGGTGAACTACCTACTCAAGTTCAATTAGATGAATTTTCAGCTGCTATTTCAGCGGAGGCTGTGCTTAATTCAGGCATTCATTCAATCACCAATGGATTTCCAGTAGATGCACATCCAATGTGTGTCATTTCTGCTGCTGTGGGTGCAATGTCTGCTTTTAATTCAACAGATGCTCCTGGAGATGACGAAAAGAGCATTTTTAGATTATTGGCTCAGTTGCCAATTATGTCTACTTGGTCATATAAAAAATCAATTGGAGAAGAAGTCGTGCAACCAGATGTTAGCTTAGACTATGTTTCAGGATTTTTGAAATTAATGTTTGCGAAAGCAGGAGCTAGTTATGAAGTGGATGCAGTTGTAGCAAAAGCTTTGAATAAATTATTGATTCTTCATGCAGATCACGAACAAAACTGTTCAACATCAACTGTTCGTTTAGTGGGTTCTTCTCATGCTAATTTGTATGCATCTATTTCTGCAGGAATCAACGCTTTATGGGGTCCATTGCATGGCGGTGCTAACCAAGAAGTAATAGAAATGTTGGAAGCTATCAAAGCAGATGGAGGAGATACAGATAAGTACATTGCAATGGCTAAGGATAAAAATTCGGGTTTCCGTTTGATGGGATTTGGTCATCGTGTGTACAAAAACTTTGACCCTCGTGCGAAAATCATTAAAAAAGCAGCTGATGATGTTTTGAAAGCTTTGGGCGTTAACGATCCAGTTTTATCTATCGCTCAAAAATTAGAAGAAGCAGCATTGAATGATGAGTACTTTGTAGCTCGTAAATTATACCCAAATGTTGACTTTTATTCTGGTATTATCTATCGTGCTTTAGGTATTCCAACCAATATGTTTACTGTTATGTTTGCGATTGGTCGTTTACCTGGTTGGATTGCACAGTGGAAAGAAATGAGAGCCAATAAAGAGCCAATTGGTCGTCCTAGACAAATTTATACAGGTGCTACTTCAAGAAATTTTGTTGAAATTTCTAATAGATAACACCCCTGTTTTAACATATTTTAAGCTTAAAAGGCTTCTCGATAGAGAAGCCTTTTTTGTTTTATAGCAGATATAAGTCTAATTTTGTAGCACTTATGTTGCAAAAAACACATCACTATTTGATAAAGTTTATTCTAATTTCGATCTTTTCGCTACTTGGAATAAGCTTATTGGCTCAAGAAGACTCTACCGGTTTAGCATCCTTTTACAGTAAACGCCTAAGTGGACGTAGAACTACATCCGGTGAAAGATTTAATTCCTACAAATACACTTGTGCCCATCGAACTTATCCTTTTAATTCTTGGTTGGAAGTTACTTCTCTAAGAACCCAAAAGAAAACATTTGTTCGCGTTAATGATCGAGGACCTCACAAAAAAACTCGTTTGATAGATGTTTCCTATGTCGCTGCTAAAGAATTAGGCATCATCGGAGTTGGCATTGCTGCCGTTAAAGTCCGTCTCTTAGAGCAAAAGGAATTGACAGATTCTTTGTTGGCTGTTTTGAAAAAGAAAGAAAAGAGAGGTAAGAGGTAATAGGTAATAGGTAAAAGGTAAAAGAGAAAACTTACCTATTATTGCGAATTAAGGGTCAAAAACTAAAATTCCGTATCCTTTTCAGAAATTGAGGCTAAATCAAATTTGATTATCTTTTTTCTTACCAACAATATAATTTTCTGGCTAATTCTTTTTGCATGGTATTTCTTATTTTGAAAAAAGAAGAAATAGCGTTGGCTGAGCACGGTTGCTGAACTTGTCGAAGCACCTAAGCCAAAAGCGTAAAAGAGAAATGAAAATCAGATATTTTGACTCTTAATTCGCATTATTACCTATTACCTATTACCTATTACCTTTTACCTTTTACCTTTTACCTTTTACCTATTACCTCTTACCTCATTTCAATCTCGATTCTCCGATTTTTTGCTTTTTCTTTCGATTTAGATTGTGATTGACCGAAGCCTTGGAATTGAATTCTATTACTAGGGATTCCTTGTTGGATTAGATAGAGTTTAACAGATAGTGCCCGTTTTTCAGATAAAATTTGATTCAAATCCTCATTGCCATTTTCATCTGTATGACCATTTATTTTAATGGATTGTGTGGGATTTTCAATCAAAAAATCAGTCAATTCAATTAAACTTTTTGGGATTTCTTTTGGAAGTTCCCATTGATTATTGGCAAATTGAACATCATCAAATTTAATCGTTTCAAATGATTGAGAGGTCTTAGGCTTCTTTTTGTTAATACTATTTTTAAGCCAAATTTCTTCAGGAATAATGATGGAGTAGATCAAATCTTCTCCTTCATTAGTACTACTTATCAAAAATTCATTTTGAGATTCTCCAACTGAAAATCCTGCCTCATCATTTGGAGTATTAATTTGTAATATATTTTGGCCTTTTTGGAAATTGTTTTGAATCTTTAAACTTTGATAAAAATCGAGGCCGCCTTTTCCGCCCATTTGATCACTGGAGTAAATTAAAATGTTTCTATCGTCAATAAAATAAGGACCTTGTTCATCAAATTTGGTATTTATGTTGTCGCCTAGATTCACGGGTGCTTGCCAAATGCCTTGTTTGTTTTTTGTCGATAACCATAAATCTCGCTTTCCTTTGCCACCTGGTCTTTCTGATGAAAAATATAATTGTTGACCATCCTTCGATAAATTTGGTTGCCCCTCCCAGTCGTGTGAATTGATAAAAAACCCTAAATTTTTCGGCTTTGACCAATTTTCATTGATCCATTTGCTTTCAAATAAGTCGCAACCTCCATAGGAATTTGGATAATCGCATCCTGTAAAAATCAATGTTTTGCCATCATCGGATAAGCAGGCAGTCCCTTCATTATTTTCTTCATTTAAGATACTTAGCGGAGCAGGTTTTGAAAATGCTTGGTTTTCAAATGAAGAATAATATAAATTTTCGTCTTGGTTTTTATTCTTTCTGGCGGTGAAAAAAAGACTTTTAGTAGTTGTTGAATAATGAGGGAAATATTGTGAATGAAATAGATTGATAGAATCTATTGCTTGTCGCTTAATCAAAAAAGTACTATCCGAATTTTGAAAGATAGATAGCAATGAAACTAAGCAGATACCTAACATATCAAGGAATTTGAAGGAATTTATGCGTTTGTACGGAAATATTCCAGGTCGGGTTTGATTTTACAAATTCTACAATCAATGGATTATTTTCCAATTGTCTTGACCATTCTGGTTGCAATAAAAGCAAAGCATCTTCAGGTAATTTATCGACAAAAGTCGTTGCCCATTCGATATCAGAGGTATGATAAATGACTACTTTTAATTCATTGACTTTTGAAAATATTTCAGGGTTAGCTTCTTTGAATTTTTTGGGAGAAAAACATACCCAATCCCAAATTCCAGTTACATTTTCACAAACTCCTGAGGTTTCTATATGTGTTCGAAATCCAGCTTCTTTGAATGCCATCGTTAAATGCGTTAAATCATGCATCAAAGGTTCCCCACCAGTAATAACTACGATTCTTCCAGGAAATTCTAAGGCTTCGTTTACTAAATTTTGTACTGATTTCTTCGGATGGGCATTTATTGGCCAAGATTCCTTTACATCACACCAATGACAACCCACTTCACATCCACCTAAACGGATAAAATAAGCAGCATGACCTTGAAATTTACCTTCCCCTTGAATGGTATAAAAAGATTCCATCACGGGGTACTCAAAATCATTTCTTTTTAAATCGCTTTTTATATCTTTGAAGTCTGATTGCATGTTTAGCTTTATTTGCTTGTAAAATTAAGCTTTGAAATGTAATTATACTAATAGGATAGCGTTCTTATATCAATGAACCATCCTGTCTTTACAAAATCATGACAAAAAAAATCATTATTAGATTTCTTGTTTTGAGTAGTTGGGGAATTTTATCTCTCTTATTATTAAATGCATGCTGGTCTGCACGTTGCCCGAAAGTAACATGTAGGGTGCAAGTTGAGCACCGACATGGTGATCGATATTATCGACCAAGGCAAGCATTTTCTTGGATGTATACGCCAAGGTATAAACATGTAAGGACATCCAATTATGCAGGTGCAGGTCCAAATCAAGTGGAAACTAAAAAAGCTTGGTACAAAAAAATCATACCAAGTAGAAATTCGAATAAACCGCGAAAATAATTATGTCTAAACTATTTCTTGCTGCTGGGGTATTGAATCAAACGCCCTTAGATTGGAACGGAAATCGCGATCGAATCATTCATTTAATTGATGAGGCTCAAAGTAAACAAATCAATATTTTATGTTTACCTGAATTATGCATTTCTGGATATGGTTGTGAGGATCAGTTTTTAGCGCAATATACCATTGAACAAGCTTGGAAAAGTTTAACATTGATTGCACAAAAGGTTCAAAATACCTTAGTTATATTGGGTTTACCGATTCGATGGGAGGGTAAATTGTATAATGTGGCAGCTTGTCTGTATCAACAAAAAATACAGGCACTTATTCCCAAACAACATTTAGCCAATGATGGTGTACATTATGAGGCTCGCTGGTTTACCCCATGGCCTAATCAAAAATTAAGTACATTTACGATAAATGATCAAAATATTCCATTTGGGGATTATCGAATTCAACTAGGAAATTATTGCCTTGGGATTGAAATTTGTCAAGATGCTTGGGAAGGCGCGCAACGTCCTGCTTATAGTTTGGCAAAACGTGGAGTGTCATTGATATGTAATCCTACTGCTTCCCATTTTTCATTTGGTAAATCAGAGATTCGTAAGAAATTAGTGTTGGAAGGTGCTTCTATTATTCAAGGGGCTTATCTTTTTGCTAATTTATTAGGTAATGAATCGGGCCGAATTATTTTCGATGGCGATGCCTATATAGCCAATGAAAATGGCATATTGGCTGAATCTAAACGATTTTCTTATCGTGATTCACAATTGATTTTTGCTGAAATGGATTTGAAAAAAGTAGAGCATGATGGTGATGATATCATTAATATAGGTACTTTTTCAATCAATAATCCATCGACATTTGTTTCTTCAAATCATTTCATTGAAAATTGGGAAAAAGGTGATAGTAAGAAAGAGGAAGAGTTTGCAAGGTCTGTTGCTTTAGGTCTTTGGGATTATATGCGAAAGTCCTATTCCAATGGTTGGGTGATATCCTTATCTGGCGGTGCCGATTCCTCAGCGATTGCAAGTTTATGTTATTTGAGTATTCAAATGGCATTTCAAGAGCTGGGATTAGATCAGATGAAAGAAAGGCTATCTTTTATTCCTTGGATGAAGCAAATAGAAAGTATTGAAGATTTGACACATCGGTTAATTACTACGATGTATCAAGGTACCCAAAATTCCTCTTCAGATACGCGAGAATCAGCATTTAATTTAGCCAATTTTATCCATTCAGATCATTTTGAAATAGAAATTGACACGTTGGTCGAAGGTTATCAGCATATCATAGAAAAAGTGATACAGAGAGATTTGACTTGGGAAAAAGACGATATTGCTTTACAAAATGTTCAAGCTAGGGTACGTAGCCCAAGTATTTGGATGTTGGCAAATATAAAAAATGCTTTGCTTTTGGCTACATCTAATCGTTCAGAGGCGAGTGTGGGATATGCCACGATGGATGGTGATACTTCTGGTTCAATTTCTCCAATAGCTGGAATCGATAAGAGTTTTATCCGGATCTGGTTGAAATGGTTGGAAGAAAAAGGATTGAATGGAAGCTTACGAGTAACGGGATTGTCTAGTGTCAATCAATTAGAACCCAGTGCAGAATTAAGACCCTTGTCGAGCAAGCAAATTGATGAAGAGGATTTGATGCCATATCCGATTTTAAATTCCATAGAACGCATGGCATTCTATGATAGATTATCACCCAAGGAATGTTTGCAAAAAATTAAGCTAGAATATGGTCATTTGTTTTCAGATGAAAAATTATTAGCGTTTTGCCAAAGGTATTTTAGATTATGGGCCAGAAATCAATGGAAAAGAGAAAGGTATGCTCCGGGGTTTCACGTAGACGATTATAGTTTGGATCCCAAATCGTGGCTTCGTTTCCCTATTTTATCTGGAGGCTTGGAAAAAGATTTATTTTAAAAAAGAAAAATGTTATTAGTTGTAGATATAGGCAATACTGACATCGTTTTCGGTTTTTATGAAAACGAAAGCTGGAAAAGTATTCTTCGTACACCCACTCATCAGCCGTGGACGGCTTCGAGAATGGAGAATTGGATTCGTCAAGAATGGATTGAAAAGCAAATTGGATCTATTAAGCCTGATAAATTAACCATTTCTTGTGTTGTTCCTAGTATTTTGCCCCAAATACAAAGAGGTTTAGAATCTTGGTTAAGTGTGCAGGCTCAGGTGTTATGTAGCAATTTATATGCTTCTACTGAATTTCCGATTCAAGTAATTAGTCCAGATGAAATAGGCTCAGATTTAGTTGCTAATTCAGTGTATGCTTTTGATTATTACAAAACGGAAGTCTTGGTAGTTGATTTTGGTACAGCCTTAACTTTTACTTTAGTTAATTCGGAAGGTCGCATGGAAGGTGTTTCGATCGCCCCTGGATTGAAAACGGCTGTAAAATCCTTGTTTTCTCAAACAGCCCAATTACCTGAAGTGCCTTTAGAAGTTCCTGAGTCGGCATTGGGATATGATACCGTTTCGGCTATTCAAGCAGGTATTTTATGGGGTTACGTTGGTATGGTAAAAGAAATGATTCATCGAGTGAAGGAAGAAAAAGGGGGGCATATTAAAGTTTTGGCAACAGGAGGTTTATCCTCTATTTTAACTCCTTTGCAATCTTATTTTGATGAAGTTAATAAATTAATCACTCTAGAAGGTTTGCGAATCATTTCGCAAAAGAATTTATCATGAACGTGAAAACGCCTAAGGCAAATAACTTTTTTTTCCCAGCAGAATGGCATCCACATATTTCTACTTGGTTGACATTCCCACACAATGACCATTCTTGGCAAGAAGGTAAATTGGATAAAATGTATCCTGAATATTTTGCTTTGATAAAAGCTATATCACAAGGCGAAATGGTGAATTTAAATGTACATAGTGATACCTTAAAGCAATATATTGAAAGTCAATTGCCTATTTATGGAATAGATTCTAACAAAATTCACTTTCATATACATCCAACAAACGACGCATGGTGCAGAGATCATGGTCCTGCTTTTTTGATAAAAAAAGGAAGTGCAGAACGAATGATGCTCGATTGGGGCTATAATGCATGGGGAGGGAAATATCCACCTTTTAATGATGATAATGATTTGCCAAAAGCTATTTCAAAGCAATTAAATTTACCAATTGTTAGTCCTGGTATCATCATGGAAGGAGGTTCGGTTGAATTTAATGGGGCAGGAACTGTTTTAACAAGTAGATCATGTTTATTGAATAAAAATCGAAATCCTCATTTAACGCAAGAGCAAATAGAATCCTATTTGTGCGAATATTATGGTGTAGAGCAAGTTTTATGGGTTTCTGATGGGATTGTAGGGGATGATACAGATGGACATATCGATGACACAGTTCGTTTTGTGAATGAAGATACAGTCATAACGATGGTTGAGCCAAAAGTAGAAGATGCGAATCACGAGGTATTGGCTCAGAATTTGAAAGAATTGAAAGAAATGAAATTGCTTTCAGGAAAGTCATTGAATATCATTGAAATTCCAATGCCTGACCCTGTGATTATTGATGATTTCAGAGCGCCAGGATCCTATGCGAATTTTTATATATGCAATGCAGCTGTTATCGTACCCATTTTTGATTGTCCACAGGATGAATTTGCTTTAAAAACCTTGTCTAGTTTGTTTAAAGACCGTCCTGTGATTGGTTTATCTGCTAGAGAAATTATTTGGGGACAAGGCAGTTTCCACTGTTTAACACAGCAAGAGCCTAAATCAGCTATATGAGGTATTACTGGATTTTAACTTTCTTTTGCGTGATTTGGTTTAGTTCTTGCCAAAAAAAAGCCATTCCTATGGCTCAAAATAAGTCAGTAGATACCCTTCAACAAAAGCCTAAACTCAAACCAGAAATAAAATCTGTAAGTTTAAAAATGGGGAGTATTACGGCAAATGATATTCAAGAAAATTTTACGTTTTCAGATGAACTCTTGCTTAATTATTCTATTTCATTGATTGAAAATGACAAAGTAGTACAAACTTATGTTGGAATCAAGAAAATTGGCAGCGTCAAACAAGGGCAAAAAAATCAATTGGATTCCTTGATATTGCCTTCCCTAAAAATTCATAGAAAGCAAAAAATAGGTGTTCAGTTGTCATTGTGGGAGATTGATAATTATGATCAACTTTCCAAGACCTTGAATCAAGTGAATATGTTTGGTGGAATTCTACAAGTTCCGATTGCTTTGGCAGAATGGAGTTCCTTGAGTAATCCGTTGGGTTGGTTCCTATGGGGAACGAGAGCTGGTGGTTTGGGAATGATGTTTTTGTCGAAATTTGACCAAAATGATCTTTTAGGAGTATCTGAAATCATTTGGCCTTTTGAGGAAATACAAAAAGGCAAAGTTGAGAGATTTAAAAGAGGTAATTGGAAAGGTGGTAGGAATGGAATTAATAGTTACGATTATCAGTTTACTTATCAAATAAAAGCCTCGGATGACTGAATTAATCCGAATTATCGAGGATAATTTGTAATTTTGTTGGCTTAAAAACGTTTAAAGGTTTTTAATTGCCCTAAATCATACAGTATGTTATTAAAGCGTCATTTTAGTAAATTTTTTCTATTCGTCTTCTTTTTGTCGATTAGAACATTGTTTGCTCAAAATAGTTCACCCATTCAAATTGGGCCAAAAAAAATTAGTTCAGAACGTTTTTTAAGTGATTATCGTCGTTTAATCGAAAGTGATAGTGTAAGAGCTGAAAATAAAGAAAAGTTTTTAAAAGACTATATCGATTATCACTACAAAATTTTGGCTGCTGAGTTGGCTAAAATTCCCGAATCTCCTGGTTTTCAAGAGGAATACCAAAGCTTTAGAAAAGAGTTGGCAAGTCCTTATTTAATTGAAAATGAAAAAGTGGATGAATTAGTCAAAGAGGCCTATTCTCGTTTGAAAGATGAAAAACAGGTAGCTCATATTTTAGTGAAATTACCTTCCAATCCTAGTCCAGGAGATACATTAATTGCTTATCAAAAAATTGAGAATATTTATAAAAAGCTGAAATTAGGAGAGGATTTTTCTACCATGGCTTTGAAATATTCTGAGGATGATCAAAGTGCTCAAAAAGGTGGAAATTTAGGATATTTAACTTCCTTGCAAACTCAATATGCACTTGAAAATACCTTTTATTCTTTGGGATTAGGCGAATATTCTAAGCCAATTCGTACGAAAACGGGATATCACATTATTAAGTTATTGAAGCAAAGACCTAATCAAGGAAAGATTCGTTTGGCGCATATTTTAGTTTCTGTTGCGGTAAATGCCAATACCAATTTACAAGTGGATGCTAAAAAGAAAATTGAACAAGTTGAGGCTTATTTAACGGCAGGAGAGAGTTTTGAAACGGTTTGTAAGAATTATTCAGAAGATCCTTATTCGATTGGTCGTGGGGGTGAGTTAAGAAGATGGTATTATTCTTCAGATTTAAGTGAAGAATTACAAGATAAATTATTTGGATTACAACGTTTAGGTGATGTTTCTAAACCTATCAGAACCAATTTAGGCTGGCAAATTTTCAAATTGTTAGATAAAAAACCTTTGTTGACCTATGATGAAATGAGTGAATATCTTCGTCAAAAAATTATGACTGACCCAGATCGTTCTAATTTAATTCATACAGCATTTATGAAGCGAGTTAGAAAAGAAAATAATTTATTGATCGATGAACAAAATAAAAAAATCGCGATTGAGCGTTTCAATATCGATCGAGTTGGAGATGAACCATTTTTGAAATTTAATTTATTTAGTATTTCAGATAAGAATTTCACGATTCAAGATTTTTACAGTTTTATTGTTTCACAACAAAAGAGAAAATTAAAAGAGTTGGGTTATTTACCTACTATTTCTGAAGCTGAATGGTTGGATGATTTTATCGATCAAAATACCTTGAAATTAGAGGAACAACAACTAGAGAAAAAATATCCAGCCTTTAAGGAGCAAATGCAAGAGTTTTTCGAAGGAAGTTTATATAGTAAAATCACGGAAAATATGATTTTTGAGCCTTCTTTAGATTCTTTAAAGCAGGCAAATTATTACAAAGAAAATGCTTCTTTATTTGTTTTGCCAAATCGTGTGTACGCAAAATACATCAATGCGGATAGTCCTAAAACTTTATCAGATGCATTGGATTTATTGAAATCGGCTCCATATCCAATGAATAAACGTTATCCTGATGTTAATTTTAAACTTGGGACTAGTACATTATCTGACAATGCTGCGAAATTGATTTCAGAACTTCAGTTATTGATGTTGAAGAATAAAGATTATGTATTGGAAGTAAGTGGACATATTGATGCATCTGAAGCGGATTCCTTGGTTACGAATCGAATGGATAAAGTTGTTAAAGAAATTGCTAAAAAAGGCATATTATCTCCAAGGTTCATAGAAAAGGAGGAAGGTAAATTAAGTCCAATTTCAAAAACAGATAAATCCAAAAATGCGAGGGTAAGTTTTAAGTTTTATTCTGAATCGATGGATGATGTAGTGAAACGTTTTAATTCAATAAAACCGAATAGTTTAGAGGCACAAGAAAAATATTTTTTAAAGGGTGAAAATACCTATATTGATGCTTTGGGTGGGCAAATTTCGCGTAAAACATTGGAAGAAAATGGAAGGAATGTTTATGTAGAAATTATTAAGTCAGAACCTGAACGAATTAAGAGTTTTGATGAGTCAAGAAGCACAATTATTCGTAACTTGCAAGTTAAGTTGGAAAAAGAATGGTTGGAGAATTTAAAAAATACGAATCCTGTCATAATTCAACAGGAAGAATTACAAAAATTAATGCAATAGAAATTGATATGATGAAATTGACCAAGTGGATTTATGTGTTTGGAATGATCTTAGCGAGTACTTTAGCTTATTCCCAAGAAGAAAAAAAAGGTACTGTTTTGGATAAGATTATAGCGAAAGTCGATAATCATTTTGTTTTAAAATCTGAATTAGAGCAACAATATCAGCAATATCAGGCGAGTGGTCAGCCAAATACTCCAGGAAGATGCCAAATTTTAGAAAGTTTAGTGATCAATAAATTGATGTTGGCTAAAGCAGAAATAGATTCAGTTATCGTAGAGGATAAGCGTGTTGAAGCTGAATTGAATTCAAGAATGGAGCAAATGGAACAACAATATGGTTCTTCTAAAAGCATTGTAGAAGCCTTTGGTAAGTCAATTATTAATTTAAAAGAAGATTTACGTCTTTCACTTAAAGAGCAATTGACTGGTAGAAAAATGCAAGAAAAAATCTCGGAGGATGTGAAAATTACTCCAAAAGAGGTTGCTGCATTCTTTAATACTATTCCACAAGATTCATTACCTTATTTACCTTCTGAGGTTGAGATAGGACATATTGTTCGTTTAGCAAAGCCTAATGCTAATGAGAAGCAAGAATTAATTAATAAATTATTGGATTATAAGAGAAGAATCGAAAAAGGTGAATCATTTGAGGATTTGGCTAAATTATATTCCGAGGATTTAGGAAGTGGTAAAAAAGGAGGGGATTTAGGTTTTTCAAAGCGTGGTCAAATGGTAGCACCATTTGAAGCTGCGGCATTGAAATTAAAACCCAATGCTATGTCTGACGTGGTGGAATCAGAGTTTGGTTTTCACTTAATTCAATTGTTAGATACTCGTGGACAAGAATACAGAGCACGTCATATTTTATTAAGACCCGATTATCAAAAATTGGATTTGTCGGAGCCTACCAAGTTTTTAGATAGTATTCGCATTTTGATCCAAAGAGATTCATTGAAGTTTGATCGTGCAGCATCAATTCATTCGGAAGATAAGGCTACTCAAGATGCCGGTGGAATGATTTTAGATCCTAGCACACGTTCTACTCGTATTCCTTTTGATAGTAGTATGGAACCAGGTTTGTATTTTTCTTTGGATTCAATGACAGTAGGAACTATATCAAAACCGATTCCTTATCGTACAGAAGATGGAAGAAGTGCTGTGAGAATTTTATATTATAAAATAAAGCATCCACCACATTTTGCTAATTTGAAAGATGACTACCAAAAATTGGCTACTATCGCATTGAGTCGTAAGAGAAATGAGGTAATTGACAATTGGTTTGTGACAGCAAAAAAAGATGTTTTTATTTTTGTTGATGATGAATATTTAGATTGTAAAATATTGAGCGGGGAGCCTAGAACGGAATAAATATGCAGGGTGATGTTCAGTTAGCAGAGAATTTATTCAAAGACTATGAGTTGCTTAAAAATCAAATTTCTAAGCGAATTGTAGGTCAGAATGATGTTGTTGAACTTCTTATCAACGCTTTGTTTTCGAAAGGTCATTGCTTATTAGTTGGAGTACCTGGTTTGGCTAAAACTCGATTAGTACAAACTTTGGCCTCATTAATTGATTTAGATTATCGGAGAATTCAATTCACTCCGGATTTGATGCCTTCCGATATCATTGGTTCTGAATTATTGGATAATCAGCGTAATTTTATTTTCAATAAAGGACCCGTTTTTGCTAATATTATTTTGGCAGATGAAATTAATCGGACACCTCCCAAAACTCAATCGGCATTGTTAGAAGCCATGCAGGAGCATACTGTTTCTGTTGCAGGTATCAGTCATGAATTACCCAATCCGTTTTTTGTTTTAGCTACGCAAAATCCCATTGAACAAGAAGGAACTTATCCCTTGCCTGAAGCGCAATTAGATCGGTTTTTGTTTATGTTAAAATTGGATTACCCTTCGTATGAAGAAGAATTAGCGGTCGTAAGGATGTCTAATCAAGAAGTGGAACTTAATAATGAAGCTGTTTTGTCAATTCATCAATTATTGGATTATCAAGCTTTGGTGCAAAGAATTCCAGTAACGGATCAATTAATTGAAAAAGCAGTACAATGGGTACAAGCTACTCGACCGAATGCTAAACTTGCATCTAATACAGCCAAACAATACATATCTTGGGGAGCGGGTCCAAGAGCTTCTCAAAATTTAATTTTAGCAGCCAAATGTAGATCTATTCTTCGTGGACGTTTTTCTCCGAATTTGGAGGATTTAAGAGCCGTAGCAGTTCCTGTTTTACAACATCGAATAATTCCCAATTATAAAGCAGAAGCCAATGGACTTGGTGCTGCAGATTTGGTGGAGGAAATAATTGAGTAATGTAAAATGTAGAATTTAGAATGTAGAATTGAGAAATTACACACTTATCATTTTAAATTTGCTATTGAACTACAAGTTCAATTCATAGTACACACTCGGCACAGCCGAGCGCGTTTTATATTTGTTATTGAACTACAAGTCCAATTCATAATTCATAATCGGCACAACTTAGCGCTTTTTTTATTAGTTATTGAACTACAAGTTCAATTCATAATTCATAATCGGCACAACTTAGCGCTTTTTTTATTAGTTATTGAACTACAAGTTCAATTCATAGTACACACTCGGCACAGCCGAGCGCGTTTTTTCTCTTTTCTCTCTTCTCTTTTCTCTTTTCTTAAACCGCCACTGGAGCTTTAATGCCCGGATATGGATCATATCCTTCCAAAGTGAAATCCTCGAAAGTGAAATCAAAGATGTCTTTGATGTTGGGATTTAATTTCATTGTAGGCAATTTTTTAGGTTCTCTGCTCAATTGTAATTCAACTTGTTCCATGTGATTTGAGTACAAATGCGTATCTCCGCCTGTCCAAACAAAATCGCCTAAGCCTAAATCACATACTTGTGCAACCATCATCGTTAATAGGGCATAGCTAGCAATATTAAAAGGAACACCTAAAAATACATCGGCTGATCTTTGATATAGCTGACAGGATAATTTTCCGTTGGCTACATAGAATTGAAAAAATGCATGACAAGGCATTAATGCCATTTTGGGTAAATCTGCTACATTCCAAGCACTAACTATTATTCTTCTGGAATCTGGATTGGTTTTTAAGGTATGAATGATATCCTTTATTTGGTCAATTACTTGACCATTTGGACCTTCCCAAGATCTCCATTGTTTACCATAAACAGGTCCCAAATCTCCATTTTCATCAGCCCACTCATCCCAAATGCTAACATTGTTCTCCTTTAAATAGGCTGTATTTGTTTCCCCTTTTAAAAACCAAAGTAGTTCGTAAATAATCGATTTCAAGTGAGTTTTTTTGGTGGTAACCAAAGGGAAACCTTCTTCTAAATTAAAGCGCATTTGATAGCCAAAAACACTTGTAGTTCCCGTTCCTGTACGATCTGATTTAAACGTACCTTCTGATTTAATATGTTGTAATAAATCTAAATATGCTTTCATAATTATGCTTCAACTTTTTCGCCATTGATTAATAGGCTATGGGTAATGATTGAACTTGGTTCTAACTGGGCGGTTGCAGAGCAGTATTTATCCATGGATAATTCAATGGCTTTTAAAGCTTTAGGTCCGCTAATTTCCCCTTTTAATTCGAATTGAATATTGATAGTTCTAAATGGTGTTTTTTCTGTTCCTTCAATTTTCTCTCTAGTTCCAGACACACGAATTTGGAAATCTTCTACGATTTGCCTTTGTTTTTTCAAAATGATTATCACATCAATCGCAGTACATCCCCCTAATCCCATCAATAGTAGTTCCATGGGCCTTGCTCCAGCATTGTGCCCACCGATACCCTCAGCAGCGTCTATATGCACTGGAATGGGAGAGCTTCCCAAGGCTTGAAAATGAAAATCTTGATCTATTCTATTTAGTACTACTTCCATGTTTTATCTTTCTTATGCTATTATTCCTTTTAAAATATATTTTCCCTTTGTGGAGGGTACAATGTTAATAGTTAATTTAATATTTTTATTTGCAAAAATTTATTCATTACTAAGTCCCAAAATTTGTTGGGAACTCCTTTATGAACAAGGTAAATTAGTTTAAATGTGGTTTTATCATATAATTTGAATTCATTGATCAAAAGTTTAGATTATCTTTGTGGCTTAATTTTAAGCAAATGGCATATTACTCAATTCAAGGAATTCCTTTAGTTAATTTAGCACAAGAATTTGGTACACCTCTTTACGTATATGACGCTGACAAAATTAGAGAAAAAATCTCAGTTTTAAGAGACAGTTTTTCTCAAATTCCTTTACATATCAAGTACGCTTGTAAAGCGAATACCAACTTGTCTATTTTGAGATTGATGAAGCAGGAGGGAGTTGAATTAGATGTTGTTTCACCTCAAGAGTTAGAATTAGGTTTATTGGCTGGATTTTCAGGCTCAGAAATTACTTTTACTCCCAGCGGAGTAGATTTTTCAGAGATTGAATATGCCGTTGAAAAAGGGGCCATAGTTAATTTAGATAATCTTTCTGTCCTCGAAAAATTTGGAAAAAAATATGGTTCCTCGAAGCCATGTTTAATCCGAATTAAGCCACATGTTTTTGGGGGAGGAAATGAAAAAATTATGACGGCTCATCCTGAGTCGAAATTTGGCATTTCCATTCATCAAAAAAATGAAATATTAGCTTTAGTGGCGCAATATGGCATTCGAGTAATTGGTTTACATCAACATACAGGTTCAGACATCAAGGATAGTTATACTTTTCAAGAGGCTGCTAAGGCAATTTTTGAATTTGCAATTGATTTTAAAGATCTTGAATTAATTGATTTAGGAGGAGGTTTTAAAGTCCCATATTCACCACAAGACCCAGGAGTTAATATGCAAGAAGTAGGTCAAGGAATGGGGAATGCTTTTCTTGAATTTTGTGAAAAATATGGTAAAAAGTTGAAATTATGGGTAGAACCAGGAAAGTTTCTTGTTAGTGAAGCGGGAACATTTTTAGCTTCTGCAACAGTTGTAAAAAATGACCCCATTAAAACTTTTTTAGGACTTAATACAGGACTAAATCATTTGATTCGACCTATGATGTACGGATCATTCCACTATATTTTTAATGCGAGTAATGCAGATGAGTCTCAAAAAGTAGATTACAGGGTTGTTGGAAATATTTGTGAGACAGATACATTCTCTTTTGGTTTTGATGGGAAACAAAATGAGCGATTATTGAATATAGCTCAAGAAGGAGATATTATTGCATTCGCAAATGCAGGAGCCTATGGTTTTACGATGGCTTCTCATTACAATTCTCGGTTTTTACCAGCAGAAGTCTTAATTGACGGGGGTAAAGCTATTTTGATTCGTAAAAGAGAAACCATCGAAGATATTTTAAGAAATCAGATTTAATAAAGCACCCAAGTATCTTTTGATCCGCCTCCTTGAGAAGAATTAACGACCAAGGAGCCTTTTCTTAGGGCAACTCTCGTTAGTCCGCCTGGAATTACTTGAACATCATCTCCATATAAAATATATGGACGCAAGTCGACATGCCGTCCTTCTGTATGGTCATCAATCAGGCAAGGAACCCGAGATAAAGATATGGTTGGTTGGGCGATATAGTTTCTTGGATTTTCAAGGATATATTTCTTGAATTTTTCTTGCTCTTCTTTTGTCGAGTTTGGACCAATCAACATACCATAGCCGCCTGCTTCATTGGCTTCTTTTACAACCAGTTTTTCGATATTTTCCAAAACATAGTTTCGATCTTTTTCTTCTCCACAGATATAGGTTTCAACGTTTGGAATAATTGGGTCTTCACCTAAATAATATTTGATGATTCTCGGTGCATAGGCATAAATTACTTTATCATCTGCCACTCCCGTTCCAGGGGCATTTGCCAATGCAACTTTACCATTTTTATATACATCAAAAATACCCGGTATGCCAATCAAAGAGTCAGGGTTAAATGTTGTGGCATCCAAATAAGTATCATCAATTCTTCGATAAATGACATCAACTATTTCAAATCCTTTAGTAGTCCGCATTTTTACATATCCATCATGTACAACTAGATCACGAGCATCTACCAATTCAACACCCATTTGTTGCGCTAAATAAGAATGCTCAAAATAAGCAGAATTATAAATTCCAGGTGTTAAAACAACAATATTGGGATCAGGTCTATCACTGATATATTGCAGCATTTGCAATAATTTATGTGGATAATCTGAAATAGGTCTAATTTGCGTTTTGGCTACGACTTCAGGAAAAGTTTGTTTCAATAATTCCCTGTTCTCCAACATATAGGATACCCCAGATGGACAACGTAAATTATCCTCCAAAACCATGTATTCTCCATCTTTTCCCCTTATCAAATCCGTACCAGTGATATGTATCCAAATATTTTTGGGTGGTTTAATCCCCATACAAGGAGCTAAAAAGTTTTTAGATGAATAAATGACTTCTTTGGGAATAATTCCATCCTTGATGATTTTTTGATCTGAATAAATATCTGCCAAAAATAAATTTAAAGCGGTAATTCTTTGCTTTAAACCTCTTTCCAGTTTTTCCCATTCTTTTGAATTTAAAATGCGAGGAATAATATCCACGGGCATAATCCTTTCTGTACCTTCATTTTCGGCATATACATTGAAGGTAATTCCCATGGCCATTAATGCTCTTTCGGCAGATTGTTGTCTTCTTGTAAATTCTTCAACACTTAATTGTTCTACACGGTCCTTAAAGTGTGCATATCCTTCTCTTATTTGACCTTCTGGAGTAAACATTTCATCGAAATATCCCTCCGTATCGTAATTGTTAAAACTGAAATTTGCCATGGATATAAATTTTAAAATTGCTTGATTACCAATTAATTTAGAATTTTATTTTTATTAAAATTTCAATCCGTCTAAAATATTTTTATTTAGAATGGAATTAGACTTTTTTATATTGAAAAGGTGCTATTTTATGGAGCGTATTAGAAATTAAGAATGTAGAATTAAGAATGTAGAATTAAGAATGAAGAATTAAGAATGAAGAATTAAGAATGTAGAATTTAGAATGAAAAATGTTGAATCATTTTAACTGACTTAAATTTAACGCTGGAAAAAAGTCTCATTCTACATTCTTAATTCTACATTCTTAATTTTTAATTCTACATTCCTCATACATCTTACATCATACATCTTACATCTTTCAGTATCTTTGAACATGGAAAATGATGATTTAGTTGATGCCCTTGAGCTTTTAGTTAAACTTTGGGATGTACATGCAATAAATGAGTTTAAAAGTAAAAATTTATCTTTTGCGATTAGAGGAATTGATAAATTTCCAAATTCTATAGCCTCTGCGAGTGAAGATGAATTGCTTCAAATTCCTGGTGTAGGCAAATCAGTCGTTAAAATCATTATCGATTTAGCCCAAAAAGGAAGTTCTGTTGAATTGGAACAGATCGTGGAACAAACTCCACCTGGTTTATTTCAACTCCTTAAAATAAAAGGATTAGGGCCTAAAAAAGTGCGTGCTATTTGGCAAGAACTAGGGATCACGGAAATAGATGATTTGCTTCTTGCTTGTCAAGAAAATCGGTTAGAAACGTTGAAGGGTTTTGGTAAATCTGTTCAAGAAAATGTATTGACTTATATTTTATTTCTAAAACAAAATAATCAAAAACTACGTATCGATAAAGCTACCCATCTTTCTCAATCTCTTTTCAACGAATTATCTGAACATTTTGGTAGGGTGGAAATTGCGGGTGATTTAAAGAGAAACCTTGAAGTAATAAATGAATTAGTTTTTGTCGTTCAAACAGATGATCTTTTCGGTGCTCAAATGATGATAAATTCGATGAGTCATTGGAAAGAAAATATGCAAGAGTCTTCTCCTTTCACTTGGAGAGGGGCTATTGAAGGTCATATCATACCTGTTTCTGTTCATATTACGGATGAAAATCAGTTTGTCAACCTCAGTTTTCAATTGTCTGCCCACCCTGAACATTTGGCTAAAGTGAATTATTACACTTTATTTCAAAA
This sequence comes from Aquirufa sp. ROCK-SH2, assembly GCF_054558315.1. Classification (NCBI taxonomy): domain Bacteria; kingdom Pseudomonadati; phylum Bacteroidota; class Cytophagia; order Cytophagales; family Flectobacillaceae; genus Aquirufa; species Aquirufa sp. ROCK-SH2. The sequence goes on along the minus strand of NZ_JBPXKB010000001.1, from coordinate 803,065 downwards.
TAAAACCATTCAATCTGATCATGAGATTTATGTAAGTCAAAATTTGCCTTATATTATCCCAGCTATGCGCGAGGGACGTTCCGAATTTGATTGGTCCTTGAAATATTCCAATGATCAGTTGATTCAAGTTGCTGATTTGCAGGGATGTGTACATAATCATTCTACCTTTTCGGATGGTAAAAATACGTTGTTAGAAATGGCAGAAGCTTGTAGAAATTTGGGTTTAGCTTATTTTGGGATTGCCGACCATTCACAATACGCTGCTTATGCAGGTGGTTTAAAGCCTGATCGTATCATTGAACAACATGAAGAAATTGATCTATTAAATAAAAATTGGACTGATTTTTGCATTCTAAAAGGAATTGAAGCTGATATTTTACCAGATGGATCTCTGGATTACGACTTAGAAATTTTATCTAGTTTCGATTATGTAGTTGCTTCTGTTCATGCTGGACTAACGATGGATTTAGAAAAAGCGATGGAGCGTTTGATCAAGGCCATTGAAAATCCATATACTACTATATTAGGTCATCCCACTGGTCGTTTGTTATTGACTAGGCCAGGTTATCCTTTGAATATGTCCAAAATTATCGACGCTTGTGCTGCTAACAAAGTGGCGATCGAATTAAATGCGAGTCCCTACCGATTGGATCTCGATTGGCGTTATATTTATGAAGCTATGGAAAAAGGAGTTTATATTTCTATTAATCCTGATGCCCATCAAATAGATGGTTTAAAAGATATGGAATGGGGGGTTAAATTGGCTCAAAAAGGCGGATTAGTCAAGCAATTTACCTTTAATGCCTTATCAGCAAATGAAATGCTTGCCTATAAAAAGTAATCTATCTGCTTGTGAATTTTGAGCTTAGGTATATTATTTCTTTTAGAAATTTGGTTTTAGTAAATACTTAGCATAAAATTCATCAATGACACGGACAGCTTCTGTGGGGGTATCTACCAAAGCAAATAATTCCAAATCTTCCTCATTGATATTTCCTTGAGATACCATCGTGTTTTTCATCCAATCAATTAAACCCTGCCAATATTCTCTACCCACTAACACAACGGGGAACTTTCCAATTTTATGTGTTTGAATCAATGTTAAAGATTCAAACATTTCGTCTAGTGTACCGAATCCGCCTGGCATAATGACAAATCCTTGAGAATATTTAACAAACATCACTTTTCGAACAAAGAAAAAATCAAAATTGATATTTTTATCGTGATCAATATAGGGATTAGCGAATTGTTCGAAAGGTAGTTCAATGTTTAGACCTACTGATCTACCATTTTCACTTTTAGCACCTTTATTTCCGGCTTCCATAATTCCAGGACCACCGCCTGTAATAACGCCATAGCCATGTCGAACCAATTTGGCAGCAATTTCTTCCGCAATTTGATAATATTTATTGTCAGATTGAGTTCGAGCAGACCCAAATATAGAAACACAAGGACCAATTTTAGAAAGTTTATCAATACCTTCTACAAACTCGCTCATTATTTTGAAAATTCTCCAAGATTCTTCTGATTTTATCTGTGCCCAAGTACGGTCACCAAAAGCTTTTTTAATTTTCTCTTCTTCGTTTTCCCAGCTTTGATCAGTCATATTTTTATTCTCATTTTACTCGCAAATGTAAGATTTATCCTTGTACCTTTGTGAAAATTTGAAAGCTTTTTATGAATTCTAAAATAACTTTTGCTGTCGGTGGAGATCATGCCGGTTTCGCCTACAAAAATGATTTAATCAATTATTTACAAGAAAAAGGAATTGAAGTGAAGGACTTCGGTGCTTATTCTTTAGATTCAGTGGATTATCCTGATTTTGCACATCCTGTAGCCGAAGCAGTAGAAAAAGGGGAAACTACATTTGGTTTGTTATTATGCGGAAGCGCTAATGGTGTTGCTATTACAGCCAATAAACACCAAGGTATCAGAGCGGGATTAGCTTGGAATACGGAAGTTGCTTCATTAATTCGTCAACATAATGACGCTAATATTATCTGTTTACCCGTACGTTTTATCTCTTTAGACGAGGCTAAGGCTTGCTTGCAAGTGTTTATCGATACACCGTTTGAAGGTGGTAGACATCAAGGTAGAGTAGATAAAATTACTTGCTGTTAATGAACTTTTTTATAAAGATGGAGGTCAATTAATTGATATTGACTTTTTAATTTTGGTAAAAAAGTACTTAAGATTTGAAATTTACCCTCTGGATCATAAATGTAATTCGGAGGGTCTTTTTTTAGAAAGTCAGAAAGAATGATGATATTTTTATATTCATTTATTCCATCAAACAAATATTTTGAAAGTTCCCAATTGAGAAATGGCCCCACCATTTTATTTTGTTGATATTCTTCAATTTGCGGGCCTAAAACCATTAGTTTTTCATTTCGAATATTCAGCTGATTATTTTTTAATCGATCGATGGAATTTGATTTCGATTGTATACTTAAGCTACTGAAAGTTCCTAAAATCAAAATCCAAAAGATCAATTCTTTCTGCCAAAATTTTTTGAATAGATAGAAGGCATTTAAACCAAACAAAACCAAGGCTGGTAAGAAAAAAATCAAATTGGCCCTTGATAAGCCAGGCAGGGTAAATAATGCTAAAATTGATATAATGATGAATAGCAAATTACTTTGAAATACCTTTTGGGCATGTGCCCTTATTTTTTTACTTCTACTGACGCTCCAAAGTCCAATGATTCCAAATAAAATGGCAGGGAAAAATACAATGAAAATTTGTTGCCAATCTCGAATGAGGGGTGTTTGGAATTCTAAAGCTGATTTTTTTAATAATTGAATCATCAAGTTTAATGTACCATTATATAAAAAAAGAGCTGCTGTAATTAGAAAAACGAATAAATACCCAACGATCGTCAAAACAACTTGTCGGATTGTAATGCCTGTATAGAATATCAGACTCAGTACGGCCCAAATGATGAATATGGTATAACTCCAAAAAAATAAACTTGCAATCCCGACAAAAATTCCAACGATAAAAACCCTGTCATTGGTTTGAAGACGTGTTTGTTGAGCTGTAATCTCCCTCCATGCTAAAAGTAAAAATGTTAAGCCAAGCAGTGCAGGAGCAGGTACGAAGAACTCATATGATAAATGAAAACTTACTAAATATAAGATGAAGGGAATGATGCCAATTTTAGGTAAAATCTGATGTTTTTGAATGGTTTGCTGAAAAAGAAAAGCCTGTAAAATGATAATACCTGAAGCTAGAAAAATTTTCCATTCCAATGGAAAATTTAAAAAGGATAAAAATCGATAAAATAAAGCAGAAATCGGACTCGTATTATCTTTAATATCACCATATAATTGAAAACCTTCGTTTAGTTTTACTCCCAATAAGTGATATCTGAACTCCCAAGTAAAAGGTTCAAGTTGAGTGGAAAACAAGAAATACAAGCCGGTAGCCCACATTATGAGGGTTAAACCAAGGGCCAAGCGATAATTCGATCTTAAAATTTCAAACATATTTCGATTTTCAACTTGCTAAATTACGGTGATTCCAATTATTATTGTGAAATTTGTGAAATTTTTGAGAAGAATAGATTAGGAGAAATTATGGAAAGTAAGCGTCAACAAAAATTTGGAAGACAAATTCAAAAGGATTTAAGTGACATATTTCAAAAGGATTTTAAAGAAATATTGGGCAAAGGGATGGTAACCATCACAGATGTTAAAGTTAGCCCAGATCTTTCTTTAGCCCGAGTATATTTAAGTTTCCTACTTGTAGATAATCCCAAACAAGTGGTTCAGGCTTTGGAAGACAACAACAAAGCGATACGCAATGTCTTAGCGAATAAAATTCGACATCAAGTAAGAATTATACCCCATTTGTCGTTTTTCTTAGACGATACTGCAGAATATGCTGCTAAAATTGATGCTTTGTTCGAAGGATTAGTGATTCCTCCTGCTACAGATGATGAATAATTAAATTTTTGGAAAGTGAATTTACCTTTATTTATTGCTAAAAGATATTTTTTTACAAGAAGTAAGGCGAGTTTCATCACCTTTATTTCACGCATTTCCATGATTGGAGTTGGGGTGGAAGTAATGGCATTGATTTTAATTTTATCTGTTTTTAATGGTTTAGAGGATTTTCAAAAAGGGTTATTTCGAACCTATGATCCCGATTTAAAGCTTGTTTCTAAAGAAGGTGCTCGATTTTCCATTGATCCAAATAAAATCCAACAGCTAAGACAAATCGATGGAATTAAATTTATCAATCCCGTTTTAGAGGACCAAGCTTTGATTCGATATGGTGGTAAGCAATTAGTGGTCCGTTTAAAGGGTGTTGATGATGAATTTCTTCAGGCTAAACGACTAAAAGCTCAAGTAACTGAAGGAGATTATTTATTGAAGGATTATGATCGGTCCTTTGGTTTGGTTGGCTTAGGTGTTTTTTTAAGCATGGGAATGAGTTTTGAGGATGTTTTTACTCCCATAGAAGCTTGGTATCCGAATCATAGTTCCTTGAAAAACTTTTCAATCAACTCTGAAGCTGCAAGAAGTAATCTTTTTTTTCCTGGTGGCGTTTTGGAGGTAGAGCAAAATTTTGACAATCAAATGGTGCTCGTTCCTTTAGAATGGATGCGCCAATTGGTTGGGACTGAAAAAGAATTGAGCGCTTTGGAATTAATGTTGAAGGATGAAAATCAGGCTGAAAACGTAAAAAATGATATTAAGCGAGTTTTAGGTGAGTCATTTGATATTCAAACTCGAGATGAACAACACGCCATTCTATTAAAAGCTATCAAAATTGAAAAGCTCTTTGTTTTTCTAATTATGGCTTTTGTGATGGGAATCGCCTCATTTACTTTATTTTATGCTTTGTCTTTGTTAGTCATTGAAAAGAAAAAAGATTTAGCAACCATGCTGGCCATGGGAATCAGTAAAAAACAATTGTTCCGTACATTTTTGTGGGTAGGTGTTTTGATTAGTTTTTCAGGAGCAATTATTGGTATGATACTAGGATTCAGTTTTGCTTGGGCTCAAGAAACCTTTGGGATTATTTCATTGGGTATCCCAAATGCCTTGATTGATGCTTATCCGATTAAAATGGAATTGTTTGATTTTATTTGGACTGCTTTGGTAGTCATCATAATTACCTTTTTAGCATCTATTTTCCCTGCATACAAAGCAGTCCAAATTACTTTTAATTCTACTTTTAAGAAGTAATAGGAGGGTTGAATTCTCCTTCCCATTTAGAAACCACACAAGTCGCAACTCCATTTCCTGCCACAGAAGTGACTGTTCTTCCCATATCTAAAAATGGGTCAACACCTAATAATAAAGCAATCCCTTCGGCTGGTAAATTAAACATGGTTAAAGTGCCTGCTATGATTACCAAAGAGGCTCTTGGTACTCCTGCGATTCCTTTGGAAGTAATCATTAATGTTAAAAGCATGGTAATTTGTTGTTCTAAGCTTAATTGAACTCCATAAGCTTGTGCAATGAATCCAGTCGCAAAGGTCATATACAACATTGAACCATCTAAGTTGAAGCTATATCCCAAGGGTAATACAAAGCCAACAATACGTCGACTGCAACCAAATCTTTCTAAGGCAGCAATAGTTTGTGGAAAAGAGGCTTCTGAACTAGCTGTAGAAAATGAAATCAATAAAGCTTCTTTCAATTCTTTTAGTAGTTTCCAATAAGGGATTTTATTTGCTAGGCAGATTAACCATAAAATAACGGTGGTAAAAAACAGCAAACCACCCATAAAACAAATCATTAAATAACCATAGCTAATTAAAATGCTCAATCCTTTATTGGCTACTACGGTTGTCATTGCAGCGAAAACAGCATAAGGAGCTAATTCCATGACATAGTTAACCATTTTGAAAACGACTTCTGCCAAATTTTCAAATACGTGAATCAACTTTTTTCCAGTTTCGCCAATGGAACCCAAAGCAACTCCAAAAAATAAAGAAAAAATGACGATTTGAAGGATTTCATTTTCAGCCAAAGCTCTAAAAAAACTATCCGGAAAAATATGCAAAATGAAATCTTCCAAGGTTTTTACTTTGGATGAATCAATGCCTGTATTCGTTCCAGCAGCAGGTTTTGGCCAACTTTGTAAACTTCCAGGTTTAGTTATGTTGACAACAACTAATCCGGTAATTAATGAAAGGATGGTGGCAAAATAAAAATAACCGATCGTTTTTAAGCCAATTCTACCTACAGCTTTGAAATCACCTAATTTAGCAATACCAACCACCAAAGTACAAAATACCAAAGGTCCAACGATCATTTTAATGAGTCGAAGGAAGATCTTCGAAATGATTTGGATTTTATTGGCCCATTCGTGGCTTAGTTCAGGACTAAAATTTAAAAAAAAGAATTCTCCTAAAATTAAGCCTAAAACGAATCCAATGATGATTTTATTGGTTAATGTTAATTTCATTGTTTTGTTGATAAAAGTTTTTTGTAAAGAGGTATACGGTAAAGTATCATCCCGTAAAATAAGGGAAATAACATATAATCTAAAATTCGATAATTTGTTTGGAATTCAATTGAATCTATGATTGCGGTTTGATGATCATTGATCATTTTTAATCCATGCTTATGTTTCCAATATTTTAATCCAAATGGCATTTTTATGCCTTGGTCAATAAAGTATTTTTCTGATTCAGATGTCTGATTTTCAATGATTAATGAACTCCATGAGGTTTTATACAATAGGAAATTCATTTCAATTACTACATTGTCATTGACATTGCATCCATCGAAAGTGCTTATTCGAATCAATGGAAAAGGAGGTGATAATTTTTCCAATAAATCTTTGTCAAATTGCTTCCAAACAAGGTCGATAGTTGAATTGATTTTTGTTTGAAGGCTAAATTTGAGCATAGTTTAAAATGATAGGGCAAATTTTATCAAAGCTGTAAATACGGTTTTGATTCCAACAAGTACGTATTTAGCTAGATTTTGTACAATAAAATTGGATTCTTCAGTTTCCTTTTGTTGCTTTTTCTCCTCTGTAATTTCGTTAGGGTAATTGCTTTTATGCGAATGTAAGGATTGAGCTTTTTGGGTAGAATCCAGTTGAATCGTTTTAGCTTTGGTTGTTAACGAATTGTATTCAAGAAGTCCAAAACTGCTTGTAAAGATAAATAAGCTGATAAAGATGAAGTAAATAGAAAGGCGTTTCATTGGATTTATTTTTTTAATTTTTGTTTAGCGGTTTCTAATTTTTGACCTTGAATAACGACCGAATCTTCACTCGATTTTAAGTCAATTGTATTTTGTACTTGATTAGCCAATATTTTTTCTTTGGCTAATTTTGCTTCTTCTAATCTTTGTAAAAGCAAATCAGTTTGACGTTTGTTTGCATCTAATTCTCTAACTAAACGCTCAGAATATCGTTGGTGCTTTGTTTTAGACTTAATTAATTCATTTAATTTTTTTTCTTCCACTCTTGCAGCTTCTTCCAAATTAACTATTTGAACAAAATTATCTAGCCAAATGCTTGCCTCTCTGTAACTTGGATGTCCAGATTTGATGTAATTGTCTGGTCCTAAAGGTATTGCAACGAAAAGTCGTACTCTGTTTTTTTCTTCCGAAATTTTGGATAAAACAGTGAATTCTGCGTCAGTGATCGATTTGACTTTTGTTTGGTTTGAGATGATAGCGCCATTTCTGCCTTTTTCTACATTGCCATATTCGGATAAATACCTTTTCCAGCTCTCTATGACATCTTCTTCAGCGGCATTGATATAAGTGTAAAAACCTTCTTTTTTGGCACTTTCAATTTCTGAGATACCCGAAAATGTTTGCGCAAATGAAGCGATTGATGAAACTGTTAGTAAAAGAACAATGAATAAGCTTTTCATAATATTTTTTTATCCTAAACGGATTTTAATGAGCAAAGGTATATGATTTGTTGAATTTTAGAAATTTTTTAGGCTAGACTTTTGAACAAATAGCTACTTCATTTTTCCCGTCTTTGTTTTCATAAGCATATATTGTCTTATTTCCACCATCTTGTAGTTTCCATTTTTTCCTTAATTCAGCTGTTGATTGAGGAAAATTTTTACAAACAATGTTTGCCTTTTTATCAACTAAATGTTGTTGAATCCATTTTGTTTCAGCTGTTCCTACCTGATCTATTTTGAAAATTTTACCAGGGAAATCAGTGATTAAATGATCCGAAGTATATAAATGTGTGTGCTGTGAGATTTTATAGACCCCAGTTTTTGCGAGATTTTTAAAAAAACCAGCTTTCATAATTCCAGCGTGTGCCTCGTATAAATAGTTTAAAGCTGAAGCGTATTCTATGACACTTTCTTTTTCTTGTACTTTACTCGAACTAAATATATACGGATTTGAGTTATTTAATTCGATGATATGAATAATAGGGAATAAGGTGGCGACTTTAGTTTTAAAAAAAAGTAATTCTTTTACTTCATTTTTTATAGAAACCACATAAACAGCATCTACACCTCCAAGTTCTTTTACTGCTCGGTCAATATCTAAAATGGGACTAGTTTTAAGCAATAATTGTAGGCCTTGATCGATTATCGGTAATATTTCAATGACGTTCGGTTGACAATCTTTAAACAAAATGACTTTTTCGCCTTTTTCATTTCTCCTGGCAGGATCTAGATAAACAAAATCAAATTTTTGATAATGCTCTTTTAAATATTGAATTCCATCTGTGTTGTGGTGCTTGATTTGCTTATTTTTATTTATCAAAACCTGGTGGTTGTATTGCGTTATTTCACAAAGTTTGGGTTGGATTTCTACATATTCTACTTGATTTCCTGCTAAAGCAAATGCCCAAGAATCTACACCCATACCCCCTGTAATATCAATGATTTTTCCTTTAATCAATCCTGCTTTAAAATGACTTGTTAATTCAGATGAAGATTGCTCTAAAGATATACTTGGGGGAAAAAAAATCGCAGAATTATTTGCCCAGCTTGGGATTTTATCTTTTAATTTTTGTCGAGCTTGAATTTGAAAAGCTAATTTTGGAATAGAAAAATCGGCGTTTTTTTTGGCCGCTAAAGAAATTTGGAAAGGATCTTTGCTTAGATTTTCTTGAATAAATAAAATTTCCTGTTCTGTTAGCATAGAGCAAAAATAATTCAATTCAATCAAATTCGACAATTTATTTGAAATTCAACATTTGGATTAGATTTTATTGTAAATTTAAAACTTAAATTAAATGATATGGCGATATTTTCTTTGACAATAAACTCCAAAAAGCATCGAGTAGATGCAGATCCTGAAACCCCATTGCTTTGGGTTATTCGCGATTTTGTAGGTTTAAGTGGTACAAAATTTGGTTGTGGAATGGGTTTGTGTGGAGCTTGTACTGTTTTGTTAAATGGTGAACCTATCCGCTCTTGTTCAACGCCCGTATCTAGCCTAAAGTCCGCAGATAAAATTACGACCATTGAAGGTTTGTCAAATACGAGTCAACATGCGGTTCAATTGGCATGGATCAAAGAACAAGTACCTCAATGCGGCTATTGTCAAAGTGGTCAAATTTTAGCAGCTACCGCACTCTTAGCCAAAAATACACAACCTAGTGATGATGACATTGATCAAGCAATGTCAGGAAATATTTGTCGGTGTGGCACTTACGATGATATGCGAAAAGCCATTCATTCTGCCGCAAAAGTTTTGAATCAAAATCAGAAAAACCATAAATAAGATCAATGATGAAAAAGGAATTATCAAATTCAAGAAGAGATTTTATTAAAAAAAGCGCAGCATCTATTGCTTTTTTAGCCTTAGGTTTTTCGAGCGAAGCAAATTCGAAAACGACTGATAAATTGAAAAAGGTGGCCAATTTGGCAATTGAAATGAATCCATATATTTTGATTGATGAATTGGGACATGTTACTATTTTCAATGCTCGACCTGATATGGGTCAAGGTACTTTTCAATCGCTACCTTTATTAATCGCTGAAGAATTAGAAGTACCCTTGTCTTCTGTCAATATCGTGATGTCGGATGGTTCTGCGAAATTTGGTTCGCAATTGTCGGGCGGTTCTTCTTCTGTAAGAACAAGATATATTCCAATGCGTACTGCTGGTGCAGCCGCGAAAGAAATGTTGATTCAAACTGCAGCTAAAAAGTGGAATATTGGAATTTCTGATTGTTATGCCAAAGAGGGAAGAGTGTTTTCTAAAAAAGGAAATCAATCTTTTTCTTACGGTGATTTGGTAGAAGAAGCCTCACATTTGCCTGTTCCAGCTAATCCTGTTTTAAAACCCGTAAGTGAATTTACTCAAATAGGAAAATCATTGCCAAGAACAGATATTCCTTCGAAAGTGAATGGAACGGCCATTTTTGGTATGGATGTAAAATTACCAGGAATGTTATATGCATCCATTGCACATGCGCCCATGATTCATGCAAAAGTAAAATCATACAATGGAGAAAAGGCCATTGCGCAAGCAGGAGTTAAATTTGTGGTGAAAACGGAAAGAAAAATGCCGCATGCGAGAACTGAAGCAATTGCCGTTTTGGCAGATAATTATTTTGCAGCATTAAAAGCAAAGCGACTTTTATCGATTGAGTGGACTTCTGAGGAAGCTCCTGGAATGAATACAAGTGATTATTTTAAAAAATTAGAAATAGCTGCCAAAGAGAAAGGCAATGCATACAAAGATGCCAAAGTTGGAGATTTTGAAAAAGCCATATTAATTTCTGATAAAACATTAGAGGCCAATTATCAAACACCATTTTTAGCTCATGCACCTATGGAGCCAGAAAATGCGACTGTTTTTGTACAAGGAGATCAAGTAGAAGTTTGGGCACCTATTCAAGGTCCAGATTCTTTAGTAACTGAATTGGCTCAATATTTGCAAATTAAACCAGAGAATGTTAAAATCAATGTGACATTTTTAGGAGGTGCGTTCGGTAGAAAAGCCTATTATGATTATGTATTAGAAGCGGCACATTTATCGAAGCAGGTGAATGCGCCTGTAAAAGTTATTTGGACCCGAGAAGATGATATGCAACAAGGTCCATTCCGTCCTGGTATGTTATCTGCCATGAAAGCTGGAATAGATGAACAAGGAAATATTTTAGCATTTGAGCATAAATTAAATGGCGCGTCTATTTTAAACCAAGTATTTAAAGCGCCTTTAGGCGATGGACCTGATCCATGGGCGGGTGAAGGTATTAGTTTGGAAGATAGTCCATATCAATTTCCGCACCGTCGAAATTCATTTAATTTAGTAACCACAAACATTCCTATTCTTTGGTGGCGTTCGGTTTATGCTTCAACGAACCTTTTTGGACAAGAAAGTTTCATCGATGAAATTGCACATTTTACTAAAAAAGATCCTTTAGATGTCCGTTTGAATTTATTAAAAGATCATCCGAAGTTTACGGCCATTTTAAATAAGTTAGCAGAGATTTCAGACTATCGTAATCGACGAAAAAAGGGTGAATCGATTGGTATAGCGATTTCAAGATCTTTTGCAAGTACCGTTGCTCATGCCATTTTAGTAGAGAAATCGGGCACTGGAGTGAAAATCAAAAAAGTATTTTCTGTTATCGATTGCGGCATCGCTTTGAATGAAAAAAATATCATTGCACAAACCCAAAGTAATATTATCATGGGTTTAACGGCTGCCATCAAAAATGAAATAACTGTTGTAAAAGGAGAAACTCAGCAAAGTAATTTTCATGATTATGCCGTTTTAAGGCAAGGTGAAATTCCAGCCATGGAAGTTTTTGTGATGAAAAACGAAGATTTACCGGGAGGAGTAGGCGAACCAGGTTTACCGCCAGTTGCCCCTGCGCTTTGTAATGCAGTATTTTTGGCGACTGGAAAAAGAATTAGGAAATTGCCTTTTGATATAGATCAGGTATAAAAATGATTCAAGGCTTACTTTTGGCGGCAGGAACTTCTTCTCGATTAGGACAACCTAAACAATTGTTAGAATTGAATGGAAAAAGTTTGCTAGAATTAAGTGTATTGCATTTATTGAAAGTCACACCCTATGTAAAGGTTTTATTGGGAGCAGAAATTAATCAATCTGTGACTATTTTAGAACGTTTAAAACAGGTTTATCCTTCCATTGAATATTTGGTTTGTGAAACTTTTAAAGAGGGGATGGGCAGTACCTTGTCGGAAGGTTTCCGTTCATTAAATCCAGATTGTGCGGTTATTGTTCATTTGGTCGATTTACCTTTTGTGAATGAAATTCATTTTAATCGTTTAATTGATCAAAATAAATTATTTCCTGAAAAGGCCGTTGTTAGTTCATTTAGAGGCTTACTCGCACCGCCCATTTTAATTCCATCTAACTTAGTGTCTCAGTTGAATGATTGGAAAGGCGAGAAAGGATTAGGTCAATTTTGGAAATCAAATCCTCAATTGTGTGAATTTGTCGAGTTTGACGAAGATTATCAGGATGTGGATACGATGGAGGACTATTTGGAGGTAAGAGGTAAGAGGTAAGAGGTGGCTTCGACTCCGTACAGCCATCGGGCTATTACCTTTTAGCTTTAACCTTTAACTTTTAACCTTTTACTTTTTACCTTTTACCTTTTACCTTTTACCTTTTACCTCTTACCTCTTACCTTTTACCTTTTACCTTTTACCTTTTACCTCTTACCTCTTACCTCTTACCTCTAACTAAACTTTCAAAAAGATTTTCTTCTTATAAAATACATAACAGATACTCCAGCAAACCAATGCAAAGGCAATTGCATAGGCTAATGAACCATTGTATTTGCCGAAAATAGGTTCAAAAATATGCCAATAAATCCATGTATTAGCTGAGGTAAATCCATCACCTTCGGCAATTTTAAATTTGTCTAATTGTATAGCTAGTACCTCTGAAATGGCATAAGCTAAAATGGAATTTGTGCCAAAAACCAAGAAAAAAGTATTTGCAAAGTGCTTCTCTTTTACTTCAATCCACCAATAGGTTAAACTAATTAAGATAAAATCAATTCCTGCGCATAATAATACAAATGAACTTGTCCATAATTTTTTATTGATTGGAAATGCTATATCCCAAAGTAATGCCAAGGTAATTAGGCCAATGCCAAAGGCAATAAGCGTAGGAACGATGGGTGCGTTTTTTGCTCTTTGTTTTTCTAGATACAAACTAGTTTGGTAGCCAAATAAACAAGTAGAAAAAGCTGGTAAGGTACTCAAAAGACCCTCAGGGTCAAATGCTAATCCATTCCCATGATATAAATGGTCGGCTCCAAACAACAATAAATCCAATTTTCGAACGGCATTTGTAGCCAATTCATAGGCTGCCCCTGGTTCACCAAAGAAGCCCATTATAGCCCAATAAGCTAATAAAATGGCTATATTCACTCGAGTGAGCCACTTTTCAGAAACCTTTAAAACGAGAAAAGAAATGGCACAATAGGATAAAGCAATTCTGGGTAGGACATTCAGAAATCGTAATTTGCTAATATCAAAGTCCAAAAATGGAAAGTAAAAAATGATGTAATTGATTAAAAACAACATCAAAGTTCTTTTGATGATTTTATTCCTTAAAATAGGGGTCAAAGTGTAATTGAAGGATTTGAAAGAAAATCGCATCGCTACGCCTACCATGAATAAAAAAGAAGGGAATACTAAGTCGGTAGGCGTGAAACCATGCCAAGATGCATGTTTCAGCGGGGCGTAAGTAAATTCTCCATTTCCTGAAGTATTGACTAAAATCATAGCTGCCAATGTAATGCCGCGTAGAATGTCAAGGGATAAAAATCTAGTTTTCATGATAGGTTTAATTGGTGAAATAAATGGGTAGTACTTTTTGGTACAAATCAGATGTAAATCTAAAATAATATTTGCCAGTTTGAATAGGACCTAAGTAAATTTCTTTAAAATCACTCTCCCAATCAAATTGGAGTATTTCCTGTCCCAATGAATTCAATAACTTAACATCCACTTTGGTTGATTCATCTCTTTGTAAATGTAATTTTTGACCAATGGAAATGGGATTTGGGTAGATGACAATGCCACCCAAACTTTTCGGCTCTATACTTAAAATTGGATCTATGATAGATAAAGCTCTTTCATAATTGGGAATTCCATAGCCTAAATTGTTATCTGGATTGCTACTCAGAGTGCCAGACTTTCGAATGCCTGTCATGATTTGCTTAGCCGTTTTGTTTGGAAACTTTTCGATTAAACCTGCCGTTAATCCTGCGATGAGGGGTGCCGAAAAAGATGTACCATTTCCTGTTGTTATACTACTTGAAATAGATCCCAAAACTGTGGCTTGCCCCATTGCTGAAACATCAGGTTTAATTCTTTGGTCAAAACTAGGTCCAAATGAACTGAAGCTAGCTTTTGCCCCTTTGCTATCTACTGCACCAACTGCTAAAATATCGAGCGCATCTGCAGGAGAAGAAATGTATTTCCATACTTTTGCTCCTTCGTTTCCAGCACTTATCACACAAATAATTCCTCTTTCAGTTGCCCAATTGGCAGCTAAGGTACTGAGTACCGTTTTACCATCTAGGTTATTGTAGGTATGGCTATAAAAACTATTATCAAAGGTAGAATAACCCAAAGATGAACTGATTATATCTGTTCCAAGGCTATCAGCCCATTCTGCACCTCTTAGCCAATTAACTTCTTCTACTGGAAATTCCGTCAATCCTTCTTCAGTTTGTGCCAGAGCAAAGTTGGCATTGAAAGCAGTTCCAATGAGTTTATCGGGCACATAAGCCGCAATCGTGCTCATTACATTGGTTCCATGACTACCTTCATTATAAACGCTGGTTCTATTTGGACTGGTACAAAGTGTAGCAATAATTCGGTTTTGATCCCTGACATTTTGTAGGTAGGTAACAACATTCGCATTTAAAAACCCTTCATCCAATAAGGTAATGAGCGTATTTTTACCGGTAATTCCGCTCGCATGCATTTTATCAGTGCCCAATTGCGTATTTTGAGTCAAAGAATTTCCATAGGAAATATCTGCCAAAGAACTATTCAATATAGGATTTTTGGGACCAGTCGTCTTATTTCCCGATTTAGCAGTTAAGGAATCCAAGGCATAAGGAAAATACATGCCTTTTACATTTTTATTGCCCAAAATGGTTTTGATTTTATCTGGACTTGTTTGAATTAGTACCGAATTAATCCATTTCAATGGATAGATGATTTTAACCCCCAAAGCAGAAATTTCCTTTATATAGGAATTATTGACAGGCAAATCTTGTTCTATAAAGCTGACATTATTTTTTTTTCTTCTGTCAATCGATTTTTGCGTGACAAAAGCAGAAGGGTTTTGAATAGAAAAAGGAGAATTACTTTTGTCTTTGAATTGAATAAGGTATCTGTAAGTGCCAATTTGAGCATTTGAAAACAGACTGATACCCGAAAAAAGAAAAATAAGAAAGACTCTTTTTAACACAAATAAAATATTTAGGTTGTAAATTAATTAAGATTGACAAGCAATACAATTATTGCGTATTTTTGTAGGTATTCTTTGTACGAATGAAAGCATTTCAACGCGTTTTTTTGATAGTGTTTGCCTTTTGGCTGTTGATCGGTCAAGTGGGATTCGCATTTCAATCGAAAAAATGTTTGATTACAGGAAGCAAAAAATGGAATATCAACAATAATGCCTCTTGCTGCAAAAGAGATGTTGCATTTAAATCAAATAAATCGTTTACCCTTTCTAAGTCGTCTTGCTGTGCGTACAATCAATACGTAATTAAGTTTAATTTTTCGGTTGAAAAGCTGAAATCCTTTGCTTTGAACTTCATTTCAACAGGGTTTTCGAACATTCAATTTTCGTTTTTATGGAAAAAGGACTTTCAAGAAACAGCCAAGATTTTTTGGGGACATTTTTTCCACCCGCCTAGTCATTCTGTTCGTTTAGCCATTTTACAGTCGTATTTAATTTGATTTTAAAGAGAATTTATTGTTCACTTTAAAAAAAATAAATATGAAATCAATCATTCATTATACATTATTGGCTTGTATGTTTCTTGTTTTTGGAGCATCGGGACAAACTATTTCTGGCCGCGTCATGAGTTTAGATGACGCTGGAAACATGGAAGACCTCATCGGGGCATCTGTTTATTTTAGACCTTTGAAATTAGGTGTTTTAACGGATGGAAAAGGTGCATTTCAATTAAATACACAAGGAAAAATAGGTTGGTTGTTGGTCAGTAATCAAGGATTTCAAACAGATTCTGTTTTCGTCGACTCCAACAAGTTTTTGCATATACATTTAAGAGCTAGCAATCAACAATTGCAAGATGTTAAGGTTTTTGCCAAACCTGGAGGGCATGATGAATTTTCCACCATTCATACGGAAATATTAACCATGAAAACCTTAGCGAAAGCAGCTTGTTGTAATTTGTCGGAAAGTTTTGAAACCAATGCCTCTGTATCTGTTAATTTTTCTGATGCGGTAACAGGCGCCAAACAAATTCAATTGCTGGGCTTAGCTGGGACTTACGTTCAAACAAACGTAGAAAATATGCCTTCGGTTCGTGGATTAAAATCGACCTATGGCTTGAATTATTTACCTGGAACCTGGGTTAAATCCATCGATTTGGCGAAGGGGCAAAGTTCGGTTGTCAATGGATACGAATCGATGACAGGTGCGATCAATGTGGAATTGGCAAAGCCTGATACATCGGAAACCTATTTTTTAAATACCTATGCAAATTCGCAAGGTCGATTTGAAATAAATCAACAAGGAGCTCACAAATTTAATTCGAAATTGTCCACTGGAATTTTTACGCATTATTCACAACAAGCGAGCAAAATAGATGGCAATGGAGATGGATTTTTGGATTTGCCCTTATTTCAATTGGTTAATGTTTTGAATCGTTGGAAGTATGCATCAGAACATTGGATGGTTCAATTGGGAGGGAATTATTTGTACGAAAATCGGGTAGGAGGTCAAACAAATTTTGAACCCTCATCTAGTGCAAGATATGCTGTTTATGGCTTTGGAAGTGCAACCTATAGGTTGGAATTATTCTCTAAAATTGCTCGATTGTTTCCTGAAAAGCCTTACAAAGGTTTGGGTTTGATATTATCTAGCGCCCAGCATGTCAATGATTCTTATTTTGCTTATCGAGCTTATCAAGGTCGTGAGCAAAGTTTATATGGAAACTTGATTTATCAATCTATTATCGACAATACCAATCATACGTGGAAGGGAGGGGCTAGTTTTTTATATGATTCCTACCAAGAATCTTATTTAGAAAAAGGCTTTGCCCGAACAGAAATGGTACCAGGAGTTTTCGGAGAATATACTTGGACTATCCCTAATCGATTAACGATGGTTTTGGGGAGTCGTTTAGATTGGCATAATTTATATGGCTTACAATATGTGCCTCGAATTCATGCCAAATGGGATATTGCTTCAAATTGGATTGGTCGAGCTTCTTATGGAAAAGGTTGGAGGAGAGTTAATTACTTGGCTGAAAACATGGGTTTTTTAGTTAATCAAAGGAATTTGCAAATTGATCCTAACGCAAATCCGTTGGAAAAAGCGGAGAATTTTGGTGCTACTTTAACTCATAACTTTACCTTGTTGGGTCGAAATGCCAATTGGGTGGTGGATGTATTTCAAACCAATTTTGAGAACCAATGGATTGTAGATATGGAAAATGCTTCCAGCATATTGATGTATTCGAGTCCCAGTAAATCTTTTGCTACAAGCTGGCAAGCAGAATTTAATTACAGCCCCATAAAGCGATTTGAGTTAAAAGCCGCTTATCGTTACCAAGATGTTCAAGCTGACTACAAAACAGTTGAAGGGCAATTGAGTAGATTGAGCAAGCCATTTGTCAATAGAGATCGGGTTTTGGTTAATTTGGCTTATGCAACGCCATTTGAAATATGGAAATTTGATTTGACTTGGCAGTGGAATGGCGATAGAAGGATTCCTGATGCAAGTCCTGGACATGTACATACAAATACTTCCTCCAGGATTCAAGAGTATGCGCCTCCTTTTTCGACGGTTTATGCGCAGGTAACCAAGCAATTTAAAAAATGGGAAATGTATGTTGGAGCTGAAAATCTTTTTAATTTTACGCAGGCAAATCCAATTCACCATGCACAAAATCCTTTTTCAAGTAATTTTGATGCATCAATGGTTTGGGGACCCATTGTTGGCCGAATGATTTATGTTGGAATGCGTTATAAAATTCAATAAACAATTTAAAAATAGATTCTTATGAAAAAGTTCATTTTAATTTCAGCTATTATTTTAGGTGCTTTCGGAGCGAATTCACAACACGATCATGCTCAAGTGAAGCAAGAGAAAAAAGCAGGTAAAACAGATAAAAAAGAAGTTTACCAGTGTCCAATGAAATGCGAAGGAGATAAAACTTATGCAAAAAAAGGGAAATGTCCTGCATGTACCATGGATTTAAAATTAGTGGTAGCTAAGAAATAATTTAAAAGATACAAAAGATGAAAAAGATCATTTTATTGACCTTGTTATCTATCCCAACCTTGTTGTTGGCAGGTCCAAAGGAAGTTTTAAAGATTAAGACTTCTGCAATTTGCGAGATGTGTAAGGCTAAAATTGAGAAGAATTTAGCTTTAACCAAAGGTGTTAAGAGTGCGAATTTGAATTTAGACGATAAAGTTGTTACTGTCGAATTTAATTCTGATAAAACAAATGCCTTGGCAATTCGTAAAGCTATTGCCGAGGTAGGTTACGATGCAGATGATGTCCCAGCCGATAAAGCGGGTTATGATAAATTGTCTGATTGTTGTAAGAAGAAGTGATTTTTTTTAGGTAAAAGGTAACAGGTAATAGGTAATAGAAAAGAGAAAAGAGAAAAGAGAAAAGAGAAAAGAGAAAAGAGAAAAGAGAAAAGGAACTATTACCTATTACCTATTACCTCTTACCTCTTACCTCTTACCTCTTACCTATTACCTCAAAAATCACATTTTCATCGAAAGCGCAATTCTTTTTCTAGCCTCGTCGATTTCTGTGACAGTTACCATTACTTTTTGTTGGACTTTTACGACCTCGTTGGGGTCTTTGACGAATTTATTGGCTAATTGACTTACATGTACAAGTCCATCTTGGTGAACACCAATGTCAACAAATGCACCAAAATTGGTTATGTTGGTAACGATACCTGGAAGTTTCATGCCAATTCGTAAATCTTTGATTTCATTAACCCCCTCTGTAAACGAAAAGGCTTCGAATTGTTCTCTAGGATCACGTCCTGGCTTAGCCAATTCATTCATGATGTCATTTAAGGTTGGTAAACCAACTTCTTGACTCACATATTGACTCAATTTTATTTGTTTTCGATAAGTATCAGAAGTAAGTAGATCACTCACTTTACAGCCGACATCTTTCGCCATTTTTTCCACTAAATCGTATCTTTCTGGATGAACTGCGCTAGCATCCAAAGGATTGGATGCATTTCGAATTCGTAAAAATGCTGCGGCTTGTTCAAAGGCTTTGTCGCCGAGTCTTGGAATTTTTTTCAATTCAGACCTTTTTTTGAATGGCCCATTTTTACTCCGATAATCAACAATATTTTGCGCTAATTGAGGTCCTAGTCCTGAAATATAGGAAAGGATTTGCTTGGAGGCTGTATTGATTTCAACACCCACAGAATTGACACAAGAGATAACCGTATCATCTAATGATGCTTGTAGTTTTTTCTGATCCACATCATGTTGGTATTGTCCCACACCAATCGATTTCGGGTCGATTTTGACTAATTCCGCCAATGGGTCCATGAGTCTTCTTCCAATGGAAACTGCGCCTCTAACGGTTACATCTTTATCAGGAAACTCTTCTCTAGCCACAGAGGAAGCAGAATAAATGGAAGCTCCGCTTTCGTTGACCATAATGATTTGTACGTTGGGTAGATTTAGCGACTTGACGAAGCTTTCTGTTTCTCTACCCGCGGTGCCATTTCCGATAGCTATGGCTTCTACTTGATACGTTTTTGCCCAATGTTTTAAGGTTTGAGCAGCTTCTTGAGCTTGTCCAGTGCCAGTATGTGGGTAAATGGTGGTGTTTTCGATGAGATTTCCTTGTTCGTTGAGGTAGACTAATTTACAACCTGTTCTGAAACCTGGATCAAGTGCGATGACTCTTTTTTGTCCCAAAGGTGCAGCCAAGAGTAGTTGTCTGATGTTTTCTGCAAAAACTCGAATCGCTTCTTCATCGGCTTTTTTCTTGGCAGCTGCTCTCATTTCTGTCTCCATGGCAGGTTGCAAAAGTCGTTTGTAGCCATCTTTAATTGCTAATTCTACTTGCGCGCAACTTGCATTTCGGCCAGTGATGTACCTATTTTCTAATCTTGCCAAAACTTCATCGTCTGGGCCAATTAAGTTCAAATTCAATACACCTTCGTTTTCACCTCTTAACAGGGCAAGAATCCGGTGTGAGGGAGCGTTGGACAGGGATTCAGACCAATCGAAATAATCTTTGTACTTGATTCCACTTTCTTTTTTATCTTTTTGGACGCTGGATTTTACTTGGGTATGTTTGGCGAATAATTCCCTTGCATCCTCTCGGGCAGGCGCTTGTTCCATCATTTGTTCCGCAATGATGTCGCGTGCCCCCGCTAAAGCTTCTTCTATATTGTTTACACCTTTGTCTAATTGGATAAAAGGTTTTGCTATTTCATGGATGTCGACCATTCTTTGTTGAAAAATCAGGTCGGCTAATTCTTGCAAGCCTTTTTCTCGGGCGATGGTCGCTTTGGTTTTTCTTTTGGGTTTATAGGGTAGGTATAAATCTTCGAGTTTAGCGAGTGTTTCTGCGCCTAAAATTTGTTTTTCAAGTTCTGGACTTAGTTTGTCCATTTCTTTCAAAGATTTCAGGATGGCTTCGCGGCGTTTTTCTAGTTCTATAAATGCCTCCATTAAATCGCGTATTTGTGCGATTTGAACTTCATCTAAACTACCTGTCATTTCTTTTCTGTATCGGGAAATAAAAGGAATAGTCGCTCCCTCTTCCAAAAGAGCGATGGTTTTTCGAACTTGGTTTTCAGTTATTTGTAGGCTATCAGCGAATTTTTTATAGGGGAGGAGCATGGGTAATTATGAGTTATGAATTATGAATTATGAGTTATGAAGTAATTATGAGTTATGAATTATGAGTTATGAGTTAAAGAAGAAGGACAGCTAACTCATAACTTATAATTCATAATTCATAATTCATAACTCATAATTCTTCTGGGAATTCATTGTAAAAATACCCAGCGAATTTCCAGATTTCTTGTATTTCTGTACCTAAAATAGGGTATGGATCAAAAATTTTATTGGTTGATTTAAGGATGAGGACATTTTTTTCGGCTAAGTGGTTCATCACTTTTTTCAAAACAACACCATCTTCTTTGGTTACTACGATGCAAATGGTTCCATCTTTTATTTGTGTCCAATCTTCCACGTATTCCGCAAATACCAATGATCCAGGTCGAAGAGGTAGCATGGAATCTCCTTTGATAGGGAAAACACGGTATTTTCTATCTCTGGATAGAAAAGGAACTTGGAAAGTAGGAAGCTCTTTGATGAAATCAATGTCATCATAGGCATTCGCATAGCCTGCAACAGCTTTAATAGGTACAAATTCAATGTTTTCTTCATTGTCTGGAGAAACCGTTGTAGCTAAAATACGTAGCTTATTAGCTTTGCTTCCGGGAACTTTAGTAGATAAATCTTGTGTGAGCATTTCATCAATTTCTACATTGAAAAACTGGGTAATTGCTATCAAATCGGCATATTTAGGTTCAGCTCTACCTGACTCATAAGAGCCTAAGGTTGGTTTTTTGATTTGTAACAATTCAGCCATTTTTTCTTGGGAAGTTTTCTCCGACATCTTGCTGCGTAAAAAACGTAAATTTTGACTAAAAAATGTGCTCATATTTTTTGATTATGTTATTATTTTGAATAAAATTGTTATTCAATAATTTCTATTTGACTAATCGAAGTTACAAAATGTATTCAAAATAGCCAAATATCTAAAAAAGTTATGCAAAATCGTGCGATTGTCCACATGGACTTAGACAGTTTTTTTGTTTCGGTGGAGCGTTTACGGGATAATCGACTCATGGGTAAGCCTGTGATTGTGGGTGGGATGTCAGATCGTGGGGTGGTGGCGGCTTGTAGTTATGAGACTCGGACCTTTGGCGTTCGATCGGCCATGCCAATGCGGGTTGCGCTGAAACTGTGCCCAGATGCCATTGTTTTGCGTGGCGATTTCGAGGCTTATTCGCAACATTCCGATATGGTGACGCAATTGATTACGGAGCGTGCACCTTTGGTTGAAAAGGCATCTATTGATGAATTTTATTTGGATATGACGGGGATGGAACGCTTTTTGGGGGCTTTTCAGTTTACGGCCGATTTACGTCAAAGGATTCAAAAACAAATCGGCTTGCAAATTTCTTTCGGTTTGTCGGTGAATAAAACGGTTTCCAAAGTGGCCACGAATCATGTAAAGCCTGCTGGGCAATTCATGGTTCCTGCTGGGGAGGAAAAGGCTTTTTTGGCTCCTATGTCGGTTACTAAAATTCCGATGATTGGTGCTGTGACTGCGCAAACCTTGCGAAATATGGGTATTTCTCAGGTGGGTACACTGAGTCAAATGCCTTTGAAAGTGTTGGAGAAGACTTTTGGTAAATCGGGCGTGATGCTTTGGGAAAGGGCCAATGGCATTGATTTAAGACCAGTGGTGCCTTATTATGAGCAAAAATCTTTGTCGAAAGAAATGACCTTTCAGCAAGACACCACAGATATTGATTTTTTACAACGTTTATTAATTCAAATGACAGAGCAATTATCTTTTGATTTACGAAAATTGGGCAATTGTACTTCTTGTGTGACAATTAAGCTGAGGTATTCCAATTTTGATACACATACGCGGCAAATGGCTTTGCCCGCCACAGCCAGTGATCATCGTTTGATACCTGTTGTATTGGAATTGTTCGAAAAGTTATATGATCGACGATTATTGATTCGCTTGATTGGTATTCGATTCTCTAAACTATTGCAAGGTCAAGAGCAATTGAATTTATTTGATGAAGGCGCTAAACTCGCTCCTTTGTACGATGCAATGGATAAAATTAGGACTCGGTATGGGCTTTTTTCTTTAGCGAGAGCAAGCGGGAACTAGTTATTAGGGATTAGTTATTAGTTATTAGGGATTAGTTATTGGAAAATCTTTATAAGACTAATAAATCCTAATAACTAAACACTGAACCTAAACAGTAATAACTAATCCCTAATCCCTAATAACTAATAACTAATAACTAATAACTAATAACTAATAACTAAAATCCGATGCTAAATAATCATTCTTATTACAGTTTACGTTATGGAACGCTTTCACCAGAGCAGATGGTGGAGGTGGCGGTGGCGTATGGCTATAAGGTGCTTGTTTTGACGGATATTCATCGGGTGTCGGGAATTTATGATTTTTTACAGGCTTGTCATTTGCAGGGGATTAGGCCCGTGTTGGGAATGGAATTTCGGCAGGAAGATGACTTACATTTTATTTGTTTGGCTAAAAATCCGGGTGGATTAGAAAAGATCAATGCTTTTGCGACTACTTATTTATTATCCAAAGAGCCTTGGCCGAATCGGCCACCACAATGGGAAGATGTTTGGACGATTTTTCCTTTGAAACGACGTGCGGAGATAGGTCATTTAGGGCAACAAGAGCGTTTTGGGGTGAATGCGGGGGATCGTCATTTTCTCTGGAAAATCAAGCAAAAAGAACAATTGGTTTGGTGTCAAGCCGCCACTTTTATCGATAAAAAAGGTTTTTCCATGCATCGTTTGTTGCGTGCGATTGACAAAAATGTTTTGTTGAGCAAATTACCTGCAAGTGCTCAAGCCAAGGAATATGAACGATGGTATAAGCCAGATGAATTAAACGCATTTTGTTCTGATTTCCCTGAACTATTAGAAGAAGCTGAACGGATTTTGGAAACGTGTTCATTTAGCTTTGAATTTCATTTGTCGAAAAATAGAAAACTCTTTGGGTCAAGTCAGGAAGATGACCAAAATTTGTTGCGCAAATTAGCGACAGAGGGGCTTTCGTATCGTTATTCACGTAGGAATAAGCAAGCGCAAGAGCGACTAGCAAAAGAGTTGAAAGTGATTCATCAGCTGGAGTTTGATGCCTATTTTTTAATAACGTGGGACATTATACGTTATGCCCGTTCGAGGGGCTATTTTCATGTGGGGAGAGGAAGTGGGGCAAATTCCATTGTTGCTTATTGTTTGGGAATTACCGACGTGGATCCCATTGAATTGGATTTGTATTTTGAGCGATTCATCAATGTACATCGAAGTAGTCCACCCGATTTTGATATTGATTTTTCTTGGGATGAGCGGAATGAGATCATTGATTATATTTTTAAACGCTACGGTGCTAAACACGTTTGTTTATTGGCCACCTATGTTACTTTTCGGGATAAGTCGATTTACCGGGAATTGGCCAAGGTTTTTGGTTTACCCAAGGCGGAAGTGGATGCTTGGTTGGAGCCAGATTCTTTGATTCGTAAAGAGGGAGGCGATCAGCTGCATCGGCTCATTGTTAAATATGGTCATTTATTGCTTGATTTTCCTAATTATTTGAGCATTCATGCGGGTGGAATTTTGATTTCAGATGCACCATTGAGTCATTATACGGTATTGGAGCCAATGCCAAAAGGCTTTCCCATTTGCCAATTTGATATGCATGTGGCGGAGGAAATTGGTTTTGCCAAATTTGATATTTTGTCTCAAAGAGGCTTGGGGCATATCAAAGAAGCGGTGGATATTATTCGAAAAAATAGGGGAGTGGATTTGGATATACACCGGGTTCAGGATTTTATGCGCGATGAAAATATTCGTTTGCAATTGGAAATACATGAAACCATGGGCTGTTTTTACATTGAATCGCCCGCCATGCGACAATTGATTAAGAAACTCAATTGCAACAATTATCTAACGCTAGTGGCGGCAAGTTCCATCATTCGTCCAGGCGTGGCTAGTTCTGGCATGATGAAAGCCTATATTGATCGGCATCACGCGCCAGATAGTTATGTGCCAGTGCATCCTTTGATGGGCGAATTAATGTCGGAAACCTATGGGGTTATGGTTTATCAGGAAGATGTGATTAAAGTAGCGCATTATTTTGCGGGTTTGAGCTTGGCTGAAGCCGATGTATTACGCCGAGGGATGTCGGGTAAAAGTCGGTCTAAAAATGAATTTGCTCGTATTCGGGAAGCATTTTTTATTAATTGCGCCGAAAAAGGCTATGACTTGGCTGTGGCCAAAGAAGTTTGGCGACAGATGGAAAGCTTTAGTGGTTATTCGTTTAGTAAGGCGCATTCGGCGAGTTATGCTGTGGAGAGTTACCAAAGTTTGTATTTGAAGACGTATTTTCCGCGCGAGTTTATGGTAGCAGTAATCAATAATTTCGGAGGGTTTTATCGAACGGAATTTTACGTGCATGAAGCGAGGCGATCAGGTGCTTGGGTGGAAGCTCCGGAAATCAATGAAAGTGATTTTCTTACTCGCATAGAGGGTGAAATTGTTTATTTGGGTTGGGTGCATGTAAAAGGATTGGAAAAGCGAGTTATTTCCGATTTGTTAATGCATAGAGAGCAGGGAGGGCCTTTTCGTTCTTGGGATGATTTTGCTCGAAGGGTTTCGGTGGGACTGGAGCAGGCCATTCTTTTGATCCGGATTGGTGCATTTCGGAATTTGGGAGTTTCCAAAAAGCCTTTGTTGTGGGAGGCTCATGCGCGTTTTCATGGTAAAGTGCCTCAATTGGTTTCGATGGATATGTTTGCAGATGATGTGGCAGATATCGGCATTTTACCTGAGTTGTTGCACGATCCCCTTGAGGATGCTTTTGATCAATGGGAATTATTGGGTTTTCCTTTGTGTGATCCTTTTTTATTGCTCAATGAACTCCCTGAAAGCACATTAACAGCAGGTTTCTATGGGGAAAATGGTAGTATTTTAGGTTATTTAGTGACCTTGAAACCGACTCGGACTAAAAATGGAGATCGGATGTATTTTGGTTATTTTTTAGATCAAAAAGGAGAGTTTTTTGATACGGTTCATTTTCCGAGTGATTTAAAGAAGTATTCTTTTCAAGGCTCAGGAGTATATTGGATGTATGGAATCGTCATGGAAGAGCACGGTCATCGTTCCTTGCGCGTCACTATGCTTCGCAAATTAGCTTGGAAGGTAGATCCGAGGTACGGGGAGTGATGTAAGAGGTAATAGGTAAGAGGTAAGAGGTAATAGGTGGCTTCGAGAACCTCAGCCACTGGATATGTTTCTTTTCTCTTTTCTCTCTTCTCTTTTCTTTTATTTTATTTTATCTCTTCTCTTTTCTCTCTTCTCTTTTCTTTTATTACCTTTGTCCTTTCGTGCATTTATGCATTTATTTTTATTCAAATAAATATTTTTTTGTGGAATCAATCGAAAGTTTACCCACCCTTGAAACAGCCAGAAAGTTAGGATTATTGCCAGAGGAATATGATAAAATTCAAGAAATATTAGGTCGTAAGCCTAATTTTACTGAATTGTCTATTTTTTCTGTCATGTGGTCCGAACATTGTAGTTATAAAAATTCAATCGTTTGGTTAAAAACATTACCCAAGGACTCACCGCGTATGTTAGCAAAAGCGGGTGAAGAAAATGCTGGTTTGGTTGATTTGGGAGACGGTTTG
The DNA here is from genome assembly GCF_054558315.1 of Aquirufa sp. ROCK-SH2. Taxonomy (NCBI): domain Bacteria; kingdom Pseudomonadati; phylum Bacteroidota; class Cytophagia; order Cytophagales; family Flectobacillaceae; genus Aquirufa; species Aquirufa sp. ROCK-SH2. The sequence goes on along the minus strand of NZ_JBPXKB010000001.1, from coordinate 776,411 downwards.
GGTTGTGCCTTTAAAATTGAATCGCACAATCACCCTTCTGCATTAGAGCCTTATCAAGGAGCTGCAACGGGTGTTGGAGGTATCAATCGTGATATTTTTACCATGGGAGCCCGTCCAATTGCACAATTGAATTCCTTGCGTTTTGGAAATATTGAATTAGCCAAAACAAAGTGGTTGGTCAAAGGAGTAGTGAAAGGAATTGGCGATTATGGTAATGCATTTGGTATTCCAACAGTGGGTGGTGAAGTGTTTTTTGATGATTGCTATTCTACAAATCCTTTAGTAAATGCATTTTCTGCGGGTATATTAAAGGTTGGAACACAAGCTTCCGCTATTTCTTATGGAGTGGGTAATCCTGTATTTATAGTAGGTTCTGCAACAGGTAAAGATGGTATTGGTGGTGCAAGTTTTGCTTCTGAAGATATCACAGAAAAATCTTCTGAAAAATTACCAGCGGTACAAGTGGGAGATCCTTTCCAAGAAAAATTATTGTTGGAAGCTACTTTGGAAATTATAGAAACAGGTTGTGTAGTTGGTATCCAAGATATGGGGGCAGCAGGAATTATCTGTTCTACTTCTGAAATGTCTGCCAAAGGGGAACATGGAATGATCATTGATCTTTCCAAAGTGCCTACTCGTCAAGCAAACATGAAACCTTTTGAGATCTTATTGTCTGAATCTCAAGAGCGTATGTTAATCGTTGTTGAAAAAGGAAAAGAGTCGATAGCTAAAGCCATTTTTGATAAATGGGATTTAAATTGTGAGCAAATTGGTACAGTAACTGATACCAAGCGTTTGGAATTTTTTCAAGATGGAAAATTAGTTGCTGATGTTCCAGCAGATGATTTAGTCTTAGGCGGTGGTGCTCCAGTGTATCATCGTGAATACAAAGAGCCAGCTTATTTCCAAGAGTTTAAGAAATTTGATATCAATGCAGTACCTGATTTGACTGATTCGGAATTGCCTAAAGTGGTTGATTTCTTAATGAATCATCCAAATATAGCTTCTAAAAAGTGGGTAGCAGAACAATACGATTCTTCGATCGGTCGTGCGAATCGTAACACTAATGCGCCTTCAGATGCTGCGGTAGTGAAAGTACATGGTTCTAATAAATCGATTGTAATTACTGTCGACTGTAATTCAAGATATGTTAATGCGGATCCAGAAGAAGGATGTGCAATGGCAGTTGCAGAGGCTGCTAGAAATATTGTTTGTTCTGGTGGAGTTCCAGTGGCAATCACGAATTGCTTAAATTTTGGTAACCCTTATGTTCCAGAAGTTTATTGGCAGTTTGTTGGGGCTATCAAAGGAATGAAAAAAGCTTGTGAAGCGTTTGAAACTCCAGTTACAGGTGGTAATGTTAGTTTTTACAATCAATCTTCTGATGAAGGTCCTGTTTTTCCAACACCAACCATTGGTATGTTAGGAATTCTTGAAAAAGCAGAAAACAAAATGACCCTTGATTTTAAAAATGAAGGTGATTTGATTTATTTAGTAGGTGAAAGTGTTCAAGATATCGCTTCTTCTGAATTTTTATATTCATACAGAAAAGTAAAAGCTTCTCCAGCTCCTCATTTTGATTTAGCGACTGAACAAAAAGTTCAAAAGGGAATTGCTAGTTTAATCGAAAATAAATTAATTCAATCTGCCCACGATTTATCAGATGGAGGTTTAATGGTTGCATTGATTGAATCTGCGTTTCCAAAGAAATTAGGATTTGAAGTTAATTCCGACTCTAATTTCCGTAAAGATGCGTTCTGGTTTGGTGAAGCGCAAAGTAGAGTTTTAGTTTCTGTTCAAGCAGCGAAAAAAGCTGAGTTTGAAGAAGCTTTGAAAGCACAAAATGTGGCATTTTCAAGTTTAGGAGTGGTTAAAGGATCTGATTTTATCGCAGATGGAAAGGTAGTTTCCAGTTTATCCGATGCTTCTAATTCGTATTTTACAGCTTTAGAAAAAGCTATAGTATAATTTCCTTATGAGCCGTTATCTTTTACAATTTTCGTACGATGGCGGCTCATATCATGGATTTCAAATCCAACCGAATGCAATTACCGTTCAATCTGAATTGGAATTGTACCTCTCTAAATTGTTAAGACATCCCATTGATATAGTGGGTAGTTCCCGTACTGACGCAGGAGTTCATGCGCACGAACAATATGCGCATTTCGATTTTGATGGAGAAATTAAATCTGATTTGGTTTATCGATTGAATAGGATGCTCCCTGCTACTTTGGCTGTTCAAGCTGTTTATCAGGTTTCAGATGATTTTTATGCTCGCTTTGCTGCTTTATCTAGAACCTATGAATATCGTATTTACCAAAAGAAAAATCCATTTTTATTTAAATCGGCGTATTGGTTTGAAGTGGATTTAGACATAGATGCTATGAATGAAGCAGCTGAAATATTGCTGAATCATACTGATTATCAATGTTTTTCAAAGGTTAAAACGGAGGTGTATACATTTGAATGCACCATTTTTTATGCCAAATGGGAAAAAAGAGGAGATGAGTTGATTTTTACCATTCAAGGAAATAGATTTTTGCGAGGCATGGTTAGAGCCATTGTAGGAACTTTATTGGAAATTGGTTTAGGAAAATGGACAAAATCCGATTTACAAGAAATTTTACATTCCAAAAATCGACAAATGGCTGGTAGGGCAGTGCCAGCTCAAGGATTACATCTCATGAAAGTAGAATTTCCTGAAGCTACTTTTTCCTCCAAATGTTCATAATTACATCTAGCAAGGTGGCAGCTGAATTGACTTTTATGGCCTTAGGTTTATAATTAACGCCTTTCAAGTTATACTTGCTGATCCAGATTTCTTTGAAACCTAATTTTTCAGCTTCCGCAATTCGTTGATCAATCCTTGTTACTGATCTTAATTCTCCACCTAAGCCAACTTCTGCCGCAAAGCAAATGGAACTATCAATAATTTTATCTTCATAAGAAGATACAATCGAAAGGCAAGTGGCTAAATCTAATGCTGGATCATCTACACGAATGCCGCCGGTGATATTGACAAATACATCTTGAGTACCTAATTTATAACCTCCTCGTTTTTCTAAAACGGCCAATAGCATATTTAATCTCTTGGCATCATAACCTGTTGCCGTTCTTTGAGAGGTTCCATACGTTGAATTAGTAACCAATGATTGTATTTCAACTAATAAAGGCCTATTTCCTTCTAAAAGTGTCCCAATGGCAATTCCAGAAGAAGCTTCATCTCTTTGTGAAAGTAAAATTTCTGATGGATTTGTCACTGGTCTTAAACCAGATCCTAACATTTCATAAATACCTAATTCAGATGTACTTCCAAATCGGTTTTTAGTAGTTCTTAAAATTCGATAAATCAAATGTCGATCTCCTTCAAATTGTAGCACAGTATCCACCAAATGTTCTAATACTTTTGGACCCGCAATGGAGCCTTCCTTGGTAATATGACCGACTAAAAAAATAGGTGTACCACTTTCTTTCGCGAATCGCATTAATTCTACGGCACATTCTCGAACTTGGGAAACACTGCCCGGGCCCGATTCAATTTTGTCCGAAAATAGGGTTTGAATAGAATCAATTATGACCAAATCAGGTTCTAATTCAACTAAATGCTTGAATATTTGTTGGGTATTTGTTTCTGTTAATAAATAAAGACTTTCGGATTTTGTGCCTAAACGATCGGCTCTTAATTTGATTTGTTGATCCGATTCTTCTCCAGTTACATAAAGTGTTTTAGGGCCTTTTAAAGCCAATGCGACTTGCAATAATAGTGTCGATTTACCTATTCCAGGTTCGCCACCAATTAAAACTAAGCTACCCGGTACAATTCCGCCTCCAAGCACACGATTAAATTCACTGTCTTGGCAAATTAATTTGGGATGATTTTCGAAATTTATTTCATCCAATAATTTTGGCTTGGAACTTGGTTTTACTCCAGTCTTTGTCTTCCAAATTTCAGCAGGATGGGTGCTTACTTCAATCAATTCCTCCACAAAAGTATTCCATTCACCACATGATGGACATTTTCCTAACCATTTAGGAGCAGAATGTCCGCAAGATTGACAAAAAAAAGAAGTTTTAGCTTTAGCCATTTTTAAAATTTAGACTTCAAAATTACGCTTTGATTTGGTTTTTTCTTTTTTTTCGCTCGAAAAAGGATAATTTTACAAGCTAATTGATTTTTGATCGTTATAGAAGCATGAAAAATAAAATAAATATACTCTTTTTGCTTGTTTTTTGTCTTGGGATGAGTCAAAATATGCAAGCGCAGTTCAAAGGCGTAAAAGCCGCAACGGATAGCTTTTTCAGGCTAGGCATTAAAGGCGGTGTCAATTTATCGACACTTAACACTTCTTTATTAAGTAGTGGATTTAATCAATTTTATGTTGAAAATGCTAAAAATCAGACGGGTTATGTGGCAGGGGTTTATGCTCGTTTAGGTAAAAATATTTTTTTAGAGCCTGAATTGTTGTTTTCTGCCAAAGGCGGGACATTTAATGCGACCAATGCAGTTACTGGCGATAAAAAATTGGTTGACATTAATTATACCAATATTGATGTCCCCTTGTTATTAGGTATCAAATTGGGGCATTTACATTTATTAGGCGGACCTGTTGCCTCTTATCAACTATCTGCGAATGAGTCGGTTGATGCCGCTTTTAACAATTATTTAGGTGGGTCCATTGCCAATGGTTTGTCCAAATCTCAATTGGCTTATCAAGTAGGAGCAGGAATAGATTTATTAGGAATTACTTTGGATGTTAAATATGAAGGAAGTTTAACAGACATTGCAAAAGATATTAAAGTGCCTGCAGGTGTGACATTATCACAAAAACCTAGTTTGGTACAAGTAACAGTAGGAATAAAAATTTTATAAAAAGAGGGGGAACCCTGATTAGAATGAAAGAACAAATAGCATCGATTCAAGCAGAAGTAGAGTTGTTTTCTATTTCCAATGAATCAGAATTAGAGTCGTTTAGAATTCAATTTGTCGGTAGAAAAGGTCGTTTAGCCAGTTTATTTGACGAATTAAAAAATGTAGCTGCTGAAGATCGTAGAGAAGTTGGACAAGCATTGAATCAGCTGAAAAATTTAGCTGAAACGAAGTTTACCACTTTTCAAGAGCAATTTGCAGCGAGTCAAGTTAATTACCAAATTCCATCGGATTTGACTCTATCTGGACCTATTTCACAAGGATCTTTACATCCTTTGACTATTGTTCGTGCTAGAATTTTAGAAATTTTTAATCGAATGGGTTTTTCTGTTTCAGATGGACCTGAAATAGAAACCGATTTTTACAATTTCACCGCTTTGAATTTTCCAGCTAATCACCCTGCTAGAGAAATGCAGGATACTTTTTTTATTGAAAAGGGACAAGGCGAAATTCAAGATGATGTTTTATTAAGAACACATACTTCCAATGTTCAAATTCGTTTGATGCAGCATTCTAAGCCTCCGATTCGCTCGATTATGCCAGGTAGAGTTTATCGAAATGAGGCCATCTCAGCTCGTGCACATTGTTTATTTCATCAAGTGGAAGGCTTATATGTGGATAAAAAAGTAAGTTTTAAGGATTTGAAAGATTCATTGTATCATTTCTCCAAAGAAATGTTTGGGAAAGATACAAAAGTTCGTTTCAGACCATCTTATTTTCCTTTTACTGAACCAAGCGCAGAGATGGATATTACTTGTTTAATTTGCAAAGGAGACGGATGTAATGTATGTAAGCATACAGGTTGGGTGGAAATTGCAGGTTCTGGAATGGTTGATCCGAATGTATTGGAAAATGTGGGAATCGATTCTAAAGAATATACAGGATTTGCCTTTGGTATGGGAATTGAACGTATTACAATGTTAAAGTACCAAATTAAAGATCTTCGTTTGTTTACTGAAAATGATGTTCGATTTTTAAGACAATTCAATTAACGATTATTAACAAAATTAGAAAGGATAATTTCTTTTCATCAGCTAATTTAGATTTTTTAAAATTGAACAATATGCAGAATTTCAAACAAGTAAACAACCTGGTCGGTTGGATTGTTTTTTTAGTATCCTTAATCACTTATACCTTAACCGTTGAACCTACTGCCTCATTTTGGGATTGTAGTGAGTTTATTGCTTGTTCTTATAAATTACAAGTTCCACATCCTCCAGGGGCTCCTTTATTCTTATTGTTAGGAAGAGTATTTTCATTATTGGCTTTAGGAGATGTTACCAAAGTTGCATATTGGGTTAATATGCTTTCGGTGGTGACAAGTGCATTTACTATTTTGTTTTTGCATTGGACTATCGTAATGATTGGTAGAAAAGTTATCAATAAGCCATTTAATGAGTTATCCAAAGATCAAAGTATCATTTTACTTTTATCAGGTGCAGTAGGTGCTTTGGTTTATGCATTTTCAGATACATTCTGGTTCTCTGCTGTAGAAGCAGAAGTTTATGCAATGTCATCCTTTTTTACAGCTATTGTAGTTTGGGCAGCGTTCCGTTGGGAATTGGTCGAAAATAGGGCAGAAGCTAATCGTTGGATTTTGTTTATCGCTTATTTGATTGGATTGTCGATTGGAGTCCATTTATTGAATTTGGTTACATTACCAGCCTTGGCTTTATTGTATTATTTTAAAAGAGAAAATAAACCAACCTACAAAGGTGGATTCTTCGCCATGTTTATTGGTTTGGTCATATTAGGAATTGTTAACTCAGGAATCATTCCCGGTTTTCCTTCTTTGGCGTTCAAATTAGAATTGTTTTTTGTTAATTCCCTAGGATTTAGCTACGGAAGTGGAGCGATATTTTTCTTACTTTTATTGGTAGGAGGTATCATATTTGGCATTCGTTATTCGGTTAAAAAGGGCAATGAAATATTGAACGTGGCCATGTATTCTTTGGTCTTTTTATTGATTGGATATTCAACTTATACAGTTGCTTTGGTACGTTCTGGTTATAATCCACCCATCAATGAGAATGATCCAAGTAATATTTTGAACTTCTTGAAGTATTTAAAAAGAGAACAATATGGAGAGCGTTCATTGGTATACGGTCCTGTATATACGGCTCAAATAGAAGAATTTAAACAAGGTGAGCCTGTTTACAAAATGAAAGATGGTAAATACGAAGTGTATACGTATAAGCCAGAGTATGTGTACCAAAAGGATCAACAAATGTTGTTCCCGCGTGTATATAGCAATTCACCTCAGCACGTAGCCTTGTATCAGGAAATGCTAGGAATTCCACCAGGACAAAAACCTAGTTTTAGTGATAATTTACGATTCATGTTTACGCATCAAATGGGTCACATGTATATGCGTTATTTATTATGGAATTTTGTAGGGCGAGAAAGCGATTTTCAAGATGCTTGGGCAATTAATACCTTTGAAGATAAATCTACTTTGCCAGATGCCATTGCTAATAATAAGGCAAGAAATAATTATTATTTCCTTCCTATTTTGCTAGTATTATTGGGATTCTATTTACTTTATTCCAAAAATGAAAAAGATTTTTTAGTTACCATTTTGATGTTTTTACTCACAGGTTTAGCTTTGGTGGTATATCTGAATTCGCCACCAGTTGAACCTAGAGAAAGAGATTATATTTATGTGGGATCTTTTTATTTTATGGCTATTTGGGCTGGATTGGGTGTATTCCAATTGGCAGATTGGTTGAGTAAAATTGTTAAAAATGGATCTGTTAAATGGGCTTTATTAATTGTTTTAGGTTTTTCTGCTCCAGCGATCTTAGCTCAGCAAAACTGGGATGATCATGACCGAAGTGGAAGATATCACCAAATTGACTTTGCAAAGAACTTATTGAATAGTTGTGCACCTAATGCCATATTATTTACGGGAGGAGATAATGATACATTCCCTTTGTGGTATTTGCAAGAGGTGGAAGGATTCAGAACGGATGTTCGCGTATGTAATTTGTCGCTTTTAGGTACAGATTGGTACATCGATCAAATGAAGCGTAAAACGTATCTTTCCGATCCATTGCCTATTAAGTTGAACAAAGATTTATTCTTAGAAGGTATCAACGATCAAATTATGTTCAATGGAAATGATGCGATTAAAGCGATGTCTTTACCTGATTATTTGGAATTGGTTCGTAATAATGATTCCCGTATTCAAGCTCAAACGCAATCAGGAGAAAGTATCAATACATTCCCGTCTGATTCTTTGGTTTTACCAATTAATGCAGCGGAAATTGCTACGAGCAAATGGTTTCCTAAAGAATTTGTTCCTTTTTTATCAGATCGCTTGGGATGGAAATTGCCTGCAAAAAATATTTTTAAAGGTGAATTGATTCAATTAGAAATTATCTCTAATAATGCTTTAGATGGTTGGAAGCGTCCTATTTATTTTGCGTCGACCTTACCAAATGATCAATATTTAGGTTTGAAAGAGAGTATGCAATTGGAAGGTTATGCCTTTAGATTGATGCCATTTAAAATCAACGGTGCCAAGGATGGTTTTGTGAATTCTAAAATTATGGCCGACAATATGTTGAATAAAATGTATTGGAGAGGTTTGGACAACGAAAAAATATATTATCACGGCGATTTTTATTTAGGAATTCCAAGTGTAACTGCTCGTTTAAATACGTATCGTTTGGCTGATCAATTAATCCGTGAAGGAAATAAACCTTTGGCAAAAAAGGTCTTGGATCATTTAGATAAAGTAATGCCTAATAAAGTAATCCCTTATGACCAATTTACTGCTAGTATGGTAGGTTTATATTTGGAATTAAATGATGAGAAAAAAGCCTTGGATATTGCTAATATCATGGTGAAACGCGATTCAAAAGCTTGCGATTATTATTTTTCTGAGGGAATTCGTAGCCATGAAAGAGATATTCAAATTGCATTATATGAAATGAATGTGATCGTTTCTACTTTGAAAGAATCCAAAGTGGCTCCAACGAAATATCAAGAATTGGAAGCTTTGTTTGAAAAGCAAATGAGTAAAACGAATTAGACATAATTGAATGATGTTTATCGACGATTTTGAATTATTAAAAAACAATCCTAGTACCATTTTATTACAAGATGGTCCTAGGATTGTTCTCGTTTGTGGTGATTATCAAGGTCGTGTGATGACAAGTTCTTCACAAGGAATGAATGGATTCAGTTATGGCTGGATAAACCATGATTTAATTCAATCCGGTGAAAAAACACCCCACATGAATGCCTATGGAGGAGAAGAACGTTTTTGGATGGGGCCAGAAGGTGGACAATACAGTATTTATTTTAAATCAGGAGATTCATTTGAGTTTGCTAATTGGCAAACGCCAAGTATCATTGATTCGGAAAATTATCCTGTCGTAAATAAAGAGATTAATAGTATTACTTTCGAAAAAGATTTTTCAATTAGTAATTTTTCGAATACCAATTTTAAAGCTAAAATTGTTAGGAAAATTTCATTGTTAGGCAGTGATCAAGTTGAAAAAAAGTTGGATATCTCTTTATCAAACATCCATTGGGTTGCTTATCAAACCGAAAATTATTTAACCAATATTGGTGAACAAGATTGGAAAAAAGAAAATGGCCTATTATCTATTTGGTTATTGGGAATGCTGAAAGCTTCTGATCAAAATACCATTTTAATTCCTTATAAAATGGGTCAAGAAGCATTTATCAATGATGCTTATTTTGGCAAAATTGATACGAATCGTTTAAAGAAAAAGGATGGAATTTTGTATTTCAAAGCGGATGCAAATTCTCGTGGGAAGTTAGGGATTGCACCTGAAGCTTTGATTCCATTGGCTGGGTCTTTTGATGCTAAAAATGGAATTTTTACTCTTATTCAATTTGACTACCAAGACCATCAGGAATATGTAAATTCTATGTGGGAAATACAAAAAGAACCTTTTAAAGGGGATGTTTTAAATGCCTATAACGATGGTAAAAATGATTTAGGTACTCAAATGGGACAATTTTATGAATTAGAAAGTTCTTCTCCTGCTAAGGAATTAAAGATAGGAGAAAGTCTTGCACATACACAGAGAACTTATCATTTTCAAGGTGATTTCAATCAATTAAATGACATATCAAAGTCTGTTTTAGGGGTGGATTTGACCGTGGCAAAACATATTTTTGATTAATAATTAAACCTATTTAATCTTATTATGCTTATTCTAGTCACTTTAATTGCCATCGTGGGTCTAGTTGTGGCCTTAACCTATTTGAAAATTCCCCCATTTGCAGCATTTTTGGCTGTTAGTATTTTAGCTGGTTTAGCTTTTGGATTGACTGCATCCAATTTGTTTAAAGCGGTACAGTATGGTATATCTAGTACAATGGGCAGTATCGCTGCTATTCTCGCTTTTGGTTCTATCTTAGGGAAATGGATCGGATTGAGTGGTGCAGCTCAGAACGTTACTTCTTCATTGTTGAAGTTTTCAGGACCTAATTTTGCCCGTGTCGCCTTTATGATTGCTGGTTTTCTAGTGGGTTTACCATTGTTTTACTCGGTTGCTTTTATGTTATTGGCGCCCTTGGTCATTACAGCTTCCGCTAAATTAAAACAGCCTGCTACCTTTTTAGCATTACCCATGTTAGCATCTTTGACGGTTACTCAAGGCTATTTACCTCCTCATCCTGCTCCTTTAGCTATCATGCAAGAATTTGGTGCTGATTTTGGGAAAACTTTGTTCTATGGAATCATTATCGCTATTCCTGCCATTTTAATTTCTGGTTTACTCTTTGGTCGCACTACTAAAAACATTCTTACGGAACCGAATCAATCTTTCATTTATGAGGATTCAACAAAACACCATTCAGATTTTTCAGTTTCGGTTTCATTAAGTTATTTCCTGATTTTATTACCCATTTTATTATTAAGTTTTGGGACTTTTTGCCAAACGATATTTCCATTATTATCTGAATATTTAAGTAATCCCGTTTTTTCCTTATTAATTGCTTTACTTACGACATGGTTGATTTTATTGCTTAAAGGATTTGATAAGTCGATATTAACTCAATACGCTGCTGATGCAATTAAAGATGTTGCAGGCATTATGTTGATTTTCGCTGGTGCAGGAGCATTGAAACAAATTTTGGTTGTAGGGGGTGTAAGTCAATATATTGCTACTGCGCTCGGGCAATCATCTTTCAATATTTATTTTTTAGGATGGAGTATGGCGGCGATTATCCGCGTATGTGTAGGTTCTTCTACAGTAGCGGGAATTACAGCTGCAGGGTTTATGAAAGTGTTATTGGTACAATCCCATGCTGATCCTAATTTGTTGGTCTTGGCCTTGGGAGCGGGAAGTATGATGTTTTCCCATGTTAATGATACGGGTTTCTGGCTTTTTAGAGAGTATTTTCAATTGAATTTGAAGGATACTTTGCGCTCATGGACCACAATGGATACCTTAGTTTCCATTACGGGATTATTAGGAGTTTTGACTTTGGAATGTATTTTATTTTAAATAAAACAGCGTTTCCCAATCATTGATTGAAAAACGCTGTGAAATTTTTGTTTAGATATCCTAACTAAACATATCTCTTACTTTATGGAAAAATCCTTTTTCAGATTTTCCTGGTTGCGGAGCAAAATTTGGTGAATCTCTTAATTTTTCTAGAATTTCAGTTTCTTCTTTTGATACAGTCTTTGGTGTCCAAATATTAACGTGTACCAATTGATCCCCCGTATGATAACCATTCAATTCTTTGATTCCTTTACCCTTTAATCTTAGGATTTTACCACTTTGTGTTCCTGCTTCTATGGTTATTTTTGCTTTTCCACCAATGGTTGGAACTTCTACAGATGTCCCAAGTGCTGCATCGACAAAACTGATGTATAAATCAAAAATGACATTGTTGCCATCTCTGTGCAAAACTTCATGTTCTTCTTCTTCAATAACAATTAAAAGGTCTCCTGCAATTCCACCTCTTGGAGGAACATTTCCTTTACCAGACATGGATAATTGCATATCATTGGATACACCTGCTGGAATTTTGATTGGGATGATTTCTTCTTCTAATACTCTACCTTCTCCAAAACAAGCATCACATTTGGCACCTACACTCTTTCCTTCTCCGTTACATGTTGGACATGTCGATGAAGTAACCATTTGTCCAAGCATGGTTTGCTGTACTCTTCGAACCTGTCCAGAACCTTGACAAGTGCCACAGGTTTTCAGATCTGTTCCGTTTTTGGAACCATTTCCAGAACATGTTTTACAAGCTACATGGCGTTTTACTTTGATTTTCTTTTCAACACCATTGGCTATTTCTTCCAGGTTTAATTTAAGTTTAATTCTTAAATCTGTTCCTTTTCTTTGCCTTCTTCCACCACCTGAACGACCTCCACCTCCAAACATATTGCCAAATGGACTTTCGTCACCGAAAATATCTCCAAAGTTAGAGAAGATATCTTCCATGTTCATACCTTGACCACTGAAACCACCTCCGCCAGCAGCACCACCCATTCCCGCATGTCCGAAACGGTCATATTGAGCTTTCTTTTGAGCATTACTCAATACCTCATAGGCCTCTGCAGCTTCTTTGAATTTATCCTCGGCTTCTTTGTTATCTGGATTTTTATCCGGATGGTATTTGATGGCCAACTTTCGATAGGCCTTCTTTATTTCCTCTTCTGAAGCTGATTTTGATACTCCTAATACTTCGTAATAATCCCTTTTTTGAGCCATTTTTATATTAATTTCCTACCACCACTTTTGCATAGCGGATTACTTTTTCATTTAGTTTATATCCTTTCTCGATTACTTCAATCACTTTTCCTTTGTCTGCTTCCGTTGGAGCTTGGAATTGAGTGATGCAGTCATGTAAATCGGCATCAAATATTTCACCTTTAGCTTCTAATTCTTTTAAGCCTTTTGCTTGCAATGCAGATGTAATTTGTGAGAAAATCAATTGTATGCCTTCCGAAATTTCACCTTCTGGCGCATTGGCCAAGGCTCTTTCATAATTGTCTAATGCAGGTAAAAGTTCTTTGATAACACCTTCAGAAGCTGTTTGAATCAATTCAATTTTTTCTTTAGCTGTTCTTTTTCTGAAATTTTCAAAGTCAGAATACAATCGAAGATATTTTTCTTTCATATCTGCTAACTCATCCACTGGAGTTTCATTTGCATTGTTTTCTGATGAAGTGTTTTCTGTTGATTCTTCAGGGTTTTGAGAATCATTTTTAATTTCTTCGTCCTTTACGCTCGTATTTTCTTTCTTTTTCATAAGGCAAAATTAATAAGGCTTATCCGTAACACAAATTCAGCGCCAAAAACAATTTTCTGACAGTTTGACATAATAATGCGAATTAAGAGTCAAAATATCTGATTTTCATTTCTCTAATTACCGCTTTTGGCTTCGGCTCCGCTCAGCCAACACTATTTCTTCTTTTTTCAAACTCATCAATGAACTTTTGGTTAATCCCAACGAAAGATTTGAACGTAGCGGTAGGCGGAGCTTTGACAATGCGCATGTGTGATGTGCGTCAGGGTCAAAGAAAATAGCCGAGAGCGAAGCTAAAATCGGTCAGCCGACAGGCTGATTCGTCTTGGATTAACTTGTAATAAAAAAGTTTTTTTGTTTCTTTTTTTTCAAAAAAAGAAATACCGTAGAAAAAGAATTAGCCAGAAAATTGCATTGTTGGCTAGAAAAAAGATAATTAAATTTGATTTAGCCACAATTTTTGAAAAGGATCCGGAATTTTAGTTTTTAACCCTTAATTCGCATTAAATATGTTATTTTTGCGTTTTACAATTTTGTCAGAATTGCATTTTCAATGACTCCAAAGCAAATTTCACAGGTCATAAAACAGAGAGCCCAAGAATTTGGATTCGCGTTTTGTGGTATCTCTGAAGCTGGTTTTTTGGAAAAAGAAGCGCCGAGATTAGAGCATTGGTTGAATCATCATCAACATGGTGAAATGGCTTATATGGCGAATCATTTTGACAAGCGTTTAGACCCAAGGTTGTTAGTCGAAGGTTGCCAATCGGTTGTTTCCTTGGTTTATAATTATTACCCAGATTCTTCATATTTGCCATTGAAAGATGGATTTAACGTTTCCAAATATGCTTTGGGAGAAGATTATCATCGGGTAATAAAAGATAAAATGAAAGAACTTTGGGATGTTCTATTAATTGATTTAGGAGATTTTTCAGGTAGAATGTTTGTCGATTCCGCTCCAGTTCTTGAAAAAGCTTGGGCTGAAAAGTCGGGTTTGGGATGGATTGGAAAAAATGCTAATTTGATCATTCCTAAAAACGGGAGTTTTTATTTTATTTCGGAATTATTAATTGACTTAAAAGCTGAGCCTGATGGGCCAATTAAAGATTTTTGTGGTACTTGTACGCGCTGTATAGATGCTTGTCCCACAGAGGCAATTACGCCTTATCAAGTAGATGGTTCAAAATGCATAAGTTATTTTACCATTGAATTAAAGGAAAATATGCCCATTGATATTCAAGCGGATTTCAAAGATTGGATTTTCGGTTGTGATATTTGTCAAGATGTTTGTCCATGGAATCGTTTTTCCAAAGCACATCAAGAAGCAAGGTTTTTACCCAATCAAAAGTTACTCGATTTGACTTACCATGATTGGCAAGACTTATCAGAGGAATTATTTAAAAATTTGTTTGAATATTCGGCGATCAAAAGAACAAAATTGGCGGGTATAAGAAGAAATATCAGTAAAGTATTGTCTGACAAGGCGAATTTTCGTTCATAAAAAAAACGAGCCATGAAAATTCACGGCTCGTTTAAGCAAATTAAACCCTAAAGTGATTGTCTTAAAATCAATTCTAGCTCAATTTCTTGAGTAGATTTTGAATTTTCTTTTATTATTTGAGCAGTAAAAGCACCTATATGTGAGGATTTGTCAGAAATGACACTAATTCCACCACTTAAAATTTCTTTCAGAGGGGAGTCATTAAATGACAGTAATCCAACTTGTTGACCAATGATAAATTGTTTTTTGTCCGCATATTTGATGGCTTGAACGAGATCTTGATCATTCAATGTGAAATAAATTTCACCTGACTTGATATCATCTTCATCCAAACCATCTAATACTTGGAATTCCATAGCTATGGACTCGCAGAATTCTCTGCAACCAGTGATTAAATTAGCATCGAAATAATCTTCTTCCGTTAAAACTAAATTAAAACCACTGTACTTATTAAACAGGTTTAGGTGGGGCAATAAAATCTTTTGTATGTGTGTCTTGTCTTTATAAACAATGCTTGAATGATTGTTTTGTAAGCATTTGAAATTCGAATCTAGTAGTATTAATCTATCTCCAGCTATTTTCTTTAAAACCTTAATGGTTTCTTCATCTTCATCAATTAAATGTGGCATAATTACGTAATGATGGTAATTGCCTAATTGTTGATTAATGATTTCTTGGAAATTTTTTGATTTATATTGATAACAAAAAATGTCAACGACTGTATTTTTTCCCAATGATTCTAGTAAAGCATTGAAAATTTGAGTATTTGATTCTGTGATTTTACCTACTAAAAAAAGAACCTTTGATTTAATGTTGGCTTTTGAATCTGAAATGAAATAACCTTTTCTAAATATAGAGGTAATGACCCCCATGCGATGTAATTCTGTATAAGCCCGCTCAACAGTATCTCTGGATAAATAACATTCTTCAGAAGCCTCATTGATGGAAGGTAAACGTTCACCAGGTTTTAATTCACCCATTTCAATATCCTGCAATAGAGATTTAATTAATTGCTGATATTTGGGCAACTTGTTGTCTGTTACTTTAACTGAAATGGAATTGAAAGATTTTATCATTTTGATAATACTTTTATATTTTTCAGAGTTTAGCTACTTATTTAAAATAGAACCGTACAATAATTCATTGACACAAATTTACTCTGCTACACTTTGCTACTCTTGGATAAATCTTTCATTTGTTAGGATATTTGTTGCAAAAGCTGGATTTG
The DNA here is from genome assembly GCF_054558315.1 of Aquirufa sp. ROCK-SH2. Taxonomy (NCBI): domain Bacteria; kingdom Pseudomonadati; phylum Bacteroidota; class Cytophagia; order Cytophagales; family Flectobacillaceae; genus Aquirufa; species Aquirufa sp. ROCK-SH2. The sequence continues at coordinate 760,505 of NZ_JBPXKB010000001.1, read as the reverse complement.
AAAGAAATGTGCAAAGAAAAGGAAGAGGTGTGAGGTAAAAGGTAAGAGGTAATAGAATTAATGTAGATACGCACGGCCGTGCGTATAATTGCGTATAATGGTGAAATACGTTGTGCCTTTGTGTTTTAATTTTGCGTGAATTAAAAATGTAGACGCACGGCCGTGCGTCTCTTCAAAAAAAACCTTTCGCCTAACAAACAATAACTAACAACTAATAACTAAATTTACTTTCTCATTTTTTAGCCTAATTGTATTTTGAAATTTGTCTTTAAAAAGCTTCTTGTCTTTTTATTTTTTCTAAGTTCAAATTCTGTGTTTGCACAAAATGCTGGCATGAGATTTGAGCGTTTGACAACTGCATCTGGCTTATCCCAAAATACCATTCACAAAATCATTCAAGATAAAAATGGCTTTCTATGGTTTGCCACGGCAGATGGTTTGAATCGTTATGATGGTTATACTTTTGAAGTATATCGAAATAATCCTAGTGATAAAACATCCCTGAGCGATAGTGGTATTTTTAGCGTAACGGAGGATGAAGTGGGTGATTTATGGGTCGGAACAAGATCTTCAGGTTTGAATAAAATTGAAATCAAAACTGGAAGAGTAATTCGAATAAGCAAAGGACCGAACAATGAAGATCTATCCAATATTTCCATTCCTTCTATTTTAAATCTTGGGAATCATCGCGTTTGTGTGGCTGCTCAAGGTTATGGTGTTTTGGTTTTTGATATTCGGACAAATTCGATGATCAAAGAAGAATCTGATACAAAAACTCCAGCCATGAAGGAGGTCGTTCGTTTGTTTAAACATTCCAAAGGTTCAGTTTGGATGGGAACAATGGACGGTAAGTTGATATTAAAAACAGGTAATCGCTCTTACATGCCTTTCCATTTTGGACAAAAAAATTCCGCTTTGAACTTTCGTGTAAGGGTCATTTATGAAACTTCCAATGGAGATATTTTGGTAGGAACCGAAGGCCGAGGTTTATTTCGATTCGATGTTCAAAATCAGTCCTTTAAAAGTGTTTTTTATAATTCCCAAAAGGCTAGTTCCAGAGAAAACAATGTAACAAGTATCATCAAAGATGCCTCCAAAAATCTTTGGATTGGCACTGATAATGGACTTTATATATTAGAAGGTGAAAATTTTTCAAAATATAAATACATTCCTTCTAATCCTGATCCAGATTTAGGCATCAGTGCTTATGCAGTAACTAGTTTGTTTTTAGATTCAAATTCAAATGTCTGGATTGGAACCTGGGAAGCTGGACTAAATATTCAGTATAGTCAAAAACCTCGTTTTTCATTGTTACGATATAAGCCAAATACCGTTCAAGGATTATTAGCCAATAAAGTTACCACATTAGGAACAGCAGATAATGATGGTGTCTGGGTTGGGAGTAATGTGGGTTTATCCTATTTTAAATTTAAAACGGGCAAAATTGAGCATGTAATCAATAATGCAAGTGTTAATAAATTAAATTCTATCAGCGATTTTGATGTTAAACTAATTTATCCAACCAAAGATGGAGGACTTTGGGCCGCGATTTGGCAAAAAGGATTAATTGAATTAACTCCTAATCGTCAATTGAAAACCTATCCTTATAAACTGGATTCCTATGCTGCGAATTTAACAGCACTCGTAAAACAAGATAATCGCTTTTTATTGGGAACCTCTGGTATGGGGGTTATCGGATTCGATTTATCTACCAAAAAATATTTTTTGCCCTACCCAGGTTTAGGCCCTCAATTATTTCATAATATTGGAATTGACAACATTACGATTACCAAAGAACAGCAAATTTGGGTAGCAACTCAAGTAGCAGGAATCTACATTTATGACATTCCAACGGGGAAAATTCAACATTTGATAAAAAATAATTCCACAAATAGTCTTCGTTACAGTCATGTTACTTCTATTTACCAAGATAAAAAACATCGAATTTGGGTGTTAACTAATGGAGGAGGTTTGCATTTGTATTTAGGTGAAGGTAAAGGATTTCGGGTATTTACGGTGGCAGATGGGCTTCCTAGTAATACTATGCGAGCCATCAAAGAAGATAGCAGAGGTTTTTTATGGATTAGTACGAATGGAGGTATTTCCAAAATGGATCCCAAAACATTTAAATTTATCAATTTTGATGAATCAGATGGTTTACAAGGAAAAGAGTTTTTATCCAATGCAATTTGCTCCAATAATCAAGATTGGTTGTTTTTTGGAGGGGTTAATGGATTGAATTTTATTAAGGCCGATAGTCTTAGAATGAAGTTAGAAGTTCCGCCAGTCATTCTTACCTCCTTGAAAATATTCAACAATCCGGTAAAAGCGGGAGAAAATAATTCCCCTTTGATTGAGGACATCATCTATACCAAACACCTTTATTTACAACCTGAATATTCCGTTTTTTCCATCGATTTTGTGGCTTTAGAATACCAAAGACCTAAAAATAATCGATATGCTTATTATTTGGAGGGACTAGAAAAAGATTGGAATTATGTAGGTACTCAAAGGACTGCTTCTTATACCAATTTAAGTCCTGGCGATTATGTTTTTAAAGTTAAAGCGACCAATTCAGATGGAGTATGGTCTGAAAAACCCTTTGAATTGATTATAACCGTGTTACCACCTTGGTATAAAACTTGGTGGGCCTATGGTTTGTATTTAATTTCCTCCATTTTAATCGTTATTGCATTTATTCGTGAAATTCAAATTCGTGAAAAATTCAAAACCGATTTGCGTTTGAAGGAAATTGAAAAAGAAAGAATTAGGGAGTTGGAACAAGTTAAAACTCATTTTTTTACCAATATCTCCCATGAACTTCGTACTCCATTGACCTTGATTATAAGTCCCATAGAGAAATATTTTTTATCCAACTCAAGTATCAATAAAGAACAAAAATCTAAGCTTCAGTCGGTTTATCAAAATGCTCAAAAATTGTTACATCTAATTAATCAATTATTAGATTTATCAAAAATTGAATCTGGAAAACAAAATCCTTCTATTGCTAAACATGATATCATTGTGCAATTGAATTCAATCATTGCAAGTTTTGAAAACTATGCTCTTCAGAAGCAAATAAAAATTAAATGGTCGCCTCCAGTAAACTCTTTATTGGTGTTTTATGATTCCGACATCGTTGAAAAATGTGTTACGAACCTCTTATCCAATGCCTTTAAGCATACTCCAGAGGACGGGAAAATTGGGGTGAATATCACTTTGGATAAAGAATATAGCCAAGGAAAGGAAATGATAAGTCGACTACATATATCTGTAATAGATACTGGAAAAGGAATTGCAGAAGCTCATTTGCCGCATATTTTTGATCGATTCTATCAAATACCAGATTCCGCTAGAGTGGTTGGTACGGGAGTAGGGTTAGCTTTATGTAAGGAGTTGATTGAGTTGCATAAAGGTAATATTGAAGTAAAAAGTAAGTTAGGAGAGGGAAGTAGTTTTACTATTTCATTTCCTGTTCAATCGACTGATTTTTCATTAGATTGGATTCAGGAAGCTGTTAGCCTAGATTCATCTTTTTCAAAAAATCCTGTCATTAAAGCAACAAGTAAATCAAGCGAGGTAAATATCGAAAAGCAAATTGTTCTAATTGTTGACGATCACGAGGAAATGAGGCAGTTTATTGCTGATATTTTTACAGATAAATTTCAAATTTTACAAGCGGAAAGAGGAGAGGAAGCTTTGGAAATGGCGATGACCTATTTACCTGATGTGGTGATTACCGATTGGATGATGCCAGGAATGAGTGGAGTTAATTTATGTCGCGCTTTGAGACAAAATTCAAAGACCAATCATATTCCTATTTTAATTTTGACTTCGAAAAGTACGCAAGAAAGTCAAATTGAAGGAATGCAAGCTGGGGCAGATGATTTTGTAAGTAAACCTTTTAATGCAGATATTTTAGAGATACGTGTTAAGAAGTTATTAGAAACGAAGGAAAGGTTAAGGAAAAACTTGCAAAAACAATTAGTGCAAAAGGAGCTTTCATCAAGTTCAGCCTTGGTTTTTGAGGATTCTTTGTTGCAAAAAGCTACTCAAATTGTCATTGAAAATATGTCTAATCCTGAATTTGATGTAGAGGATTTAGAAAAGAGTTTAGACATGAGCAAAATGCAATTGTATCGAAAATTGAAAAATTTAACCTCATTTGCAGGCAATGAATTTATTCGTTCCATTCGATTGCGTGAGGCGAAATCAAAGTTAGAAAGTTCAGATTTTAACATTTCAGAAATTGCTTACCAAGTAGGTTTCAATGATCCCGCATATTTTACAAGGGCTTTTAAAAAACAATATGGTAAATCCCCCAAAGAGTTTCAATCTAATATCAACAAACAATGAAAAATAAACGAAAAGTCGGTGTCCTTTTTTTATTAATAACTATACTGTGTTCCTCTTGGGGTTTCCTTGCCCATAAGACTTTGCAACAAGTGGCCATTTATCAGTTACCTGATGATTTAGCCACGTTTTTTTATGCAAATCAAGATTATATCGTTCAACAATCCATTCGCCCAGATGTTAGAAGAAAAGACGATAAAACGGAAGATTGTAAACATTATCTTGATATGGATGCAGCTATTTTTGGGCCTAATTATCGGACAGCTATTCCCCATGATTTCCAAGCAGCTGTAAAAAAATACACCTTAGATAGTTTGAAAAAACAAGGATTGGTGCCATGGGAAGTAAATCGAGTGTATGGTCGATTAGTACATGCTTTTAAAAACCAAATGAAAGATTCTGTGTTATTTTATGCCGCCGATTTAGGTCATTATATTGCGGATTCTCATGTTCCATTGCACACCACGGAAAATCATGATGGACAATTAACTGGTCAAAAGGGATTACACGTTTTGTGGGAAAGCTTAGTTCCTGAAGAGGAATTGAAGACTTATCAATTATATATTCCAACCAAAGTCGAATACATTAAAAATTCACAAGATTTTATTTTTCAAATTTTATTAGAGTCGCATGCAATGTTACCTGAATTATTTCAGGCAGAAAAGGATGTAACCAAAGAGATTGGAGTCGATAATAAACATGAAATAGTTGAAAAATACGGTAAAAAAATGAAGTATTATACTAAAGCTTTTATTCAAGCTTATGGTAAAAAATTAGCTCCATCTATTCAACAACGAATGTTATTGACAAGCAATCGAGTAGCCTCTTTTTGGTATTCTGCTTGGAAAGATGCTGGGTCACCCAATTGGGTAAAAAAAGAGGAAGGTGTAAATGCTATTTTGTCGAATTATCATTCAGAAAAAGAAGCTTGGAAAACCAATCAATTAATTTCAAATCATAAATTGATTTCTTTGCAATCTAAATCGAGCGACTAAATTCATGCAAAAGATTTTATTGCTTTCGGATACGCATAGTTATTTGGATGAACGATTGTTAGACCCCATTCAAAATTGTGATCAAATTTGGCATGCTGGTGATTGGGGGTCTATTCAATTGGTTGATCAACTCATTGCATTTAATAAGCCTATTCGTGGGGTTTATGGAAATATTGATGATGGAATTATCCGCCGGATGTATCCTAAAATTTTGCGTTTTCGATGTGAAGAGGTTACCGTTGCGATGACGCACATTGGTGGCGCGCCATCTTCCTATAAACCAGACGGCTTAGAAGCTATGTCTTTAGGATTACCTAAAATATTTATCTGTGGACATTCACATATTTTGCAAGTAAAGCGGGATGCCAAACGTCAAAATATGCTTTTTTTAAATCCAGGCGCAGCCGGCCAACATGGTTTTCATCCCATTCAAACGGCACTTCAGTTTAAAATTGACGGAGAAAGGGTTTTTGATATGGAAGTGATTAATATGGAGAGGGTTAAGAATAGGTAAGAGGTAATATGTAAAAGGTAAAAGAGAAAAAATCAGTTTTTCCTCATAAATTTGGCAACGACCTATTACCTATTACCTATTACCTATTACCTTATTTTTTCTATTGATCAAAAAAACTACCCTTTTGAAACGATTTCAAAATCCATCCGCCACCGATGACGTCATTTTCCTCATAAAATACAGCAGCTTGACCAGGAGCAATGCCAGAAACTTTGGCATGGAATTCCACACGGATTTTTTGGTCTATTTGTTCAATATGCGACATCGTGCCAGCATCTTTGTATCGTACTTTAGTCAAAGATTCTAAGCCACCTTCTGGAATAGAAGCATATTTTTGAAGATTCAGTTGCCCGACCCACATTCCTGTTCTATCTAAATCTTCCATTTGACCAATCACCACTTCATTGGTTTCTTTTCTGATCTCTGTTACATAGGCTGGAAAACCAAATGCTTTTCCAAGACCCTTCCGCTGCCCTACGGTATAAAATGGGTAACCTTCGTGTTTACCAATGATTTTTCCTTCTTGGTCCACAAAATTTCCACCTTTTACTTCTTCTTCCAATTCAGGTAAACGGCGTTTTAAAAATCCACGGTAGTCATTATCTGGTACAAAACAGATTTCATAGCTTTCAGCTTTATTGACTAATTCCACAAAACCTCTTTCTGTTGCCATTTCACGGATAGTTTGTTTTGTTAAGTGTCCTAAAGGCAAAATAGTTCTTGCTAAACTTTCTTGAGAAACTCCCCAAAGCACATAACTTTGGTCTTTTAAGGTATCTACACCTTTGGAAATAATATGACGACCATTTTCTTCTCTTATTTGTGCATAATGACCCGTTGCGATGAATTCACAACCTAATTGGTCGGCTCTTCTCAATAAAGCATCCCATTTAATATGCGTGTTGCACATAACACATGGGTTGGGAGTTCTGCCTTCTACATATTCATTCGTGAAATAATCGATCACTGAATCGCCAAATTCTTCTCTAATATCTAAGATATAATGTGGGAAACCCAGGGTAACAGCGATGTTTCGGGCATCATTGATTGAGTCCAACGAACAGCAGCCTGTTTCTTTTTTTGTACCACCTGAACTAGCATAGTCCCATGTTTTCATGGTCATGCCAATTACTTCATATCCTTGTTCGTGCAATAAAACAGCTGCGACCGAGCTGTCGATTCCGCCGCTCATAGCGACCAATACTCTTCCTTTTTTTTCCATGTTTTGGTTCAGGTTCAAAGCCTGACTAAAAATTTTATGCAAGTTAGGATTTATTTCTCTAATTGTTGTCTAATCTTGGTAATTCGGGCGTTAAATGGTATTTTTACTATTTCTATTTAGAATCTATAATATGCTTAAAACGCTAGTAAAAGTATCTGGGATTGAAAATCTTTCTGATGCAAGATATTGTGCCGGTATGGGGGTGGAATTTTTAGGATTTCCTTTGACTCAAGTTCCATTTGAAAAATTTCAAGAAATACGTAATTGGATAACAGGAGTAGAGATTGTTGGTGAATTGAGTGGTGCAACTTCTCAAGAATACATTGATTTAATTAAGCAGTTCAAACCCGACAGAATAGAAGTTGATTCCAAAGCTAATTTAGTTGAATTAAAAAAACTGGATTTACCAATTATCTTGCGTGTGAATCTAGATACAGATAATCTTCCTGCTTTATTTGCTGCTGCAGCTCCTTTTGTTAGTCACTTTTTATTAGTTGGAGACGACAAAGATTCCTTGATTGGTGCTGAATCTCAAGTTGAAATTTGGGCTGCTCAATATTCTATGATTTTAGGTTTAGATTTTCCAGAGGAGGATTTGGAAGAATGGGTTTCACAAACATCCATCAAAGGGATTGGTTTAACCGCTGGTAAGGAAGATAGACCTGGATTTAGAGATTTTACAGATTTAATGACTATCTTAGAAAAATTAGAAATAGATTAATTCTAACAACCCAAAAGTGATATATGCTTGCTTTGATAAAAAGATCGTATTCCAATGCTAAGGCCTTTGTTTTTAAGGTAGTAGTTATTGTAGGAAATTTCCTCCTAAAGCTTTTACAAAAAATAATCGGCGAGAGAAATTATACTCGGTTATTGGGTTTTTTGGCCATTGGCGACTTTTACATAAAAACTCAATTCAGAAAAGTTGAGCTTTTTTATGATGCGCATGTCGATAAAGATTCCCCTTATTATAAGCCTATTTTACGTATTTGGAAGATTACAGGAAAAACGGCCTTGTTTATTCTAGTATACTTATTTGTTATTGAAACCAATTTTCTTTGGTTGACCGGGGAAATGCCAGGAGTAGATGAATTGCAAAATCCTAAATTATCTCAAGCTTCTGAAATCTATTCCGCTGATGGAGTACTATTAGGGAAATTTTTTGCAGAAAATAGAACACCTATTCGCGATTTCAACAAGCTTTCGCCCTATTTGGTAAAAGCATTGGTTGCTACGGAAGACTCACGTTTTTATGAGCATACTGGTATCGATTTTCAAGCTTGGTTGGGTGTTGCTGCTGGAATTGTTAAAGGCGGAGATCGTGGGGGAGGAAGTACCATTTCACAACAATTAGCAAAGAATTTGTTCAAAACAAGAACAAAAAAGAGTTTTGGTAAAACAGGCTTTTTGGGTTATTTACCTTTTGTAAATAAGTTGATTTATAAGTCCAAAGAATGGGTAACTGCGATTAAATTAGAGCGTTTTTATACCAAAGATGAAATCATTCTGTGGTATTTAAACACAGTTGATTACGGTAACAATGCTTATGGAATCAAAGTAGCTGCCAAAACTTATTTCAATACTTCTCCAGACAGCTTGAATATTCAAGAAGCTGCCATTTTGGTAGGTTTGCAAAAAGCTACAACTACGTATAATCCAAAGCGTTACGATGGAAAACCTTTGGAACAAAATAAAGCTTGGAAGAGAAGAAATGTGGTTTTGAATCAAATGGTGAAGGCGGGTTATTTAAAGAAATCGGAATATGATTCTTTGGCTCCTTTGCCCATTGTGTTGCATTCCAATGAAGAATCACCTTATGATGGAACGGGAAATTATTTCAAAGTAGCAGTTGCTAAATACATCAATGAGTGGGCAAAAGCCAATGATTTAGAAATTGATTTATATAGAGATGGTTTAAAAATACATACTACCATCGACTCTCGCATGCAAATTCATGCAGAAGAGTCAGTTGAAGCAGGTATGCGTTCTATTCAAAAATCATTTGATAACCATTGGGCGAATCAAAACCCTTGGGTAGATGAACACGGCGTGGAAATTCCTGGTTTCATTGATACCGTCGCTAAAAGAACGGAATATTATAAATCTTTGATGAAAAGATTCCCCAATAATCCCGACTCTGTGAATCATTACATGAAAAATGTGAAACGTAAAATGTGGGTTTATTCTCGTAATCCACTTGGAGAAGAAGAGCAAACAATGAGTGCTTATGATTCAATACAATATTATAAGAAATTTTTACAATCAGGTATGATGACCTTAGATCCTTACACGGGGCATATTAAAGCTTGGGTCGGAGGATTGGATTTTAAATATTTCAAGTACGATCACGTAAAACAAGGAAAACGTCAGCCAGGCTCTACTTTTAAGCCATTTGTGTACACAGCTGCTATAGATGGTCCGAAGGATTTATCACCTTGTTACATGATGAAAGATGAACCTTTTGAATTAGAAATAGAAGATGATGGCGAGAAAAAAATGTGGAGACCAGGTAATGCAGATGGGACTTTCTCTTATTCAATGATGCCTATCAGAAGGGCTTTGGCTAAAAGTATCAATTCCATTACTGCCAAATTGACCAATGAAGTGGGGCCAGATACTGTCATGTATTATGCCCAAAAAATGGGTATCAAAAGTCCCTTGAAACCCGTAGCCTCCATCGGTTTGGGTTCTTTTGATGTTTCTTTGTATGAAATGATCGGCGCCTATTCTGCTTTTGTCAATGAAGGAATTCACGTTGAACCAATGTTGGTGACTGAAATTGTGGATCAAAATGGTAAAACATTGCAAACATTTGAACCTGTTTCTTATCGAGTGATTCGGAAAGAATCAGCCCAATTAGTTCGTTCTATGTTAGAAGGAGTGGTATATGAAGGAGGAACAGGAAGTTCGTTACTTTGGAATGAAGGCGAAGTTTTATTGCCCGCCAATAATCGATATGCGCCAGCTTTTGCTGCAAAAACAGGTACCACTTCCAATCATTCCGATGGTTGGTTTATTGGAATGTCGCATAATTTAATTTCTGGAGTTTGGGTTGGAGGTGATGATCGATCCATTCACTTTAGGACAGGTGCATTAGGGGAGGGTTCAAAAACTGCATTGCCTATTTATAAGCGTTTTATGATCAAAGTGGTCAATGATCCTGCTTTGGCTATGTACAAACCTGTTCCTTTTGATAAATTAGATAAACGAGTAGTTAAAAAGGATTTTAATTGCCAAAGTGCATACAGTACACTACCTGATTCTTTGCAAGTTTCAGATGCCGAGTTAGATTCCATGAATGCCTTATTGGGTAATCCAGCAGAGGGTGGTTTAGATTCGACTCAAAATCCATAGTAGAAATATGAGAAAAGAATTTATTGCTGATTATTTTAAGAGTTTGCAAGATCAAATTTGTGAAGGAATTGAAGAAGTGGATGGTGGTGCACTTTTCAAAGAAGATAATTGGAAAAGGAAAGAAGGCGGTGGTGGTCGTTCTCGACTTATTTCAAATGGTAATATTTTAGAAAAAGCAGGTGTGAATTTTTCGGCGGTGCATGGACCATTGCATCCCAAAATGGTTACAAGTTTGAACATCAAAGAAGAGGTTGATTTTTTTGCAACGGGTGTTTCAATTGTCATGCATCCTATGAATCCTTGGGTGCCCATTATTCACATGAATGTTCGTTATTTTGAATTAAGTAATGGAGAACATTGGTTTGGTGGTGGTATTGATTTAACACCGCATATAATCATTCCTGAACAAGCTAAGTGGTTTCATCAACAGTTGAAAGCGGTTTGTGACAAAGCTGATAAAACCTATTATCCTAAATTTAAAACTTGGGCTGATGATTATTTTTATAGCCCTCATCGCGAAGAAACGCGTGGAATTGGAGGTATTTTCTTTGATTATATCAAAAGTAAATCGGTAGATGAAAAGGTGATTAATTTTGATTTTGTCAAATCTGTTGGAGAATCTTTTGTCCCAATTTACAGTCATTTAATGCGCGAAAATGCCATTAAGCCATTTGGGAAAGCAGAAAAAGATTTCCAATTACTAAGAAGAGGTAGGTATGTGGAGTTTAATTTAGTGCACGATCGTGGTACTAAATTTGGCTTAGAAACCAATGGCCGCACAGAATCTATTTTAATGAGTCTTCCTCCTTTAGCTTCATGGGAATATATGTATGACGAAAACTCCTATCCAGAAGGTAAAAAGACCTTGGATTTATTGAAAAAAGGGGTGGTTTGGATAAGGTAAGAGGTAAAAGGTAAGAGGTAAAAGGTAAAAGGTAAAAGGAATTGAGGCAAATTCTTAATGATTCTTAATTCCTTAATGTTTAAAAACTTTTTGAACTTAGTGTTAACACAAAGCACGACGATTTAAATATTAAAAAAAAAAGACCTCTTAACTTTTACCTCTTACCTCTTACCTCTTACCTCTTACCTCTTACCTCTTACCTCTTACCTCTTACCTCTTACCTCTTACCTCTTACCTCTAATTTCCTTCCTCCCAAACAACTTTAACCCCCTTTGGAGTCATTAATAAAATTCTAGTGGGTGAAGGTAATAATACTAATCTAGCGCCTACAGCTGGATTTTCAATCCACTCAACTTCAACGCCTTCTTTTTTGCCAATTTCAATTTCACCGTCCTCTGTTTCAACAAATTTTTTCGCTAAATAGGCAGTTGGTAATAGTACATCTGATTCTGGACAATGTTGTAAATGAACTTTTTCTAAGATGTCCTCCAATTTATCACCATATTTTTCATTGAAATCATCTTCTAAATCGTGCAGAAGTTCTTCCACATCATCATAAGAATCATCTGAATAACTTAGTTTACTTAATTCTAATCTTTTTTCTAAAATGGCAATCATTGCCGAATCAATCGTGTTCATTTTGTTTTTCTTAGTCCCTAAATGTGATGCAAATATAATGTAAAAGCTGAATTTATTCAGCAAATGGAATCTTTCTCTTAAATTTTGAATCAAAATATATTTGACCTTTATGTAGGCTCAATCCACTATCAAAATTATTGGTATATAATTGGCCAGTGCCCAAACCTTGCGGCATTTGAATATCAAATTCAGCGGTAAATTGTGCAATAGCTTGTAAGCCAAAGTTCGATTCTAAAGCGGAAGTAATCCACCAATCTATGTTCTGTTTTTTAGCTAATTGAATCCAATCTTCACTTGCTGCAAATCCACCCAACAAACTAGGTTTTATAATAATATATTCTGGTTGAATACAAGCTAATAGTTTTTCTTGTTCTTGGGGATTATGAATGCCAATTAATTCTTCATCTAATGCGATGGGAAGTATTTTTTTTGCAATTAATTCAGCCATTTCATCCCAATGTCCAGCTTTAATTGGTTGCTCTATGGAATGTAAATCGAAAGCTTGTAATTTTTCCAATTTGAACGCAGCATCTTTGGGTTCAAAAGCCCCATTGGCATCCACGCGAATGGTTAGTTCTTCTTTCGAAAATCTCGAGCGAAGCTTTTTTAATATGGATAATTCCGTTTCAAAATCAATAGCGCCAATTTTTAATTTTAAACAGTTATAGCCTTGCTTTAATTTGTCTTCTATTTGACTTTCCATAAATTCTGGAGCACCCATCCATATTAAGCCATTGATGGGAAGGGAAGAAGCACTTCTGCTAAATGTATTGTCAAAGTAAATTCCATTCTTTTGGATGATGAAATCTCGAATAGCCATTTCCATTGCCATTCGAAAGGAAGCTTGTTTAATTTCGTTTTCTTGTAGCCAGACAGGAATATCTGCTAATTGAGTGGGTAATTCTACGTTTGAAATTTTAGTGATAACTTCTTGAAATGCTTTTGTGCAATCTTCTTCAAATTCAGGACTTAAACCCCTTAATGGCCCCGCTTCTCCGATTCCTACAATGTTGGGATTTTTTGGATCACTAATCTTTAGAAAGTAAGAATTTTTATGCGTTAAAATTCCTCTTGAAGTACCTGCTTCAAAATGAAAGTCCAAACAATATTTAATTACTTCAAAGTCGAATTTTGCCATGTTCAATAATTTCAACCCAAAGTTAAGGTAAAACATAGATGAAATTCAATGCCTCTTTGATTTATCCATTTTGAATTCGTAATTTGGTATAAATGTCATATCTCAAAAGCATCTTTTTGTTTATTCCCGCCGTAATTTATTATTTAATTACGATGGTTAGGAATTATCTATACGATGTGGCCTTGTTCAAATCTCAATCATTTCATCATCCTAAAACCATTGTTGTTGGAAATTTGGCAGTAGGCGGTACAGGAAAGAGTCCTTTGGTCTCTTTTTTATTGAAAAATTGGTTATGGGCAGACGAAATTGCAGTATTGAGTAGAGGCTATGGGCGTAAAACAAAAGGTTTTCGCTGGGCAGTTGAAAATTCAACAGCCAATGAAATCGGCGATGAGCCATTGGCTTATCATTTGCAATTTCCAACGATTCCTGTGGCTGTTGGGGAAGACCGAGTAGCTGCTATTCAAAAAATGAAAAAGGAAAGAGCTTCATTATCTTATGTTATTTTGGACGATGCTTTTCAACACCGAAATTTAAGATCCTCTTTACCCATTGTTTGTACTACTTTTCAGCAACCATTTTTTGAAGACCACATCATGCCTTTGGGTCGATTAAGAGAATCAAGAAGTGGAATTAAGCGGGCAAAAGCCTTAATTGTTACTCGCTGTCCAGCTGATTTATCGATCCAGCAAAGGAAAAAATTCATTCAGTCGGTAAGAAGCTACGCTAAAAAAGATCTTCCTGTGTTTTTTGCAGGAATTCATTATGGAGAACATGTTGGATTAAATAAATCGAATATAACCAAATGGCATTTAATCGCAGGAATTGCTGACCCCACTTTATTTTTTGAGCAAGCAAAACAATTAGGAATGATTTTGACACATTCTACTTATGAAGATCATCATATTTTTAAGAAAGAGGAATTGAAGGAATGGGAAAACAAAGCAGAAAGTATGTCGAACGAGGAAGGGATTTTGACCACTCATAAAGATTTTGTTCGATTTAAGGATCATTTGGATAAATATCCGCATTTAAAAGCGAAATTGAGTTATCTACCGATGGAAATGTATTTCTTAGATGGAGATAAAGGATTTTGGGCTTGGATGGGGACAAAATTAGGCAGATAATCGACTTAAATAATTACCTTTGCAAGGTGAAAAATATACTTGTTTTTGTTTTCTTTTTGTTTTCTTCTTCTGCGGTATTTGCACAGTTTCCAACTGATTCAAATTCTCCAACAAATAATACCGGTTTTCCAGATCCAACCACGGCCAAAAAGCCTGTGAGTGGAAAAGGTACTAAAACGGGAAGAGCTGCTATTGACGATTCAACTCGCCAAAAATATGGTCCGAATACCATGTATTATTTTTTCGAATCGGATATGCTCAATTCCAAAGAGGAAAAGAGAAGGGTGGATACCACTTTGCATTTGTTTCAACGCTATTTGTACACGGATAAATCAGGTTTTTTGACGCAAAATTTAGGAAATCAAGGAACTGCAGTGCGAAATGTCTTTGTTCAAGCTAATTCTACATTGGGGACTAATTTAGGTTATAATGCCTTTATGCCTTTTGCTTTCTCCGCTGAAAATATTCGATATTTTAATACGAAATCTCCTTATTCAGAGGTCGATTATAATTTAGGCGCGGGTGGTCAAACCAGTTTGAATTTTTCTTTTGCACGAAATGTAGATTCTTTGTGGAATTTTGGTTTTGAGTTGCAGAGAATAGTAGCAGACAAGGTTTTGACAGATGCCGCTTACAAACAGGGCGACCAAAGTTTGTTGGGTCAATGGGGATTAGTTTTTCATACGAATTACCGCACCAAAAACAATAAATATCGTTTGCTCTCACACATCAATTATTTTGATCAAGGCACCAAAGATCAAGGCGGCCTGAAATTAGTCAATGGTCAGTCTGAATTGGAAGCTTTGAAATACATTGATAATGCTGCCTTGTTGAGTAATTCCGGTTCCGAGTCGAACGATAAATTCATTAAATTTCATTTTTACCATGAATTTATTGGCTTCAAGGGATTGCAGTTTTTTCAAAAAATAGATCTCGCTTCAAGAACCATCAAATACCGCGATGTAGATTTTATCAATACTTTAGCGATGAAATTTTATCCTAAAACGTACATAAATTACATCAAAGCTCCAGATAAAGATTCCATTTACAATGAAAATAATTGGACGGAATATAGCCATCAAACTGGGATAAAAGGGGTGTATAGGCAATTTACCTATCGAACTTATTTGCGACAAAGATATTGGTCGGTGAATAATCCCCTGACAGATGTTACTAAAAATCGTTTTGAGAATTATTTAGGACTGTGGTTACATCAAAATTTTTCCAATAACATTGATTTTACTTCAGATGGGGAATATTTATTGGGGTCGGATTATCGCTTGAGAGCAAGTTTCGAATCGCCTTGGTTTCAAGCCTCTTTTCAAAGAACCTCCACGAGTCCGAGTATTGCTAATAATTGGGTGTACAATACGTCTTTCCGTTGGAACAATGATTTTAATAATATTTTGTTTGATCAATTGAATGGAAGTTTACATTTGAATTATAAAAATGTGTATTTGAACCCATTCGTGACTATACAACGAATTAGCAATTATGCCTATTTTGATACTCTTTCTAATTCAAAACAAACTTCAGAGGCTATCGGTATTTTTCGGACAGGTGTGGATGTAGGTGGAAAATTTGGAAAATTTTCTTGGTTTACCAAGGTTTATGCCAACACTCAAACTGGACCTGATTTGATCCGAATGCCGAATTTTTTGGCAGATGTTAATTTAGCTTTGGATGTTCAATACAAAAAGTTGTTATACATGCAGTTTGGGATTGATCTTCATCATCAATCTGCTTCTTATGCAGATGCCTATCAACCTGCTTTGCAACAATATCATTTGCAAGATCAATTTAAATTACCCGGATTTGTACAAGCAGATGTGTACCTAACCATGCGCATCAATCGTGTCCGCTTGTTCTTTAAATTTGCCAATGTAAATCAGGGACTTTTGACCGATAATTATTACACAGCATATTTACATCCTGCCATGGGTAGATCTTTTGGATATGGTGTTAGGTGGTTGTTGTTTGATTAAAATTCTCACACATTTATGAAGTCTTTTTTAAGAAAAACCGCTGAGTATTTATTGGAGCAACATGCTCTAAACGATTTACATAAAGTTTGTATCGTTTTACCATCTCAAAGAGGCGTTTTATACCTTAAAAAAGAATTGGCGAAAATGGGAGACAAGCCATTTTTGTCACCACAAATTTATACCATTGAGGAGTTTTCTTTGGAAATGACTCAAATGGAATTGGTAGATCCCACTCAATTATTGTTACAAGCTTTCGATGTTTTCAAAGAAGTAGATCCTAAAGTGGATTTTGATCGATTTATCACTTGGGGTGCTATGATGCTGAAAGATTTTGACACCATAGATATGTATTTGGTGGATCCAAGGCATTTGTTTTCGTTTTTATCCGAAGCAAAGGCCATTGAACGCTGGGGAAAAGAATATGGCATTGAAGATACTTCTACACTTATCACAAACAATACCAAGGCCTATTTTTCCTTGTATGATCACTTATTGGAAGTTTATGCTAGACTTCAAACTCGATTACATGATCAGAATTTGGCCTATCGAGGAATGGTTTATCGGAAATTGATCGAAAACTTAGGAAGTGAGAAACCTTTACCTATTCAATTCGATCAATTGTATTTTGTCGGTTTTAATGCCCTCTCAAAAGCAGAGGAAGAAATGATTCGTTTGTTCATTCAGCAAGGTAAAACGCAAACGCTTTGGGATGTAGATGATTTTTATATCAAAAATAAATACCACAGAGCGGGTAATTGGTTAAGAGATTATTCTAATCCAAGTGCTAAAAATTATCTTTCAAAAGGTCCATTTAAATGGATGAGTAATGATTTGACGACAGAGCCTAAGCGACTTGAAATTATAGGATTAGCGAACCCAAGCGCTCAAATTTATGCAGCCTTAGATACCATAGAAAAATGGCAAAATGACTATGGAGATCAGGAGCAAATTGCTTTGGTATTGGGCGATGAATATTTGTTGGATCAAGTAGTGCAATACATCGGTAAGTACAAAAGTCGCTTGAATTTCACAATGGGTTATTCTATGAAGAAAACACAAATATTTTCTTTGTTAGAAATCTTTTGGGAATTATTGAAATATTCATCTGATGGTCGATTTTCTACTCAATGGATGGAACAACTCTTTCGTCATCCTTTGATGTTGGGTTATTTCAAACATTTGAAAAATAAATCAAAAATCGACGCGAGTAAATTGTTATCAGATTTAGGTTCAAAAAGTGCAATGAGGGTTAAATTAGATGATATTTTAGCTCTAAATGTTCAAATTCCTATTTTGGATTTTCTGTTTTTTCAACACGATGTTTCTTTTCAACAAATTGTTCTTAAAATAAAATTGTTGACCAAAACATTGATGATGTCTATTCCTGAAAATGAATGGAATGAACAAGCAGAAGCATTGATGATAACACATGATTTAACTGAAACCATCCATGATTTGCTACATGACCGTCAAGATATTTCCGTAAAAAGTGGTAAATCCCTTTTTAATCAGCTGTTGCAACAAAAGAAAATTAGTTTTGAGGGAGCAGATGTTCGAACCTTGAATGTCATGGGTCTATTGGAAACTAGGACGCTTGATTTTGATCGTGTGATTGTCATGTCTTTGAATGAAGGGAGTTTGCCAGGTACACGAAAAAGAGATAGTTTAATCCCTTTAGACATAGCTAGTATGTCTGCTTTTGCTTTGCCTACCTTTACGCAAGCAGATGCAGTTACTTCTTACCACTTTTACCGCTTATTACAACGTCCAAAGGAAATTGTTTTTACGTATGTTTTGCCTTCAGAAAAATCGAGTGTCAAAGAAATGAGTCGATTTATCAAACAAATTAAATACGATTGGGTCAAAGCAAATCCGAATTTAACAGTTTCTGAACCGATGGTTGAGTTCCCTAAAAGGCTTTTTAGCCAGACTATAGCTGAACATCATACGATTGTTAAAAGTCCTGAAATTCAAACTAAAATACTTTCCAAATTAAAAGATAGAGGGCTTTCTCCTTCTGCCATTAGTACTTTTGCTACATGTAGTATCAAATATTATTATGCTCAAGTACTGGGTTTGCGCGCTGAAAAGAACAGAGATGATGAAATGGGAGCTGATGTTTTTGGAACTTGGGTGCACAAAGTCTTGGAATTGGCGGATGAAGATATCTTGAGAAATAAATCGGGTTTATACCAAAATGATGATTTAGAAGCACGAATCGCCAATATTGACCAAAAGTTGGATGAGGCTATGGATATTATTCAAGCCTCCGAAGGTATTTTTGAAGTTGAAAAAGGCTTTAATTTTATCTTGAAGTCGGTAGCTAAAACCTTATTGGAAAACTATTTTAAGCAATCTCAAACTTGGGAAAAAGAAGTGGTTAAAATTATTGCTCTAGAAGAATCATTAAATAGTTCTTTAACTATTAAAATAAAAGGGGAAGATGTTGTAGTTAAATTACAAGGACGGGTAGATAGGATCGACGTGTTGGGTGACAACGTGCTAAGAATTATCGATTACAAGACGGGAAAAGTGGAATCCAAAGATTTGAAAGTGGAAAATTCTTTAATAGAAGAATTGACAAACAGTGATTTAAAAGCGAAGTTATTTCAATTGTGGTTATATAAATATTTGATTATCAAAGAATTGAAATTGCCTATTTCTGATCGAAAAGAATTTAATCAGCAATTAGATTTGACCAACTTAGAATTTAAACCTGGAATTATTTCTTTCAGAAATTTTAAAGAAAAGGTTCTTTCTGCCCAATTGGATTTTGAACCAGGTGAGAACATCGATCAATTTATTCAGCATTCTGAAGAGGTGATACATCATTGGGTGAATCGATTATTAGATGAATCTGAAAACTTTGAACGTACCCAGCAAATAGAAAATTGCCAATATTGCGATTTTAAAGTGATATGTGGGAGGGAGGTTTGATTAGTTATGAATTATGACTTATGACTTATGAATTATGAATTATGACTTATGAATTATGAATTATGACTTATGATTTTAGTTAAAATTCTAAAGCGTAAAAATTAGAAAAAATTATCGATAGATTATTACAATTCATAATTCATAAGTCATAATTCATAACTAATAACTATTTTTGCACAAAACAAATATCAAATGACTTTCGAAGAAATCAACGAACGAATCAAAACTCAAGCTGCACAAAGAGGTGGATTGGGTGTATCTTTCAAATTTGCCTTTCCAACAGGTATCATTGTGGTAAAATCAGATGGAGAAGTAGTCAATGAAAATATTGATGCTGATTGTACTATTGCTACAACTGAAGAAAATTTCTCTGCAATTTTATCAGGAGATTTAAATCCAATGATGGCCGTAATGACTGGAAAATTGAAAATTTCAGGAGATATGACAGTAGCCATGAAATTACAAAACTTGTTATAATGGATTTTCAGGATACCATTGTTGCCCTTGCCACCCCTCAGGGTGTGGGTGCGATTGGCGTGATTCGATTATCGGGTCCGCAGGCGATTGCATTGGTCAACTCGGTATTCAAAGGTAAAAACCTGAACGAACAAGAAGGTAACACCATTCATTTTGGACGTATTGTAAGAGGAGAGGAGATATTGGACGAAGTGTTGGTTTCTCTTTTCAGAGCTCCCAAATCCTACACAAAGGAAGAAGTAATTGAAATTTCTTGTCACGGTTCTCCCTATATTCAAGAGAATATATTACAATTATTAATTGAAAAAGGGGCTCGTTTAGCTCGTGCGGGGGAATTCACCCAACGCGCCTTTTTAAACGGCGCATTTGATTTGGCACAAGCCGAAGCCGTGGCCGATTTAATTGCCTCCGATTCAAAAGCAGCGCAGCAAGCCGCTATGCACCAATTAAGAGGCGGTTTTTCCAAAGAATTAGCACAATTGCGCGAGCAATTGATTCATTTTGCTTCCTTAATTGAATTGGAACTCGATTTTGGCGAAGAAGATGTGGAATTTGCAGATAGAGATGATTTAAAATTGTTAGTTAAACAATTGATTGACAAATTACATCCATTAATTAGTAGTTTCAAAGCAGGTAATGCCATCAAAAATGGAGTTGCGACGGTCATCATTGGAAAACCCAATGCTGGTAAGTCTACCTTATTAAACGCTTTATTAAACGAAGAAAAAGCCATCGTTTCCGACATTGCAGGTACCACGCGCGACAGCTTAGAAGATGAGTGGATTTTAGGTGGTGTTCGTTTCCGTTTGGTAGATACAGCAGGTTTGCGACAAACCAGCGATGTCATTGAAGCCATAGGAGTGGAGCGCACGCAGGCATGGGTAAAGAAAGCCCAGTTGGTTTTGTACATGGCAGATGCCAGTGTTGAAACTCCTGAAACCATCCAATTAGCATTGGAAGCTTACAAAGATTTAGAAGTTCCCTTGATTTTGATCATCAACAAAATGGATCTAGCCAAAGGCGCTGAAAGTCAATGGAAAGGACTCCATGAAAATCAAGTCATGATTTCCGCCAAAGAAAAGATTAATTTACCGGCACTTGAGCAAATGCTTCTTGATGCTGTTGGCATACATAACTTGAACCACCAAGGCACTTTAGTAACGAACATTCGTCATTACCAAAAGCTACTAGAAACCAAAGAAACTCTTGAAACAGTCCTCAAGGCACTAAATACAGGTCTTTCTGGAGACCTCGTTGCTCAAGATCTTAGACATGCCCTTTATCACTTAGGGGAGATCACTGGGCAGATTTCCAACGATGATTTATTGAAGAATATTTTTGGGAAGTTTTGTATCGGGAAGTAATTCTGTCCTTTTACCTTTTACCTTTTACCTTTTACCTTTTACCTTTTACCTTTTACCTCTTACCTTTTACCTCTTACCTTTTACCTCTTACCTTTTACCTTTTACCTCTTACCTTAATTATCTATTTTATGATAATAAAAATACGAAACCATCAATATTCCTAAAATAAGCAAAGGAAAGAAAGTTTGCACATTGATGCCATCTACAGCACCATGACTAATACTAGCAAATAGGAAGTTGAACACAAAACCTGCATAAGCCCATTCTTTCCATCTTTTAGGAATGGCAGGAATCACCAGAGCTAATACACCCAAAACTTTGAAAATAACCAAGGCATTTCCAAAATATTCTGGATAACCCAAATGCTTAATGCCTTCTTTAGCCAATTCCGTTTGCGATGTTAATGCTGGCATCACTCCTTCAAATAAAGCAATGATAGTAGTGGATGTCCAATAAATGATTTTGTTTGTTTTCATTTTTTCGAAATTTTTTACTATTTAACATTTCTTACCTTGATTTACAACACATTCAATAAATCTTTAAACTGAAATCCATCTGTCAAACGTTCTTTACCTAGTTTTTGGTGCTCAACAAGGGCCCATAAGACAAATTCTTTTAAGAAATAGCTGTCTTTCGGTGTTACTTGACTTTGGTATTTCTTAATCAATGCATTCAATGCGGGTATCGAATCCAAGGTGCTTTGGTATTCTTTTTCGGTACTTTCATCATACAATACCAAACCTCCTTCTGCATAAATGGCTTCAATCAGCTCTGTATAGGGGGTGTTTTCTATTTTCTTACTTAGCTTTTCTATTTTAGGGAAGAGTCCTGGTAAAAATGTTTTAATAGCAGAATGGATTAATTCCGTTGCCACAAAGGCCGCACCTTCTTGTTCTCCTTCATAAACCAATTCTACTTTTCCGGTTATGGCTGTAATGATGCCCAAGAAATCCGACAATCGCACGGTCGTTTTGCTTTCACCTGCAATCAAGGCTCTGCGTTCCGCGGTGCTGACCAAACTTTCCAACATACTGATGCTCATTCGCGCACTGACACCACTTTTACTGTCTATGTAATCGCTCTCTCTGGCTTCAAAGACAATTTGCTCCAATAAATCCAAGGCCAATTCAGGTACATAGACTACCTCACTTTGTTGGGTATTTATTTTGGCTTCTTGACTAGAAATTTTTCTTGCAATGGCAATGCTTTCTGGATAGTGAGTCAAAATTTGGGATCCAATTCGGTCTTTCAATGGAGTGACAATGCTTCCTCTATTGGTGTAATCTTCTGGATTAGCCGTGAAAATAAACTGAATATCCAATGGCAAACGCAATTTAAATCCTCTAATTTGAATATCACCTTCTTGTAAAATATTGAATAAGGCTACTTGAATGCGTGCTTGTAAATCTGGAATTTCATTGATAACAAAAATACATCGATTGGCTCTTGGAATCATGCCATAATGAATCACTCGGTCATCTGCATAAGATAATTTTAAATTAGAAGCTTTGATGGGATCAATGTCTCCAATTAAGTCAGCGACTGTTACATCCGGTGTTGCTAATTTCTCTGCAAATCGATCTTCTCGGTGTAACCATGCTATCGGCGTATTGTCTCCTTTTTCAGCGATTAATTCTTTGGCATATCTTGAAATAGGATGGAAGGGATCATCGTTGATTTCGGAACCTGCCACGTAAGGAATATATTCATCCAACAATAAGACCATCAATCGAGCTAATCGGGTTTTGGCTTGTCCTCTCAATCCCAATAAATTGATGTTGTGTCGAGATAAAATCGCTCTTTCCAGTTCTGGAATGACCGAATTTTCAAATCCGTGTACGCCTTCAAATACATTTTTACCATCTTTTAAATGTTGAATTAAATTATCTCTTAATTCATCTTTGATGGATTTACTTTGGTAAGCTGCTTTTTTTAATTCGCCTAAGGTTGATATCATGTTATTTAAGTCGTTTCTTTCTGTTGTTTTCATAATCTTGAAAAATCATTTCTCCCAATCCTCTTAATCCTGTATAAAATGCTTTGCCTTGATTCGCTTCTGTGAATTTGTCCACAAATTGTTGCAAATATGAATCTCTGGCTATCATAAATGTAGTGATTGGAATATGCAGTTTACGGGCTTGTGCCGCTTGTGTATAGCATTTTTCGGTGACATAGGGGTCTAAACCATTGCTATTCATGTAATAGCTGCCATCTTTTTCTCGCACACAGCTCGGTTTGCCATCGGTAATCATGAAAATTTGCTTATTGGTATTACGTTTCCTGCGCAAGATGTCCATAGCCAATTGTAATCCTGCCACGGTATTCGTATGAAAAGGTCCTACTTTTAAATAGGGAATATCTTTGATGGAAATTGACCAAGCATCATTGCCAAATACCAAAATATCCAAAGTGTCTTTAGGATAACGAGTTGTAATGAGTTCTGCTAAAGCCATAGCTACTTTTTTGGCCGGGGTGATGCGGTCCTCACCATATAAGATCATGGAATGAGAGATATCAATCATCAGCACCGTACTCATTTGCGATTTATGGTAGGTGTCTTCTACGACTAAATCATCTTCATTTAACTCAAATGAGCCAATTCCGTGATTCAATTGTGCATTTTTTAAACTTTCCGTCAAAGAGATGCGATCCAAACCATCACCAAATTGGTATTCCCTAAATTCACCCGTTTGTTCATCTCCATTTCCTGTAGATTTGGTTTTGTGACTACCCGAACCGCTTTTTTGTAAGTTACCAAAGATATTTTCCAAGGCTTGTTGGCGAATTGCACGTTCCGTTTTGGCCGTAATCACATTGCCAGAATTTCCTCCCTCGTCAATTTCTTCTCGGATGTACCCTTTTGCTTTTAAGTCTTCTATGAAATCATCAATCGTGTAAGTTGAATCAGTCAGCTCATATTCTTTATCCAATTCTCTCAACCAATCGATGGCCTCATCAAAATCGCCAGAGGTATGGGTGATGAGTTCTTTAAAAATGCCAAACAATTTATCAAAAGGAGAGGCGCTTGTTTCCTCGTATTCCTTAAAATAAAAGCCTTTTTTGTTGGATTGATGCATAGATAGACTAACAACAAATTTGAAAAATTTGTTTCAATTTCTCTAAAATAATCTATTGTCCCAAAGGTAAGGTTCTGTTTTTAGAATTTTAACGGAGGTGTCAAACTGAGGATGTTCTGTATTTAGTAAATAATTGTATTCATCAGGTACAACTACTGAAGGGACTTTTAGGATTAAATCTTTCTTTTCTAAGTACCAAGTTTGCCCTAATTGTTGACATGCATACATTCCATTCATTGATTGCCAACTAATGGGAAGTGTTTCTTTATCAACGGTTTGCATAGAAGCCCATTGAAGGTTTATTTCAATTTCCATGCAAACATAGTCCTTGATTGGGAAACCTGATAATCTGCATAAATTTTCGAGTGTTGCTAAGGACTTGCTTTGAGCCAAATATATAACGTAGTTTTTTCTGAAATTCCAACGATTTGTTTTCCCTGAGGCATGCAAATGAGCGAATTCACTTTCAACAATTCGGTAAACAATTAAAGAATTAGGCATTTTCACCGTATTGGATTGCTGTTAATTGATCATCGATGAAACTAATTCCAGATTTACTAACTAAAAACTCTATGGGTTTTTTTTGATCCAAATAAAAATTTGGACGTTCTAGCCATTGTTGAAAATTCACCTCGCTGGAAAATACATGGAAACCATGTTTGTATAAATCTAACAGCAAAATAATTTGTTCCTGTATCGTTTCTTTAAACCTACTTTTTCCGGAAATATAGGTTTTGTAGGTTTTAGGAGTTACATCCAAAATAGAAGCTAAAATTGCATCTGGTAAATTGGATATATCTTTGATTGCTTGTAGGTAGGTGTTGTCAATTGAACCATTATTCATTTGGTTTATGATAAATAGTTCGGTCAAGGGCATGGGTAATTGTTGCATTAGTTGGTAGGATTTTTCGTGCGTTTTCATATCAAAGATAATTGATTTTTAATTACAAAGTAAAATTACGTATTTGGATTAGTAAAATTATCAATTTGTTGATATTTTTTTACCTAAACAAAAGACTCTATCTTTGAAATTATGCAAATTACATCTATCCGATTTTTGACGTTCAAAGGCTTTTCGAATCAGCGATTTGCATTGGCTGAAATGGGAAAAACTAGGTTTAATCCATGGAATGCAGAGGGTTTAGTATTTGCTAAACATTTGGGAGTAGGAAAAGGAAATGGATTTTCTATTTTACCTGATTTTTCAACGTATGCATTTTTAGGTGTTTTTGAGTCAGAGGAATTGTCTAAGCAATTTTTTACGACAGATTATCGGTGGTTGGAAATACAATCAAAAGCAGAGAAGATTTCAGGTTGGGATGGTTTTGCCATTAAAGCACATGGAACATGGAATCAACAACAGCCTTTTACTTTATTTGATATACCAAAAGATTTTGAAGGACAAATTGCAGTGATTACTCGTGCAAGTATCCGTTGGTCACAAGCTTGGAGATTTTGGATGAATGTTCCCGCTTCTTCCAAAAATATTGAATTACAAGATGGATTATTATTTGCCAAAGGAGTAGGAGAGTTGCCTTTGGTTGAACAAGCTACCTTCAGTCTTTGGAATTCCCAAAAGGAATTAGACCAATTTGCCTACAGAAGTCGGCAACATGCCCCCATGATCAAAAAAACTCGGCAATATAATTGGTACAAGGAGGAGATGTTTGTGAGGATGGCGGTCTTGAAGATGTTTGATGTAAGCGGAATTAAGAATTAAGAATGTAGAATGTAGAATTAAGAATGTAGTATGTAAAATTGAAATTTGTAAAATGGTATTTTTATTGATCAAACGTGCTTCTACAAGCTCCCTAATCGTTCCAGTACCTCATACATCAAAAATTCTACATTCTTAATTCTACATTCTAAATTACTTTATCGCCTCTCCGCCTCGTACTTTATTTCTAATTCGGATGGCATCTATGACATCATATATGAAGATTTTACCATCTCCTGTGTTGCCTTCCGAGGCATTATCCAAAATAACATCCAAGCATTTTTCGACGTTCTCATCGCTTACTACACAAATGATCATCACTTTTGGAAGTAAAATCATGGATTTTTCAGTACCTCGATAAATTTCTGAATAACCTTGTTGTAATCCTGCCCCACGAACAGGAACAACCGTCATACAAGGAATATTCGCATCAATTAAGCCTTTTTGAATAGCTTTTAATTTGGATGGTTTTACAATTGCTTCTATTTTTTTCATGATTTCCTTGTCTAAAAATTATTCAAAAGTCGTGTAGGCTTCTACTCCAAATTCTACCGCATCAATACCTGCAGATTCAGCTTTATGGCTAATTCTAATCCCTATCGTACGTTTCAAAAGATGAAAGATTCCAAAAGTTAACGTAAATGAAAAAATACTTATGACACTTACTCCCAATAATTGAGTGATGAATTGATCCGATTGTCCTGTAGTAAATAAACCGTTTTTCTCTGAAAATAACCCAACCGCAATCGTACCAAAAAATCCATTGACTCCATGTACCGCAATAGCACCTACTGGATCATCAATTTTCATTTTATCTACTATTACTACTGCCATATCAACTATTGTTCCCGCGACTAATCCGATCAATAATGCGCTGTTTGGACTAACTACATTACAACCTGCCGTAACTGCTACCAAACCTGCCAAAACACCATTGATGACCATTGTAATATCCACTTTTTTATAACGTAAAAATGTATAACAAATGGTAGATATTCCTCCCATCGCAGAAGCTAAAAAGGTATTTGTAGCTACTTGGCCGATCAAATCCCATTTGCCAACTGCCGCTAAAGTGGAACCTGGGTTAAATCCAAACCAACCAAACCAAAGAATAAAAGCTCCTACTGCAGAGAGTGTTAAATTATGTCCTGGAATAGCATTGATGCTTCCATCTTCATTGTATTTTCCAATTCTAGGCCCTAAAACGATGGCGCCTGCTAAGGCCGCAAATCCACCCATAGCATGAACTGCAGCGGAACCTGCAAAATCATTAAAACCTCTTTGGGCTAACCATCCGTTTGGATTCCATACCCAATTGGCAGCCAATGGATACATAAACGCACAAAATATAACTACAAAAACAGCGTAAGACCACATTTTCATTCTTTCAGCTACTCCGCCAGAAACAATGGATATAGCGGCAATCGCAAAGCCCATTTGAATGAACCAAAACATAGAATTGGAAATGGTTAATCCTAAGCCTAAGTCACCAGACATGATTCCTGTATCAAAAGCAAACCATCCGTTAGAATGGCCATAAGCAATCCCAAATCCTAAAAGATAAAAGGCTATTCCTCCAAACATGATGTCAATCATTACTTTGGCGATGATACTGACTGCATTTTTAGAGCGGACAAATCCAGCTTCTAATAGGGCAAATCCACCTTCCATTTGAAAAATTAATGCGGCACAAAGGGCTACCCAGACTGTATCGATTGCATGGGTTAATTCAGCTTGCTGATTAGCAAGGCTCAATGACTCGTTCATGATTTTGTTTCTTAGTATATAAAATGCTTTCGAGCGTAAAATTAATTAAGCATTTGGATTTTTTCACATTTTAGATGAACTTTAATTAATATTTAAACTATTTAACAGCGTCATGAAACTAAAAAAACTATTTGGCCTAGCATTTTTGCTTGTGTCATCTTCTATTTTTGCCCAAGAACCCTCATTAATTCCCATTCCAGTATCTGCAGAATATTCCAAAGGAACTTATACTTTAAGTCAACAAATTATTATTTCAGCACCCAAAGAAGCTTCATTGGATGTTGCTTATGATTTATTGAATCAAAAATTAGGTGTTATTGGTAAAAGAAAAATTCAATGGTTATGGGCGACAGGCTCACAAGCTGATCTGGCCAATATACGTTTAGAGCTTTTGACCAATCATAAAAATCAACAATTAGGTAAAGAAGGTTACCAACTGACGGTCGATGCGAAAGGTGTTAAAATTGTTGCGAATGAGTCGGCAGGCTTATTTTATGGAATTCAAACTTTAACACAATTACTACCCAAAGAATTAGGAAGTAAATCGGAACAAGCTCATTTGGCAATCAAAGTTCCTTATGCTAAAATTACCGACTACCCAAAATTTGCATGGAGAGGCTTGATGTTTGATGTGGCTCGACATTTTTTTACAAAAGCTGAAGTAAAACAATTTATAGATGAAATGGCGGAGTATAAATACAATATTTTACATTTTCACTTGACAGATGACGAAGGTTGGAGAGTTGAAATTAAGGCTTACCCAAATTTAACCAAGAAAGGGGCTTTCAACGTGAAGAAAATTGGTCGTTTTACAGAATTTTCAAAGCCTGAACCGAATGAACCAAGAGATTTTGGTGGTTTTTACACACAAGAAGATTTAAAGGAATTGATTCAATATGCGAAAGGTCGTTTCATAGAAATCATGCCAGAAGTAGATGTTCCGGGTCATTCAATGGCTGCAGTGGCATCCTATCCAGAGCTTTCATGTACACCTGAGGCTGTGAACTATCAAGTTATTTCTGGGGAACCTTTTATAGATTGGTCGCATGGACATGCAGTTGCTTTGCAAGATAATACACTTTGTCCTGCCAATGAGAAGGTATATACCTTCTTAGATAAGGTTTTCGGTGAATTAGCGGCTATTTTCCCTTTCGAATATATGCACATTGGGGGAGATGAGTGTCCGAAAAACTTTTGGGAAAAAAATCCACAAATCTTAGCAATGATGAAGCAAGAAGGTTTGAAAACGCCTCAAGAGGTACAAGCATTTTTTACGAGACGTTTATCTAAAATTGTAGCTTCCAAAGGTAAAAAGATGATGGGTTGGGATGAAATTTTAGAGGGGGGAGGTTTACCTCAAAGTACTTCCGTGATGTCTTGGAGAGGTGAGGCTGGAGGAATTCAAGCTGCTAAAGATGGTCATGAAGTAGTTATGACTCCTAATAATCATGTTTACATTGATTTAATGCAAGGAGATGTTGCGGTAGAACCGCAAGTCTATAATGCTGTAAGATTAAAAGATTCATACGATTTTAATCCAACTCCTGATGGTATTAATGTTAAAAATGTAAAAGGAGGACAAGCTAATTTATGGTCTGAGCAATTGTTCAATTACCGACATTTACAATACATGGTGTATCCTCGTTCTTTTGCAGTTGCTGAGCGTTTATGGTCGCCTAGAGAAAGATCCGATTGGAATGGATTTATCAATCGAGTGGAATCACATTTTGAGCGTTTTGATGCAGCAGATAAAAAATATGCACCTAGTATGTATGAACCTAAAATTTCATTTAGCCAAAATGCCAATGAACAAATTTCAGTTGAATTAACTCCTGAAATATCCAATGTTTCATTTCATTATAGTTTTGATAATTCTTACCCTGATAAGTTTTACCCAGCTGCCGTTGGTAAGGTATCAGTACCAAAAGATGCAGAGCAAATTCGTATTATCTCCATTAAAAATGGAAAGCAAGTGGGTCGATTTATTTCGATTTCTCGGGCAGATATGATCAAAAGAAGTAAGTAATCATTAGCCCCTTGAAAGAGGGGCATTTTTTAGATAAAATGAAAAAGATATTTTTATTATTGACAGTTTTACTTTGTTCAATGGGCTCTTTGTTGGCTCAATTTGAAAAGAAAGAGTTTGCAACCAAGGATGGCAATGTCCTTTTATACCAAATTTTGTATCCAGAAAATTACGATCCTAAGGTAAAATACCCTGTTATTTTATTTCTACATGGAGCAGGGGAGCGTGGAAACGACAATGCGGCTCAATTAACGCATGGATCGAAGTTGTTTTTAGATCCAAAAAATAGGGAGAAGTACCCGGCAATTGTCATTTTTCCACAATGTCCGAAAGAAAGTTTTTGGTCAAGCATCAAAATTGACCGCGCAAAGGCTTCCTATTCATTTGATTTTACCTACAATGAAAAATTAAATTGGCCAACACAAGCAGCTGTCGATTTGGTCAAAGGTCTGGTGAAAGAGAAAAAAGCAGATAAAAAACGCTTGTATATTATGGGACTATCCATGGGAGGTATGGGGACTATGGAGGTCGTTTCACGTTATCCAAAAATGTTTGCAGCTGCAGCGCCCATTTGCGGTGGTGCAGATTTATCTTTAGTCAAGAAATATGCTAAAAAGTTGCCTTTTTGGGTGTTTCATGGAGATGCTGATGCTGTAGTACCGGTAGATAATTCCCGAAAATTGGTAGCAGCATTAAAAGAGTTAAATGCAGATGTTAAATATTCAGAATATCCAGGAGTTAACCATAATTCATGGGATAATGCTTTCGCTGAACCTGAATTTTTAGCTTGGTTTTTTAGTCATAGAAAATAAGGAAGAGGTAAGAGGTAATAGGTAAGAGGTGAAAGGTAAGAGGTAAAAGGTAAAAGGTAATAGGTAAAAGGTGATTCCATCCCGTAGGGATGATAATTTTTGTAGAAATGGATTTTAATCCGTTGAAAAAATTACATCACACACGCGATTGGCTGTGCCCCACACACGCGCTCGGCTGTGCCGAGTGCGTACTATCATTTGAACTTGTAGTTCATTGGTAAACTCAAGTTTGTATAATCATTTGAACTTGTAGGTCAAGCGTCATTTCAATTTCAAATAACAATCGGCATTTAAAATTTCGCTCCAATAAGCTTTTCTAATTCATTAATTGGAACAGAATATGTTTGCCAATTTGGGTTCAAATAATGTTCATTTGGGATTAAAATACACCATGTTTTATCCGGTGTGAATACCACTTTCCAACAATGTGAGGGGATAACTACTTCTCCGATTCTCCCAATTCTGCCAATTCCTCCTGCATAAATTGTTAACTTTTGCCCTCTTTTGGCCAATTTGCGACAATATTCTTCTAGTCGTTTCCACGGTCCTCTATTCAATTGAGGCGTCTGTGGTAACATATTGGACATTAAAAATGTCTCTTCATTCAAATAATCGTTTGAACTTCTATCTTCTGAATTGCATAAATGACCTCTGTCGTATCCTGATTGTCGATAATCATCAGAATCAGCTTTTTTGAAATTATTTGGTATGGTATCATCTTCTCTAAATCGATTGCTTCTTTCAGCAGGGCCTAAGTCGGTATAAGAAAGTGTCCAAGCCACCCAATTTGCTCGGGCGTCATTTCCATTGTAGGACATGACATAACCTTTTTTAACGACTAGATAATTGGAGGTAGATGCGGTACTCGCCCCCGTGATATTTTTTAGTCCAGTGGGTAGTAGTTGAAGAAATACAAATAATATGTATTGAAATATCATGAATTACTTTTTAAAACCATGGCCTCGGAAACCTATTACCTTTTACCTCTTACCTCTTACCTCTTCAGCATATAAATCGCTAATTTTTTAGCCGCAAGGAAGTTTTCATATTCCAAAGGAGTTCTTCGGTTATTGGTATATTCGTTGTATAACCATGGGTCACCCAAAGCAAATACTTTTCCTTTACCTACCTTGGCAACCGCCATAACTGAATGCCCCTGGTGATTCACCAGCGATTTAGCAGAACCAGTTAATTTTAACGTAGTAATTTCTTTGATATATACTTTTTTAATAGGGTCAAAGACTTCATTACCTATTGGGATCATAACAGCTCCTTGTTCCCAATTTTTACCTTGTACGAAATTTAAATTGGGTGCTACGAATTCTATCCCAAATCGTTTTGCTAAAATATTGAATTGTGGAATTTCACAATTCGTGGTGTCGTTAGCTAATAAAATTAAATGCCCTCCATTTTTCACCCAAGCTTCTATTTCATCTGCTGCTTTGGCAGTCATATAATTGGGATGAGCTGTTTCTTTGTACGAATCTGGATCAACGATGATATAAACAGAGGCATCTTTGAGCGTTTGTTGGGTAGGAGAAGTTCCTAAACTGTCTATTTTAGCTCCTAATTGTTGCCATTGTTGTCCCCAAAGCCAAAATCCTGAATCTTTTCTGTCTTCCCAAGTATAGTGAAATCTTTCTGATTTTCCTTCTTTTGTTTTTCTGTATTCGTGATTGAAATAATAGTCTAATACTACTTTTTTCCCTTGACCAATGGATAATTCATCTGCAATTTCCATTTCTAATGATGCTAAAATAAATGGCCCAACACCCTTCAAATCATCTTTTTTCAAAGGTTCACTTAAGTAATAGTCATAACTTCCATCACGGTAAGGAGTTCCACCCAATCCTCCGACACTGACAGTTTTTTCTAAATGTAAATTTCCTTCTGCATCTTTTGATACAAACTCTTTATTTATTCCAGAATAGGCTTTTTTAGCTGCAATCAAGAACTTTGCTGGTAAATAGCCATTTTTGACACCTTTTGCAAAAGCATAGACAAACATGTTGGCACAGGATGCCTCAAAATAATTTCCTTTTCTACCTGGGAAATTAGGGACTTGGTACCATAGTCCGGTTTTAACATCCTGAATTTTTAATAAAGCATTGCTTAATTTATTCAATTGATTGATGAGAATATTTCTTTTTGGATGATTTTTGGGCATATAATCTAAAACATCTACCAAGGCCATTTCATACCATCCCATAGATCTACCCCAGAAATTGGGTGAATGACCATTTTCCTTATTGGCCCAAGGTTGAACTTTGGCATAATCAAAAGCATGAAATAATAAACCCGTTTTAGGATCAATTCCACCTTTCCACATTAATTCAAATTGCTTGACGATATCATCCCAATTATTTTCATTGAAAATACTTCCATATTCAGCGTAAAATGGCTCCAACATATATAATCCATCTAACCACATTTGGTTAGGATATCTGTCTTTATGCCAAAATCCACCTTCTTGCGTTCTAGGTTGATTTCTTATTTGATCTCTTAATTTTTGTGCAGCTAATTTGTATTTTTCATCTGCAATTTCTTGGTAGAGAAAAAGTAATGCCCTTCCTGTTGTAATATTATCCGAATTGAATTCAGATGCCTTATAGGTTCTAATATTTCCTTTTTCATCTACAAAAGATTGAATATTTTTCTTGATATATTCAAAATATTTCGCATCCCCTGTTCGAATATAAACTTGTTCTAAGGCTTTCAAAAATAAACCTTGTTCGTAATCCCAATTTGCTGGCTTGCCTGTTTTAACTTGAATAGAATCTGCATGAATTTTCATCATAGATTCAGCCATTAAAACAGAATTTTGAGCCATTGATATGGCTGAAATGCATAATAGGTGCACTAACAAGATGTATTTTTTCATATTATCTTAATTCAGTTATTTCCGAAAATTCCATGTCTGTATAATCTTTGTTTTCCCCAGCCATTCCCCAAATAAAGGAGTAGTTTTTGGTTCCACATCCACTATGTACTGACCAAGGTGGAGATATGACAGCTTGATGATTTTGCATCCAAATATGTTTGGTTTCTTGAGGTTGTCCCATTAAATGCATCACAGAATGAGCAGGATCTACATCAAAATATAAATAAGCCTCCATTCGTCTATCATGAACGTGTGCTGGCATGGTATTCCAAACAGAACCTGGTTCCAATATCGTTAAACCCATCACCAATTGGCAGGATTGAATCCCTTCATTATGAATGTATTTGTAAATTGTGCGATGATTAGATGTTTCTAAACTACCTAAAGTAACAGTTATGACGTCCTTTTTAGCCAAATGCGTATTAGGATAGGTAGCATGAGCAGGGGAGGAAAGTAGGTAAAATAATGCAGGTTGGTCTTTTGAAATTGATTCAAAAATGACTTTTTTTGTACCTTTTCCGATGTAAACTGCATCTAATTTGTCAACTATAAATTCTTCATTTTCAGTGCTTATTTTTCCTTTACCACCCACATTAATAATGCCAATTTCACGTCTTTCTAAGAAATAATCAGCTTTTAATTTATCAGGATTGGGTAATTCAAGCGCCAAATTAACAGGTTTGGCGCCGCCTATAATCATTCTATCGTAAATTGTATAGGTTAATTCTATGCTATCTGCATGAAAGATATTCTCAATTAAAAATTGCTCTCTTATTTGTTGGTTAGTGAAAGTGGAAACTTCTCTACTACTCGCCTCAAATCTATAATTCATATTAATATAATTTTTATTTTTAAAGCTCCAATTGCCGTTATTCTACTCATTAAAATTTATCTTTGAGGTGAAATATGCAATTGGAAGATTCGACTTTTTATGATCATTTTGGAAAAGAATTAGAAGTTTTAGGCTTTGGTCTTTACTCTAATGAAAATGAATTATTCCCTATTTGGTTCCAGCCAGATAAACAAATCTATATCGAAGCAATTTCTTTAGTGTATTTTGAAAAAATAAAATGCCATATTTCACCTAAAATTTGGCAAAAAAGAATTATACTTAATCGGAGTAAATTTAAATATTTTTTTTGCGTTTGGGAGGATACTTGGTATCAACAATCTGATTTTATCCGTAAACATATTTTTCATTTAATCCATGGATATAAATCAATCTTTGCTAGGGATTTAAAGCTAGACTTTATACCTGAAAATCTTGCAAATGAATTTTTATCTACTTCTCATATTTTAGGATTTTCTAAAGGTAAAAGCTATTTGGGTATCTTTGTTCCACCTCATCGACATTTTAGAGGAATAAAAAGTCCATTTCAATTTGACAATAATCCATTGGTTGGTGTAGTTGTTATGGGGAAAACCTTGGTTATGAAAGATGAGAAATATTTAGGTCAAAAGTCGGCTGAATTGGTTCGATTTGCTTCATTACCAGGAACGAGAATTGTTGGAGGACTTACAAAAGCATTGGAATATTACAAGCATTCCTTTTTAATTGATAATGTGATGACCTACATTGATTTAGAATGGAATGACGGCAAGGGTTTTTTGGGTATGGGATTTCACTTCGAATCAATGACGAATCCGCTCTTATTTAAGTTAGATTATTTCTTTAACAGGAGTTTGGTAGACAATTGGGACGAAGCAAATGTTTGTAATGCAGGTAATTTGAAATTAAGGTACGTATTGAAATGAAGCAAATTCCTTTGATTGTTATTTTAGGACCTACTGCCAGCGGTAAAACGAATTTGGCAGTCCAATTGGCTAATCGTTTAGACGGTGAAATTATTTCTGCTGATTCTAGGCAGATTTATCGAGGATTAGATATTGGTACAGGAAAGGATTTGCATGAATTTGTGTTGGGTGACCGTGCAATCGACTATCATTTGATTGACATAATGGATGTTGGAGAAACTTATTCCGTGGCACATTTTAAGTCAGATGCAATAAAAGCAATTAATAAAGTTGTTGAAAAAGGTAAAATGCCGATTCTCTGTGGGGGAACAGGATTATATATTGATGCTTTACTTTCTGATTATGAGTTTTCTCATATTCCCGATTTTTTAGAACAAAATCAATATTTAAATCGTGAATTTCATGTTTTTGGATTAAATCCTCCCCTTGAAATACGGCGAGAAAAGTGTTCCACTCGATTAAAACAAAGAATTGATGAAGGCTTAATTGAGGAAGTGGAAAGTTTATTGGAAAAGGGAGTAAGCGCTGAAGATTTAAAATGGTTAGGATTGGAATATAAATGGATTGTCAATTATTTAGAAGGCACCTTGACTTTTGATGGATTTCAAAAAGGTTTAGAAATTTCTATTCAACAATTTGCTAAAAGACAAATGACTTTTTTTAGAAAAATGGAACGTTCGGGAATTGATATTCAGTGGGTTCCGTTTGAATTATCTCTTCAAGAGCGATTAGATTGGCTAATTTCAAAAATAAATTTTTAAGGAATTTTGCTTAAAAGGTTGCATAAAATGAAAAATCACCTTACTTTTGCAATCTCATTACGAGACAGAGAGTTGGCAGAGTGGTCGATTGCGGCAGTCTTGAAAACTGTTGACTGTTACAGGTCCGGGGGTTCGAATCCCTCACTCTCTACACAAGCGCATCCATCGATGCGCTTTTTTTGTTTATTGCCTTCTAATACCTCCGCCAATCGACCTCTTTTTGGAGTATGTCCTTAACTTATGGGATATATATATTGAGCATACAAGTTATAATTAGGATTTTTTTTAACATTAAGGCATTAAGAATCATTAAGATTATCTTCCTTATTTCTTTTTTCTCTTGCGATTTTTCTTCTCTTTCAATACGAAAAAAGCTTTTAGGGCCCAATAATAAGGTGTTAAGGATGTCATTTTTTCTTATTTAGATCGACTTAGTTGTATGGACAAAATGTCTATCCCAAAAGTTTTAGGGCCTAATTCAGTAAGAGGTAAGAAGTATATGAGTTGATAAGAAAATTGAGAAAAATAGTCTTAATGATTCTTAATGCCTTAATGTTTAAAAAAATCTTACCTCAATCTTAATTGCTTAAAATATTTATCACACAGATTTCGGACATGATCCTCTTACACCCTCTGGCTTCGACTCCGCTCAGCCATCGGGTCTTACCTCTTACATCATACATCATACATCAAACCTCATCCTTTTACCTAAATAATAGCTGATAAATAATAATTAATAATTATTTTTGTTCATGAAGCTTTTCCTTGTTCCAACCCCAATCGGTAATTTAGAAGATATCACATTACGCGCAATTCGTATTTTAAGTGAAGTGGATGCTGTTTTAGCAGAGGATACTCGAAATACGGGTAAATTGTTGAAGCATTTAGAGATTTCTAAGCCATTGTATGCTCATCATTCCCACAATGAACATGCAGGAGTGCAAGGTGTTATTAAAATGTTGGAAGCGGGTAAAAAATTGGCTTTGGTTTCCGATGCTGGAACTCCTGGAATTTCAGATCCAGGCTATTTATTGGTTAAAGCTTGTTTAGAAAAAGGAATTGAAATTGAAAGTTTACCGGGTGCCACAGCTTTTGTACCAGCGCTCGTGAATTCAGGTTTTCCAACAGATCGATTTGTGTTTGAAGGATTTTTACCTCACAAAAAGGGCCGTCAAACTCGTTTTAAAAATCTTGCTGAAGAGGAGCGTTCCATTGTTTTATATGAGTCGCCGCACAGAATAATAAAGACTTTGGAACAAATAATTGAATTTATTGGCGCTGAAAGAAAGGTGTTGGTCGCTAGAGAAATCACAAAACTACATGAGCAAATGCATAGAGGCTCAGCATCAGAAGTCTTATTGCAATTTCAAACAAATCCAGATAAAGTAAGAGGTGAAATGGTTGTTGTAATTGAAGGAAAATAATGAAAAAAGTATATCTATTAATTTTACTCTTAGTTCATTCGTTATATCTGCAAGCACAATTAAGTGAACAGTCGAGTATTTCGTTGGTCACTGTTGCACCTGGTACAGAGTTATATAGCAAATTTGGTCACAGTATGATTGTCATTCAAGACCCAATCATGGGAATTGATAAGGCTTACAGTTATGGTACATTCGATTTTGGAACTGAAAATTTTTATTGGAAATTTTTGAAAGGAACTTTGCCTTATACGATTTCTTATAATCCTTTTGATCAAGTGGCAGATTATTATGCCAATTACGAACATCGAAGTTTATATGCTCAAAAGTTGAATCTTGATTTGACGCAAAGAAATTCGATTTATAATCGATTGGAGACTAATTTGTTGCCTCAAAATAAAGAATATCAATACAAATTCTTTTATGACAATTGTTCGTCCCGAATCAGGGATATTTTTGTAAAAGAGAAAGCTATTTCTGTCCCATGGGGTAAATTAGATTCCTTACAAAATTTGTCTTACAGGCAATGGATGAATAAATATTTACCATTCAATAATTGGGTTACATTTGGAATGAATTTGGCCTTAGGTGCCAGGTCCGAAGTTAAAGCAGATGCCAATCAGTCTTGTTATCTTCCAGATAATTTATTTTATGCATTAAATTTTGCCAAAAATGGTGACACACCATTGGTTAGTTCCAATATTCCATTGTATGAAGCTCCATTATCTGTCAAAAATTCGATTGATTTTACTGGCCCCATTTTTATTTTAGGAGGACTTGCTTGTTTATTATTGCTGCTTTCGTTGAAAAAGTGGAAATACTTAGCCCAATTGGATTATTTCTTATTTTCTATCTATGGTGTGTTTTCTTGGTTAATTTTCTTTTTAGCAACTTGTACAGATCATGAAGTAATGGCTTGGAATGCCTCAACATTGATGCTATTTCCACTGAATTTTCCTGCCGTTTTTTGGTTTGCTAAAAATTCTGCTTCAACTCTTTGGAAGAAATATCTAAAAATAGTATTTATTATTTCATCACTTGGCTTCGTTTTGGCTAGCTTCTATTTCTGGGGATTGTTTTTGATTGGAGCACCCATCATGATTCGATTGTATTTTTTAAGTATAAGAAAGTAGTATGGATAAGAATAAGATGAATATAGAACTTCGCAGCGATACATTTACTATGCCAACTCAAGGAATGAAAGAGGCTATGTTAACTGCTCCTTTGGGTGATGATGTGTTTGGAGAAGATCCAAGCGTTTTAGCATTGGAAAAGAAAGTCGCACAATTGTTTGGAATGCCGGCAGCTCTTTTTTGTGCCTCAGGTACAATGACGAATCAAATAGCCATAAGCGCACATGTTTCTAAAGGGCAAGAAGTGATATGTGATGAATTATCACATATCTATTTATATGAAGGTGGCGGTATTATGGCGAATGCTGGGGCTTCTGTTAAATTGCTTAAAGGTGATTTAGGCAGATTAAGTAAGGCTCAAATTGAATTGGCTATTTCTCCAGATGATATTCATGCCTGTGAAAGTGCTTTAGTTAGTTTGGAAAATACGGTTAATAAAGGAGGAGGAAGTTTTTATTCCAGCGAATCATTGACGGAAATTTCTCAATATTGTCGATCAAAATCCATACCACTACATTTGGATGGCGCTCGAATTTTTAATGCTATGACAGAAAGTGGTCAAACACCTTTGCAATTTGGCCAATGGTTTGATAGTATTTCTGTTTGTTTATCCAAAGGATTAGGTGCACCCATTGGTTCTGTGCTTTTAGGTTCTGAGTCATTTATTAAAAAGGCCAAAAGAATACGTAAGCGTTTAGGTGGTGGTTGGCGTCAGGCTGGACTTTTAGCTGCTGCGGGCATTTATGCCTTGGATAATCATGTTTTGAGATTAAAAGATGATCATCAACGCGCTAAGAATATAGCTTCAATCTGTTCCAAATTAAATTGGGTCTCGGATATTTTACCAGTATCAACCAATATTGTCATTGTTCAGTTAAAAGAGGGAATCAATGCATCAGAGCAAGTACAAAAATTAGCTCAACAAGGAATTAAATGCGCTCCATTTGGTATTGGATTTATTCGTTTTGTGACACATCTAAATTTTGATGACCAGCAATTAGAAGCATTTGAAAAACAAATTCAATCAGTATAATAGTAGAATATAGCCCAAACTTTCTTTTGTAATAAATTTAAACTTATGCAAAGGAAAGCGTTTAAAATGTTTTTGATTCCGGGAAATGAAGTCGAATATCTTCGCAGGCACGATGATATTTGGCCTGAACTTTCTCAACTATTAAAAGAGGTTGGCATTTGTAATTATTCCATTTTTCTCGATCGAGAAACTTCTATTTTGTTTGCTTATTTAGAATCGGAAGATTTATCACTTTTGGATAGCTTACCTGAAAAGGAAGTAATGAAAAATTGGTGGGCCTATATGAAAGATATTATGTTAGGTAATCCAGATAATTCCCCTGTTTCTGTCGATTTAGATCCTATGTTTTATTTAGCTTAACTATGAAAAATGTATTGATAAAATGTGTTTTGGTTATGTTATTTCCAAACATGTTATTCGCCCAATTTGACAAAAATGCTGCTTTGCAAAAAATGCATTTAGCAAAATCTTATTTTCAACAAAAATGGCCAGAAGTGGGTAAAATGATACCAAGACCTGATCGTATCAGACCTTCCAATATTTGGACACGTGCGGTATTTTATGAAGGTTTGATGGAATTATATAAAATAGACCCGAAAGCGGAAGATTTAAAATACATGGTCGATTGGGGTGAATATCATCATTGGGGATTGAGAGATGGAGCGATAAAAACTCGAAATGCTGACAATCAAGCTTGTGGTCAAGTTTATATAGATTTGTTTTTGATGAATAAAGATTCCGCAAGAATTAAGCCTATCAAAGAAAATATAGACAATATGCTTTTGACGGAAAAAGCAGATGATTGGTCTTGGGTAGATTGTTTGCAAATGGGAATGCCTGTGTTTTCGCGCTTGGGTACGATGTTTAATGAACCGAAGTACTATGAAAAAATGTATGATTTATATGCATATACCAAAAATAAACATGGGCAAAATGGATTATACAATAGGGCAGAAGCCTTATGGTGGAGAGATAAAGCCTTTGTGCCACCCTATAAAGAACCTAATGGACAAAATTGTTATTGGGCACGTGGAAATGGCTGGGTGTATGCTGCATTGGTTAGAACTTTAGAAACCATGCCAAAAAATGCTCCTCACAGGCAAGAGTATGTAGAAGATTATTTAGCTATGACTAAAGCCATTTTACCTTTACAGAGAGCAGATGGTTTTTGGAATGTTAGTTTAAAAGATGAGTCGAATTTTGGTGGTCCAGAAGTTACAGGTACAGCACTTTTTGTATATGGTTTAGCCTGGGGCGTTAATCATGGCCTTTTACCTGCCAAAAAGTATAAGAATTTAATCAACACTACTTGGGCAGCTCTATTACCAACCGTACATCAAAATGGATTTTTAGGCTATGTACAAGGTACAGGAAAAGAACCTAAAGATTCACAACCCGTTACTTACGATTCAGTACCTGATTTTGAAGATTTTGGATTAGGTTGTTTTTTATTGGCAGGAGTGGAGACGGTTAGGATGAACGAAGTAGGTAATAGATAAAAGGTAATAGGTAATAGGTAAAAGGTAAAAGGTAAACGCGCCTTCTACTCTTTTACCTATTACCTTTTAACTATTACCTAAAAAAAACTATTTCCCTGGAGTTAACACAATATTTCTATATTCAACAGGACCATGATCACCTTGAATCATGATAGGACCTGCTTCTCCTTCATTACTGTCGATAGCTCCACCTGTAATGCCTGGAATTTCTTGTTTGTTGATGATGGTAATACCATTACAAACTACAGTTACCAAACGACCTACCAAGGTAATATCATAACTTTGCCATTCACCTGCTTTTTTAGCTGGATTAACTATTGGTTTAATAAATCCATACAAAGCGCCTAACTGATCTTTCAAAGGCTCCATTCCGTAACTATCTGAAACTTGCACCTCATAACGGCCACGTAAATACACACCACTGTTGCTATCTTCTGGATAACGGAATTCTATGTGTAATTTAAAGTCCTTGAAGGTATCTGTAGTACGAATGTTTGAACCAGACTTTGGGCTAGTCAAAACACCGTCCTTGACAATCCACTGATTGGTAGATCCCATAGCTTCCCAACCCGTTAAATCTTTTCCATTAAATATTTTGATGGCTTTTCCCCAAGTAGGTTCATTCAATGAAATTAATTTAGGAGCACGCACACCGACCCAAGTATAAGTTTGACCTCTTGGAGTCGTCATGGTTCCAGTGATTTGATCCCCTGAAAGAGTACCTTCAACTTGTAAATCAGTTTCAGAAGCCTCCCATTGTGGAGGAATAGAGAAGGAGATTTTATTATCTGTTACGTTGATTTTAGAGATGGGTCTAGCACTTCCACCATCGCCAACAAAGTGTCCAACGAAAGTTTTTAAACCTGAATGACTAATTTCTAACCAAGAAGGTGATTTTTTTGTACCTGCATTGATGGTGATATCCCAACGACCTTCAACTGGTTTTGGGCCATATTTTTGCTGGGCATTGGATGAATAATTAGCTAACAAAATTGTTACTAATAACAAGGATGCTCCTTTAATAAATGGAGAGCTCTTAACGTAAGTGTTTTTCATAATTAATTGTTTTGATAATCTTCAAAGATAAATAAAACATTGAATTATGCTATGATGATTCCGTATTTCATTTAAAAATGAAAAACCCCAAGAAGTAAATCTTGGGGTTTTGTGGAGTCGGAGGGATTCGAACCCTCGTCCAAACCTAGAAACCAGCAGCTTTCTACACGTTTATTTGCTCTTAATTTTCGATCAAAAACAGGTCAGCAACCAACCACATTTTTAACTTATCCTCTGGATACTAACAAGTAGTTAGAGAAATTCTACTTGTCGACTCTGCATGTCGACGCTCAGATGCCCTCCTCGGCAGAGTTTGGAAGAGGCTGAACGATGGCACTTGGTTAGTCTATCAGACTAAGCAGCCATGGCATACGAAGTATTGCCAGTTGTGTTTCGAAGGTTTTTTAAACAGGAAATGCCTACAACTCCCGACGTGCTTACAACCGATCTACTTAAGCTGTCAAAACCGGTCGACCCCAAATTAATTATGATGTATGAATTATGAATGAAGATTTTTTTTCAACTTATATTTCAAAATCATTCTCAAAATTACATTTCAAAATCCATTATTCATAACTCATAACTTATAATTCATACTTTATATCGGTAATTCCGTAGTCTGTTTAATTTCATCCATCACAAATAAACTATTAATGTGTGCTACAGATGGTAATACCGCTAATTTTTCTTGATAAAACTTATTATAACTTTCTACATCAGCACTAACAACATTTAAATAATAATCAAAGTTCCCTGAAACCAAATGACAAGAAATCACTTCAGGAAAATCTCTAATCGCCTCCTCAAATTCTTTGAAATTCTTTCGGTTTTGTTTCTCCAAAGTAACTTGGCAATGTACCAAAAGTCCTAAATTCAATTTTTTCCTATTCAATAAAGCAACTTGCCCTAATATGTAGCCTTCATTCTCCATATTGCGTATTCTGTCGTGCGTTGGACTTAATGAAAGATTAACCTTTGATGCAATTTCCTTTAATGTGATCTGACTATTCGATTGTATAATCTTTAAAATCTTATAATCTAACGTGTCTAAATTCAATTTCATGTCAAAAATATTTTCTGTAAATCAGTATTTAAATGCCAATTTACAGAAAATATTACTGTCGATTATAATTATGTTTGTGTTTATTTCTTATTTTTAACCAAATTGCA
Organism: Aquirufa sp. ROCK-SH2; assembly: GCF_054558315.1. Taxonomy (NCBI): domain Bacteria; kingdom Pseudomonadati; phylum Bacteroidota; class Cytophagia; order Cytophagales; family Flectobacillaceae; genus Aquirufa; species Aquirufa sp. ROCK-SH2. Next base: position 717,388 of record NZ_JBPXKB010000001.1, on the reverse strand, counting down.
CTATATTTTATTGCAATATGGTATATTTGCAAAGTATTATACTTCATCAAAGGTAACGGCCAGCGAATTTTTTCGGTGGTCGTTCTTTTTTTACACTCATCAATCAAACTTCTAATATCATGAAAATTGGAATTCCAAAAGAAATTAAAAACCTAGAATTTCGGGTAGGTATGACTCCCGCGGGAGTTGATTCTTTGATTAAACAGGGTCATCAAGTATTTGTTGAACAAAATGCAGGTTTAGGTTCGGGCTTTCCAGATGCTATTTATCAATCTGTTGGTGCGACTATTTTACCCAATCCAAAAGAAGTGTATCAGATTGCTGATATGATTGTCAAAGTGAAAGAGCCTTTAGCCTCCGAATTTCCTTTGATACGCCCTGGTCAAATTTTATTTACCTATTTTCATTTTGCCGCCTCAAAAGAATTAACTCAAGCAATGATTCAATCTAAAGCTGTATGTATTGCTTATGAGACAGTTGAATTGCCTGATCATTCTTTGCCATTACTTACACCTATGTCTGAAGTGGCTGGTAGAATGGCAATTCAGGTAGGTGCTTTCTATTTAGCAAAGCCGCAAGGTGGTAAAGGGAAAATGTTAGGAGGTGTACCAGGTGTTCGTCCTGCCAATGTTTTAATTTTAGGTGGGGGAGTCGTAGGTACACAAGCCGCTAAAATGGCAGCGGGTTTGGGTGCAAATGTAACAATATTAGATACAAATTTGACAAGATTAAGATACCTAAACGACACATTGCCTGCCAATGTAACAACACAATTTTCTACCCAGTTTGCCATACAAGAACATTTTCCTCATACGGATTTAATCATAGGTGCAGTATTGTTACATGGTGCAAAAGCTCCACATTTAATTAAAAAAGAAGATTTGAAAAAGATGTCGCCAGGTACTGTGCTTGTAGATGTGGCGGTAGACCAAGGAGGATGCATTGAAACTTGTCGTCCAACGACTCACCAAGATCCTGTATTTTTTGTAGATAATATCTTACACTATTGTGTGGCAAATATGCCTGGTGCTGTTCCAGAAACTTCTACTGCTGCATTAACTCAAGCCACTCTTCCCTATGTTAAATTGATTGCCAATGAAGGTTGGAAATCGGCTTGTGAAAATAATAGTGCTTTGAAAAGTGGTTTGACCATCGAAAATGGTCAATTGTTAGACCCCAAATTAGCCTTAGAGTTTAATTTATAATTTATTAATGTTTTCCTGTTTTAATAAAAGGCAATTGATTTTTTCAATTGCCTTTTTCTTTGATAATTACCAAATTTTCAAACCTTGAATTTTTGATAACTCTAATTGATTCAGTTTTATCAAATAGCCATATTGAGTAAATATTAATTCAGATTCCTCCAACGTATTTTGAACTTGATCTAATTCAATTTTACGGATAAAACCCTCTTTGTATTTCTTTTCAGCTAATTTTAAGGCATATTTTGATTGCTCTACGACCTTTTTTTGACTCTCGTATTTTTGAACATTGGTTTGAAGATTACTCTTTGCTTGCTCAAATGCATTGTTTAATTTTTCTTGTGTATCCTGTAATTGCAATTGTATTCTTTCTTGCTGAATTTTAGCGATATTTGTTTGCGTTGCACCTCTTTTTCCAGAATAAATTGGGATATTTAACTTCAAACCAACCATCGAGTTGACTTTGAAATCATCTGAAAAATTTGGGGTTTCTCCATTGATTCTTGGTACATAACCATTTCTGATTCCTAAAGTCGCAATTCCAGAAACAGAGGGTAAATTAGCACTTTGGGCCAATTCAATTTCTTTCTTTGCAATCGCTTCTTGAGCACTCAATTGTTCCATTTCTAAATTAGAACTGATTTGCATTTGCTTGGCATCCAAATTTGATTGATTAAAAGAAGTGCTTGTTTTTAGGTATTGCGAGGCATTTTGTCCTAAAAGTGTACTTAAATAATCGGTTAATTGTTTAATTTGACTTTCAATCTCAATGATTTTTATCTGTTGATTTTGAACTCTAACTTGTTGGCTAATTTGATCATATTCCAAAGCCGCGCCTAATTTTACTTGATTAACAATGATATTATATTGATTTTCCAAGCGGCTATGTTGCGATTTTTGAACTTCCAACACTTTATTTAGGTATTGAATTTGGTAGTATAGATTGGCAATTTGATAGCCTAAATTAAATTCTTGTTGTTCAATTTGAGCTTTGGTTAGATTACTTTCTAATCTTGTTTTTTCAATTGCCAAAGCATTCTTTCCCCAATCATACAAGGTATGACTTGCCACAAATTGAGAATTATAATTCATATTGGGTTGAAATTGTAAAACAGATGTTCCAGTTGGTGATGCAAAACTGGCTTTGGAAACCGGATCCACTCGGGTCACTCCAATTTCTGCTCCTAGACTTGGTTTTCCATAGGATTCTTGAATTTGTGTTTTGTATTCGCCAATTTTCAACAAGTTTTTTTGACTTTTCAAATTGGGAGAGTATTGTAAAATTCCTTGAATCAAAGATGATAACTCTTTGTTTTCCTGAGCATTTGCTTGAATAGATACAAATGCTAATAAAATGAATAATTTAAATTTTGTCATAATTAATGTGCCTCTTCGGCCGCTTTATTTATTTTGTCTATTTCTGCTTGACTCTTTTTCGGTGTTTTGATTAAAAATAAAAACGGAAATATTAAGATGAATATGATGGAAACCAATCGGAACGTATCCAAATAAGCTAAATAATAAGCTTGCTTGGTTACAGCTAAATCAATGGTTTTGAATGCTGCAGCGCTTGCTTGGTATGCATCGCCAGTTTTTTGTAAAATGGTTTGACTTATTCCATTCCATCGCATTTGAAACAAAGGGTTTTCAGTTTGGATATTTGCTAATAAATCATTTCTATGCTGTGCTGCTCTTTGGGTAGCATAATTATTGGCTACGGCAATGCCAAAGGCGCCTCCCAATTGTCTAATCATGTTGGTTAATGAAATTCCTGAAGCAAATTCATTAGGTTTTAAACCTGCTACAGCTTGGTTAATCAAGGGCATCTGTAAAAATGCAACCCCAATCACTCGCAGCATCTGCATCGGAAAGAAATCCCATCTCCCCATATCGGAAGTCGATTGTCCACCCACAAAGCCAAAAATGATATAAATCACTATGCCTGATGCCATAAATGGTAAAGGTTTTCCTCCTTTGGAAAGATATTTTCCAATCAAGGGAAACAGCAATACACCTAAAAATGTGGGATACATCAAAGATAAACCCGTTTCAGTAGGGGTAAGACCATTTATTCGTTGTACCATAATGGGATAAACAAATACAGAAGTAAATAATCCGAAACCTCCAACGAGAGTGAAGATGGAACTCATCGTAAAGGTTTGATTCCCAAATATTTTCAGATTTACTACGGGATGTTCTGTGGTTAATTCCCTCCAAATAAACAATGCTGTTCCAATGACAAATCCAATGGCACTTAGAGTAATTGTTCTTGAATCAAACCAACCTTCACCTTCACCTTTTTCCAAAACATATTGTAATGTTCCAACCGCCAAGGTGAGTAGTAATATTCCTGGATAATCTATTTTAATGGACTTTCTGCTACTTCCTTCACCAGGTTTTTTTTCTATGTAAACAATCGTCAGAATACTTGCAATAATACAAATTGGAATATTGACATAGAAAATATCAGACCATTTAAAATTATCAATTAAATAACCTCCCAATACGGGTCCTAAAGAAGGTCCAAGAATAATTCCCATACCAAAGAAACCTGATGCCATTGGACGTTCCTCTGGTTCGAAAGCATCGAATAGTATGGCTTGTGAAGTGGATAATAATGCTCCACCACCGATTCCTTGAATGAATCGCCAAAAGACCAATTCCCATAATGATTCACTTGTTCCGCAGAAATAAGAGGCAATGCCAAATAAAATCATGGAACCTAAATAGTAATTTTTTCTTCCAAAGTATTCACCCAGGAAGCCTGTCATTGGAATAATTATTACGTTAGCAATGGCATAACTTGTAATCACCCAAGCGATATCCTCAATGGTTGCACCCAGTGCCCCAGAAATTTGATTCAATGCAACATTGACAATCGTAGTGTCTAACAACTCCATGACAGCGGCTGTAATGGTTGTTATTACGATAATAAATTTTGCAAATCCTTGTGGACGAGCCATTTGTATTATTTTATGGATGCTGAAACTTCAAGAGATAATCCTGCTTTCAATAAATGTTTGACTTTATCGTAATTCTGAATTTCTATTTTGACAGGAACTCTTTGAGAAACTTTGACAAAGTTCCCAGAAGAATTATCAGGAGGTAGTAAAGAGGTCTTGGCACCTGTTGATTCAGAAATGGAAACTATTTTTCCTTCTAATTTTTCTGTTGGATATGCATCTATTTTAAGTTCAACGTATCCTCCCATTTTTAAATTACCAACTTGAGTTTCTTTAAAATTAGCAACTACCCAATATTTTGAATCATCTACTAAAGTCATCAAAGGTTGTGAAACTTGGATGAATTGTCCAGGTTCAACGGCTTTTTTGCCTATTTTTCCATTCTGTGGAGCGACAATATTGGCATAACTTAATTTCAATTTTTGTTGTGCAATTTTTACCTTTTTAATCTGAATTAAAGCTTCTGCTCGATGTAATCCAGCCAAAAGAATAGCTTGTTTAGATTGACTGCTGTTTAATTCAGCAATAGCACCTTGTAATTTTATTTCTGCCAATTCAGCTAAGTCCTTATTCTCAAAATATTGCTGATGAGTAATGGCTTTTTCTTTTTCTAGTTCTGAATAATGAATTAGATCTCGCTGCGTTTTTTCTTTTTGCTGCTTTGCGATATTTACCTGTGATTTTTGGGCTTGAATGCCTTTTTCAAAACTGGAAAGGTTCGCTTTTGCATTTTCTACTTCTGTTTTCGCTTGTTCTAAATCCGCTTCTAATTCTTCTAAAGCTAACTTTCCTTCTTCAACATCTATTTCAACAAGTACTTGGCCTTTTTTTACTACATCGTAGTCGTTCACATTAACACTTTTTACATACCCTGAAATTCTAGGTAAAACAGGCACAAAGTATGCTTCAATTTGAGCATTATCCGTATCCTCGTGAGTGCTTACATATTGATATTTTTTAAATCCATAAATGATACCAATAATAAGTATCAATCCTAAAATGATTTTGGGTAAGTGTTTTTTCTGCTTCGACATAGATTCAATTTTTGTTGTGCAAAGTAACAAAGCTTTTTAAATATTGTCAAGTAAGTTGACTAAAATTATTATTTTTTGTTTAATTTTGCACAAAACTTAGATTTTTTTGAAAAGCACTGATCCCAAATATATTCTTGCGCGACTCTTAGTTCGATCATATCGTTTCATCAAACACCTAAATTCAGAGTTTTTGAAATCGAAAGGTTATGAAAATATCAAAATAGGCCATGTTATGGTGATGATGAACTTAAAAGAAGAACCTGTCTCCGTTTCTGAAGTTGTGAAATGTATTGAAATGTCCAAACAAGCTGTTAGTGTACTTATCAAAGAATTGGTCGCCAAAGATTTCATCAATACCAGCAAGCATCCGTCTGATTCAAGAGCTATTTTAGTGTCTAAAACCGAGGAGGGAATTAAGTTTTTGGAGGTTTTAAACCAATCAAGGCTAAATTTAGATCAAGAGGTAAGTACAATTTTAGGTGAGGAGCGACTAGATAATTTAAAACATTTGCTCGTGGATTTGGTGGATAACCTTGAACAAAGATGGGGTAAACTCAACGACACCATTGGTAGTACCAAATTATAATTAGAAAAATCGTTCGTGAAAATTGACTAAAAATAATTCATGCGTAGCACGAGTTATGGCAGTATATAACCATCTGAGATATTCTTGGTCAATTTGTTCTTCTTTTAAATATCCTTGATCTACAAAAACAGCTTTCCACTGCCCTCCTTGCGATTTATGACAAGTTAAAGCATAAGCAAATTTAACTTGCAAAGCATTCAAATAGGGGTCTTTTTTAATGGCCTCCATTCGATCTTTTTTCTTAGGGATATGTTGGTAGTCCTCACAAACTGAATCATAAAGTTTTTTATTGGATTCCTTGTTCAAAGCAGATTCTCCTGAATGTAAAGTCTCAAGCAATATCTTAGCTTCAATCGGAGGATGATCCTCGTAGTCGCAAAGACGCAATGTAACTTGCATAAATCGGTGTCCATGGATTTCTTCCTCTTTTTTGATTTTCATTACCTCCACAAAGTCTCCATTTGCTAAAAATCCAGCTGGAGAATCTTCCTCTAGCCAATGATAATTATTTCGGACAATCATTAATAAATCTCCCGACGAAATTTCATCTTCTTGGTATAGAATATTTCTACGTACAAATTCATTGAAAATTACGGTACTTTTATTTGATCTCGTTAATAGTATAGTATCTTCTTTACCAAATTTTCTATACGCATATTGCATTCCATCCTCCACTTTTTCTCCTGTCATTTTGAAAAAGTCTTTGAAAGATTTGGTATTAAATTTGATTTCTGTCGAATGTGCCAGAAGTAAATTTCTAATTAAAGTGGCATTATATAAAATTCCTGAATTAAGATCTTGACGCATGACATCCGTTAATTCATGGTCTTTAACTTCGATATGAAATTCGGAGCTGATATAATCTTTAGAAAGGGCTGGCGACAATGTTTTACCCACAGGTGGTAATTGAGCTGTATCACCCACAAAAATAATTTTATTTCCCGTATGACCATTTTCAGGGTTTGTGAATACATATTCAATCAAATCTGTCAGCAAACTATTTTGTCCAAAATCGGCTTCATCTGTAATCATTGATGCTTCATCCACAATAAAAATGGTGTTTGTTGCATAATTATTCATTCGCTGAAAGGCCAAATTTCCCGTATGGGGATTATTTACTTGCCGATAAATTTTTTTGTGAATCGTAAATGCTTTCTTTTTGGCATAATTCGCCATCACTTTGGCAGCTCTACCAGTGGGAGCTAATAATTGTGTTTTATATCCAAAGCTAGGAAGTATTTTTATCAAGGTCGAAATGACGGTTGTTTTACCAGTTCCTGCATATCCTTTGATGATAAAAGTCAAAGGATCAAATTCATTTGTGTTAATGATAAAATCATTTAACTTTTTGAATAACTCCACCTGAGAAGGAGTGGGTTCAAAAGGGAATTTTTGATGCAATAAAAAGGAGGGACTCTTGCTTGGATTCATTTTTGTAAGACTCAAATTTACAAAAATGCCTCTGAAACTAATAGCGATTTTTCTTTACTCAAAGGTCTAAATACGTTAATCAAGCAAATATGCGAATAAGAGGCTATATCTTCTTCGAAAATATCAATTTCTTGGATTTTATTTTCATCAATCAAGCGTCTTCGTGTAGTTCCATTTAACATCGGATGTTTGGGAGTGTACCAAATGGAATCCTTTAAAAATGCCAAATTAGCGATGGTGCAATCTTTGACTAAGCCGTTTTGTGTGAAAACAAGCTCATCAACTTCCTTATTTTGGATCAAAACTTCTGTAAAATAACTTCGATCTTCCCATTTATAGGTATAGTCATATTCGCCTAATTCGATCGTTTTTAAACGTAGTATGTTTTTTTCATGATAAGGAATAATTTCCGATTTTATCCAATGAGATTCATAAACAATTCTTGCTCTAAATTTGCCAATTGCAGGTAAACTCATACTTTTAAGGTATTCTTCAATTTGCAAAATAGGTTCATTCGTATAAAAATCCTGAAATACCTCATTCATCCTCATTTGGTGATAATCCAAATGTTGCGCTTGGCCATTTTCAATAAAGACTGTTTCTAGAAATGAAAACATATTAAAAAGGTAAATAAACTTTTTGAATTAATTCTTTGTATTCTTTTTCAGCCTCCGAAAATACAGTTATACCACCGCCACTTTTAAAGATTAATTGCTCTCCTTTTTTTTCGATAAATCGGATTAGTACTCCTGAATCAAATTTTTTCCCATCAAAATACCCTAAAATGCCAGTGTAAAAACCACGGTCATAATTCTCTATTTCTTCAATGATTTTTAAAGTTTGATCTTTAGGTGCACCGCTGATGGAACCAGCTGGCAATAATTGCTTCAAAATACTTCCAATTTTCCCTTTCAATTCGGGTAAAACTTCACCTTGAATAGCAGAAGACATTTGATGCAAATTTCCTTCGTGGGTTTTTATCGAATCAATGTATTTGTATTTTTCAACTTTAACGGGAAAGGCAACTTTGCTTAAATCATTTCGAATCAAATCTACGATTGTGGCATGTTCTGCTTGTTCTTTCTCATCTGCTATGAGTTCTTCTTTAGATGTATCTGTCACCGTTTTAGTTCCTTTCATCGGAAATGAACTAATTTGATGATTTTCATCTATTTTGATGAAACATTCAGGAGAAAAAACGACTAAAGTTTCAGGAATATGCAGTTTGTAATTGGCGTCCGCGTGTTCAAATATTTGTTCTAAGGTCAAATTGCAAGAAATAGGAGTTTCCGCAGTTAAATTGACCAAAAATGAATTGCCTCTTTTTAGTTCCTTTTGAACCTGTAAAAATTTGTTTTGGTAACTTTCAAAATCAATGGGATGTTTATCAAAGGAATAATTTGCGGATTTCTTTTTTGGTAGTGAATGATCAAATGCAAATTTAATTCCCAAATGTTCAGCAACAACTAAATTTCCTGCCCAAGCATTTTCGCCTTTAAAATCAATCAAGCAAACAAATGCTTGACCTGAAATTCCCCATTCATCCAATTGCGGATATAGCTGTTCAAAGCTAATGAAAGGAATTTCAGGCTTCATTTATAAATAGTTTTTAGCCAACTCTAATACTTTGGGTATACCTGCTGGATTTTGACCACCTGCGGTTGCCAAAAATGCTTGTCCACCTCCGCCACCTTGTACTTCTTTCGCTAAATCACGAATGATTTGTCCAGCATTGAATCCTTTATTGTCAACCAAAGATTTCGAAATTGCCAAAGCCAAACTTGCTTTTCCTTCGATTTCCGAAGTTAATAAACAGAAAATATCTTCTTGAGAGGATTGTATTTCAAATGCCAAATTTTTCAAAGCATCCGCCGTTGGAACTGTAACATTTTCAATTAAAAAGTTGACTCCATTTTGAGAACCGATTTTAGTTAATAAATCCGTTTTTAATAGGCCAATTTCTTTTAATTGATACTGCTGAATGTTTTTTTGTAAAGTTGAATTGTTTTCAATTATGCTAGATAGAGCTTTAATGATATCTTTTGGTGATTTCAATAATTCATTGATTTGATCCAAAAGCGCTTCTTGCTCGCTCAACAATTGATAGGCTTTTTGAGATGTAATTGCCTCAATTCTTCGAACACCTGTTGCAACAGAGCTTTCTGAGATGATTTTAAACAAGCCAATTTCACCCGTAGAAGGCACGTGCGTTCCTCCACATAATTCCACAGAAAATTCTTTATCAAAGGTAATTACTCGAACAAAATCGCCATATTTTTCGCCGAATAAGGCCATAGCCCCTTTTTCCTTTGCTTGAGCGATAGGTACATTTCTTTCCTCTAACAATGGAATATTGGCTGCAATTTTTCGGTTAACAATTTCTTCAATTTGCTTGATTTCTTCATTACTTACTTTTTGGAAGTGCGAGAAATCGAAACGTAATATTTCTTCATTTACTAAACTACCTTTTTGCGCCACATGAGAACCTAATACCTCTTGTAAAGCAGCTTGCATTAAGTGAGTAGAGCTGTGATTATGAGTAATGGCTCTTCTCCTCAATGAGTCTATTTGAGCAATAATTTCATCTTCATTGGCTACTTGCTCAATTTTCGAATCAGAAACCCAATGAACGATTAAATCATTTTCTTTTTTGGTATCCAAAATTTGAATACTTATTCCTGATTTTTTGAAGTACAATGTACCTGTATCACCCACTTGTCCACCAGATTCAGCATAAAAAGGAGTAGTTTCTAAAATAACTTTGTATTGAATTCCAGCCTTGTTTTGAACTTTTTGATATTTGGTAATTTGAGTAATCGTTTGATTTTCATCATAACCTACAAACTTCACTTCATCGCTTTCACGTACAATTACCCAATCTTCCGCACTTGCACCTGCGTCTTTTCTGGAACGTGTTTTTTGCTCCAATAAAGCTTTGTTAAATCCAGGCTCATCAATATCCATTCCATTTTCTCGAGCAATTAGAGCAGTTAAATCAACAGGGAACCCATACGTATCGTTTAATTCGAACACATCATCTCCAGAAAGAATGCTTTGGTTTTTTGCTTTACTCGCTTCCATTAATTTGTCCAAACGAATTAGACCAGTAGAAAGCGTTCTTAAAAAGGAAATCTCTTCTTCATAAATAACCTTTGCTACAAAAGCTTCTTGTGAAATTAATTCATCAAAAACACCTTTGAATTGTTGTGCTAAAAGTGGTACAATGCTATGTAAAAAGGGCTCTTTGAAGCCTAAATAGGTATATCCGTACCTAACAGCACGGCGTAAAATTCTACGAATAACGTATCCAGCTTTGGCATTTGAAGGTAATTGACTATCTGCAATGCAAAAAGCAATAGCACGGATATGATCCGCAATTACTCGCAAAGAAATATCAGCCCATTTTTCTTCTCCGTATTTTTTACCACATTTTTCAGCGATGAATTGAATAGTTCCTTGAAAAACATCGGTATCATAATTCGATTGTTTGCCTTGAATCGCCATGCAAAGACGCTCAAAGCCCATTCCCGTATCTACGTGTTTGGAAGGCAATGGAACCAAAGAGCCATCCGCCATTCTTTCAAACTGCATAAACACATTGTTCCAAATTTCTACCACTTGAGGGTGGTCGGCATTTACCAATGATTTTCCAGGAATTTTATCAACTTCATCCTGATTTCTTAAATCAATATGTATTTCTGAACAAGGCCCACAAGGCCCAGTTTCACCCATTTCCCAGAAATTATCCTTTTTATTTCCAAAAATAATTCGGTCTTCACCAACTATATTTTTCCAAATGTCAAAGGCTTCTTGATCAAATGGTACACCATCTTGTTCATTACCTTCAAAAACAGACACATAAATTCGATCCTTGGGTAATTGAAAAACTTCGGTTAATAACTCCCAAGACCAGGTTAATGCCTCTTTTTTGAAATAATCCCCAAATGACCAGTTACCTAACATTTCGAACATTGTATGATGATAGGTGTCAAATCCTACATCTTCAAGATCATTGTGTTTTCCAGAAACCCTTAAGCACTTTTGAGTATCTGCTATTCTATTAGAAGGTGGAGTCCCATTTCCTAAGAAAAAGTCTTTAAATTGAGCCATACCTGAATTATTAAATAATAGGGTAGGGTCATTCTTAGCCACTAATGGTGCTGAAGGTACGATAAGGTGTCCTTTTGATTTAAAAAAATCTAAAAACTTCTGGCGGATCTCCGGTGAGGTCATTGGGTAAAGTTTGAAAAAAATGGGTAAATTTGATTATTCCTATTTGTTTTTAAGCAAATGGAGTACAAAATTAGTGTATTTTATCTGAATTCTTGATTTTGGAGCTTTCATTATTTTAATTCTTTGGTATGGAATTCGACAAGCAATATTATTTAATTTCTGAAGTTGCCAATTTATTTGGAATCAAAACTTCTAAAATCAGGTATTGGGAAACGCAATTCCCTCATTTAGTGCCTAAAAGAAGATCCAGTGGTATTCGAAAATATACTCCTTCTGATATTGAGAAAATACAGGTGTTAGTGGATTTAATCGATAAAAAAGGATTAACCATTGAAGGTGCAAAATTAGCAATTAACAACAAAGGTGTACCTAAAAATGAAAATAATAGCTTAATTTATCAACTAACTGAAATTCGTGATTTTTTACAAGTTATTCGCAATGATTTAGGGGAATAATTTAATACCTTGGGGCAATAAATTCAATATAATGCCTCCCACTGATCAAAACAAAATTTTACAAATAGCACTTACTTTAATTCCTCAATTGGGTGATATTCGTGCTCGTAGATTAATCTCCTATGTTGGTTCTGCAGAAGCAATTTTTCAATCCAATGCAAAATATTTAGAGAAAATACCGAATATTTCTAGAACAATCAGTCAAGAAATTCATCATAAATCTTATCGAATTCTTGCCGAAGAGATTTATCTAAATTGTCAGAAAAATGGAGTTGATGTGAATTTCTATTTAGATGATTCTTATCCTAGTCGTTTAAAGTATTTATATGATTCTCCATTGTTATTATATTCCAAAGGAGTCAATGAATTAAATCATGCTAAAATGCTAGCTGTGGTTGGTACACGTAAAGCTACAGAATATGGAAAAAAAGTTACCAAGGAATTAGTTCTGCAATCAAAAGTTCAAAATGTGGTCTTTGTCAGTGGTTTAGCTTATGGAATTGATATTAGTATGCATCAATATTGTATCGAAAATAATATTCCCAATATTGCTGTTTTGGCAGGTGGCTTTGATTTTATTTATCCTTATGAACACAAGAAATACATTGATAAAATTATGGATTTGGGTGCATTGATTTCCGAGCATCCCATTCATGAAAAACCGGATTCAAGGTATTTTCCGCTTCGGAATCGAATTATTGCAGGAATGACTGATGCTACTATTGTGGTAGAGGCAGCTAAAAAAGGCGGAGCGCTTATCACTGCCGAATATGCCAATAATTATCACAGAGAAGTTTTTGCTGTCCCAGGAAATTTAGATAAAACATTTTCAGAGGGCTGTAATCAACTTATTGCCAAACATCAAGCAAATATTTATACCAATTGGGAAAGTTTAGCTCAACATTTAAATTGGAGTCAAACTACTTCTGCGAATCAAACTAAATTAATGGAATTTAATTATGATCGTTTTACGGAATTAGAATCGACAATTTTATCTCAATTGCGTCAAAATGGCGAACTCCCTTTGGATGAATTGGCATGGAAAGTTCAAAAATCTGTGTCTGAAATAGCTTTTATCATGTTGAATTTGGAATTTCAAGGTGTAATAAAAGCTATTCCAGGTCACCGATATAAACTGAATTAATTTATTTTCTCCATTCAGATGGATTTACTCTCCAATCCTGTAAGGTAACTAATTGAGATTCTGTCACATAATTTAATTTGACAGCCTCTTCAATCAAAGAATCATAATTCGATAAGGTATAAAATGGAATACCGGCATTTTTAAAATTTTGATCTGCAATTTCAAATCCATAAGAAAAGATGGCAACCATACCTAAAACTTCAATTCCTTCATTAATAAGCGCTTCTGCGGCTTTTAAACTACTACCTCCAGTACTGATTAAATCCTCAATTAAAACTACTTTTTGGCCTTTGGTAACTTTACCTTCAATTTGATTTCCCATACCATGTTTTTTTGGTTCAGGTCGTACATAGCAAAAAGGTAAGTCTAGATAATCGGCTACTAACGCGCCTTGCGCAATTCCCGCTGTTGCAACGCCTGCAATACAATCTACTTGCGGATAATAAGCTTTGACAGCGGCAGATAAACAATTTTTGATGTAAGTTCTAACTTCTGGAAAGGACAATGAGATGCGATTGTCGCAATAAATAGGGGAGTTCCATCCAGAAGCCCATTTGAAAGGTTCATCAGGTCTTAATTGGATGGCTTTGATGTTTAATAAATGATTGGCTACTTCTTGTGAGATTGTAATGTTTTCCATTTTGATGTATTTGTTGAATAATCCTTACAAAAATAGTCTATTCGAATTATCTTTCAGTAATTAATTCTATTTTTGCCTAATTTATTGAAAAAATCCCGAATGGTATTATTTATTGACGATCGCCCGATTCGAATTATTAGTGTTTCTAAGAAAAAACCTTTAGTACATGATGAGGATTTTGATTTAATTGTGGATGCTCGTTTGGAGACACTTAAACTAGAGAATTTTAAAGGACACACTTGTTTGATTAATTTAAGTTTAGATCAATTAGAGAAATTGTTTAATCATTTACATTCCAAAAAATCGCTCAATTTTAATTCTCTATATATTTTAGTAAAGGACATCAAAGAATTTAAAAATAAAATATGTTCACTCTACACAGTCATTGAAGCGGCTGGTGGAGTAGTTCTTAACAACGAAAATAAATTACTTTGGATTTACCGTTTTGGCAAATGGGACTTGCCCAAAGGCAAATTGGAGAAATTTGAAAAATTTAAAAAGGCCGCGGTTAGAGAAGTGGAAGAAGAATGTAATGTTAGAGCAGAATTAAAACATAAACTTTGTACCACTTATCATACTTATTCTCAAAAGGACCAAAGAATTCTTAAGAAAACCAAATGGTATTTGATGTCTACAAATTCCACAGAACGATTAATTCCACAAAAAGAGGAAGGTATTGAAAAAGTGGAATGGTTGTCAAAAAAGGAAATGAACAAATGCTTAACGAATACTTACAGTTCTATTCGTCATGTCATTCAAAATTTTGAATTGCTTTAGTCTTCTAATTGATAAGGTAAATATTCATCAATACTCGTTCCATAACGATGTAAGTCGCGGATAATAGTAGAGCTGATTGGCGCTAAATGGGGCGATGTAATCAAAAAAACAGTTTCTAATTCACCATTGATATGTCTATTTACTTGTGAAATAGAGTTTTCATATTCAAAATCTGTGGTATTTCTTAATCCTCTGATAATAAATTTTGCACCTACCTCTTTTGCTACAGTTGCTGTTAAATTTTGATAGGTTACTACTTTTACAGGCTTTCCTTCAAACGTTTTTGCGATGTACTTTTCCATTTTGTCTAAAGGGAAATACCTTGCTTTGCTAGAGTTTTGACCAATACCAATGATAATTTCATCAAATAGAGCCAAAGCTCTTAAAACAATATCTTCATGTCCTTTCGTGAAAGGATCAAAGGAACCTGGGAAAAAGGCCGTTTTTTTTGTTTTCATTTTATGGAAATTGGAATCTTTAAGGCTTGTAAAGACTCAACGAGAGAGATATTATTTGCTTCAGGGCCTGCAATTTGAATTAAATCGTTATTCCAAACAAGTTCAAAAGATTCTCTAATAGAATGTATATAAAATGCCAATTCAATGCTTGAATGGTATTCAAATGCATTAGCGATTTGTAATTTGCCATTTTTTCGACAAATGATAAATGCCCACTGATTCATTAAATAAATATTCAATTGACTTCGCAAAAACCGATTGTGTGAATTTATTAGATTAGCAAAAATATGCTCATAGTGGATTTTTGCTAAAGGGAATTTAAATGAAAAAATGTCTTTCCAATCACTTTTTACTAAAAAAAGCAAAATTGATTCTTCTTTACTGCAGATTTGCTCATGCAATTCCTTACCAATTGTTTCTTTTGAACCCAATGCTTTTTCTAAAAAACTCAATTGATAAAGCGGCGAATTGAATTCATTTGGTAATAATAGAAAGGAAGAATTGATTATTTCAATCGTGATATCAAAAACAAATTGTTTGTTTATTTCATTTTCTGCTAAAAATTGGTCGAATTGATCAATTTTATCCCAATTTAACAAAGCTTGATTTTCTAAAACCTCATCTTGCCATTTTGTACTTTTTTTAGAATAACAAATCCCTTCATTTGTTGCTTTAAAGAACAAATGATGCTTTTTTGACTGTTCAAATGAGGATAAATTTTCTTGCAAAATGAAATTATATTTTCAACAAAGTATGAAATTGCAAAAAAAATATGGGAATGGAATATAATTTATGATTTTTTTCTAGCTTCAAAATGAGTAATTTTGCACCTTCATTTATCATAGACAAATATGTTGCAGGTTTCAAATGTTTCCTTACGCTTTGGGAAAAGGGTTTTATTCGAAGAAGTAAATATCAAATTTACTGAAGGTAATTGCTACGGTTTAATTGGTGCAAACGGTGCAGGGAAGTCCACTTTTTTAAAGATATTATCTGGGGAAATTGAATCTCAAACGGGATCTGTTTCTATGAATCCAGGTGAAAGGATGTCTATCCTGAAGCAAAATCACTTTGAATTTGAAGAGTTTCCTGTCTTGCAAACGGTTATTATGGGTAATAAACGCCTATATGATTTGATGTTGGAAAAGGATGCCATCTATATGAAGGAAGATTTTACAGAAGAGGATGGTAACAAAGCAGCTGATTTGGAGGCAGAGTTTGCTGAATTAAATGGTTGGGAAGCAGAATCAGAAGCAGCCACCTTATTAAGTGGTTTAGGAATAAAAGAAGAAAGTCATTATACCTTATTGAAGGATTTAAATGGTTCCGAAAAAGTAAAAGTGCTTTTGGCACAAGCCTTATTCGGAAATCCAGATATATTATTATTGGATGAGCCAACCAATAACTTGGATATCGATTCTATTCTTTGGTTAGAAGGATATTTACAGAATTTTAAAAATACCGTAATTGTTGTTTCTCACGATAGACATTTCTTGGATAATGTGTGTACGCACATTGCAGATTTAGATTTTGGTAAAATTCAATTGTATGGTGGTACCTATACTTTTTGGTATGAGTCATCTCAATTAGCTGCTAGACAAAGAGCAGACCAAAGCAAAAAGACGGATGAAAAACGAAAAGAATTAGAAGAATTTATCCGCCGTTTCTCTGCCAACGTTGCGAAGTCGAAGCAAGCGACTTCTCGTCAAAAAATGTTGGATAAATTACAGGTGGATGATATCAAACCTTCTTCAAGAAAATATCCATTCATTAATTTTAAGCCAGAAAGAGAAGCAGGTGATCAATTATTAAGTGTTGAAAATTTATCTACTACCACTGAAGAAGGGGTTGTTCTATTTTCAAATTTATCTTTTACCATCAATAAAGGTGACAAAGTAGCTTTTCTTGCCAAAGACTCTTTAGCGATAACAGCATTATTTGATATTTTAATGGGTGAAAGACAAGCTAATTCTGGTGAATATAAATGGGGAGTTACGACTACTCAAACTTATTTACCTAATGACAATGCTAGTTATTTCAAAGATGATTCATTGAATTTAGTGGATTGGTTGAGACAATATTCTACGGAAAAGGACGAAAGTTTCATCCGTGGATTTTTAGGTAGAATGTTATTCTCAGGTGACGAAGCGTTGAAAAAATGTACTGTGATTTCAGGAGGAGAAAAACAACGTTGTATGTTTTCAAGAATGATGCTTTCAGGAGCCAATGTCTTATTATTTGACGAACCTACCAATCACTTGGATTTGGAATCTATTACTGCTTTAAATAATGGTATGATTGAATTTAATGGCACCATGTTATTTACCTGCCATGATCATCAATTAACCAATACCGTAGCGAACAGAGTTATTGAATTAGGCGCTAAATCTAACTTAGATAAATTAATGACTTACGATGAATACATTACAGATTCAACGGTAAAAAGTCAGCGATTAGCTTTGAAATAAATAGGAAAAGAGAAAAGAGAAAAGAGAAAAGAGAAAAGAGAAAAGAGAAAAGAGGCTTTTACCTCTTACCTCTTACCTCTTACCTCTCTTACTTCAAACCAACTCCCAATTTCTTTGCTTCCTCTTTTGCCTGAGGAATTAAAGCTTTAATGGCACTGATTCTTGTTTCATGAGAAGGGTGGGTGCTTAAAAATTCTGGTGGTGCTTGACTGCCATCGCTTAATTTATCCATTCTTTCCCAAAAAGATATGGCTTCTTCGGGTTGGTATCCAGCAACTGACATGAGGGTTAATCCGATTTTATCTGCTTCAGATTCGTGGCTTCTGCTGAAAGGCAACATGATTCCAATATTGGTTCCTATGCCATAGTATTGTTGCCAAGTTTTTTGAGTCGTTGTGTCTTTATTGGCAGTTGCTAATCCAAGGGCCATTGCTCCATATTGTTGGAAAGTACTCGCTTTCATTCTTTGGCCTCCATGATTGGCTAATGCGTGCGCAATTTCATGCCCCATTACAGTAGCAATTCCAGCTTCGGTTTGACAAATCGGTAAAATACCTGTGTAAAACACAATTTTTCCTCCTGGCATACACCAAGCATTGGCGGCTTTATCTTCAACCAATTTACTTTCCCATTTATAATCTTTTAAATAATCTGGATAACCATGTTTGCTTAACCACAATTGAGCTGCTACCACTAATTTTTCTCTTACTTTATCAATTGATTTAGCTTCTTTGGTATTCTTTATCACTTTCGCTTCCGTCAAGAATTTATCATACTCTTGGAAAGTCATGGGAAATAATTCTTGATTACTTACTCCTAAAGTTTTTTGTCCAGTAAATGGATTCAAAGTGGTACAGGCACTGACAATACTTAATAGAATGATGGATCTGATGATGGATTTCATGATATATTTCGAATGGTTTTATTAAGCTACAAAAATAGGCTTTTTGGCTGGCATTCGAAATGTAAAATGTAGAATTAAGAATGTAAAATTAAATCACATTCTTAATTCTACATTCTTAATTCTACATTCCTAAAATAAACCTTTACAATATAAATCGCGTAGATAAGAAATTAGATTGTTGATTTTCAACAATTTGATTTACAATATCCTTATTTAATTGATTGGCTTTTGTTGCTACTACCGTACGAATGGAGAAAGATCTCAAGGCTGCCGTAACACTCAAAGTTCCTTCGGCAGAATCTTTTCTTCCAGTGAAAGGGAAGGAGTCTGGGCCTCTTTGACATTGAGCATTAATATTTACCCTAGAAACTTGGTTCACCGTTTCGTCTATTAATTCAGAAATTTGATTCACATCGGTTCCGAAAATGGCCACTTGTTGTCCATGGGATGATTCATGGATATAATCAATTGGAGTTGAAATATCTTCAAAAGGTACCACTGGGACTACAGGTCCAAATTGTTCTTCCGACCAAACTTTCATTTTATTATTTACAGGGTATAATAAAGCAGGGAAGAAAATAGATTTAAAGTTCTCTCCGCCATGTTTATTGATTACCGAAGCACCGTGTAATTTGGCATCTTCAATCAACTCTTTTAAATAGGCAGGTTTGTTTGGTTCTGGTAATGGAGTGATTTGTACACCAGATTCCCATACCATTCCTAATTTAAGCGCTTCAATTTTTTCAGCTAATCCTTTGTTGAACGCATCGGCTAAACTTTTATGTACAAATATGATTTTAATTGCCGTACATCTTTGCCCATTGAAAGATAATGAACCTAATAAACATTCATTGATAGCCACATCTAATTGCGCACTTTCAGTAATGATTGCTGCATTTTTAGCGTCCAATCCCAAAATAGCTCTTAGTCTATTTACTTTAGGGTGCATTTTCTTTAATTTATCTGCCACTTTGGAAGAACCAATTAAAGTCAAAACGTCTATTTTTCCCGATTCCATCAATTGTGGAATAATGTTATTTCCTCGTCCATACAATGTATTGATGACACCAGCTGGGAATGAATCGCGGAATGCTTCTAATAAAGGGTAATGTAATAAGGTACCGTGTTTCGGTGGTTTGAATAATACCGTATTACCCATGATCAATGCTGGAATTAGAGTGGTAAAAGTTTCATTCAATGGATAATTG
The DNA here is from genome assembly GCF_054558315.1 of Aquirufa sp. ROCK-SH2. Classification (NCBI taxonomy): domain Bacteria; kingdom Pseudomonadati; phylum Bacteroidota; class Cytophagia; order Cytophagales; family Flectobacillaceae; genus Aquirufa; species Aquirufa sp. ROCK-SH2. The sequence continues at coordinate 697,885 of NZ_JBPXKB010000001.1, read as the reverse complement.
AATGGTCCCATACACAGTACTACTCCCAATGGAGATCTTCTAATTTGACCAATAATACCTTCCTCTATCACAAAAGTAGAAGATGTACGATCGATATCTTTTAAAGCACCAATCGTATCATAAATGTATTGAACTGTACGGTCAAATTCTTTTTGCGAGTCGGTCAATGATTTACCAATTTCCCACATTAATAATTTTACGACTTCATCTCTTTTTTGAATCATCTTTTGAGTAAATTTCTCTACACATTCAATGCGTTGAGAAACACTCATAGAAGGCCATTCACCTCTACCGTTGGAATAAGCTTTTACACCTGCGTACAACACTTCCATGGCATCGGTTGCGTCAGTAATAGGGTAGGAACCAATTCGCTTTTGCTCCAAGCCTTTTTCTGTTCTTACATAAATGGGAGACCAAACATCTTGAGTCTTTCCTGACCATTGACGTAATTCTCCATTGACTAAATATTCCTTTTGCTCGATCGGTTTTATTAAATCATATTCCTTTGGAATATCATTGGCATTGGGAAACAATTTTTCTAATTCACTTGATTGCATCTGATTAAATTTTGGAATTGCAAATTTCTCTAATTTGTATATTTCTCAGAATCAATTGAATGTAATATTTAAATATTTATATGAAATATTAAATATAGTCAAGTATTTGGCCTTTGAAATAACAATTAAAGCGGATTAATCAGCTGATATTTTCTTCGGATTCGATTAATTTGAAATTTTTTCTGATCAGTAAAACTTGATGCATGCATTAATTCAAACTCTTTTTTCCAAACAAGAAACAGCTGTTCATCGTTTTGTTCAAAAGACAAGGCATCAATTTTTTTACTTGTTAAGTATTCTTTAAATTCCATTTTGTGTCCAATTATTTCTTCTACTTGCTAATAGAATAAATGCAAATAAAGCTAACATTCCTGAAATGAAAAAAGGTACAGGAATATTGCTTGATTTACCTTGATAAATAAATCCCGCAATATAAGCACCTAAGCCAATTCCCATTTCTAAAGCGATGTACATTGTAGCCATTGCTCTTCCCATGTGGTTTGAGTGTCCTAAATCATTGGTCCACGCTGCAAGGGTAGGAGTGTTGAATCCCCAAGCTATACCAAATAGAATAGCAGATATGACAAGCGTATATGTATTCGGTTGTAAAACCAAAATAAACATGGAAATAGCAAGCAATAAGCTGGAATATTGAATTACTGGAATTCTACCAATGTTATCAGATAATTTGGAAAAGAAAAATCTAACTCCGATGGAAGCAATAGTGTAAATAGTGAAATATAGGCCTTTGTTGGTCCAACCAATATTTTTAGAGGTATCTGGTAAAAGTGTTACTACCACTCCTGAAGCAAAAGAAATTAATAACATGATCCAAAAAACAGGTAGCACTTTGGGTTCAAATACATCAGACCAACCAATTTTAAAGAGCTTAAGTGAAAATTTGCTCTTCATCGATTTGGGAAGCGTTTCCTTTAATCTCATTAAAATTGCAATAGAGGCTAATGCAAAAAGTGAGGATATCCAAAACATCATATCCAATCCAAACTTTGCCGCTAAAAAACTACCTATAGCTGGCCCAATCGACATACCCGTAGCAGTAAAGATTCCTAAACTTCCTTGAGCTTCGCCTCTTCTATTTTCTGGTATGATATCTGCTACATAAGCTGCAGTGGCTGTAGGTTTTGTACCTGTAGACATACCATGAATTAATCTCAGAAATAAAAAACCTTGAACTGTGTGAATCAATGGATATAAGCCTCCAATAATGAAACAAACGATCGAACCAAATGCCATAATGGGCACTCGACCAATGTGATCTGTTAATTTGCCTGAAAATGGTCTACTTAATCCTGCCGTCAGAGTAAACAAAGCAATCGTGTATCCGATGTATTCTTTACCACCTAAACTAGCCAAATAATCTGGTAGCTCAGGAATAATCATGGAGAAGCTAGCTGAGAATAAGAAATTGCTTAAACACAATAACCAAAATGATATGGTATATATTGATTCCGATTTTTCATCATCCATATTCATTAGTCTTCTAAGATTTGTTTTGCTTCCTTTTTATTCAATGCCATTAAAAAAGCAGGTAATAAAATTAAATTACAAATCATGGCCATTAACAAAGTTACGGATACTAATACGCCCAATGCTTGTGTCCCTTTAAAAGTCGAGGCGGTGAAAATAAAGAATCCAAAAAATAAGATTAATGCTGTGTAAAACATGGATACCCCTGTTTTTTGAATGGTAATTTGAACAGCTTTTTGAATGTTAAAATCATTTTTTAACCATTCTTCTTTGTACCTAGTAAGGAAATAAATGGTACCATCACTGGAAATACCAAAGGCGATTGAAAAAATTAAAATGGTACTCGGTTTTAAGGCAATGTTGAAATAGCCCATTAATCCTGCTGTAATGATTAAGGGAATTAAACTCGGAAGTGTTGAAATTAAAACCATTTTCCAACTTCTAAATAATAGAGCCATTAAAATACAAATTAGTCCGATGGCGGTAATGGTGCTTTCAATTAAATTGGTTTGTAAATACTCCGTTTGAAAGGCATAAATAACAGAATTGCCTGTCACTTCTGCTTTATATGTCCCTGGTGCACCAGCTTTCAAAACCTCACCCGTTTCAGGATCTGTTCTGAAAATGGAATCAATTTTAGGTTGAATTTCATCAAATAGTTGTCTCGTTCGAACTGTTCCAGCATCTTGCATCTGAAAACTAATTCTAGTAAATCTTTTATCTGCATCTATAAATCCAGCAAATAAATTATTTTTCCCGTTTAAACTACTTTGAAAATCCTTTAGTTTACCTAATTCATCTATTCCAGGAAGCTTGAAATATTTGGGATCACCACCACGATAAACTTGATACAAATACTTTGTTGCCGTTAACAAGGAAAGCCCTGTGGTAAACTCTGGGTAATTCTCAATTAGTTTTTCAGTTCGTTTGATTTTTGATAAAATTTCAGGACTTAATGCTTTTCCTTTCTGATAGGCATCAACTGAAATTTCAAAGGGCATTACTCCATGAAAGTGTTTTTCTATAAATTTTAGATCTTTATAAATGGCATTTTCCTGAGGTAAATCATCTACAATAAATCCAATGGCTTTAATTCGGCTTATACCGTAAATGGAAATGACCAAAAGCAATAACACGAATGAGTAGATAGCTTTTCGATGAGCAAATACCCAAATTTCAATTTTGGTCAAAATTTTGTTGACACGCTTTGATTCAAAATGTGCTAAATCCTTTTGTTGCGGAGGATTTAAATAACTAAAAAAGATAGGAATCAGAAGAAGTGAAACCAAAAATGTGAGCATTACATTCAAAGATGCAACAACCCCAAATTCAACCAATAAAGCAGATCCAGTAAAAGCGAATACGCCAAAGCCGATGGATGTCGTTAAATTAGCCAAAAACAGAGTTCTACCTACTTTGGATGCACTTTCTCTTAATGAAAATTCCTTATCTCCTGAAGCTATATAAGTTTCATGGTATTTGTTCAAAAGAAAGATGACATTGGGAACTCCTATGACAACAATCAGAGGAGGAATTAATCCAGATAACAAGGTGATTTTGAAGCCAAATAATACGATTGTTGCCAATGAGGCAATAATCCCAATAATAATGATGATTAATGCGAAAAAAACCACCTTGAAAGATCTGAAGAAGTAAAGTAGAATCAATGATGTGACTAAAATGGCTAATCCAAGGAAAATAAATAATTCATTGGTTACTTGCGCTGTCAGTTCAGTTCGAATAAAAGGCATTCCTGAATAATGAACTTCATGGCCTGTTTTTAGGGCATATTGATCTCCCAACTGCTTTATTTCACGAACTAACTTGATTCTATTTTTATTGTTAATGGTTTTTTGATCCAAGGAAATTAGCATCAAATGTACCTTTAAATCAGACGTGTACAATAGTCCTGAATACACAGGTAATCGACCTAATTTGATTTTTAAAGAATCAAGGTTTTCTTGTGTGGATTTTTTTTCTTTTTGAAAGAGAGGTCTTGATTTAAACTTTTTCTCTAATGTATCGAGATAAATATCGGGGATATTATTGACAGAAATGGTATTTTTTATTCCTTCTTTGGCTTTGATCGCTTCGCTTAAATTTCTCCAAGCATCAAATTCTTTTGGACTGAATAACTGAGGATTGTCTAAACCGATAACCATGATACTGCCATCCTCACCGTATTTCTTTTTGAACGATTCGTATAATTGAAAACGTTCGTCTGTTTTTGGTAAAATTTTGGCTAATTCATAACTCAACTGAATTTTGCTTGCAATAAATCCTAAGCCAATTGAAATTGTTAAAACAATTATCAAAATAGCGACTTTATATTTTAAAATACTTTGGCTAATCCAATTCCAAAAATTATTCATAATTCATGTTAATTTCTCAAAAGACTTTCTGCGAAAAGTAAATCCTCAGGCGTTGTGATTTTGATATTTTCGTAATTTCCTTCAATTAAATTGATCTTTTCTCCCGTCTTTTCTACCACACTAGCATCATCAGTAAACAAGTCCGAAAATTCTTGATTAAATGCTTTTTTCAAACTACTCAAACGAAATACTTGCGGTGTTTGTATGATTTTGATCTCATTTCGATCTACTGCTTCAAATGAATTACTTGTTGAGTTCCATTTTCGAATCGAATCTTTGGAAGATACAGCAAGAACTGCATTAGAATCAATTTCTGACTTTTGGTAAGCATTTTGTATCGCTTTTTCCGAAACAAATGGCCTCACTCCATCATGTATTCCGACAATACTTTCATCATTTTCAAATATAGAATCAATTCCATTTTTACTAGAATGAAATCTAGTTGTACCGCCTTCTACAATGGTATGCGGTATTTGTCCATCAAAATTTGAGTGATTAGAACAAATGGTTTTCCATGTTTCAATTTGATCTTTGGGTAAAACCAAAATCAATTGAATATCAGGAATCGCTTTGATGAATTTTTGTAAGGTATAAAATAAAATAGGTTTGCCTTGAAGCGTCAAAAATTGCTTGGGAATGGTGCTATTCATTCTTTGACCGGTACCACCCGCTACAATTATCGCATATTTCTTCAAAACAAACCTTTTATTAAATTTAGATGATCAACATTACGTCTCCATAACTAAAGAAACGATATTTTTCTTTGATTGCTTGCTTATACGCCTCTTGAATTAATTCATGTCCTCCAAAAGCAGAAGTCATCATTAACAAAATCGACTCTGGTAAATGGAAATTGGTTAATAGAGCCGTTGGGATTTTAAATTCGTAAGGAGGGAAAATGAATTTGTCGGTCCAACTATTGATTGGTTTTAAATGACCACTCGCTGAAACTGATGATTCCAAGGCTTTCATTACCGTAGTACCAATGGCTAAAACATGTTTTTTATTGTCAATGGCTTGATTGACATAATCGCAAGTTGAATTATCAATGATGAAATGCTCTGAATCAGTTTTATGCTTTGTCAAATCCTCTACATCCACTTGTCTAAATGTACCTAAGCCAACGTGAAGAGTGATAGGAGTAAATTGTGCTCCATTTAACTCTAAACGTTTCATAATGATTTTAGAGAAGTGTAAACCTGCCGTAGGAGCAGCAACTGCACCAACATGTTCCGCATAAATCGTTTGAAAACGATCTCTATCTTCTTCTGTAGCTTTTCTTTTGAATCGAATTTCGTCTGGAAGTGGAGTTTCACCCAATTCATGAATGGCATTCATTAATGCATCATGATCTCCATCATATAAAAAACGAATTGTTCTACCTCTTGAAGTGGTGTTATCAATCACCTCAGCAACTAGATCAGACTCTCCAAAATACAATTTATTGCCAACACGGATTTTTCTAGCAGGATCAACCAAAACGTCCCATAAACGATGCTCTCTATTTAATTCTCTCAATAAGAAAACTTCAATTTGAGCACCTGTTTTTTCTTTATTTCCGTAAAGTCTTGCTGGGAATACTTTGGTGTTATTGGTTACTAAAACATCTCCTTCTCCAAAATAATCGACAATATCCGTGAATTTTTTATGTTCAATGGTTTTATCTTTACGATTAACCACCATCATTCGTGCATCTTCACGATTTTCTGTTGGATTGAGTGCAATTAAACTTTGAGGTAAATCAAATCTGAATTCAGATAATTTCATTCGGTTGGGGTTTGAAATTTCAGGTTAAAACAAAATTATATTAACCCTTTAATTAAATTAAAAAATTCTTTCATTTTTATAATCTACAAATATACACTTTTCAAGGGGGGCTTGTCAAGTGTTATTTGAAACAATTATAATTCTTTTAAGTTAACTTGTAAATTATTATTAAAATTGAATGAATAAAGTATCAATTTTCTGGTTTCGTCGCGATTTAAGATTGGAGGATAATGTTGGATTATTTCATGCTTTGAGTGGTGATAATCCTGTTTTACCTATTTTTATTTTTGATCCATTGATCTTAGATAAATTAACAAACAAAAGTGATTCGCGTGTACATTTTATTCATCAATCATTACTAAATCTTTCTGAAAAATTAGCTAAGAGATCTGGAGGAATACAAGTTTTCTACGGAGAACCATTAAGTGTTTTTGAAAATTTGTCAAATCAATATGAAATTGATACGATTTACACCAACCATGACTATGAAAAATATGCTCAAGAGAGAGATGCTAAAGTAGCTAATTGGGCAAATAACAAACACATTGAATTTTTACATTTTAAAGATCAGGTAGTATTTGAAAAAGATGAGGTCTTATCTGGTCAAAATACACCCTATACCGTTTTTACTCCCTATTCAAGAAAATGGAAAGAGAAATTACAAAGTTGTCCGATTAATTTACTTAGATCTGAAGATTTAACAAATTATTTTAAAATAGAGTCTAAAATTCCGAAGTTAAATGAAATAGGTTTTAAAGAGTCAACAATTACCTTTCCAGAAACAGAAGTCAAGGATGATTTGATCTTCAATTATCAGAATTTACGTGATTTCCCAGCCATACCAGGAACTTCACATTTATCGGTTCATTTGCGTTTTGGCACAATCTCCATTCGGACTTTAGTGTTAAAGGCTTTAGGGAAATCAGAAACTTGGCTAAATGAATTGATTTGGCGAGATTTTTATTTTAATATTTTATTCCATTTTCCACACATCAGTGAGGGAAAATCATTTCGAAAGGAATATGATTTTATTCAATGGCGAAATAATGAGAAGGAATTTGAAGCGTGGAAAAATGGACAAACGGGTTATCCCATTGTAGATGCAGGAATGCGTGAATTAAATGCAACGGGTTTTATGCATAATCGCGTTCGCATGATTGTTGCAAGCTTTTTGGTCAAACATCTGTTGATAGATTGGAGATGGGGCGAAGCTTATTTTGCTGAAAAATTATTGGATTTTGATTTTTCAGCCAATAATGGTGGATGGCAATGGGCTTCAGGTTCAGGTTGTGACGCCGCACCTTATTTCCGTGTTTTTAATCCTTATCTTCAAACGCAGAAATTTGACAAAGATTTACTTTATATAAAAAAATGGGTACCTGAATTTCAAGAGTTTAATTACCCAAGTCCAATTGTTGATCATGATTTTGCTCGAAAGAGGGTATTGGAAGTATATAAGAAAGCTTTGAGTAAGGATTAATAAATATTTCTTCCCAAGATTTTGTATTCTTCTAAATCTATTCCTAAAAATCCTAATTTCAAACTAACTTCCATTTTGATAGGTATTTGAAATTCATCTTGACTTATCCACAGTCTAATGGCATCTTTATCTTCAAATAGATTATTCTTCGGTAAAACCAGTGATGTTCGAATACATTTTTTATTACCAAATTTGGTTTCGATTGTTTCGAATTCTTTGACAATAAACCATACCTCATAAATGACTCCTTCTACTAATATTTTGGCACTTAATTTTTGACCAATTTTTAATTCACTTAAATCTTTATTCCTTAAATAATAGTACCCTCCAATTAAGTCAACGGTGTTTGCTGGAATACTTATGGTTTTATCTTTAGGTTCATTTTGCTTAGAATAAATCTTGGCAGTATTACTGTCTTGATCAAAATAGACACTTTCCTCTTTTTTATATCTTCCTTCTCTCTTTTTTAATTCTGTTTTGATAGGAAGTAATGTTTTTACATCCAAATTAGCAGACCAATAGTCCAATAAAGGACTAATCATGTTTAAAATACCAACGGTTTTACCTTCTATTTCAACTTTTCTACTTGGAATCTGATTTACTTGAACTTGGCTATAACTCGTTTTGATGGTGGCTTCAGCAGCATTGATAAAACCTAAATGTATTCTATATTTTAAGAACTCCCCAGCGCGAAGAGCATTACTTTGCTGCCCATTAATTGGATGGATACTTGAAAAAATCAATAAAATGATAATGAGCAAAAAGGGCTTTTTCAAAAGACTTAGGGATTATTTGAAATATCGTCTTCTAAATTAATTATTTAGTTGCTAGATTATCAATTTATTTGTTAAAATATTACGTTCAATTCCTTATTTTTGTTAGGCTTAAAAAAGCAATACTATTATTAATATAAAATTATGGCGAAACAATCAGGTGAAGAGCAGGGATTTGCTTCTGAAAAATTAAAAGCGTTACAAACAACCTTAGAAAAATTAGATAAAGCATACGGTAAAGGTACTGTAATGCGTTTGTCGGATAGTAAAGTGATGGATGTGCCTGTTATTTCTACGGGATCATTAGGTTTGGATTTAGCGTTGGGTATTGGTGGAGTTCCAAGAGGTAGGGTAGTAGAAATTTATGGTCCTGAATCATCTGGTAAAACAACATTAACAATGCATTGTATTGCTGAAGCTCAAAAAGCAGGTGGCTTAGCTGCATTTATAGATGCGGAACATGCTTTTGATAAAACCTATGCAGAGAAATTAGGAATTGATACCAAAAATTTATTGATTTCCCAACCTGATAATGGAGAACAAGCTTTAGAAATTGCCGAACATTTAATCAGTTCAGGTGCTATTGATATCATTGTAATTGATTCCGTGGCAGCATTAGTTCCTAAGGCTGAAATTGAAGGAGAAATGGGCGATTCTAAAATGGGTTTACAAGCTCGTTTAATGTCTCAAGCATTACGTAAATTGACAGGTACCATCAATAAGACGGGATGTTGCTGTATTTTTATCAATCAATTAAGAGATAAAATTGGAGTGATGTTTGGTAGTCCAGAAACAACAACTGGTGGTAATGCATTAAAGTTTTATGCTTCTGTTCGTTTAGATATTAGACGTGCAGGTCAAATAAAAGAAAGTGCAGACTCGATTACAGGAAATAGAACTCGTGTTAAAGTAGTTAAAAATAAATTAGCACCTCCGTTTAAAGTGGTTGAATTTGATATCATGTATGGGGAAGGAATTTCTAAAGCAGGTGAAATTCTTGATTTAGGAGTTGACTTAGGAGTAATTGATAAATCAGGTTCTTGGTTCTCCTATAGCGGAAACCGTTTGGGACAAGGAAGAGATGCTGTAAAGGATTTAATTAAAGATAATCCAGAGTTGATGGAAGAATTAGAAGCTAAAATCAAAGAAAAGATTAAAGGTGATGATTCTGTTCTATTGGATAAGGAAGGTGGATCAGAAGAATAATTTTCCTTCTGATTGTTTCATTAAAAAAGCTTCTAAATTTTAGAAGCTTTTTTAATGAGTAGCAATATTGAATTTGTTGAATAGTTTTTTGACTGTTTTTTCTACAGATTTATCTGATTCCATGGCTTCTGAAATAGATTGTACTGCATGAATTACCGTACTATGATCTCTTCCTCCAAAGTGATAACCAATCGATTTAAGTGGTAAATTGGTCAGCTCTTTCAACATAAACATGGCAACTTGCCGCGGAAATACATTTTCCTTTTTTCTGCATTTGCCTTTTAATGTGTCTAAATGCACATCAAAATGATTTGTAACGGCATCTAAAATATTTTCAACACTTAATTCTTTTTCTTGATCGTTTACAATACTTTTTAAGGTGGATTTTGCTAACTCTATATCAATTTCTTTTCTTGTCAATGAAGCTTGTGCCATCAAAGAAATAATAACACCTTCCAGCTCTCTTACATTTGTTTGAATAGAATGAGCCAAATATTCCAAAACGTTTATGTCTATTTGAATTCCATCATCCTGTAATTTCTTTTGAATAATAGCAATTCTCGTTTCAAAGTCGGGCTGTTGTAAATCGGCAGTTAAGCCCCATTTAAATCGACTCAATAATCGATCTTCCATACCAACTAAATCTCTAGGAGCTCTATCTGAGGAAAGAATGATTTGTTTACCAGATTGATGTAAATGATTGAAAATATTGAAAAATGTTTCTTGTGTTTTTTCTTTTCCTGATAAAAACTGTACATCATCAATAATCAAAACATCAACTTGTAAATAAAAATTGGTAAATGCTTCAATGGAATTGTTTCTGATTGCATTCACAAATTGATTAGTGAATTTTTCCGTTGAAACGTATAAAATGAATTTCTCTGGATACTGATCTTTGATTTGATTACCAATAGCTTGAATTAAGTGCGTTTTACCTAAACCAACACCTCCATATATCATTAATGGATTGAAAGCGGTTAATCCGGGTTTGTTAGCTACAGCTAATCCTGCTGCCCTTCCTAAACGATTACAATCTCCTTCAATGAATTTGTCAAACGTATATTTTGGAATTAAATAGGAATCTAATTCAAGTGAATCTAAATCTTTGATTTGAAACGGACTTTTTGCAGGAGTATTGTCTTGGTTATATTCTTTTTTATGGTTTTGCTGATTTACTGTAGGTAAATTAAATGTCAAAGGAGGGTTTTTACGGTCACCTTTATCAACAACAATGGAATATTCTAATTTTCCATGTCTTCCTATAGCAAAATCAATAGCTTTTCTTAAAACAGATACATAGTTCTCTTCTAACCACTCATAAAAAAATTGAGAAGGTACCTGAATCGTTAAAGTATCATTCTGGAATTTAAGAGGAACGATGGGTGCAAACCAAGTTGTGTAACTTTGATCTGACAAATCATTTTTGATGATTATCAGACATTTGTTCCACAATTCTTTTACTTCAGTTTGCATTAAAATAGTTAAAAAAAAACAAAAAAATACCGACATTCTTGCAAAAAACTAATTTGCTAGATTGCTTTAATTATTAAAAATTCTATAAGCCTTTGTTTGAAAGAAATTAGAAATTTTTTTCTTTAGTGGGGAGACAAAAATAGTAAAATTCGATGTCCTTGCAAATTTAAAATTCAATATTTTTTAACTTTTTTTTGCAAAAAAAATGAACAAAAATTTGGAACTAAAAATTGTTCAATTTTATCAGTGTTTAAAGGTTGATTGACTTAAAATAGTAATAGATTTTTTTTGAATATTTTTTTAATTTTTTTTTGATAATTTTCTTCTAATTTATAGTCTTATTTTTCTAATTTATTTTTAAGCCATTGATAATCAGATTGTTGATTTAGTATTTTGAATTATTAGAATGAGGCTCTCTAAATAATTACTTTTAAAGATTTTGGTGAAATTTTAATTTTGTTTTCCTCCTGTTCTATAAATAGATTTTCACCATCCAAGTGCATAAGTGTACCAATTTTTGTCTTAAAATAATATTCATTTTGACAATCAATCTTTACTTTACTGTGTTCAGGTATATTTTTTAAAAATAGTCTGATTCCAAGTTCGCCTATTTGAAGAAAATTCAATGGTTTTATTTGTATTACCTCAAATAACCCATCTTGAATATCAGAATATGGGCTAATAAATGCATTATTTCCAAATTGATTTGCGTTTGCGAAAGTTAGAGAGAATAATTCATGATTATTTTCTGACAAATCATTGATTTGAATAGATTGATATTTGATAACTGATTGAAATGTTGATTTGATATAATTGATGAGTCCTCTTTTTTTTCCTTTTGCAAATTGGTGTGCAACAACAGCATCAAATCCAATTCCAGCCGTACAAAAAAATGGCCTATCATTAAAATGAACTACATCTATTTCAACAACTGTGCCCAACAAGCATTTTTCTAATGCCTTATTGAAGTTAATGGGTATTTTTAAATGTCTCGCTAAACCATTTCCAGACCCTAAAGGAATGATGCCTAATGGAATTTCTTGGTTGACAAGTTGGGACGCTACTTCATTGATTGTTCCATCGCCACCAATGACAATTATTTTTTCAGCATTTTGCTCAATTGCTTCGCAGGTTAATTGCTTAGCATGGTTGATGTATTCCGTAAAATGTAGTACTGAATTTGGTATTGATTTTAATTCATGTATTATTTTATCTTTGTTGGAAGAGCTTTCGCTACCAGAATTAGGATTGAAAATAATATGAATCATTTAAATATTGAATTTTGTGGTAAATTTAGGTTCAATATTTTAATTAAATAAATTATATGTTAAAAATAGGGGATAAGTTTACTCTTGAATTTTCATTTACTCAAAATCAAGTAAATGATTTTTGTAAGATTTCTGGGGATTTTAATCCGTTGCATTGGGATGAAGAATTTGCTGCTTCTACACCGTTTAAACGACCAATTATACATGGAGCCTTGGTATCAAGTGTTTTTTCAAAAGTAATGGGTATGGATTTTCCAGGAAAAGGAAGCGTTTATTTAAAGCAAATTTCAGAGTTTAAACGTCCGTTATATGTTGGGCAAAACTATAACGCCGTTTTTGAAATTGAATCGATCAATGAAAGCAAACATACAGCTGAGATTAAAACGCAAGTTTTTGAATTAGAAAGAGGAAAATTAATGGTAGATGGGCTTGCTTCGGTAATGAATACGGTACTGTTCTAAACTAAAAAAGCCCGAAATTTTCGGGCTTTTTTATGTATAAAATAGTATAATACTATTTTGATGCATTTTTCTTGTTTTGTACTTCAGTACGAATTTCTTGTGCCAAAGTTTTTAATTGCTGTAAGCCACCTCTTACACGTGTACCTGCTGCTTGGTTACCTTTATCATAGAATTTTTCGAAATCTGATTCCAATGACATAATTAGGTCTTTTACTTCTGCAAATCTGCTCATAATAATTTGAATTTTTAGGTTTTAAAAAAATTAGATTGTCTTTTTCGCTGTTTGAAGCGTTTATAAAGCGAAATTTAGTAAAAAACTTTACGCTCGCAAATTATTTAGTACAAAAAAGATAAAAAAATGTTAAAAAAGTGAAAAAAAAACTAAAATCCCCCTAAAACGAACAATTATTGCTTATAATATCCTGCTTTTAATCTTTTTTGAACTTCTGCAAAACATTCAGTCGTGTAATTGATATCTTCTATTGTATGTGAAGAGGTCGGAATGATTCTCAACATAATTTGACCTTTAGGCACAACAGGATAAACGACAATACTACAGAAAATTCCCATATTTTCACGTAAGTCCCTAACCAATGTAGTTACAGCAGCAATGTCATAATCTCCATGTAAAAATACTGGAGTAACTGGAGATGTTGTTTCTCCAATGTCAAATCCTTTTTCTATTAAACCCTTTTGAAGTGCCTTTACATTTTCCCATAATTTTTCTCTTAATTCAGGATGCTTTTTGATTAATTCCAATCGCTTCATTCCACCTATTACAAATGGCATAGGAAGTGCCTTAGCATAAGTTTGAGAACGCATATTATATTTCAAATACATGATAATATCTTTTGGTGCTGCAACAAATGCACCAATAGCAGCCATGGATTTAGCAAAAGTTGAAAAATATAAGTCAATTCCCTCTGTACAATTTAAATGCTCACCAACACCTCTTCCGTTAGCACCCATTGTTCCAAATCCATGAGCATCATCAACCAATAGTCTGAAATCGAAATCTTTTTTCATTTCTACAATCTTATCCAAAGATCCTACCTTTCCAGACATTCCAAATACACCCTCTGTGATTACAAGGATTCCTCCTCCAGTTTCTTTTGTTCTGTTAGTAGCTCTTTCTAGATTCTTTCTCAATGAATCCATATCATTGTGATTAAACTTGTAGTAATCACCCATTTTGGCTTTATGTAATCGAATTCCATCAATTAAACATGCATGTGATTCCGCATCATATACAATGATATCTCTATGGTCAACCATACATTCAATAATTGACATTACACCTTGGTAACCATAGTTTAATAAAAAGGCATCTTCCTTTCCTACAAATTCAGCTAACTGTCTTTCAAACTCCTCATGTTCGTTGGTATTTCCAGACATCATTCTTGCTCCCATTGGATATGCTAAGCCATATTTGGCAGTTGCATCAGCGTCAGCTTTTCTAACCTCCGGGTGATTCGCTAGTCCTAAATAATTATTTAGAGACCAGTTCAACATTTCTTTTCCCATGAATGTCATTCTTGGACCTAATTCTCCAGTCAATTTAGGAAATGAAAAATAATGATGTGAGTAATGAGCATGTGCACCAATAGGCCCCATGTTTTTAACTACTTTCTCGAAAATATCCACTGCAATGATTTGTTTTAAATGAAAAATCTTAAAATAATTACAAAGTTAATTTATATTTTTTGGATAGCAAAGTTTGATTTTCAACTATATAATTTACATTTGAATTTCTTTTCAACAACTAATTTTTAAAATGCGTAAGATTAATCTGAAAGCCTCATTAAATTTATTATTCTTCTTTTTTATAATTTCCTATTCTTTATTAGCCCAACCTACGAATAAACCTTTAATTGAATCAAAGAATGGAATGGTGGTTACAACTCACCCCATTGCAAGTGAAATAGGTCTTGATATTCTTAAAAAAGGAGGAAATGCCATTGATGCTGCAGTGGCTGTTAATTTTGCTTTGGCTGTTTGTCATCCTGCAGCGGGTAATATAGGTGGTGGAGGTTTCCTTGTTTATAGGAATATGAAAGGGAAGGTAAATACCTTAGATTTTAGAGAAAAAGCACCGCTATTAGCATCTAAAGATATGTATTTAGATCAGAATGGTGATTTGATTCCGGATAAAAGTCAAACCGGTATTTTCTCAGTTGGTGTCCCGGGATCTGTAGATGGAATGGTCAAAATGCACAAAAAATATGGAAAGCTTGCTTGGGCTACGCTTGTTCAGCCTGCTATTGATCTTGCTGCCAAAGGTGTGGTTTTAACTGAGAAAGAGGCTAGGGGTTTAAATAGACAAAGAACGGATTTTCTTTCGCAAAATTCTGGTAAGAATTATCTATTGAAAGAAACAGGTTGGATGAAAGGGGATACTTTGTTTCAAATGGATTTAGCCAAATCTTTGGAAAGAATCGCTTTGAAAAAAAGGAAAGGATTTTATAAAGGTGAAACGGCCAAATTGATTGTAGCTGAAATGAAGGCTAAAAACGGATTGATTTCTCAAAAAGATTTGAATAAATATCATTCTAAATGGCGTAAGCCCATTTTGTCTAAATACAAAGACTTTACAATTATTGGAATGCCTCCTCCATCTAGTGGAGGTATAGCTTTGGGACAGCTTTTTAAAATGGTTGAATCTTTTCCATTAAATAAATGGGGTATAAATTCTGACTCTACGATTCAAACTATAATAGAAGCCGAACGCAGAGTTTATGCCGATCGTTCTAAATGGTTAGGTGATCCTGATTTTGTGAAGGTGCCTGTCAAGGAGTTGTTAAATGATGAATATGTACGAAATCGAATGTTGGACATTAATTTTGATAAAGCTACTCCCAGTGCATCAATTAAAGCTGGTGAATTTTCTGGCTATGAAAGTCCAGAGACAACCCATTATTCCATTGTAGATAGTGAAGGAAATGCTGTTTCTATCACAACGACTTTAAATAATTCTTATGGAAGTAAGGTGTTTGTAGGAGGAGCAGGGTTTTTGTTGAATGATGAAATGGATGATTTTTCAGCGAAACCAGGGTCTCCTAATTTATATGGTTTAATAGGTTCTAAAGCCAATGAAATTAAACCACAAAAAAGGATGCTTTCTAGTATGACTCCCACTATTATTGAACAAAATGGTCAATTGAAAATGGTTGTTGGAACTCCTGGAGGTTCTACAATTATTACGAGTGTTTTTCAAGTAGTATTAAATGTTTTGGAGTTTGGTATGAATATGCAAGAAGCTGTTGAATATCCTAGATTTCATCATCAATGGCAGCCTGAAAAATCGAATTTTGAAGTGAAGCGATTTTCATCAGAACAACTAGATCGTTTAGGGAAAAAAGGATATGGTTTTAACCCTGTTGGCGGAATTGGATTAGTAGAAGGTATTTATGTGTTACCCAATCGAGTTCTTCAAGGTGGTGCCGACTCACGCGGAGACGACACCGTAAAGGCTTATTGAAATAATTTAGCAACCAAAAATGCTGCAGTTGCTGCAGCTGCACCAATGGAGGTTACTTTTAACGCTCCGATGAATGGTTGTTGTTCCGTGATTTTGCTTTTGAAATAGCCGAAAATAAATAATGCTAGTAATGTAATTGCAGCCGAGTCAATTAAGCCATCAACAGGATTTTCAACGAAAAAATAAGGTGCAAGAGGAATTAAACCTCCAATTACATAGGAAATTCCGATGGTCAAGGCTGAATTTCTTGCTCGATTTGGATTTGGTTTTTCTAAGCCTAATTCAAAGCGCATCATAAAGTCGACCCACTTATCTTTGTCTTTAGAAATACATTCAACGACAATTTCTTGTGCTTCTGGACTTAAACCATAATCTTCGAAAACTTCGCGAATTTCTTCTTTTTCACGTTCTGGCACTCTTTCAACTTCATCGTATTCTCTTTTTAATTCAGCTTCATAATGTTCTTTTTCTGTCATTCCTGCCAAATAACCTCCTAGGCCCATAGCAATAGAACCTGCTACAATTTCAGCGACACCCGCTGTCGTAACAATTGAGGCAGAAGAAACAGCTCCTGATAATCCCGCCGCTAAAGCGAAAGGAACAGTAAGTCCGTCTGACATTCCAATAACTATATCAGTTAGAAAATCGGAACTTTTTAAATGTTTTTCGTGTAAATGGTGATCGGGTCCGTGCATATTATTATCTGATGCCGTGCATCATTCTTTTTAAGGGGCCAATGGATAAAAAATACAATAAAACAGATGCTACTCCAGCCAAAACAACGAATAACATGAAAAAGTCGTACAAATTATGAATCTCAAATCCTACAAAACTTGGGAATTCAGTTTGTCCAGGTATGTTTTCAGGTAATAATGCTCCTAATGTTCCAGCTAAGGCATATCCAGCTGCATTTGCTAAAAACCAAACTCCCATTAAAAGAGAAGAAAAACGTTTTGGGGCTAATTTGGCAACAAGAGAAAGTCCAATAGGAGAAAGGCATAATTCGCCCATTGTTTGAAATAAATACAAAATAATCAACCAAATGACATTCATTTTGGCTGTTCCTAAATCTTTTACTTGACTAGCAATGATCCAATAACCTAAAGCAAGCAAAAGTAATCCAATAGCTTGTTTACCTGGCGAATTGGGCTCGATGCCACGCTTTTGTAAACGCATCCATAACCAACTAAATGGAAATGCTAAAATTATGATGAAAAATGAATTGGCATTTTGAACTGAACTTGGAGGTAATTCAAATCCAAATAAATGTAAATCAGTTTGTTGGTCAGCGATAAAAGTTAAAGAAGAGCCTGCTTGTTCAAATGCTGACCAAAAAAAGATGACAAAAAATGAAATAATATACATGACCCAAATCCGATCTCTTTCTATGGGAGTAATCGTTTTGTCTGTCATGATTAAAAATGCCAAACTTATTCCAGAAGAATAGATGACTGGGTATATCCAATCCTTTATGATATTAGCGGTTTCACTTGTAAATAGAAAGTGAAAAATGAAAATCAACCCTATAAATAACGCTGAAGTTATTGCAATAGATAAAGTTGAAAATTCAGCCTTTTCAGTTTCAGAACTCAAATCTTCCACATTTGAAAATGTCGGTTTTAAGCCTATTTCACTTCCATCTGGGTTTTTTAAAAATTTATTTTTCAAAAAGTAGAAACTAACCGTTCCAATTAGCATTGCTGTTCCAGCGGCGAGAAATCCCCATTTGAAAGCTTCTACCACTCGAACGCCATTTTCTAATTTCACATCACCTACTAAAGGACAAATTAACATGCCCAATAATGCTCCGGTATTGATTCCCATGTAAAAAATAGTGAAGGCTGAATCTAAACGGTTATCTCCCTTAGAATACAATTGTCCAACCATGGAAGAAATATTGGGTTTGAAAAACCCATTTCCAATAATTAGGAAAAACAATCCCCCCCACATTAATAAGGTGGCAAAATCTAAATCGTTTTGAAAAGAACTTGCAGAGGAGAAAAGGAATAATTGGCCAATAGACATAGTCAATCCTCCTAAAATAATACAGTTCCTATTTCCTAAATATCGATCCGATATATAGCCTCCGAACATGGGAGTGAGGTAGCTCAATCCTAAGAATCCACCATATAAAATAGAAGCTTCTTGTTGTTTAAAAGCAAGCGCATTTACTAAAAACAGAGATAGTAATGCACGCATTCCATAAAAATTAAATCTTTCCCACATTTCTGTAGTGAAAAGCATATATAATCCTTTTGGATGTGTTGTAGTAGTAGTTTTAGTCATAAAGGTTTGTTGAAATGAAACACAAGATACAATTTTGTATCTAAATAAATTAGAATTTTATCACAAAATCTTAACTTAAAATTTATATCAAAGTAGGGTCAAATTCCGAAAAGATGTGAAACATATTTTGTATGTTTGTCAATTGATTTCATTGACTGAATATTTATCAAATTATACTATGGGAAAGATTATTGCAATTGCGAATCAAAAGGGCGGGGTAGGTAAAACGACAACAGCGATTAACTTAGCTGCAAGTTTAGCTGCTTTGGAGTTTAAAACGCTTTTGATAGATGCTGATCCACAGGCTAATTCAACTTCGGGTTTGGGTTTGAATCCCAAAGAGGTGAATCATAGTATATATGAATGTATGGTGGGAATTGCGACCGTTGATGAAAGTATTTTGCCAACTGAAGTCCCATTTTTAGACATTATTCCATCTCACATCGATTTAGTAGGAGCGGAAATTGAAATGATCAATTTAACGAATAGAGAAGGTAAGATGCGTGAAGCTTTATCTACGATTAAAGATAAATATGATTTTATCATAATGGATTGTTCTCCTTCATTAGGTTTGATTACAATTAATAGTTTAACAGCAGCTGATTCTGTGATTATACCTGTACAATGTGAATATTATGCATTGGAAGGTTTAGGTAAATTATTAAATACTATTAAGATTATTCAATCACGCTTGAATACTAAATTAGTGATTGAAGGGATTTTATTAACTATGTATGATTTACGTTTAAGACTTTCAAATCAAGTAGTTAATGAAGTTAATTTACATTTCAAAAACATGGTTTTTGAAACAATTATTCCGAGGAATATTCGTTTATCTGAATCTCCAAGTTTTGGTATTCCTGCCATTTTGCACGATGCTGAGAGTAAAGGTTCCATCAGTTATTTAAATTTAGCCAAAGAAATTATTACTAAAAACGGTTTGTTACAAGCGGTTTAGTTAATTATAAATTATGTCAGTAAAGCAAGAATCAAATTCAAAAAAACGTATTGGTTTAGGTAGAGGTTTAGGGGCTCTTTTAGAGGATTCTGAAAAAGTTCAATCGCATCATGCTTCGGATTATGCTGGAAGTCTTGATACGGTTAATTTGATGGAAGAAATACCTTTGGAATTGATTGAAACAAATCCTTTTCAACCACGTGAATTTTTTGAAAAAGATGCACTGAACGATTTAGCTGAATCCATTCGTATTCAAGGAATTATTCAACCAATTACGGTTCGGAAAATTGCTCCTCGTAAATTTCAATTAATTTCCGGGGAAAGAAGGTTGCAAGCTTCTAAAATTGCTGGATTGGTAAAAATACCAGCTTATGTAAGAACAGCGGACGATCAACAAATGATCGAAATGGCATTGATTGAAAATATTCAAAGAGAAAATTTAAATGCCATTGAGATTGCTCTTTCTTACAAACGTTTGATGGAAGAATGTGATCTCAAACAGGAAGAATTAGGTTCTCGAGTAGGAAAAAGTCGTTCTACAGTTACAAATTTCATGCGATTATTGAAATTACCTCCTGCTATCCAGGTGGCAATTCGGGATAATAAATTATCAATGGGCCATGCACGTTGTTTGATTCCTGTAGAAGATTCTGATTTACAAAATACCTTGTTTCTTAAAGCTATTTCAGAAGAATGGTCAGTTCGTAAATTAGAAGATGCTGTTCGTCAGTCAGCTAATTTGGATAAATCTGATAAAAATCAAAAAGGCGAAGATTCAATTGATTCCTCAGATTTGAAAAATTACATTTCTGCGTTTTCTAGTTTTTTCAATTCTCCTGTTAGTCTGAAGGTGAATGCAGATGGTAAAGGAGAAGTGAAATTAAGCTTCAAATCCAAAGATGAATTAATGAAACTTATCAAGGTTTTACAGAAATCGTAAATATGTTGATTCTTCAGTCTAAGTATATCAATGTTCTTTTTTTTGTCTTTTTTATAATTTTGAGTTTTCATGCTCAAGCCTATAAATCTGTCGATTCGCTTCAAATCAAATCGGTTCAACAAACTAAAGATTCAACCGATATACAATCGATTCCTGTAGTTGTCAAAAATAAAAAAATACCTTATAAAATTATTCCGAGGGTAGCTACATTACATTCATTAATGATTCCTGGTTGGGGGCAATTGTATAATCGTCAATATTGGAAGTTGCCATTGGTCGTAGGTGCTTTTGTTAGTTTAGGCTTGATTGCCAATTATAATCATTCGAGGTACATGAAATATAGGGATTATTATTACATTGTTTCACCACATTCTGATGATCCAAGTTATGTTCCACCAAGTACCGTGGCAGTTCCTTATGAAGATGGCGTTGTTCGCGATTTAGATGTAAATCAATTGAAACGTATCAATGATGGATTTAGAAGAAATAGAGATTATACCTATATTGGGATTGTTATTGCCTGGGCATTTAATGTGGTGGATGCGAATGTGAGTGCCCATTTAAAAACGTTTGATGTTTCGGATGATATTAGTCTAAAAATCAAACCAGCTTTGGATTTTAATCCAATTAATAATAGTTTAGTTTCTGGACTTACTTTGTCCTTTAATTTAAAAAAATAAGTTATGAGAATTGTATTGATTGGTTATGGCAAAATGGGTAAGGAAATTGAGAAAATTTCTTTGCAAAGAGGGCATGAAATAGTAGCTAAAATAGACATAGATAATAATCATGAATTAGATTTGTTGACCAAAGATTCTGTGGATGTTGCGATTGAATTTTCTAATCCAGCTTCTGCTTATCAAAACATTATTAAGTGTATCGAAAAACAAATACCTGTTGTTTGTGGTACAACTGGTTGGTTAGAAAAAAAGTCAGAAGTGGAATCTTTGACACAAAAGCACCAATCGACTTTTTTTTATGCCTCAAATTATTCTATTGGGGTTAATTTGTTTTTTAAATTGAATAAGTTTTTGGCCAAATTGATGCAAGGACATAGCCAATATGATATTTATACCAACGAAATTCATCATTTAGAAAAGAAAGATTCACCAAGTGGCACAGCTATCACTTTGGCAGAAGGAATTCTTGAAGCATATCCCAACAAAAAATCATGGGTGAATAATGAAATTCCCCAATCTGATGAAATTGCAATTTGGTCTCAAAGAGAATCAACAATTCCTGGTACTCATACCATAAAATATATTTCAAAAGTTGACCAAATCGAAATAACGCACGAGGCTTTTAGTAGAGAAGGCTTTGCTTTAGGTGCAGTTATTGCAGCTGAATGGGTAAAAGATAAGAAAGGTATTTTAGGTATGGATGATTTACTTAAAGGTGAATAACATGAAGTACAATGTTCAAGAAATTAAATCTGAATTAGACCAACATGGTTTGGTAGTAATTCCTGGTTTTTTTGATGAAAAATTGATTGAGAAATTGCATGAATCTGCTAAGCAGATTTTTCAAATTCAGTTTGATCATTATCAAATTAAAGGAGATTACTTAACCCAAATGCAAACCTTATTCAATGAGCATTTGGACGTGTTTATTTCCTGTGGAAAAATGATTCAACAAGGTTTAGTTGAGTTGTATCAATTAGGTTTTCATTCTGATTTGGTCAACTTGATGAAAGATATTGGTCTTGAACTACCAACCATGTGTACAAGACCTGTTTTGTTTTTTAATCATCCAAGTTTAGCTAAATCTGAACATTTTTATAAAACACCATTACATCAAGATTGGGGTTCAATGTTATCTTCTTCAGATTCAGTGGTTATTTGGCTCCCTTTAATTGATGTTGGACCAGAACATGGTTCAGTTATTTTTTATCCAGGATCTCATCAATTAGGACCTTTGAAAAATAATTTCGGGAATGGATTTGCTGAAGTTGATTTTGATAGAAATGCCTTTCCAATGGTTCAACCTAGCCTGAAAAAAGGGGATATTGTTTTGTTTTCAACCTTGTTAGTACATGAATCCGGAGAAATAAAGAATAATGAAATTAGATGGTCTTGTCATTTTAGATATACCAATATGAAGGATCAACAATATATAGATCGTGGATTTCCACACCCCTATGTTTATAAACCATCACAAGAATTAATCGATAACTATTTAAATAATTTTCAACTGAATGAAACCAGAAAATAAAAAACCTAAACAAAAATCAGCCTTCAGAGAGTGGTTAGATTCAGTTATGTTTGCAGTTATTGCTGCTACATTAATCCGATTCTTTTTGTTTGAAGCGTATACCATTCCAACACCTTCGATGGAAAGTTCATTGATGGTTGGCGATTTTCTCTTTGTTAGTAAGTTGCATTATGGTGTAAGAACTCCTAAAACACCATTGCAAGTACCCCTAACACATCAAAAGATATGGTTTACTAATATTCCTTCTTATTTAAGATGGTTAGATTTACCTACTTATCGTCTACCTGGTTTTACTTCTGTCAAAAGGGGAGATGCTGTGGTATTTAATGTTCCTAATTTTGAAGAAGATGGAGATGCGCCAGTTGATTTACGTACATTTTATGTGAAGAGATGCATTGGAACCCCTGGCGATGTTTTAGAAGTAAGAGATCAACAAGTATATATCAATAATAAGGCGATTGAGAATCCAGAAAGAATGCAACATCCTGTTTACATGAAAACAACAGAGGAATTGGATAATGATTTTTTTGATAAGTACGGTATTCGAAATGCCCCAGACGCAAGTTTTGAATCAGCGGATTGGTTGCCATTAGCTGATTCAAGTAACAAATTAGTGGGTTACAAAATCAATACAAGTAAAAAAGTAATCAAAGAAATCAATGCTTTACAATTTAAAAAGTCATTTGATTATAATTCATTCAAAGATCCTAAAGGTTTAACTTTTATAGATATTTTCCCACACGATACAACAATGTTTAAATACAATCGTGATTTTTGGGGTCCAATTCAAGTTCCAGCAAAAGGATGGACAATCAATTTAGATGCTAAAAATGTTACCATTTATGCTGAGGCGATTCAGAAATACGAAGGTAATGATGGTATTACAGTAGATGGTAAAAAGATTTACAAGGATGGTAAACAATTAACATCCTATACCTTTAAACAAGATTATTATTTTATGATGGGTGATAACCGTCATAATTCAGCTGATTCACGCTTTTGGGGATTTGTCCCAGCAGATCATATCGTAGGAAAAGCAGTCTTTGTTTGGATGTCTTTAGATCCCAATAAAGGACTTTTCTCTGGCAAAATCCGCTGGAACAGAATTTTCAGATTTGTTGATTAACTTATCTTTAATACAAATCCTTTGAGGTAATTACTTTCAGGATGAAATAAATTAATTGGATGGTCGGGAGATTGAGTCATTTGATGTATGACTTGAATTTCTCGGCCAACTGATATACCAGCTGCTACTAACATGTTGTAAAACAAATCTCTTGTGATAACTTGAGAACAAGAATAAGTATAAAGAAGTCCATTCTTTTTTATTTTCCTCATCGCCAATTCATTGATTTTTTGATATCCTTGAAGTGCCTTGTGTTTTGTAGCTACAGACTTAGCAAAGGCAGGCGGGTCCAATATGATGATATCAAATTCTTCTTCTGTGTTTTTTAGATAAGGTAACGTTTCTCCAACAATGGCTTCATGATTGGATTTATCTAATCCATTTATTTTGATGTTTTCTTTCACCAAATCAATGGCTTTTGCCGATGCGTCCAAGGAGATAACTTTATTTGCACCATTTAACAATGCGTACATGGAAAAGCCTCCAGAATAACAGAAAGTATTCAGAATGGTTTTTCCTTTGGCAAATTGTCCTAAGTGAAATCTGTTTTCTCTTTGGTCGATGAAAAATCCAGTTTTTTGGCCTGTAATCCAATTGACTGAAAATTTTACGCCATTTTCTAGAATTTGATGTGGTACATCCGAATTTCCAAATACATATTCATTGTTGCAATTTGTGGCATACTCAGTAGGTAAAGTTTCTTTACTTTTATCGTAAATAGCTACTATTTCTTTTCCGAATACAGAACAAAGCGCTTGAGTTATCTCCTTTCTACAAAGGTGCATTCCAATGGTATGTGCTTGAAATACAAGGACATTGTCGTATACATCTATGATTAATCCAGGACAAAAATCACCTTCTCCATGAATTAATCGGTAAGCGTTGGTTTGATTTAATTGTAATTGATCTCTTAAGTTTTTTGCTTTTTCAAATTTTTCAATCCAAAATTGATTAATATCATTAATTTTGCTAAAAGACAATAGTTTAACAGCTATACTTCCATTGTGAAAATGTCCGCATCCTAAGAATTCATTTTTAGCACTAAGTACATTCACCCAGTCTCCATCTTTTAAATGTGAATCTTGTTTTAAAATAGCCCCAGAAAATACCCAAGGATGAAATCTTTTAACGGGAGCATCTTTCCCATGCTTTAATTGAATGTCTTTTTCTATCTTCATTTTACAAAATTGCAAATTTTATTCCAAATTTGGCTGACCAGCTTCCAACCAAGCACTGTACCAAACATCCCCGATATGCTTAATGGATGCTCGAAATCTTAATTCTACTTGGTTATTTAGAGCTTTATGATAGGCTTTTGTGTAATCGAGGCTGTAATTTTTAATTAAATTCCCTGCTTTTTGTTCAAAAGAATATTTTTTAGCGGGATTAAATTGTTTGTTGATTTTTTTTTCTTCTAATAATAAAATATCAACATATTGATTACTTTCTATGACCCATTGCCAGGCAGTTTTTTGAATAAATGGGATATATTCAGCTACCCCAAGCCAATCTTCTAAGTTCTCTTTTAGTATTTCTGGAATTCGTGACTCCCAAAAACCATGAATGCCACTTTGTCCTGTTTTTTGCCCATCATAATTGGATGTAGTGTGTAAAGGAACATGTGCATCTCCAATGTAATGACCTAATTCAGCAGAAAGTTTAATAATTTTAATACTATCTTTTTCAACAAAGGCTTTTACTAATCTTTTGTAAACGATAGGTATATGCCACACAACAATTCCATGTTTTGTTAGCGAGTCTTCTGGCGTTTTTATAATGATTTGTTGCCAATTAGTATTTCTAATGGAGTCAATGTTGTAGTGATCTAAGTCGATATAGTGTCTTGCGGCTTCCTCATCTAAAATATAACGTCTTTGATCTGGCAAGACAGCTAATTCTTCGATTTCGTGTAAATGTCGCCTGTAAAATAGATTTATTGGATGAGGTAATGTAAATACAGCTAAATGATTAATACGTTTGTGAGCATAAAATCCCCAAGGTATCGCATTGATATGGCGCACTTTAGCACTTATATTTGTAGGAACCATAGTTAAAAAGAATAAAAATAGTCGTATTTTTTTGTGGTAGGTATTGTAATTATTAATCATATTAGTTATTTTTGCATTTCAATTTTATAGAAAGAGTAATTATTAATTATAATGGCAAATCATAAATCAGCAATCAAGCGTATTAGAGCAAATGAAACAAAGCGTTTGCGTAATCGTTACCAACATAAATCTACTCGTACTTTGATCAAGAAATTGAGATTAAGTACTGATAAGGCTTTAGTGTCAGATTTATTCAAACAAGTTTCATCTGCATTAGATAAGCTTGCAAAAAAGAACATTATTCATAAGAATAAAGCAGCAAATCAAAAATCTAAATTAGCTAAATTCGTTAATAAGATCGCGGCTTAATTTGAAATTATAAAGTACTTGATAAAACCCCGTATTGACGGGGTTTTTCTTTTTTTAAGCTTTATGTTTGTGGAAATATACATCCATGAATTACCAAACCTCTAATAGAAAAATTTCTAATATCCGTGTTGAAGATCGTCCACGGGAAAAATTGCATCAAAAAGGTCGTGAATTTTTAGCTAACGATGAATTACTAGCTATTTTAATAGGTTCAGGCATTCCTAACAAATCGGCCATAGAATTAGCGAATGAAATGCTTTTTGCCATCGATGGGAATTTAAAAACCTTGTCTAGATTCAATCAATTTGATTTTATGAAGTTCAAAGGGATAGGGAAGGCAAAAGCTTCACTTTTGGTGGCAGCATTAGAACTAGGAAGAAGAAAAGTAGATTTTGAGGCAAATGTTGAAATAGATTCAATCAAAAGTTCCAAAGATGCCTTTCGGATTTTGCAACCACATTTGGGTGATTTAAATCATGAAGAATTTTGGATTATTCATTTAAATCGAGCTGCAAAAATAATTAAGTTAGAAAGTCTAAGTAGAGGTGGGGTTGCAGGAACAGCTGTCGATTTGAAATTGCTTTTTAAATCAACCATTGAACAGCTTTCTTCGTCCTTGATTTTGGCGCATAATCATCCATCTGGTCAAATACAACCTAGTCAAGCAGACAAAAATTTAACGAATCGAATTATAGAAATTGGAAAACTATTGGATATTCAAATATTAGATCATTTGATAATTACGTCTAATAAATATTTTAGTTTTACAGATGAGGGAATATTGGTGTAAAAAAAAGAAAGAGGCTATTTGCCTCTTTCTTTGTAAATTTTTTGAAGCTTAGCTCCAACGACGAATGCTATTGCAAATAAAATAATGAAAAATGCTGCGCCTGAATATCCCATTTGTTATAAAATTTAATTTTGACAAAAATACATAAATAATTAAAGTAATCCCTTGGTACTCGGTAAAGAATCTAAATTTTTTTGATCTCTTAATACTGCCATTCTAATTGCTTTAGCAAAAGCTTTAAATATCGCTTCTATCTTATGGTGCTCATTTTCACCCTCTGCTTTGATATTTAAATTCGATTTGGAAGTGTCAGAAAATGATTTGAAAAAATGAGAAAACATTTCTGTAGGCATTTCTCCAATTTTTTCTCTGTTAAATTTAGCGTCCCAAACTAACCAATTTCTACCTGAAAAGTCAATGGCTACTTGTGCTAAGCAATCATCCATTGGGAGTAAGAAGCCATAACGTTGTATTCCTTTTTTGTTTCCTAAAGCCAATAAAAAAGCCTCTCCTAAAGCAATACCGGTATCTTCAATCGTGTGATGTTCATCTATATGTAAATCACCATCTACTTTAACAGATAAATCAATATTTCCGTGTTTAGCGATTTGATCTAACATGTGATCGAAAAAGGCTATTCCTGTGTGATTATCAGCTTTACCTTTTCCATCTAAATTTAGATCGATGTGAATCTTTGTTTCATGCGTATTTCTATCATGACTCACCTTACGCTCTGGTAATCTTAAAAAAGTGTAAATATCATTCCAATTGTCGCATTGCAGGCAAACGTAAGGAGCTAAGATAGCAGGAACTTCTAAATTCCCCATTAAGATAGCTTTCGAACCTAGATTTTTGGCTAATTCAACATCGGTTAATCTATCTCCTATGACAATTGAATTCTCTAAATCATATTCTCCGTTGAAGTATTTTGTTAACATCCCAATGCCTGGTTTCCTGGTGGGAAGGTTTTCGTTTGGAAAACTTTTGTCGATGTGAATGTCCGCGAATAATATGTCTTCTGATTGAAAGACTTGAAGCATTTTATTTTGGGCAGGCCAAAATGTCTCTTCAGGAAAAGAAGCTGTTCCTAAACCGTCTTGGTTGGTTACCATGACAAATTCATAATCAGTTTCTGTTGAGATGTTTTTTAAATTTGAAATTACATTGGGTAGGAATTCAAGCTTTTCTAAACTATCTACTTGTTGGTCTATAATTGGTTCAACAATTAAAGTTCCATCTCTATCTATGAATAATACTTTTTTCATTTTGCAAATGTACAAAATCCATTTTTTTGTTTATTAAAAATTATAAAAATAAGCTGTAAATAATGTGATTAATTGTATTAATCAAAGTAATTTTGTTTTTGAATAAGTTAAGACATGAGCAATATTTTAAATATTTTTAAGGAAGAGGATAAAAGTAATATTCTTAAAAATTTAAGTTTAATCTTAAATGAAAAAGAAGAGGTGGTTGAAAATATTTTACCAGTTTGGAATTCGATCGTCCTAGCAAGTTTGGTAAAGTTAACTCGTAATCGAATTAGATTTTCTGCCTTACAAAATTTTATACAACATCATCCAATTCCTAGTAATGAACTATCTGTTCTTTTAAATGCCAATACGACAAATGTTTCAATTGAAAAGATTGTTGATTATGGTGAATCATTAATGGGTGTTTTAATGCCTGATAAAAAAAGTGCTTTAGCAACAGCTATGTCACAGAATTTATCGTGCAGGAGTTCATTTGTTTTAAAAGGACTTTCCTTAGTGTATGCTTTTTATGGCGAATTTTTGTTGGAAGAATATCAAACTGTTCTTATTGATTGGAAAACGTATGTCGAGTATTTTTCTAATTATAAGAATTCCATTTTCAATGGAAATGTACCAGAAAAGGTTCAGAAATCGATTAACGAAATTTTGATTTTATCAGAGATATACAAAGATTCATCTAGTATTTTAAGTTTATCAGACGACTCTGATTCTTCTGTTAATAATCAAGAAGAAAGAAGACCTCTTTTGCTGCAACCTATTGTTATTGCTTCACTGATCATTTCATTGCTTATTGCATCAGGTTTATATTTTTATTTTAATAATAAAAGTGAAGATATAGATAACAGTCATGTGGATGTTGAAGAAATTATTCCAATGGATTCATTGAATAAATTGAACGATAGTTTAACTAAAGCTGTCCTCGATTCAAATCGTATAAAAAATGATTCGTTGGTGACTTTAGTTTGGCCAAAAGGGAAGGAGTTCCAGGTTCCCCAAAATTCTGCTTTAGTTCAAATTCATCCTTATTTGACAGATTCAAGTCAAGTTGAATCCTTACAAGTCGTTTGTACTGAGTTTTCATTTAATCAAGAAACTGAGCAAATTATTAAAGCTCCTGATTATTTTTTCAAACGATTTGTAGAAGGTTTAAATAATTTCAAAAAAGTCAAATTGAAATTATACACATTTTCAGAAAATGGTAGTGCATCAGCTCTTAAAAGAGGGTTTATGTTGAAAAATAGATTAGTAGGCGAAGGATTATCCCCTAAAAGGATTGAAGTATTTACTACTTCAAATGGTATTAAAGCTGATGATTCCAAACCCTTAAATAGTCAAGTTGTATTTGAGTTTCAAAAGTAATAGATTATTGAAATAATACAATTAATTTGTTTTGTATTATTTATTCAGGTATCTTTGTGCTTAATAAGTACAAATACATCCTCACAACTCTTTTTACATAGTATTGTAAAAATTCCTTTCCTTTATTTAATAGGGGGCAATCGGCAAGAGTTAATTATGGATGTGTTCGGGCATCATAATTAAAAATAAAAAAATGAGTCAACAAATTCGCTTTGATTCTCTTCCATTGTCGGAAGGGATACAAGAAGCTGTAAAAGAAATGGGTTTTGAATTCGCTTCACCCATCCAATCAGAAGCTATTCCCTTTGTTTTAGAAGGCCGTGATGTTATCGGTCAGGCCCAAACTGGTACAGGTAAAACTGCAGCCTTTGGGATTCCAATGATTGAGCACATAGTTCCATTTGAGAAATATGTACAAGCAATCATTTTATGTCCAACCAGAGAGTTGGCACTTCAGGTAACTGAAGAAATGAAAAAACTTTCCAAATTTACTAAAGGTGTTTGGGTGACTACTGTATACGGTGGTGATTCAATTGAGCGTCAAATTAAATCTTTGAAAGCAGGTGCAAACATCGTAGTGGGTACTCCAGGTCGTGTAATTGATTTAATCGAGCGTAGAGCTTTAAAATTGAACCAAGCAGCTATGATCGTTTTGGATGAGGCTGACGAGATGTTGGATATGGGTTTTAGAGAAGATATTGAAAGTATTTTGGAAGAACTTCCGAATGAGCGTCAAACAGTTCTTTTCTCAGCGACTATGTCGAAGCCTATCATGGCTTTAACTTCTCGTTTTTTACAAAATCCTAAATTGGTTAAAGTTGTAAAAAATGAAATTACAAACGTCAATATCGAGCAATTGTATTTCGATGTGAAAGGTCGTGCAAAAATGGAAGTTACGACTCGTTTGATTGATTTTTATGGCCTTAAATTGATGCTTATCTTCTGTAATCAGAAGAAACGTGTAGATGAAGTGGTAGAAGAATTGGTTTTACGTGGTTATTCAGCTGAAGGTTTACATGGCGATTTGAGACAAACTCAAAGAACGCAAGTAATGAATCGTTTTAGATCTGGCGCGGTTAATATCTTGGTAGCAACAGATGTAGCGGCCAGAGGTCTAGATGTGGATAATGTAGATGCTGTAATTAATTATGATATTCCTTTAGACGAAGAGTATTACGTACATAGAATTGGTCGTACAGGTAGAGCTGGTAAATTCGGTAAAGCATTTACGATGGTAGTGGGTTCAGAGAGAAATCGTTTGCGCGAAATCATGAACTACACCAAAGTTAAAATTGACAAAGGTGTTATTCCATCTTTTTCTGATGTAGTTGGAGTAAAGAAAGGCATGTTTATCGAACGTGTGGCTTCTACGATTCAGGCAGGCGATTTAGAATTGTTTGATGATGTTCTACAGTCTTTGCAACATGCTGGACATACAACTGAACAAGTTGTTTCGGCTCTTGTTAAGATGAATATGGGAGTTCAAAAGAATGAATTCGCAGATGAAAACTTAGACGGAGAATTTGAACGCCAGTCTAGAAAATATGGTCGTGAAGAAAGAGGTGGTGGATATAGAGGAGATAGAGATGATCGTAATTCAAGAAGAGGTGGTGGACGTTTTGAAAGAGAATCCTCAGGTGGGCGTTTCGGAGATCGTGATCGTGGTGGAAGAGATAGAGACCGTGGTGGAGACCGTGACCGTGGACCACGTGGACCAAGAATGGATAGAGAGGGAAAACCTTACCGTTCGGACGAAAACATGGTTAGAATGTTTGTTAATATTGGATTTAACGAGAAAATTTCACCTTCGAACATTGTTGGAGCTTTTGCTGGAGAATCTGGTATTCCAGGTAATGTGTTGGGACAAATTCAAATTGAAAACAAGCATACCTATGTGGACGTTCCTAAAGAATACGCCAATGTTGTTTTAGAAAAAATGTCCGGAGCACAAATCAAAGGTAAAAGAGTTATGGTGGAGGTTGCAAAACCAGTTTAATATAACTCGATGATTATTTCAGAAAGGTGGCAATTTATTGTCACCTTTTTTTGTTTAAATTCAGTATAAATTTGAACTTTGTCGCTTTATATCATACTAGTTAATCGTAATGAGAAAAGGTAATTTATATTGGTTTTTGGTCCTTATTTTACTTGTAAGCTTTGGTGTATATTTTTTCTCTTTAAAAAGTAAATCAAGTAACTTAAGTTATGCAAGAGATGTAAAGCCTATCATAAATAAACATTGTATTTCTTGCCATGGTGGTGTAAAAAAACAAGGGAAATTTAGCTTGCTTTTTCAAGAAGAAGCTTTTCAAAAAACGGCTTCAGGGAAACCATCCATTGTTCCATATCATCCTGAAAAATCTGAATTTATCGCCCGTTTACATGCAAAAGATGTGGATGAGAGAATGCCTTTGAATAAAGAACCCTTGACAGAGGGGGAAATTAAAATTTTGACACAGTGGGTCAAAGAAGGGGCAAAATGGGAGACACATTGGGCGTATTTACCCATTGTTAAGCCAATTATTCCATCAGCATTAAGTTTTTGGGAAAGAATTCAATTTTGGAAAGAAAATCCAGTTAAAAATAACATTGATGAATTCGTTCTAGAAGAATTGCACCAAAAAGGATTATCGCCTTCAGAAAAAGCAGAAAAATTTGTATTGGTTCGTCGATTATCCTTAGATATTTTGGGATTACCGCCTACAGCTAAAATGGTGGAAGATTTTGAAAAAGTTTCTTCACAAAAAGAATATGAAGCTTTTGTAGATCAATTATTACAGTCGAACGCCTTTGGTGAAAAATGGGCATCCGTATGGTTAGATTTAGCTCGTTATTCAGATAGTAGAGGATATCAAAAAGACAATGGTCGAACCATCTGGCCTTACCGCGATTGGGTCATAAAGTCATTTAATGCTAATATTTCTTTCAAAGATTTTGTAGAAAAACAATTGGCTGGAGATTTATTGAAAAATCCAACCGATGACGATTATATCGCTACTGGTTTTCATCGAAATACGATGAATAATGATGAAACGGGAACTGTGGATGAAGAGTTCAGAGTTGCTGCGGTTTTAGATCGTGTCAATACCACATGGGATGCTTTGCATGGGACAACATTTTCTTGTGTACAATGTCATAGCCATCCTTATGATCCAATTAAGCACGAGGAGTATTATCAATTTATGGCATTTTTGAATAATACTCGGGATGAAGACACTGGTGATGAGGCACCCAATATTCGGAAATTTAATCAAACAGAAGATTTAAATAAATTATTGGCTTTTCAGAATGAAATTTCCAATTTGTCACAGGTTGAAAAATTATATATCAATCGATTTGTTAAATTTTTAGAACCTAGATTTCATGCACATTATGCTGATAATTTCATCAATGGTGCTTTATTGGGCGGAGTGCAAATCGGTTTAAGAAATACAGGTACATGTAGAATTCCCAATATTAAAACCGATTCAGTTGCGCAATTATTGATTCAATATACATCAAAGAATCCCAAAGGAAAATTGCTAATCCGAGAAGGAGGTTTAACCGGAAAAATTATTTTTCAAACCAAGTTAGATACCACTTCCAAACCAAAATTTTTGACCATCAAATGGCCTAAATCTATCGGAAGAAAGGATTATTATTTAGAAGCACAAAATAGTACGTTGGCAGGCAAGGCAGAAGATGTTTTTAGAATTTCGTGGTTTGCCTTCATGCCACAAATTAATCTTTCTAAGGAGTCTTATCAACATTTCTTGGAATTGTTGACAGTCAAAACGGATAACTTTCCGATCTATTTAGAAATGCCAAATAATTACAAACGTAAAACAAATGTTTTTACGAGGGGTAATTGGTTAATGTTGGGTAAAGAGGTTCAAGCGAATGTTCCTGGTTTTATGCATCCATTCAAAGATGAATGGCCTAGAAATAGATTAGGTTTAGCCAAATGGGTAACGGATTCCAATAATCCTTTGTTTGCGCGCAATGTGGCTAATCGTTTTTGGGAACAAATTTTTGGAATTGGTATAGTTGAAACTCTTGAGGATTTTGGTTCTCAAGGTGCAAAACCTTCTCACCAAGATTTGTTAAATTATCTGGCCTATCAATTTATTTTCACCTATGATATGAAGCCAAAGCCACTGATCAAAGAAATTGTTTGTTCAGCTACGTATCAACAATCTTCCAAAGCAAGTAGAAAAATGATGGAAATAGACCCATCGAATAAATTTTTAGCTCGTGGGCCCCGTTTTAGAATTTCTTCCGAACAAGTAAGAGATCAAGCATTAGCGGTTGCAGGTATGTTGAATCGGAAAATGTATGGTAAACCAATCATGCCTTATCAACCAGAAGGAATTTGGCAGGCCGTAAATTCAAGTTTAAAATGGAAACAAGATTCCACTTCCGAGCAATATAGAAGGGCTATATATATCTTTACCCGAAGAACAGGACCTTACCCGAGTCAGTTTACCTTTGATTCACCTAGTAGGGAGGTTTGTATGGTAAGAAGAATACGTACCAATACTCCATTACAAGCTTTAGTATTGTTAAATGATCCTGTTTTTGTAGAAATCGCTAAAAATTTGGCTTTACAAATGCAAAAACAAAGTCAATTTAGTTTGGAGAAAAAAATTGAAAATTTATATTTTAAAATGTTTTGGCATTCCATTAATGACAAAGATTTAAAAACGTTAACACATTTATTTGAAACAGGTAAAATACACTTTTCAAAAGAGGCTAAATTCAAGCAAATTGCTGAATTGAAAGCTTTGGAAATGGTAGCAAGCGCTATGTTAAATTTGGATGAATTTGTTACCAAAATGTAATTGAAATGGAAAAAGAATTAGAAAAGAGAGCATTTGATTACTTGACAAGAAGACATTTTCTTCGTCATTGTAGTACAGGGATGGGTATGATGGCTTTAGGATCTATGTTAGGATCTTGTGATAGTTCTATACCTGAAAACCAAGATGTTGTTACAAAAATTTCTGAAATTCTTCCCAAAGCAAAACGCGTTATATACATTCACAAAGCTGGTTCACCTTCTCAGTTAGAGTTATTTGATTACAAACCTGAATTGGTTAAATGGCATGGAAAAGATTGTCCTTCTGAATTGTTGAAAGGTAAAACCTTCGCTTTTATTCGTGGGGTTCCTAAAATGTTAGGTCCACAAGGTAAATTTAATCAATTTGGAGAATCAGGTGCCTGGGTTTCTGACTATTTGCCTCATTTTCAAACGGTTGTAGACGAGGTTTGTTTTTTGAAAGCCATGTACACAGATCAATTTAATCATGCACCTGCTCAGCTTTTTATGCAAACAGGTAGTGCTAGGTTGGGTCGTCCCGGAATGGGATCATGGGCAGTATATGGTCTTGGATCTGAAAATGCTAATTTACCTGGGTTTATCGTTTTAACTTCAGGAAATAAATACCCAGAGGCAGGTAAAAGTATTTGGGGTAGTGGATTTTTACCTTCGATTTACCAAGGAGTTCATTGCCGATCTACTGGTGAGCCCGTATTATTTGTAGAAAATCCCAAAGATGTTTCTAGAGACATTCGAAAAAATACCATCGACGCCATTAATGAAATTAACCATCGTGAATATGAAGAATATCAAGATCCTGAAATTTTGACAAGGATTTCACAATATGAGATGGCTTTTCGAATGCAAGCAGAAGTACCAGAGGTGATGGACATCGCTGATGAGCCGGAATATATTCATAATTTATATGGAACTACCATTGGTCAACCTAGTTTTGCTAACAACTGTTTGTTGGCAAGAAAATT
Source organism: Aquirufa sp. ROCK-SH2 (assembly GCF_054558315.1). NCBI lineage: Bacteria > Pseudomonadati > Bacteroidota > Cytophagia > Cytophagales > Flectobacillaceae > Aquirufa > Aquirufa sp. ROCK-SH2. The sequence continues at coordinate 662,423 of NZ_JBPXKB010000001.1, read as the reverse complement.
GGCTGAGAACGGAGTGCGATTTATTCAATTGTACGATTGGGGTTGGGACACGCATGGTTCAAATGCCTCAGAAGCATTAGAAATTGGTTTACGTGATAAATGTAAACAAACGGATCAGGGAATGAGTGCTTTATTGTTTGACTTAAAACAACGAGGCTTATTGGAAGAAACTTTGGTTGTTTGGAGTGGAGAATTTGGAAGAACCCCGATGCAAGAAAATAGAGATAATAAACCAGCGCCATTTATGGGTAGGGACCATCATCCAGATGCCTTTACTATTTGGATGGCAGGAGCAGGGGTTAAAAAAGGTTTTACTTATGGCGCAACGGATGAAATTGGGTACTCAGGAGTTGAAGGTCGTGCTCATATCCATGATTTACAAGCAACAATTTTACATATTTTGGGCTTGGACCATGAAAAGCTAACTTATCCTTTTCAAGGTAGAAATTTTAGATTAACAGATGTAGCTGGTAAAGTGATAAAACCAATTTTAGCTTAGTTTTCTTAATTTAAAATCTTGTTTAGGCGCGATTTTCTCAAAAGTTAATAAGCCCATTTCAAAAATATCTATTGAAAATGTTACCTCTTTACTAACTTTTAGATTTTCCCAATTTGTTTCTATGTGATTGTGAGGTTGTTCAATAATTGCAATGCACTTTTTGAATTTATGGGGGTTTTCTATTAATTCCATTTGAAAGGAATCGATGTTGTTTTTGTCGATAATCAAGATTAAACTTCCGTTCTGTTTGATTTCCTTTTTAAAGTATTCTGAGGGGCATTGGAAGTACTTTTCTAAAGCTTTTATTGCAATTTGAGTGTCAAATTTATTTTTCAAAAGAGGGTTTAATACTTGATTATATAAATCAAAAACAAATGGCGAATGCAGGCCATGAGAGGTTTGCGACTGAAAATGAAATTTTATTCTTTTTATTAAGTAATACATTAATTTAAGGCAAAAGAGGGGATTAATTCAAATGGAGGAATTATTACTTTGAAAGATGATTTTGTTTCTAGATTAAGGAAATTATAATGTCCGCTCATTTGTCCAACCGAGTGTATTAAAGGACATCCTGAACTATAAGTAAAAGATATTCCAGGTTCAAAAACAGGCTGTACTCCAACGACTCCTAAGCCATTTATATTTTCTACATTTCCGGCACCGTCTATGATTTTCCAAAATCGACTAATTAATTGTGCGGGTTGTTCGCTTAAGTTTTTGATTGTAATTTGGTAGGAATAATAGTAATTATAAGGTTTCTGAATCTCATAATCTAAAATTTGATTGGTTTTTACGGCAATATAAAATCCATTATAGATTGATTCTGGCATATTGAATAAATTTAATTTTATATATGAATGTAAATTTACCTGATTTATTAATTAACGATTGGAAATTGAAGCTTAAAAATCAATTTGAGCAATCTTATTTTCTAAAATTGCAGGAAGAATTAAATAAACGAAATTCGGAAGAAGTAATTTATCCTCCCATGGAATTGGTTTTTAATGCTTTAAATTTATCATCTTTTGATGAAACAAAAGTAATCATAATTGGTCAAGATCCATACCACGGAGCTGGGCAGGCGCATGGATTATGCTTTTCGGTTCCTGATCAAGTTGAATTACCTCCTTCTTTGAAAAATATCTTTAAAGAATTAGAAAGAGAATATAATCCTATTTTTAAGAAATCGAGTGGGAATCTTAGTTCTTGGGCTAATCAAGGTGTTTTGTTATTAAATTCGGTTTTAACTGTTCAAGCAAATCAAGCAGCTTCTCATTCGAAATTAGGATGGCAGCATTTGACCAGCTATATCATTGAAGTTCTTAACCAAGAAAAATCGCATTTAGTCTTTATGCTTTGGGGTAATTATGCTCAAAAAATTGGTGTATCCATCAATAGGTCCAAGCATTTGGTATTGGAATGTGCGCATCCTTCTCCATTGTCGGCCAATCAAGGAAATTGGTTTGGGAATGGTCATTTTAAACTGTGCAATGCTTATTTGATCCAACATGGGATAGCACCTATTGAATGGATTTAAATTTTTCTCAATTGACTTGGGAAATAGACGTATTGGTTAGCAAATTCTTGTAAGAAAAATTCAGAAATAATTGATTCAATATAAACTTTTTGTGCTTCATCAAAATTAGGTAGCCAAAATTGTAAACTATATCCTTTGGAATCAGGTTCTTGATGCGATTCAATTTCAAAAAGAAAGATTTGATCAATAAAATTTTGCTTTTCTAATTCAGGAATTACTATTTTTTGAAGTGCAAGAATTGCATTTTCGTGTATGCTATTTTCAACAAATAGTGATAAATTAAATTGAATCATAGTTTGATTGTTTTATTTATTAAGGCGTCATACATTATTTCAGCTGTATGAAAAGCTTCATGTTCAATTCCATCTTTAATTTGATGTCTACACGATGTACCATTGCTTGCAACTGTTTTTGTTCCTTTGGCTTCTAAAATTTTTGGAAATAATACGAGATTGGCAATTTTATTTGATAAATCAAATTTTTTACTTTCATAACCGAATGAACCAGCCATTCCACAACAGCCTGTTGGCATTAATTCAACTTGATAATTTTCTGGAAAAGAAAGACAAATACGTGTTGTGCTTAAACCTGCAATGGCTTTTTGATGACAATGTCCATGCAAGAGAATACTTTTTTCCTCTTGACTAAATTGTTCTTTGTGGATTTTTTTAGCTTTTATTTCTCTGGCCAAAAACTCGTCTATTAATAAGCAGTTAGGTTTAATTTTATTCGCTATATCTCTTAAATCTTCATCAACTAAATTGGGAAATTCATCTCTAAAACTTAAAAGAGCACTAGGTTCAATACCAATTAAAGGAGATTCCGAATTAATAATTTCTTGAAGTAGTAGAATATTTTTATTAGCTATCTCTTTTGCTTCCGCTAACATTCCTTTTGAAATATAACTTCTTGCGCTGCTTAGGTTTTTGGGGATTTGAATACCATATCCCAATTCATTTAATAAGAGAATTGTTTTTTTACCAATAGATACATCATTTAAGTTGGTAAATTCATCAGCAAACAAATAGACAAATCCATTTTTAAATTGCGATTGTGGCTGTTTTTTAATGTACCGACTAAACCAATCTTCTAAGCTTGTAAAATGCACTTTTGGAAGACTTCGTTGCCAAGCAAATCCCATCACAAGTTTGATGAAGAAACTTGATATTGGAAATGATATGATGAAATTATATAAAGGCGCAAATTTACTTGCTAATTGTTGTGTCTTTGGAAAATTTCCTATCAATTGTGTCCTGAATGGCACTCCTGATTCCAAGTATTTTTGTTGTAAGGTCTCAGCCTTTAGTTTGCTAATATCTACTCCTGATGGGCATTCAGTTTGACATCCTTTGCAAGAAAGGCATAAATCTAAAATGTCATTTAATTCAGGATTTGAAAAATCGTTAGAGGATTTGGAAAGGACTTGTCTCAGCATATTAGCCCTGGCTCTAGTACTGTCTTTTTCTTCCAATGTTGCCATAAAACTTGGACACATGGTTCCACCGCTTAAAGCAGTCTTTTTACAGTCGCCAGATCCAGAACATTTTTCAGCTAAGGCGAGAGGACTTTTTATAGGACCATAATCATAAAATAAGTGCGTATTTTCAGGTTTTTGTTTACTTATTTCAAATCTAAAATGTTGATCCATGGGTGGGGTATCAACAATTTTATTGGGGTTTAATAAATTATTAGGATCAAATAGGTATTTAATATCTTTAAAAATTTGGTACATTTCTTTTCCCATTAATATAGGAATAAATTCACCTCTTAATCGCCCATCTCCATGTTCTCCGCTTAATGAACCTTGGTATTTTTTTAAAATTTCAACGGTTTCAGCTAAAATACTTCTAAATAATTGAATTCCTTTTTCTGATTTAAGATTAAGAAATGGTTCAATATGTAGTTCTCCAGCACCAGCGTGAGCATAATACGCTGCTTTTACTTGATGTTTGTCAAACAATGCTGAAATGTCATTGACATAAGCAGGTAAGTCATGTGGATCCACTGCGCAATCTTCTATCAAATTGACCGCTTGATCATCGCTGATTAAATTTCTAATTAGGCCTAATCCAGCTTTTCTAATGTTCCATCCTTTATTTATATCATCTTGAAAGAGTGCAGGAGAGGCATAAGATAGATTTTTCTCTTTCAATTTATTTGTAAACACTTCTAATTTTGCATAGAGGTCTTGAATGCTTGATGACCTAAATTCTACCATCAAAATGGCAGCTGGATTTCCTTCAATAAAAGATCGATCTTCTTTGAATTGTGGATGGCCAACGGTGAAAGATAAAATATAGTCGTCTACTAATTCGGATGCAGTAGGATTGCATTCTAATGCAACTAAATTGGCTAACATTGCCTCATGTAGACTAGAACAATGTACACAGACCAAGGCTACCTCTTTTTCTGGAACATCAAGCAAGTTCAATTTCATAGAATGAACGATTGCTAATGTACCTTCTGAACCAGCAATTAAGGCAGATAAATTAAAAGGTTGTCCTTCTGGATTGAATGGTTGCATGTCGATCAATGCATCCAATGCGTATCCTGTATTTCTTCTTTTTATATTGGGTTTTGGGAATGAACTTTTGATTAATTCCTTGATGGAATCGTTATTAAGAATTCGATGTAATTCTTTGTAAATCTTGCCTTCAAGATTGGGTAAAGTACATTTTTTGTAAAATTCTTCATTTGTTAATGGATGAGTATGAATTTCACTTCCATCAGATAAATAGGCTCTTGTTTCTAATAAATGGTCTCTTACATTTCCCCAAACAATGGAATGTAAGCCACATGAATTATTTCCAACCATACCTCCCAATAAGGCGCGATTAGCCGTGGAAGTTTCTGGGCCGAAAAATAGGTTGGCATGAGCCAGATGTTTATTTAAATCATCTCTAATGATTCCTGGTTCTATCCAAACCGATTTTTCTTTTTTATTTAAAGATATTATTTTAGATAAATCTGAAGCTATTTCAACGACAATTCCATCACCCACTACTTGGCCAGCCAAAGAAGTTCCAGCACCTCTAGGTATTAAACCTATTTTGGATTTGTATGCAAAATGAATGAGACGTTTGATGTCTTTATGACTGTGTGGTATGGCTACTGCCCTAGGTTCAACTTGATAAACAGAAGCATCTGTGGCGTATATTTTTTTAGCGATTTTTGTTTTTAATGTGTCATTGAAAAATAATTTTCCTTCGAAATGTAGTGTTAGGTTTTTTAAATCTGTTGAATTCCAAGCCATAATTTTATAATCAAGGTTTAAAGTTAATAAAATCCAATCTTACCACCATATTACCATTCAAGGATTATTGAATCACTTTATACCATAATCAAAATTTTTAGCTGTTTGATTAGTACATTTGAAGATTAATCAATATTCATGAAGTTTATCCGACAAGTATTAGAGAGTTTAATTTTTGCCTATCAGGCTTTAAGATCCAATTTAATGCGAACAACCTTGTCATTATTAGGTGTAAGTGTTGGGATTTTCGCGATAGTTGCTGTTTTTACAGCAGTTGATTCCTTAAACAGTAAAATCAGAAGTGAAATAGACTCATTTGCAGGTACTGGTGTTTTGTATGTTGGTAAATGGCCTTGGATTATGTCAAATAATTATCCTTGGTGGAAATATTTAAATAGGCCTGAAATGAAGTATTCGGAATTTAAATATTTAAAGGAAAATTTAAAATCTGCACAAGCAATTGCAATTGTAGACAATGGACGTACTGTAACCTTAAGCAGAGGTAGTAATAGCATGGATGCGAATGTTACAGGCGCTAGTTATGACTATAATCAAATATCCATTATTCCTATTGAAAAAGGTCGCTATTTTTTACCCATTGAATCTGAAAATTCAGCGAATGCAGTAATTATTGGCGCAAAAGTGGCGGAGAATTTGATTTCTGGTCAGGAGGATGTAATTGGACAGGAAATTAAAATAAATGGAATTAAATTTTCAGTGATTGGTGTTATCGAGAAAAAAGGAAATGATATGCTAAACTTTGGGGGAAGCCCAGATGAGAAAGTCATTATTCCTTATTCCACTTTTTCTGCTATTTTTCAAAAAGATAGGCCTGCACCAGATTTTGCGGTGAAAGCATTCGATTCGGATCTTGGACAAGAAGATTTAGAAGGTGAATTGACTGGATTGATGAGAAGCTTAAGATCAATCAAGCCAAAAGAGGAAGCAAATTTTTCTATTAATCGATTGGATGGATTACAAAGTTTTTTTGATGGTGTATTTTCTGCTTTGAATATTGCAGGAGCCTTAATTGCTGGTTTTTCATTATTGGTAGGTGGTTTTGGTATTGCTAATATTATGTTTGTATCAGTTAAAGAACGAACAAATATCATAGGTATTCAAAAGTCATTAGGGGCCAAGAATTATTTTATCTTGTTTCAATTTTTGTTTGAGGCTGTTTTTTTAAGTTTAATTGGAGGATTGGTAGGAATTGGATTGGTTGTTCTGATTACTTTAATACCGCAAGAAGCATTACCTCTTAAGCTATCCTTAGGAAATATTTTGACAGGTTTATTTATCTCTAGTTTTATTGGAATTCTTTCTGGTATTATTCCAGCTTGGGTTGCTGCTAAAATGGATCCTGTTACAGCTATTCGGTCGAAATGATTTATGAGGTAAAAGGTAAGAGGTAATAGGTAATAGGTAATAGGTAATAGGTAATAGGTAATAGGTAAAAGGTAATAGGTAATAGGTAATAGGTAATAGGTAATAGGTAATAGGTAATAGGTAAAAATGCGAATTAAAAGTTAAAATATCTGATTTTTATTTCTCTATTTACCATTTATGCATACGCTTACCAAACGCTATTTATTCTTTTTTAAAACTCATCAATGAACTTTTGGTTAATCCCAACGAAAGATTTGAACGTAGCGGTAGGCGGAGCTTTGACGATGCGCAAGGGCGATGTGCGTCAGGGTCAAAGAAAATAGTCAGAAAATTGCATTGTCGGCCGGGAAAAATGTAATTAAATTTAATCTAGTCACAATTATTAGAAAAGATCTAGAATTTTAGTTTTTAACCCTTAATTCGCATTAATAGGTAATAGGTTTTCTCTTTCCTCTTTCCTCTTTCCTCTTTTCTCACTTCCATTAAAAAAGGTGACTGTTTCCAATCACCTTCTTTAATTTTATAAAAATTCTCAATTACAAGCTTAATGTACTTAAAACAGAATTCATATTTCTAACTGCATCAGCTGATTTGTTGAATGCAGCTTGTTCATCCTCTGTTAATTGATAATCTACGATTTTCTCCCAACCATTTTTTCCTAAAACGACAGGTACACCTAAACAGATATCTGATTGACCATATTCTCCGTCTAAAGAAACACAGCAAGACATGATTTTTTTCTCATCTCTAACGATGGCTTCCACTAATGCAGCACCTGCAGCACCTGGAGCATACCAAGCTGAAGTTCCTAATAACCCAGTTAATGTAGCACCACCTACCATTGTATCAGCAGCAACTTTGTCTAAAGTGTCTGCATCTAAGAATTGACTAACCGGCACACCATTGTAAGTAGCCAAACGCTTCAAAGGAATCATAGTTGTATCACCGTGACCTCCAATTACAGTTCCATGGATATCATTGATTGAAACATCCATTGCTTTAGCTAAATAGCATTTAAATCTAGCAGAATCCAAAGTTCCTCCCATTCCAATAATTCTGTGTTTGTCTAAACCCGCAACGGATTTAGCCAAATATGTCATTGTGTCCATTGGATTTGAAATGATAACAATAATTGGGTTTTTAGAGAATTTTAAAATGTTTTCAACAACACTCTTAACAATTCCAGCATTTACACCAATTAATTCTTCACGTGTCATACCTGGTTTTCTAGGTAATCCTGAAGTAATAACAACTACATCAGAGTTAGCTGTTTTTGAATAATCATTGGTAGAACCTACAAGTTTTGTGTCAAAACCTAACAAAGATGCGGTTTGGAACATATCTAACGTTTTACCTTCTGCAATACCTTCTTTGATGTCTAATAAAACTAATTCATCAGCTAATTCTTTGCGAGCAATGTTATCGGCACATGTTGCACCTACAGCTCCAGCTCCTACGACAGTAATTTTCATTATTTAAATTTTTAGGAATTTTGTATAAATTTATAATTAGCAAAATTAATACAAATCATCAAATAATTGATTGAAATATTCGTTATAAGGGATAAATAAGGTCAAGAAATTTATTTTTATACTTGATTTTTGTATATTTAAAGATATAATTGAATTTATGAGTGAACAAATCACGTTTCTAGATAAGATAATTTCATCCAATTTTTTTAAAAAATCATTAGAAAAAGGAGAGCATATTCTTGTAAAAGATAAGTTGGGTCTTCTTCGATTAATAAAAGAGGCTTTGGTGAAGGTTAATCAGGTGGCAATAGGTAATAATAAATCTATCGTTCAATTGATGAATCATTATGTTATTACTTTTAGTGCTATGATAAAAGCGTATATAGCGGGGGATTATAAAAAGATACCCTTCAAGACTTCAGTGAAAATTGTAGCGGTATTGATTTATTTTATTTCACCTTTTGATTTTATTCCTGATGTTTTGCCATTAATTGGTTTTACCGATGATTTGGCCTTATTGATTTGGGTGGCCAAATCTATCAAAAATGAATTGGATGAATTTGATAAACTTAATGAGTATAAATAAGGATTTTTAAGTAGTATTGAATATATTTACAAAATTTTAATTTTTAAAAAAATGAACACAGCAACTATATTTTTGTTTTTAAATAATTTCGGTGGAGGTGAAATGCTTCTAATTGGTTTAGCCATCTTATTGTTTTTTGGCGGTAAAAAACTACCTGAATTAATGAAAGGTTTAGGTAAAGGTATCCGCGAATTTCAAGATGCTAAAAATGAAGTGAAGGATCAAATTACAAAAGAACTAGACGAGGATAAGAAATAAAATTTTCTATTTCCTTTTTACATGCATAGTTGAATGTATTTTCAACTATGCTTTTGTGTTTTATTGAACCCGTATTTTTAATGAATAAATTATCTGCTCCTTACCATGTTTTAAGGGAGAAATTATTTTCTGGTGAACTTTCTTGTCTTGAGATTTTAACTAATCATTTGTCGAATATTAATCAATACAACGATGATTTAAATGCATTTTTAGAGGTCTACGAAGAAGATGCAATCGAAAAAGCCAAGTTGATCGATCAAAAAATAAAAAATAATTCTGCAGGTAAATTGGCTGGAATGGTAGTCGGTATCAAAGATTTACTCTGTTATGAGAATCATCATTCTTCAGCAGGTAGTAAAATATTGAATCATTTTAAGTCGACTTTTTCTGCAACAGCAGTTCAAAGATTATTGGATGAAGATGCAATAATCATTGGGCGACAAAACTGTGATGAATTTGGTATGGGTTCTACGAATGAAAATTCAGCCTTTGGTCCAGTAAAGAATTTTGCTGATCCTAAGCGTGTTTCAGGAGGAAGTTCAGGTGGTTCTGCAGTTGCTGTTCAGGCTGATATGTGTCAAGTCTCTTTGGGAACAGATACAGGTGGTTCTGTTAGAATGCCAGCTTCTTTTTGTGGAATAGTTGGTTTAAAACCAACATATGGGAGAGTATCAAGATGGGGATTAATTGCTTATGCCTCTTCTTTTGATACAATAGGCCCAATGTCTAAATACATTGAAGATGTAGAGCTGGTTTTAGATATTATCTCAGGAGATGATGGACAAGATGGTACCTTGGTTAATGAAGTTACTGTCGATTATACATCTACTAAAAAGATTGCTTATATCAAAGAAATTGTTGAACATCCAAGTTTACAATCTGAAATAAAAGAAGCTTTTTTTACCAAAGTTGAACTGTTGAAATCGCAAGGCTATCAAGTTGAATCGGTTGATTTTCCATATTTAGCACAATTATTACCTACGTATTATGTATTAACTACGGCAGAATCTAGTTCTAATTTATCTCGTTTTGATGGAGTTAAATATGGTCATAGAGCTAATTCACCAAAGGATTTAATCGATATGTATAAGCGAACAAGAATGGAAGGATTTGGTGAAGAGGTAAAACGAAGAATTATGTTAGGAACCTTTGTTTTAAGTGCAGATTATTATGATGCTTATTATACAAAAGCTCAGAAAGTAAGAAGATTAGTCAAAGAATTTACAGAAAACGTATTGCTTGATTATGATTTTATGATTTCTCCAACTACTTCTAGTACAGCTTATCAAATGGGGGAAAAAACATTAGATCCGATTCAAATGTATTTGGGGGATTTATTCACTGTCCAAGCTAATATTACAGGTTTACCTGCTATTTCTGTGCCAATGGGAACGGATCAAAACAACTTACCTATTGGTTTTCAGGTAGTTGGAAAATATTTTGATGAAAAGCGAATGATTGATTTTGCCAAGCATATTTAGTGCAACAATGAAATATAGAATTTTAATTTCTTTTTGTTTTTTAATGTTAGGCCTTATGAAGGTTTCACATTCTGATGCACAGAATGAAAAAACCTATGTTCCTAGCTTTGATTCAAAAATAATAGATTCTTTAGCTCAAGTAGAACAAGGATCACCTGTCGTTTGGTCCATTGATTCATGGTTAGTTGAAAGCAGATTGAAAGCGCTTGAAAAACAAATACCGTTGAACTACAACTTTCATACACATCAATTTGTTGAATATTTTGCTTTTAAAAAGTCAGATTTCACACAAAGAATGTTGGAAAAAAGAGATTTGTATTTTCCGATATACGAGAAATATTTGAAATTATATAATCTGCCTGATGAGTTAAAATATTTATCTTTGATTGAATCAGGGCTCGATCCTAAAGCATTATCCAATAAAGGAGCAGGTGGATTATGGCAATTCATGCCTTATACAGCAAGGGGTGACTTTGGTTTAAGAGTTGATCCTTTCATCGATGAACGTTTTGATCCTGAAAGAGCTACAGAGGCAGCCTGTAAATATTTGCGACAGTTGTATAAAATTTTCGGCGATTGGCATTTGGCTTTAGCTGCTTATAATACCGGTCCAGGTAATGTTAAACGGGCGATTCGAAACTGTCGGGGTAATAATAGTTTTTGGGGAATTTATAATTGTCTTCCCAAGCAGACGAGAGCTTATGTCCCACAATTTATTGCAATGACTTACATGATGAATTTTCATTGGGATCATGCCATTCACGCAGAAAATTGGGCAAAAAATATTCCTTCTGATACGATTAAAGTTAATGGTTATCTTAATTTGGCTACTTTTACTTCTCTTAGTAAATTCTCTTTTGATACGCTTAAAAGATTAAATCCACATATTTTATCAGATTTTGTACCTAAAGATTCGAAAAATTTCATTTTAAGAATTCCGACAAAGAATTATGATTATTTTTCAATAAATAGGCAATCAATCTTAGATTCTTCCACCAAATTTTTTACTTCGTTTAATGCTAAAATAGATTCCTTGTCGAATTTAAAGTCTTTAACCTTAGTGAAATCTAGATATAAAGTTAGAAGAGGTGAAAGTATTTATGATGTTGCCCGAAAATTTGAAATATCTGTTTTTGAATTAAAAAGAATCAATCGACTACGTTCTAATCGACTGAAAAATGGGAAATTGATATGGGTATTAGAAAAGAAATGGATTGAAAATGATGCGTTTACATTAAGTCAAAAAAATACAACAAGTACTTTTCAAACAGTTTCAAGTTCTTCTAAAAAGAGGGTGAAAACCAAATTTTATAAAGTTAAAAATGGGGATACACTTTCAGAAATCGCTGAGAAACATGATGGTTTGACAATTACCAAATTAAAGAAATTGAATCGTTTACGTTCACAACAAATTAAGCCCGGAATGCGCTTAAGAATTTCATAACATGATAGCATATTTAAAAGGTAAATTGGCACATAAAGATCGAGCGCATGTAATTATAGATGTGAATGGTGTGGGCTATGAAGTGAAAATTTCTTTACAGACTTATGAGGCATTAGCTGCCACAGATGAGTTATGTCAATTATTTACTCATTTACAGATCAAAGAAGATTCACATACCTTGGTGGGTTTTTATACTTTTGATGAAAAACTACTTTTTTTAGATTTGATTAGCGTATCAGGAATCGGATTAAGTACGGCATTAGTTATGTTGTCTTCCTTTTCTTCTAGCGAAATTCGAGCTGCGATTATGAATGAAAATTTGGCACTTATTCAATCCATTAAAGGAATAGGATCTAAAACGGCTCAGCGAGTTATTTTGGAATTGAAAGATAAGTGTAAAAAAGATTCATTATTTGTGGATGCTGGTGTTGCTGGTTCAGATCAAAGTTTTAATGTTAAAAAAGAAGCGTTGGCTGCATTAACAACATTGGGTATTCCAAGACTTGCCGCGGAAAAGAGTCTAGATCAAATTCTAAAATCCAGTCCAAATGCAAGTATTGAACAATTAATTAAGTTGGCTTTACGTTAGTTTTGAAAATTTGAATTTATTAACAAGTGTTTAAAAAAAATCGCAACCACATTTTTCTTAATATTCGAATAGTAATTCTATTACTAGTTACCTTCCTTTTTGCTACCCAAATTTTATTTAGCCAAAAGATCACTAATGATACATTGATTACCAAATCTGGTAAAAAGCCTAGATATATTTTTAAAAAATCAAGTTCTTTATTCAATAAAAGAAAAATCAATTCACCTTTTGCTTACGATCAATTAAAAGGTGAAAAAACAGAAGTAGCTTTATTAAACGATAATACGATTACTCAAACGAGTAAGATGGGTAATTTCGAGTTAAAGGACTCAAGGAGTTTATCATTTAATGAGTTTTCTCAACAACAAAATCAACAAATTAATCGAAGTTTTTGGAATAATTATTCAAAGAGTCTAGATGGAAATTCTTCCATGAAATCGAGAGGACTTTTTCCTAAAATTGAACTACCAGCATCAATAGATAGGATATTTGGTGGGAGTGAAATAACCTTTAAGCCCAATGGAAGTTTGCTTTTGGACGTGGGTTATATGGGGCAATTCGTAGATAATCCTGCTATTCCTGTTCAATTAAGATATGTTGGAAATTTGTATTTTAATGAACAAGCTCAGCTTAATTTTCAAGGTAAAATTGGAGATAAATTAAATCTAAATACCAATTTTGATACAAAAGCCAGCTTTAACTTTCAAAATCAATTGAAGCTAAATTGGAAAACCCAAGAAGAAGATATTTTGCAAAGTATTGAGGCAGGTAATACATCTTGGACCTTAAATTCTCAATTAATCCCAGGAGTACAAAATCTCTTTGGTTTAAAAACTTTGATGCGTTTTGGAAATCTTGATGTAACCTTAGTGGCCGCTCAGCAACGCTCCAAACAAGATTGTATTACACTTAGGGGAGGTAGTCAAGGTAGAAGTTTTGAGATTAGAGCTGATCAATATGATGAAAATAGACACTTTTTTCTTTCGACATTTTTTAGAAATAATTACGAGAAAGCATTAAAGAATTTACCTGTTATTACTAGTGGAATTACCATTACTCGTTTAGAAGTGTATGTGACCAACAGAACTCAAAATACGGAAACACTCCGAAATTTAGTTGCATTATCTGATTTAGGTGAACGATTACCTGCTAGAACGGAACCTGTGAATAATGACAATAATTTGCTTTACAAAAATATTACAAGTGATGTTAATATAAGAAAGGCAAATGAGGCTGCTAATTTATTAGAAACGCAATATTCATTAAAGCGAGGTACGGATTATGATATATTAAAAGGGGCAAAGCGTTTGAATGAACGTGAATTTAAATTTAACGCACAATTGGGATATATTTCCTTGGTCGCTCCTTTGAGAAATGATGAAGTTTTAGCCGTTTCTTATGAATACACCTTGAATGGAAGAAAGTACAAGGTTGGTGAAATGACGGAGGATTATCAAGCAAGACAAGATGATGAAATTTTGGTTTTGAAAATGCTAAAATCATCCACAATTCGTAATCATTTGGACCACCCAATGTGGGATTTAATGATGAAAAATATTTATTCATTAAACACCACTTCTTTGTCCAAACAAAATTTTCAGTTCAAGATTGTTTATAAAGACGATGCAACAGGAATTGATAATTCTAATATAATTGAAGGAGTCAAAAAGAATATTCCTTATGTGAGTGCGCTTGGATTAGATAAATTGAATTTTGCAGGTGATCCTCAGCCTGATGGGAATTTTGATTTTGTGGAAGATGTAACTGTCGATGCTAAAAATGGTAAAATTATTTTCCCCGTTTTGGAGCCTTTCGGAAAAACGTTGAAACAAAATATATTTACAACAACTGATTTACAGTCAAAATATATTTTTGAAGAGCTTTATACAAAAACTCAATCCGATGCTGTTCAGTTAGCTAGCAAAAATAAATTCTTTTTAAAAGGATCTTATCAGGCTGGTTCAGGGGGCGATATTTCTTTACCATTTGGGGTAGATCCTAAATCGGTTACAGTTACAGCTGGAGGCCAAAGTTTAAGTTTAGGTACAGATTTTATCATTGAAGGGCAATCTGGCCGAGTAAGAATTGTCAATGAAAGTGTATTTTCTTCGGGTCGCGAGTTAAAAGTTTGTTACGAAAAACCTGATATTTTTTCAAATCAAGTTAGAACTTTATTAGGTACCCGATTGGATTATAATTTAAGTCCAGATGTGCATTTAGGAGCAACGGTTCAAAGTATGAGTGAGACTCCACCTGCTTTTTTTAGAAGAGTGGCTATTGGAAATGAGCCCGTAAATAATACCTTGATTGGTTTAGATGCGGCATTTAACAAAAAATCCAATGGAATTACTCGTTTCTTGGATAAATTACCTCTTATATCTACAAAGGAGTCATCTGCTATCGATTTCCAAGGTGAGGTAGCAAAATTGTTTCCTAATGTCAATGATCGTGTTCAAGGAAATGCTTTTATCGATGATTTTGAAGCTGCTCGTGTGATTTATAATATGTCTTCACAAGCGACACTTTGGAAACCTGGAGCCACGCCTCATTCGATGTTAAACGGTATTCCAAGTATCAAACTAGAAAGTAATTATAAAAGAGCCAAAATATCGGCATATACTGTGGATGCTAGTATTTATGGTCAAGGAAATTTTGCTTTTAGTGTTCCAGGATTAGATCCCAATGAAGTTAATTCATACGCTTATGAGCGGGTTGTAACTCCCAAAGGGCTTTTTCCTAACAAAGATTTCGCCAATAATATTACCAATTTACCCATTGGAGTATTAGATGTCGCTTATTTTCCTTCGGAAAGAGGCTTGTATAATTTTAACCCTAATTTGAATACCTTAGGATTATTTGATAAACCAGAAGAAAATTTTGGTGCCATTACTCGTGCCATTACTTCAGATACTGATTTTGATAATTCCAATGTAGAACAATTAGAATTTTGGTTGATGGATCCATTTATTGATAAAACAAAAGGGGGAACTATTCGAGATGGTATCATTAATGGAAGTAACACGACGGGTGGTGTGTTGAAGTTTCATTTAGGTGATGTTTCGGAAGATTTTATTCCTGATGGATTTTCCAATTTTGAAAATGGAATTCCAGCAGGTGAAAAAATTACGGATGGTTCTAAGAAAAATGTTGAATCAACGGTTTGGGGTATTGCACCTAAAAGACAATTTGTTATCAATGCCTTTGACAATCAAGGCGGTAGAAGTGTACAAGATATTGGTTTAGATGGTTTGCCTAATAAGACAACAGATGGCACTTTATTATCAGAAGAATCTTATTTTAAAGATTATTTAAGTTCCGTTTCAGGAAAGGTAACCAATTCCAACGCCTTGCAGGCGATAAAGAATGACCCTGCGGGTGATGATTTTGTGTATTATTTGAATGAAAAATTCAATAGTACAGGAAGTGTCATAGAACGATACAAGAATTTTATGGGTTTGGAAAATAATTCACCCACTACCGATAACCCAACCAATTCAAATTTTACACAAGCCAATAGCATTACACCGGATAGAGAAGATTTGAACAATGATAATACAATTAATGAAGTAGAGTCTTATTTTGAATATGAAATCCCCTTAAAACCTAAAGATTTAGCCATTGGCAAAGGCTTTGTTGTGGATAAAATTAATGAAGGTGGAGTTGATTGGTATTTGATGCGTATTCCTATTAAAGATGCAAAAAATTACAAGGCAGTGAATGGAATCAGTAATTTTAAATCGATTCGTTTCTTTAGAATGGTGTTGTCTGAATTCAAACAACCCGTTGTACTTCGTTTTGCCCAATTACAGTTATCGGGTTATTCTTATCGTAAGTTCATTGGCGATTTAGATGTGAAAAATGGACAAGAGGCTCCACAAAAAAATCCAGAAACTAAATTTACTGTTTCAAGTGTCAATATCGAAGAAAATGGTCCTGCCGGTGGTAAATCTATTCCTTACGTTGTGCCACCTGGTTTCGTTAGAGATCAAGATATCACAACAATCAATAATGCTCGTTTGAATGAGCAATCTTTGAGTTTATGCGTAGATAATTTAAAACCAGGTGATTCAAGAGCAGTGTTTAAAAATACCATGGTGGATTTTATCAATTACAAACGCTTACGAATGTTTATTTCCATGCAAGGAGAGGAGCAAAATTTAAGTAATAAAGTAAATGCCTTTTTGAGAATTGGAACTGATTTAACAGATAATTATTACGAGGTACAGGCTTTAGATGGTTTGGTTCAAACCTTGAAAGGTTCGTCGACAGAGGATTTAATTTGGCCATCTGTCAATGAATTGGATATTGAATTAGATTTATTAAAGCAAGTAAAAGTAGAAAGAGATCGTGCGAATGCGTCATTGACAAATCGTTTTTCCCAAGATGTAACTAGTTCTACTGGTAAACGTTATCGTATTTATGTGATGGGAAGACCCGATCAAAGTGCGACGATGACTGTAATGATCGGTGTTAGAAATATTAGTACGGATTTAGCAGGAAAATCATTCTGTGTTTGGGTCAATGAATTAAGAGCGAACGGTTTTGATCAAACATCGGGTGAGGCAGCTATCGGTAAATTAGGATTAAAGTTGGCCGATATTGGTACCGTAACCATGAATGGTAGCTTTAAGAATTATGGTTTTGGAGGCGTTCAATCCAAGATTTCTGAACGTTCAAGAGAGAATTTCTTAGAATATGGTATTACAGCAAATTTGAATTTGGAGAAATTTTTGCCTACCAGTTGGGGTTTTAAAATTCCATTTTACATCACTTATGATCGTAGAAATATTTCGCCACAATTTGATCCCTTGGATCCTGATATTTTGATGGCTAATTCGCTAGGAAAATTTAATAGTGGCAAAGAACGCGATGCCTATATCAAATTAGTAGAGGATAATACAGAAAGGAGAGGTTTTAATTTTACCAATGTCCGGAAAGCAAAAAGTGCGCTTTCTAAGCATGCTTATCTTTGGGACTTGTCAAATTTCACTTTTTCCTATGCATTTTCTGAAATGCTAAGAACATCTACATTGATTGATGAATACAAACAATATAGCCATAGAGGAAGCATTTTATATGCTTTTGCTACCAATTCCGTATTTTGGGAACCTTTTTCTAAAATGACATCTAATTCAAATTTTGCTCCGTTGATCAAAGACTTTAATTTGAATTTGATTCCATCATCTATTACGGTTAGAATGGAAATGGACAGAAGTTTTGTAAAGACACAATTAAGAAATAGTAATTTAACAACAGAAGGGGTTAATCCGCAATTTGAAAAATATTGGTTTTTTAATCGTCAATATGCTTTGAATTGGAATTTAACCAAAAGCATCGTAGTTAATTATAATTCGATTGTCAATGCAATTATTGATGAACCAATGGGCGATTTAGATACTCAATCTAAGCGTGATTCTGTTATGTCAAACATTCGTTCTTTTGGTCGTGCGAAGAATTTTGATCAACAAGCTGGATTTGTTTGGAGACTTCCTTTGCAAAAGATGCCATTGACTGATTGGATGAATGCCGAGTATTCGCACAAAATTGGATATAATTTTTATGCCAATTCATATAATATTACAGATGACGATGGGTATTTATTTGGTAATATTATTAAAAACTCACGTGATCGTTCGATCAATGGTAAAGTCGATTTCGTCTCTTTATATAACCGAATCAGGGCGCTACGCTGGGCAAATTCACCAAGTTTGACGGGTAAGAATGTGGCTAGAAATCCGGGTGATGATGAAGATATTATCATTCCTCAAAAAAACACAGCTAAATCATTAACACGACTTCTATTGACATTGAGAGGAGTGCAAGTGAATTATTCAATCAACGAGGCTACTACCTTACCAGGATTTTTGCCTAATCCAGGCTTATTAGGAATGAATGGTAATTTTGGTGCACCAGGTTTGGATTTTGTTTCAGGAAGTCAAGATGATAATATTCGTTTCATTGCTGCCAAAAATAATTGGTTAACAAAAAGTATCATTCAAAATATTCCGTTTACTCAGACAAGACAACAGAAATTCTCTTATGTTTTGAACTTAGAACCTAATAAAAACCTTCGAATTTTTATTGATGGCAATTATAACAAAGGAGATAATTACCAGGAATTTTTTAGACCAGATTCTTTAAGAAGAGATTTCGTTAGTCAAAGTCCTGTTCGTTCAGGTAATTATTCAATGTCTTTCCTGTCGTTTATGACAGCTTTTAAAGATCCAACGGAGGTGTTTGATGAATTTAGGTCGAATAGAAGTGTTTTATTGGAAAGATTGAATACGACATATCAGCAGACACATAATGGAGAAAGAGGTGCTTATAACATCAACTCCCAAGATGTATTAATTCCTGCATTTTTTGCTGCTTATTCAGGAGTTTCTTCCAAAACGGTTAAGTATTCACCTTTTTATAATATTCCTTTACCTAATTGGAAAGTCGATTTTAATGCCTTGAATTTAATGCCTGCCATAACCAAGAAGTTTAGTTCATTTAGCATTACGCACATGTATTCGAGTACCTACAGTGTTGGTAATTTTGTGTCTTCTTTGGAATATGGACAATTCTATAATGATTATTTAAACTTGACTTTGAATAGTCTTTTATATCCTTTGTCATCCCGTTTTGAAACCAAAAAGATGGCCGATGGAACAGAAATTAATTCCTTGATTCCGGTTTATGTAATGAGTACAATTTCTTTCACAGAGCGTTTTTCTCCATTAATTGGAATTAATGCCATTACTAAATCAAGAATATCATTGCGTGCTGAATATAATCAAGATAGAAATGTGGGATTGAATTTGGCCAATTCTCAGGTGGCAGAGTTATCTAACAAAGATGTTACTTTTTCTATAGGATTTACCAAAGCGAATATGGTCATTCCGATCAAAGTTAATGGTCAAAGATTACGTTTACCAAACGATTTTAGGTTTAATTGTAATTTGACCATCCGTGATACAAGAACTTTACAGAGAAAATTAGATGCTGAAACGATCTATACGCAAGGATTTATTAATTTTCAATTCAGACCACAAATATCTTATGCGGTAAGTAATAAATTGACAGTAACGGCCTATTTTGATAAAATGTTTAATAACCCGCTCGTTTCCAATTCATTTTATCGCTCAACAGTTGCTGGTGGGTTTCAAATAAGATATAGTATCAGTGAATAATTTAATTATTAATTTAAAAGCGTTTGCAAAAAATCATAACTTTAGTGACCTTTGCATCAAAATAAAATCATATGAATTTTCCAAGTGAATTAAAGTATACTCAAGAGCACGAGTGGATCAAGTTAGAAGGAGATGTAGCTGTAGTAGGAATAACTGATTTTGCTCAAAGTGAATTAGGTGATATTGTATATATCGAGGTTGAAAGTGTAGGAAAAAATATCGATAAAGACGGTGTTTTTGGTACGGTTGAAGCTGTTAAAACGGTTTCAGATTTGTTCCTTCCTGTTTCTGCTGAAGTTGTAGAATTCAATACAGCTTTGAATGGTAATCCCGAATTAGCCAATTCAGATCCTTATGGAGAAGGTTGGATTGTTAAAATAAAAGTAGAAAACATTGCTGATTTAGATCAGTTGATGGATGTGGATACATATAAATCTTTTATTGGTCATTGATTGTAAGCCCTGATAATCAGGGCTTTTTTTTAGATTTTAATTTACATGCGGATCTTAATTAAGTCTGTTTTAATTCTAGATAGCCAATCTAGTTTTTTCAATCAAAAGGTTGACCTTCTTATTCAGGATGGTGAATTGAAAGAAGTTGCTGATGATTTATCCTCTTTGAATGTGGATGAAACATTGGAGGGCTCTAATTTTCAATTTTATCCTAGTTTGGTGGATTGTCGTGTACATCATACCTTACCTGGTGGTGAGTATTTAGAAGATTGGAATAGTTTGGCGACAGCGGCTAAAAAGGGGGGAGTTTTAGATTTATTATTACTTCCAACAAGTCCTATTTTATCACAAACAGCTGAATCCATTCAACATATTCGTGAAAAATCAGCCTCCTTCAAACTTAATTTTTACCCATCAGCTCCACTTACTTTAGATAACCAAGGAGAAAACTTTTCAGAGTTATTGGATTTAGCAAATGCAGGGGCCAAATGGTTTAGTCATGGAAGTTCAACCTTGAACAATACTGATTTAATGCTGAAATCGCTTCAGTATTTGTTACCATTAGATGTTTGTGTTATTTCTCAACCAGATACGAAAGCGTTATCTCTATATGGTCAAATTCACGAAGGTTTACAGAGTACATTGCTAGGATTAAAGGGGATCCCCACTTTATCTGAAACTTTGTCTATAAAGCGCGATTTAGATTTGCTTAGATATGTTTTGAATAATTCTTTTGGACAAGCGAATAAAAATTTCAGTTTACATTTTTCATGTATTTCATCTGCGGAATCTGTTGATTTAATTAATCAGGCTAAGAAAGAAGGACTTCCTGTTTCTTGTGATGTAGCTGTTCATCATTTGATTTTTAATGAAGATGCGGTGTCCGACTTTTCAACTTTGAAAAAGGTGTATCCACCTTTTAGAACAGAAATAGATAGGCTTGCTCTTTGGAATGGATTAAAAAATCAGACGATTGATTTTGTTGTTTCAGATCATCATCCGGTTGAAACTGAATTAAAGGACATTGAGTTTGATCATGCTGCTTTTGGTACAGTAGGTTTGGAAACATTGTTAGTAGCCTTGATTCAAGAAGCTAAAGTTCAAGGATTTACTAATATTGCTGAGGTATTAACGTATCGTCCTGCTAAGTTTTTAAAGATGGAAAAAAGTAGCCTATCTTTAAATTCTATGGTGAAAGGTGTCATTGTCGAAGAAACAAGTACTTATAAATATCAGCCAAGTAATATTGTTGGAAAGTCAAAAAATTCAACCTTCATTGATACAGATTTTCAATATAGAATTGCTGCATTAATCAATCAGTCAGAAATCACTATTTACTAATTTATTCGTATGAAGCATTGGAATTTTAGGCTAGTGATTATTTTGTTGGTTTTAGTAATTGCTAGTTTTGTCGTTTATAATTTTTTATTGTATCAATTTGGTATTGTTCCTTTGGGAGGTAAAAAGGCTCCAAGTTATGTTATATTATTAATCGCACAATGGTATTTAGTTTTTCATTTGTATAAACATCCTAAATTATCTTCTTTGCATTTTTTGAATCTCTTTGCCTATCAGTACTTTTTTGTTACGATAGTGGGAATTGTTAGTGCAATCATTCTATATCAATTTTATCAGCAAAGTCTCGGTATACAGGTATTAAATGAATTTATTCAATTAAGTTTGAATGAATTAAATCAATATAAAAATCAAATCGTTTTACAAGAAGATCTACGTTTTTTTGATCAATTGGTGGACGGTGTTAAAAGTATCAATGCTTATAGCATCGCTAAAGATGATTTTTTTCAAAAAATTGCCCTTGCTTTTTTACCTAATTTATTAATATCTCTCTACTATAAAAAAAATTAAATCATGGAAATTTCTGACAATCAAAAACCTTCTTCTGCCTTAATTGCTCTTAAATGGGGTACAATTGTAGCTGTATTAAATTTTCTCTTAACCGTCATTATGAAATTGTCAGGAATTGTTGACCAATTTGATGAGACACTGGGTTGGATTTCTACCATTTTAAGTACCGTTTTTGTTATTAGTGTTCTTGTATTTGCTATGCGTGAATATAGAGCAGCAAATCAGGATTCTATGTCCTTTGGTACAGGATTTGGATTGGCTGCCTTAATTGGAGCTATTTCAGGACTTGTTTCTGGTGCATTTAATTATGTTTATTTGACCTTTATCGATAATGGTAGTGTGACATTGCAATTGGAGAAGGCTAGAGAAAAAATGGAGGAAAGTGGTTTGTCTGAAAGTCAAATTCAAGATGCAGAAAAAATTACTAAAATGATGTTAAGTCCAGGAATTCAATTTGTCTTGGTTGTCATTATGAGTGTTATTATTACTATTCTTTTAGGCCTAATTGTCTCTTTAGTTATTAAAAAAGAGAAGTCGATTTTTGAATAAAACTATGTGGGCAATACTCAAAAAGGAATATTTTGCATTTTTTAGTTCATTAATTGGTCTAGGTTTATTGTCCATTTTTTTCTTTACCATCGGTTTATATACCTGGTTTTTTGAGGGTAATGTTTTCGATTACGGTTTTGCTGAATTAAGCGTATTTTTTGAGGTTTCACCTTGGTTTTTTATGTTTTTCATTCCTGCTTTGTGCATGAAATTATATGCAGAAGAATTTGAACAAAAAACATTTAGCCTTTTAAATTCTTTACCTATATCGCTTAATCAAATAATCATTGGGAAATCTTTGAGTGCATTGATGGTTGTAATTACTTGTTTATTGCCAACCTTTTTATTCGTCTATTCCATTGGACAATTAGGCAGTCCCAAAAACAATTTTGATACTTCTTTATTAATGGGTGCTTATTTGTCCATTATTTGTATTTCTATTGTATTTATATTTCTATCCTCGCTGGCTTCAGTTGTGTCCAATAAACAGCCCCTTGCATTTATTTTAGGAGTATTTATGAATTTTCTTTTTTTTCAGATTCCAGAAGAATTGAAATCGTTCTCAGGTTTTGATGCTGAGTTTTTTAGTTTAAAATCTCACTTTTTGAATTTGAGCAAAGGTCTAATCGACTTTTCTGATATTTTCTTTTTTGGAGGTTTTTCTTTGGTAATTTATAGTCTTATTTTATTTAGATTAAAATCTAAGACTTAGAATTGTCTTTTAAACACAAAGACTCAAAGTTTCACCTCTTACCTCTTACCTCTTACCTCTTACCTCTTACCTCTTACCTCTTACCTCTTACCTCTTACCTCTTACCTCTTACCTCTTACCTCTTAACTCTTACCTCTTACCTCTTACCTCTTACCTCTTACCTCTTACCTCTTACCTCTTACCTCTTACCTCTTACCTCTTACCTCTTACCTCTTACCTCTTACCTCTTACCTTTTTTACGCTTTATACTTCGTAATATCAATCAAATGATCACAAAGATCAATTTCATTTGGTTCGTTTGATGCGATGATAATGGTTTTATTGTTGACAGATTGGATTTTCTCTTCAAACCATTTTTTGGCAGTTAAATCTAGGTTTGTAGTTGGCTCATCTAAAAATAGGAGTGGGCGATTGCTCAATAATGCTGTGCCTAATTTGATTTTTTGGCGCATTCCCGAACTGTAATTTTTGATGAATTTATCTTTGGCTGGAGATAATTGAATATAATCTTCAAAAAAAGAAAGATTTATTTCCTTGGATAAATATTGTAGGGAGCCTAAAAATTGCAATAATTCTTCTAATGTATATTCCTCAATTTGTTCGATATATGGCGCTGCAAAACTTACTTGAGCGAAATTTTTATCTTCATCGATCAAATTAGATTCTGCATCAAAATACTGAATTTTTCCTTTGGTAGGTAATGTGTACTGACCAAGAATTTTCAATAAAGTTGATTTCCCTGATCCATTTTGACCTAAAATTGCATATTTAGATTGGGAACTAAATTCGTAGCTAAAATTACGAATAACGTATTCTTGTCGAAATTTTTTATTGATTTGATCCGCAAGAATTTTCATTGTTATCCCTTCATGATTCCTCGCTCAGAAGAACGTATAAATTCTAGTATTTCATCTCTTTCAGGAGATGCAGACATATTTGCTTCAATTTGAATTAAAGCATCATTGATGTTTAAACCTTTTTGATAAATGTATCGGTAGATTTCTTGTACTTCAGCAATTCTTTCATCCGTAAAATTTCTTCTACGAAGACCTACTGAATTGATTCCAGCATAGGTCAAAGGTTCTCTACCCGATTTTGTAAAAGGAGGTACGTCCTTTCTAACTAATGAGCCCCCTGAAATCATCACGTGTTGACCGATTTTTGCAAATTGGTGTATAGCTGTAGATCCACCGATTATGGCGAAATTACCCACTGCTACGTGTCCTGCCATTTGAACGGAGTTGGCTATGATGCAATTATCACCCACAACACAATCATGAGCAATATGTACATAAGCCATAATTAGGCAATTTTTCCCAATGACCGTTTTATTTTTATCAATTGTACCTCTGTTTAATGTGGCACATTCTCTAATAGTTGTATTATCTCCAATTTCTAACGTGGTTTTTTCACCACCAAATTTTAAATCCTGAGGAATTGCAGAAATTACAGCTCCTGGAAAAATACGAACATTTTTTCCAATTCTTGCACCAGGGAAAATAGTAACATTGGAAGCTATCCATGAACCTTCTCCAATCACAACATCCTCATGGATAACTGTAAATGGATCAACTTTAACATTGTCGGCAATTTTTGCAAGAGGAGAAATAAATGTTAATGGATGAGTCATATATATAAATTATGATTTTCTAACTAAACTGGCTGTCATTTCAGCTTCACAAACTACTTGTCCTGCAACATAAGCTTTACCAATCATTTTTGCGATACCACGACGAATAGGAGCAGTTAATTCGCATCTAAAAATTACAGTATCGCCAGGTATAACACTTTTTCTGAATCGGCAGTTCTCTATACCCACTAAATAAGGCCAATAATTTTCTGGATCAGGCACTGAACTTAATACTAAAATTCCACCTGTTTGAGCCATTGCTTCCACCTGCATTACTCCTGGCATTACTGGATTATTTGGAAAATGTCCCATGAAGTAATTTTCATTCATTGTAACATTTTTTACTCCCACCACTGAATTGTCATCTAAATAAATGATTTTATCTATCATTTGAAATGGATAACGATGAGGTAATAGCTCGTAAATTCTTTCGTGGCTACAAATAGGGGGCTGTTTAGGATCGTAAACAGGGACTTTATTTTTCTCAGCCTCAAGCATTAATTTCTTGATTTTTCTAGCTAATTCAACGTTGGAAGCATGTCCTGGTCTTGAAGCTAAAATTTGTGCTTTTATCGGTCTACCTACCAAAGCCAAATCTCCCATCAAATCCAATAACTTATGGCGTGCCATTTCGTTATTAAAATGTAGATTCGTATTATTTAAAATACCTACTTCTTTCGAAACACTTACTTTAGGTTTACCTAAAACTTCCGATAAATGAGCTAATTCAGCTTCAGAATAATCTTTATCGGCAATGACAATTGCATTATTCAAATCACCACCTTTAATAAGTCCAGCTTTGTAAAGCAATTCTAATTCGTGTACGAAACAAAACGTACGACACATAGAAAAATTCTTTTCAAATTGTGAAATATGACTTAGATTGGCGTGTTGACTAGATAAAAATTTGGAATTATAATCGACCATCACTGCTAATCGATAATCATTTAGTGGAAGAGCTGCTAATTCGATGTCTTTATCTAAATCTTTGAAACGAACTTCCGTTGGTAATTCAAAAAATTTACGGTGTGCCTCTTGCTCTAAAGGAATAGCATCTTTGATGGCTTCAACAAATTTAATGGAACTTCCATCCATGATTGGAGGCTCGGGGCCGTCCAATTGGATAAGGATATTATCTATTTCTAATCCAACTAAGGCAGCTAATACATGTTCAACCGTATTGATCCGGGCTCCATTTTGTTCAATAGTAGTTCCACGAGACGTGTCAACTACGTTGTCAACATCAGCATCTGCAATAGGTTGCCCTGGTAAATCTACCCTTTGAAATTTAATTCCATGGTTTGCTGGAGCTGGTAAAAAAGTCATATTGGCGGTTACGCCAGTATGTAATCCAACTCCACTTAATGTAACTGATTTGGTAATTGTATGTTGCTTATTATTCATAAGAGTATTTTTCTGCCAAAATTATTTTTCAATTTGATTTAATTTTTCGAAAATTTCAGGCAGTTTTCTAATTAATGCATTTCTTTTTAAATATTCTGAATTATTCGAAGCAGGTGTGCCACCTAAAATTAATCCACTTTTTTTAATTGATTTAGTTACACCTGATTGTGCGGTAACAACTGTGTTGGAAGCAATACTAATATGTCCTGCTACACCCACTTGGCCACCTAACATACAATTTTCACCAATCTTAGTAGAGCCAGAGATACCTGTTTGAGCTGCAATTACAGTATTAGCACCTATTTCAACATTGTGCGCTATTTGAACTAAATTATCTATTTTAACACCTTTACCAATTTTAGTAGAACCCATTGTCGCTCGATCAATGGTTGTGTTGGATCCAATACTAACCCAGTCTTCCAAAATAACATTCCCTAATTGAGGAATGGCAGAATATGTTCCATCTGATTTAGGAGCAAAACCAAAGCCGTCTGAACCAATAACAGCATTGGAGTGTATAATACAATTGTTTCCAATAATCGAATCAGCATAAATTACTGCTCCTGAATAGATGATACAATTATCTCCAATAGTTACATTTTTGCCAATACTAACCTTGGAATGTATTTTCGTATTATTACCAATTTTACAATTTCGTTCAATGGAAGAAAATGCACCAATAAATAGTTGCTCACCTATTTGAACATTTTCGGCAATATAAGAAGTAGCGTGTATGCCTACTTCATTGGAAGCGATGATTTCTTGGTATTTTTGTAATAACAATGTAAAAGCCAAATAAGGGTCTTCTACACGGATTAAAGCAGCTTTAGGCTGACTTTTTAGTACTAAATCCTTCGAGACAATTACCGCAGTTGCATCAGAATCATATAGAAAAGATTCATACTTGGGATTTGCAAGAAATGAAATACTTTCTGGCGACCCTTCTTCTATTTTATTGAACTTGGAAATAATTGCAGATTTATTACCTTCAACAGTACCATTAATAATTTGCGCTATTTGTTCAACGGTAAATTTCATGCAAGGATGAATAAGGTAATAAATTAATTAAATTTCAATTTGCGTATTTATATTGCCTTGCAAATATACGCTCTTTGGACAACAAAAATAGTATTTTTTTACAATCTTACTTAATGCTTGGATGGTTGGTAAATCAGATGCCTCAACTAACTCGACCATTTGCCCTTGTTTATCGACGATCTTGATAGTATTGTCTCCTTGCACGTAAGCAGCATTGCTTGTTGTTCCTTCAATGAAAAAATATTTCAAATCTTCGTTTGAAACACCTAATTGTTTTTGAATTAAACTTTCAATTTCATTCTTTTTTGCTTTTGAAATAGGCTGTGATCCTAATTTGCAAGTATATAATTTTCTTTGAAGAAAATGCTGACAGAGTGTTTTGAGTATTGTATCTGAATTATTTTTCCAAGCTTTTATAGCTGCCCAAATGTCATGATCATCCAAATCAGTAAAATTATCTAATAGATTTGAATCATTTTTAAATTCATCCCAAGTAAATGTTTTAGATAAAAATAAATGGAGAGGTTCAGAACAGGGCAATTCAATTCCTTTTTGAATTAAATCTTTTGCTCGATTCAATATCTGAATCAGCATGCTTTCGGCTGATATGGCTGTTTTGTGCAAATAAACTTGCCAATACATCAATCTTCTAGCCATTAAAAAGTTTTCAATGGAATAAATACCTTTTTCTTCTAATACAAGTTGCTCATTAACCAAATCTAACATGCTCAACAAACGTTCAGATCCAATGAATCCTTCTCTTACACCCGTATAAAATGAATCTCTACTTAAATAATCCAATCTATCAACATCCAATTGAGATGAAATTAATTGATGAAAGAATTTTCTTGGATACTTGTCAGAAAACATCTGAATGGCTAAATCTAATTTCCCATGGAAGTGCTCATTTAATTTGTGCATAATTAAATTAGACACCTGTTCGTGATGAACATCATTCAAAAGGGTATATTCCAATACATGCGAAAAAGGACCATGACCAATATCATGGAGTAAAATGGCGATTTCTGCGGCTTCTCTTTCTGGATCTGAAATAATATATCCTTTCGCTTGTAGATTATTTAATGCTTCATCCATTAAATGCATCGCACCTAATGCGTGATGAAATCGAGTATGATGAGCGCCTGGGTAAACAAATTCAGCTAATCCTAATTGCTTAATCCGCTTTAGTCTTTGAAAATAAGGGTGGTCAATTAATTTCAACAAAAAAGGATTGTTGATTTTAATAAAACCATAAATAGGATCATTGATAATTTTGGTTGGGTGCATCCATTGAAATTAATACACAAAAATATCAAAATTGAATTAATTTACGTTGAAACTTAGGATTGATTTCAACTAAATCAATAAATCTTGGACAACTTTTCCTTTTCCATCGGGTGTTGTATAAAATGGCCTTTTTTCGATTTCATATTGAGTATCTGGTTTAATGCCCAATGCATGATAAATGGTTTGATGAACTTCTGCGATTTTTATTGGATTTTCAATGCTTTTACAAGGTCTTTCGTCGGATGTTTTACCATAAACATGTCCTTTTTTAATTCCTCCACCAAACATTAGCATGGAGCAACCATCTGTAAAATGCCGATGCATTCCGTAAAATTTTATATCATTCAATATATCAGGTTGATTCACTTGTTCTTTTACCTTGGCACCTGGACGACCTTCCACCATCATATCTCGACTAAATTCCGAAGCTAAAATGATTAATGTTTTATCTAATCGGCCGCTTTTGTCTAAATCTTTAATCAATTGTGCAATGGGGGCATCAATCAGTTTTTTCATTCCAGCCATTCTCGTATGGCCATTTTCATGTGTATCAAATCCAACAAAGGGCTCATATTCAGTTGTAACTGAAATAAATCTAGCTCCTTGTTCTATGAGGCGCCTTGCTAAAAGACAACCTAATCCAAATTTTCCTGTATTGTAAATATCATAGCTTTCTTTAGGTTCATCAGATAAATTAAATGCTTTTGATTCGGGTGAATTTAGTAAAATGTAGGCTTGTTCCATGGATCTTCGCAAGGATTCTTTTTGATAATCACTTCCAAATTCTTCCCATGGACCTTTTTTCATTAACTCATTGTAAAGTTTATTTCTACTTTCAAACCTTTTTAAATCCATTCCTACAGGTGGTCTCACACTTTCTAAGCCTTGGCTTGGATCAGGTATAAAAAATGGTCCAAATTCATTGCCTAAGAATCCTGCGGTATGAAATGCTTTTAATTCCTCTGCTTCGCCCACGGTAAATCGTTGCCCAATATCTATAAAGGCAGGAATTACTGGATTTTTTGGGCCTAATTCTTTGGCAATCCATGCTCCAATGTGCGGAGCAGCTACCGTTTGTGGTGGCTCGTAACAAGTATGCCAATTATATTGATGTCTGGAATGTAAAATATGCCCTAAATCGGCTGCCACATAGGATCTGATCAATGTTCCTTTGTCCATGATTCGCCCAATAGATTCAAGACCTTCTGAGAAATGAATTCCATCTAATTGGGTAGGTACCGATTGAAATGTACTCAATACTCTGTTGCCTTCCATGCCTTTTTCATAGGGCGTATAAGCTTTAGGATCAAATGTTTCGGTATGAGCCATACCACCAGCCATCCATAATAAAATGACAGAATCTGCAGATGGTGCAATTTTATTTAATGAATCTTGCGGTTGATGAATTGCTTGTTGAATAGGAGAGTTGTAACCCAGCGCTGCTATGGTTGCCAAACTTGAATGCTGTAAAAATTCCCTTCTATTCCATTGGGTTTTCATATTGATACATTTAAAATTAAATGATTAATTGAAATTCAGGTAATAATTGAATCACCCAAACTAAATCTTGAATTCCATCCACTTTGGGTTTATTACCCATAAATTTGAGTGCCGTTCTTAGTTCTCTATTATTGGGTTTTCTTCCTAAAATAGCAACATATAGATCTTGAATTAATGATGAACTATTTTGATAACTAGCAATCCATTTTTTTGCGCCAGTTTGCAATGTTTGGTTGTATTTCGATCCATTGGTCAATTCTAAAGCTTGCAATAAATTGGCTTGCGAAGTTCTACTTGTACTGACTGTTTCTCTATTTGGCCGACCTAAGGAGGTTAAGAATACATCATTTCTTACTAAACTTGCTCGAACAAATGGAATCTCATTTTTAATTTGATCGGGTAAGTTTTTGACTTCCAAATTATTTTCTAAATATAATGGTGAAAATGTTTGACTGACGGCATCTGAAAATTGCTCTGCAGTTAACCTTCTTTTAAGCATTCCTTTAAAAATGAAATTAGAAGATGTTAGCATTTGGGCTTCTTTTATGCCAAAACTGGGTTGCTGATATATTTTCGAGGTAACAATTTGATAGATTAATTTTTTGATATCTCCATCATTTTCTGAAAATTGATAAGCTAGCCAATCCAATAAATCTTGACTCCAAGGAGCATTATCCATTGCATCTACAGGTTCCACAATTCCTCTTCCCATTAATTGTGCCCAAATTCGATTCACAAATGTTCGATATAGTCGACCATTTTTTTTCTGCACAATAATATTGGACAATTGAATAAGTCTTTCTGAAGTAATTGGCGACTCTTTTAATTCACCAAGTTCTTTGTGATATAAGACCTTTCGAGTAGCCATTTTACCCGTAGGAACATCACAATGATGTATTTCAAGATTGTTTTCAGCAAAAATATTGGCAAAATTGTAAGCATCTTCTAATTTCCAATCATTGATAAAGCTATCATGGCAGGAAGCACATTTTAAATTCAAACCAAAAAATACTTGAGAAACATTTTGCGCTGCTTGCATTTCTGTGCTTTGGCTAGAATTAATAGTACCTCTCCATGCAATACCTTTAATAAATCCTTGTGATTCTGTTTTGGGATTAATTAATTCTTTGACCAATTGATTGTATGATTTATTCGATTTGAGCGATTGGTATAACCATTTTGTAATTCCAAATCGTCCATTCGTGATATATCCTGTTCCTGAATAATCATTTCTTAATAAATCGTTCCAAAAGCTTAACCAATGTTGCGTATATGCTGAATTATTATCCAATAATTTCTTAGCTAATATCGTTCTTTTGTTGGGATTTTTGTCTTGTAGGAACTCTGTTTTTTGCTGCGGAGTCGGCAATAATCCTATAATATCTAAATAAATCCTTCGTAAGAAAATCTGATCATCCACATCATTTTTCCATTGAATTTTATTTTTTTGAAAATACTGATTGACAAAATAGTCGATTGGATTTTTGAATTTCGTTTGATTTTGAGGTATTTCGGGTAATCTAGGCGCCATATCAGCCACTCTATAAAGGCTTTTTTCAGGTCCTAAGGGCCATGGAGCACCTGATTTAATCCAAAAAGATAATAATTCTATTTCTTCCTTTGGAATTCTTTTGCCT
Organism: Aquirufa sp. ROCK-SH2; assembly: GCF_054558315.1. NCBI lineage: Bacteria > Pseudomonadati > Bacteroidota > Cytophagia > Cytophagales > Flectobacillaceae > Aquirufa > Aquirufa sp. ROCK-SH2. Next base: position 630,668 of record NZ_JBPXKB010000001.1, on the reverse strand, counting down.
TTTGTTGGCATAGCATCTTCATCATCCGCAGGCAATTTTATTCGTCGAATTAATTCACTGTTTTCAGGTTGACCTGCAATTAAAATAGGTCCGTTTTTACCACCCTTAAAAATGAATTCTTTTTTGTCCAAACGTAAACCTCCTTTTGACTTTTGGGCGTCATGACAGCTGTAACAATTATGGGCTAATATGGTACGTACTTTGATATTTAATTCAGCGATTTGACTATCGGATAATTTATTATCTGGAGTTGTATTAGTTGAAATTTGATTTTCTGATAAGTCTGTATTGTTTTGAATCCTTGGATTATTTTCAAAATATTCTTTTTGATTGCTTGATGACTTGATGTTTAATGTATTATTTACATTTGGCCATTTGGCACCCATTTTGATCCAAGATTTTAAAATGGAAATTTCATGTTTGTTCAAACGCTTTCCCTTTATAGGCATAGCATCTTCATCGTCAGCAGGGAGTAAAACTCTTCGAATCAATTCACTTTTTTCAGGATGACCAATTTCTATCACAGGTCCATTTTCGCCACCTTTGAGCGTATAAAATGGGGTGTCTAATCGTAATTTTCCTTTTATTTTTTTACTTCCGTGGCAATCAATGCAATAACGATTAATAATCTTGATTGCGTCTATGGATAATTGATCTTCCTTATTTATAATTTTTATTGATTTTTTTTCATTCACGCTATCAGTTTCTGCAGAATCATTCTTGATTACTTTCGGTATTTCAGGTTTTAGTGATAAATAATTTTCACCGTGCGTTATTAAGGCACCGTAATGTCCTGTTAAGCTTACCGAAATAACACTGATTAAAAGGGTTAATTGAAATGATTTTTTTTCATCAAAAAAATGAGCTAGGGTACTTATGCTAGCCATTAGACCCGTAAAAACGCCTAACCACAAATGTATCTTGGAGGTATTACTTGTATATTCTTCCTGATTGATTAATATAAAACCTAATCCAATGGAGATCAAAGCCGATATGGCTGAAATATACATAGTATATGAGATTGCTAGTCGAAGAGGATCATTTTTTTGTTTGAATGAAATGATTTCAAAAACAAAAGCTAGCCATAATAAACTTATGGGTAAGTGAACCATAATTGGGTGGCAACGGCCCAACAATCCTAGAATATCAAGTTGACTTGAAATAGGAGACATTCAAAAAGGAGATAGTTTGATAGGTTTAAAAATGGAAATTACTAAAATTAAATCAAAAAAAAACACTTATCATTAATTGATAAGTGTTTGATTATTAAGTGTGGACCAGCATGGGCTCGAACCATGGACCCCCTGATTATGAGTCAGGTGCTCTAACCAGCTGAGCTACAAGTCCTCATTAGAATAACACTAATGTGGTGCAAAAGTAATCAAAATGAATCTTTTAGGAAACATTTTGTCAAAAATTATTCTTTTCAAGATTTGAGATATAACTATCCTTACATGAGGAATCATAGTTAGAAATGGAAGATTGTATATTTTTGTTGAATTAATTCTTAGAATAAGTAAATTTTATCTGAAACAAACTTTATAAAACAAAATCTATAACTTATTAACCATGGGAGCAATTTTAGGATTATTATTTCACAGCTTGGGAGGATTTGCCTCAGGTAGTTTTTACATTCCATATCGTAAAATTCAAGTTTGGTCTTGGGAAAGTGCCTGGATTGTAGGAGGTGTTTTTTCATGGATTTTGGTTCCTTTTCTAGCTGCTTATTTAACAATACCTGATTTCATGGGTATTATTCAACAAACAGAATCAGATATTTTATTTTGGACCTATGCTTTTGGTGTTTTATGGGGAATTGGTGGTTTGACTTTTGGTTTAGCAATGCGGTATTTGGGAATGTCTTTGGGGATGTCCATTGCATTAAGTCTATGTAGTATTTTTGGAGCACTTGTGCCTCCAATTTACAGAGAAATTACTGGAGTGGCTGGTGATACGATTTCCTCCATTGCAGGAAGTACTGGTGGCAGATGGGTGCTTTTTGGGATTTTGGTATGCCTTTTAGGAATTTATTTGTGTGGTAAAGCTGGAATGATGAAGGAAAATGAATTGTCAGATGAGCAAAAGAAATTAAGTATTAAAGAATTTAGCCTTACCAAAGGATTAATAGTTGCAACAATTTCTGGTTTATTATCTGCCTGTTTTAATTTTGGTTTAGAAGCTGGTAAATTGATGGCGGATCATGCAATTCTCAAAGGATGCGATCCATTATTTCAAAATAATGTTATTTTTATCGTAGTTCTTTGGGGCGGATTTACAACCAATTTCATTTGGTGTATGTATTTGAATTTCTCTAATAAAACTTTTGGCGATTATTTAAATCAAAATTCTCCTCTTAAAATGAATTATTTGTTTGCTGCGGTTGCTGGAACAACCTGGTTTTTGCAATTTTTCTTTTATGGCATGGGTGAAAGTAAATTGGGCAATGGAGCTAGTTCTTGGATTTTACACATGGCTACTATTATTTTAACTTCCAATGTGTGGGGTATTTATTTTAAAGAATGGCAAGGTGTTTCCAAAAATACCATGCGAACCATTATCTCAGGAATTGTTGTAATTTTATTATCTGTCATTATTGTTGGCATTGGCAATTCTCTAAATTAAAATGAACGATATAAATCTCTTTAATCTTCTTCAAATAGATGCTTTTTCGTCTACCCCTAAGTATTTGCAAATTGCTAATTCTGTTATAGAAGGGATAAGGACTAAAAAGATTAAAAAAGGTGATGTATTACCTTCCATCAATGAGTTAAGCTTTGAAAATTATATTTCAAGAATAACCGTTGAAAAATCTTATAATTATCTAAAATCTAAAGGCATTATAGCATCAGTTAGAGGTAAAGGTTTTTACATTAATGTAGATAATTTAACGTTCGATTTAAGAGTTTTTTTATTGTTTAATAAACTAAGTGAGCACAAAAAAATCATATACGATTCGTTTGTTGAGGAATTAGGTGAAAATGCCAGTGTCGATTTTTTTATTTACAACAATGATTTTAATTTATTCAAAAAGATTATTCAGTCTAGGGATCGTGATTACTCGCATATCGTGATTATTCCACATTTTTTAGAAGGAGAGGAGAATGCCCGCGAATTGATTAATCATTTGCCCAAGGAAAAATTGTATTTAGTGGATAAATTGATTCCTGATATTCAAGGTAATTTTGGTGCTGTTTATGAAAATTTCGAAAAAGATATTTACGAAGCTTTAAGTCAAATTTCAGATTCGCTTAAAAAATATAGAATATTAAAAATCATTTTTCCGAATACAAGTTATTATCCTTTGGAAATTGTCAATGGTTTTATGCGTTTTTGCCAAAATAATGGCTTTGAAAGAGAAATTTTATCCTCCGCGAAAGATATCACTCCCAAAAAAGGTGAATTGTACATTTGTGTCATGGAAAACGATTTAATCCTTTTGTTGGATAAAATTTTGGAATCAAAATTAGAAATTGGTAAAGATGTCGGCATTATATCCTACAATGAAACCCCGCTTAAACGATTGTTGTTTAGAGGAATTACAACCATATCCACCGACTTTGTTAATTTGGGTTCTACAGTAGCGAATTTGATAAAAGGGAATTCGAAAGAGCACATAGAAAATCCATTTAAAGTAATTCCTAGAGATTCCATTTGATTTTCCATTCAAACTTGTCTATTTGCCTAATAAAATTTGGGAATTTGCGGATTAGATGTCTTAATTATTTTGTTTTAATCGTAAAAAAATAGCATTTTTGTTGTTTGATTCTTAAGTATTTGCTTAAATAATAATAAAATTATAAAAATGAGTAACTCTCCAAAAACCTTATTCGACAAAGTGTGGGACTCGCATGTAGTTCGTAAAATAGAAGATGGACCTGATGTATTTTTCATCGATCGCCATTTTATTCATGAAGTAACTAGTCCAGTTGCCTTTTTGGGTTTAGAGCAAAGAGGTATTGGTGTCATGTTTCCTGAATTTACTTTTGCAACAGCAGATCACAATACTCCAACAATCAATCAACATTTACCGGTTGAAGATCCTTTGTCGGCTAATCAATTAAAGCAATTAGAGACCAATACAGCTAAGTATGGCATTTCTCATTGGGGTTTAGGAAATCCCAAAAATGGTATTGTCCACGTAGTAGGGCCAGAGAATGGTATCACATTACCAGGTATGACCATTGTTTGTGGTGATTCTCATACATCTACCCACGGTGCTTTCGGAGCAATTGCTTTTGGTATTGGAACTTCAGAGGTGGAAATGGTGCTTTCGTCGCAATGCATTATGCAGCCAAAACCGAAGAAAATGCGCATTAATGTAAATGGTCAATTGGGTAAAGGTGTTACACCCAAAGATGTGGCTTTATATATTATTGCTAAATTAACAACTTCAGGTGCTACTGGTTATTTTGTAGAATATGCTGGAGATGTTTTTGAAAAAATGTCGATGGAAGGCCGTATGACGGTTTGTAATTTAAGTATTGAGATGGGAGCTCGTGGTGGAATGATTGCACCTGATCAAACTACTTTTGATTACATCGATGGTCGTGAATTAGCACCTAAAGGGGCAGATTGGGATAAGCAATTAGCTTATTGGAAGACTTTAAAAACGGATACTGGTGCTCAATTTGATTCTGAAATCAATTTCAATGCTTCAGATATTGAACCGATGATTACCTACGGTACAAATCCAGGAATGGGAATCGGTATTTCTAAGCATATTCCAAAATCAGGTGATGTAGAAGGTGGAGCAGCAACTTATGAAAAATCCTTACAATATATGGGCTTTTCAGAAGATGATTCGATGATTGGTAAAAAAGTGGATTATGTATTTATTGGTTCTTGTACCAATGGACGTATAGAGGATTTTAGAGCATTTGCTTCCATCGTAAAAGGACGTAAAAAGGCGGATCACGTAACTGCTTGGGTAGTTCCTGGTTCTCATATCGTTGAAAAACAAATCAAAGATGAAGGAATCTATGATATCCTAATTGATGCAGGATTTGAATTACGTCAACCAGGTTGTTCAGCTTGTTTAGCCATGAATGATGATAAAATTCCTGTAGGAAAATATGCTGTTAGTACTTCAAACAGAAACTTTGAAGGACGTCAAGGTCCTGGATCTAGAACTCTATTAGCTAGTCCTTTAGTAGCTGCAGCAGCTGCTATTAACGGAGTTGTAACAGATCCAAGAGAGTTTTTATAATATTAATTAAATACGCTAGACATGGCTTACGATAAATTTACAATTTTAAAAAGTTCAGCAGTACCATTACCCATTGAGAATGTTGATACCGACCAAATCATACCCGCTCGTTTTTTGAAGGCAACTGAAAGAAAAGGTTTTGGTGATAATTTATTTCGCGATTGGAGATATGATTCAAATGATCAACCAAAAGCAGATTTTATCTTAAATAATCCTATTTATTCAGGAAAGATTTTAGTGGGTGGAAAAAACTTTGGAAGTGGTTCAAGTAGAGAGCATGCTGCTTGGGCTGTATATGATTATGGTTTCCGTTGTGTTGTTTCAAGTTTCTTCGCAGATATTTTCAGAAATAACTGTATCAACGTAGGTATTTTACCTGTTCAAGTTAGCGCTGAATTTTTAGATCAAATCTTTACTCAAATTGAAAAAGATCCTAAATCTGAAATTGAAGTAAACTTGGAAGAACAAAAAATCACCATTCTTGCTTCAGGTGCTAGTGAATCTTTTGCGATCAATGGGTACAAAAAACATAATTTATTAAATGGTTTTGATGATATCGATTACCTTCAAGCAATGAAGGATGAAATCAAAACATTTGCTTCCAATAGATAATCCTTTGAAAAGACATATTGAAATAATGGATACGACACTCCGAGATGGTGAACAAACCAGCGGAGTGTCTTTTTCTGCCTCAGAAAAATTAACCATTGCGCAATTATTGTTAACTGAATTGAAAGTTGATCGGATTGAAATTGCCTCTGCTCGTGTTTCTGAAGGAGAATTTTTGGCAGTGAAGAAAATAACCGAATGGGCTTCATTAAACGGGTATTTAGATCAAGTAGAAGTTTTAACATTTGTTGATGGAGGTACATCTGTTCAATGGATGTTAGATGCTGGTGCGAAAGTGATGAATCTTTTAACCAAAGGTTCTCTCAATCATTTGAAACATCAGTTGAAGAAATCACCTGAGCAACATTTTAAGGAAATTAAAGAAACCATAGAGCTTGCTAAATCGAAAGGTTTAGAAGTTAATGTGTACTTGGAAGATTGGTCCAATGGCATGCGAAATAGCAAGGAATATGTGATTGATTACTTGAATTTTCTAAAAGATCAACCCATTAAAAGAGTTTTATTGCCGGATACATTAGGCGTTTTAATTCCTTCAGAGGTTCGCGAATTTATTACTGAATTAGTAGCACTTTATCCGGGTGTTCATTTCGATTTTCATGCACACAATGATTATGATTTAGGAACTGCCAATGCCATTGAAGCTGTGGCAAGTGGTTGTCATGGTCTACATTTAACTATTAACGGAATGGGCGAAAGAGCGGGAAATGCTCCTTTGGCTAGTGTTATTGCGGTTTTAAATGATTACATGAAAAATGTGCAAACCAATGTAGTAGAAAAATCTCTTTATACTGTTAGTAAATTAGTTGAAACATTCTCTGGTTTTAGAATCCCAGTGAATAAACCCGTTGTTGGAGAAAATGTATTTACTCAAACTGCAGGTATTCATGCAGATGGAGATAAAAAGAATAATTTATACCACAACGATTTGATGCCAGAGCGATTTGGCCGCGAGCGTAAATATGCCTTAGGCAAAACGAGTGGTAAAGCAAATATTGAAAATAATTTATTGCAATTAGGAATTCAACTTTCAGATGAGGATTTGAAAAAAGTGACTCAAAGAATCATTGAATTAGGCGATAAAAAAGAGGTCGTTACTCCCAATGATTTACCTTATATTATTTCAGATGTGCTAGACAGTAATGCCATCAACGAAAGAGTACAGGTAATCAATTATGTTTTGACTCACTCCAAAGAATTACGTCCTTCTGTAACGTTAAAGATTTCCATAGATGGAGAAACCTTTGAAGAACACGCTCAAGGTGACGGTCAATATGATGCTTTTATGAAAGCACTACAAATTGTTTTTCAAAAAAATGGTAAAGTTTTACCTCAATTGAAAGATTATGCTGTTCGTATTCCTCCTGGAGGAGAATCGGATGCACTTTGTGAAACAATTATTACTTGGCATACAGGCACTAAAGAATTAATCACAAGAGGTTTAGATTGTGATCAAACTGTTTCAGCTATTAAGGCGACGCAGAAAATGTTGAATTTGATTTAGTAAATACATATAATATAATGGCAAAAAAGCATATTTTAATCGTCCCTGGTGACGGAATTGGACAAGAAGTAACAGCAGTTGGTAAGAAGGTATTAGATAAAATCGCTGCTCGATTTAATCATGATTTTACCTATGATGAGGCATTAATCGGACACGTGGCTATTGAAGCAACAGGTGATCCTCTTCCTGCTGAATCCTTGGAAAAAATGAAGAATTCGGATGCTGTTTTATTTGGTGCTGTAGGGCATCCAAAATATGACAATGATCCATCTGCGAAAGTACGTCCTGAGCAAGGTTTGTTAAAAATGCGTAAAGAATTAGGCCTTTATGCTAATTTAAGACCGATTAAATTATTTGATGAGTTGTTAAGTGCTTCTAGTATCAAACCTGAAATTTTAAAAGGAGCAGATATTTTGTTCTTCCGTGAACTGACTGGTGATATTTATTTTGGAGAGAAAGGAAGAAAGAATAATGGAGATACAGCTTATGATGTGGCTGAATATAGCCGTTATGAAGTAGAAAGAATTGGACGTAAAGCTTTTGAGGCAGCAAGAACACGTAATAAAAAATTAGTTTCGGTTGATAAGGCAAATGTTTTGGAATCTTCGCGTTTATGGAGAGAAGAAATTCAAAAGTTAGCTTTAGAATACCCAGATGTAGAAGTTGAATACCAATTTGTAGATGCTACAGCTATGTTATTAATCAAAGATCCAAAACGCTTTGATGTAGTAGTAACAGCTAATTTATTTGGTGATATTTTGACAGACGAAGCTTCTCAAATTGCTGGTTCTATGGGTATGTTGGCATCAGCATCTATAGGAGATGGAACGGGCGTTTATGAGCCTATTCATGGTTCTGCGCACGATATCACTGGAAAAGGATTAGCCAATCCAATGGCTTCAGTTTTATCTGCTGCTTTATTATTAGATATTTCTTTCGGGTTAAAAGAGGAGTCGGAAGTAGTTATTAATGCTGTTGATCAAGTTTTGAAAAAAGGTTTCAGAACAAGAGATATTGCTGATTCGACGACAGATCCTTCTATGATTTTAGGAACAGATGCAATTGGTGAAGAAATTTTGAAATTGATATAATTGATTCATTTTGAATAAAATAAAAAGTCCTAGCTTTTAAAGGCTAGGACTTTTTTATTTCTAGAGATTAAGAGAAATATCTAAAATCCTCATCTCCATTAATTTTCAACAAACATTCATAAATTAAATCAATTACCGCTTCCATATCTGTTTTGGCAATTGTTTCAACGGTCGTATGCATATATTTTAAAGGTAATGAAATCAAAGCTGATGCAACTCCTTCTGTTGCATAAGCAAACGAGTCAGTATCTGTACCCGTCGACCTAGAAACAGCTTGTCTTTGGAATGCTATGCTCTTTTCTTTTGCGACATCAATAATAAAGTCTCTAACGTTATTCTGAACTGCTGGACCATAACATATAACGGGTCCTTTTCCACAAGCCATATCACCTTGTGTTTTTTTGTTATACATAGGCGATTGTGTATCGTGAGTTACATCTGTAATAAATGCTAAATCAGGTTTTAGGCGTTTAACAATCATTTCTGCACCACGTAATCCAATTTCTTCCTGAACTGAATTGACAACATAGAGTGTATATGGTAACTGAATATTATTTTCTTTTAATCTTCTAGCAACTTCTGCAATCATATATCCACCTATACGATTATCCAAGGCCCTTCCCACAAGATATTTATTGTTTAATTCCATTAAGCCATCTTCGAAAGTAACCACTGTTCCTACGTGAATTCCCATTTCTTCCACTTCTTGTTTATTGGCAGCTCCACAATCGATAAAAATATCAGAAATTCCTGGTGCTTTATCTTTGGTGATATCTCTAACATGAATGGCCGGCCATCCAAAAACACCTTTAATAATTTTATCTTTTGTATGGATATTTGCTCGCATAGAAGGTGCGATTAAAGCGTCAGATCCGCCATTTCTACGTAAGAATAAATAACCGTTCTCATCAATATAATTTACAAACCAAGAAATTTCATCCGCATGAGCTTCAATGACTACTTTGTATTTTTGTCCTGGGTTTATGACAGCCACAGCTGTTCCATAAACATCAATTATTTTTTCATCTAAATAGGGTTTTAAATAATCCAACCAAATTTGCTGTCCGGAAGCTTCAAATCCAGTAGGGGATGCATTATTAAGATACTTGTATAAAAATTCATTTGCTTTATCTGCCATTTCTTTCAATTTTATTTAAGATGCAAGTTAATAAGCTGTCTTTAAATTATCTTTTTATTAGGAAAAAAATAAATTAATCTTTTTTGCTTCAATTTTAAACTTAATTTTGTGGTTTTATACAATTTAGGTAGTATTTTTGAAGGCTTTTAAAGCAAGTGATTATTAAAATTATATTTGATGAAGAAAATAGCTGTATTTACATCAGGTGGTGATGCTCCAGGAATGAATTCTTGTATTCGTTCAATTGTGAGAGGCGCTACCTACCACGGAGTTGAAGTATTTGGAATAGTAAGAGGTTATAATGGTATGATTAAAGGGGATATTATTCCTCTTAATTCACAATCAGTTAGTAATATAATTCAAAGAGGGGGTACCATTCTTAAATCTGCTAGATCGAAGGAATTTACCACAACAGAAGGACGTTCGAAAGCATACAAGCAATTACAAGAAAGAGGAATCGAAGGTTTAATTGCAATAGGAGGGAATGGTACATTTACCGGTGCTGAGATTTTTTATAACGAATATAAAATCCCAACTGTAGGTGCTCCTGGTACTATTGATAATGATTTATACGGAACAGACTATACCATTGGATTCGATACTGCAGTGAATACAGCATTGGATGCAATTGATAAAATTAGAGATACTGCTGATTCTCACGATCGTGTTTTTTTTATTGAGGTAATGGGTCGTGATTCAGGTTATATTGCCATTCAATGTGGTATTGCAGGTGGTGCTGAAGCTGTCATGATTCCGGAGAATTTAACTCCAGTTAGTGAAATTGTTAGCATTCTTGAGAAAGGAATCGCAAAGGCTAAATCGTCTTCTATTGTAGTTGTTGCTGAAGGTGATGAAGAAGGCAATGCACAGAAAGTGGCACAAAAAATCAAAGGTTTGATGTCAACTGAAATGGATATCAGAGTAACCACTTTAGGACATATTCAACGTGGTGGTGTTCCAACTGCTTATGACCGAATTTTAGCTAGCCGATTAGGTTTAGGAGCATTGGAAGGACTTTTAAGAGGAGAGAAAAATGTGATGGCCGGTGTAGTTAACAACCAATTGGTTTACACTCCTTTTCATGATACTATTACCAAGAAAAAACCAGTTTCAGAAGATTTAATCCGAATGGTAGAAATTTTATCGAGCTAGTATTAGCAATAACCCATTATTTTATAAATGATAAAACCTGTTATCTCTCTAATAATTTTAGAGCATAGATACAGGTTTTTTTCTTCAGGTACGATTTGATGTAAAAGTCCCGTATTTCCATCTTTCCGTAATTGATCCACTGGATAGATGGAGAATCGAAAGCCTTGCTTTTCAAAACATGCTTTTGCTCTTCTGCTATGATAAGCAGACGTAATGACAAGCATTGAATCACTTTTAATGTATTTTCTTAGAGCTAATTTAGAATTTACGGCATTTTCAAAAGTGTTTTTAGCAAATTCTTCAATAAATATATCTTTGGATGGAACTCCCATTTGTATCATGAATTGCTTAGATTGATAACTTTCCTTGGCCATATCTTTCATGAGAACTCCAATAGTTGTATTTCCTCCCGTAATTAATATTTTTTTGATTATTCCTTTTTTATGTAATAAAATGGTTTGCATCAATCGATCAGAAGATTCTGCAAAAGTGTAATCCTCGGTTATTTGCCCAGTATTACGAATAATTCCTCCTCCCAATACAATTCCCCAGATATATACACCTTTAGGTAGATTTTTTGGTTTTTCTAATTCCCAATTCGAATACAATAGATTGGTAAAGAATCCGTTCGTAAATAAAATCAATAAAAATAAAGTGGATAAAATCCCGATTTTAACCTTTTTAAGGTCTTTTTGAAAGTATGCAAAAATGAGAAAAAATAAAATCCAACAAATTGGTAAAAGTAGAAAATCAATTATTTTAGATAGCGAAAAAAACATTGTATTTTTATTTAATTTTAACAAAAATATGCCTTTAATATGAAAGTAGTTTTAATTCAAATTTTATTTTTAAGTACTTTATTTAATCTTTTAGGTCAAACCACTGTTAATAAGGTTTCAAAATCTGATGGATATCAAATAGCTGGGACAATTAAAGGTCTCGGTAAATCGGAAGTGTTTTTAGCGCATTACTTTGGTGCTAGTCAACAAGTTATTAAAGATACAGTCGTAGCAGATGAAAAAGGACATTTTGTTTTCAAAGGAAAAGAGGATTTGCCTGAAGGTTTGTATTTAATTTCTTTCTTGAAAAATAAATATTTAGATTTTATCATTGGCGAAAAACAATTTTCATTTGAAACGGATACTTTGGATTTAATAGGCTCAATGAAAATTAGCAATTCGTTAAATAATAGTCAATTCTATCTTTTTCAAAAGGAGATGTCTGAAAAAGTGGCTAAAATAAAAACGGCAGACCCTTCTAAATTAGCTCCCAAAGAACTTAATGAACTAAGGAATTCCATTAAATCATATCAAAGTGCATGGTTAGAAAAGAATAAATCTTTATTAACGGCCCAATTTATTAAAGCAACGATGGAACCTGAAATTCCAGCCTATACAAAAGCAATAAAAACTGCCAAAGATAGTAGCGATTTCAATAAGTACCAGTTCAATTATTATAAGGCGCATTATTTCGACAATTTCAATTTGAATGATGATCGCTTTTTACGCTCACCATTTTTACAAAAGAAAATTGAAAAATATTTTGAAGATTTAGTTGTACAAGAATCAGATTCAATCACCAAAGAAGCAGATCGTTTATTATCAAAAATCAAATCTACTGATATGCGTAGATATGTAGTATATAAAATTGCTTCTACTTATGAAAATAGTAATATTGTCGGGACAGATGGAGCCTTTGTATATTTAGCAGAGAAATATTATATCGGAGAACCAGCACTTTGGGATACTTCTACCGTCAGAAGAATGAAGGAAAGAATTAAAATTATCAAACCTTTGGTAAATGGTAAAAGAATTCCAGAAATGTACTTGACAAATCCAGAAGGGAAGGAGTTTACCATTGCTAATCTTACAGGTAACTATTCTGTTATATTTATTTATGATCCGGAATGTAATCATTGCAAAGAAGAGACTCCCAAATTATTAGCATTAAATGACTTTTTTAAGTCAAAAAATGTAAGTGTGTTAGCTGTTTCCATGGAGAGAGATAAAGCTAAATGGCTGAATTTTATTTCAGAATTTAAGATTGCATCTTTTTATAATGGAATTGATATTCATAAAAATCCCAATAATGGAAAAGAGGAATATTACACAGATTTTCGTAATAGTTTTGATGTATATTCCACTCCAACTGTTTACATTGTTGATAAAGCAAAACGCATCATTGGCAAAAGAATACCAGTAGACAAGATTAAAGAATATCTCGAGTTTTATGAGAAAAAAATGGCATCGTATAGCCTAAGTTCAATTAAAAAATAGACCGGATATTTTCTAAAAGAGAATTGTTAGTTAAGATTGATTTTACTTTTATCCCTTTTTCCAACAATGGGATAATAATTTCGTTGTTTTTAAAATCATTCAATTTACCTAAAAATTGAGACCAGTCATTAGGATTGATCTGATAGGTAATCCTACTTTCTAAGTCAATTAATTCAGCTATTTGAATTTCATCGTTTTGGGTTATTTCTGAATCGTGATGTATATGTAATAACTGAACATCATGCGACAATGATTTTAATTCGGCTAATTGATGAATCATTCGTTCAGCATCTTCTCCAGAAAGCATTAGATCAGTTAAGAAAAATAGTTTACTTTTTCGTTTAATGGATGGAATGATTTCATCTATACATTGGATGTATTTAGTTTCGATTTGATTTTCTGAATGTTGATAAAAGAATTCCAATTTTGAATAAATGGATTTTAAATTCGCAAGAGAGGATGATAAAGGAGAGTTTATTTCTAGTTTGTCCGATATTACAATGACAGAAAAAGCATCATTTTGTTGATGAAGCAACTTACATAAAACGGCAATTATTTCAAGCCCTCTTTTTAATTTTGAATGTTCGACAGAAGGGTAAAACATGGAAGATGACGCATCCAATATGAAATAGACATTCATTGATGCGTCATTGTAAAAATGCTTGGTATAAAGTTTGTCTGTTTTGCCAAAAATTTTCCAATCAATACTTCTTATGTTTTCGCCTGTTTGAAATGTTTTGTATTCTTTGAATTCAGATGAAAATCCTTTGGAAGATCCTTTGTGTTTACCATGAATAAGGCAATCGACGATATAATCCGCATTAATTTCGAAAAGATTATTTTCTACGCTTTGAACTTTTTTTTCTAACATTTTTCTTTTTTCGAACCGACTTTTTCTTTCCTTTCTTTAAGTATTTTTTGTTTTTAATTTTTCGTTTTAAGCGGTATTTTTTCTTGTATTTAAGTCGGGTTTTTTGGTAAAACTTTTTACTAAACTTTGGAGTTGTTTCCATTTCTAAATGTTGATAAGGAATCAACATTTGTTCATTTTCAAAACCAATAATTTTTAATTTTACTTTACTCAATCCTACTTTTCGAATATTTAGTTTTTTGGCACCAATTTCAGTTAAATCAATAATTCTACCAGATTTATATGGGCCTCTGTCATTGATTCTAACAATGATTGATCTTTTGTTATAAATATTGGTTACTTCAACAAGTGTATTAAATGGTAATAAACGATGGGCTGCGGTTAGTTCTTTTCTATTCAGTAATTCCTGATTAGCCGTTTTTTTATTATAAAATGCGTTGGAATAAAATGAAGCAATCCCATAACTTTCTTCCCCTAAATCTTGACCATAACCTAATTGGCATAGGAAAACCAATAAAAAAGTCAATGTTTTGAAATAGTTGTGCATAAGACAAAATTACTAGAAGTTTTTGTTATTAAGCATTATGGATAGAATTTAATATTTTAATTAGATAATCCTATAAATTGATAAAAAGTTTGTTTAAAATTTGTCTATTTTTTTTGAGTGATTAAGATTATATAGTAGCTTTACGCAATTAATAACTTAAAATTTTATTAAAAGTGGAAGATAGAGAAAGAGAAGAATTATTTTCAAAACGAATTAGAGCAGGTAAAAGAACTTATTTTTTTGATGTAAAGTCAACACGCTCACAAGATTATTACATTACAATCACAGAAAGTCGTCGTCATCAAAAAGAAGATGGATTCGTTTATGAAAAACATAAGATGTTTCTATACAAAGAAGATTTCGATAAATTTATGGAAGGTTTAAAGGAGGCAGTTGACCATGTGAAGACTGAATTGATGCCTGATGTAGATTTTACACAGTTTAATCGTGATGATGAGGAGTTTGGTGGTAATTCTGATTTAAAGTGGGAATAAATTGTAAAAAAAATAGTTTAAAAGCCTCTGTTTATACAGAGGCTTTTTCATTTTATACGTACTTTTGCACTTCATTAAAAATCAGACAAAATTATAATGGGATTAACTTGTGGAATTGTAGGTTTACCAAATGTTGGAAAATCAACTTTATTTAGTGCTATTTCTTCTAACAAAGCAGAAGCGGCGAATTATCCTTTTTGTACAATTGAACCTAATGTTGGTATTGTTACAGTACCTGATGAACGTTTAAATATATTAGCTGAATTTGTTAAGCCTCAAAGAATCTTACCTACGGTAATTGAATTTACAGATATTGCAGGATTGGTTAAAGGTGCTTCGCAAGGAGCAGGATTAGGAAATAAATTCTTAGCTAATATTCGTGAGGTAGATGCTATTATTCACGTGGTTAGATGTTTTGAAGATGAAAATATTATTCACGTGGAAGGTCGCGTAAATCCAATCAGTGATAAAGAAATCATTGATATGGAATTACAATTAAAAGATCTTGAATCAGTTGACAAAAAGATTTCCAAATTAGAACGCGCGGCAAAGGCAGGTGATGCAAAAGCTAAACAAGAATTGGCTGCTTTATTGCAATTTAAATCTACGTTAGAGGCAGGAAAGTCGGCTAGAACTGTTGAAATGGATGCTGATTTAAGGGAGGCTGCTATTGGCGAGTTGTGTTTATTGACTGATAAACCCGTCATTTATGTAGCAAATGTTGATGAAGCTTCACTAACAGCCGGAGGTAATCAATTTGTAGACCAGTTAAAAGAAAATGTTAAGGCGGAAAATGCGGAGGTAATAGTTGTTTGTGCAGCACTAGAAGCACAAATTTCTGAAATCGAAGATTTGGATGAGCGCATGATGTTTTTAGAAGAATATGGATTAAAGGAGTCGGGTTTAAGTAAGTTAATTCGTAGTTCTTATTATTTATTAAATCTTATTACTTATTTCACAGCGGGCGTACAAGAGGTTCGTGCTTGGACAATCCAAAAAGGTTGGAAAGCCCCACAAGCTGCTGGAGTTATTCATACCGATTTTGAACGTGGTTTTATTCGCGCAGAGGTAATCAAATTTGCCGATTATCAAACTTATAAAAGTGAATTAGCTTGCAAAGAGGCAGGGAAAATGAATGTGGAAGGCAAGGACTATATCGTTCATGATGGCGATATCATGCACTTCCGTTTCAACGTTTAAGGATAAATAATTCTCTGGTAACCAATCAATGAATCATATCGTTGACCTGGTTTTCTAAAATAAACCAATATTTCATATTGATTTTCGGTTTGAGAATAATTTCCTTCTAGGCTTGTATTCGATAAATTATTGCTTAAATAATGGTAATTATAAATACCTTGTTTAAGCAATATTTTTTTCGTGTAAATACCATTGGAATCATCATAATCCATTTTAAATGCAGGTTTTAATTGATAAGAGTTAGGTAACATACCCACATATATACCTTCGTCCTCCCACTTTCTGCTTTTTAAGATAAAATTGCACCAAACATAATCTGCTTGTAAATTATTGTCAGGATTTTCATAGTTTTCTATTACGATTGCACCATTCATATCCATTTTTTGTGTGTATGAATAGTTACCTTGAGGAGTTTCAGGATAGGTCGTAATTTGTGTGTAATTTTCCAACGCTTGAATATTAGCCACAAAATTTAGCTTTTGCTGTGTGCTTCTTAAATCTATCATTCGATATTCATTACTTCCTGGGATATTATTTTCATTATCGAAAAATAAATAAGAAATTTTACGATCAAATGCATTGATGCTAGGTTGTGGTAAATGAGGAAGTAAATTGTCTGAATTTGAATTTCGTTGAACGATTATTTTTAAATTTTCATCGCCGGATAATAATAAATTTTCAGGGTAGGAGAGATTAAGTTCTATTGCTTGATGACTTAGTCTAAATTCATTTCTTTTGGCAAAAGTAATTTTTCCAGCAACGATTAATTCATTTTCAACAACAGAGAATCTTTTTGTTAAAACAGTATCTTTTTTGTTTCGGTTGAGATAAACTTGAGCAATATAATTTCCTGAAATTCTAACTTTGGGTAAGGAAATCTGATAATGCAGATAAGGTATTTTTG
Organism: Aquirufa sp. ROCK-SH2; assembly: GCF_054558315.1. NCBI lineage: Bacteria > Pseudomonadati > Bacteroidota > Cytophagia > Cytophagales > Flectobacillaceae > Aquirufa > Aquirufa sp. ROCK-SH2. The sequence continues at coordinate 613,658 of NZ_JBPXKB010000001.1, read as the reverse complement.
TTCCAAAGGAATTGGCATTTTCTCTAATGGGGATGTCATTAAAGTCGCTTAGGTATTCGATTTCATTTAGGTTGGAAGGAACCCAATTGGCCTGACAATGAATAATTCTTAATTGGTAATTGGCATATTTAAGGGATAAATCATCAAACGAAAGTACATATTCACCTTGATGATTTATCTCAATGATAGGATTATCTTGAATGATTTCTTTGGGCTTATTTTTAACTAAATAGGCACTGTGAATATAATCCTTTTGAATAGCATTGTAAATTTGAGCATGTAATGACATGTTCAAAAATGAAAAAAATACCCATAAGAGGGATGTTTTATATTTCATTTTATTCAATCAATGCTTCCCACTCTTCTGTTATTTTGTTTAATTCAACTTGAACTGATTTTAAATCCAATTCTAATTTCTTCAATTCATCAAAATCGCTGTTTTGAGCTTTTTCAGCCATTTTATTTTCAATGTCAGATTTTTTATTTTCAAGTTCAAAAATCTGCTGTTCTATTTTTTCAATTTGCTTTTGATTATTTAAAGGTTTTGCTACCACTTTTTCCGTGGTATTTTTTACCTTTTCAGGAGCACTTAATTTTTGACTTTCTTGGGGTTTTTGTGTTTGACTTCCTTTTCTGCTTTCTTGCCAAACTTCATATTCATCAAAGGTTCCATGATATTCTTTGATTTCATAATCTTCTATATACCAAATTTTATTGGCAATATTTGATACAAAATATCTATCGTGAGAAACCACTACATAAGTACCTTCGTATTGTTGAAGAGCTTGAATTAAAATATTAACGGATTGCATATCCAAGTGGTTGGTTGGCTCATCCAGCAACAAAAAGTTGGCTTGTGAAATTAATACTTTGGCCAATGCAACTCTAGATTTTTCTCCTCCTGAAAGTACCTTGATCTTTTTAAACACTTCTTCGCCAGAAAACAAAAAGCAACCTAAAATGCTTCTTAATTCCATTTCAGTCTTCGCCGTTCCAGTTGCTTTTAATTCTTCTAATAAACTGTTTTCTACTTGTAAACTTTCTAATTGATGTTGAGCAAAAAATGATTCGATTACATTATGTCCTGTTCTTCGTTCACCTTCAATTGTTTCGGAACCTGATATGATTCTTAATAAAGTAGATTTACCTTTTCCATTTGCTCCAATCAATGCAATTTTATCTCCGCGGTTAATGGTAGCAGAAGTGTTTTTTAATATTATTTTTTCACCAAATGCTTTTGAAATATGTTCCAAAAACAAAATAAATCGACCTGGTTGAGTTCCAAAATTGAATTTAAAATTCACTTTAGCTTTTTCATCAATTACTTCATCTACCACATCCAAGCGGTCTAAAGCTTTCACCCTCGATTGAACTTGTCTAGCTTTAGATGCCTTCGCTTTAAAACGTTCTATGAAACGTTCGGTTTGTCTTATCTGAGCTTGTTGGTTTTCATACGCCCCTTTTTGAATTTCATTTCTTAAGGCTTTTTCTTCCACATAAAAAGAATAATTACCTGGGTACAATGTGATTTTTTGATTCGAAACTTCCGCGATATTATTGATGGTTCGATCTAAAAAATATCGATCGTGAGAAACTACCACAATAGAACCTTCATAATCATGGATATATTTTTCAACCCATTCGATAGAAGGTAAGTCCAAGTGGTTGGTAGGCTCATCTAATAATAAAAGGGCAGGTTTTTGTAACAATAATTTTGCTAACATAACGCGCATTCTCCAACCTCCAGAAAATAAACGCAATGGCTTATCCAAATCATCGGTTGTAAATCCTAAGCCTTCTAAAATTTCTTCGGTTCTTGATTGTATGGTATATCCATCTAATCGTTCGAATTCCTCTTGGTATTTTGAAAGTTCATCGACATCCTTGTCTTCATAATTTGTTTCCATTTTATGAAGAACGATATCAATTTGCTTTTGAAGTTCTAATTGACGTTCAAATGCTTGCATTGCCACATGCAAAATGCTTTCATCTGTTTGATAGGATAGGAGATCTTGATTTAAAAATCCAATGGTACATTCTCCAGATTTAGAAATAGTACCTCCATCTGGTGAATATTCTCCCGAAATTAATCGAAGTAAAGTTGATTTTCCAGTTCCATTTGCGCCAACGAGCCCAATTTTGGTTTTTGGTTTGATATGTAAATTGGCGTTTTCGTAAAGTGCGCGACTCCCGAAGTAAAAATTTAAATTTGATATAGAAAGCATTCTACAAAGATAATCGATAATTCAAAAAATCTCAATTTAAATTCATCATAAACGATTTCTTGCTCCTTGCCCTCCTGTGTATGCACAATGGATTAAATCATCAAAAGAATTAAAAACGATCGGTGTTTTATGATATCCCAATGATTTAGCCATTGAAATGGTTCTATTATTATCGCCCATTGAAAACTCAATGTCATCCATTCCTAATTGGCAAGGGTGCTCATATCCAACCGCATGTGTGATTTCAGCAATTTCTTTCACCAAAGTATGATGGTACTTGTAAAATCTTTCACTCTTTAAAGTGACATCGATCCCTGATTGTAACCATTTGTTTGATGTAGCAATACCTGTTGGGCAATGATTGGTATGGCATTTTTGAGCTTGAATACAACCAATCGACATCATGGCCTCACGTGCAATATTGATACTATCTGCACCCATAGCAAATGCCATTAAAGCCTTTTCAGGAAATCCCAACTTGCCAGAGGCGATAAAAAAGATTTTATCACTTAAATCATATCGTTGAAATATCTGATAAACTTTGGCAAATGCAAATGTAAATGGCATGGATACATGATCCGCAAAAGCATGTGGTGCCGCTCCAGTACCTCCTTCTCCACCATCAATGGTAATAAAATCGGGTCCTTTACCCGTTTTTGCCATAAGTGCAGCCAATTCTTCCCATTGTTCTAATTTCCCTATCGCCGATTTAATTCCAACAGGGAGTCCTGTATTATCAGCGATATTTTCAACAAAATCAATTAGTTGTGCAATAGAATTAAATTCAGAATGAAAGGCAGGTGAAACTGCATCTTTCCCCATTGGGATATTTCTAATCGTGGCAATTTCTTTATTTATTTTGGAAGCAGGTAGCATTCCCCCTTTTCCAGGTTTTGCTCCTTGCGACAACTTAACTTCGATTGCTCTTAAATTAGGGTTTTGCTCAACCTTTTCGATCAATTTATCCATGGAAAATTTTCCATCCAAATCGCGAACTCCAAAATATGCTGTTCCAATATTAAGGATTAAATCTGAACCAAATTGATGGTATGGAGATAAGGAACCTTCGCCTGTATTGTGATAACAACCTGATAGCAAAGCACCTTTATTTAATGCTTCAATGGCTGCCGCTGAAAGTGATCCGAAACTCATTCCAGAGATATTGACAATTGAATAGGGTCTGTACGGTCTTCTACGTTGATGATATAAACCAATGACCTTTGCGGCAGGTAAAATTCCTGGATTCTTTCGGAATACATGATTGGCTGGCGGATTAAAGCCCATCATTGCATTTTTGATAAATATATAGCCAGGTGCGTTAAAGTCTTGATCAGACCCAAAACCTTGTAAATTATTTTCGTTTTTGGATGAAGCATAAATCCACGATCTTTCCTGGCGATTAAATGGCAACTCTTCTCTATTATTGGCAACTATGTATTGTCTAAGTTCAGGTCCTATTTGTTCTAGCCAATATCTAAAATGTCCAACTATGGGGAAATTGTGGGTAATTGTATGTCGTTTTTGTAAAAAAATATCTCGGATAATGACAAGTAGGATAATCAAAGAAATCCAAAACCAAATGGAATGGAATAGTGAATTAACGATTGTATTCATTTTTTTAGCGTTGATTTTATTAAAACTAACAACGGTTAATTAAGTTATAAATTTTATTCCTAATTCTAATGTTTATCTTTGTGGCTTGAAAATTAATTTATGGTTGACTATTTAAAACTTCAATCTTTTGTTTGCTCTGTTTTTGAATCGCTAGGATGTAGTAAGCAAGACGCTGAATTGGCAACAGATGTTTTGGTTTCTGCCGATGCACGTGGTATTGATTCACATGGTGTGGCTCGTTTGGCCGGATATGTCCGTTTGTATGATCATGGCCGTTTAAATCCAAATCCAAAGATTAAAATTTTACATGAATCTCCTTCCACAGCTTTGATTGATGGTGATAGGGGATTAGGTTTAGTTGTTGCTCCATTTGCTATGGAAATTGCTAAAGAAAAAGCCGCAATTGCTGGTACAGGTTGGGTGGCAGTACAAAATTCGAATCATTTTGGAATAGCTGGATATCATGCTATGAAGGCTTTGGATCAAAATATGATCGGTTGGGCCATGACTCACGCTGCACCTTTGGTAACTCCGACTTTTTCGAAGGAAAAGTTATTAGGAACGAATCCCATTGCAGTAGCTATTCCTGCTCTCAATGAGCCAGCTTTTGTTGCTGATTTTGCATCGACTGCAGTTGCTTATGGGAAATTGGAAATTTTACAAAGAAAAGGACTAGATACTCCATCAGGTTGGGTTCAAGATAAAAATGGGGAACCTTGTAATGATGCTTTCGCCATCAAAAATGGAGGAGCTTTACTTCCATTAGGAGGCGATAGGGAACATGGTTCTCACAAAGGGTATGCCTTGGGTGCCATTGTTGATATTTTATCTGGAGTTCTTTCCGGAGCAAATTTTGGACCTTGGGTTCCTCCCTTTGCAACAGCAGGTTTTATGAGCGCGACTGAATCGGTGGGTGTGGGAACGGGGCATTTTTTAGGAGCTATGCGTATTGATGCATTTAGACCCGCTTTGGATTTTCAAAAAGACATGGATAAATGGATTCAAAGATTTAGAAGTGCAGATGCAGTAGAAGGCCAAAAAGTTATTATTCCTGGTGATCCAGAAAGAGAGTTGGAAAATATTCGTAAAAATGAAGGAATTCCATTGATAGACCCAGTTTTGAAGGATTTAAAAGTGTTAGCAGATCGATTTAATCTATCATTTGATATTATTTAGTTATGGTACAAAATAAGCGTTTTAAGATTTTTATTTTAGTTTTTTCCTTGGTAACAGCCATGTTTTCTTATTATGCATGGCAAGTGTTCAAAACTCCTAATTTTAATGTGAAGGAAGGAAAGGAGTTTGAACTTTTAATACCTAAAAATGCCAGTTTTAACAGTGTTTTGGATACTTTAAAAAAGCATGATATTGTAAGGGATCAGTTAAGTTTTCGATTTTTGACAAAGGTGTTAAAATATCCGGAAAGGATTAAAGCAGGTCGTTATTTGATATATTCTACTTCTGGTAATTGGGAGGTTTTACGAAAATTACGCAATGGTCGACAAGATGCCTTGAAAGTGGTAATAAACAATTGGAGATTGAAAGAAGATATTGCAGGGAAATTGAGTAAAACATTACCTTTTGATTCGGTATATATCTTTAAAATGCTTGATTCTTCCGATTTTGTTGCAAAATATTCATTTACGAAAGAAACTATTCCAGCCATCTTTTTACCTAATACGTATGAAGTATTTTGGACTTCATCGTTTGAAGACTTTATGGCTAAAATGAGTAAACAATCTTCCAAGTTTTGGAATTCCGATCGTCAAAAGAAAGCTGCTGAATTAGGTTTAACCACTACAGAAGTAAGTATTTTAGCCTCAATTGTCGAAGGGGAGAGTAAAAAATCGGATGAGCAATCTAGAATTGCTGGGGTTTATTGGAATCGTTTGCAGCAAAAGATGCCTCTACAAGCTGATCCAACTATTGTTTTTGCTTGGAAGGATTTTACGATTAAGCGTGTAACCGGAAAATACACTGCAATTAATTCCCCTTACAACACTTATCGAGTAACGGGTTTACCTCCAGGGCCTATTTCGATACCCTCCACAAGTGTGATAGATAAAGTATTGAATCTTGAAAAACATAAGTATTTATATTTTTGTGCCAAAGAAGATTTTTCAGGTTATCATTCATTTGCCGAAAGTTATCCAGCACATTTAGTTAATGCCGCAAACTACCAAAAAGCATTGGATCAATTGAATATTAAATAAGATGTATAGCCATTCTACTACTTATCGAGTTTGTTATGCAGATACAGATCAAATGGGGTATATGTATTATGGTAACTATGCTAGGCTTTATGAAATAGCTCGAGTAGAGATGTTAAGAAGTTTAGGTGTTAGTTACAAAAGTTTAGAAGATATAGGGATTGGTTTACCGGTATATGACAATTATTCTAAATTTCATGCACCTGCGCTTTATGATGACTTATTGACTGTCAATTGTCGAATAGATGAATTACCTTCTGCAAGAATAATTTTTAATTATCAAATCTTGAATCAGGAAGGTAAATTAATCAATGAGGGGAGAACCACATTGGTCTTTATGAATTTGGTAGATAAAAAAATCATTCGTGTTCCAGAAACAATATCATCCGCTTTAAAATCTGTTTTTAAATGAAAAGGAAAAGGATTTTAAAAGAAATTCAACTTTTTTGGGAACAATTGGAAGAACATTATATTCTTGCCAAAATATTACGTATTCTCTACAAAAAAATCTTTTTGTTTGATATTGATGTTCGAGCAGCGGCGGTAGCTTATAATTTCACCTTGGCCGTTTTTCCAACGATCATTTTTTTATTTTCCCTATTGGCTTATATGCCGATTGATAATTTTGATATGAAAATGATTAGTTTTTTGAAGGTAAATGTTCCTAAAAATTTGCAAAAAGACTTAACAGAATTATTATTAGAAATTATCCATAAAAAACGTGGGGGGCTTTTATCATTCGGTTTTATTTTTGCTTTGTATGCTTCTACAAGCGGAATTATGGCTTTAATTAGATCATTTAATTTGACCTACAAAACCAACGAAAATAGAGGTTATTTCAAAGAAAGATTAATTGCCGTAGCGCTAAATTTTCTTTTGACATTTGTGCTTATCATAGCTTTTAGTGTTTTTATTATAGGGAATTTAATCGTGAATTATTTGCAAGGTAAAGGTCTGTTGAATTATGATTTTACCTTTTATCTAATTAAAACCTTGACCTATTTTAGTACATTTTCGGTCTTCTTTTTTACTATTTCTATTATTTATTATTATGCCCCAGCAATACATAAACGATGGAAATTTGTCAATATTGGATCCATAACAGCTTCCGTTTTAACCATTTTAGTTTCTAATCTTTTCTCATATTATTTGGTGAATTTCGCTACTTACAATAAAGTTTATGGTTCAATTGGTTCTTTGATTGCGCTCATGGCATGGCTATATTTTATCGCATTGATTTTGTTAGTTGGTTTTGAAATAAACGCAACAATAGATCAAGTGAAAACAGAAGAAGAATTAGAGGTGGAGGAAGAAGATTTTTTTCAAATCAAACATATTGAAAAATAATGGAAGCACAATTAGTTAAATTATATGATAAAAATAACTCATTCGTTACCATTTCCAATGTGGTTAATGTGTTGAATAAAAATGGAGTAATCATTTATCCCACAGATACCATGTATGCCCTTGGTTGTTCCATTAACTCTGTACAAGCCATTAATCGTATTTGTGAAATAAAAAATATTCAATCAAACAAAAATAGATTTTCCTTTATTTGTAATGATTTAAGTGCGATTTCCAACTATGCCAAGGTAAGTGATTTTGCATTTAAAACCTTGAAAAGATATTTACCAGGACCTTATACGTTTATTTTACCAGCAAGCTCTAAAGTTCCTTCTATTTTGGTGCAAGGAAAAAAAACGGTCGGAGTCCGCATTCCGGAATATTTACCCATTTTGGAAATTGTCAAGGAATTAGGAGTTCCCTTATTGACAACTTCTTTGCCTACGCTCGATTTAGCTTTAGAAGAATACACGGATCCAAGTTTAATATTTGACCGATATAAAAACCAAGTTGATATGATTTTGGATGGAGGATACGGTGCTATTGATCCTTCCAGTGTTATTCAAATTGATGAAAATGATCAATTTGAAATTATTAGAGAAGGAGCAGGCGATATTGCTGATTTTTCTTAATTCCACTTAATCGAAATCGTTTCAGGTTTCGTGTGTTTCCATCTTCGATGTGACCATAAATATTGTTCTGGATATTTAGTAATCGCTTTTTCAAGATTTAAAGCAAATTGTCGGATGATTTCACCTTTTTCTAAGTTTTCGAAAGGAGCTTCTGCAATTGTTTGATAAGTCATTTGGTAATAACCTCTTTTTGTTCGAATCAATTCACAAAAAACGACAGGGTAATTGTATTCTCTCGCAAATCTTTCCATTCCAGTAAAAAAAGCTGTGTCTTGATTTAAAAATTGTGTCCAATAGGCCGATTCAGGTTTTTGAGGTGCTTGGTCTGCCGCTAGACAAATGGTTCTTGGAATGTTTTTACGTTCTTTGGTTAATAAAATAGATTCTCTCTTTTCCATCAATACAATATTCCCAAATCTAGATCGAACCTGTTTTGAGAACTCATTAAATGTTGGATTATTCAACTTCTGATATACGACATCGTTGATGTTTTTTGTTAATGCCAAACGATGTATGGCCCATTCCCAGTTTCCTTGGTGGCCTGCTACTAAAACCACTGGAATGTTTTGATCAAGATAGTTTTGAACGACTTCCGGATTAACGATATTAATTCTTTTTAAAATTTCCTCTTTCGAAATAGCTGAACCTTTAAAAAATTCAACTAACAAATCGGTCATATAACCATAAAATTGATAACATAGATGATTAATTTCTTTCGTATTCAAATCAGGAAAAGAATTTTTCAAGTTTGTAGTAATAACTTTTTTACGATAGGAAATAACATAGTAAAAAAGGAATTGAATAAAATTGGAAATTCCGTACAAAATAAAAAAGGGTAATCTGCCAATCAATCGGTAAAATATCATTTTCAAATTCTGATTTATTTTTTGTAATCCTTTAGTTTTGCAAATATCCTATTTATTTTTGGGAATGCACATTGAATTACATTATTTACCCAGTCTAGAATATATGTCATTACTTTATTCTTCCGATTCGATAGAATTTGAAGTTGAAGAAAATTTCATCAAACAATCTTTCCGAAATCGAACATTGATTTTAGGCGCGAATGGGGTGGAAAGTCTGACTGTTCCAATTATTCATTTGAGTGGTAAAAAGCAGCAGATGAAAGATGTTCAGATTGATTATTCTCAAGATTGGATTCGAAGGCACAAAGGTGGTATCAATGCGGCTTATGGAAAAGCGCCTTATTTTGAACATTTTGAACCTTTAATTTCATCTATATTTGCGAAAAAAAATAAATTTTTAGTAGATTTAAATATTGATTTCTTAAAATTGATTGAAAGAATTTCCGGGAGAAAGTTGAACTATTCTTTTACTGAGACCTTTATTGAATCGAAAAGTGAATCTTTTTATAATCATTTGAGTCCTAAAATTGCTTGGAAAGAAAGAGCTTATTATGTAGAGTGTCCGTATAGGCAAGTTTTTGGCACAGAATTTGTACCTAATTTGTCTGTAGTAGATTTATTTATGAATTATGGTAGAGAAATGAATGACATTTTAGACCAAAGTTTTCGTAAATTGAACAATTAGTAGATTAAGCTTGTTTTGTGATAAAAATTATTAAGATATGGAGGCGAAGTTTTCAAACAAAGTAAAAGATGTCATTTCATTGGCAAGGGAAGAAGCGCTTAGATTAGGCCACGATTACATTGGAACAGAACATTTGATGTTGGGTATGATACGAGATGGAGAGGGGCCTGGTATTAATTTATTAGTGCGTTCAGGTGTTTCTTTGGATCAATTGCGTCAAAGCATTGAACATTCAACTTCATCTACAAGTAAATCAAGTTTTGACCGTGAAAGTTTATTAAATATTCCGTTAACCAAACAAGCTGAAAAAGTTCTTCGATTAACTTATTTAGAAGCTAAGTATTTTAAGACTAATTTAGTTGAAACGGATCATTTGTTGATGGCTATCTTAAGAGATGAAGATAATGTGGCTACTCAAATTTTGGAAAAATACCAGGTTTATTATGATTTGATCAAAGAAATGGTTGAGTTTCAATCTGGAAATGGTCAAGATGTTAATCCCAAAGCTTCCTCAGATACGGATGATTCAGATGATGATAGCCGCTTGTATTCTGGAGGTTCTTCCAGCGGTTCTTCCGGTTCTAGTTCAAATGTAAAAAGTGCAGACAAAAGTAAAACTCCTGTTTTAGATAATTTTGGAAGAGATTTAACCAAAATTGCCGAAAATGGTAAATTAGACCCAATTGTAGGAAGAGAAAAAGAAATTGAGCGTGTGGCTCAAATTTTATCTCGTAGAAAGAAAAACAATCCGATTTTGATCGGTGAGCCAGGTGTGGGTAAAACTGCCATTGCAGAAGGTTTGGCACTTAGAATTGTTCAAAAGAAGGTTTCAAGAGTATTATTTGGCAAAAGAGTAGTTACTTTAGATATAGCCTCTTTGGTAGCTGGAACTAAATATAGAGGTCAATTCGAAGAAAGAATGAAGGCGGTTATGAATGAATTAGAAAAGTCGACAGACGTCATTCTATTCATTGATGAGTTACATACGATTGTGGGTGCTGGTGGTGCTTCAGGTTCGTTGGATGCTTCTAATATGTTTAAACCCGCTTTAGCGAGGGGTGATATACAAGTTATTGGAGCAACAACTTTAGATGAATATCGTCAATACATTGAAAAGGATGGTGCATTAGCTAGACGTTTCCAAACAGTTATGGTAGATGCGACCACAGTGGATGAAACCATCGAGATTTTAAATAATATCAAAGATAAATACGAAGAACATCATCATGTCAATTATACAGCCGAGTCAATAATTGCTGCTGTAAAATTGTCAGATAGATATATTTCTGATCGTTTCTTGCCAGATAAAGCCATCGATGTGATGGATGAGGTTGGTGCTAGAGTTCATATTTCGAACATCAATGTTCCTGAGGATATCGTTGCATTGGAAGGACAAATTGAATTGGTCAAAAAAGAAAAGAATCAAGTTGTTAAATCTCAAAAATATGAAGAGGCAGCTCAGTTGAGAGATCGTGAAAAACGATTGATAGATGAATTAGAGAAAGCAAAAGTAATTTGGGAAGAGGAATCCAAAAAACAGAAATTTACGGTTAATGAGGAGAGTGTTGCTGAAGTGATTGCTCAAATGACCGGTATTCCAGTTAACAGAGTTGCCACCAAAGAAGGTGAGAAATTGCTTTTAATGGAGCAAGAATTGCAAAAAAGTGTCATTGGACAAAACGATGCCATTAAGAAATTAGTTAAAGCGATTCAGAGAACACGTGTAGGTTTAAAAGATCCGAAAAAACCCATTGGTTCATTTATTTTCTTAGGCCCTACGGGTGTGGGAAAAACAGAAATGGCCAAGGTGCTGGCTACGTATTTGTTCGACAAAGAAGACGCTTTGGTAAGAATAGATATGAGTGAGTACATGGAGAAATTTAGTGTTTCTAGATTGGTAGGAGCGCCTCCAGGATATGTGGGTTATGAAGAAGGTGGACAACTAACCGAAAAAGTTCGAAGAAAACCTTATTCAGTAGTTTTATTGGATGAAATTGAAAAAGCCCATCCAGATGTATTTAATTTGTTATTACAAGTTCTTGATGATGGTATTTTGACTGATGGCTTAGGTAGAAGAGTAGATTTTAGAAATACGATTATCATTATGACATCTAACATTGGTGCTCGTGATTTAAAAGATTTTGGTTCAGGAATTGGTTTTTCAACAAAATCTAAAGTTGATAATTTAGATGAACAAGCAAAGGCAACCATACAAAATGCTTTGAAAAAAGCTTTTGCACCTGAATTTATTAATCGATTAGATGATATAATTGTCTTTAATAGTTTGGAAAGAACCGATTTGCATCAAATCATTGATTTAATGTTAGTGAAATTGAAAAACAGATTAGTTTCCTTAGGCTATGAAGTACAGTTAACTGATAAAGCGAAAGATTTCATCGCTGACAAAGGGTATGATCCTCAATACGGTGCAAGACCGTTGAATAGAGCTATTCAGCGATATTTGGAAGATCCTTTGGCCGAAGAAATTTTAAAAGGAGAATTAAAAGAAAATGAGGTAATTGAAGCAGACTTTGTAGATGGAGCAGAGGAATTATCCATTTCACGTAAAAAAATCAAATAATTAATTTAAAATATATCATGGAATTAGTTCAAAATCAGGTTGTATTAGTTACTGGAGCCTCTAGAGGAATTGGTAGAGCTATTGCAACTTCTTTTGCGAAAGCTGGAGCAAATGTTGCTTTTACTTATTTATCATCTGTAGAAAAAGGACAAGCCTTAGAAAAAGAATTGTCTACCTATGGGATTATTGCTAAAGGTTACAGATCTGATGCTTCAAAATTTGCAGAATCAGAGGAATTGGTTAATTCAGTTCTAGCGGATTTTGGAAAAATTGATATATTGATCAACAACGCAGGAATTACTCGCGATGGTTTATTAATGAGAATGAGTGAGGAGCAATGGGACGAAGTTATTCAAATCAATTTAAAGTCGGTATTTAATCTAACGAAAGCTTGTATCAAACCAATGATGAAGGCTAAATCTGGTTCTATCATTAATTTGACGTCAATTGTAGGGATTAAAGGAAATGCGGGCCAAGCAAATTATTCGGCGTCAAAAGCAGGAATTATTGGTTTTACTAAATCTGTTGCTTTAGAATTAGGTTCTCGAAATATACGTTGTAATGCAATTGCGCCTGGTTTCATAGAAACGGAGATGACGGGTGAGTTAAATGAGGCCACGGTTGAAGAATGGAAAAAATCTATTCCTTTAAAAAGAGGAGGAGAAGCTGAAGAAGTAGCAAATGTTTGCTTGTTTTTAGGTTCGCATTTGTCGTCTTATGTAACTGGCCAAGTTATTCAAGTAGATGGAGGTTTATTGACCTAATGTATCATACAGTTTTGGAATTTTTTGAACAAACCTCAATGTCAGTTTTACTTTCATTGGGGTTTGTTTTTATCACCTCTTTACTATTTACATTATATACTAATAAAACGAAATTTTCGGTAACTAAAAGTAAGTTACTAATAGTTTTTGTTTCTCTTTTACGTAGTCTATTGATTACATCTTTGGTATATGCAGCTCTTGGTGGTGCTTTTTGGGGTTCATCTCCTAAATTAAATGAGTCAGTTTTATTGCTCATTGATAATTCCACTTCTATGCGAACAGGTGGAATTGAAAAGGCTAAAAGAGAATTTCAAGATTTAATTCAAATCATAAAGCAGAAGCATCCCAATCAAAACATATTGATTTATTCTTTATCAGGGAAATTACTTCTTGAAGAAAATATCAATTTTGATGAAGCTCAATCCACGGTTTCAAATGTTTCAAAGATAATATTTAATATTTCTCAAAAATCCTCATTAGCTTCAATTTACCTCTTTTCAGATGCTCAATTGGAAAACATTGAGGATATATTGAATGCTCCGTATCATATCGTTTTGATACCATTTGGTAAAATAGAAGCTAAAAAGCAATTAGAAGTAGATGTTCCCAGAAAAACAATTATTAGTGTTCCCAATGAGGAAATACAGATACCACTTTCATTGGGGATGGGTGATGCATTCAATCAACAGGGAATTATGAGTGAAATTTATATTGATAAAAAATTAACCTCAACCATAAAAACAAATATAAACAGTAAGGAACCTTATCAAAACCTTCACTTTTCTGTTAAGAGTAATAAATTGGGCTTACATCAAGTGCAAATTATTGTCAAAAATCCTTCGGGCCAACAATTTAAAAATATTTCTTGGCTAGTTGTGAAGGAAAAAGCAGTTGTCAATGCGTATGCATCATCACCACACCCTGATTTAGGTGTAATTAATAGAATTGCTAAATCAATGCATATTACTTTAAATTGGAACTTTACGAATAAGCCAAATTTTACAGGAAAAAATATTTTATTATACGGAAATTTTGGACAAAAGTTAAATCCTCAAAATAACTTTCGTTTGTTGGAAATTAATACATCGAAGGAGAAAAATGTAGCACCATTTCAACATAACGAATATGATTTATGGAAATTACAGATGAATGAAAATGTTGAATTGGGTCGAACTACGAAGCTAGATTCCATTGTTAGGACTTGGTTGACGGAGGCATTTTTGAAAAATAGCCAAGAAGAGGATTTGTATTATTTTGAAAATAATCAGGTAAACGAAAAAGAAGATTTAATTTTTCACGCAGAAAGATACTCAATGGATAACCAATCGATCATTGATTTAATATTTGTCAATGAGAAAGATTCAAAGTTGAATAAAATGTATCAATTTAATTTGATTGAAGCGTTTAATCAATTTTCCATAAAAGGATTAACAGAGGGACTTTACCAAGTATATGTCCGTTCAAAGGATAAGAAGGCTTTGAAGAAATTAGATCAAGTTATTGTAGGAAAATATTCTCCTGAATCAAACGTTGGGAGGAATATGATTACTATTAATCGGATGGTTTCATCTAACAATATTGAGGTGATTGAAATGGATAAAATTTTGCAAAATCCTGTAAAAAATGCTTTTTCAGATACTAAGATGGTACAAAAAAGTAAAAATATTTCAGTAATAGAATTTCCTGCATTTTGGATCATAACACTTGTTTTATTGTTTACTGAGTGGTTTTTTAGAAAGAAAATTAATCTACTATGAAAAAATATGTTTGGTTCTTGTTTGTGGTGTTTGGTATTTTTTCTTGTAAAAAACTGGAAAATACAACAATCTCAGAAGGAACTTTTCAAACCAACATTCCACATCATTCTCTAGGGACTAGTATTGTTGATTTTAGCATCAGTTATGACACCTTATTTAAATGGATAGGGCTTGGAAAAGGGAAAGAATTGTATAATTCAAAATTGGATAAAAATGCTGCATTTCCTTTGAAATTGATTCAAGAAGGTCCATTTAGAGTTGTTTCAGTTGTTGGGAATAAAATTCAATTAAGTGTGCCTATTTCATGGGAAGCAGAACCTAGTCTTTCTGGGTTTTCTGCTGGTATTGTTCGAGGTAAAATGCAGTTGCAAATAAAGTCCCAAATTGATTTATCTAATTTTCAGCAAATGAATGTAAAAGAAACTGAATTGGAATATCAATGGTTGGAAAAACCGAACATAAAAGTGATGGGATTCGGAGTAAATGTTACTGGATTAATAGACCAACTAATTAAATCTAAGAAATCAATGATTATTGATAATATCAATAACTATTCCAATGGTGTATTACAGTTTAATCAATGGGAAAAATCGATTACGGAGCTTTTGAAACCCATTGTTTTTCAAGATATTGTTTTTCATAATTACAATACATCTGTCGATTTAAGTCATTTAGCCTTGAATAATTCAGGTTTAAATGGAACTATTCGCATCAAATCCCACATTGAATTAACTGATAAATTGAATGTACTAGCTTATAATTTGCCTCAAAATATTCGATTGGAGAAGTTGAATGAAGATACGATATCAAAAATTGATTTTAATTTAAATGTCAGTTTTGAGTATATCAAAAAGATTATTGCTGAGAATTTGAAAGCTGAATACAAATCATCAAAAATTAATTTCGACTTTAGAACGATTGATTCAAGTGGCGTAATGTGTGAGGTGGCAGGTATAAAAGGAGAGAAGTCGCTTCTTCAAGTAAAGTGGGTACCTACCATAAAATCTGTGGGTAAATTAGGTGTTCAGCCTCAAGTTATACAGCTAAAAGATTTTTCATTTCCTACATCATTATTAAAAAAGTCAGCTAAAAAAAGAATCTTCAAGCAATTGAATTTATTTGAATATGATATCAATTCGAAAATTGAAGCATTATTGGCTAGTAATCAATTGGTGGAGAATCAAGGTTATCAATTGAAATTAAATACTATTTCTTGGAATAAACAGTCGATTAATTTAGCAGGAGTTGTAGAAGGGCGGTATAGTCTTAAAAAATAAATGTAAATTTGCAACGAGAAAATAAATCGTCTTATCGCTTTTTTAAAGAGGAAAGTCCGAACAACATAGAGCATCGTGCTTCCTAACGGGAAGGAAAACTGTAAAGTTTGACAGATAGTGCCACAGAAAATTACCGCCTTCGGGTAAGGGTGAAAAGGTGGGGTAAGAGCCCACCGCAAATTTGGCGACAAATTTGGCATAGGTAAACCTCACGAGTTGCAAGATCAAATAGGCTGACTGTCGAAAGACAAAAGGGCTGCTCGTCCGATGTCAGTGGGTAGATTGCTAGAGGTTTGTAGTGATGCAAATCCAAGATAAATGATAAGAGGGTGTTTACACTTACAGAATTCGGCTTATAGATTTATTTTCTCTTTTTTTATGTTTGCAAATTTGTACAATTTCATGTATTTTTGCAGACATTTTATAAACCCGAAGGACGTGATCCTTCATAAACCCATTTCAAATGGCTGTTAAAATCAGACTAGCGCGTCGTGGACGCAAGAAATTAGCAATTTTCGATGTAGTAGTATCAGACGCACGTGCACCACGTGATGGTCGTTTTATTGAGAAAATTGGAACTTATAACCCAAATACAAATCCTGCTTCAATTACATTGAATGAGGCAAATGCATTAAAATGGGTTATGAATGGTGCTCAACCTACAGATACAGCAAAAGCTATTTTATCTTACAAGGGTATTTTGTACAAAAAACATTTACAAGTAGGTGTTATCAAAGGTGCAATTACACAAGAGCAAGCAGATGCGAAATTTGAGGCTTGGAAAGCAGAGAAAGAAGTGAAGATTCAAACTAAGTCAACTGGCTTACAAAAATCTAAAGATGCTTCTAGAGCTGCAGTTTTAGCTGCTGAAGCGAAAGTTTCTGCTGCGAGAGCTGAGGCCATTGCTGCTAAAAACAAAGTAGAAGATGAAGCAATTGTTGCTAGCGTAGTAGATGCTATCAATGAAGCGGAAGAAGAAGCTACTGGTGTTGAAGTAGAAGAAACAACAGAAGTTGCAGCTGAAGTTGCTGAAGCTCCCGTAGTTGAGGAAGCGGCTCCTGAAGCTCCAGCAGTTGAAGAAGCTACTCCAGAGGCTCCAGCTGAAGAACCAGCAGCAGAATAATTTTTATTTATTTTGAAAAATCATACAGATTTGTTTATCAAATTTGTATGATTTTTTTTTGTATATATGGCAAAGCAAGAATATTTTGAATTAGGCACTCTTTCTAAACCACATGGTATAAAAGGAACTCTACATGTTTACCTAGATGTGGATGACCCTTTTGAATACGAAGGTTTAAAATCAGTTTTCGTACAAATAGGTAATGAATTGGTACCTTATTTTGTAGATGATTTACAAGTGAAAACGAATCTGAACTTAATCAGCTTGGAAGGTATTGATTCAATCGATGCTGCGAAAGAATTAGTTGGACACAAATTGTTTTTACCCCTAAGTTTTTTGCCAAAATTAAAAGATGATCAATTCTATTATCATGAAGTAGTTGGATATCAAGTGAAGGATGAAAAATACGGCGATTTAGGGGAAGTAAAAGAAATTTATTCAACTGGCGCTCAAGATGTCATTGTAATGAATTATAAATTCAAAGAGGTATTAATTCCTCTTACAGATGAAATTATTCCTAAAGTGGATAAAAAAAATAAAATTGTTCATAGTTGTTTACCGGAAGGTTTATTAGAAGTGTATTTAGATGATGAGAATTGATATTATTTCAGTAGTTCCTGCTTTAATGAATAGTTTTTTTGAACATTCTATTTGCAAGCGTGCAGCTAATGCAGGACTAGTTGAAATTCATTTGCATGATCTTCATGATTATTCTACTAAAAAATTTCGTCAAGTGGACGATTATCAATTTGGTGGGGGAGCGGGAATGGTTATCGCCATTGAGCCATTAGCCAATTGTATCAAATCTTTAACAAATGAACGTTCTTATGATGAGATCATCTATTTTAGTCCAGATGGAAAAGTATTAAACCAAGGTCTATCTAACCAATTAAGTCTTAAAAATAATATGATGTTCATTTGTGGGCATTACAAAGGAATAGATGAGCGTATTAGAGAGAAGTATGTTACTTTAGAAATATCTATTGGAGATTATGTACTTTCTGGAGGTGAATTAGCAGCTGCTGTTTGTGCAGATTCCATCATTCGATTAATACCGGGTGCCATCGGAGATGAGAGCTCTGCTTTAACGGATTCTTTTCAAGACGGTTTATTAGCACCACCTGTTTACACTCGTCCTGCCTCGTTTGATGGAATGGATGTTCCTGAGATATTGCTTTCTGGTCATGAAAAAAAAATCGATGCTTGGAGATATGAGCAATCCATCGAACGTACAAAAAAAAGAAGGCCTGATTTATTAAAATAATGAAAGAAAAAAATGCGCTTTCGTTAAAAGTAATTATTTCTCTAGGTGCTTTGTATTTAATATGGAGCTCTACTTTCTTAAGCGTTCGAATATTATTGGGCTATTTACCCCCACTTTTTATTACATTTTCTCGAAATCTTGTTGCTGGTTCTCTTTTATTGATTTGGGCAATTGCCGGGAAACATTGGATAAAAATGCCTTTTCATGACCTGAAAATTCATTTTTTTGCGGGTATTTTACTGATATTCTTTGGCAATGGTTTTATGTCTTTGGCTGGTTCCATCGTTCCAAGTGGTTTTTCCTCTGTATTCATGGCTTTAGGGCCCTTATTATTGGTTGTGTTTTTTTGGATGGTAGGGAAAAAGCCAAGTAAGCGAAAGTTTTTCGGTACAATTATGGGCTTAATAGGTATCATTATTTTAGCATCTCAGAAAAACTTAGCTATTCCCGGTAAAGAATTTGAATTTTGGAAGGGTATCGCTTTTTTAAGTGTAGCTGTTTTATGCTGGAATTTAGGGGTTTTTACTATTCAACATTCTGGAGCTAATAAATATCATTTCACCCAAGTTTGCTCGATACAAATGCTTACGGGTTCTTTATTGGCCTTCATTGTAAGTTATTTGATAGAAGATCACCATTCCATCATTTTTTCTTCTTTGCCTTTCAAAGCTTATGCTGTTTTTATTTATTTAGCATTGGTTGGTAGCATGTTGGGTTTTTCTATTTTTGGATATTTATCAAAAGTATGTGATGCTACTTTAGTGGCTACTTATACCTATGTTAATCCAGTATTGGCATTGATATTAGGAAATATTATTTTAAATGAAACTTTGCATTCTATTTTACTTTTAGCAAGTTTTTTTATACTATTGGCAGTTGTTTTAATTACAACTGATAAATCAAAAGTCTAAACCTATGAAATTCTCCCTTACGCTTGTTGCAATTTTATCCTTGTTAACTTTCTCTAAATCAATGGCTCAGCAGTTTAACCCTCTATATGACGGTCCTATTCCCAACTATATTGATGCACCCAATGAACAAACGAGTCAAGTAACGAATGGAATTTTACGAATATCAAAAGTTAGCAAACCTACCTATCATTTTTATCCTTCTAATTCAGGAAATGCAAACAATCGTCCTTGTGTCATTATTTGTCCTGGTGGGGGCTACGGTATTTTAGCTGCCTCTCATGAAGGTTCTGATATTGCACAAAAATTAAACGAAATAGGTATTCATGCTCTCGTTTTATATTATCGAATTCCAAACGTTGCGAATCAAGTGGATAAAAAAATAGCTCCTCTTCAAGATGCACAACAAGCCATTCGTTTGGTGAGAAAAAATGCTCAAATTTGGGGAATTGATAGTAACAAAGTAGGAATCATGGGATTTTCTGCTGGTGGACATTTAGCATCTAGTGCGGCAACCCATTTTGATAAAGATTATACAGGAATAAATGATCAAATCAATTTAAGACCCGATTTTCAAATTTTGTTATATCCTGTTATCTCATTTAGAGATTTTACTCATTCTGGTAGTCGTACCAATTTAGTAGGTAAAGATGCACCAGAGGATTTATTGCATTTATTTTCAAATGAAGAACAAATTAATGCTAAAACTCCGCAAGCATTTATCGTTCATGCATCAGATGATAAAGCAGTACCATTGAAAAATTCTTTAATCTACGCTGAAAATTTAGTTAATAATAACGTAAAAGTAGATTTACATGTTTTTGCAAATGGAGGTCATGGCTTCGGTTTGAATAATAAAACGACTAAAGATGATTGGTTTAAAAGTTTAACGGAATGGTTTAAAAGTCAAGCTATTCTTTAATTTTCTTCCATTTCATAAAATAATAAAAAGGTATTCCTAATAGAACAATGAATAAACCTGTCAATGAAGAACCAGGTTTAACAATTAATAGGTTGATACAAATCAATGCTAAAAGTATAAGATAAACGATAAATAAGGATTTATCTGTCCAAGGTAATTTATGAGTATTGATTTTTTTATTAAACAATGCTAATACAGTTAGAAAATAAAAGAGGAGGATAGCAAAAACGGTGAAGTCCAATAGAACACTATATGAACCCGAAAAACATAAAATAATTGCCCAAAAACCTTGAATTAGAAGTGAGTTAGCTGGAACACCAACTTTATTTAATTGAGCCGCTTTACTAAAAAACAATTGATCTTTTGCCATTGCCTCAAATAATCGTCCACCAGCTAATATTATTCCATTATTGCAACCAAAAGTTGATATCATAATCAATACTGCCATAATGCTAGCTCCAATACCTCCTAATACTGTTTCTAATGCAGCAGATCCCAAACGATCTTGAGATGCGAACATTATACCCCGTTCATAAGCTGTAGCACCATTTATATGGCCTTCCAATGGCAAAATGCCCAAATAGGAAATATTCGTTAAAATATAGAGTAAACAAACCAATGCTGAGCCAAATACTAAACCTTTAGCGATTGTTTTTTGAGGATCTTGAAAATCACTAGATGCGAACGTAACATTATTCCATGCAGAAGATGAAAATAATGGTCCAATTAACGAGGCACCAAAAATGCTAGCAAATCCAATCATTGTTAATGAATCGAAACTATTACTATTGGGATTGTAATTTTTTGGACTTTTAAAAAAATGCTCAAAATGAATCCAATCATTCTGAAAACCAACATATAAGCCTATAAGAATTAAAATGACAATCGCTCCGATTTTAGTAAACGTAAACAAGTTCTGAATAAAAGAAGCAAACTGAATGCCTCTTAAGTTAAACCAGGTAAGCAACATGATTAAAAATGCCGCTAAAAGTTGTTGTGTATCTATGTAATTCCCGATAAGAGGATTTTCGTTGATCCAATTCGGAATTAATAAGCTTGTATATTTTGCAAAAGCTACAGCTACAGCGGCGATAGTACCCGTTTGAATAACTAAAAAGGTAGACCATCCAAAAAGAAAACCGATCATAGGGGAGTAAGCTTCTTTTAAATAGATATACTGACCACCTGTTTTTGGGAATATACTAGATAACTTACCATAAGCATAGGCTCCTGTAATTGTCAACAAACTTGTTAATAACCAAGTAGATAGCCACCAAAATCCAGAATTGATTGATCTACCAACTTCACTACTAACTAAAAATATACCAGAACCTATCATTGACCCCATGACTAATAGGGTCGCATCTAATGTGGATAATTTTTTATTCATTTTATATTGGATTCTTGAAATTAGACAATTTTTAAATTTGTTGATTTTTTCTATTAATATTTAAAGATTAGACATTTTTTTGGTGTTTTTAGACAGTAATTAAAAAAAATAAAAATTGTAAACGTTTCCGTAAACGTTTACGGAAATAAATTCAAGAATTTCTTTGAATTTTAATATTGTACCTCTTTATATTTAGTCAAATAATAAGCAGAAAAAAATAAATGCTTTTAACAAATTATTAAATAATACAATTTCACTTGATAAGAAATATGAAAAAGAATTTTAATGAAATTTTAGCTTGGGAAAAATTTAGGACTGGGGACGAAAGAGCATTTTCTGAAATTTATCAAAATTTTGTGCAACCGCTGTATTCTTATTCCATGGGAATAACCAATGATAAAGAGTTAATCAAAGATTGTCTTCATGATCTATTTGTTGAGCTTTGGAAAAATCATGCCAATTTAGGTCCTACTACAAGTGTTAAATTTTATTTGATGGCATCTATTAAAAGAAAATTGATTCGCCAATTAGATGGACAATTAAGATCATTAAATCATTATACGAATTATAGTATTGAAAATGTAGAAAATTATCACTCTCAAGAGATTCATTTAATTAAAGCAGAGGACGAGCATTGTACCCATCGTTTGTTAAATGGCAGTTTGTCTAAATTAAGCAAACGTCAAAGAGAAGCTATTTCTTTAAAATATTATCAAAACATGGACACTGAACAAATTAGTGATTATATGAAAATTAATCATCAGTCGGTCTACAATTTAATTTTTGGAGCCTTGAGAATACTAAAATCTAATCTCTCAAAAGAATCAATGGTCTTTTAATGGTATTTTTTGGAGTATTTTTTTGAGTATAAAAAGAATCTGTACTGCTTTATAGGTTATTAGATAAAGTAGAACTGACTGAAATGCTTGAAAAACGGAAATTTTTTGTTGATAAATCACTTAAAAAGGATGTTTTTCAGCTTTTTGAAAAGTTTTCTTCCAAGTACTGGTGTAGGAAGAAAGTAGAATTTAACCAGCTATCCCATTTTGAAAGCGAAGAATTATGGGAAAAAATTAAAAAATCTTTGCAATCATTTAACTAATTTTTTAACACCCTATGAAAAAACAATTACTTTCAAAGGTTCTATCAAGTATGTTTTTTATGCTGATAGGCTTTCAGATTTTTGCTCAGGACCGTATGGTTACGGGACGAGTAACAGCATCAGATGATGGATCAGGTATTCCTGGTGCTACAATTTCAGTTAAAGGTACATCTAAAGGAACATCTTCAGATGCCAATGGTAATTACAAGATTTCTGTAGGTCAATCTGCAGTTTTGGTATTTTCTTCTGTTGGGTTCAATCCTCAAGAAGTTTCAGTTGGTTCAAAAACTCAAATTAACATTTCATTAGCTTCTGATACCAAAGATTTGACAGAGGTAGTGGTTGTAGGTTATGGTACTCAAAAGAAAAGCCAAACAACAGGAGCTATTTCTTCAGTAACATCTAAGCAAATCACTGAAATGCCAATTACGAACTTAGGCCAAGCAATGCAAGGTAGGGTAGCTGGTGTGGACGTTGCACAGTCAGGAAGTAAGCCTGGTACTGTTCCTAAAGTCTTAATTCGTGGTCGTCGTTCATTTAATGCAGGTAATGATCCTTTATATGTAGTAGATGGTATTCCATTAGCTGGTGGTTACGAAGATATGAATCCGAATGATGTGGCATCTATGGAAATCTTAAAAGATGCAACTGCAACGGCTATTTATGGTGCACGTGGTGCGAATGGTGTGGTTTTAATTACGACTAAACGTGGTGCTAAAGACGGTAAAACGGTTATTTCTTATGATACTTATGTAGGTTCAACTCAAACTTTAGATAAAATTAATTTATTTACTGGAGCTGAATATGCAGAAATGAAGCGTGAATCACGTCGTACAATTGGTACATATAAAGACACAAATGGTAACTTAGTTCCAACGGGTGTTATTGATGCATTTGCAGATTCAAAATTATTTACTGCGGTTGAATTGGAAGGTATCAAATTGAACAGAACTACTAACTATCAAGATATGATGGTTAAGAAAGGGTTTCAACAAAACCATGCTTTAGGTATTCAAGGTGGTAATGATAAAACTCAGTTCTCAATTAATGCAGGTTATTTCCAAGATAAAGGTATTATTGAAGGTTTAGATTTTTCACGTTATTCTTTACGTGTGAGTGTTGATCACCAAGTAAATAAAAACTTAAAAATTGGTGCGTCATCTTATTTTATGTACGCAAATACAAATGGAGCTAATTTGAATCCTTATGGATATTTATCTTCTCAAAATCCATTAGCAAGAGCTTATGATGATGCTGGAAATTTAATTTTCCAACAAACAGATGATGCATTATTAACTAATCCATTGAATGAGATTGTTCCTGGTGCAAAGGTGGATGAAACAAAAAAATACCGTATTTTTAATAGTATTTATGCAGAATATCAAATTGCAGAAGGGTTTAAATATCGTTTGAACTTTGGTCCTGACTTTACTATCTCAAGAAATGGTCGTTTTAATGGTGCTTTGACAAATGATATTAAAGGTGGTAATCCAACGGCATCTACAGATAATCGTTTTGGATTCAATTATACATTGGAAAATATCTTGACTTACAATAAGCAATTTAAAAACCATAATTTGGGAGTTACCTTATTACAATCTATGCAACGAGATAACTTTGAGCAATACACTCAGAGCGTTTTAGGTGTTCCAGTAGAAACTCAACAGTTTTATAATTTAGCCAATGCTTCTTCTATTCAAGGAGTGGGGTCTAATTTAATTCAATGGACGATCTCTTCTTACATGGCTCGTGTGAATTATGATTACAAAGGTAAATATTTGTTAACAGCAACTATTCGTCGTGACGGTTCATCTCGTTTTGGTGAAAATTCAAAGTGGGGTAATTTTCCAGGGGTAGCTTTAGGTTGGAATTTACATCAAGAAGATTTCATGAAGGATTTAACTTGGTTAGATGAATTGAAAATTCGTGCTTCTTTTGCGCAAGTTGGTAACCAAGGACTTTCACCTTATCAAACACAAGGTTTAGAAGGTAGAACTTCTTATGCATGGAATAACAATGCTGCTTATGGATATCGTCCAAACACAATTGGTAATGCCGATTTGAAATGGGAAACGTCTACTTCAAAAAATATTGGTGCTGATTTCTCTATCTTAAGAGGTCGTGTAGCTGGATCGATTGAATATTACCAAACAAATACAACCGATTTGTTATTATCAGATCAATTACCTACTTCTACTGGTTTTGCTGCTGTTACTCGTAACGTTGGAGAAACTCAAAATAAAGGTGTTGAGGTTTCTTTATCAACAGTAAACGTTGATTCGGAAAGTGGGTTTAAATGGACTACCGATTTCACTTTCTACAAGAATACGGAAGCGATTTTGTCATTATACAATGGAGCTAAAGATGACGTAGGTAACCGTTGGTTCATTGGACAACCATTGAATTCATACTATGATTACAAGTATGCTGGTATTTGGCAAACAGCTGAAGCTGCACAGGCTAAAGCAATGGGCTTTACTGTAGGTCAAATTAAAGTAGCCGATTCAAATGGTGATGGTAAAATCACGGCAGATGATCGTATTTTATTAGGTTCAGATGTTCCATCTTGGACTGGAGGTATTACCAATCGTTTTTCTTACAAAGGATTTGATTTGTCATTCTTCATCTTTACAAGACAAGGTCAAATGATTATGTCTAAATACCACCAAAATTCAAACTACTTACAAGGTCGTTATAACCAAATTAAAGTTGATTATTGGACTCCAAATAATCCGAATGCATATTATCCTCGTCCGAACTTTAACCAAGAGTTCCCAGCTTATAATACTGCAATTTCATATTTTGATGGTTCATTTATCAAAGTACGTAACATCAATGTGGGTTATACTTTCCCAGCAAAAACTGCTGCGAAATTAGGTTTGTCGTCTTTAAGAGTTTATGCTAGTATTCAACAACCATTTATCTTCTCTGAATATCGTTCAAAATGGAATGGTGTTGACCCTGAAACAGCTAATGGAAATGTTGACAATAACGTTACTCCAGCTACAAGCGTAACAACATTTGGTTTAAATATTAAATTTTAATCGATCGAATAATGAAAAGTTTATATATGAAAAATACATTAAAAACATTAGGTCTTGCCTCAGCCATTATGTTGGGCACTGCTTCTTGTAGCGATTTGCTAAAAGAGACAGTAGTATCTAATATTAGTAATGACTATATCGCTACAACTCCAGGATTTGTAGCAGCTACAAATGCAGCATACACACCTCTACGTTCATTTTATGCAACTGAAAGAGGTTTGACGATGTCTGAGTATGGTACTGATATTTATAGTGCCGGTGCAGATGGATCTTACAAAGGATTTCATTTTTATGATTCTCAATTAACTTCTTCTGTAGATATTTTGGCTCAATTGTGGGATGAAACCTACAAAGGAATTAATACAATCAATGCAGTGATTGATAGAGCACCTTCAGTAACAGGTTTATCTGATGCAGTAAAGGCTCAAAGAGTTGCTGAAATGAAATATTTACGTGCTCATTACTATTTTATCTTAGTACAACAGTTTGGTCCTTTGGATTTGCGTTTAAAGGAAACAACTGGACCTACAAAGACTGCTATTCGTACTCCTGAAAAGGATGTTTATGCTCAAATCGTAAAAGATTTGTTAGATGCTATTCCTGCTTTAGAGAACAAAAAGGCATCATCTGATTATGGTCGTGCAACCAAAGCGGCAGCAGAAAATTTGTTAGCGAAAGTTTATTTAACTAGAGCATCTTCTAAATTCGCAGAGTCGACAGATTATGCAAATGCTGCAACTTTATGTAATAATGTAATCAATAATTATGGATTTAAATTATTAACTGATTTTGCTTCTGTATTTGATCAAGGAAACCAAATCAATGATGAAGTAATTTTTGCTGTTCAATATACCAATGATCCGTTAACCAATGGTGTTGTGGATAATCAAGGTAATAAATTACACTTGTATTTTGGAATGCAATATGATGTACAACCTGGAATGCAACGTGATGTGAACAATGGTCGTCCATTTAAGCGTCTAAAGCCAACTCCTTATTTGTTGAATACAGTTTTTGCTGATCGTGTGAATGATACTCGTTATAAAAAATCATTCAAAGATACATGGTATTCAAATAAGCCAGGTACGTATAATACAACTTTTGACGGGTCTAAAAATACCGTAACTTATAAAGCTGGTGATACTACTATTTATATTCCAGGTTATGAGATGCCATTAGCAGAAAGAGCTGCTAAGAAGTATCAAGTGTTGGTTCCAAGTTTATACAATTATGCTTTGTTTCCAACTTTACAAAAATTCTTTGATCCACTTCGTCCGGATATGACTTATGAAAATGGATCGCGTGATTATTTTGTACATCGTTTAGCTGATACTTATTTAATGTTAGCAGAAGCTCAATTCAAATTAGGAAAACAAGCTGAAGCTGTAGCTGCTATTAACATGGTACGTGTGCGTGCTGCTGCTAAAGGAAAAGAAGAAAACATGAAAGTATCTGAAGTAGATATGAATTTAATCATGGAAGAAAGAGCTCGTGAATTAGCGGGAGAGCAAACACGTTGGATGGATTTAAAACGTTGGGGTAACTTGATTGAGAGAGTGAAGCAATATAACTCTGATGCAGCAACTACCATTACAGACAAGCATTATGTTCGTCCAATTCCTCAAAAACAAGTAGATTTATCTGAGAATGGTGGTTTTCCACAAAACTCAGGATACTAATATTAAATTGATTTCTGTAATTTGTAAAATTCCGAGGGAGCTTTTCTTCGGAATTTTACTTTAAACCTGTTTTTATGAAAAAAATCGTTGTATTACTTATCTTGGCGCATTTTTCTACTTTTGCTCAAGATCAAAAAGTAAATTTTGTAAAAGTAGATGGAGAAAAGAAAATTGATGTATTGGTTGGAGGAAAATATTTCACTTCCTACTATGCACCGGGCCAAGCTGTATTGAAAAAAGCTTCTCTTTTTCCGATTAATTCAGCTCAAGGAACAACCATCACTCGTGGATATCCTATTGCACCTCGTGCAGGTGAACGCGTCGATCATCCACATCATGTGGGAATGTGGTTAAATTATGAAGATGTCAATGGATTTGATTATTGGAATAATTCGAACAATATTGTCTCCTCGCTCCAAAACCATAAAATGGGAACCATTGTCCATGAAAAGGTTCTTTCAATGAAAAATGGTAGTAAATCAGGTGAATTAGTAGTTAGTGCTAATTGGATTGATAATGATGGAAGAGGTTCAAAAGTTTTAGTTGAAAAAACGACTTATGTTTTTTCAGGCACAAAAGATTTAAGAACGATTGATCGAATTACTACATTGACTGCTGTTGCCGATAATGTATTGTTCAAAGATGTAAAAGATGGCATGTTTGCGATTCGCGTGGCTCGCCAGTTGGAAATACCTTCTAACAAACCTGATGTATTTACAGATGCACATGGAGTAGAAACCAAAGTACCCGTAATGGATAATACGGGCGTTAGTGGGAATTATATCAGTAGTGAAGGTATTAAAGGAGAAGCTGTTTGGAGTACTCGAGCTAAATGGATGAATTTAACAGGACAAATGGATAATCATCCGATTAACATTGCTATTCTTGACCATCCCTCTAATGTGAGTTATCCAAGTTATTGGCATGCAAGAGGCTATGGCTTATTTGCTGTTAACCCTTTGGGAGCCAAAGTCTTTAGTAATGGAAAGGATGAAAGAAACTTGACTTTAAAAAAGGGAGAAAGTGTTACTTTCCGTTATAGAACATTAATTGCTGACCGAAATTTAAGTAAAGAAGAACTAGATTCTTTTCAATCTGACTTCGCGAAGAATGTTAAATAATTCGTAATTAAAGAAATATCTTGTATTTTTGTAAGCTATCAGGGGCTCGTTTGAGCCCCTAATTATTTGCTTATATGAAATTACATTTTTTAGGTGCCGCGCGTCAAGTTACTGGTAGTATGTATTTACTAGAACTTGATGATTATAAAGTATTAATTGATTGCGGAACTGATATGGAGAGGGATATTGACTATTCTGAACCACTTGAAAATAAATCATTCTTTCCTTTTGATGCCTCTTTAATCAACGTAGTTGTATTAACGCACGCTCACATTGATCATTCTGGAAATATACCCATGTTATACAGGGAAGGTTTTGAAGGACAAGTTTTATGTACTTCACCAACTGCTGAATTAGCTGAATTATTATTGATTGATTCTGCTCATTTGCATTTAAGGAGACTTAAAGCTGCACAAGGTGAAAGTCGTAAAAAACATAAACAAATGGATCGACTTTTGAAAAAAGGCGATTTATATTTAGAAAAAGATGTTGAAAATTCTGTTCAACATTTTGTCACCTTAGCCTTCAATAAGAAATTCACCATTATTCCAGGTTTAGATCTTACTTTTTATCCAGCTGGACATTTATTGGGAGCAGCACATGCTTTTTTTACTGTTGAAGAAAACGGCGTTAAAAAATCAATCTGTTTTAGTGGAGACGTGGGACGTAAAAATTACCCGCTTCATATCGATCCACAACCCATTCCACATTGTGATTATTTAGTTTGTGAAACAACTTATGGGAATCGAATACATGAGGATAAAGAAGAACCTATTGACGCATTAGCTAGAATAATTAAAGAAACGTGCATTGATATGCCAGGTAGGTTAATTATTCCAGCATTCTCTGTGGGTAGAACGCAAGCTGTGCTTTATACACTTAATCGATTGATTGAAGAAAGAAATTTCCCAGCTATTCGTGTATTTACAGATAGTCCAATGGGTAAAAGTTCTACAAAGATTTATTCGAAATATCTAAGTTATCTGAATTCAGAAGCTAGAGAATTTCATAAAGAATATGATGATTTGTTCGATTTTGAAAATTTAAAGTTTTTACAAACAGATAAAGAAAGTCGTGCCATTAAAAATTACCATGAACCATGTATCATCATTTCTTCTTCAGGAATGATTTCTGGTGGTAGGGTAGAGCAACATATTGCAGATAATATTAGTAATTCTTATTGTACTATTTTGTTGATTGGTTATGCAGCTGAAGGAACACTAGGTAGAGAATTATTGGCAGGATCTAACTTAATACGAGTACGCGATAAAGAATATAGAGTCAATGCAAATATTCGTAAAATAGATGTGTTTTCTGGCCACGCCGATAAAAATGGATTATTGGATTTTGTTAAGAGTCAAGATCCTAAAAACATCAAAAACATCTTTTTATCGCATGGTGAAGAAGAAAGTATGTTGGAATTTAGTGATGATTTGAACCAATTAGGTTTCAAGGATGTAATTTTGCCTTCAAAGAACGAAAGTTTCGTACTTTAATTTTATTTTTGCAAAGAATTGATAAAACATATGAAAACATTATTAGAATTTGAAAAGCCAATTGCCGAATTAGAGGACAAATTAAT
This sequence comes from Aquirufa sp. ROCK-SH2, assembly GCF_054558315.1. Classification (NCBI taxonomy): domain Bacteria; kingdom Pseudomonadati; phylum Bacteroidota; class Cytophagia; order Cytophagales; family Flectobacillaceae; genus Aquirufa; species Aquirufa sp. ROCK-SH2. Next base: position 583,568 of record NZ_JBPXKB010000001.1, on the reverse strand, counting down.
TGAAATGCGTAAATTGGCGATTGAGAATAATGTAGATGTAACTGAAGCTGTTAAATCTTTAACAGAAAAAATATTAGAATTGAAGCAGGAAACATTTTCCAATTTAACTCGCTGGCAGCGTGTTCAATTGTCTAGACATCCAGATAGACCTTATACATTTGATTACATTGAAAAAATGTGTACTGAATTTATAGAAATTCATGGTGATCGTTCGGTAGCAGATGATAAAGCTATGGTAGGTGGTTTTGGAAATATTGATGATGAATTTTCTGTCATGTTCATTGGGCAGCAAAAAGGAAGAAATACCAAACAACGTCAATACAGAAATTTCGGAATGCCAAATCCAGAAGGTTATAGAAAAGCCCTTCGATTGATGAAAATGGCTGAAAAATTCAATAAACCAATCGTTTGTTTGATCGATACACCAGGCGCATTTCCAGGCTTAGAAGCTGAGGAAAGAGGTCAAGGAGAAGCAATTGCAAGGAATATCAGAGATATGTTTATGTTAAAGGTTCCTGTGATTTGTATTATTATTGGTGAAGGAGCATCAGGTGGTGCTTTAGGAATTGCGGTGGGTGATAAAGTATTAATGATGGAAAACACTTGGTATTCTGTTATTTCGCCTGAATCATGTTCCTCTATTTTATGGAGAAGTTGGAACTACAAAGAACAAGCTGCCGAAGCCTTAAAATTAACAGCCAATGACATGCTAGGCAATGGATTGATTGATGGAATTATTCCAGAGCCTTTAGGTGGTGCACATCTTGATATGGATGGTGCCGCAAATATTATTAAAGATATTTTAAAGAAAGAATTACAACTTCTATCAACTATTGATCCGCAAACTCGAATCTTAAATAGAATTGAGAAATTTGGAAAAATGGGAGTGGTGATTGAATAAATAAGATGTCAAAGAAATCTTTATTATTTGATTTAGGTAATGTGTTATTACCCATTGACTTAGATAAAACCTATCAAGCTTTTGCTGATTTATCTACAGAGTTCAATGCAGATCAAATAAAGATATTGACGCAAGAAAAGTCGCTTTGGCAAAAATATGAAGCAGGATTACAATCCAACAATGAATTTAGAGATTATCTAAGAGGAGAGTTATTTCTTGAATGTACAGATTCTGTATTCGATGCTGCATTTTCTGCTTTATTATTAGATTTTCCTCAAAACACCTATACTTGGTTACAAAGTGTTTCTGAAAATTACCCAATACATTTATTAAGTAATACCAGTGAAATTCATGCAAATATTTTTACTAAGATTCCCTTAGGTCCTAATGGTGAGAGTCTATTTCACTTATTTTCTGAAATTTTTTACTCTTTTGAACTTGGCTTGACTAAACCTGATGAAAATATCTATCAACTGGTTTTGAATAAATTAGAATTGTCTGCTCAAGATTTAATATTTTTTGACGATAATGCCTATAATATTCAAGCTGCACAAAAGCTTGGAATTCATGCTTTTCAAATAACAGATCCTTCACAATCCTTGATACAGATCGATCAAATACTCGAAAAACTATGTTAATGTTCAATCCTATATTCAATTTTATTTTTAAAATAACTGGCTGGAAGTTAGTAGGAAATATACCTCATCATTTGCAGAAAAGTATAGTTATTGTTTGTCCTCATGCAAGTTGGGTCGATTTTCCAGTTGGACTAGGAGCTAGGTCTTTATTAAAAAAGAAAATATATTTTTGGGGGAAACAAGAGCTCTTCAAAGGAAGTTTTGGTTGGTTGTTCAAAAAATTAGGAGGATACCCTGTTGACCGTTCTAAAAATACTAACCTCGTTTCATCAATCGTTGATATTTACAATTCAAAATCTTCATTTCATGCTGTATTGGCTCCTGAAGGCACTAGAAAGGATGTACAAGAACTAAAAACAGGATTTTATTACATTGCTGTACAAGCGCATATTCCCATCATTATGGTTGGCTTCGACTATGTCAATAAGAGAATTATCGTGAATGAACCATTTATGCCAAGTGGCGATTTTGAAGTAGATAAAAAGATTATTGCCAAATTTTTTGAGGGTATTCCAGGCGTTCAAAAGTCTTGGATCAAAAATTATTTAGCATAAGCCTTTGCACTTTTTACAATTAATGTAGCTGCTTTTTTAGAAGCCCCATCTTCTCCAATCAAATTTTTCAACAATTGATAATTCTCTAATTGTTGATTTCTTTCTAGCGAATCTAACATTAAATCATCTAGTTTAACAGAAATTTGTAGGGCATTAAAATCACCTTGAATTAGTTCAGGGACAGCTAACTTATCTAAAATAATATTGACTAAAGAAATATATTTGATTTTTATGACCATTTTGGCCAAAGAATAAAATAGCCAATCTGTTTTGTAAACAACAATTTGAGGAATCCCGAATAAAGCTGTTTCTAAAGTAGCGGTACCGGATGTAACAACTGCACATCTCGCATTTGAGAGGAGATTATAGGTATCGTCATAGATGACATCAAAACCTTGGTACAATTCTTTAAATTCGGTCAAACCACTTATAATAAATCGATATTTTGGATTCAATAATATTAAAGCTCTAAATATCGGCATTGCAGAAAGGATTTCCTGTTTACGACTACCGGGCAATAATGCAATATAGGGTTGTTGAATGTTATTGGCGATTAAAAATGACTCATTTTTTTCAAATTGTTTAATGGCATCATTTAATGGATTACCTATGTAATGGGTAGATATTTTTTCATTTTGAAATAACTTTTCTTCAAAAGGAAAGATAACATACAATTCATCAATCCATTTTTTTATCGTATGAATACGATTTTTATTCCAAGCCCACACTTTTGGTGCTATATAAAACTGCGTATGAAAGCCTTGTAATTTGGCGATTTTTGCAGCTTTCAAATTAAACCCACCATAATCAATAAATATGATTGTATCGGGATTAAAATCAGTAATGGTTGTTTTAAATTTCTTGAATAAATTTTTGAGTTTACTCATATTTTGAAGAACTCCTAAAATACCCATGATGGACAATTCAGTATGGTGGACGAGCACATCAGCACCTGCACGCTGCATTTCATCTCCTCCCCAAGATTTAATGATTGCATTCGAATCTATTTTAAGTATTTCCTTAATAAGATTAGAACCATGTAAATCGCCTGATTTTTCGCCAGCTAAGATGAAATACTTCATGAATTATTCTCCGTAATATTCAACAGAATTTTTATTTGTCTCTATCAAATGAATTTTGTGGAGCGTTGCAGTTTGCGATGATTTTTTTATGATAGGCTCTAGAATTTTCCAAAATTCCATGACTAAAATTTCGCAACTAGCTAATTTACCAATCATAAAATCCACATCTAAATTTAAATTTTTATGATCGACTTTATTGATAATTTCTCTTTTAATTAAATCTCCCAAATCTTTTAAATCGTACACAAAACCCGTTTCAGAATCAGGGATACCTTTAACGGTAACGATTAATTCAAAATTATGACCATGCCAATTTTTATTCGCACAAGGACCAAAAACCTCTTCATTTTTTTCTTCAGACCAATTTGGATTGTACAAGCGGTGCGCCGCATTAAAATGTTCCTTTCGGATAACGTAAACCATTGTTTTCAGTTTAAAAGTGATGGAATCTCTGGGAAAACATTAGCAGAGTTTCTTTAATTTTGCAAAGTTAGCTAAAGCTATCGGTATTCTCATTAAATTTGCATTCTTAATATCGTTATACTATGATAATTGTTACAGGTGCTGCTGGCTTCATTGGAAGTTGTTTGATTCAAAAATTAAATGAATTAAATTTTAATTATATCATTGCTGTAGATGATTTCTCCAATGAGGAAAAAAATAAAAACCTTGTAGGTAAAAAAATCAAAGAAAAAGTTGAAAGAAACGTATTTTTTGATTGGTTAGATAACAATTATCGCGAAGTTGAGTTTTTCTTTCATATAGGCGCTAGAACAGATACCACCGAATTTGATAAATCAATTTTTGATGAGTTAAATGTTAATTATTCTAAAACGGTTTGGAAGAAGTGTGTGGAATATCAAATTCCATTGGTATATGCGTCTTCTGCCGCTACCTATGGTTTAGGCGAGTTAGGATACGATGATAATGAGGCCTTGATTCCCCAATTAAAACCCTTGAATCCATATGGAGATTCTAAGAATGATTTTGATATTTGGGCATTGCAACAAGATGAAAAACCTTTCTTTTGGGCAGGTTTAAAGTTTTTTAATGTGTATGGTCCAAATGAGTACCACAAGGGCAGAATGGCCTCTGTGATTATTCATGCTTTTCGTCAAATCAATGAAAAGGGAAGTATCAATTTATTCCGTTCTCATAATCCCGATTATAAAGATGGTGAGCAATTAAGAGATTTTATTTATGTAAAAGATTTGATCGATGTATGTATATTCTTAATGGAACATCGAAAAAATTCTGGTATTTATAATTTAGGTACAGGCAAAGCTCGTTCTTTTAATGCATTAGCCAATTCTACATTTAATGCCTTGAATAAGGTACCAAATATAACATATATTGACACTCCTATAGATATTCGTGATAAATATCAATATTACACTCAAGCTAATATGGATAAATTACGCAGTATTGGTTATACCAAAGAGTTTTATTCTTTAGAAGACGGGGTGAAAGATTATGTGCAAAATTATTTAGCTAAGAATTTGTATTGGTAATTTTCTGAATACCTTCTTCCAAAAAACCTTTACCATAGGCGAGTAATTGTATATTAGCGGCGATTATTCCCAAAAATGCTACAATCAAATTTTTAGATTGAAACAATCCATCTATGAAGATGAGTAACCAATAGAATATTAGGATACCACTCAAATAGATACCCAAATCTATAAACAATATATTCATTAGAATTGTATTCCAAAAGAATATAAAATATGCTAATGGGATGTAGTGAACCAATTTCAATTCTTTAGGGTAAAATCTACTAATATTGATTCTAGCACGGCCAAAGAAATGCAATTGTTTGTAGAATTGAATAAAAGAAGTCCGGCGTTTGTGATAAATAAATGCCTCGGATAATAATCCAGATTTGAATCCAAGTGAAATACAACGAATACTAAATTCAATATCTTCACCCATTCTCGTTATTTTAAATCCATTGGTCGCTTCCCAAACTTTTCTAGAAATTCCCATATTAAAACTTCTAGGATGAAATTGTCCTCCTAAATTATTCTTTTTACCTCTGATTCCACCTGTGGTAAAAAAGCTTGTCATACTAAAACTAATCGCTTTTTGTATGTAGGTAAAACTGGGATGATCCTTATCTGGTCCTCCAAACAAATCTAGGTTTTGCTGTTGAATACCAGCATTGACTGTCTCTAAATAATTGGACTCTATTAAAGCGTCTGAATCAAGTATAATAAAGAAATCTCCCTTAGCTAATTTAAATGCATCATTTCTAGCAAATCCTTGACCTTCGTTTTCTTTGACAAAATACTGTATGGATAATTTTTGCTGATATTTTTCGATAACGTGCTTTGAATCAAGTTTTGAGCCATCTTCAATAATCACTATTTCGAAATTCGAATAATTTTGGTGGGTTAAACAATGAAGTAATTCATCTAATTCATCAGGGCGATTATAAACGGGAATAATGACACTAAAAAATATAGACTTCATATTCACAGGCTATAAAATCGATTTTAAAGAATTTCGGCTGGCCTCTAAAATTTGATCTAAATGAATATCTTCTAGAGCAGTTGATAAAAACCAAGATTCATATTGAGAAGGAGGTAAGTAGATGCCTTGTTTTAACATCGAATGAAAGTATTTGCCAAACAATTCTGTGTTCGAAGTTTTGGCATCCGAAAAATTCTCTACTTTTTTATCGGTAAAAAATAGGGTGAACATAGAACCAATTTGATTTACTTGAAAATGTAATCCTAATTCATTCAATTGTTTTTCTATTTCAACTTTTAAATACTTTCCTTTTCTCTCTAATTCAGCATATATTTCAGGATGGTCTGTGATTAAATTTAACATAGCCAAACCTGCTGTTGTTGCCAAGGGATTACCAGATAAAGTTCCAGCCTGATATACAGGTCCACTAGGGGCAATCATATTCATGATTTCTTCTTTACCGCCATAGGCACCTACCGGCAAACCACCACCAATGATCTTGCCTAAAGTGGTAAGATCTGGCTGTACCTTAGTTAGTCCTTGATATCCAGCTGAAGAAAGTCTAAAACCTGTCATTACCTCATCAAAAATCAATAAGGCAGAGTGTTTTTTGCATAATTGTTGAACAGCCTCTAAAAAACCTTCAGTAGGCAATACCAAACCCATATTTCCTACCACTGGTTCTACAATGACAGCGGCAATTTGATTAGGATTTGATTCGAATAAATGATTCAGTGAGTCATTACTATTGTAGACCGCAGTTAACGTATCGTTCGCTGTTGATTTTGTGACTCCTGGACTATCTGGAGTTCCTAAAGTTGCTACGCCCGATCCTGCAGCGATTAAAAATGAATCGCCATGACCATGATAACAACCTTCAAATTTGATGATTTTATCTTTTTGAGTAAAAGCACGGGCTAATCGAATAGCCGCCATGGTTGCCTCAGTTCCTGAATTTACCAATCGAACCTTTTCAATGGAAGGAACCATTGAAATGATTTTTTCTGCTATTAATATTTCATTGTAAGTAGGAGCCCCAAAAGAAAAACTATTGGGTAAAGCATCTCTTAAGGCATTTTCAATCACGGGATGAGCATGACCGAATAACATCGGTCCCCATGAGCCAATTAAATCCAAATAGGTGTTACCATCTACATCATGTAAGTAAGGACCTTTAGCAGACTTAATAAAGACTGGAGAACCACCTACTGATTTAAAAGCCCTAACAGGCGAATTAACACCACCAGGTATAACTTTTTTGGCTCTTTCGAAATAAGAATTACTTAAATGACTCATCTAATAATTATTTTTTCTTTTTGTTGGTAGAAGCAGCATTTTTTTGATTCTCTTCCATCACTTTCATTTGATTTTGTAAGTATTGAGAAAATTTCGATTTTTTAGCTCCACCACCAGCAGCTATTTTCTTACGATTCTCATCTAAAATCAATTTAATTTTATCCTCATCTACAAATTTCCTGATTGCTAATTGCTGACCAATCGTTACCAAATTTGAAATGAAATAATAAAAACTTAATCCAGCGGGGAAGGAGTTCATCACAAACATGAAAATAACTGGCGTTATGTATGCCATTTTCTTCATGTCAATTGGTTGACCAGGTTGATCAGGTGTAATTTGATTGTTGTAATAACCATAAGCCAATTGTGAAATAGTCATTAACAAACAAAATAAACTCACATGAGAACCATAGAAAGGAATTTTGAAAGGTAAATTGATAAACGAATCATACGTTGATAAATCATTTGCCCATAAAAAAGATTCTTGTCTAAGATTAATCAAATTGGGGAACAATAAAAACACAGCCATTAATATAGGCATAGTAGCTAAAACAGGAATACACCCGCTCAATGGGTTCACGCCTACTTCACTGTATAATTTCATCGTTTCTTGTTGAACTTTAGCAGCATCATCACCAATTTTTTCTTTTATGGCTGCGATTTCAGGTGCTAAAATCCTTGTTTTAGCCATCGAAACATACGATTTGTAAGTTAATGGTAAAAGCGCTGATTTGATGATCAATACTAATACTATAATCAATAATCCATAATTTGAAATAATACTTTCTAAAAAATCAAATAATGGAACATAGATGTACTTTGTCAAAGGTAACAGAAAATCATAACTCAATTTGACATTTTTACCAAAAGAAGGAGCAACATGTTTTACGATGGCATAATCATTGGGTCCAAAATAAAATTTAAAATTCGCGTTTCCTTGAATTAGATTTTGAGCTGGTAAAACCATTTGTGCATCCAAGGTTTTGATATTAACAGTATCCGAAACATTGGGTGTACTAGTTAAATTAGCTTTACTAATGGAAAAACCTTGAGGGATAATTCCTGAAACAAAATATTTCTTTTTAAATGATAACCATTCAATATTTTTTGACAAATTTTCAGTTTCAACTGAGGTAGGATTTTCAGTTAAATTATCAAATTCTTCATCTTCTTGAAACAAATAATTAATTGTGGCTTTTCTTTCCTCTGAAATATCTTTTTCACTTTGCGTGATATTTTCCTTCCAATGAATGGAGTATTCATTGCCACTCAATTTATTTGCCAATGATTTTGCTTGAATGGAATAGCTAAGTTCAAAACCAGAATTACCTAAACGATAAATTTGTTGAACTAGCTCACCATTGGATAAAGTTGCTGATAATGTAATTGAATTAGCACTAACTCCTGTTGTAGTGTAATTTAAATCGGATAATTTCACCTTCTTTTGAAGCGTAGGAATTTCAACTTCAAATAAATCTTTTTTGGAATCAAATAAAATTAAACCTTCTTTTACCTTTTTCGTATAATTCGTATAAGTAAAGAAATTTTTCAATTGAACAGATGAAATTTTACCTCCTTTATTGGAGATAGAAATTTTAATATCTTTATTTTCTAATACATAAAAAGCTTCTTTGAAGTTGCTTATACTATCAGAACTAATTACGGAAGCTACGTTTTGAGTAGTTCCCAAAGCCTTCTTTGGAACATTTGCTTCTATTTTACTTTTAGGATTTGAAGCAGGAACTACTTCTTTAGAACCAAAGAAATATTGGTATCCTAAAAGCATTCCCATAATTAATACAAGTCCTGTAACTGAATTCTTATCCATATGAATTTTTGACTATTTTGAATTTTTTAAAATTGGTACAGCATGTTGGTAGGCTGCTTTAACAAACTGCACAAATAAAGGGGCTGGAGCCTCAACGGTAGATTTATATTCTGGATGAAATTGTACCCCAATAAAGAATGGATGATGAGGCAATTCAATAATTTCCACTAAATCAGTATCCGGATTTATCCCCGAAAGTACCATTCCTGCCTTTTTATAATCATTTAAAAAGGAATTGTTGAACTCATATCTATGTCTATGACGCTCTTGAATCAAGGTTTTGCCATAGATTTTATAAGCCAAAGTGCCTTTTTCTATTTTACATGGATAGGCACCCAAACGCATCGTTCCACCTTTTTCAGAAACATTTTTCTGAGATTCCATGATGTCAATGACTGGGTGACTAGTTTCTGAATTCATTTCGAAAGAATGCGCATCTTCTAATCCAATGACATTTCTTGCAAATTCAATCACAGCGCATTGCATACCTAAACAAATTCCTAAAAATGGAATGTTATTTTCCCTAGCGTATTTAACTGCATTTATTTTGCCTTGAATTCCTCTTTCTCCAAAACCTGGAGCTACCAAAATACCATCTAATCCTGATAATAATTCTTCTATATTTTCATCTTCTGTAGTTTCAGAAGAAATCCATTTGACATTTACTTTAATTTCATTCGCTACTCCCGCATGAATAAACGCTTCTGCAATGGATTTATATGAATCTTTCAATTCAACATATTTACCAATTAGGCCAACAGTAATTTCAAATTTAGGATTCTTTAACCTTGTCAAGAAGTTTTTCCAATTGACTAAGTTTGAATCTTTATCATTATATATATCTAGTTTGTAAAGTACTCTACTATCCAAACGTTCCTCTTTCATTAGCATAGGAACATCGTAGATCGTTTCTGCGTCTCTTGCCTCAATTACATCTTGCTCTGTTACATTACAAAACAATCCAATCTTACGTCTCATTTCTTGAGGCAAAGGATGTTCTGTTCGACAAACTAAAATATCTGGTTGAATACCCGACTCAGACAATGTCTTAACTGAGTGTTGAGTAGGTTTTGTCTTTAATTCTCCAGCTGATGCTAAATAGGGGATAAGTGTTAAATGGATGAATAAAGTATTTTTCTCTCCAAGGTCCCATTTTAACTGACGGGCTGCCTCGATAAATGGTAATGATTCAATATCACCCACACAACCTCCAATTTCGGTAATAACAATATCAAATTTACCAGTATCACCCAATAAAAGAATATTACGTTTGATTTCATCCGTAATATGAGGAACAACCTGAACCGTTTTACCAAGATAATCACCCTTTCTTTCTTTGGTGATTACATTGTGATAGATTCTTCCAGTAGTAATGTTATTAGCTTGGCTTGTCGGAGAATTTAAAAAACGCTCATAATGACCTAAATCTAAATCAGTCTCTGCTCCATCATTCGTAACATAGCATTCGCCATGTTCGTAAGGATTCAAAGTACCTGGATCTATGTTAATATAGGGGTCGAATTTTTGAATTGTACATGTTAAACCTCTTGCTTGTAGAAGCTTGGCGAGAGAAGAGGCAATGATTCCTTTTCCTAATGAACTTGTTACCCCACCCGTAACAAAAATGTATTTGGCTTTTTTAGTCGTCGCTTTAGCAGACATTGAAATTTTGTTATTTGTTTACGGGAAACAAAGATACGAATAAAAGCCATATCGAATTAATCCTATTTTTATTTTATCTTGCATTCTTATTAGAATTTCATGAATTCCCAAGCCCTAAAATTATTTTCAGCCTCTGCTGGTTCCGGAAAAACCTATCGGTTAACCCTTGAATACATTAAATTAGCACTTCATGAATATGAGCCGAAAGGCTATTTTAGGCATATATTAGCTGTTACTTTTACGATTAAAGCAGCTGAAGAAATGCGAGCTAGAATTATTTCATTTCTTACAGGAATTGCCTGTGCGCCAAAATTTGAAAATATTTCTCTTGCTCAAAAAAATAAAACCTTGGAATTAATCGCTCAAATTAAAAATGAGCTTGAAGAAGAGCATATTTTTCTCTCTGAAGATGAAATAATCAATCGTGCTAAAATTACTTTGCAACAAATTTTACAAGATTATGGATTGTTTTCTGTAATGACTATTGATGCATTTGTTCAACGCTTGAGTTCCAATTTTGTCGATGAACTGGATTTGCCCAATCAATTTGATGTGATTATTGATACGAATATGCTCATTAATCAATTGATTGATAGAATATTAGATAAGGTTAATGAAACGGGTGATGATGAATTAAAAAAACTTTTGCTTTCATTTGCGCAAGAGGAAGTAGATGAAGGGCGTAATTGGAATAACTTACGTAAATCACTACAACAATTTTTTAAAATTTGTTTCAACGAAAGTTTTTTCAATGTTGAAAAAGATATTAGTAAATTTTCGATCAAAGATTTCTTAGAAATTGAAAGAAAAATACAGGAAACTCTTATTCTTCATAAAAATACCTTGCTTAAAATTGCAGAAAAGTTTATTCAAACTGTTGATTCATTACAAATTTCAGATGCTCACTTTACTTATGGAGAAAAAGGACCTGTTGGATATTTTCGAAAATTCATCCTTCAACCCTTTATTGAATCCAATAAATTCACGTATCTAATTGCTGCTTGTCAAAACAATAAATGGAATGGTGGTAAAGTAGACGTTGGAACTAAGGCTCAAATCGATTCTATTGCGCTTCAATTAAGTGAATTAGGGCAAGAGTTTCTTGAATATCATAATGAAGTGGTAAGAAATCATCAGCTTTATCAATTAATTAAAAAGGATATTAAAAAAATGGCACTATTAAATAGTGTCCAGGCTGAATTAAAAGTCTTTCAAAATGAGAATTCAAGTATTTCCATATCTGAATTTTCTAGAAAAATTTATGAAATCATTTCAAATGACCCAGTACCGTTTATTTATGAAAAATTAGGTGACCGATATTTTCACATTTTAATTGATGAATTTCAAGATACTTCAATTTTGCAATGGCAAAATTTTATGCCCATGATAGAAAATGCTGTATCTATTGGTAAAAAAAGCCTTTTAGTTGGGGATGCCAAACAATCGATTTATAAATTTAGAAGTGGTGAAGTGGGTTTAATTGCGTCATTAAGTTCAAAAAATAAAGATTTAGTTGCTAATAAGTTATCTCAAAATGAATTGGATCAGCAAAGGTTTGAATTTTTATTGGATCAAACAGTTCCTCACAATTTGAAATCCAACTACCGAAGTGCCAATGAAATTGTAAGTTTCAACAACCAATTTTATCAATGGATTGTCGATCAAGATTCATACAAAAATTTAAGTCGTTTATTAGAACCTGTTTATGGAAATCAGTTAGCACAAAATGCTGAAATTTCATCAGATAAATTATCGGGTTCTGTGGATTGTTTGGTACTTGAGAAAAACACGGAGAATATATCCAATAAAAATTTAGAACAGGATTGGATGTTTCAGCAAGTATTTAATTTGATCCAATCGAATATACGCGACGATAATTTTCAATACAAGGATATTGCCATTTTGACAAGAAAAAATAAAGACGCGAAATATTTGGCATTGCAGTTGAAAGAATTGAATATTCCGGTTATTTCAGCAGATTCATTACTAATTCATTATTCAGCCATAGTTAGATTTATTATAGCTTGGTTTAAACTGCTTAATAAACCCAATTCTGAATTAATATTCTTTGAATTACTCTTTTTATTTGCTGAGATAAAGAATGTGAAAATTTCATTAAATGAAGTTGAAGAATTGAAAAAAGTAGTTAACAAAAATTACTTATCACAGGCTAAAAATTATTTTGAGAAATATGATTTTGACTTAAAAAACATCGATTTTGAAACAAATTCAATTGTACAATTATCCTATGGAATTGTACATGAGTTTGATTTATTTCAAACCAATGAGTCACAAGATTATATCCTTAAATTCTTAGATATAATCAATGAATTTTCTTTGAATCAAACAGATACACTTTCAGAATTTTTATATTTTTTCGAAGAAAATAAAAGTAACCTATGCATTGCTAGTCCTGATGATCAAAATGCGATTACAATTACTAGTATTCATAAATCCAAAGGCTTAGAATATCCCGTTGTAATTTTACCTTTTGCTTCTTGGACGCATCAGGCACAATCTGAAGAAATTTGGTTTGACTTTGAAAAGGAATTAAATACTGAAGAACTATACATTGAAAGTAAAGGCTATTTAGATAAATTTTATTTCAAAGTAAAAAATAAAATATTAGACGATTCTGAAAATTTAAGTAGTCAAAAACTAGCCGAGTTAGACGCTATATTTTTAGATTCATTGAATATGTTGTACGTAGCAACGACTCGACCAAAACAAAAATTACACTTATTAATTACGAACGTTTCGGATGAAATAAAATCTGTAACGAAAACCATTTTTTCAAATTCCATTGGTAAAATTTTATTCGATTTTATCAATGAAAAATTCATTGAAATTGAATTAACGGATGATTATACAACATCCTACCAAACAGATACTAAATTGTTTCAATTGCAAAAAAATAAGCAAGTTCTATCAGTTTCCGAAAATGATCAAGCACGAGAAACTAAATTAATTTCACTTGATACCCAATTAACTTCAAATCCGTTATTAAGAATTAGTTCTTCGAAAAACGAACTTTTTAATAAGGCGGCAAATAAAAGAAAAAAAGGAGAATTAGCGCATTTGATTTTATCGAAAATTGATTCTTTGGATAGTTACCAATCTAATTTTCAATTTGATTTTAATGAATTTGAAAATTCTATCAAATTGTCGCTTTCCAATCCAACAATCAATCAGTTTTTTAACCAAGGTGAATTATTATTTGCAGAGCAAGATATTTTATGTCCGAATGGACAGATTATTCGACCCGATCGTGTTGTTGTAATTGATGAAACTACTTGGATTGTTGATTTTAAAACAGGCAATAAAAGCGACAACCACAAAAAACAAATTCAAGAATATGTATCAGTTTTAATGCAAATGGATTATAAAAATGTGAAAGGAGTTTTAATCTATTTAGAAAGTCAAGAAACGATTTATGTTTAAACTTACAAACAAACGATACCTCATTGTATTTGTTCTATTATTGTTAAGTTCTTGTCAAATTTGGCAAAATATTAAGCAATCCTTGGGCTTTAAATCAAATATTACAAATTCATTCTATTCAATCCATGAAATTGATCAAATTGTAAAGAATGCTCAAAATTACATAGGAGTACCCTATCGTTCTGGTGGTATTGATGAAAAAGGCATGGATTGTTCTGGATTATTATTTAGAATTTATTCGGACCAAAATTTTCTAATTCCACGTATTTCTAATGACCAATCTAATTATGGTTTTCCGGTGTCGTTTGATGATGTTCAGAAAGGCGATTGGATATTTTTTGCCACAGGAAATAGTAAAAATATTAATCACGCTGGAATCGTTGTAGATAGCAAAGGTGGATTTGATATTAATTTCATACATGCTAGCACATCAAAAGGAGTTAGAGAAGATAATCTTTTAAACAAATTTTGGTCCAAAGCAGTTATTAAAGTGATTCGACCATTTAAAAATTAATCAAATTAAGTTGATGATATTGTTTAATACTTATAGTATTTTTGCATTCGTTTTTTAAATAAGTATGGGAAAGAAAGTAATTATTATAGGAGCAGGAGGGGTTGGAAATGTAGTCGCTAAAAAATGTGCGATGAATCCTGAATTTTTTTCAGAAATCATTTTAGCTTCAAGAACACAAGCTAAATGTGATGCAATAGCAAAAGAGGCCAAAGAAATTGGTCTTCCAACAGAAATTCGCACTTGCCAAGTGGATGCCGATAATGTTCCTGAATTAGTAAAGTTGTTTAATCAAGAAAAACCATTCATGGTGATTAACGTAGCTTTACCTTATCAAGATTTGACGATCATGGATGCATGTTTGGAGTCTGGTGTTCATTATTTAGACACAGCCAATTATGAACCCAAAGATGTCGCGAAATTTGAATATTCTTGGCAATGGGCTTATCAAGCGAGATTTAAGAAGGCTGGGTTAATGGCCTTGTTAGGTTGTGGATTTGATCCTGGTGTAACAGGTGTTTATACGGCATTTGCCAATAAACATTATTTTGATGAAATGCATTACTTAGATATCATCGATTGTAATGCTGGAGATCACGGAAAAGCTTTCGCTACCAATTTTAATCCAGAGATTAATATTAGAGAAATTACTCAAAAAGGTAAATATTGGGAAAATGGACAATGGGTTGAAATAGAGCCTATGTCTATTCATAAGCCAATCAATTATCCAAATATTGGACCCAAGGAATCCTATGTTCTATATCATGAAGAATTAGAATCCTTGACTAAAAATTTTCCTACACTAAAAAGGGCGCGTTTTTGGATGACTTTTGGGCAAGCCTATTTGACCCATCTGGAGGTTTTACAAAATGTAGGAATGACCTCTATACAACCTATTAAATTCAATGGTATGGATATTGTACCTTTGGAATTCTTAAAGGCAGTTTTACCAGAACCTGGTACATTAGGAGAAAATTATTCAGGTCAAACATCTATCGGATGTCAAATTAAAGGAATTAAAAACGGAGAAGAAGTAACCTATTACGTGTACAATAATTGCCACCACGCCGAATGCTATAAAGAAGTACAAGCACAAGGAGTTAGTTATACGACAGGTGTTCCTGCCATGATTGGAGCTTCATTAATGATTAGCGGGGAATGGTTTCAAGCCGGAGTATATAATGTAGAAGAATTTAATCCAGATCCATTCATGGATTTATTGAATATTCATGGTTTACCTTGGCATGAAGAAATAAATGGGGAATTACCTCACGAATATTAAAATGGAAAAACAATATCCAGAGATTCCTTCACCATGTTTTGTGCTGGAGGAATCTTTTTTGTTAAAAAACCTTGAACTTTTAAAACGAGTTCAAGATGAAGCTGGCATTGAAATTATTTGTGCATTAAAGGGTTTTTCATTTTATCATGAATTTCCTTTGGTTAGAAAATATCTAGCTGGCGCCACAGCAAGTTCCTTACATGAAGCTCGTTTGATTGTCGAAGAAATGAAGGATAAAGCGCATGTTTATTGTCCTGCATTTATTGAACATGAATTTGAAGAAATGACTTCTTATGCTAGTCATATTACTTTTAATTCCATTACTCAATACCAAAAATACATTCATAAAGCTGTTGAAAGTCAAATCTCTTGTGGAATTCGGATCAATCCAGAATATTCTGAAATTGAAACGGATATGTATAATCCATGTGTAGCAGGTAGTAGGCTAGGAGTACGTCGATCGGATTTAGGAGATACTTTACCAACATTTATAGAAGGTCTTCATTCACACACAATGTGCGAAAATGATTCATTTGTATTAGAGCGAACACTTCTTAAAATTGAAGAGAAATTTGGTGATTTTTTACCCCAGTTAAAATGGCTAAATTTAGGTGGAGGTCATTTAATTACAAAAGAAGGATATGACGTTGAACATTTAATTTCACTTTTAATTAAATTCAAATCTAAATATCCCAATCTACAAATTGTATTAGAGCCAGGTTCAGCGGTAGGATGGCAAACAGGATTTCTTAAATCTACCATCTTAGATATTGTTCATTCTGCTGGAATCAACGTTGCAATTTTAGATACATCATTTGCAGCACACATGCCTGATACATTGGAAATGCCCTATCAACCACGTATTCGAAATGCTGGCCTAGAATCTGAAAAGGGAAAATTTAATTATCGTTTTGGAGGAATGACTTGCTTAGCAGGTGATTATTACGGTGATTATTCATTCAATAAACCATTACAAATCGGTGATGAAATTATCTTCGAAGATATGATTCATTATACGATGGTTAAAACTACTACATTTAATGGAGTTAATTTACCATCCATTGGGAAAATAGATTTACAAAACAATTTCCATCTATTTAAACGATTTGGATACGAGTCATTCAAAGACCGATTATAATGAAAAAAGCACCACTAAGGTGCTTTTTTTGTGGAGAAGATGGGTCTCGAACCCACGACCTCTTGCATGCCATGCAAGCGCTCTAGCCAACTGAGCTACATCCCCATTTTTTTAAAAATTCACCCTTACACCAATTCCTCCTTGTAAATGAAAAAAGAATGGATTTGGTGCTATTTCTTCATAAAATCCAATTTCACCAAAAAATGAAAGATTCGGGGCATCAATTGGAAAAAATTCAATTCCACCAATAGCAGCACCACCGAAGGCTTTTTGATTTGATTCCGCTATTTTACTGTTTTTTGGATAAAAATCTCGAGAAGTATATTGTGGTCCAAATCCATAATAAGTTTGAATATTGGGATTAATAATGGTTGGATGATGCCATAAATAAAGTGCATTGATGGAATAACCAATATTTTGAAAACTCCCATCTTTATAAACACGGTCAGTTCCCCAAATACCACCATAAGTACCAATATTAACTTCAATTGCATTGATTCCATTGGATAAATACTTCCGTACCATGAAACCACCTGGCTCACCAATACGAAATCCTGAACCCCAATCTTTTAATTGAGCAAAAGAACTTATGCTAAAAAATATAAAAATCAGCGTATATAAAAACCTTTTATTCATAACATTACGTGTAAAATTCAATAATTTTATCCAATAAAACTTGATTTTCATTAGGCAATCCAATGGTAATCCGAATAGAATTTTCACATAATTCTACTTTAGATCTATTTCTTGTTATTACTTTTTGTTCAATTAAAAAATCAAATAATTCATCTGATCTATCAAATTTAACTAAAATAAAATTGGCATTGGATGGAACAATACCTTTTACAAAATTAAATTTAATCAAATTTGAAATTAATTCATTTTTAGCGCTTAAGATTTCACGGATTGATTTCGATAAAAAATCCTTATTTCTTAATGCTTCTAATACTAATTTCTGAGTTGCACCACCGATATTATAAGGTGGTTTAATTTTATTCAAAATACTGATTATCATAGGATTAGCAAAAGCCATTCCTAAACGAAGAGATGCTAAACCGTATGCTTTAGAAAGTGTTTGTAAAACAATTAGATTCGGATAGTTAGCAAGTTCATGGATAAAACTAGGCTCATCTGAAAAATCAATGTATGCCTCATCAATAATGACAAATCCTGACTGAAATGCCTTTAATACAGCGTAAATATCTGATCTATTAATCTTATTGCCCGTCGGATTATTTGGTGAACAAATAAAAATCAACTTTGTTTTTGAATTAATAGATGCTAAAATTTGATTAACATCTAATTGATAATCTTTCGTTAGATTAACTTTAATTAAATGAATATTATTGATGGATGCTGAAACTTCATACATTCCATAAGTGGGAGGGCAGATAATAGCCGAATGCTTTAAGGACTCACAAGTCATTCGAATCAATAAATCAATTGCCTCATCAGATCCATTTCCTAAAAATATCTGATTGGTTTCACAATTTTTTATTTCTGCTAATTGCTCTTTTATTTCTAATTGTAATGGATCAGGATAGCGATTCCAATTTTCAGCCAAAGGTGACCCTATAGGATTCTCATTAGCATCTAAGAAAATACCTTCATTGCCTTTGAATTCATCTCTAGCAGAAGAATAAGGCTTTAAGTTCCAAATGTGAGGTAATATGATAGATTGATAATCCATTTTAATTTAATCTAATTTGAACAGCATTCGCATGAGCATCCAAAGATTCAGCTTTTGCCATTTCTATAATACTTGAACTTAAATTTTGTAAACCTTCTTTGGTAATGGATTGTAAAGTAATTTTCTTAATAAAACTATCCAAATTAACTCCCGAATAAGCTTTTGCAAATCCATTGGTAGGAAGTGTATGATTAGTACCAGAAGAATAGTCACCTGCTGCTTCTGGAGTGTAATTTCCTAAAAATATAGAACCCGCATTGATGATATGATCACTAAATTCTTCTGAATCTGAACAAGATAATATCAGATGTTCTGCACCATATTCATTTAATAATTCAATGGCTTCTGAGCGATTATGTACCAAAATAGCCTTGGAATTTAATAAGGATTTTTTAGCAAAGTCTTTTCTATTTAATTGGGCCAATTGAAGCTCTAATTCCTTATTAGTTTGTTCAATAATCTCCATTTTATTGGAAACTAAAAATACTTGCGAATCAATTCCATGTTCCGCTTGTGAAAGTAAATCTGCAGCGATATAAGCAGGTACTGATGATTCATCTGCATAAATGGCCACTTCTGAAGGTCCTGCAGGCATATCTATAGCAATTCCTTTGCGATTAGCATACATTTTAGCAGCGGTTACATATTGATTTCCTGGACCAAATATTTTATAGACTGCAGGAATTGATTCTGTTCCTAAAGCCAAGGCTGCAATCGCTTGCGCACCACCAACTTGACAAATCTTGGTCACACCACACAATTTAGCTGCAAAAAATATAGCAGGATGTTGAGCTGGTGTACATAATACAATTTCTTTACAACCAGCAATTTTGGCAGGAATAGCCAACATTAAAATTGTTGAAAATAGAGGAGCTGTACCACCTGGAATATAAATTCCTACTTTTTCAATAGGACTAGATTTTTGCCAGCATACAACACCAGCAGTCGTTTCAACTCTTTTTTCCTCGAATATTTGAGCTTCGTGAAATTTATATATATTTTGATAAGCAACTTCAATCGCCAATTTTAATTCAGAACTGATATTAGTCGCCAAACGATCTATTTCATTACTTGAATAACATATTTCGTTAATCTCTCTTTTATCAAATTCTAGAGTAAGTTCCTTTAAACCTTGATCTTTTTTAGATTGAACGGTATTAAAAATATTTTCAATTAAGTCATCCAATGACTTAGCATCCAATTTGGGTCTTTGACAAATCGAAGCATACTCATTTTTAGTAGGATAATTTATTTGATTTAACATATTATAGAATCATTTTTTCAATCGGTAATACTAAAATTCCTTCCGCACCTGCGTTTCTTAGTTTATCTATGATATCCCAAAAATCATTTTCTGAAATGACAGAATGCATAGAAACCCATCCTTTTTCGGCTAATGGTAAAATGGAAGGCGATTTCATTCCTGGTAACAAAGAAATGATGTTTGATACATTTTCTTCTTTGGTATTTAAAACGACATATTTAGCATTCTGTCCCCTTTGAACGGAGTCAATTCTAAATAATAATTTAGCTAAAATCTCTTTTTTTTCTGCAGAGAGCTTTTTATTGGCAATTAATGCAGCTTGACTTTTATAAACTTCAGCAACTTCCTTTAATCCATTGCTCAATAATGTCCCACCTGTGGATACGATATCACAAATTCCTTCAGCCAAACCGATACTAGGTGCAATTTCTACTGATCCTGAAATTTCATGAGTTTCAGCTTTAATACCATGAGATAATAAAAACTCATTCGTCAAATTAGGGTAGGAGGTAGCTATGCTCTTTCCTTGAAAAAATTCTAAGCCGGTGTATACCTCATTTCTTGGAATTGCTAAAGACAAACGACATTTAGAAAAACCTAATTCTTTGACGATATCGACTTGTTTTTTGTTTTCCATCAAAACATTTAGGCCGATTACTCCCAAATCTGCCACACCATCTTCTACGTAACCAGGAATATCATCATCCCTAAGAAATAAAAATTCAATGGGAAAATTGCTTGAAACAGTTCTTAATTTAGAACTACCCGATTCAAATTTAATTCCACACTCCTTAAATAATTTTAAAGAGTCATCACTTAACCTTCCTGATTTTTGAACGGCAATACGTATATTTTCTGCACTCATAATTCTTAAAATAAAAATCAAGCCTCGAAATGTCTTCCGAGGCTTGCTGAAAAAATGTTAGATAAACATTTTTAGAGGATCCTCTAAATATTGTTTTAAAGTCTGAAGAAAAGCTGCTCCAGTGGCACCATCCACAACTCGATGGTCACAAGTAAGTGTTAACTTCATAATATTTGTTGCATAAAACTGACCGTTTTTGACTCCAACTGTTTCTTTAATTCCACCCACAGCCAAAATACATGATTCTGGAGAATTAATGATTGAAGTAAATTGATCTATACCAAACATTCCTAAATTACTAACAGTAAATGTATTTCCTTCCCAATCTTTAGGTTGTAATTGCTTTGATTTTGCTTTTCCTCCTAAATCCTTTGCCTCTGCAGAAATCTGAGCGATGGATTTTTCGTTGGCAAAACGAATAACAGGTACTAATAAACCATCCTCTACAGCAACAGCCATACCAATATGGACATGTTTATTTACCCTAATTCGATCTTCCATCCAGTAAGAATTAACTTTCGGATGCTTAGCTAAAGACAAAGCTGTAGCTTTAATCACCATATCATTGAAAGATATTTTTACAGGTAATGCTTCAACTAACGTTTTACGTGCTTCAATGGCTTTATCCATATTGATCTCCATTGTCAAATAAAACTCTGGTGCACTAAACTTCGATTCTGATAATCTACGCGCAATGGTCTTACGCATCTGACTATTTGGAATATCCTCAAAACTTTCGGTGCCTGAAACGAATGTTCCCATGGCTCCACCACCTGAATTTGGATTGTAGTCTTCTATATCAGCCTTAGTTATTCTTCCTCCTTCACCAGTTCCAGTAATCCAATTTAAATTATAACCTTTTTCTTTAGCTAAAGCTCTCGCAAGAGGAGATGCTTTGATTTCTGCACCTGGTTTAGATGCCTCTTTTGCAGCTGGTGCACTTTGTTTCTCTTCTTTAACAGCTACAACGGGTGCAGGTGCAGAATTTACAACAGGACTTGCTACAGGAACGACAGCTTTAGGTGCTGCAACTTGCAACAAAGGTTGGAAATCAGTACCTGGCTCACCCACTATCGCAATTATTCCATCAACAATAACTCCTTCGCCTTCTTTTGCACCGATGTATAATAAAGTACCATCTTCATAGTTCTCTAGTTCCATAGTTGCTTTATCAGTCTCTACTTCTGCAATGATATCACCCGATTTAACCACATCCCCAACTTTCTTTAACCATTTAGCAATGACACCTTCCACCATAGTATCACTCATCTTAGGCATTCTAACTACCTTAGCAGGAATACTACTTAAATCAACCGCTGGAGTATTATCAATTACTGGAGTAGCCTCAACCGCAGCATTTGCTATTGGAGCTACTGTTTCAGCCACGGGAGCGGCAGTATTTGTTGAACTTGGGCTTAATAATGAAGAATAATCTTCACCAGGAGTACCAACAACAGCAATAATTCCATCAACAGGTACAGCTTCGCCTTGTTTTACACCAATATATAATAAAGTACCATCTTCATAATTTTCTAATTCCATGGTCGCTTTATCTGTTTCAACTTCAGCGATAATGTCACCAGATTTAATTACATCTCCTTCTTTTTTCAACCAATTAGCGATAACACCTTCAACCATGGTATCACTCATCTTGGGCATTCTAATTACTTCAGCCATCTTTTGTTTTTTAAAAATTCAAAATTACGGTTTAAACGCTTGTTTTTAAAATATTTTCACTAAAATATTTGTATTAATCTAATTTAAGGACAGCCATAAATGCTTCTTGTGGAATTTCAACGTTACCAACTTGTCTCATTCGCTTCTTACCTTTTTTCTGTTTTTCCAATAATTTACGTTTTCTGGAAATATCACCACCATAGCATTTCGCCAAAACGTCTTTTCTCAATGCTTTAACTGTTTCTCTAGCAATGATTTTTTGACCAATAGCTGCTTGAATGGCTATTTCAAATTGCTGTCTAGGTAATAATTCTCTTAATTTTTCACACAATCTTTTACCCCATTCATAAGCCTTATCTCTATGTACTATTGCAGAAAGTGCATCTACCTTTTCACCATTCAACATGATATCCAACTTCACCATTTCACCTTCTTCATATCCTTTGAATTCATAATCCAAAGAAGCATACCCTCTTGAAATAGTTTTTAATTTATCAAAAAAGTCAAAAACAACCTCAGATAATGGCATATCAAATTGTAATTCAACACGATCTGTTGTTAAATAAATCTGATTTTTAAGAATACCACGTTTGTCCATACAAAGACTCATAATGTTGCCTGTATATTCAGATTTGGTAATAATTTGAGCTTTTATATAAGGTTCTTCGATATAATCAATGAAATTGGCTTCCGGTAATTCACTCGGAGCAGAAACCCAAATTTCCTCATTTGAAGTCGTTAATACTTTAAACTTTACCGATGGAACAGTTGTAATAACTGTCATATTAAATTCTCGCTCCAATCGTTCTTGCACAATTTCCATGTGCAACATGCCTAAAAACCCACATCGGAATCCAAAACCAAGAGCCATGGATGTTTCTGGTTCCCAAACTAAAGATGCATCATTTAATTGCAATTTTTCCATCGCATCACGCAAATCTTCAAACTCAGTTGTGTCTACTGGATAAATTCCTGCAAAAACCATTGGTTTAACCTCTTCAAAACCTTGAATCGCAGATTGGCAAGGATTTGCTACATGGGTAATGGTGTCACCCACTTTAACTTCCTTCGCTTCTTTAATACCTGAAATTAAATAACCTACATCTCCGGATTTAATTATCTGTTTAGGCATTTGCTCTAAACCTAAAGTACCAATTTCATCAGCAAAATACTCTTTGCCAGTATTCATGAATTTTACTTTATCGCCCTTTTTAATTTCACCATTATAAACCCTAAAAATAACTTCAATTCCTCTGTATGAATTAAATGTTGAATCAAAAATAAGGGCTTGTAATTCGCCGTCAGGATTCCCTTTAGGGGCAGGTATTCTCTTAACTACTGCATCTAAAATATCTTGTATGCCTATTCCTTCTTTTCCAGAAGCATGAATGATATCTTCCTTTTTACAACCAATTAAATCAATAATCTGATCAGATACTTCTTCAGGCATCGCACCTGGTAAATCAATTTTATTCAATACAGGAATGATTTCCAGATCGTGATTGATGGCCAAGTAAAGGTTAGAAATTGTCTGTGCCTCAATACCTTGTGAAGCATCTACAATCAATAATGCTCCTTCACAAGCAGCAATCGACCTTGAAACCTCATAAGAAAAGTCAACGTGACCAGGAGTATCAATTAAATTAAATGTATAATCAATTCCATCTTTTGGATAAGTCATTTGAATGGCATGCGATTTAATCGTAATCCCTCTTTCTCTCTCCAAATCCATATCATCCAATAATTGGTTCATCATATCCCGTTTTTGAACAGTATTGGTGAACTCAATTAATCGATCCGCTAAGGTACTTTTACCATGATCAATATGGGCAATAATACAAAAATTCCTAAGATGTTTCATTCAGTAATTTATAAACTAATAATTTATGCTAATCAATTTCATTAATAAGGCAGATAAATATCCTCCATAAGTCCCAATTGCGTATCCCAATAAAGCTAAAATAACACCGAAAGGAGTCAATTTAGGTGAAATTGCAGTAGAAATAACAGAGGCGGAAGCTATTCCTCCCACGTTTGCTTGAGAGGCAATCGCCATATAATGATAGGGCGACTTAGTTAATTTTCCAACCACAAAGATAGCTAATCCATGAATGCTAATCCATATAAATCCTGTGAATAATAAAATAGGAGTAGAGAATAAATGTCCTAAAGAGATTTTTAAACCTATCGATGCAATAATTATGTACAAGAAAATGCTTGAAAAAACGTCTCCACCCATTTCATATGTACGATGAACCCTCGTTAAACCAAGGCTTAATCCTAAAATTGTACTAATTAAAAAAGTCCAAAAACTTTTGTTTAAAAATTCCAAAGCTGGTGATTTTCCCAACAAAGAACTCAAATATTCTTGAAGCGTTGCACCTAAATAAATACTCAATTGAGACATAAATAAGCCTAAACCTAAAATATAAAATACATGAATAAAATTCAGGTCTTTGGAATGTGAGCTTTCTTCAATGGAATTAAATTCCGATTCAAGATTAACTTTACTTCCGATATAATTATTAATTTTTGATTGAAATGGAATTAATATTAATAACATTGTCAGCCAAATTTCACCAAAAAAAACGTCTACAGTGACAGCTTTAGCAAACTCATCAGCATTTGGAGTAAAAATCGAGTTCAAAGCCATTTGATTGGTAGTTCCTCCAATCCAAGAACCTGCAATAGTACTCATTCCTCGGTAACTCTCAGAATTAAAAGATTCAGGAAAAAATGAATGACTGACGAATAAAGCGATCGGGCCACCGATAATTACTCCCAAAGAACCTGCAAGAAATACTATTAAAAAGTTTTTCCCTATCGACTTCAATTTCTTCAATGGCAAACCCAATGTGAAATAAAAAATACAAAAAGGTAATAATACCTTTGATAAACTTGTATTTAAATCACTTTTAGAGGAATCAATGATCCCTATTTCAACCATGAGAGATGGCAAAAAATAACAAAACAAAAGTGGTGGAATGGCTTGAAATACTATTTTACTAATTTTAAAAGGTAAGCTTGACAAATAAAATATGGCAGCGATTAAAACAATTAAAAATAATAAAATAGATAGCTCTTCTTGAATCATTGCTTTTATGAATTCATTAAATCTTCAATCTCCTCCAATTCCAAAGGAATATCTTTCATTAAATTAATCGTTCCGTTTTCTGTTATCAATAAGTTATTTTCCAAACGAACCCCTAAACCTTCCTCACGAATATAGATGCCAGGTTCGCATGTTAAAACCATACCAGCCTGAAAAGGAGCATATTTATCCCAAACATCATGCACATCTAAACCTAAATGATGGGCTACTCCATGCATAAAGTATTTTTTGAACAAAGGACTATTAACATCCTGATTTTTAACATCTTGTCTTGTAAACAATCCAAGGTCTATTAATTTACCTTCCATGTATTTTTCAACCTCTTTTTGATAATCAACCCAATAAATTCCAGGTTTCATTAAATCTGAAGAAAATTTTAATACATCAAGAACAGCCAAATAAACTTCTTTTTGTCTAGGTGTAAAACGGCCATTCACAGGAATTGTCCTCGTCATGTCAGCATTGTAATTCCCATAGGAAGCCCCTACATCTAATAAGAGTAAATCACCCGATTTACATTCTCTTTCATTTTCGATGTAATGTAATATACATGCATTCGCTCCAGATGCAATAATAGGAGTATAGGCAAAGCCACCCGATTTGTTTTTGATAAATTCATGAATGAACTCTGCTTCAATTTCATATTCAAAAACACCCGGCTTTACATAATTCAAAATTCTTCTAAAACCTTGATTCGTAATTTGAACAGCTTGTTCTAATGCTTTTATTTCTTCCAATTCCTTTACCATTCGAATAGAATTCATCAATGGTGCTAACCTTTGGATAGAATGTAAAGGAAATTCTTGTTTGATTTGATTGATCAAACGAACATTTTGAGTTTCAACTTCTGAGCTATTTCTCATGTGCTCATTACTCAACATAAATACATTTTCTGCTGAATATATGAGTGTCTTTAAAACTGCATGAAAATTACTTGTCCACTGAATATTTTGTATACCTGAAATTTCAGTAGCCTGTGATTTTGTTAATTTATGACCCTCCCAAATAGAAATCAATTCAGAAGTTTCTCTTATAAAAGCAATTTCTTTAAGATGCGATTCAGGTGCATCTGGATATAAAATTAACAAAGACTCTTCTTGATCTAAACCTGAAAGATAGAATAAATCGCTATTTTGTCTAAATCCCATCGTACCATCCGCATTGGTTGGCATGATGTCATTAGAACTAATGATAACAATTGACTTTTGGGGTAATAATTGATATAATTTGTTTCTATTTTTAACAAATAAATTGGAATCAAACTGATCGTATCTCATAATTATTTGGTAGCTAAATAAATAATTTCGTTTAAAGGTAGGCCCATTTTTTTACTTTCTTCTATTCCAAGTTTTTCAATCAAATTAACCTCCTTGATTGTAAAACCAGCTTTTTCTAGTTGTTTTCCAAAATCTCTTCCATAAATTCGAAGATGATCATCTTGTAAAAAATGAATTTCTCGTTGTTTGGGATCTGTTATACTTGCATCTTCGTAAGTAGTTTCCAAATCGTACCTTTGTGGGCTTTGCATCAAAGCAAATCCAGTTGGTTTTAATACTCTTCGAATTTCTCGCATACATTGAAAATCGTCGGTAACATGTTCCAAGACATGATTACAAAATACAACATCAAATGAATTATCTTCAAATGGAATATGATGTAAATCCATTTTTACCTTGGCTAGGGGAGACTCAATATCTGCGGTAATATAATTTTCTCCCAACAATTTCTCAAATCGGTCAATGAAGCAATACTCAGGGGCAACGTGCAATAATTTAGGCTGTGAAGTAAAAAAAGTAGTTTCTTGCTTTAAAAATAAATACATCAAGCGATGTCTCTCTAAGGTTAAACAAGATGGACACAATGCGTTTTCCCTAGGATTTAACCGCCCATAAGGCAAAAATTTGGAAAAATGATTGTCACATACTGGGCAATAAACTTTATCACCTTTTAAAAAAATAGAATATGTTTTTAAAAATTGATGAGCAACTAACTGAATGTATTTTCTTGGAATATTTCTTAATACCCAACTGATTAGATTTTTCATAAAACAAAAAAAAGGAAGGTTTTTCATTATTAAAAACCTTCCTTTAAATAAATTTAAAAAGAATTACATCTCACGAATCCAAATATTACGGAAACTAACTGGATTTCCGTGATCTTGTAAACTGATAGGACCTGGACCATGTACTGGATTTTTCGGCTGACCAATATATTCCGTTGTACCTTGAATTTTTGTATGATTTTGTACCACTATTCCATTGTGAATAACAGTTACATAAGCTGGAGTATCAATACCTCCATTAATTGTAAATCTAGGGGCTGTATAAATTATATCATATACATTCCAATCACCCATTTTAGAAGTCGCATTAACCAAAGGAGCCGTTTGCTTGTAAATACTTCCAGCCTGACCATTTCTGTAAGATCTGTTTTGGTAAGAATTTAACACTTGTACTTCATACATACCTTGCATGAATATACCTGAATTACCTTTTCCTTGACTTTTTAAATTATCACCTTCAATAGGTGATTGCCACTCAATGTGCAATTGATAATCTGTAAATTTTTGTTTGGTGGATATATTTCCAGCTCCTTTTACAACCGTCATTTTACCATCTTCAACTTTCCACTTTGCTGGACTACCATCTTTTACCGTTTCCCAATTATCTAATGTTTTACCATCAAACAAAATGATCGCATCAGAGGGAACATTGCCTGGAGTCACCAAACGAACTTCTGGATCCCAAAATTCAGTTACATCTGGTTTTGTAGGGTTTTCCACAACATTACGATGATCTTGTGCAAATAAAGGAGCAGAGAAGGTAGAAATCGCTGCTAAGCTTAATAATTTTACGTAGTTTTTCATATCAATTTTGTTAAATCAAAAACAATTTTACTTAATTTTTAGCAATAAAAAAACCGGACATTGCCGGTTTTTTACAAAATAGAAGTAAAATTATTTAGCAAAACTTGCTTTAATTTCTTCAACATCTACCAACTTGATAATTGGACGTTGTTTTAAAATTTTGATAGCAGCTACTTTGTTGTTTGCTACTGCTTTATTTCTTCTGTCTTTACGTTTTAATCTTGTTACAGCCATGTCTTTAATAATTTGGTTTGCGAAATTACAATTTTTCACCTAAAATTCAAAAATTCTGCTTCAATTAATTAATTTTGTCTTTTAAAATTATGCAAAAGCCAAGCAACGCCAGGGGTACTAGAGATTTTGGACCAAAAGAAATGGCCAAAAGAAATTATGTTTTTTCCACAATTAAAAAACATTTTGAAAATTTCGGATTTCAAGCAATTGAGACTCCTGCCATCGAGAATCTATCTGTTTTAACAGGTAAATATGGTGAAGAAGGTGATCAATTATTGTTTAAAATATTAAATTCTGGCGATTT
Organism: Aquirufa sp. ROCK-SH2; assembly: GCF_054558315.1. Classification (NCBI taxonomy): domain Bacteria; kingdom Pseudomonadati; phylum Bacteroidota; class Cytophagia; order Cytophagales; family Flectobacillaceae; genus Aquirufa; species Aquirufa sp. ROCK-SH2. Next base: position 554,751 of record NZ_JBPXKB010000001.1, on the reverse strand, counting down.
TCTAAGCGGAATTTCTGATGATGATATTAAAGATGGAAGTAAATCTTTAACTTATAAAATTTCAGAAAAAGGACTCAGATACGATTTAACTGTTCCATTTGCACGCTTTGTATCAATGAATCGCAATGATTTAGCCTTTCCTTTCAGAAGATATCAAATTCAACCCGTTTGGAGAGCCGATCGTCCTCAAAAAGGAAGATACCGTGAATTTTATCAGTGTGATGCTGATATTATTGGTTCCAATTCATTATTGAATGAATGTGAATTGGTTGCACTTTTTCAATCCATTTTTAAAAGCTTGCAAGTAAAAACCAATTTATACATCAATTCTAGAAAAATACTTTCAGGTATTGCTGATAAAATTGGCAAATTAGATCAGTTTACTGACTTTGCAGTTGCATTAGACAAGTTAGATAAAATAGGCTGGGAGAAAGTTGCTGAAGAATTAGCGAGTAAAGGATTTAATTCAGCTCAAACAGACTCATTAGAAAAACTAATTAACTTCAAAGGTACGAATAAAGAATCTATTGAATTATTAGAAACCTTTTTTGCTGGTAATGAAATTGGAATTTCAGGAATAAATGAAATCAAAGAAGTTTTTGAATTAATCGAAAATAATGGTTTTGATAATTCAAATATCATATTCGATTTTAAATTAGCGAGAGGCTTAAGCTATTATACTGGATTAATTTACGAAGGTAAATCAGTTGATGTTCCCTTTGGTTCTATTGTTGGTGGAGGAAGATATGATAATCTAACAACAGCATTTGGCCTTCCCAATATGTCTGGAGTCGGTATTTCTTTCGGAATAGAAAGAATAATAGACGTAATGGATATATTAAATCTTTTTCCAAATATCAATTCCAGTGGTAGCAAAGTATTATTCACTTATTTTGATAAAGAAGGTCAAAATGAATCGCTCAAACATGTGGCAGTTTTAAGAAGTCAAAACATACCGTCAGAAATTTATCCAGACTTTTCCAAAATCAAAAAAGCTTTTGAATTTGCAGACAAAAAACAAATTCCATTTGTGGCGGTAATAGGGGAGTCAGAATTACTCGATAATAAAATTAATTTAAAAAACATGAAAAATGGAGAACAACAATTGCTCTCCATTTCAGACTTAATTCAATTCTTAGCTAATAATTAACGCCAATTTTTAAATTGATTGATCAAACCATTGGTTGAACTATCATGACTATTGACTGAATCATTATTTTCCAATTCTGGTAAAATAGAATTCGCTAATTGTTTTCCTAATTCAACACCCCACTGATCATAACTAAAAATATTCCAAATAACTCCTTGGACAAATATTTTATGTTCATACATGGTTATTAATGAACCTAATACCCTCGGCGTAATTTTTTTTACTAAAATCGAATTTGTTGGCTTATTTCCTTCAAAAACTTTAAATGCGGCCAACTTTGATTTCTCAGCCTCACTTAATCCAGCTTTTGTTAATTCTTCATTTACCTGTTCAAGTGTTTTACCATTCATTAATGCTTCTGTTTGAGCGAAGAAATTTGACATCAATAAGGTATGGTGATTCCCAATGGCATTGTGCGATTGAGCTGGAGCAATAAAATCGGCAGGAATCATTTGAGTTCCTTGATGAATCAATTGATAAAATGCATGCTGTCCATTTGTTCCAGGCTCTCCCCAAATAATTGGACCCGTAGAATAATTAACTCTGTTTCCTGATCTATCTACTGTTTTGCCATTAGATTCCATATCACCTTGCTGAAAATACGCGGCAAACCGATGCATGTATTGATCATAAGGTAAAATTGCTTGAGAAGCGGCATTCCAGAAATTCACATACCAAACTCCCAATAAAGCTAAAATGACAGGAATATTTTTGTCAAAAGAACTATGTTGAAAATGCTCATCCATCTCATGAGCTCCAGCTAATAATTCTTCAAAATTATCATATCCAATTCCTAAACAAATAGAAAGTCCAATTGCAGACCAAAGTGAATATCGGCCACCAACCCAATCCCAAAACACAAACATATTCGCTGAATCAATTCCGAACTTCTCAACTTGATCTTTATTAGTAGACAATGCTACGAAATGCTTCGAAACAGCAGATTCATCTTTGGCGGTTTTCAAAAACCAATCTCTTGCTGAAAAGGCATTAGCCATTGTTTCCTGCGTAGTAAATGTTTTGGATGCAATTAAAAACAAAGTGGTTTCAGGATTTAATCCTTTCAATGTCTCCGCAATATGCGTACCATCAACATTACTTACAAAATGAATATTTAAATGATTTTTATAGGCTTTTAAAGCTTCTGTTACCATTACCGGCCCTAAGTCAGACCCCCCAATTCCAATATTTACTATATCAGTAATTGCTTTATCTGTAAATCCTTTCCATTGCCCTGAAATTACGCGATCTGAAAAATCCTTCATTTGGGATTTAACTTGATCAATTTGTTCTATGATATTAACACCTTCGACATTTAAAACAGAACCTTTAGGTTTTCTTAATGCAGTATGCAAAACAGCTCTACCTTCCGTTTGATTAATTTTATCTCCTTTAAATTGCGAATGTATTGCCCCTTCTAATTGACATTCCTCAGCTAAATCTAGCAAATGTTGAAAAGTGGATGCATCAATGATGTTTTTAGAATAGTCCAAAAATATATCATTAAACAAAATACTATATACTTCTTGGCGGTTTGAATTTCCCTTAAACAAATCTTTCAAATGAATATTTTCAAGTTTTTTAAAATCACTCGACAATTTTTCAAATGACTTTGTTTGGGTAAAATTGATTGATGGTAACATGTATGTTTATTTTATTAAAATTCTATTAAAATCTTCTTCAGATCCCAAAAATACATTATAATCGATAGATTTAGAACTTCCAGGAATTTTTCCTGATTTATTATGTTGCCAAATGAGCAACTTATCATGAATAAGAATTTCTTGATTATCATATTGAGCTATCCAATAATTATAGTTCTCAAATGATTTATTTTCCTGGAAAATCCGCTTATATAATTTTGGATTGGTATAAATAATAGGGGAAATCCCGTAAAATTCACCCAAATATTCAAGAAATGAGAGTATATCTTTTTGTATTTTCGTTTTTGATACACCCAACTGTTCTTCAAAATCACAAACAGGGGGTAAATCTCCTTTTTGTAACTTAACATTTTGGCAAAAATTCTTCGCTTGCTCTATGGGATCTCTGGTTGTAATATAAAAGTGATATGCACCTCTTGAAAAACCATTCTTTTTAGCGGCTTCCCAATTTCTTTGAAAATGAGAATCTTGCAAGGATCTACCTTCGGTAGCTTTTACATAGACAAATTTGACAGCAACTGTATCAAATAAAAATTCTTGACTTAATTTTCCCCAGTTTATATTTCCATTGTGATGAGATAAATCGATTCCATGAATAGCATAATTTTGTGGCAATTCGATATCCGCAATCTTGCTATATTCAAACCCAAATTCTGAGGTTTTCTTAGGGAATAATAATAAAGCAAGAATCAAAACCACCAAAAAAATGAAAATCTTTAACCCAATGGTATTCTTAATTCTTGCTTTAGGCATTATTCTTATAAAAAATATAATTACAGATTTGGCTGTGGAGTTTTTCTCAAATAAGGTTTAATAGTAGTATAGCCTTTGGGAAACTTCTTATCAGCCTCTTCATTACTTACGCCTGGTACAATAATAACATCCTCTCCAGATTTCCAATCTGCAGGTGTAGCAACTTGGTAATTCGCAGTTAATTGAAGTGAATCAATTACACGAAGAATTTCTGTGAAATTTCTACCCGTAGATGCTGGGTAAGTCAATGTCAATTTAATTTTCTTATCAGGTCCTATAATAAAAACAGAACGAACTGTCGCTTTTTCTGATGCATTAGGATGTATCATATCATACAATTCCGCTACTGTTTTATTAGGGTCTGCTATTATGGGAAAATTCATGGTTGTCTGATTCACTTCCTCAATATCTGGAACCCATTTATTGTGTGATTCTAAACTATCAACCGAAATGGCAATAGCTTTAACTCCTCTTTTTGAAAATTCACCATTTAAAAGGGCTGTCTTTCCCAATTCTGTAGTACAAACTGGTGTGAAATCTGCCGGGTGACTAAAAAACAAGACCCAAGAACTTCCTATCCACTCATGAAAATTAATGTGTCCCATGGTTGTGTCTGCGCTAAAATCAGGCGCAATATCTCCTAAACGTAATGACATAATGATTGTATTTAATTGTGAATATGAAAACAATATGAATTTAAACAATTATTGAAAACTATCAAAGTTTCAGTTTGATATAAAAACAAAAAAGCGATACTAAAAATTAGCATCGCTTTTATAATTACACTTCATCAACAAACTAAAAACCATAATAATAAAAATGCTGTAGGAGAAGGATTCGAACCTCCAAGATGCGGTTAGCCGCGACACAGAACTAACTTTAGTGGTCAACCCATTATGCCGTGTTTATCCCGAACTCACCACCCCCGAGACAGGAGGGCATGTCTGCCAATTTCATCACCCTACAATAAAAATAACTATCTTTATAATTATTACACAACAAAGATAATAGAGTAATTTTAAAAATTCAAAATATTTTAAAAAAAATATCAGTTTTTTGATTTTTTTTAAAACATTTGTGTCTTTTATTAAAAATATTGAATGGAAAAGAAATTTGATTTAGATCCCTTAGATTATAAAATCCTGGAAATCCTGGTTCAAGATGCTAACTTACCTTATACAGAAATTGGACAAAGATTAGATGTTTCAGGTGGGACAGTTCATGTTAGAATGAAGAAAATGGAGTCTTATGGAATAGTTAAAGGTGCACAATTGCTCATCGATTATTCTAAAATTGGTTGGGATATTACTGCTTTCTTAGGCATTTATTTAGATAAAAGTTCTTTGTATGAAGATGTAGCAAAAGAATTAGAAAATATACCCGAAGTCGTTAACATTCATTATACAACGGGAATTTATTCCATTTTTGCCAAAATCATTTGTAGAGATACTCAGCATTTAAGAGAAGTTCTACATGATAAAATACAAAGAGTCAAAGGCATTCAAAGGACAGAAACGTTTATCTCATTAGAAGAAAGTTTAATTCGCAATACTCCATTATTATAAATATTTTCACCTTATTTAGACAAAATCTAAACAAAACGATTTTTCTTTCAAAATCCTTTGTAATTTTGCAACATTAATAATTATAATCATGGCAGGTAAGGAAGAAGAACTTTTATTAGAGGTTACAAATACAGAGTATAAATATGGATTTGAAAGTCATTTTGAAACGGATGAAGCACCTATTGGATTAGATGAATCAACCATACATTTTATATCTAATAAAAAAAATGAACCTGAATGGATGCTTGAGTGGCGTTTAGCAGCGTTTAAACATTGGAAAACTCTTACAGAACCTCATTGGGCTAATTTAAAATATAAATCAACTGATTTTCAATCTTTAAAATATTATTCTGCACCAGTTCAAAAAAAACAACTTAATTCTTTAGATGAAGTTGATCCTGAATTAAGAAAAACATTTGAAAAGCTTGGTATTTCTTTGGATGAACAAAAAAGATTATCAAATGTTGCTGTGGATGCAGTAATAGACTCTGTTTCAGTTGCAACTACTTTCAAAGATACATTAGCAGAAAAAGGAATTATATTTTGTTCAATTTCTGAAGCGATCAAGGAACACCCTGAATTGATTAAAAAATATTTAGGAAGTGTTGTTCCTGTTAAAGACAATTTCTATTCTGCATTAAATTCTGCGGTATTTTCTGATGGTTCATTTTGTTATATTCCCAAAGGAGTTAGATGTCCTATGGAGTTATCAACTTATTTCAGAATAAATGCCTCAGGAACGGGTCAATTCGAAAGAACATTAATCGTAGCAGAAGAAGACTCTTACGTTAGTTACTTAGAGGGTTGTACAGCCCCAATGAGAGATGAAAATCAATTACACGCTGCAGTTGTAGAAATATTTGTGCATAAAAATGCCGAGGTTAAATACTCAACTGTACAAAATTGGTACCCAGGAGATAAAGAAGGTAAGGGGGGTATTTACAATTTTGTTACCAAGCGAGGAATATGCGATGGAGCTAATTCAAAGCTTTCTTGGACACAAGTTGAAACTGGCTCAGCTGTTACATGGAAATATCCTTCTGTCATTTTGAAAGGAGATTATTCAATTGGCGAATTTTATTCAGTCGCTGTAACCAATAATTATCAACAGGCGGATACTGGTACTAAAATGATTCACTTGGGAAAACATTCTAAATCTAGAATTGTTTCCAAAGGTATTTCGGCGGGTTTTTCACAAAATTCATACCGTGGATTGGTGCAAATTTCAAAAAGAGCTGATTCTGCCAAAAATTTCTCACAATGTGATTCTTTACTGTTAGGAGATAAATGTGGAGCGCATACCTTTCCTTATTTGGAGGTTAAAAACAATACAGCCTCGGTAGAACATGAAGCAACTACTTCAAAAATAGGAGAGGATCAAATATTTTATTGCAATCAACGCGGTTTATCTACAGAAACAGCGATTGCATTAATTGTCAATGGATATGCCAAAGAAGTATTGAACCAATTACCTATGGAATTTGCAGTAGAAGCACAAAAATTATTGGCCATTTCATTGGAAGGTTCGGTAGGTTAATTACTTTACTCCACCCGTATGGATTGCTAAGATGCGGGCATTTTGAGGAAAATAATCAGATTGAATTAATTGATAGAGCTTATAAAACATCTTTCCGGTGTATATAGGCTCTATTTTTATTTTATTCTCATGATAGAAAGCATCACAAAATGACACAACCTCAGCTTTTGATTTACCGTATTTTAAGTCGTCAATAGGTTCTATAAACTTTAAATTTTCTGAATGAATATCTAATTCATCTTGATGAGATTTTAATTCAAGCAAATTAAATAAAGTCATAATACCTAATACCTTAGATTGACTAGCTTTGGCTAAACCAATGGCTGTTGTTCCAGTACCTACTGCTAAGATGATATAATCAAAGTCACCGCTGGCACTAATTTCTTTAGCTAAATCGGAAATGCTAGAAACACCCATAAGAGAATATCCTCCCTCTGGAATTTGCATCAAGTGACTTAAATTATTAATACTTATTGGTATCAGTTTTTGTCTATAATCTTCCCTTGAGACAAAATGAAGTTCCATACCCCAAGATTTCATTTGACTCAAATAGGAATTACTACATTCATTTAACTCATCTCCGCGGACAATTCCAATGGTTCGATAATTAAATTTATTCCCTAAATATGCTAGAGCATAGAGGTGGTTTGAAAAAGCACCACCAAAACTGATAAAGCCACTTAGATTATTTTTTTGGGCGAATTCAATATATTCCTTTAATTTGCGCCACTTATTACCAGAAATAAAAGGATTGATAAGATCATCTCTTTTTATAAATAATTTTACATTCTTTTTTTTGCATAAATCATTTGAAATTTCTTCAATTGGAGATGGTAAATTAAGATTTAACAATTTAATAGTAGATATGTCCATAGATAATGAAATAGATCCAATTGAGTCAGAAGACGATTTATTTGAACATTTTAATTTTGTTGTAGACAAAGGTCAACAATTAGTTAGAATAGATAAATATTTACAATTAAAAATTTCAAATTCAAGTAGATCTAAAATTCAATCGGGAATAGAATCAGGATCGGTGAAAATTAATGGAAACTTAGTAAAATCAAATTACCGAGTAAAACCTTTTGATGAAATAAGTGTCTCATTTGCTCATCCACCCAGAGATACGGATGTTTACCCTGAAAATCTTCCTCTTGATATTATTTATGAAGACAATGAAATTATCATTGTCAATAAAGCTGCTGGAATGGTTGTTCATCCTGCACATGGAAATTGGTCTGGAACATTAGTAAATGGATTGTTATATCATTGCCAAAATTTACCGGGAAATAATAATATCCGTCCAGGTTTGGTTCATCGTATCGATAAGGACACATCGGGAATTTTAGTCGTGGCAAAAACAGAATTTGCATTAAGTTATTTGGCAAAGCAATTTTTTGACCATACGATTGATAGAACGTATTATGCTATTTGTTGGGGAACCCCAAAAGAATCAAAAGGAACATTAATTGGAAAAATTGCCAGAAGTCCCAAAGACCGAAAAATAATGGCAATGTTTCCTGAGGATCATCCTGATGGGAAAATTGCTATTACACATTACGAAGTAGTCGAATCATTTGGATTTTGTTCACTGATTAAATTTAAATTAGAAACTGGTAGAACACACCAAATTAGAGTTCATTCCATGTCAATGAACCATCCATTATTTTCAGATGCAACCTATGGAGGAGACAAAATCAGGTACATGAGTTCAATCTCCAACTTTAAAACTTTGATTGAAAATTTATTTAAAATATGCCCTAGACAAGCATTACATGCTTTTTCATTGGAAATTGAACATCCAATAACGAAAGAAAGGATGTACTTTGAAAAGGAATTCCCAGATGACATGAAGGAGATTTTAGATAAACTTAGAAAAATAATATAAAATGAAAAATATCATTATTAGAAGAGCACAGAAAGAGGATGCCAATGAAATTTTAAATTTTGTCAAAAAATTAGCTCTGTTTGAGAAAGCACCTGAAGAGGTAAGTGCTACCTTAAAAGATTATTATGAAAATGGATTTAATGATCACCCGCTTTTTGAATGTAATTTGATCTATTTTAAAAATCAACTGGCAGGTTTTTCTTTATGGTATTATCGTTTTTCCACTTGGAAAGGTAAAAGATTTTATTTGGAAGATCTTTATATCAATGAAGAATTTAGAGGTTTTGGATTAGGAAAAATCTTATTAGAAGAATGTATTCAAGAGGCTAAAAGAAAAAAATGCACAGGAATGATGTGGCAGGTTTTGGATTGGAATAAGCCAGCAATTGATTTTTATCAAAAATATGGGGTAAAGTTTGATGGTGAGTGGTTGAACGTAAATCTTGATTTATAAAGAATTTCGATCTTCAAAATAACATTCATTCGCAATTCTTCCTTTTTCTTTATTTAAAATCATTTCAGCTGCTTTTTTCCCCATTGCACTAAAATTATTTGAAATTACTGAAATCCCTTCCGCGATAATTTCCTTCAAAGGAGTATCATCGTAGGATAAAACACCAATTTCTTGACCAAATTTCCAATTGTTTTTCGTACACCAATTGATCATTTTGATTAAATCAAACTCCCTAAATACAATATAGGCTTGACCTTTCTTGATATCAACCGCTTCTTCTAAATCAGGGATGATGTCGTGATTAATGTTATTTTCCTCACAAAAATTAGTAAATCCCTTTATGATTCCCTTTGGGGTATATTGAAAACTTTTTTGACTAAGAACCAAGTTTAAACAATCATATTTATTTACTTTATCAATACATTTCAATAATCCTTCATGAATATTTAATTCGAAATTTTGATATAAAATCGCGTAATCTGAGCTAAATTCCTTGATATCAATATCAAGAACTAAAAGTTTATCCTTAGGAATTCTAGATACGATTTTAGATACACTAATATTAAAATGAGGTAAAATGATATAGTGGTTATATTTTCCCAAATTATCAGATATCAGGCTTTCAAATAGTTTTATATCATGATAATGAAAAAATAAATTATAGGAAACTTTACCAATATTCGCCAGGATACTATCTAATAAAATTTCCTTGTAGGGGGTAAGTGAATCCATTAAAATAAATACATGCATATTACTTCTGGTATCAGTACTAGTTACAAAGAAACCTTTACCATGATGCGAAGTAATTAAGCCACGTTCTCTCAACTCATCATAAGCTTTGGTTACCGTCATACGAGCCATACCAAATTCATTAGCTACGACATTTATAGAAGGTAATTGTTCTCCTCTATCTAGTTGTCCTGAATCAATAGCATCGACGATACCCTCAATCAATTGAAGGTATTTAGGTTTATTACTGGTAGAGTCAAAATGAATAATCATCTATTTTTATCTGTTAATGAGCCACAATTTGCTTTTCAATATCTTCAAGAGAGGAACCTTTCGTTTCAGGCATCAAAAACATCACATAGAGAAGTTGGCCAACCATCATAATACCGAAAAACAAAAATATACTCATACCACCAAACTGTTCTGTGAATATAGGAAAAAAGTTAGCTACCAAAGCTGCTAAAATCCAGTGGACCAAAGAACCAAATGCCATTCCTGAAGCACGAACAGAATTCGGGAAAATCTCAGAAATAAATACCCAAATTACGGAACCTTGTCCTATTGCGTGCGAAGCAATAAAAACAAAGATATAAATAGGTACCCAATCAAAAACCTCTGTTTTAAAGGCATAAGCAATTAAACCCAATGATATTATATAGCCAACAGAACCGATAAACATTAGAATCCTTCTTCCTACTTTATCAATCAAATACCACCCAATCATCGTAAATATTAGGTTCGCTAAACCAATACCAGCTGTGGATAATAAAGCACCTTCTTTACCTAATCCTGTTAATTCATAGATACGAGGAGCGTAATAAATGACAGCATTAATTCCTGACATTTGATTGAAAAATGAAAACAAAAATGCTAATAATAGAGGAGTGAAAAATTTTCTGGTAAATAATTTATCAGATTTAACTTTTGTAGAATCAGCATTGATCAATATCCGATTTAATGTTTCTTGTGGTTCAGGATCAGCCAATTTAAGGACATTTAAAGCACCTTCTACATCATTTCTTTTTAATAGGAGAAATTGAGGTGTTTCAGGAGTAAATAAAATCAAAAACGAAAATAATAAACTTGGAATTCCAACTACACCTAACATTAATCTCCAATCATTTTCTCCTCCTTGTAATAAATAATTTGATATATAAGCTATTAGAATACCAAGAACAACGTTGAGCTGAAATGAAATAACTAATTTTCCGCGATGTTTGGCTGGCGCAATTTCAGAAATATAAATAGGGGCCACTACAGATGAAGCACCGATGCCTAGTCCTCCTAAAAATCTAAATAACATAAAATAATTAACATCTGGAGCTAATGCCGCGCCTACCGAAGAAACAAAAAAACTAATTCCGATCCACAACAATGTTTTCTTTCGACCATATTTATCTGCAGGAATACCACCCAAAGCTGCACCAACCACAGTACCATACAATGCAGTAGCCACCGCCAAACCATGAGTCCAACTATCTAAATTCCACAATCGTTGAATGGCTAATTCAGCTCCTGATATTACAGCAACATCTAAACCAAAAAGCATTCCACCTAAACCTACAGTGATGGACCAAAAAATAACATGTTTATTCATGAATAAATATTTATAAACTTAATATTAACAATAATACTTTATTTTTCTAATCTACTTAATGATATTTTTGATATTAAACTTGCAATTAAGCCAAGCACAACCAATAAAAATAGTGCAATTCGTAGCGTTAATAGATCAGATAGATACCCAATAATCACTGGACCGAATAAAAAACCAATATAGGCAATAGTAGAAACTCCCGCTATAGCAATAGAAGGTAAAATGTCCTTTGATTTTCCAGCAGCCGAATAAATCAATGGCACAATAGTAGAAATTCCAATTCCAGTTATAAAACACCCAAGAATCATTATATAAATTGAGGTAAAAATGAGTGTAGTTATCATTCCAATAGCGATTAACAAGCCGCTCCAAAATAAAACCTTTTTAATACCTAATCGATTGGATATTGAATCTCCAAAAAGTCTTCCCAACACCATCGAAAACGCAAATGCTGAAAATCCAATGGTAGAAGGTAAGGGAGAATAAGGTAAATTTTCTTTAAAATAAATGGTTATCCAATCTGCCATCGCACCTTCACAAAGCATTCCACAAAAAGCAATGAGAGATAAAATAACTAAATAAGAATTCAAGTTCAACAAAGAATTTTTCTGTTTGGAATCCGTATCAGCTTTCTTGACAGGATTATTCATTAATAAATCTTTTTGAGAAATCGATACAAAAAAAATATTTGCGACTGCGATTATACTAAAATGATAAAATGAATTGATTTCTTGTTTTAATAAAAATCCACCGAATAATGCCCCTAGCATTAGACCAATTGAAAAAATAGCATGAAAACTAGACATAATTGTTTTCCCCATTTTTTCTTCTAGATTCACAACTTGCGTATTCATAGCAATATTCAATAAATCACCAGCCATTCCGAACGAAAACAATCCGAAAAAAAGTTGATAAGAGGAAGTTATTAAACCCAATAGTGGCATGATGATGACATATAGTCCAATTGCCACCAAGCAAATTACTTTCGAACGATATTTTGTTAGTAACCAACCAGCCAACGGTAATGAAACCATTGAACCAATAGGTAATCCCATTAATAAACTACCTAATTTAGCATCAGATAATTGTAACGAATCTTTAAAATCAGGAATTCTAGTTGCCCAGCTTGCAAAATTTAATCCGCACAAAAAGAATAAGACAGCAATTGAAACTCTATTTTTTACCATTACTCCTACAAAAACAAAGACTTAACATCATTCCAATTACTCACTCTTTCATATCCTGTCAATTGGGTATTATGTGGAGCTGTAAATAAGATAGGAGTACCTGAAAATGTTTTTAAGTTTTTTTCGTGATCGTCGATAAGATAATCTGCTTGAATCATATGTTTATGTCCACAGAATACGATGTTTGTCCAACTAATAAATGGAAAATGGACTTGCATCCAATCTAATTTTTCTTTCATTGAATTAGGAAATTCCGTAGCAGCAGAAACTATGAAAATCTCGTAATGATTGGTTAATGCTTTCAATACCTCGGTTGCATTTTCTTTAACTGGTAAATCTGAAAAAAATCCAGGCTCTTGCAAAAATGAATTATTGGCTAAATAATCTTGATAAAATTCGAATTTAACTGGACTATCCATAAATAAATCAAGGTAATTATATGATTTATTTAATCGGTTATTTATTTCAGATACAATTTTCATTGATGTGTCAGCCATCACATCATCCATATCAATAGCTATTCTTTTCATATTCATAAAAATAAAAAAAAACTCCCCAAATTGGGGAGTTTTTCACAATTAAATTTACGCTATTACATCATTCCACCCATTCCACCTGGACCAGGACCATGTCCATGAGCTGGTTCGTTGGCCGGCTTGTCTGCAATAACACATTCTGTTGTCAATAATAATCCAGCAATTGAAGCTGCATTTTCTAAAGCCAAACGAGTTACTTTAGTTGGATCAATAATACCAGCAGCGATCATATTTTCATATTTATCTTCTCTAGCATTGTAACCAAAATCATCTTTTCCAGCTTTTACTGCATTGATAACAACTGAACCTTCTCCACCCGCATTAGCTACGATGGTTCTCAATGGAGATTCCACAGCTTGACGGATAATGTTAATACCAGTAGTTTGATCTTCGTTTTCTCCCTTTAAATTATCTAAAGAACTAATAGCACGAATTAAAGCTACACCACCACCAGCGATGATACCTTCTTCAACAGCAGCACGAGTTGCATGCAATGCATCATCAACACGATCTTTTTTCTCTTTCATTTCTACCTCAGTAGCAGCACCAATGTATAAAATAGCTACACCACCAGATAATTTAGCTAAACGCTCTTGTAATTTTTCACGATCGTAATCAGAAGTTGTATTCTCAATTTGAGCTTTGATCTGATTTACACGATTAGTGATATCATCTTTAGAACCTGCACCATTTACAACTGTTGTATTATCTTTATCAATAATAACTTTCTCAGCTTGACCTAAATACTCAATTGTTGCATTTTCTAATTTAAAACCTCTTTCTTCAGCAATAACAGTTCCACCAGTTAGGATAGCGATATCTTCTAACATTGCTTTTCTTCTGTCACCAAATCCAGGAGCTTTAACAGCAGCAACTTTCAGAGCACCACGAATCTTGTTAACTACTAATGTTGCTAATGCCTCACCATCAACATCTTCAGAGATAATCAACAATGGTCTGCCAGTTTGAGCAACTGCTTCTAATACAGGTAATAATTCCTTCATTGAAGAAACTTTTTTCTCTGAAATTAAAATGAAAGGTTTTTCTAACTCAACCTCCATTTTGTCTGTATTAGTTACAAAATAAGCAGATAAATAACCTCTATCAAACTGCATGCCTTCTACAGTCTTAACCTCAGTTTCAGTACCTCTTGCTTCTTCAACTGTAATGACACCTTCACGACCCACTTTATCCATGGCTGAAGAAATCATATTTCCAATCTCCGAATCATTATTTGCTGAAATAGTTGCTACTTGAGCAATTTCAGTAGAAGTTGTAATTGGACGAGATTGCTTTTTAAGGTTAGTTACGATAGCATCTACCGCTTTTTCGATACCTTTTTTCAAATCCATTGGATTCGCTCCAGCAGCAACGTTCTTTGAACCAATTGTGTAAATCGATTGAGCTAAAACAGTGGCAGTTGTAGTACCGTCTCCAGCTTGATCAGCAGTTTTAGAAGCAACTTCTTTTACTAACTGAGCACCCATATTTTCAACAGCATCTTCTAATTCAATTTCTTTAGCTACAGAAACACCATCTTTAGTAATTGAAGGAGAACCGAATTTTTTATCGATAATTACATTACGACCTTTTGGTCCTAAAGTAACTTTAACAGCATTTGCAAGGGTGTCAACCCCTCTTTTCATTTTTTCTCTAGCTTCGCTATCAAAATATAATTCCTTTGCCATATTGTTAATTATTATTTTTGGATTTGTACAAAATTTTAAAATTATAAAACTGCAAAAATGTCAGATTCACGCATGATTAAATAATCTTTGCCTTCGATATTAATCTCTGTACCAGAATACTTACCATACAAAACTAAATCACCAACCTTAACTGTTATTGGCTCGTCTTTTTTACCATTTCCAACAGCTACAATTACTCCTTTTTGTGGTTTTTCTTTCGCTGTATCTGGTATAATGATACCAAAAGCTGTTTTTTCTTCAGCTACAGCAGGTTCAACGACAACACGGTCTGCTAACGGTTTGATACTTAAATTTGACATGTTAATTATTTTTAGGTTTTCAAATAAATATTAATACTACTTAATCATCTAAGTAGATAGAACAATGTATGCACAGATTATGCCAAGAAAATTAACCCTGAAATTTTGTCAGTGAAAATTAACTAACAATTATTTTGCTGGTGCAATTGGTGCAGCCGGTTGGATAGGAGCTGGAGCAGAAGGGACAGTCTTTGTTGCAGCTTTTTCAACATTAATCGATTGAATTGCATCTGTACTACCTTTTGATACGGTAAAATTCGTAACTAATACCAAAACTAAAATAGCTATTGAGAATCCCCAAGTCAATTGTTCAACTAAATCACCTGTTTTTTGAACACCAAACATTTGTGTTGCACCAGAAGAAGAAAACTCACCACTAATTCCACCACCTTTTGGATTTTGAACTAAAATTAAAATGATCAATAAGGCTGAAAATAAAACGATAAGTGAAATAAGTAATGTAAACATGATTGTTATTTTGTTAATTTATTTTTTAATTCTAAAATTTGAGTTGCAAAGTAAAGGCTTTTTTCAGGTTTAATCAAACTTAATTGTTCATAAATACGAATTGCAGATTCAAATTTTTCTTGTTTAATTAATATTTTAGCAAAGGTTTCAGATGCTGGCAAGTTTAAAGCTATATTTGAATAATCGCTTTCCGACAAAGAATCATCATTATTATCATCTGAAATGCGTTTTGGTTTTGAAATACTAGGTGAATTAATTAAAAAATCATTAATTATTTCATCTTGCGTTTGAACATCCAAATTATTTTCAATGACTACTTTATTTCTACTATTTGTAAATTCATTAGCATCAATCATTGAAAAATAAAAATTAGTCCGATTTAATGACTGTAAAGACACTTTCCTAATGATCTCCGGAGAATATTTCTCATTCCAATTCAATAAATAAAAAAAAGGATATTTCTCTCGATCAATATCAAATTCTCTCAAGAGAGGGTAATTATCTCTATCAATTTTATTTAACAAGATCCAAAGTGCCTGTGCTTTATTCATGTTACCAATCTCCAGCTATTTTATTAAATAAATCTAATATGATTTGATCTACCATCTTAGGTATTAAAGCTTTTTCAACTTGACTCAATGTTTGATTTTGAGGGAAATCTTGGTAAAAAGAAAATTCTTGTTCAAAATTTTTCTCTTCATCCAAACGATTCGACAATTTAAACAAAATTCTTAGCGTAATTCTATTTAAACCTGCTTTATCATCAGATGTTGGAGCTTGTGGACTTAATTCATATCCAACGATTGTACCTTCCAGTAATAAATCAGGATTTTGAGTACTTAGTTTTAATGAGGTATTTCTTTGAAAATATTCTTTTAACTTTTCATTAACTTCCAAGCCTAAATTAGTAGGTCCACCAGCGGCCTCTATGCGAACGTTAGTAATTTGAATGCTTTTTAATTCTTGAGACAAACTAGCACCCTTAAAACTATAGCAGGAGGACAACCCTATTGAACAGCAAATCAAAGAAATCAATATTTTAAGATAACTCTTCAAGATCATATTGTTTAATTTTACGATATAAAGTTCTTTCAGAGATTCCAAGATCCTTTGCAGCATATTTTCTCTTATTTTTATTTTTCTTCAGTGCTTTAATAATTATTTCCTTTTCTTGCTTTTCCAAAGATAAGGTAACGTCATTGACTGAGCTACTTCCTTCTTCAACTAATTCGATATCCTCTACATTTGATTCTAAACTAGGTAAATTACTAGAAATAATTAATGGCTCAGCACTTGAGTTGGTAGCTGCAGGCAAACTAATACTTCTTGAAGATTCATCAAATTTAGGCTTAATATCTTCAAAAATAGACATATTTTCATTAATGATATCGTAAGCATTAGCAGAACCTGTTTCAATTAATTTTAATAATATTTTCTTTAGCTCCGTTACATCCCTCTTTAAATCAAATAAAATTTTATACAAAATCTCTCTTTCATTGATCCCATCTGAAGGATGAAAAAAATCAGATTTTGTTACCTTGGTAGAAACTTTCGGTTCATTAAAATCTAAATAATATTGAAGTTTAATGGCATCGACAATTCGGTCACCCACTTCTAAAATAGAAATTTGTTCTGCCAAATTTTTCAATTGTCGAATATTACCAGGAAAACGTTGTTTTTGAAGCAAATCTTTGGCTTCGTTGGTCAACATAATAGGCTTAACTCGATGTAATTCAGAAAAATCCGTGGTGAATTTTCTAAATAATAATTCTATATCATCTCCTCGTTCTCGCAAAGGTGGGACATAAATCGGGACAGTTGAAAGTCGATAAAACAAATCTTCTCTAAACTTTCCTTTTTCGATAGCATCTTGAAGATTTAAATTTGTGGCAGCAACAACTCGAACATTGGTCTTTTGAACTTTAGAGGATCCTACACGGTAAAATTCTCCATTTTCAAGAATTCTCAATAATCTAGCTTGAGTTCCCAATGGCATTTCAGCAATCTCATCTAAAAAAATGGTGCCGCCATCTGTCACTTCAAAATATCCCTTTCTACTCTCTATGGCACCTGTAAATGATCCTTTCTCGTGTCCAAATAATTCTGAGTCGATGGTTCCTTCTGGAATTGCACCACAATTGACTGCGATGAATTGCCCATGTTTCCTTTTTGATAATTGATGAATAATCTTTGAAAAAGACTCTTTTCCGGAACCACTTTCACCTGTAATTAAAACCGTCATGTCAGTAGGGGCAACTTGCTCTGCTACAGATATGGCTCTAATTAAATTCGGTGAATTACCAATTATACCAAAACGTGCTTTTAAGCTAGAAATATGATTTAATTCAGCCATAGTTATTAAATTATTTCACCTAATAAAGTACCAGAAGTACAACTAGTTATCTTTACCATTACATAATCACCTTTTGTTTCATTCTTTTTTGGAAAAACGACAACCTTGTTAGAATCAATTTTACCAAAATGATGATTATTCGATTTTTTCGAATCACCTTCTACCAAAACCTTCTCAATTTTTCCAATAAATTGTTTATTTCTAATTTCAGAATGTTTTCTTTGAACATCAATTATTTCAGCTAATCTACGCTTTTTTACCTCTTCGGATATGTCATCTTTTAATTTCTTCTCGGCAGGAGTACCTGGTCTTTCTGAATATGAAAACATATACCCAAAATCGTAAACGACTTCTTCTAAAAGAGAAATAGTATCCAAATGCTCTTCCTCGGTTTCAGAGCAAAATCCTGCTATGATATCGTGCGAAATACCACAAGATTCTCCCAAAATGTTTCGAATTGATTTAATTCTATCCAAATACCACTCACGAGTATAATTACGATTCATTAAAGATAGAATTCGATTATTACCACTCTGAGCAGGCAAATGAATGTTTTTACAGATATTATCATACTTTGCCATGGTATATAAAACCTCATCGGTAATATCCTTTGGATGAGAAGTTGAAAAACGTATACGAAGATTAGAATCAATGTTAGCAACCGCGTCTAACAAATTAGCAAAATTGACCACTGAATTATTTTCTGGATTAAGCCACTTATAAGAATCTACATTTTGTCCCAAAAGAGTTACTTCTTTATACCCTTGAGTAATTAAATCTTTGCATTCTTTGATGATAGAAGGTAAGTCTCTGGACCTTTCTCTCCCTCTTGTATAAGGCACTACGCAAAATGAACACATATTATCGCATCCTCGCATAATACTAACCAAAGCAGTTACGCCATTCGTATGTAAACGAACAGGCTCTATATTCCCATACGTTTCTTCTCTTGATAAAAACACATTAATCGCCTTGTTCCCATCTTCAATTTCATTTAACAAACGAGGTAAATCTCTATATGAATCAGGGCCTGCAACTAAATCAACAACTTTTTCTTCTTCAATTAATTTGGTCTTTAACCTTTCAGCCATACAACCTAAAATACCGATGGTGACATCAGGCCGCTTCTTTTTCAACAAATTAAAGGTTTGTAATCTATGTCGAATTTTATGCTCAGCATTATCACGAATGGCACAAGTATTTAATAAAATAGTATCCGCTTCATTCAATTCAGAAGTTGTAGCATAACCATTTTCTAACAAAATAGACGTAACAACCTCAGTATCAGCAAAATTCATTTGGCAACCGTAACTTTCAATATAAACTTTATTTTGAATATCGGATGCTATTAAATTCTTGGATATAAGGGGAGAATCCAAACCTTCTATTTCTTGTTTTGTTAGAACTTTTAAATCTTGCATAAATAATGAACTCCTTTTAATTGGAATACAAATTTATGACATTTTGTCAGAAATATTATTGAATTTTACCTGAATTTAGAAATATAATTTTGTCAGATTTATGTGTTAGTTTTTCGTTATGAGTCACCATAATAATACTTTGTTTCAGATCACTTTTCAAATCGACGAATAAATTATATAAATTCTCTGCATTGGTATTATCAAGATTACCTGTTGGCTCATCAGCTAATAAAAGTGTAGGCTTATTGATTAAAGCGCGCGCGACCGCAACTCGTTGTTGTTCACCGCCAGAAAGCTGACTTGGAAATTTATTAATAAAAGATAATATATGGAGTTTTTCACAAATGAATTGAAAATAGTCTTCTTCTTCTTTTGAAATTTTATTTCCACGAATTAATAATGGGAATTTAATATTTTCCTCACAAGAGAATTCTCCCAATAAATTATGAAATTGAAATACAAAACCCAATTTTTGATTTCTTAAATTCACCTTTTCTGCTTCTGTCAAATTTGAATAATTACTTCCTTCTAATACAACAGATCCACTTTGAAAATCGGTAAGTAAACCTATAATTTGTAGCAAGGTACTTTTACCTGAACCCGAAGGGCCAAGTATTGAAACTAATTCATTGGGATTTACTTGCAAGGAAATATCATTTAGAATTAATTGAGTTCCAATGGTTTTAGAAATGTTTTTTAATTCCAACATTTTTTTGTCTTATTTTTAGAATTTAAGAATGATTTGCAAAGTTTTTAAAATTTTAGCAAATAAGTAGTAATTTCACGAACTTAAAAATTTTATACAGATGAATATTCACGAATACCAAGCAAAAGAAATTTTAAAAGGCTACGGAGTACGAATCCAAGAAGGTATAGTAGTTGATAAGGTTGAAGATGCAATATCTGCAGCTGAGACTTTAAAAGCTCAAACCGGAACTGGGTGGTTTGTAGTTAAAGCGCAAATTCACGCAGGTGGAAGAGGAAAAGGGGGTGGAGTAAAATTGGCTAAGAGTTTAGATGAAGTAAAAGAAAGAGCTTCTCAAATCTTAGGAATGCAATTGATAACACACCAAACAGGTCCTGAAGGTAAAAAAGTAAACAAAATTCTTATTAGTGAAGATGTTTATTATCCTGGTGAGTCTGAAACAAAGGAATATTACCTTTCAATTTTATTGGATCGTGGTAGAGCTTGTAATGTAATCATGGCTTCTACAGAAGGTGGAATGGATATTGAAGAAGTAGCCGAGCATAGTCCTGAGAAAATCATTAAAGAATGGATTGACCCAAGGGTTGGTTTACAAGATTTTCAAGCGAGAAAGGTGGCCTTCCTTTTAGGGCTTTCTGGTCAAGCTTTTAAGGAAATGGTAAAATTTATTCAATCATTATATACAGCTTATGTTCAAACAGATTCATCCATGTTTGAAATTAATCCCGTATTAAAAACTTCTGATAATAAAATTTTAGCTGTTGATGCAAAAGTTAACTTAGACGACAATGCTTTGTATCGTCACAAAGATTTAGCTGTATTAAGAGATATTGAAGAAGAGGATCCTTTAGAGGTTGAAGCAAGTGCAAATGACCTTAACTATGTTAAATTAGACGGAAACGTTGGTTGCATGGTGAATGGTGCTGGTCTTGCTATGGCAACCATGGACATAATTAAATTATCAGGTGGAGAGCCCGCTAATTTTCTTGACGTGGGGGGAGGAGCCAATGCAAAAACAGTTGAAGCAGGATTCAGAATTATTTTGCAAGATCCGAATGTTAAAGCCATCTTAATCAATATTTTCGGCGGAATTGTACGTTGCGACCGTGTTGCGAATGGAGTAGTAGAAGCTTACAAAAATATTGGAGAAATTAAAGTTCCAATCATTGTTCGTCTTCAAGGTACAAATGCTGAAGAAGGTGCAGCCATTATTAATAATTCTGGCTTAAAAGTATTCTCAGCGGTATTATTAAAAGATGCAGCGAAATTAGTATCAGAGGTATTGGCTTAAAGATATGAAAATAATTTGCGTTGGTAGAAATTATGTAGATCATATCAATGAACTGTCTAATGAAAAGCCAACTTCTCCGGTTGTTTTTCTTAAACCAGATACAGCGTATTTAGAAAATGGGAAGGATTTTTATTACCCAAAATTTTCTAATGATGTGCATTATGAAGTTGAATTAGTTGTAAAAATTGCTAAAATTGGCAAAAATATTGAAGCTAAGTTTGCTCATAAATATATCGATGCTATTGGTTTAGGAATTGATTTTACAGCCAGAGATTTACAAGCCAAATTAAAAGAAAAAGGTTTGCCATGGGAGAAAGCTAAAGCATTTGATTCATCTGCTTTTGTTTCTCCTTTGCAATCATTTGAAAATATAGAAGAAATTCTCAGTCAAAACATTTCATTTTCTTTAAAGAAAAATGGTGAAATGGTGCAAGATGGTCAATCAAATTTAATGATTTGGAAAATTGCAGATTTGGTTGAAGATATATCAAAGTATTTTACCTTGAAAACGGGTGATTTGATTTTCACCGGAACCCCTGCAGGAGTTGGACCAATAAATATTGGCGATCAATTGGAGGGTTATTTAATGGATAAAAAAGTTTTTGAATTATTAATTAAATAACAATGAAATTAACAATAGGAGATAAGGCACCCCATATTTCGATGAATGATTCCGACGGTAATTTGGTGGATTTCACAAATTTGCTTGGGACTAAAATAGTTCTTTATTTTTATCCAAAAGATGATACTCCTGGCTGTACAGCTCAAGCGTGTAATTTAAATGAAAATTTAGATTACTTACAGAATCAAGGTTTCAAGGTTATTGGAGTAAGTGTTGATTCAAATGAAAAGCACCAAAAATTCAAGAAAAAATATCAATTGAATTTTTCATTGTTAGCTGACGTAGATCAGAAAATTGTCAATGACTATGGTGTTTGGGTAGAAAAGTCTATGTATGGTAAAACTTACATGGGAATCGCAAGAACTACATTTATCATTGATGAAAAAGGAATTATTACAAACATTATAGAGAAAGTGGATACGAAAAATCATACTTCACAAATCCATTAATCAATTTTATGCAAACACAAGAATTAGAAAAAATTGCATCTCAGGTTCGAAGAGATATCTTAAGAATGGTGCATGGTTGTCAATCTGGTCATCCAGGTGGATCTTTAGGTTGTACAGATTTATTAGTAGCCCTTTATTTTAGTGAAATGAAATTAAATCAATCTTCAGACAATGAAGTTGAATTTTCATTAAATGGAGCTGGTGAGGATTTATTTTACCTTTCAAATGGTCATATTTCTCCTTTACTTTACAGTGTTTTGGCAAGAAGAGGTTACTTTAAGGTTTCAGAACTAGCTTCTTTTAGAAAAATAAATTCCAGATTACAAGGACATCCAACCCCTCATGAACACTTAGAGGGTATTCGTATCGCCTCTGGTTCCTTAGGGCAAGGTTTAAGTGTTTCCATTGGATCTGCTCAAGCAAAAAAAATCTTAAACGATCAATCTACCGTTTATTGTTTAATGGGAGATGGTGAGCAAAATGAAGGCCAGGTATGGGAAGCAGCCATGTATGCACCACACCACAAAGTCGATAATTTGATTGCTTTCATTGATGAAAATGGTCAACAAATTGATGGACCAACTGAAAAGGTCATGAACAACAGAAGTTTAGAAGCTAAATATCAAGCTTTTGGATGGGAAGTTCTAAAAATGAATGGTAACAATATGCAAAATATCATTGATACCTTACAAATTGCTAAAAGTAAATTAGGAAAAGGTTCTCCAATCATGATCTTGATGCAAACAGAAATGGGTGCTGGGGTCGACTTTATGATGGGAAGTCATAAATGGCATGGAGTTGCACCCAATGATCAGCAATTAGCAGATGCTTTAGCACAATTAAATGAAACTTTAGGAGACTATTAAATTATTAAAAAATGGCTTTGTTTACTTACGAAACGAAAAAAGATACAAGATCGGGATTTGGAGCAGGAATGGAATATTTGAGTCAAAATAATCCTAAAGTTGTTGCTTTATGTGCTGATTTAATTGGATCACTCAAATTAGAAGCATTTATCAAAAATAGTCCTGAAAGATTTTTTCAAACAGGTATCGCTGAAGCAAATATGATAGGAATATCTGCAGGTTTAGCGGTAAGTGGATTAATTCCTTATGCAACTACTTTTGCCAATTTTGGTACGGGTAGGGTTTATGATCAAATTCGTCAATCTGTGGCATATTCTGGAACCAATGTTAAAATATGTTGCTCACACGCAGGTTTGACATTAGGTGAAGACGGTGCAACTCACCAAATATTAGAAGACATTGGATTAATGAAAATGCTACCAGGTATGGTTGTTATCAATCCTTGCGATTACAATCAAACAAAAGCAGCTACCATTGCAATTGCAGAATATGAAGGTCCTGTTTACTTACGTTTTGGCCGTCCAGTTGTTCCTGTTTTTACTCCTGAAAATCAAAAATTTGAAATCGGTAAAGCAATAAATTTAGTAGAAGGTAGCGATGTAAGTATTTTTGCCACTGGACATTTAGTTTGGGAAGCAATACAAGCGGTTGAAATTTTGAAAGAAAAAGGTATTAATGCTGAATTGATTAATATTCACACCATTAAACCATTGGATAATCAAGCAGTGTTAACATCTGTAGCAAAAACGAAATGCGTAGTTACCGCTGAAGAACACCAAATTAATGGTGGATTAGGTGATTCTATTGCACAATTATTAGCTCAAACCAATCCAACACCGATAGAATTTGTGGGAGTAAATGATTCATTTGGTGAATCAGGAAAGCCTTCCGATTTGATGGATAAGTATGGTTTAAATGCGAATAGTATCGTAGAAAAAGCATTAAAAGCAATTTCAAGAAAATAGTTAAAAAGGATAACCAATTCCTATATTAAATTCCAATGGGTTTTCACCAACGCTTAATGCGGTTTTGTTGAGAACCCATTTTTCATTTATTGGTTTGGCTGGATTTAATACCTTTGTTGCGATGTCTAAGCGCAATATAAAGAAGGAAAAATCCCAGCGTAAACCAAAACCTGTTCCGACAGCAATCTCATTGTAAAAATTATTCAACTTAAAATTAGTATTGGAATTGCTTTGGCTATTTGAAAAAGTCCAGATATTACCTGCATCGATAAATATAGCTCCATTCAATTTCCCTAGCATATATATAATAGGGAAACGGTATTCCAAAGAAGATTCTAATAAGATACTACCTGGCTGTTCTATTAAATTATTTCCTGGATTATAAGAACCTGGCCCTAATCGTCTTGGTTTCCATGCTCTAATGCTACTTGGACCTCCGATAAAGAAATTTTTCTCATAAGGTAACTGATAATTATTTTCTTCACTGTAAGCGTAAGCTACACCGGTTGAAATCTTAAAAGCAATTTGTGATTTTTTAAATTTGCCTAATAATTTATATTTTCTAAAATCACTATTAAATCTCAAAAAACGATAAAATTGAAGGTCTTGATTACTACCAATGATGTTTTGAATAAAATCCATTTTTTTATTCGGAATGAAATTCAAAATCGTTCCACCGGATTCTAAACCTAAACTAAAAGCTTTACCACTTACAAGATTATTGCCTGGTATAAAATCTCTAAATGAATATTGAAAATTAATACTAGAAACAAAACTTGGATTAAAGCTTCTGTACAAATTGTTTCCTTGTAATCGCAATTCATCTAAATAGTTTTGAAAAGCTTTCGAAGTTTCAGATTGGGGATAATTGGTATTAATTACATTTAAATCAAGAAATGAAATTTGGAAATATTGATATGGTGATTTTCTCCAATATAATCGATTAAACAAATTAACATTGGTTCGAATATACTCTGGTCTATCGATATAATCATAACTAATACCATATTGAGTTTGTGGTGCAAAAATGATTCCCAATTTAGATTTTATACTTTGGGGTAAATACAATCTAGGAAAATTGACAGAAGCCCCAACATTCACCTCAATATTTCTTCTTGTCTCTGAGGTATTAATAAATCCTGTTTGAGCCTCAAATCCAATTCGATTACTTATGTCAATATAATCCAATGAATTAAAAACACGTCTTATTTTAAATGAATTTGCTAAGAAAGGACCTGGAATACCCCTAAACACACTTCCCCCAAATTCCGATGAAAAATTATATTTATCATTGGTTATTAATTCAAATTCAGGAGTAATTTTTGTTTTTAAAGTATCAAATTTGACAGAAACAGACTTGAACTGATCTGTCAAATAAATATTCTGCATACTTTGATTCAACTTATCAACAGAATATAAATCTCCTTCTTTTATGTTAATCAGTTTGATTAATTCCGTATTTAATTTTGAATTAACATATTCAAAATTAAGATCTGCTTTTTTATTGATCAAAAAAACGGGTTTTTCAAATCGAAAAAGGCGATCAAAATTTCGATTGGTAAAAGGTCCTTTAAAATTAGGGATTTTGTATAATAAACTAATAGATTGGAGTGTTGTATCTTTCAAATCATTAATTTGAATTCCAATTGCGTCACTCGTAAAGAAATAATAGCCTTTATTTTTAAAATAATTACTTAATTTCTCTTTTTCTTCTTTTATAAGTTCAAATGATAAACCTTGTCCTTTTTCGATTAAGCTATTATTAGACAAATATTCTTTGGTATCTTTTGCCAAAACTGGATTATCAATCCAAATGGAATCATTTTTAGTAAATAAAGACAAGGTGCCTTCATTTACCATAAATTCAACACCAATTTGTTTGTTGGCTATGTTTGAGGAATCAATTTTGGCACTAAATTTAGCATTCAAAAAGCCTGATTTACGATAATATTTCGCTAATGAACTTTTGTTTAAAGCAATAAAATCTTCCGTATAAACAGGATTATAATTAGTAAAAAAGCTTAAAAAAGGTTTATCTGTTTTGATTGAATCTTTTTGCGATCGTTTTGATTTTAAAAAAGAAAAATATTTAGAAGGTAAAATTCTTTTATAGGAATACTTTAAACTTGGTATATTTGCCTTTATGTCACCCGTAGAAATCTGATTATTTCCTTTCAATGAAATTCGATTAACCACTGTTTCTGTTGGTACAAAATTTTTATATCCAGTACAAGATATGTTCAGGAGATAAATAATTAAGAAAACTAAGAATATTTTATATTTCAAAAGATGTTATCTAATAATCAAATAAAGTTAATCAATTCTCTACACTCAAAAAAAGGCAGAAATGAGAATAGACAATTTTTAGTAGAAGGAGAGAAGGGTATTCAAGAATTACTAAGCTCAAATTTCAAAATTTCCTTTATTGTATTGAACGAATCAGCTCCCACTTTTCGTATAGATTCAAAAATACCCATATTTAGTTTGGAAGAAAAGCAATTACAAAAACTTTCTTCTTTAACGAGTAATAATTACGGATTTGCAGTAGTGCATTTTTTAGATGACATAAACTTATTTAAACAAGAGAAGGACAGTTATTCTGTCGTTTTAGATGGAATTAGAGACCCTGGAAATTTAGGCACAATTATTCGAATTTGTGACTGGTATGGTATCAAACAAATAGTATTATCTGATGACTGTACTGAATTCTACAATCCCAAAGTTATTTCTGCCACTATGGGTTCTTTCAAAAGGATTCGATTTATTTACACCGATTTGGAAGAATTTTTCCAAAAAAACTCTGAAATCCCAGTCATAGGAGCATATTTGGATGGAGAATGTATTCACGAATTTCAATTTCCCTCAAGTGGATTCATACTTATGGGAAATGAATCCATCGGAATTAGAGATTCGAACTTAAAATTTGTGACGAAAAAAATAACGATACCTAGATATGGAAGCGCTGAATCATTAAACGTGGCTATTTCAACAGGAATCATATTAGACAACCTAAAAAGAAGTATTTAATTCTCTTTTTGTAAATATTTTTCGATGAAATAATGTGCCAAATATAATAAAGGAGTAAATAAAATTGCGACAAAAAATTTATAGAAATAATTGTTAAAAGAAACATTCATCCACTCAGAAAAACTCCAATTTCCAAAGGCATAAAAGGCTATTCCAATAACTAAAATACTATCAATGAATTGGGAAATTAATGTAGATCCAGTGGCTCTCAACCATATATGTTTTTTGCCTGTTTTATTTTTAATATTTTCAAAAACGTATGCATCAATCAATTGACTTACTAAAAAAGCAGAAAGTGAACCTAGGATAATCCCTAAACCTTGTCTAAAAATCTTACTAAAGGCAATATTGATATTAAAACCTGAATCGTCTTTATTTACTTCTATCCAAAAATCAGCTGGAACTAAAAGTGTTGCTAAATAAATGATAAAAAAAGAAAAAGCTACAAATAGGGCAGTAGTATAAGAAATAAATCTCACTCCTTTTTTACCAAAATAATCATTAATAATATCCGATGTGATAAAAACCAGTGGCCAATTTAAGGCGCCGGCAGTTTGATTTAAACTCCACTTGTCTCCCCAAGGAGTTAACCAAGCTAGAGGTTCGAAACCCAATGATTTTTCAATACTAACTATTTTGACTCCAATAATTTCTGCGACAATAGCATTGGTTAAAAATATTCCAAAAAGAAATATGAATAACTTCTGTTTACGAGAAAATTGTTGAAAAATCATTTACGATAATTATTAAAATGTAAAGCTATTTTATCTAATGCAATACTTAATTGTTCAACGTGAGGTAAAAATACAATCCTAAAATGATGATTACCTTTAAAATTAAATCCTGAACCCGCTACTACAAGTATTTTTTGTTCTTCCAACAAAGACATGACAAAATGATTGTCATCGATAAAATTAAATTTATCTAATTCAAAAGAAGGAAATAAGTATAGCGCACCTTTAGGTTTAACGCATGAAACCCCATCAATGGCATTTAATTTTTCAGCTGCTAAATTCATTTGTTTGTATAGGCGGCCATCTATAGCAACTAAGTCATTGATTGACTGATATCCACCTAAAGCTGTTTGTATGCCAAATTGAGTAATTACATTAGCACACAAACGAGTACTAAATAAAAAATTCAAGCCTTCTATATATGATTTAGCTTTATGTTTAGCTCCAGTCATAATCATCCAACCACCTCTAAAACCAGCAGCACGATAATTTTTGGATAAACCTCCCATTGTAATAATTAAACAATCATCATCCAAACCAGCTGCTGTGTGATGTTGAGTATGATCAAACAAAATTTTATCATAAATTTCATCTGAAAATAAGATCAATTTGTGTTTAGAAGCTAATTCAACCAATTTCTCAACTACCTCTTTGGAATAAACGGCACCTGTTGGATTATTGGGATTGATGATCACTAAAGCTCTTGTTTTATCTGTAATTTTAGATTCAATGTCTAACAAATCTGGACTCCAATCCTTTGTTTCATCACATATATAATGTACTGCTTTTCCACCAGCAAGACCCACAACTGTTGTCCATAATGGATAATCAGGTGAAGGAATCAAAACTTCATCATCTACATTTAAAAGAGCATTTAGCACCAAAGAGATTAACTCACTTACCCCATTTCCAATATAAATATCTTCAATCATGATATTTTTAACACCAAGATTTTGGTAATACTGCATGACAGCTTTTCTTGCGGCGAACAAACCACGTGAGTCAACATAACCTTGTGCATTGCGAATATTAACAATGATATCATGAACAATCTCATCTGGAGTTTCAAAACCAAAGGCGGCTGGATTACCAATGTTTAAAGAGGTTATTTTATAACCTTGATTTTGTAGGGCTAACGCTTTTTCATACACAGGCCCACGAATTTCGTACTTTAAATGTTCCAGACGGCGACTTTTCAATATTTCCATTAAATATTTTTTATAAGAATTGTAAAAATAGTAATTTACTTTTAAAATGCCCTAAATTGCGTTATAAATGGATAAAATCAATATAAATATTTTTACTATAGTTATAGCTATCATTTTGTTAGGCTTAAACTATTGGAAAATTTATACAACCTCAAAAGGATTGTTTCAGATTTCAGGTGCACTTTTATTCAAATATTTTTTAAGATTACTCATTACCTTTCTTTTTGTTTATTTATTGATCGATATGGGTAATTTATCCAAGCAAAGAGATCAAACATCACCTACTGTTGTTTTCATAATTCCTGAGAACGAAATTATTGCTCATGATTATGCTATAAATTTTAAAAATTTCATTCTAAATGATCTAAATAATTCAGATGACAATAGAAACTATCTTTTGATTCAATACAACTCAAAGCGAAACGAATTTTTCAAAATTTTACCTGATTTAAAGAGAACTCAATTAATCGAAATTTTGAATAATAATAATTTGCAAAATTTACATAGTTACCCTCAAAAATTAGATCTAAGTTTTATCTCAAATTCAAAATTTTCAGAGAACGAATTTCTAAAATATGAAATTATTGAAAAACATTTAATTCCAATCCAAAAGGATTCCAATACGTTTTTAAATCAAATTCAAAGCAATAATTTAAATATTACATTTAATTTGAAGGTATATTTATTATTTTTGTTAATTGTTTTTTTAATGGTAGACATATTGCTCAGTTTAAAAATTATAAAGATTTAAAAATTGTTTTCAACCTACTTCTATATATCCATTTTAATATTTCAATTGTTTATTTCTGATAATGCTGGTTACTACAATCAGAATGTGTCGAAAATCAATCAATTGATTGATAAAAAAGAGTTTCACAAGGCATATTCTGAAATCAGTAGGGTCGAAAAATCCACCATATTTAATAATCACGAAATCAATCAATTAAAAATCTTATTATCCATTAAATTAAATATTGAGACAAAAGAATTATTAAAAATCCACGAATTAAAGAATTTTCAATTACCAATTGTACTTTCAAAAATTGGGAAAACAAAAGAGGCTTTAGTATTTTTGAGAAAGGATATTATCAAAATGAATAATGATTCATTAATTAAACTGTTTGAAGTATATGCACTTGAAAGAAGTCAAACTAAAAACAAAATAAAATCTAATAGTCCTGTAAAACAATATGATAGTTCATTAGACAATACAGATGCTTTAGCATTGTTAGATTTAATGAAAAAAAAAGAGAAGTTTTTATCTTATAAAAATAATGTCAAATAAAGAAGAAAATTATACTTTCCCAGGTCAAACAGCCTTTTATCGAGGTAAAGTTAGAGATGTATATACCCTAGGCGATAAATTATTGATGGTAACCTCAGATCGTATATCTGCATTTGATGTTGTATTACCTAGATTAATTCCTTTTAAAGGACAAGTATTAAACCAAATTGCTAAATATTTTTTAGACGCTACCAAGGAGATTGTTCCAAATTGGCTAATTGATACTCCAGACCCTAATGTCGCTTTTGGATTAAAATGTGAACCCATTCCGATTGAAATGGTGGTTAGGGGATATGTTGCTGGGCATTTAGCCAGAGAATATAAATCAGGTAAACGCGAAATTTGTGGAGTTAAACTCCCTGAGGGTTTAAGAGAGAATGATAAATTAGCTTCGCCCATTATTACACCCACAACAAAAGCACATGAAGGGCATGATGAAGATATTTCGGTGGAAGAAATTTTAGACAAAAAAATTGTTTCTCCTGAAATCATGAACCAATTAATTACCTATTCATTGGCCTTATTTCAAAAAGGACAAGAAATGGCGAATGAAAAAGGGTTGATTTTAGTTGATACGAAATACGAATTTGGCCTATTGAATGGTAAAATCATATTAATGGATGAAATCCATACACCAGATTCTTCAAGATATTTTTATCAAGAACCATATGCTGAATTATTAGAAAAAGGTCTCCCTCAAAAGCAATTATCCAAGGAATTTGTGAGAGAGTGGTTAATCGCTAATAATTTTAGGGGCTTGGAAGGTCAAACCGTTCCAAACATTACTGATGATTTCGTTAATGAAATTTCAGAGAGATATATTTTACTCTATGAAGAAATTACAGGAATGAAATTTATTAAGGCAAATCAAGAAAATTTAAAAGATCGTATTTATAATAACACAATTCAGTATTTAAAAAATGTCAACTAATAAATCTTTCGAACTTGAACAGAATGAAAGTTATGCTTTAATTGATTGGAAAGAATCCAATTTGATTCAAGGTAATTATGAAGAATTAGAACAAATCATTCGAATATTATTTAAAAAAGAATATTCAAATATCATTTTAAATATCTCCAAAATAGATGAATTAGATGGGTATGGGGTATCTACAATTAGAAAAGGTACTAAAATCTGTTCCAATGAGAGTGGTTTATTCGTCATAGTAACTAAAAAGGAAAATATTTTAGAAAGATTGGAACAAGCCAACATAGAAAATATCACCTTATTCAATACAGTTCAAGAAGGAATAGATGCTATCTATTTAAATGAATTAGAGAATGATTTTAGTGAAAATGAGGAAGAAGATGAATTTGGAGGAAGTGAGAATTTTTCAGATTATTCAGATGACTATTGAAAAAATTGCACTTTACAAAGAATGACTATACTTGTTTAGTGATATTTTGTTTATCCATAGATTATTTTGCTTTAATTATCATTTGCCAAATATATTTTTGATTAAATTTGATTTAAGTGATTTTTATATTTAAAAATTAGAGAAATCATTATTTATATATTGTTTAAATTTTCAAGTTTATTATTAGAATATTAATAGTTTTATAATGAAAACAGTAGCCGAGGAGGGATTATACAGAAAAGAATTCGAGCATGATGCTTGTGGTATTGGATTTGTTGCAAGTTTGAAAGGGATAAAATCTCATCGAATTGTAAAGGATTCAATCAAAATGTTGATCCGTATGGACCATCGTGGAGCATGTGGTTGTGACCCAAATTCTGGAGATGGAGCTGGTGTTTTATTGCAATTACCTCATGAATTCTTTTTAGAAGAAACACCAAAATTTGGCTTTCAAATACCTAAATTAGGTCATTATGGTGTTGGAATGGTCTTTTTCCCTAAAGATGATTTACTAATTAAAGAATCAAAAGAGGTTATAGAAAGAAAAGCTAAAAAATTAGGCTTAAAGATTCTTGGATATCGAATTGTTCCTGTGGATAATTCTGAAATTGTAGGTGCTGATTCTGGAAATTCAGAACCATCCATTCAGCAATTGTTTATAGAAAGACCTGATAATTGTGCCACAGAGATTGATTTTGAAAGAAAACTCTATGTTTTCAGACAATTTATTTCCAAATTATTAAATGATACAATTGCTGGTTTAAACAATAAATTTTATTTTGCCTCCCTTTCTTGTAGAACAATTATCTACAAAGGAATGTTGACAACCATGCAGGTTCCAGGTTATTTCAAAGATTTATTTGAAGAAAATTTCACCTCTGCTTTAGCAATTGTTCACTCGAGATTTTCTACGAATACTTTCCCAGAATGGAAATTGGCTCAACCATTTAGATTCATTGCTCATAACGGTGAAATCAATACTGTAAAAGGTAATTCTTCATGGATGCAAGCTCAATCTGCACTCTTCTCAAGTAAATATTTTACGCAAGAAGAGTTAGATATGATCCTACCTGTTTGTAGTTTAGGTCAATCTGATTCAGCCATTTTAGATAATGCGATTGAATTGTTATACTTGAGTGGCCGTTCATTACCACATGTTATGATGATGTTAATTCCAGAAGCATGGGATGGTAATGAATCAATGGAAGATTATAAAAAGGATTTCTATGAATATCATGCTGGTTTAATGGAGCCTTGGGATGGTCCAGCTTCCATCTCTTTTACCGACGGTAAAATGATTGGTGCCACATTAGACAGAAATGGACTTAGACCATCTAGGTATTGGGTTACCTCTGATGACCATGTAATTATGGCATCTGAAGCAGGTGTATTAGATTTAGATCCAAGTACAATTGTGTCAAAAGGTCGTTTGCAACCTGGTAAAATGTTCGTAGTAGACATGGAACAAGGTCGTATCATTCCTGATAAAGAATTAAAGGACAAAATTTGTCAGCAACAACCTTATGGAAAATGGTTGAAAGAAAATAAAATTCGAGTAGAAGATTTACCAGAGGCAGGAAGTGAATATCGTCAGCCTAAGGGTACAGAATTGATCTCTCGTCAACAAATTTTTGGTTTTACAACAGAAGACATTCGCGTTGTTTTAGCTCAAATGGCCGAAACAGGTAAAGAAGCTTTAGGTTCAATGGGAATTGATACTCCTTTAGCTGTTTTATCTGAAAAGGCACAGCATTTATCCAGTTACTTCAAACAATTATTTGCTCAAGTAACAAATCCTCCGATAGATCCAATCAGAGAGAGAATGGTTATGTCCTTGTTGACGGATATTGGTGGGCTTTCTAATTTATTGGAAGAAACGCCAGGACATTGCCGTCAGATTGAAATGCAACAACCTGTACTTCGTAACAAAGAAGTGGAGAAAATTCGTTGGATTGATCATGAGAATTTCCAAACAAAGTCGATTCACATGACTTTCAAAGCCTCAGAGGAATCAGGGACATTGAAAAAAGCATTGGCTAGAATTTCTCAATACGCTGAGGATGCGGTAGATGATGGTTATTCAATAATTTTATTGACAGATAGAGGAATTGACTCTTCACATGCTCCAATTCCATCATTATTGGCATTAGGAGCAGTTCACAATCATTTGATTAGAACGAAAAAAAGAGCTAAAGTAGGAATTATCATTGAGGCGGGAGATGTTTGGGAAACTCATCATTTTGCCACTTTAATTGGCTATGGCGCATCTGCGATTAATCCTTACATGGCTTTTGAAACAATTCGAGAAATGAAGGATAAAGCTTTGGTTGATTCAAGCTTATCTTATGAAAAACTTGAATATAATTATATTAAGGCTGTTAATGGAGAGTTGTTAAAAATATTCTCGAAAATGGGTATTTCAACTTTACAATCTTATCAAGGTGCTCAAATTTTTGAAATTCTAGGATTAGGTAAAGAAGTTGTTGATAATTATTTCACTGGATCTATTTCAAGAATTGCTGGAATAGATTTAGATACTATTGCTAAGGAAGCATTAATTAAACATCAAAGTGGTTTTGGCTTATTAAAAGCGGACCATCCTAAATTGGAAGTTGGTGGTGTTTATCAATGGAAGCAAAGGGGAGAAGAACACTTATTCAATCCTCAAACAATTCATTTATTACAACAAGCTACAAAAAATAAGGATTTCAATACTTATAAAAAGTATTCAAAATTAATTGACGATCAATCGAAGAAATCCATTACGCTGAGAGGTTTGTTGAAATTCAAAAATACAACTTCCATACCTTTGGCGGAAGTTGAACCAATTGAAAATATTCTAAAAAGATTTGCAACCGGTGCGATGTCATTCGGATCCATTTCTTACGAAGCACATACCACATTAGCAATGGCAATGAATCGTATCGGAGGAAAATCCAATACAGGTGAAGGCGGAGAAGATCCAATCCGATTTATTCCATTGAAAAATGGTGACTCGATGAATTCTGCCATTAAGCAGGTTGCTTCAGGAAGATTTGGGGTAACAGCCAATTATTTGACTAATGCGAAAGAATTACAAATCAAAATGGCTCAGGGAGCTAAACCTGGAGAAGGAGGACAATTACCGGGGCATAAAGTGGATGACTGGATTGGTAAAACAAGACATTCTACACCAGGAGTAGGTTTAATCTCTCCTCCACCACATCATGATATTTATTCGATTGAAGATTTAGCTCAATTAATATTTGATTTAAAAAATGCCAATAGAGCTGCTAGAATTTCAGTAAAATTGGTTTCTGAAGCTGGAGTAGGTACAATTGCAGCAGGTGTAGCGAAAGCACATGCCGACCACATACTTATAGCTGGATACGATGGAGGAACTGGAGCATCTCCTTTATCTTCTATCCGTCACGCTGGATTACCATGGGAATTGGGTTTAGCAGAAACTCATCAAACTCTTGTTAAAAACAAATTAAGAGGAAGGGTGACAATTCAAACGGATGGTCAAATTAAAACAGGTAAAGATATTGCAGTAGCTGCTCTTTTAGGTGCAGAAGAGTTTGGTGTTGCAACCGCAGCTTTAGTAACTGCTGGATGTATTATGATGCGTAAATGTCATTTAAATACATGCCCGGTAGGTGTCGCAACCCAAAATCCTGAATTACGAGCATTATATACAGGACAAGTTGATCATGTTGTTAATTTATTTCATTTCTTAGCAGAAGAATTGAGAGAAATCATGGCAGAATTAGGATTCCGTACTATTGAAGAAATGGTTGGAAGAGTAGATTTGCTAGAAATGAATAATGTATCCAATCACTGGAAATTCAAACATGTAGATCTTTCCCCAATTTTAACTCCGGCATACGCTGAAAAGGGAGTAGCAGTAGTTAAAAGTGAAGATCAAGATCATGGTTTAGATGGACAATTAGATTGGGAATTATTGAGATTGACAGAAAAGACATTGAAAGACAAAACTCCTGTTTCAGGCGAATATCCAATTATCAATGTAAATAGATCCGTTGGTACGATTTTATCAAATGAAATCACTAAAATTTATGGGGAAAAGGGATTACCAAAGAATACAATCAATGTAAAATTCAAAGGTACAGCTGGACAATCATTCGGAGCATTTTCGGTGAGCGGTATTAAATTTGAAATAGAGGGAGATGCAAATGATTATATAGGAAAAGGGATGTGTGGTTCTACAATTGTTGTATATCCATCATCTGATGCCACATTTGTAGCATCTGAAAATTCAATCGTAGGTAATGTATCCTTTTATGGTGCCACTTCTGGAGAAGCTTATTTGGCAGGAATGGCAGGAGAGAGATTCTGTGTAAGAAATTCCGGGGCGAAAGTTGTGGTTGAAGGAATTGGCGATCACGGATGTGAATATATGACTGGTGGTCTTGTAATTATTTTGGGAGATACGGGCCGAAACTTTGCAGCTGGAATGTCAGGTGGAGTTGCTTATATCCTTGACGAAAAGAATGATTTTGAGTCGAAAGTGAATCGTGAAATGGTTGAAATAACTGATTTAAATCAAGAGGATACTAATATTGTATTAATGTATTTGAAGAATCATGTGGAGTTGACTAATTCAGTTAAAGGGAAATACGTTCTTGACAATTTTGCTTCAATAATTACTAGATTCAAAAAGGTATTACCAATTGATTTCAAAAATGCATTAAGTACTAGAAAATTAACAATTTCTGAAGTTTTAGAAGATAAAAATAAAGTTTACAAAGACATTCAAATTGATTTAAAATAATTATAAAATGGGTAAGCCAACAGGATTTTTAGAAAAAGATAGAAAAACTGCTAGCAAAAGATCAGTTGCAGAAAGGGTTAATGATTATAAAGAAATAGAATTATTATCACCTGAGCAAGATACAAAAGATCAAGCAAGTAGATGTATGGATTGTGGTACACCATTTTGTCATAATGGATGTCCACTTGGAAACATCATTCCTGAATTCAACGATGCTGTATATGAAGGAAATTGGCAATATGCTTATGAAATACTAAGTTCTACCAACAATTTCCCGGAATTTACAGGAAGAATTTGTCCTGCACCTTGCGAATCAGCATGTGTATTAGGAATAAACAAGCCTCCTGTCACTATTGAATTGATTGAAAAATCAATCATTGAAAAAGCATACAGTGAAGGTTGGGTAGTACCATTTCAACCAGCAAAAAGAACAGGCAAATCAATTGCTATAATTGGATCTGGACCAGCTGGACTTTCAGCTGCAGCACAATTAAATAAAGCAGGCCATAAAGTAACAGTATTTGAAAGAGCGGATAAAATTGGAGGACTATTGAGATATGGCATTCCTGATTTCAAACTAGATAAATCTGTCATTGACAGAAGAATTGCTGTTATGGAAAAAGAAGGAATTACTTTTAAAACTAACACTAAAGTAGGCTCGACCATCAAATTAGCGAAATTGGAATCGGAATTTGATGTAATTTTAGTGGCCACGGGATCTACAACACCTAGATTAATCAATGTTGAAGGTTCAGATGCTTTAGGCATATATCCTGCAATGGAATTCCTTTCTCAACAAAATAAAAGAAATAGTAATTCACCTTTAGAAGTAAATCATAAGGGAGAGAAGTATACTAATTCTGAGATTTTAGCTACTGGAAAAAATGTCGTTGTGATTGGAGGAGGAGATACAGGATCAGATTGTGTGGGAACTTCCAATAGACATAAAGCAAAATCAATTACTCAGATAGAAGTAATGCCAAAGCCACCAGTCTCAAGAGCTGAAAATACACCATGGCCTAATTGGCCAAATATGTTAAGAACTTCTACTTCTCATGAAGAAGGAGCAGACAGATTATGGTCGATAAGTTTGCAAGAATTTATCAAAGATGATGAAGGCAAATTAAAGGCATTAAAAATTGGAGATATCTCTTTCGTGAATAAAAATGGAAAGGTAGAACAAGAAATTATCAATATTCGTGAAATTCCTTGTGAGTTAGCATTAATAGCAGCTGGATTTTTACACACAGATCATGGTGATCTCTTTTCTGAACTTACAGAAAGAGAAATCAAATCAGACGAGCGTGGAAACATCGTAGCAAATTCGAACTACCAATCTGATTATGAGAAGGTTTTCGTTGCAGGTGATTCAAGACGTGGGCAATCCTTAGTGGTTTGGGCAATTTCAGAAGGTAGAGAGGCTGCTAGAGAAATTGATAAATATCTCATGGGTAAGACTCAATTGGAAGGTAAAACCGTTTCAAGTTTCGATATTTTTTAAAATATTTTTACCTTAAAACATGGCATATTAAAATAATTTTATTATTTTTGTACTCTCTTAAATGCTAGGAGAGATGCCTGAGAGGCCGAAAGGAACAGTTTGCTAAACTGTCGTACTGGCAACGGTACCGAGGGTTCGAATCCCTCTCTCTCCGCAGTGTTTTTCGGGGTGTAGCGTAGCCCGGTATCGCGCTTGGTTTGGGACCAAGAGGTCGTAGGTTCGAATCCTGCCACCCCGACAAAAGTCAATTTATTGAAAGATGTTAACACAACTTGAAATAAATTGACTTTTTATTTAAGGTTCCGTAGCTCAGTTGGATAGAGCAACTGCCTTCTAAGCAGTAGGTCTTTGGTTCGAATCCAAACGGAATCACATATAAAATATCTATAATTAAATCGAAGGTTTATTATAGATATTTTTTTTGCTCATAAATTTTTCATAAAAGATACTTAATGAAAGAAAACAAATACATATTGTCAAAAAATGCAATAGGTATTATATTATTATTTGTTGGACCTCCTTTGTTTTATTTTTTAAGAGCGCAATTTCATTTAGGTGGTGGTAGTATAACAAGTGGAATATTCTATTTAATAAGTTTATATTTGATTAGAAATCCACTAAATAGTCAATTAGGATTCAAACCGAATAAAATTTTGCTCCAAACAGGTGGAACTTTTTTTTTATTTACCCTCATTTATTTTGCCATATATAATCAAGAACCACAAAACAAATTATTAGACACATTAAATATCAGCATAATCATATTATTTTTTTTTTCAATCATTCGGGTTGATAATCAAATACAAAAATTCTTACCATTTTGGTTAATTGTCATAACCCTCTTAATAAATGTATTATTATTATATTCTGTAATTAATAATCCAAATTATACGATTGGATTGCGAGCTTCTGTTCAATTTGGTGATAAAGATTTCACAGGTAACCCTGGAATTTATGCTCGTAATGGTTTAATAGGTATCATCATATCCTTATTGTACTTGCTAAAACAAGAAAAGAATCTTTTTCTACAAGATTCAATAAAGGCTTATATATTAACCTTATTGAATGTTATTTTTAGTATTATTACGATTATAATAACTCAGACTAGAATGATACTTTTATCTTTGTTAATTATATTATTTGTTTTTGTTTTTTATGTTAACAAAAGAAAAATTGAATCATTTAAGTCAAATTTTAATAAAAAATATATTTATTTAGGATTAACAATAATAACTTTTTACATCAATATTAAATATGCTGTGTTTGAAATTTTAAGTTATTACATCGATAGCTATTGGGTAATATTTGAACGGGCGATTGTAACTTCCCTGACATTTGGTAAATCATCAAATGTAGAAATTGATGCATCAGCAATGGGTAGAGTAGAAAATATCAATTACTTTTTTAAAATTATTGATTTTGAAAAATTCAACTTAATCTTTGGGAAAGGATGGAGATATAAATACATTGATATTCCGATACTCGAAACTTTAATCAATTTTGGAGTTATTGGATTAATTTTATTCCTTCTTTTTATTATTTCACTCATTGTATTATCAATTGAATCTTTAAAATCTAAATCAGTTTTTCAAAATTTCTTAAGTCTATTTCTATTAAACGCTGTGATAGGTATATTTTCATCTGGTAGACCTATGGATTTAGGTTATTGGTTGGTATTTGTTTTATACATAAGATTTTTATCGGTTAAATATGAAAGTGACTCAAAAAGTATTGAATCATAAAATAGGTTTAATTAAGGTATGCGATTATTAATTTTTCATAATATTTTATGGAGTCATTACAAATCTGTCATTTTTGAAAAACTTCAAAATGAACTATTATCTAAGGATATTAAATCTGAGTTATTAGTTATTCAAACAAGTATCACAGAAAATTCAAGAAAAGATCTAGTTAATTTTAATTTAAATACTTTTCCTTATTCTTATAAATATAAATTAATTAGTGAAAATTTACCTTTAGAAAAGGTAAGTAAACTAAATATTCTAATTACTCGCATATATTATATTTATAAATTTAAGCCTGATACAATTAATTTTACTGGTTATAATGAATTTGGCACTTTATTACTTTTTTTAATCTGTCGTATATTAAAAATTAAAATAATTGTTACCAATGAATCTATTAATACGAATTCATCCAAAACTTTATTAAATGAGTTTAAATATTACTACAAAACATTATTATTTAAACTTGCTAACGGTTTTTTTTCTTACGGTCTAAATTCTAATTTATATTTATTTAAACATAAAGTTCCCAAATCTAAAATCTATTCTTTTTTAAATACATTTGACCGAGCTAAATTCATATCAAACGATAAAATAAAAAGATTAGAATATCCATATTTATTGTTCGTTGGACGATTGTCAGAAGAAAAAAATCTAACTGAATTAATTCGTTTATTTTCAGAAATTAGAAAAAATATCAACAATTTAAAACTTGTTTTAATTGGAAATGGGCCCGAAAAAGAACAGTTAATGACTCTTTCTAAGGCTTTAAAACTAAATAATGACATCACCTTCCTAGGCAGTGTAAAATGGGAAGAACTAGCTGATTATTATCGTCACTCAGAATGTCTTTTATTAACTTCAAAATCAGAAACATGGGGAATGGTGGCAAATGAAGCACAAGAAATGGGAATTCCAGTAATTTCAACTGCTAATTGCGGATGTTCAAATGATTTAATTATTGATAATTATTCAGGTATAGTAGTAGATAATATCACATCAGCTAAAAATAGAAATAAAATTATTCATTTTATTTCTACAAAAAATAAAACTAAACTTATTTCATTTATCCAGAATAATAATAAAATTTTTAGCTTGAATAGACTCTGCAAGGAAATGTTAGACGTACTATAAATACTACTTTTTTCTAGCTAAATAGGTATTATAAAAACTTTTTTCACTAGAATAAAATTGGCTATTTACCTCATCGTCATGATACAAATCATTGAAATTTTTACCCTTGTAAAACTTAACTCTATTTTCCATACTTAGCTCAGACATTTTATAATTCAACAGAATTTTTATACTAGATGCTGAAAAAGCAATAATTATTAGACCTAGAAAATAATTACGTTTGTTTAATAACGAATTAAAAAGTGTTCTATGAAATAAAAAAAGAACAGGAATGGAAGTCTTATTCATAAAATCATTATACTTCCCGAAATTAAATAATGAAAAAACTATAAGTAAAATAGTAAAATAAATTATCCTATTTCGATTCTTTTTTGAAATGCTCTCGTAAAATAAATAAAAAAGTAATCCAAAATCGATCATCCAAAAAGACAAATATCTTAACCAATTTTGCTTAAAATTCACAAAATAAAAATGAAAGGTTGTATTTTTTGAACCAAAAAACATAAAAAATAGCATCAACAATATAAACGAATATAGATTGATACTTGTCAAAAACTTATATTTCCAAAAATAAGGAACCAAGTAAAGTAAAAACAATCCTATAGCTATAAATGGAGACCAAAAAAATACAAGAACAATGATAAAAGGTATCCACTTAATAATTTTATCTGCAATCAATTTTTCTATAATAATTACACCTAAAAATGTTGCTAAAACTTGTTGAGGGCCATGTGCTAAATTCGTTATAACAGAAAAGTACCTAAATGGTAAAATATTATTAAATATAAATTTATCAAATAACCAAAATATACCGTTGGGTAAAATCAAGAATAACAGAAGATACTTATAACCATATTTACTAAAAAAAATTAAAGAAGAAGTAAAAAAGATCAAAAAAACCCAAAAAAGCTCTAAAAATGAAATGGAAACAAAAGAATCAAATAAATTATATAGAAAACTTGTAGGTAAAAAATATGCTAAATAATAAGAAAAATGATTGTATTCCGAAAGCGGCTGATTGACTATTACAGGCCAGTCATTATAAATCAAATGACTATAAACTAAATTTGATCTAAAAAACAAATCTTGTTTTTGTTCTGTAAATCCACCAATTCCAGAGGTATAAATGATGTACAGACATCCAATACTCAATATAAAAATATCTTTGTATGAAATTTCAAAAAAATCAATAAAAGTTAATTGCTTAATAAATTGATAGTATAAATATATTAATACCGAACAGAAAGCCAAACTCAGCGCAATATGTATCCAAGAAAATAAAAAAATAACTATTGGGAGTATTAAACAAGAAAAAAGAATAATTATTAGTGAATCTAATTTAAATTTGATCATTACTGAAAATTTGATTGAATATTAGTTCTTTGTGCAAATATAACTCATTCTAAATTTAAAATTTGGTAAGAAATTATATTCAAGAAATATTTTCTACTGGAAATTTGTTTTACTATTTACAATGATATTATACTCATTATTAGTATTTTTATAAACAAATCTGATTTATTTGAATAGTGAATAAAGTAAACTTAAAAAGTTTTTCTAATAAGGTTTTTGATACTAATCTTTCTAAATTAAAGTATTTAGCTTGGTTATTAGTATCAAATATATTTTTTTTAACTAATATACCATACCCTATTTTTATCAAAATCTTCCTATTAAAGCTATTTGGAGCTCAAATAGGAGAGGGTTTAGTAATTAAACCTTGGGTGAAAATAAAGTTGCCATGGAAACTAAAAATTGGTGATCATGTTTGGTTAGGTGAAAATTGTTGGATTGATAATATTTCTCAAATCAGCATTGGCAACAATAGTTGTATTTCTCAAGGTGC
The DNA here is from genome assembly GCF_054558315.1 of Aquirufa sp. ROCK-SH2. NCBI lineage: Bacteria > Pseudomonadati > Bacteroidota > Cytophagia > Cytophagales > Flectobacillaceae > Aquirufa > Aquirufa sp. ROCK-SH2. Next base: position 511,930 of record NZ_JBPXKB010000001.1, on the reverse strand, counting down.
TTTATTGATTACAGGAAATCATGATTATAAATCTATTTCTTTCGAATTAATAAGTAAAGAAATAATTATAGAAGAAGGTTGTTGGGTAGGAGCAAATTCGATTGTATCTGGTGGAGTAACTTTAAAGAGTCATTCTATTTTATCCATTGGTTCATCAACATCAAAAAATCTAGAAGCTTATACAATTTATAGAGGGAATCCCGCCGAAATTGTAAAAAAAAGAATGATTTCTTAAAATATGGAAAATATTATAAATCTATTTGCAGTTAAGGAAGTACAAATCTTAATTACATTTTTTGTGTCATTGGTGATTTCTATTACAGCAATTCCAGTTATTATCAATATATCAAAATTAAAGGATTTAATGGCAGAAATTGAGCTTAGAAGCTCTCATGATGAGTTAACTCCAACACTAGGTGGAGTAGCCATTTTTGCATCCACATTAATTAGTTATTTTATTTGGGATAACCCGAATGAAGGGCATGAAATACATCTGGCAATTTCATCGATCATTATTTTATTTTTCTTGGGTATTAAAGACGATATTTTAATACTTTCTCCTAAAAAGAAACTATTAATTCAAATTGCTGCTTCCATTTTATTAATTATTTTCGGTGAAATGCGCATCTCACATTTCTATGGTTTATTGGGAGTAACTGAAATTCCCTACATAATAAGTGTACTTTTCACTACTTTTATTTTTATATCTGTAATTAATGCAATCAATTTGATTGATGGAATAGACGGTTTGGCTGGTACTGTTGGATTATTAGCTTCACTTACCTTCGGTTATCTATTTTACGATTTGAAACTTTATGCTCTGTCAACCTTATCCATAGGATTGGCTGGGTCACTCATTGGATTTTTAAGATTCAATTGGTCAGTTAAAAATAAAATATTTATGGGTGATACCGGGTCGTTAATTTTAGGTTTTCTATTGTCTTTTTTTGCAGTAAAATATATCATTTTCAATAGCTCATATCGATATAATCCACAGCTAGGGGTAGATGCTCCTATCTTAATGATCATTTTATTAATAATTCCTTTGTTTGATACATTACGTATGTTTTCAATTAGGTTATTGGCTGGTAAATCGCCATTTAAAGGAGATAGAAACCACTTACATCATTTATTAATCGATACTGGTTTATCTCATTTTTGGGCTACTATGACGTTAGTTATATTTAATTTAGTAGTTCTATTTACCTATTTTTCAGTGAGGCAAAATTTAACAAACAATCAAGCAATATTTGGTTTATTTATTGTCTTTTTAATATATTGTCTTTCCGCATATTTATTAAGTGAAAGAATCAATTCCGCTAAAATAGAGCGTATCCAATTTACTAAAATTGACAAATTAAAGAGATTACAAATCGTAGAAGAAAAGAAAAACCAAGGCTTAATCAATCAAAATACCAAATAATACGCTTACCAATTAGAAAAGAAGATTATGATGAATGGAATTAACGAACTAAGAAACAAAATTGACAAAATAGATGATTCAATTTTAGAACTTTTAGTTAGTAGAATGGAGATTGTGGAAGAAATTGGTCAATTAAAAAGAGATTCCAATGGTCTAATTTATCATCCAGATAGAGAAAAAGCGATTATAGAAAGACTATGTTCAAAATATACAGGGCGTTTAACTAAGAATGCAATAGAGGCCATTTATTTAGAAATATTTGGGGTATCTCGAAATTTAGAATTACCAGAAATCATAAGTTTTCTTGGACCTGAAGGTAGCTTTACTCATCAAGCTGCTGAAAATAGATTCGGAGCAGTTGCAGAATACATTTCTTTACCATCTATTAAATCCGTTTTTGATTCTGTTGAAACTGGAAGAGCTAAATATGGTGTAGTTCCCATTGAAAATAATCAGGAGGGGATGGTCAAAGAAACCATGGATTTATTATTTGAAAAAAAACTATACATTATTTCCGAAATAATTATCCCTGTCAATTTTTGTATCGCTTCTAAACAAAATAATTTAAAAGAAATAACAAAAATTTATTCCAAAGACATTGCCTTTCAACAATGCAAATCATTTTTAAATGATTATTTCTCAAATAAAGAAGAAAGCTTTTTTGTTCAAGTTGATTCAACATCAAAAGCAGCTAAGTTAGCCATTCAAGATGATTCTGCCGCTGCACTATGTTCACACATAGCAGCAAAAACATATCATCTTCCGATTTTATTTGATAATATTCAAGACAGTGAAACAAATCAAACAAGATTTTTTATCATTTCTAAAAATCCCAATTTAAAAATGACGGAAAAAGATAAAACAAGTTTAGCAATTAAGTTAAAAAATGATGATAAGCCTGGGGCTTTGTTAACATTATTGCAAGACTTTGATTCAAGAAAAATAAATCTTTTAAAAATTGAATCTAGACCAATTAAAGAAACTCATGAATTTAAATTTTGGTTCTTTATTGATATTGAAGGGAATAAGCTAGATACAAATATTGAAGAAATTTTAACTAAGCGATCAGATGAAATCACATTTCTAGGAAGTTACATGAATCTTTGCTAATTGATCTTCTGCCCAAGAAACATCTTGGGCAATTTGTAATTTTAATTGCTCTAAAGAAGAAAATTTCATTTCATTTCTGCATTTAAATAAAAAATTCAATTCTAATTTTTCATCATAAATATCGCCGTCAAAATCTATAATATAGGTTTCAATATGAATTTTATTTTCATCAGATGCAATGGTAGGACGTACTCCAATATTTGTTAATCCGTATTTTTTTTCATTCCCAACATTTACCTTCGTTAAATAAACACCCAATCCTGGAAGAAATTTATTACTAGGTTGAATATCCAAATTAGCAGTTGGAAAATTTAATTGTCGTCCAATTTTATTTCCCTGAATTACTATTCCTTGCAATAAATAAGTTCTACCCAACATCTGATTTACAACACTAATTTCACCAGCTTGTAAGTAAGATTTGATTTTAGTGGAACTAATTATTTCATTATTCAAAATTTCAGCAGCTATTTCAAAGGTTTTTATGAATTTAGCATAGTTTGTATTTACAAATTCAATGGAACCTTCTCTTTTAAAACCAAATCGATTATCATAACCTAATACAAAGGCACTTGTGTGTAAACATTTTAATAAAATGTCTTCTACAAATTGTTTCGCAGGAATTGTAGCAATAAATTCATCAAATGGAATGATAAATAAAACATCAACTCCCAAGCGTTTGAAAATTTCAATCTTTTCATCCGTAGAAGTAATTAGTCTAAATTCATTTGAATCAGTATTTGAAAAATAAGATGAGGGATGATTTGAGAACGATATAACAACACTTTGATTAGCATTTTCTTTGGCCAGCTCAACACAACGGCTTATTACTTTTTGATGACCTAAATGAACTCCATCAAACATCCCTATGGTAGTTACACTTTCTATTACGCCAAAATATTCAGAAAAACTATGACAAACTCTCATGCAAATCTGGGTTAAATGTAGCTACTTCTTGAGCTCTTTCTATTGAATAATCGCCAATTTTATTACGAATTAATAAAGACAAATAGGCTCCAGAATTTAAATATAGACCAAAATCTCGAACTATACTTCTGATGTAAGTTCCTTTTGAACAGAGAATACGAAAACCAATTTCTGGGAAATTATCTGTATTAATATCAAAATCATAAATAGTAGCTTTTCGAATTTTAATCTCCAATTCACTTTCATTCACCCCATTTCTGGCGTGTGTGTATAATCGCTCTCCATTTAATTTAATTGCACTATAAATAGGAGGGAGTTGATCGATTTCACCTAAAAAACTACGTCTAGCTAGTTCTATTTGATTATTATCAATATGATCGATTGAATAGGTAATATCATCAAATTCAGTCTCTAAATCGATAGAAGGTGTGGTTTTACCTAAAACAAATGTACCAGTATATTCTTTTGGAAGAGATTGAAAATATTCAATCTTTTTTGTGTACTTACCAACGCAAATAATTAATAATCCAGTAGCAAGAGGATCCAGCGTTCCTGCATGACCAATTTTTTTAAATTTACCAATGTTCCTGATTTTTTTAACCACATCGAAAGATGTCCAATCTTTTGGTTTATTAATCAAATAAAACTTGTCTTGTAATACCTCTTCTATATCCACAATAAATAAATCATCAATAAAACACCAGCCAATATTCGATAAACACCAAAGATTTTAAATCCATGTTTCTCTACAAAACCAACCATCCATTTAATCGTAATTAAAGCGATTAAAAGACTTACTAAAAATCCAATAGTTAAAGAAATCAAATTTTCTGCATTTAAAATAGAAGGTAATTCATTTTTATAATCTAGTAATTTCTTTGCACAGGCCCCTAATATGGTTGGTATACCTAATAAAAATGAATATTCAACAGCCATTTTATGATTTAATCCCACTAATCGACCACCGATTATAGTTGCTCCCGATCTTGAAACTCCAGGAATCATGGCTAAACATTGATATAAACCAACCTTTAAGGAGCGTGTAACACTCAATTCATCTAATAAATTATCTCGTTTGGATACATCTTCATTGGTAACCAAAAGTCTATCAATAAAATACAAAAGAATTCCACCTAAGAACCATGAAAATGCGATAAACCAATATCCTTGGAAAAAGCTTTCCAAAAGATCATCTAGCAAAACACCAAAAATAACAGCGGGAATAAAACTGATAATGATAAACTTATAAATTTTTAGGTCACTTGTAAGTCGCTTAAAATACAGCAAAGGGACAGCTGAAATGGCACCCAATTGAATAAATATGGTAAAAAAATTCAAAAAACTACTTGATTGTAAGTCTAATAATTTCTCAGAAACAATTAAATGAGCTGTGGAAGAAATAGGTAAAAATTCTGTTAAGCCTTCTATAATTCCTAGCAATACACTTTCCCAATTATTAATCATTCTTTTTCCAAGTAAATAATGATAGAATTGGTAATAAAACGCCTATTAAAACTAAGATTGGTCCTAATGTTATTCCTAAAAAACCAAATCCAAATTCAGATTTATCTAAGGTCATGACAAAAAAACCTATGATCATTGTGATGATTCCTACAACTAAATATATTATTCTATTATTATTTAAAGGAAAATTTTGCATTTTAATGAAGATTAGATTGTTGAATACTTAAATATTTGTTCAATGAAATAATAGTTGATAAAAAACAAAACAACAAACAAGTTAAACTTGTTACTCCAACAATTATCAGCTGATTATCTATGTTGTAAAAATCAAACTGAAGGGAAGGGAAATTATTCTTAAGAAGAAAAAACAATAAATTAGATAAACCATACCCTATAATACTGCCTAGCAATCCCAATTGCAAGGATTTTAAAATATAAGGCTTTTGTATAAATGAATTCGTTGAACCCAACAATTGCATGGTTTTAATCAACACTCTGTTGGCATGGATAGCTAATTTGATATAATTCGAAATTTGGAAATAAATGAATAAAATCAATAAGAAACTTACAATAACAATAATGTAAGTAATGGATTTAATTTTGTCAATTAATAAATTCAAATAAGAAGTGGGGTAGGTGACTTCATAGACTCCATTTAATGTAGAAAGATCCTTAGAAATACGTAAAAATGAATCACTATTTTTATATTCTTCTGTGATATCCAAAATGAACATATTTTTAAATGGATTTTCATCTCCTAATAAATCTTGATAATTTTCATGGGAAGAAGTTAAAAAATCTTCAGCAATCTTATTTTTAGAAACAAATTCAACTCCAGGGTTTTCTTTATTACTATAATCAACGTACTTTTTACTTTTCAATAACATTTTAGTCTGCAATAATTCATTCGTCCCAAGGCTATCCTCCATGTAGACATACATTTTCATTTGAGACTTTACATCAAATGAAAAATCTTTTAATCCAACGACAATTTGGCTAAATAAACAGATAATAAAACCTAATATTGATATTGAAAATATTAGAAGAAATGACAGAGATGCGGGTCTTGTTTTAGAATATTTCATTCAATTATTTTAATTTATTTATTGAATCTCTTAATTGAGCTGCTAATTCATAATTTTCATCAATTAGAGCTTTTTGCATAGAATTTTCAAGTTCTTCCAAAGAAGGTTGCTTTTCAATTTGTTCACGAATATCGAAATCTAACTCTTCATCCTCTTCTAAATTGTCAATGGCATTATCCACTGGAATACAAATAATTTGCAGAAGATTTTCAGGAATATAAATTGCGGCATTAGCGTGTAAAGCCAAACAAATCGCATCTGATGGTCTAGCATCTAATATAAAAGAATTGTCTTTAGATTTGAAAAACATATTCGAGAAAAAGATACCTTCTTTAAAATCAACTATCACAACTTTTTCAAGTTGGCAGTCTGACTTGTTCATCAAATCAAAGAACAAATGATGCGTTAGTGGACGACTAATATTAATATCATCTTGAATAATAGAAATAGCTTGAGCTTCATTACTCCCAATTACAATTGGGAAAATCCGATTGGCGTCATTCATATCTTGTAAAAGAAGTATAAATGAACTAGATCCAAATGAACTAGGTGTTAAAGAAAGAATGCTAAGCTTAACTAATTTTTCCAAGGCAAAAAGATAATATACAAAGGTATCAAAAAATGCCCTAAAAAGATATTAATTAAGTTTTTTTAACAACCTCGGTAAGATATCAAAAACATCTCCTACGATTCCATAATCTGCATTTTTGAAAAAAGGAGCCTCTGGATCATTATTAATAACTACAATTTTACCCGAATTATTCACTCCTGCTAAATGTTGAATAGCTCCTGAAATTCCACAAGCGATATATAATTTGGGACTAATTTTTATTCCAGTTTGTCCTACGTGTTCATGATGCGGTCTCCAATTCAGGTCTGAAACAGGTTTAGAGCAAGCAGTCGCTGCATTTAATTTATTTGCTAAATTTTCAATCATTGCCCAATTTGATGGATCTTTCAACCCTCTTCCTGCGCCAACCACGATTTGAGCATCTGGTAAAGGAATGGCGTTTGATATTCTATTTATGTTTACGATTTGATACGAACAATTATTCGTTAAAGAAATCCTACTAGCCTCCATATCTTTGAAAACAATCTCAGAAGAAGCCGACAAAGATTTTGAAAAGATAGCAATCCAGCTAGATGATTCACATGAAATGGATGCTTTTGCCTTTCCAGAAAAAATTTCTTTCAAAAATTGTCCATTTTCGATTTTAACAACATTATTAATTAAAGGAATTGAAAATTTTGTTGAAATCAAAGCTGCCACATTTTCCAATTTAACAGATTTTGCAAATAGGTATTTTGAATCTGTTGAGTGTGTCAAATTTTCTAATAATTGACCTAATTCGGAAGATTCACCTAACAAATTTTGTTCAGAATAAGAGACAATGGTATAATTCTGTAAATCAGAAATTTCCACTTGCTGGATATGTTGAGTGGAAGAACTGACAAAATGATATACATGACAAATGTGATCTACGAATTGTTCTCTTACTTTATGAAAATAATTAATTGCTTTAGCTGATGCATCAGTCAAATGACTATTTTTTGTTTCAATAAAAAGATGAATTGTTTTCATTGGAGTATTAGATTAGAGATTCAGATTTTAGTAAATCAATTAAACTTTCTGCATTTTCTGCCGCTATCATAATTTGTTTTCTTTGATTTTCAACTATTTCACATTTTGATAAAACTAATGTGGAAGCTGAATTCATTTCCATAACGACAATTTCTTTAGTTCTTGCCATCATAATACCGCGCATTGATGGAATTTTCCATTCTGCAATAGGTTCTTGGCATCCTAAGACAACAGGTAAACGAGATTGAACTTCTGCTTTTCCATCTTCCGTTTCAACTACGATAGAAACTTGATTATTATCTATTAAATCTAATTTCATAATAGGTGAAAAATGATTAAGGCCTAATCTGTATGCAACCAAAGAATGCACCATAGCACTATTATAATCAATTGACTCTTTTCCCATTAGTATTAAATCAAATGGATTCTGCTCCACATAATTAGCAATTTCATTTGCAATTTGATGAGAATCAGTAGGTTTACCATTAATTCGAATTGCCTTATCTGCTCCAAGTGCTAAACACTTTCTAATGAGGGGTTCAGACTCTACAGGACCTACATGAAAGACAACAACTTCGGCTTGATTTAATTCTTTAATTTCTAATGCCCTAGAAAGTGCATAATCATCGTAAGGCCCAACAATAAATGTTAATCCTTCTTCATTAATTTTTAAGCTTGAATTATCTAGTGTAATTTTGGATGTTGTATCAGGTACAACGGAAATACAAACTAATATTTTCATACATTTATAAATTGTTATGCAAGCATACTAATTTGTTTTTAAAATAAAAAATGAACAGAATAGAAATTCTCCAAAATGAAATAAAATTGTATCCTAAAGATCCATTCAATTATTATTTGATTGCTTTAGAGTACATAAAAATGAATCAAATTGTTGATGGAAAAGTAAATTTCGAATTACTACTTAATCAATTTGAAGATTATTTAGCAAGTTATTATACCTATGCCAATTTTCTAATCGAAATAGGAGAAGAAACAAAAGCTGAAGAAATTATTCAAAAAGGAATCATCATCGCAATTAAACAAAAAAACAGTAAAGCTGAAAAAGAGTTAAAGCAGTTATTGGAGTTGAATTTTTAAACTAGGCCATTAAAACTTCCTCTAGATCTTTTTCAATTTTTAAATTTTCGATAATAAACTTTTGACGTTCTGGAGTATTTTTCCCCATGTAGTAATTCAATAATTGAGGTATAGTAAAATCTTTTTCTAGAATCACAGGCTCTAATTTGATATTCTCACCAATAAAATTCCCAAATTCCTCTGGAGAAATTTCTCCCAAACCTTTGAAACGAGTAATCTCTGGTTTTGGACTTAATTTTTCAATCGCATTTCGGCGTTCTTCATCTGTGTAGCAATAAATTGTTTCTTTTTTATTACGAACTCGAAATAGGGGAGTTTCAAGAATGTACAAATGCCCATTTCTTACAAGATCTGGAAAAAATTGAAGAAAAAAGGTAAGAATTAGTAAACGGATATGCATTCCATCAACATCGGCATCGGTTGCAATGACAATTTTATTGAAACGTAAATTATCTAAACTATCTTCAATATCAAGCGCATGCTGAAGAAGATTAAATTCTTCATTTTCGTAAACGATTTTCTTAGTTAAACCATAACAATTCAGTGGTTTACCTCTTAAACTAAATACCGCTTGTAATTGAACATCTCTAGATTTTGTGATACTTCCACTTGCTGAATCTCCCTCCGTAATAAACAATGTAGTATCATGGCGATCATCCGATTTTTCATCGGAAAGGTGAATACGACAATCTCTTAATTTTTTATTGTGAAGATTCGCTTTTTTGGCACGCTCATTGGCTAATTTTTTAATTCCTGCGATGTCCTTTCGTTCACGTTCAGATTGTAAAATTCGTTTTAGAAGAGCATCAGCAGAACTAGGATTTTGATGTAAAAAATTATCTAATTCATTTTTCACAAAATCTCCAATAAAAGAACGTATAGATGTAGAATTCGAATCTGGAGAAATATTCGTGGATCCTAATTTAGTTTTTGTTTGTGATTCGAATACGGGTTCTTGAACACGAATGGCTATAGCACCCACAATACTTGCCCGGATATCAGAAGGATCAAAATCCTTTTTAAAAAATTCACGTACTGTTCTAACTATGGCTTCACGAAAAGCAGCTAGGTGTGTACCTCCCTGAGTCGTATTTTGTCCGTTGACAAATGAATAATATTCTTCGCCATATTGATTATTGTGAGTAATGGCTAATTCAATATCATTTCCTTTCAAATGAATGATTGGATAACGATTTTCCTCAATATTGGTTTTTTTGGAAAGTAAATCCAATAATCCATTTTGGGAAAAATATTTTTGTCCATTAAAATTAATGGTTAGACCTGCATTCAAATAAGCATAATTCCAAAATAGCGAATCTAAATACTGAGGAATGAAATGATAATTTTTGAAAATTGAATTATCTGGTTCAAAATTCACAAAAGTCCCGCTCTTAGCAGTAGATAATTCAAATCCTTCAGATTCAGCTATTAATTCACCTTTGGAAAATTCAGCCCATTTGGTTTGTCCATCACGATAAGATTGTACCTTAAAATAACTAGAAAGAGCATTGGTAGCTTTTGTACCTACGCCATTTAAACCTACAGACTTTTGAAAAGCACCAGAATCATATTTACCACCTGTGTTAATTTTCGAAACACAATCAATGACTTTACCTAAAGGTATCCCTCTACCGAAGTCACGTATTTCTACCCGATGGTCTGAAATTTTTACTTCAATATTTTTTCCATTTCCCATCATGTGCTCATCAATTGAGTTATCCATGATTTCTTTCACTAAGACATATATACCATCATCGACTGAAGAACCGTCTCCAAGTTTACCTATATACATACCAGGCCTTAATCGAATATGTTCTTTCCAATCTAAGGACTTGATACTATCGTCGTTGTAAATGGGTTGAGTATTAGTTATATCTTCCACAGGAATTTATATAAATTTGAATTTTGTTATTTTAGCTTAAAGTTACAATTAAATGATGTTTTTTCCTTTAATTTGCATTCTAATTTTTAAAATACATATATATGTTGAAAAAGTTTTTACTAGGTATATGCACGTTTATAATTTTGTCGACAAATTTATATTCTCAAAATTTAAATTTACCTATACAAGCACAGATATTAAATGGTCAGTTCAATTCACAACGACCATCTATTAATAATAACCAACCTTCTGGAACTGCAAACGTCAACAAACGAACAATCAATAACCCTAGTACAGTTAGTCGAAAGAATAATGATAGCATCGTTTTAGAACGTAAAAACAATGTTCAAGTTATTAAAGATTCTACTTTAAATATTTTGCGTTCGAAAATTTTTGGAAGCTCCATATTTAATTCGAAAACTGTCAATTTTGAACCTAATTTAAGAATTGCATCCCCTCAATCTTACATCATTGGACCTGAAGACGAATTAATAGTTGATATTAATGGATATTCAGAGGAACATTATACACTTACTGTCAACGCAGATGGTTACATAAAAATTCCTAGAGTGGGAAATGTATTTGTATCGGGCTTAAGTATTGAAGAAGCCAAAAGAAGGTTGATTTACAAATTATCTACCATATTTTATGGTTTAAAGAAATCTACCAATGGATCAAATAATACAAATGGAGTTTATGCCAGTATTTCATTAGGAAACATTAAAACGATAAGTGTATCTATTCAAGGAGAAGCAATTAATCCTGGGACATATTCATTATCTAGCCTTTCCTCAGTTATGAATGCCTTATATTTAGCAGGTGGACCAAATGAAAAGGGAACTTATCGTCAGATTCAACTTATTCGCAATAAAAAAGTAATTGCCAACATTGATTTATATGATTATCTATTGAATGGTATTTTGAAAAACGACATCAATTTACATGATCAAGATATAATAAAAATAGGTTTATACAAAAATAGAGTAGAAGTAAAAGGTAAGGTTAAAAGAAATTTTTTATTTGAAATATTACCCAATGAAACATTGGAAAAAGTGATAGTAGAATTTGCCGGTGGGTATACTGATGATGCCTTTAAAGACCAAATTAAGATTACCCGTTTTACAAATAAAGAAAGAAAAATATTGGATATAAATTCAAGTTTAGCCAATTCATTTTTACCTCAATCAGGAGATGTCATTCAGATTGAATCTATCAATTTGGATCGTTTTGAAAACAAAATAAATATTACTGGTGAGGTTTTTCGCCCTGGAATATATTCATTAGAGACTACTCCAACTTTACTAAAATTAATTGAAAGGGCAGGAGGCCTAAAGGAAAATGCCTTTTCTGAAAGAATTTTAATTCAGCGTTTAAATGCCGATTTAAGTCTTTCTAATTTGTCAGTTAATTATAAAGATTTAATCAAAAATCCTTCTAACGATATTGTCTTAAAGAGGGAAGATTTAATTACTGTATATTCAACTCTAGATTTAAAAGAATATTATACCGTAACAATTCATGGTGAAATTAATAATAAAATATACAATTCGCCTTCCAAAATTGTTACTTCTACAGAAGGAACAACATTAGAAGACAAAGAGAAAATTAATTCGGAAGAAAATATAAACAAATCAGATGAAAGTGAAATTTCTGAAGAGAATAAGTCTTTAGACGCATCGAACAAACTTATTAATAGGCAAGTCAAATTAACAATTCCTTTCATTGAAAAAATGACTGTCGAAGATTTAATATTGAAAGCAGGAGGATTGAGAGAATCAGCAGCAACTGGATTTGTTGAAATTGTTCGTCGAAAAAAAATCATTGATTCCAACAATTTAGAAAGTTTAGATTCTAAAATTGCAGAAATAATACGTTTACCAATTAGTAGTAATTTGCAGCTAGATAATTCTGCTTCTAAATTTGAATTATTGCCTTTTGATGATGTTTTTATCCGATCATCACCTAATTATCAAATTCAGCAATTCATCACAATAAAAGGGCAGGTAACCTTTCCGGGAGTATATGGTATTGAGAAAAAAGATGAACGTTTGAGCGAATTAATCAAAAGAGCAGGAGGAACTAATTTACAAGCCTACTTGAAAGGCGCAAAATTACTTCGTAAATTTTCAATTACAGAAAAGGAAAAAAGTAGAAAATTAGAGCAAATTGAAGAACTTCAAGATAATTTTGAAGGGTCAAGAGTAAAGCCAGCCAATTTGGTCTCTGAATCTCAAGAGGTTATTGGAATCAATTTGGAAAAAGCGTTAGCGAATCCAAATGGAGAGGATGATTTGATTATTTTGGATGGAGATGTGCTTGAAATTCCGATTGAACCTCAAACAATCAAAATATCAGGAGAAGTTTTATATCCAACAAATGTCAAATTTAATCACAATTTCAGTTTCAATGATTATATTACACAGGCAGGAGGAACTACTTCTAACTCTGTGAAAAAGAGGTCTTACGTAATATATTCAAATGGTTCAATTGATAGAACTAGACATTTTTTATTTTTCCGTTCCTATCCAAAAATTGAAAAAGGCGCCGAGATAATTATTCCAAATAAAGTTAAAACCGCTAGTAATTTTCAGCAAGTAGCCTCTATAGTAGCCATTTTTACTGGAACAATTACTAGTATAATTGGGGTGGTAACATTAATCAAAGCTTCAGCCAAATAAAATATGAGAGAATTAAATTCAGACCAATTTTCTTTTAAAAATCTTATTGTTAAAGGTTTACTTATTATTCCTTATGTAAAAAGAAATTATAAGAGGATAATCATTGGTGGTTTTATTGGATTTATTGTTGGAATATCTGTTGAATTTTATCGAAGTAATGATAAAAAATTTAAATCTGAAGTTGTTTTTCTATTAGACAACGATAAAGTTAGTTCAGGCGGCTTATCTGATTTAGCGAGCACATTGGGCTTGGGTGATTTAAATGGATCAAATTCAAATTTATTTAGTGGCGAAAATTTTAAAGAATTATTTAAAACTAGAAATTTACTTAGAAAGGCGATACTAACCAAAGTTAAATTAGGAAATAGAGAAGATCTATATGGCAATTTATTTTTAGAAAAATGTGACTTGTTTTCACATGAATGGAAGTATTATCCGGATCATATTCAGAATTTCAAATTTAAAAATGCAGATTTAAAAACTATTTCACAGGAAGATAAAGCCATACTTGATTTGATAGGTTTGTATTTAAAAAATAATAGCGAGCTTAAAAATGAAAATCCAAAATCAACATTTCAAACGTTAACAATTGAAACTAGAAATGATACTTTATCATATCTATGGGCAAAATTATATTTAAACACTTTGGCTGATTTTTATATTTCAAATAAAAATAAAAAATCAAACGAGTTACTTGAAATATTAGATAAACGAAAAGATTCATTAAAAACAGCTCTATATTATACTCAAGGGAAATTAGCTAATTATACTGATCAAAATCAACAAATAATTTTTCAAAGAGCGCGCATTATAGCTGATCGTTTACAAATGAATTCAACTCAATTGCAAACGATGTATTTAGAGGCAGTAAGAAATTATGACAATCTAAAATTTTCTTTAGTGAAAGAAACTCCTTTGTTCAATTTAATATCTGAACCAGAATTACCTGGTGATGGCTTTAAATACAAATGGGGGCCGGTTACTTTGATTGCAACATTGATAGGTATCGCTCTCAGTATTTTTATACAATACACGATCTCGGTTTATAAGGAATTAATGGCATAATCAGAATGATAGAAATAATAAATAAAATTAAAGAAGTTTATTCTGAAAAAGATTTATTGTTCATTTTGGCCAAGAGAGATATTTCAGTAAGATATAAACAAACCATATTAGGCTTAGTTTGGGCAGTTGTAAAACCAGTAGCTACCATGTTGGTATTTTTATTTGCTTTCAAACAAGTTGCTAAAGTAAATTCGTTTTCCGGATTCCCAATTCAATTAATCATTTTTTCTGGGGTTTTATTTTGGAATTTTTTTGCCAATAGTTTTCAGGCGATTTGCAATTCGATTTTAATCAATAGTAATTTAGTTTCAAAAGTATATTTTCCACGTTTGATTATTTGTATTTCATCCATCGCTGTCCCATTATTAGATTTTTTTGTGGGTTTAGTAGTTTATTTTATTTTAAGTATTTCTTTACAAGAACCTATTTCACATTTTGTATTTTTACTTCCTCTTGTCATATTTATAACCATATTTTTCACTCTAGGTATTGGATTAATATTTGTTTCATTTTCTGTTAAATATAGAGATGTACAACAAATTACTCCCTTAATTGTACAATATGGATTTTTTATCACACCCATTGTTTACACTACTCAAGAATTTATTCATAAAAAGTGGTTTTCAGTTTATACTATAATAAATCCTCTTTCCTCATTCGTTGAGTTTTTCAGATATACGTTAATTGATCAATATCACATTTTCAATTTAAACAACCTGTTAATTTCATTGATAACAAGTAGTATTATTTTTGTTGTAGGTTTAGTCATTTTTACGAAAAGAGAGGACTCTTTCGTCGATTTTTTATAATCAGATTATATGAGTATTGTAGAAGTAAATTCCATTTCCAAAAAGTATAAACTATCGACACAAAAAGGTCCTGTTAGTTTGAGAGAGGGATTTACAAATATTTTCAAGAGTGCATCAAAAGAAGAGTTTTGGGCAGTAAACAATGTTTCTTTTAATTTAGAAAAAGGAGATAAACTTGGTATTATTGGCAATAATGGTGCAGGAAAATCAACATTATTAAAAATTTTAAGTAGAATCACTCCACCCACCAAAGGAAATATTCATGTAGAAGGTAAAGTTGCCAGTTTATTAGAAGTAGGAACAGGCTTTCATCCTGAATTAACGGGGAGGGAAAATATTTTTTTGAATGGTGCGATTTTGGGAATGTCTAAAAAAGAAATTAGCTCCCAATTTGATGAAATTGTAGAATTTGCAGGTGGACAAATTACCAAGTTTTTAGATACTCCTGTAAAGCGTTATTCATCAGGAATGTACGTTCGTTTAGGTTTTGCCATATCTGCCCACCTCAACCCAGATATTCTGATCGTAGACGAAGTTTTAGCTGTAGGGGATGCCGATTTTCAGAAAAAATCATTGGGAAAAATGCGAGAAGTCGCATCAAAAGAAAAAACCATCTTATTTGTTAGCCATAACCTTACAGCAGTAGCTAATTTATGCAATAAGACCTTGCATTTAGAAAAGGGAAGTGTAAAAGAATTTGGAGAAACAGGTCAAGTGTTAACTAATTATTTGTCAGGGTTACAAAACAACGTTTTACGTAAAGAATTTAACATTGATAATGCCTTAGGGAACGAATTGGTTAGATTGAAATTAGCAGAATTAAAACCTAATTTATTGAAAGATCAGGGGTTTTGGGATATTCGAAATTCATTTTCGATTGATATTGAATTTTGGAATTTATTAGATAATCAAAACCTAAACATTAGTTTGCATTTATATGCAAGCACCGGAGAATGTATATTTAATGTTGGATCAGAACAAAAAATATTCCATAAAGGAATAATTAAATCGAATATCACTATTCCTGGGGACTTTTTAAATGATGGTAACTATTTTATCTCATTTATGATTGTAAAAGATAAATCTATTATTTTATATAATTTTGAAGAAGTTTTCAATTTTGAAATTGCCGATTTTAGAGAAGATACTACTTGGTACGGTAAATGGCCGGGTTATGTGAGACCTAAATTTGATTTTTCTATTTTTCAACAAACTGAAGTAATTTAATGCTGCATGTAACCAAATCTTTTCTTCCTGAATTAAAAACCTACACTAAATATCTTGAAAGAATTTGGAAAACATCTCATTTAACCAATGATGGCCCATTATTATTAGAATTAGAGGCTAAGTTAGCTGAGTTTTTGCAAGTAAAACATTTCTTTTTTGTCACGAATGGAACAATCGCTTTGCAGCTTGCTATAAAAGCTTTAGACTTAAAGGGTGAAATTATCACAACTCCATTTTCTTATTGTGCAACGAGTAATTCCATCATTTGGGAAAATTGCAAGCCAATATTTGCCGATATTTCTCCTGATTCATTAACGGTTGAAAGTGACAATATAAAAGCTAAAATCTCTTCAGATACTTGCGCCATTCTTACTACACATGTATATGGAAATGCAGGGGATTTAGAAAGGCAAGAGCAATTAGCAAAAGATTATCATCTCCCACTCATTTATGATGGTGCACATGCTTTTGGAGTTAAATATAAAGGGAAATCAATTTTTAATTATGGGGATGTAAGTACTTGCAGCTTTCATGCTACAAAAATATTTCATACTGTAGAAGGTGGAGCAGTAATGACAAATAATGATTCTTTAGCTTTAAAAATTAAGGAATTAAGAAGTTTTGGGCATAAAGGAGATGACTATTTTTCAGCAGGGATCAATGGGAAAAACTCTGAATTTCATGCAGCAATGGGTTTAGCTAATTTTGAACATTTTGATCAAATTAAATCTCATCGTAAATGGGCATCAGCATTTTATGATAAAAATTTAAATGATTCAATCAAAAAGGTTGAATTTAATCTCAATATTGAAAGAAATTATTCCTATTATCCGATTCTTTTATCAAACGAAAAGCAGTTATTGGATATAGTTGGCGAGTTAAATAAGAATGACATTTATCCAAGGAGATATTTTTATCCCTCTCTAAATACTTTAAGCTTCATTGATTATCAACCATGTCCGATTTCTGAAGATATTGCATCAAGGATTTTATGTTTGCCATTATCAGCGGAAATCAATGAAACGGAACTATTAAGTGTTTGTAACATCATCAATCAACAATTGTAAAAATGTTATTCATTCTATTTGTTTCTTATCTTCTTTTAAATATTAAAATAGCTTCTAAAATTTCTAATAAAAATTTTGAGGAAATAATAATTATTGGCTTCATTTCCTATTCAAGTAGTATTATCGTTACAGGTTATATCTTGTCATTAATTCATAAATGGGATTCCACACTGCTTTGGAGCATTTTACCATTTTTTGTTAGTTTTCTTTTTTATTCCTTTTTTAGTTTATCATTTTTCGAGAAAGAAATCAATCATAGATCGGCTTTCAAAATAACCGGGGAAACAATTCAGGAATTACATCAAGTTTTTAAAGATTCATCAGGGCTTCAAAAATTCACTTTTTTTTGTATTTTCTGGACGATAGTAGTTATTAGTTTATTTCAATTTTTAGTCATATTTAATTGCCCTCCCAATGAATGGGATAGTATGACAGGGCATTTAAATCGTATTTTATATTTTTTACAAGAAGGAAGTTCATTAAAACATTTTATTGGAACTAATTGGAACATCGATACATATCCAAGAAGCTTTTGTTCTATTCAAGTCTATCCATTTTTGATGAATGTTAAAAATGAACTATGGTTTAGATTTCCTAATTACAGCGCCTATTGGATACTAAGTTTCACCTTGTATGGTATTTTAAAAAGATTATCTATAGAATTTAAACTAAGATTGTTTATTAGTACACTGCCATTGCTAATTCCAATTATTATTACACAAAGCCTAACAACTGATACAGATATTGTACTAGGGGCCTATTTAAGTTGCTTGGTTTATTTCATTATTTCTTTTCAAAAAAGCAAAAAAATCATTTATTTATACTTTGCTGGATTCGCATTTGGAATTGCTTTATCTCATAAAATCACTTTTGCATTTTCCTTTATTCCTCTTTTTCTGATTTATATCAATGCAATTAATTTAAATCCATTAAACAAATTGTTTTATCAGTTAAAACACTTAATTTTTTCTCATATTTTAGGTTTACTATTGTTTGTCTTATTGACAGGATATATATCCAATATGATCAATTATGGCCACCCAATCGGCCCTAAAACAGCAACACAACATCAATCCATAGAAAGGGCTGGAAATTTCGAAAACTTATTAAAAAATGGCTCACGTAATTTCATCCGGTATTCGGCAGATTTAGTCAATCCTGATGGATTAAGAAATATACCATTGGTAGAAAAAATTAATTCACGTTTAAAATTTATTCCAAGAAAAATAGATGCTAAATTAAATTTGGGTTTAGAGAGGAAAACAGAATTCACCATTATCCCTTTCACATTTGACCGGAGATTTGAGTTCTACAATGGAACACCTATTTATGGAATTATCTTTATATTTATCTTAATCCCCAGTATCCTTTTATTGCTTATCAAGAGAGAAAAAAACTATCCAATTTTTCTAGCATGTTTTATCATACATCTTTTGTTTTTATCATTTACGGCAGCTTATGACCCTTGGAAAGGTCGGTATATGATTAGTTCAAGTGTGTATTTATTGCCTATATCTGTCTATTTTGGTCGATTTTATTTACTTAGAAACCATTGGCCAATTACAAAATTTATATTAGGATTATTGACAATTTTAATATGTTTATCGAGTATCTCTACTTTACTTTTTAATATACGAGCATTACCTTTTGCATTTTATGGTAAAAAGTCGTTTTTAAATTTAGATCGAATAGAAAATCTTACGATTAGCAGACCAGACATTACGAAGGCGTATCAAAATTTTGATAAACTAGTTCCAGAAGATGCCGTAGTTGCACTTGCTACAATCAATGATGATTACGAATATCCGCTTTGGGGAAAAAATTTAAGTAGAAAATTAATCCCGATTAATCCTTTTGAACAAGGTTTACAAGCTATTCCTAAGGAGGCTAATTATTTGTTTTTTGCTAAATCGGTAATACAACCTGAAAAAGGAGATATTAGATTAGGAACTGATCAAATTTTAAAAGAAGGTGTAATTGTTCCAGGTGAAGATTATTATTTAAGAAAATTAAAATAATTAGGTCTTTTGCTTCTTTTTCTTTGCAGAAGGAAACAATATATTATTCAAGATTAATCTGTAACCGGCACTATTTCTATGTAAATTTAAATCAGTGTGTTCTTCATTGACAAAATGCTGGTAGTCTTCTGGATCGTGTCCTCCTAAAAAAGTAAAAAAACCTTTTCCTCTAGAACCAAAAATATATTTTACTTCATTTAATGCCTCATTTTCTGCCAAAATTGTAATATCAGATTTAATTAATTTAGGATTGAATGAAGTAGTTTGTCCTAAAAAACCATGTATTAATTTTTCATGGTTTTGCGTAAGCATGGTTGGAATTAAATCGGTTGCTGCTGAAAATTCATTTAATTCAAAATAATCCAATTCCTCTTTTATATTTCTAGGAGCGTAATTTGGAGAGGCATCAATATCTGAAAATTCATTCACACGATAATTAGGAATTATTTTGAAATCTTTAAAAGCTAAAGTTGGCTCAAAATTGATTTTTTTGTCAAAATTAGGATCAATGGGATCACCATCGTAAAAAGAATCTGAAGCATCAACACCATTCAAAGCCAAGGCGATATCAAATGTATCTGTCGCAGTACACATGGCAAATAAATATCCTCCACCAAAAACATAATTCTTAATTGATGTTGCAATTTTCAATTTCATTTCAGATACTTTACGAAAGCCAAATTGGTGAGCTAAATCAAGATCTTCTTTTAATTGCTTTTGATACCAAATTTGATCCCTTTGAGAATACATTTTTCCCATTTGTCCAGTAAAGTCTTCATGATGTAAGTGTATCCAATCAAATTCAGGTAATTTGCCCTCTAAAATCTCCTTATCATAGATAATATCAAAAGGAATTTCGGCATAAGTTAATGCTAAAGATACGGCATCATCCCAGGGACTTGCAGATTTAGGGGAATATAATGCAATTCTAGGGACCTTGTTCAAAATACCGACCGATGTATTTTGTGAATTAGAATTAAGCAATTGAAGTAATTGAGAGGCATTATTTTCAGAAATAAGTTGGTATGAAATTGATTTCGCAATTAACTCCATTTTAAATGCAGGATCAAAATCCATTAAAAATGATCCCCCTTTGTAATTAAGTAACCACTGGACTTCTTGGTTTTTATTTTTCAACACATTAAAAACGAATCCATAGGCCTTTAAATGATTGGATTGGTTTTCATCCATTTCAATCAATATTTTATTGGCTTTCAGAGACCCGAAAGAAAAAATAAAAATGATTAATGGAAAAAATAGGGGTTTCATTGGTTTTTTATGCTGTAAATAAACTAATAAATTGCAAGCTAAAATTTAATTGTACAGCATCCAACATGAATCTTAAGGAAAATGTATTTGAAGGGCTAAGATCTATAAAAGGAAACTTGCTAAGAACCATTTTAACAGCACTCATTATTTCTTTAGGAATAACTGCATTGGTTGGAATATTAACAGCCATTGATGGGATACAGAGCTCTGTAGATAATTCATTTTCTGGTTTAGGAGCTAATTCGTTTGATATTCGAAATAGACCAGCCATGCAAATAAGAAGGGAAGGGCAAAAGGAAAAACGGTTTAAAAATATTGATTATCGACAAGCCATTCTATATAAAAAACTATTTACTTCAAAAGGAAAGGTTTCGTTAAAAACGAATGTGAGTAATAATGTTATTGCCAAATTTTCATCCAAAAAAACAAATCCAAATGTTCGATTATTAGGTATTGATGATAATTTCATGGAATTAAAAGGGTATAAAGTAGGGGTAGGGAGAAATATCAATAACAATGAATTCACAATGGCAAACAATGTTTGCATTTTGGGAGTAGACGTTGTCGATCAAATTTTTGAAAAAGAAAACCCCGTTGATAAAGAAATTTTAATTAATGGCATTAAATTAAAAGTGATAGGTCTTTTGGATAAAAAAGGAAACATGATGGGAGGAGGAGATGACAGAGTAGTGATGGTACCTTTAGAAACTGGTAGAAAAATGGCCGTTGGAAGAAATTTGACATATGATATCACCACATCATCATCCAGAATATTAAATATTGATGATTTCATGGAAGAGGCGAGAGGTATCATGCGAAAGGTTAGAAAAGATCCAATCGGAGCTGAAGATTCATTTTCATTGGATCGATCAGATTCGATGGCAAAAAGTTTTGAGGGAATTACTTCAAGTTTGCGTATTGGTGGCTTTGTCATTGGATTTATCACATTATTAGGTGCAGCTATTGCTCTAATGAATATCATGATGGTTTCTGTCACAGAAAGAACAAGGGAAATAGGGATCAGAAAGTCTTTAGGAGCTACGCCTTATCGAATTTTACAACAATTCTTAATTGAAGCCATTGTTATTTGTTTAATAGGTGGAATTGGTGGTATAATTTTAGCTATTCCAATTGGAAATTTAATTGCCCAAGGAATAAGTTCAGGAAATGCCAGCTTTATTATACCTTGGTTATGGATGACAACAGGAATCATTGTATGTATATTAGTAGGCTTATTTTCAGGCATTTACCCAGCATTTAAAGCCTCAAAAATGGATCCTGTAGAAGCTTTGCGCTACGAATAATTAAAAAATAATCTTTTCATATTTGCGATTTTGAAGGATAAAAGCTACTTTTGTATCGCAATTTTGAATTGCCCAGATGGCGGAATTGGTAGACGCGCTGGTCTCAAACACCCGTGGGTGCAAGCCCGTGCCGGTTCGACTCCGGCTCTGGGTACAAGCCTCTCTAGAAATAGAGAGGCTTTACCTTTTTAGGACATCAAAGATTCTTTCCATCTCGAATAAGCGTCCAAATATTCTTCTTTTAGATTTTTATTCGGGATCAAGGACTTCGTAACTTGAATATTATTGACAGCTTCTTTCGGAGATGCATAAAGATTTATTCCGATTCCTGCACCAATTGCTGCACCGAAGGAACCATCACCCTCACAAAAATCCAATTCTACACCTGATGCGTTTACTATAGCCGAAGAAAATATATCACTCAAATACATATTGGCAAATCCCGCTTTTAATCGATTAGGAACAATTCCAACATTTTTCAGCAACTCAATACCATAAACCATAGAAAATGCGATTCCTTCTTGGGCTGAACGTATGATTTCTGAATTACGATGTTGATTAAAATCTAAATTTTTAAAGCTTGCGCCTATATTTTTATTTTGAAATATTCGTTCAGCACCATTTCCAAAAGGCATACAAACTAAACCTTTAGACCCTATGACAGATTCTGCGGCTAATTGATTCATCTCATTGTAATTTAAATTAGAGAAAAAATTATCCTTTAACCACCTATTTAAAATTCCTGTACCATTGATACACATTAAAACACCAATTCTTTGTAAATCATCTGTATAATTAACATGAGCAAAAGAATTGACTCTATTTTCTTTATCAAATTTCAACTCCTCACTTACCCCATAAACAACACCAGAAGTACCCGCTGTTGTCGCGATTTCTCCAGGCTCTATAACTCCTAAGGATAGTGCATTATTAGGCTGATCTCCAGCTTTATAACTTACTTTAACTTGCTCATTTAAACCTAAATCACTGGCAATTGAAGCCAATATTTGTCCATGTTCACTAAAAACGGGTTTAACTTCAGGAAAAAACGAATCAGAAAATCCGAAAAAAGCATTCACTTCCTTTGAAATAGATTTCGTTTGAAAATCCCAAAAAATGCCCTCAGATAAAGCGGATGGGGTAGTAGTGTAATTACCGCAAAGTTTGAAAGCTATAAAATCACCTGGCAATAAAACGTGTTTAATATGTTTGAAAATTTCAGGTTGATGTTTTTTCACCCAAGCCAATTTAGAGGCAGTAAAATTCCCTGGACTATTCAATAAATGATCATTACAAAATGCTTCTCCAATTCCCTTATATGCCTCATTTCCTAATTCACTAGCCCTCGAATCACACCAAATGATCGAAGGACGCAAAACTTGATCATTATGATCTACGACAACAAGTCCATGCATCTGGTAACTAATTCCAATGGCTGCTATATCTTTAGGATTGTATTTATTACTTGAATTTGCAAGCAAAATAGCTTGTTTAACACAATACCACCAATGCTCTGGTTCTTGTTCCGCAAAACCCAATTCTGGAGAAGAAATGATATTTTCTATTTCAGGAAATGAAACAGATTGAAGAACTTTTTGGTTTGCTGAGTCAACAATACTAACTTTAATGGATGATGTACCTACATCGATACCGCATAAAAGCATAATAAATAAGTTTAAATGTTAGAAATTTTCATCGAGAATCATCCAATCTCCAATCAGTTTGCATTATCTCAAATCAAATTTAAGGTAAAATCAGGAGAGATTTTTGCTTTAATCGGTAAAAGTGGTTCTGGAAAAAGCAGCATTGCAAAAATTTTGGTCGGAAACGAAACCGTTTTGAAAAGTTCAATAAAAATTAATTCAATTGAATTGAACGATGGATATGATAGATTAATAAAACAATTTCCAGAAATTGGCTATGTTCCTCAAAATTTGCATTTGAAACCCAATCATACCGTAGAGGATTTCTTGAATATGTTATTTCAAAAGTTAAATGCGTTTGATTTAATTAAAAAGAAGAAACATTTGCTAAAAAAATACCACCTTGAAAAGCTTATCAAAAGTAAAATTGTCAATTTATCAGGTGGAGAAAGGCAAAAATTAGCGTTGATTCAAGCCTTTAGTCAACCCATTCAAGCCTTGGTTTTAGATGAACCTTTTAGTCAATTAGATACTGAACAAAAAATGGAATTAATTGAACTTGTTCAATTAGAAGTTAAAGAAACTAATATCCCATGTTTGTTAATCAGTCATGACATATCTGATATTCTTAAGCTAAGTCAGCAAATCGGTATTATGGAAAATGGGAAAATCGTATTTCAGGGTAATTGGCCAAAATTCAAAATTTCTAAAAATAGACAAGCAATAAAACTAAGAAATGCTTTGATTGCTTGGAAAGAACAAACAGATCAGCTTATTGAAAATTTGAAATTTTCTTAAGTTGAAGTGCATTTTGGTTCGTTTTTTCTAAGATTGTGTCCAAAGAAACTTCATATAAATCTGCCAATTTTTGTGCGATTAAAGGAATATATTCAGGAGTATTTGGCTTGCCACGGTGAGGAACTGGTGTTAAATAGGGGGCATCTGTTTCTAACAATATAAAATCCAAAGAGATATTTTTAATATCATTAAATAGATTTGAGTTTTTGTAGGTAATAACACCACCAATACCTAAATAAAAACCCAGATTTGTCAAATGTTTTGCCTCACTTTCATCGCCAGAAAAACAGTGAATCACTCCACGTAAATTTTCAAATTCCTTCTTTTTCAAAATTCGAATTAAATCAGCATAAGCTTTTCTGCAATGAATATCCACCCATAAATGATGTTCTAATGCCCAATGACATTGCTTTTCAAAGGCAATGATTTGCTGTTCTTGAAAAGTAGTATCCCAATAATAATCCAAGCCTATTTCCCCAATAGCTAAAACTTGAGTATTTTTTAATACATTTTCTACAAAATCAAGTTCATTTTGAAAATCTTCTTTCACATAGGTTGGGTGTAAACCAATCATTGGCTTACAAACCTGAGGATATTTTTGAGTCAAATCGAATAAGGCTGGCCATGTATTCGAATCACAATTGGGTAACCAAACCTCTGAAACACCTTTTGATTGGATATTTTTCAAATGTGAATCAATTTCAACTAAAAATATTTCATCGTAAAGATGTGCGTGGGTATCAATCATAAAGCGGAGGGAATCAAATTATTAATTTGGCAAAAAGAAAGAAATTCGGGTAATAAAATTTGTAAATTTTGGGATGCTTTTAAACTATCATGGAAAACAATAATATCACCAGGCTGAATATTTGATAAACATTTTTTCAACACATTGGATGTATCCAAGTTTGCATTGTAATCGCCAGTAAGTATCGACCACATAAAAATTTCCTTTTTATTTTGCTGTGATCGAATAATTTTTTGATTGATTCTACCATAAGGTGGTCTAAATCCAACTGATTTGACCTCAAATTGCTCAAAAATATTATCACATAACTGAATATTTTTCAAATAATCTTCAAAGGAATATTTCCATGCATTGGCATGATTCATTGTATGATTTCCAATTGAATGCCCCTTTGAAACAATTAATTGAAAAAGTTCAGGATTTTCAACGACATTTTTTCCGATACAAAAAAAAGTAGCCTTTGCTTCATATTTATCTAACTGATCTAAAACAAAATTGGTAATTTCAGGGGTCGGGCCATCATCGAAAGTGAAATACACACGACGATCCTCTGTACCAATGGTTTGCATGGTCCAATTTAATCGAGGAAATAGTTGTGTAATAAAACGGGGTATTCGATGAATAAACATTTTTATAAAATATGATGCAAAATACTAGTTCCCAAGGAGAAAAAATAATTTTAGGTGTCGATCCTGGAACAAGTATTTTAGGATATGGTATTATTAAAGTAAACAAAGACCAAGTTCAAATTCTACAATATGGGGTATTGAATTTGAGTAAGTACACAACTCAAGGTGCTAAATTTTTAAAAATCCATGAGCGAATTTTAGGCATTTTAGAAGAATTTCTACCCGATGAAATTGCTATCGAGAGTCCTTTTTTTGGCAAAAACGTTCAATCCATGTTAAAGCTTGGACGTGTACAAGGAATGGTCATGTCATTAGCTTTTTCTAAAAATATACCCATTACCGAATATGAACCCAAAAAGGTAAAACAAAGTGTTACTGGGAATGGAAATGCATCGAAAGAACAATTAGCTAAAATGGTGGAAGTCATTGTGAAACAAAAGCTTGATGCCAAATTATTGGATGCTACTGATGCTGTTGGCATTGCCATTTGTCACCACTTTCATGCCAATAACCTTACTTCATCACTTAAAGGTACCAAAAAAGGTTGGGGGGCTTTTGTTAATGAAAACCCTGACCGAATCAAATAATTTCGTCTAATTGTTGATGTAATTCTTCCAAACTATTTGTTGGTGCCAAACAATGAGAACCAATACAAATCATGAAATTTGAACTTTGAGGTATTGATTTACTTGGAATAAATACCATTTCTTTGTAATTAATCGACCAATTTTCTAATTGCAAATCATTTAGGTTTGAATGCAATGGATTGAATTTCAAAATTACTTTGGGAAATTCAAACCATTCAGAATACAACCTAAGCCAATTAGCAAAATAACTTGGATTGTTAACAGTTTTATCTAAAACAGTTTCAAGCATTTTTTTACCCTGAATCGTATAATCTACATTATTTTTTATAATTCCCATCCATAAAAGCCATTCGCAAAGAACGGAATTGGAAGAAGGAATAACAGAATCTGTGAATTCAATTTTATCAGCAATTAATTTTTCAGATTGTCCAGAACGATAATAAAACAAATCAAAATCGGAATCTGAGGATTGAAAATTTTGCAAAACAAATTCTAATAATTGAGATGATTTTTCAATCAGTTCCTCATTGCCTTTTTTTAGGAAAAATTTCACTAATGCCAATCCAAAAGTTGCATAATCATCTAAAAAACCTTGGATGGGTTGATCGGCATAATCGACTTGGTGTAATAAATAATTCGGACTTGTTTCAAAATTCTCAAGCATAGATTGAATTAATTTCTCACATTTTTCTGAAATTAGTTCATCATTCATGGCAATTGATGCATCAATTAAACCTAATAAGGTTAAAGCATTCCAAGATAAAATTTGCTTTTGATCTCTTGCGGGTTTAATTCTATTTTCTTTAGCTTGATTTAAAATTTTAAATTCCTCGTTGAAATAATAATTAAGAATCGATTTATTTTTAAATAAAATGTTTTGACCATCTTCCCAATTTCCCTGTTGTGAAATAGAATAGGTTTGATAAAATTCAACATGCTTATTGTAAGGCAACAATTTTGTTAATTCATCATAAGTCCACGTATAATAAAGTCCTTCAACACCTTCACTATCAGCATCTAAAGAAGCAAAGAACAATCCATTTTCACCTAAGAGCTCATTATCAAGAAAAGCAATAATTTGAATAATAATCTCTTTGTAAATCAGCGAATTAGTCCTTTCAAAAGCTTTGCTATAGACCGATAATAATTGTCCGTTGTCGTACAACATTTTTTCAAAATGTGGGCAAAACCATTCTGAATCAACAGAGTAGCGTGAAAATCCTCCAGAAAGATGATCAAAAATTCCCCCTTGAGCCATTTTATTCAATTGTAGATTCGCCAATTGATAAACTTCTAATTCCATACCAATCGCAATAGGAATTGATTCGAAAAAATTCATCAAAGAAGGCAATGGAAACTTGGGAGCTTTGTTTATACCACCAAAAACAGGATCTAAACTTGACAGCACCTTTTTCAGAACAGAATTTATCAATTCAGGTTGTTGATCAATAGAAACTGTAGAAAATAATTCCTTTTGATCATTTACACTCGCTGCAAATCCATCTGCTGATGCTTGTAATTCATTTCTGTGATTATGAAATGCATTGTGAATTGAATTTAGCACTTCCATCCATTTGTGCTTGGGAAAATAGGTACCACCATAAAATGGCTTTTGATCAGGCATCAAGAAAACATTCAAAGGCCATCCGCCACCTAAACCCATTTGTTGAATGGCATCCATGTATATCATATCAATATCGGGTCTCTCTTCACGGTCCACTTTAATATTGACAAAATATTGATTCATTAAGTCAGCCACTTCTTGATTCTCAAACGATTCTTTTTCCATCACATGGCACCAATGACAAGCAGCATATCCAATACTCACTAAAATTGGTTTATTTTCCAATTGTGCTCTTTCCAGTGCTTCTGGTCCCCAAGGCTCCCAAAATACAGGGTTATTCTTGTGTTGTAGTAAATAGGGACTAACTTGATTTTCTAGCTTATTCATGGGATTGAAATAGAATTCGTAAATTTGTACAAATTTTCAACATGGTAGAATACAAAGACTTCATTACAAGCCCAGAAATCGCTCATTCGAGTGATTTACTTCATCGTTTTCTATCAGCTGAATTAGGACTAACTTATCTTGAAAAATGTACCTATCGAATTGAAAGGAAATCCATTGATGCAAGAAGTCGATTAATCAAAGTTAATCTACGAATTGGCTTTTATCCTAAAGATTTCGATTTTAGTTTTCAACAAATTGAATCATTGCCAATTCTTAAACCCAATTCACCCTCTGTTGTTGTAATTGGGAGTGGCCCCGCAGGCTTATTTGGTGCTTTGGAATTGATCAAATTAGGTATAAAACCCATTATTTTAGAAAGAGGAAGGGATGTAAGGGAAAGAAGAAGGGATTTGGCTGCCATCAATCGATTTAATATTGTGAATCCTGATAGCAATTATTGCTTTGGAGAGGGTGGTGCAGGAACTTATTCAGATGGAAAACTTTACACAAGGAGTACCAAAAGAGGTGATATTAAGCAGGTGTTAGAAACCTTTGTTCAACATGGGGCCAATAACAACATATTATATGAAGCACATCCTCATATAGGAACCAATAAATTACCTGGTATTATAGCTTCCATTCGAAATGCCATCATTCAATCGGGGGGAGAAGTGCATTTTAATGAAAAGGTCATTGATTTTCGCATTGAAAATAAGCAAATCAAAGAAATTGTCTGTGAGTCTGGAAAAACGTTGGAGTGCAAACATGTATTATTAGCTACTGGACATTCGGCTAGGGATATCTTTCAATTATTACAAGCTAAAAAAATCAAGATTGAATATAAACCTTTTGCGATTGGAGTAAGGATTGAGCATAGACAATCGTTGATTGATACTTGTCAATATAAAATAAAAAAGCGACCTGAATTCTTACCCCCAGCCAGTTTTAGTTTAGTTACACAAACGAAATTTAAAGGTTTACAGCGAGGTGTTTTTTCGTTTTGTATGTGTCCAGGTGGATTTATTGTACCCTCGGCAACTGCACAAAATCAAGTGGTTGTTAATGGAATGTCGCCTTCAAGAAGAGATTCTATCTTCGCCAATTCTGGAATAGTGGTAAGTATTCTTCCTGAAGATTTATCGAAATACAAAGAATTCGGTCCACTTGCGGGAATGTATTTACAAGAAGAATTGGAACAAAATTCGAACAAATATTCATCCCATACACAAAAAGCGATTTCTCAATTAACAGGAGATTTTATTCAAAAAAAATCGAGTAGAAGTGCACATGATACTTCCTATATTCCTGGATTAATTCCAGGCGAAATGAGGGATGTGTTGCCTGAATTTATTGCGGAACCATTGTCATTAGGATTACAAGATTTCAACAGAAAAATTTCTAATTTTTCTACTAATATTGGTCAAATCATTGGATTGGAGAGTAGAACTTCCTCACCAGTTAAGATTCCAAGAAACAATGAAACTTTGGAACATGAAGAAATCAAAGGATTGTTTCCGTGTGGGGAAGGTGCTGGATATGCCGGAGGAATTATGTCTGCGGCATTGGATGGAATAAAGGTTGCAGAAGCCATCGCAAAAAACATTTTTAACTGATGATTCACGAAAAATTCATTGATTTATTAACAATACAACAAGAAATTTTGGTTGATTCCACGATTAAAAATAATGCCAAAGAAGCAGCGGTTTTGGTCATAATCAATCAAATAAGTGGAGAAGAGGATAAAGTAATTGTGATTAAAAGAAATGAATATGATGGTCCTCACAGTGGGCAAATAGCTTTACCAGGAGGAAAAAAAGATCCTACGGATATCGATTTAGTAGAAACGGCTTATCGAGAAGTAGAGGAAGAATTAGGTTTGGACTTACGTAATTTTGTTTTAAAACCTATAAATCCACATTGGGTCATCGTTTCAAATTTTTGGGTCCAACCATATTTTACCATTGTTGATAAAAAGCTTGAATTCAATTTAAATAAACGAGAAATAAATCGTATTTTTGAAATACCTGTGTCATTTCTACAAGATGTTGGAAATTTGCAGGCACATCAAATAAATATTCTTAAAAAGAATTATTGGGCACCACTTTTCAAATACGATAATGAGATCATTTGGGGAGCAACAGCCATCTTTTTGTACGAATTATTTCATTTGAAAAAAGATAGTATGTATAAATAGGAGTTTTTAAATTATGGAAGAATCTACTGGAGGAGCTTTACAAGATCAAATTGCCGTAGCTGGCATGTATGAAAATTGGTTTTTAGAATATGCTTCCTATGTTATTCTTGAACGTGCTGTACCAGCAGTAGAAGATGGATTAAAACCCGTTCAAAGAAGAATTCTACATGCTTTAAATGAAATGGATGATGGTCGATTCAATAAAGTTGCTAACGTTATTGGACAAACTATGCAATATCACCCGCATGGTGATGCTTCCATTAATGATGCCATTGTTAATTTGGGTCAAAAAGAACTCTTATTTGATTGCCAAGGTAACTGGGGAGATGTTAGAACGGGGGATAGTGCTGCGGCAGCAAGGTATATAGAAGTACGTTTATCCAAATTTGCCAATGAAGTTGTTTTTAATCCACAAACAACAGAATGGCAAATGTCTTATGATGGACGTAAGAAAGAACCCGTTACACTTCCTATTAAATTTCCATTATTATTAACACAAGGTGTAGAAGGTATTGCTGTTGGTTTGGCAACAAAAATTATGCCTCATAATTTTTGTGAAATCATACAAGCCTCTATTGATATTTTAAATAATAAAAAAGTAGAGCTCTTTCCTGATTTTTTAACAGGGGGCATGATTGATGTATCAAACTATAATGATGGATTAAGAGGTTCAAGAATAAGGGTTAGAGCAAAAATTGAAGAATTAGACAAGAAGACCTTGATTATCAAGGATATACCTTACACCACCACCACGACTTCATTGATTGATTCAATCATTAAAGCGAACGATACAGGTAAAATCAAGGTAAAAAAAGTTATAGACAATACAGCAAAAGATGTTGAAATTCAGATTCAATTAGCACCAGGTATTTCCCCAGACGTAACAATTGATGCATTGTATGCATTTACAGATTGTGAGGTTTCTATTTCTCCTAATGCCTGTGTTATTATTGAAGACAAGCCACATTTCGTAGGTATTGCTGAAATTTTGCGAGTTAGTACACATCAAACTGTTGATTTACTAAAACAAGAATTAGAAATCCGCAAAGGTGAACTGATGGAACGATTACTTTTCAGTTCACTAGAAAGAATCTTTATTGAAAATAGAATCTACCGTGATATTGAAGAATGTGAAACATTTGAATTGGTTATTGAAACGGTAGATAAAGGTTTAGAACCTTATAAGAAAGATTTTTACCGAGAAATTATAGAAGAAGATATTCTTCGATTATTGGAAATTAGAATTAAGCGAATTTCAAAATTTGACTCATTCAAAGCAGATGAGTTGATGAAAAAATTACAAGATGAATTAGCTGAAGTTGAACATCATTTAGCCAATTTGATCAAGTTTGCTATCGATTATTTCAAAAATTTATTAAATAAATACGGAAAAGGAAGAGAGCGCAAAACTGAAATTCAAAATTTCAATACGATATCAGCAACCGTTGTTGCCGCTGCCAATCAGAAGCTTTATGTAAATAGAGAAGATGGATTCATTGGATACGGGTTAAAGAAAGATGAGTACATCATGGATTGTTCAGACATAGATGATATCATTGTTTTCAGACAAAATGGTACCTGTGTCGTAACAAAAGTTCAGGACAAAGTTTTTGTTGGAAAAGACATTCTTTATTGTTCTGTATTCAAAAAGAACGATGACCGAAAGGTTTATAATTTGGTTTACTTTGATGGAAAATCAGGCTCTTCTTTTGTCAAGCGTTTCAAAGTAACCTCTGTAACAAGGGATCGTGAATATAAATTAGTCAGTGACAATAATAAGTCGAAAATTACGTATTTCTCTGCTAATGAAAATGGAGAGGCAGAAGTGATTCAGATTAATTTAACAGCAAGTTGTACTGCTAAAAATAAGCAGTTTGATTACGATTTCGCGAAGTTAGCAATCAAAGGTCGTGAATCTATGGGTAATGTTTTAACTAAATACCCAGTCCGTAAAGTTACTCAAAAGTCAGCTGGTGTTTCTACTTTAGGTGGAGTAGACATTTGGTATGATTCCACCATTGGTAGATTAAACAGAGACGAGCACGGTACTCTAATAGGCAATTTTGAACCTAAAGATTTAATCTTAGCTATTTATAAATCAGGGAATTACGAATTGACCAATTTTGAATTAACGAACAGATATCCGGCTGAGGAAATCTTGTATTTGAAAAAATTCAATCCAAATGGCATTATTTCAGCCATATATTTTGATGGTCAAGGTAAACACACCTTAATCAAACGATTCAAATTAGAGACCTCAACTGTTGATAAAAAATTCTTATTTATTACAGATCATAAGGCTTCCAAATTGATTGCTGTGACAGATAATTATCAACCCAATGTTCAAATAAAACATAAACCAGATGGAAAAACATTGGAAATAGAAATATTGACGATCGATGACTTGGTGGATGTTAGAGGATGGAAAGCCATTGGTAATAAATTGAATTACAATAAGTTAATGGACTTGGAATTCATTGAAACGGATTTCAAACAGCCGGAGGAGGAACAAGCTATTCAAGATACTGAAGAGATTAAAGAAGATTCAACTCAAGATGCTGATTCTGCTGAAGAAGTGAATCAATCGGAAAATTCTGAACCTGAATTTGTTGTTAAGAATCTGCCAGAAGAAAAAACGGAAATAGAAAAACAAGTAGAGGATATTCCTTTTGAAATAAAAAATTTACCACAGGATTCAACTGAAAAAGGGAGTTCTGGAGAACAATTAGGACTATTTTAAATGGAAGCAAAATTAAATAATCCAAAGGTTTTAAACGCATGGGCATTTTATGATTGGGCAAATTCGGTTCATTCATTAACCATTACATCAGCGATTTTTCCTATTTATTTCCCAATTGCTGCTATTACCTTAAATAGCCTTCATCCAGATAAAATTGATTTTTTTGGCTATTCATTTCAAAACACGGTTGTATATTCCTACACTATTTCCATAGCTTTTTTGGTATTAGCTATATTAATGCCATTTTTATCTGGAATTGCAGATTATCAAGGAAGTAAAAAATCGTTTATGCGATTTTTCTGTTATTTAGGATCTCTCAGCTGTATTTTATTATTTTTCTTTACCAAAGGAAGTTACCTTATTGGAACCATTTGTTTTCTTTTTTCCATCATAGGATGGGGTGGAAGTCTGGTATTTTATAATTCATTTTTACCAGAAATAGCTACACCAGACAAATACGACTCTTTGAGTGCTAAAGGCTTTACTTTTGGATACATCGGTAGTGTTTTATTATTAATTCAAAATTTAACCATGCTGTTAATGCCGCAGTGGTATGGAGGTATAGATGGTGAAATGGCTTCCAGAATTTCTTTTTTGACAGTTGGAATTTGGTGGATCTTATTTGCCCAATTTTCATTTCAACATTTGCCAAAATCAGATAAAAAAAATAGTCAACATGAAAAATGGTGGTTAGGTGGATTTCATGAATTGAAAAAGGTTTTTAATGAAATAAAGCATTTATCTGCTATTAAGAATTTTTTATCAAGCTTTTTTTTATTTAACCTAGGTGCTCAAACCGTTATGTATTTAGGAGCCTTATTCGGAAGTCAAGAATTGAAACTCCCTTCTGATGCTTTAATTGTTACAATACTTTTGATTCAATTGGTTGCTATTCCTGGAGCTTATACTTGCGCTTTACTATCCAAAAAATTAGGTAATGTAAGTGGATTATTTATAATCGTTTTTATATGGATTGCCGTTTGCTTATTTGCCTATTTTGTTAAAGATGAATTCAATTTTTATTTATTAGCAACAGCCATTGGCTTTGTTATGGGAGGAATTCAATCCAATAGTCGAGCAACATATGCCAAACTTTGTCCTCCGAACGAAAAAGATACTGCTTCTTATTTTAGTTTTTATGAAGTGTGTGATCGTTTATCTACCGTTTTAGGAACATTTATTTTTGGCCTCGTTATTCAAATCAGTGGAAGTATGAGAATAGGAATTTTAATTCTTGCGGCTGTATTCGCCTTGAGTTTATTATTTCTTTTAAAGTTAAAGAACAATCATTCTCAGGCACTTAGATCGGTATAATATTACGATTATTTGACTTTTGCCATTCCTCCGGAATAATACTTAATATTTCATCTTGTAATGCTTTGATAATTGCTTTCCGAGCATAACTTGGTGAATATACCAAAGACACTTCTCGAACTGGTACAGGATTTTTAATTGGGAATACTCTAGAATGATAACGTTCATCCAAATAATCCGTTAACATTTGTGGTATGATGGTTTGACCTTCAGAATCTTCCACTAAACGAACAATTGTTTCCAAACTTCCTGTTTGATACGATATTTTTGTTGTTTGTGTTAAGTTAGATTTCAAATTACAAATCGAAGCCACTTGGTTACTTAAGCAATGTCCTTCTTCAAGCAACCACAATTTATCCGTTAATATCTCATCAATTATTTCCGAATTTTCATTTTTACAATTTGAATAGAGATACAATTCTTCATAGAACAACGGTTTTTCAATGAGTTGATCATTCAAGGGTGTTACTAAAATTCCAATATGTAATTTCCCTTCTTTTATTTCTTTTTTAATATTTTCAGTAGTCGTTTCTGAAATATTAATGGTTAATTCAGGATACTTTTTTTGAAACTTGGACAAAAATTTAGGCACCAAATAAGGTGCGATGGTGGGAATAATACCTATCGAAAGAATTCCTGAAACTTGATTTCCCCATCCTTTCGACAATGTCATTAAGGCTTGAGTTTCTTTTAAAATAATTCTTGCCTGCTGAATAATTTCTTCTCCATAAATGGTAGGAGAAAGTGGTTTACTTTTTCGATTAAAAAGTGAAACATTCAGTTCGTCTTCCAATTTTTGAATTTGCATACTCAAGCTCGGTTGAGTTACACAGCAAAAATCGGCTGCTTTGGAAAAACTTTTTAAATCAGCTAAGGCTACGATATACTCTAGTTGTGTTATAGTCATATTATAATCAAAAACTATACAAATATAATAAATATAGATTTGTGTGATACAAAAAATAAGGGGATATTTGCATCACAATTAATTAAGAACTTAAAAAAACAAATAGTATGGCAAATCACATGTTAGGATTAGGAAGTTTATTTCCAACATTTTCAAAAACTGCAGTTGTTTCATTAGATAAAGGAAACGAATTCGCAACAATTACATCAGAAGATCATAAAAAAGACGGAAAGTGGTTAGTAATGTTTTGGTGGCCAAAAGATTTCACTTTCGTTTGCCCAACTGAAATTGCTGAATTTAATCGTCGTGCTGGAGATTTCGCAGACAGAGATGCTTCATTAATTGGCGCTTCTACTGATTCTGAATTTGTTCACGCAGCATGGAGAAGAGATCACGACGATTTGAGAGGTTTAAAGTTCCCTATGTTGGCAGATACTTCTAAAAGTTTAGCTGAAGAATTAGGAATTTTAACTGAAGAAGAAAAAGTAGCTTACCGTGTTACTTACATTGCTGATACTAATGGAGTTATTCGTTGGGTTTCTGCGAATGATTTATCAGTAGGAAGAAATGTAGATGAAGTTTTACGTGTGTTAGATGCTTTACAAACTGATGAGCTTTGCCCATGTAATTGGAAAGCCGGAGATGCAACTCTATAAATTACCTTAATCAATGCCCCGTTTATCGGGGCATTTTAAATTAAAAAGAAATGAGCGATACTAGAGATAATTTATTGGCAGAATTGAATTTGCCCAATACCGAAAAATTTGAATTATTAGATCAGTTAGATGCAACAGATAATCGTTACATCAAAGATTTAAAAATTAACGTTTCAAATGCATTGAAATATGCAACATTAACTGAAAAAGAGGCATTACTTCTGGCATTAGCCGTTTCTGTTAATCAAAAGCATACAAAAACAATTCATTCTTTAACAGAATTGGCTTTACAAAAAGGAGCAACTGATGCTGAAATCAATGAAATACATGCTTTAGTCTCTTTATTAAACGCAAACAATGTATTTTATCGATTCAAACATTTTGTGGACAAAGAGTTCTATAACAATGCACCAGCAGGTATCAGAATGTCTATTATGATGAATCCTGTATTGGGAAAAGAATTTTTCGAATTAGCTAGTTTGACTGTTTCCGCCATTAACGGTTGTGAAATGTGTGTTACATCTCATGAGCAGTCTGTAAAGAACCACGGAGCTACAGAAGCACGTATCCTAGATGCAATCCGATTAACAGCGATCTTCAAAAGTTTAATAGTGCTTTTATAAAAGCACTATTTTCCATACATGGCGTTGGCTGTATTAGGGAAAGGGAGGGTCAATTCAGGTATTCCAAGAACCATTAAATTGGCCCATTCTACTCCTTGCATCATGGAATGATCTTGATTAGCTACTTCATATTTCCAAGCACCAAATCTACCTCTTGAATAGATATTTTTCTCTTGTAGTTTAGGTAATACCTGATTAACGATCGCATCGCGATCAATGGAAGGAGTTGGATACCCGTATTTAGTTGAAAAATAGAATTTCGACTCAATTTGATTCTCAGATTCGATCATATTATCCTCCAATAGTGCTTTAATGGTATCCTCCATTAAATTAGGTACATCCACAGGCTTATGGGTTGACTCACTTACTTCAACCATTAAAGACCATTGATTTTCAATGTTAGGAACATTTTCAGGACTATAATTCGAGAATACAGTAATTCTATAATAAGGACTATTGTCTTCAGGGTAATACATCCAGCATTTCTTCTTTAAATGAGAAGGAGGTGTACCATTTAATCCAATACCAATCACATGGGTGGATGAATGCAATAAATTTTTAGATAAATCTACCAGTGACTGATCCAAGCCTTGACACTTAGTAGTAAAAATATCCAATGGCATCGTATTCATTAAGAATTCGAATTCGATTTGTTCACCATTTTCTAGTTGGATAGATTTTTTATTTACATCTACACCTGAAACTTTGGAATTCAATTTAAAATATTGCTCGCCAATTAGCTCACCAACCGCTTTCCATATAGCACCTGTACCTCCTTTTTTCGGAAATTGGAATAAATTATTAGGTCCCCAAGAATAATCATCTTTTTCTAATAATATATTTTCGATCATTTTAGAAAGATCCGTCACTGCAACCCGCTCTCCAACCCATTGGCTATTCATCATTTCAGCAGGGTAGGCCCATACTTTAAAATTGTATGGAATCATAAAAACATCTGCCAAACCTTGTCCAAAGGTATTTAATATCCATTCTTTAAAATTTGAAGCTTTTGTTTTTGCACCATTTTTGTACAAATCAACCAAACCTTTGATGCATTTGAGTTGATCTTCCAAAGGCAAATGACGAATGTTATTTTGAAAAGGATAGGGTACAAATGTATTTTTAATCCAAACCCAGGACTCTCTTTGGTGTGTCAACCAACCATCTTTACCCAAAGCTTCAATCATCAAATCATCAAAATACTTATAATGTGAAAATTGAACATGCCCACCGACATCCCAAGTAAATCCCTTTTCGTCAACAAAACTTGTTGCCAATCCACCTACATATGCTTCTTTTTCTAAGACAATAAAGTCAGTAATTCCTAATTCTTTTAATCTATATGCAGCACCTAAACCTGTTGGACCGCCTCCTAAGATGACATATTTATACTTCATTAGATGCAGATATTTTTTTTACAATTCTGTTTAATTTAATTCTGAAGTCAAGTAATTCCTTGAAACTTTGCCAACAAACCTTCAATAATTTAAAATGCTTGATGGAAACTTCACCAGTTTCTCTTTCTTTATGAAAAACAGGTATGTTAAAAATTTCTTGCTTCGCCTTTTTAGCCATCACAGCAATAAAAATATTGGGAGCAAAAGGAGTTTGTTTTGGTAGTGAATTGATTAATTTATTTAAAAAAGTTGTTTTCATTAATCTAAAAGGAATATTTGCATCCTTGATATAAACTCCATAAATAAATAATAGAGAGAATCTTAAAATTCTAGTAATTAATAATCGAAAAGGGTCATCATGTCTATCCTCTCTAAAACCTAAAATAAAATCAGACTGTTCTCTTTTTTCCCAAAATTTGATAAAATCGTTCACTTCAAATTGGTCATCTGAGTCGGTTTGGAAAACATAAGTAGGATTCATCTCTATTGCTAACTTATAGCCATTAACCACCGCATTCCCATGCCCACCATTTAATTGATGTTTTACGATTAAATTAGGGTAATCTCCGGCTAATTCATCTAATAATTTTCCAGTATTATCTTTTGAACCGTCATTAACCACTAATAATTTAAATTTATCTTGATCAACAAATTTGGCAATACCATTGATCCAATGTGGTATTACATCTTTAATACATCCTTCTTCATTGTAGGCAGGTATTACCAAAACCAAGTCTAAATTCATAGTAATTTATTCAAATTTATTTTTCAAATCATTTATCGGTTTTTCAATAAAAAACCACGATAAGCTCGCAATAACCACTAAAATTGTGAAATTCAAAACGAACTTCAAAGGTACAAAATTAATCAATTCTAAATAGTGGGTCGAGAGTTTTCTTGTCAATAACCACCATAAAGTATTCTTTTCAAAATGGTAATAATTGTAAATAAAATTATGATATACATACAAGCCGTAGGATATTGTGCCCAAATAATTAATTGACTTAGATTTTAACACTATACCGAAAAAACCTGTTTTGTTTGAAGCGACCTTTGCCACCAAGAAAAATGAAAAATAAACAAAGAAGGTAATTTCCAAAACAGCCGAAAACAGATTATTGTGCTCATAGACAGAATTTTCATCCAAAAAGTATGATATAATACAAAGTATTCCAGTCATAACAATTCCTAACAAATTCGAACCAATTTGTTCAAATCGATGTGGGTGAAAAATGTGCAAATAAGCCAGAAAACCTCCAAATCCAAAGGAATCTAAAGCACTTAAAGGATTAACATAATTTGAAAACCAGTTTTTTTCTACGAAATCATCAGGTAAAAATAGAAAAAAAGATAATCGAGATAATAGTCCAATTAAAACCATCGAAGCAAGTAAATACTTATAATTCTTGGGTTTAAAAATAAAAAGTATCACTGGAAAAACCAGATAATATTGTTCTTCAACGGCTAATGTCCAAAAATGATCCCAAACTCCAATCCAACTTTTGTGTGTAATGATATAAAAATTAGGTGTGTAAGTAATAAACCAAATAAATAATTTTCTAATAGGTTCTATGCCAACAATTAATCCAACAATTATTACCAAAAAATAAATGGGGAAAATTCGTAAGGCTCTTCTGAAAATAAATTTTTTAATTTTCTCAAAGACACTTATCTGTTTTTTAGAGGGATCAATCGAATTGATTATCAGGATTCTTGTAATTAAAAAACCACTTAAAACAAAAAAGATAACAACTCCTAAATGTCCGGTTGGATAATGGATTGATTCAGGTAACCAATGTTCCAACAATACCAAAAGTATCGCTATGAAACGAAGGCCATTTAACTGATTAAAATAAATATGTTTATCTAAATTCATCATTCTGAAAATAAAGTAAATTCAACTCGACGATTCAATTTACGTCTTTCTTCTGTTAAATTACTTGCTAGTGGTTTTGTTCCTCCCCAACCTTTGGTTCTAATTCTATTTTCGGCAATTCCTTTTAATACTAAATAAGCTTTCACATTCTCTACGCGATCATTGGATAATTTTAAATTTTCTACCCAATCTCCTTGGTTATCGGTATGGCCTTCTAATAGAATTTTAAAGCCAGGATTTTCCTTTAAAAGACTCACTATTTTATCTAATTCAGAAAATGATTCAGGCAAGAGATCTGATTGGCTTTGTGTGAAAATAATATTCGCTAATTGATATTGTTTATTTAATTGAATTTCAATTAAGGATATATTTCTTTTGATTGCTTTGAACTTAGTCTCAGCTGTGAAATCGATTTTTTCAATTCTGGATAAATATCCTTTTTTGATAGCTTGAATGGAAAATGGCTTTTTTGCGGGCCACATAAAACTATAATCTCCCAAATAGGGGTCATAATCTATGACTAAAGAATCTGAACTATTCAATGATTTTACTACAATTTGAGCAGCTATGGTTTCCTTTGAATCCAAATTTACCACTTGGCCTGTTAATTGAATCAATGTCAACGGTTTTGCTTTTTCAGGAATTTTAATCCGAAAAATATCTTCCGCACCAATCGAGTTTTCTACGGAACTAAAATAGGCATAATCACCTTGAGCTGAAACCGAAAAATATCCATCCCATTGAGGTGTATTGACAATAGGCCCCAGATTTTCAGGCACTGTCCAATTTGTCCAAGTATCATCCAATCTTCTTGTTAAGAAAATATCATTTTTTCCATAACCCATGTGACCACTGGAAGAAAAATACATGGTAACTCCATCTGGAGCAATAAAAGGTGTACTTTCTGATTCTCCTGAATTAACGACTGGACCTATATTTAGGGGTTCTGTCCAAGTATCATCATTTTTCCAAAAAGAAACATAAATATCTTTCTCACCATAAGAGTCCTTCATTTCCGTGGTCATCAATAGAATTTTTCCGTTGGGAGCAAGAGTATATTCTGAATATTTTGATTTGTTTTTAAAATTTCGAATTTTAAGTGCTTTAGGAAAGCTCCAATCACCAGTTCTCAATAAGTAAGACATTGAAACGCCCTTTTCCATTTGGCCGTCAATTCCATAAATATTATTTAATAAAATGGATTTTCCATTGGGTGAAATTCCACAAATCGCATTATTCTCTGAATTATTGATAGGTTCAGGAAATATAACCGATTTGGACCAAGTTTTGTCGTCATTTAAAGTTGAAAACCAAATATCTTGATTTTTTTGTTTACCGATATTATTAGGATCATTTGCTCGAGTGAAATAGATTTTTTTACCGTCTGGACTAATAATAGGGCATATTTCGTTGTAAACGGTATTAATTGACTTTCCTAAATTTTCACGAAAAAATTCAGCATTTGACTCTTTGGGTAACTTCAAACTTTCTTCAATTGGCGTGGAAACATTTGAAATTCCAATCGCATCAATTTGAGAAAAACCCTTAATTCTTTCTGAATTCATTGATATTTTAATGCCACGTACCTTATAAGATGTCAAATTAGGCAAATCAATGTGTGTTACTTGCGCAGAAGATGTTTGGTAGTTCGTGCTAAATTCTTTCAACAAAAACAATTTATTATTCTCATCTAACCCATCTACTCTTGTTATAGATCCCGCACCAAAATTCTCAAAAATAGCAACCTGTTTGATAGGCATTAACGTATCAAACTCGACAATGATGTATTCCAAA
Organism: Aquirufa sp. ROCK-SH2; assembly: GCF_054558315.1. Lineage (NCBI taxonomy): Bacteria > Pseudomonadati > Bacteroidota > Cytophagia > Cytophagales > Flectobacillaceae > Aquirufa > Aquirufa sp. ROCK-SH2. The sequence goes on along the minus strand of NZ_JBPXKB010000001.1, from coordinate 470,065 downwards.
TCTGGACTATCAGGAGTCAATGAATGCCACGCGGCAGGTGAATAGGCAAATTCAGGGTATCTGTTGGGTCTACCTAGAACATGTATTGACCTAAAATCTTTACCCAATAATGGATCTGAATATTCACTTGAAAACGATATTACTTTAGAAGCCCATTTAATTTTTTGAGCGTTCAAGCTACTACTATAACATATAGATATGACAACAATAATGAAATAATAAGCCAATCGCATATTGAATATTATTTACCTAGATTAACTAAGTCACTTATTGTATTGATAGGATTGCTTGAAGAAAAAACAAAGCTACCTGCTACTAAAACATTGGCACCAGCTTGTATTAAATCAGAAGCATTTGATAAAGAAACACCTCCATCAATTTCAATCTTTAGGTTTAAATTATTAACTAATTTAGCCATTTCAGCCACTTCTTTTGTTTTTTTGATGGCATTAGGAATGAACTTTTGGCCTCCAAAACCTGGATTTACTGACATGATTAAGACTAAGTCTAAGTCCGCAATGATATCATTCAAAACAGAAGTAGGAGTACCTGGATTAATAGCCACTCCAGCTAAACAACCTAAGTCCTTAATTTGTTGTATAGTTCTGTGAACATGTGGACAAGCTTCATAATGAACCGTTATCACATTCGCACCCAATTTAGCAAATTGGCTTAAGTACTGTTCTGGTTTTTCAATCATCAAATGTACGTCCAAAACTTTCTTACTTATTTTTTGAATTGCATCGAGTACAGGAAAACCAAAAGATATATTAGGAACAAAAACGCCATCCATGACATCAATGTGAATCCAGTCTGCTTGAGAAGCATTTAACATCTCAATTTCAACACCTAATTTACTGAAGTCTGCAGCTAAAACAGAGGGGGCGATAATTAACTTTTCCATCTTACAAAGTTATGAAAATAATTTTCTAAGCTTAATTTCTAAAGAGTTTCATTTAACTTTAAGTCAAAAATATTTTTTATGGACGTTCGGAAAAGAATGGATGAATTAATTGAGCAAATCAATCAATTCAATCATGCTTATTATCAAGAAAATACAAGTCTAATTTCAGATGAGGCTTTTGATAAATTATTAGCGGAATTAATAGAACTAGAAGCACAAAACCCATTATTTGCTTATCCAGATAGCCCAACGCAGCGTGTGGGTGGTACAATAACCAAAAATTTCAAAAGCGTAAAGCATCGTTTCCCGATGTTATCATTAGGAAATACCTATAATGAATCTGAATTAATCGAATTTGATGAAAGAATCAAAAAGATTCTTGGAGATGAACCTTACGAATATATTTGTGAATTAAAATTCGATGGAGTAGCACTATCATTTTGGTATGAAAATGGTCAATTAATAAAAGGAGTGACTCGGGGCGATGGGACAAGGGGAGATGACATTACAGCCAATGTAAAAACGATTAAATCATTACCATTACGTATTAATTCAAGCATTTTACCTAGAGAATTTGAAATAAGGGGTGAAGGATACATGCCGCTTAGTTCCTTTGAAAGCATCAATAATGATAAAATAGCCAAAGGAGAAGCGCCATTAGCTAATCCTCGAAATGCTGCTTCTGGAACTTTTAAAATGCAAAATTCGGCAGAGGTGGCAAAAAGAAATATGGAATGTTTTATCTATTCCTATCTTGGCACGGAGAATCCTTTTCAATCGCATGAAGAAAGCTTAAACAATTTAATTCAATTGGGATTTTCTGTTTCACCAACCTGGCGAAAATGCAAAAGCATTCAAGAGGTTATGAAATATATTGAGGATTGGGCGGATAAAAGAAATGATTTACCTTTAAATACGGATGGAATTGTCATTAAAATCAATGATTTTGGTCAACAAGAACGACTAGGATTTACTGCCAAATCACCTAGATGGGCCATTGCATTTAAATATCCCTCAGAAATAGCTCAAACTGTCATTGAGTCTGTTAGTTATCAGGTTGGCCGAACTGGGAATATTACTCCAGTTGCCAATTTAAAGCCTGTTTATTTAGCTGGAACAGTTATTAAAAGAGCTTCGATCCATAATTCCAACGAAATGGAACGCTTAGATTTACATGAAGGCGATACTGTTTTCATAGAAAAAGGAGGTGAAATCATTCCCAAAATTACGGGTGTGAATTATGACTTGCGAAAAGAAGGAACAAACGTATTTGAATTCCCAGAGAAATGTCCTGATTGTGGCACTCCCTTAATTAGACAAGAAGGTGAGGCCAACCATTATTGTACCAATGAAACAAATTGCCCAACTCAAATAAAAGGTAAAATTGAGCATTTCATTCAACGAAAAGCTTTAAATATTGAGAATTTAGGTGTGGAAACCATTGACCTTTTATTCAACAAAGGAATTATTGCTAACGTAGCAGATTTATATGATTTAAAAACTGAAAGCTTTTGGGGATTGGAAGGTTTTCAAGCTAAATCAATTTCAAATATTCTCATTTCTATTGAAAAATCTAAATCCATTCCTTTTAGACAAGTCCTTTTTGGACTAGGAATTCGACATGTTGGGGCAACAATCGCTGAAAAATTGGTTATACAATTTCATTCCATTGAGAATTTAAAAAATGCCAGTTACGATGATTTAATTGCGGTGCCTGAGATTGGCGATAGAATTGCTCTGAGTCTGATTGAATTCTTTTCTAACGATCAAAACATTCAACTAATAGAAAGATTAGAAAAAGCTGGGATTCAATTTTCGGAAGAAATTTCTGAAATAGTTTTGGAGAGCTCCAATTTAGAAGGAAAAAGTTTTGTAATTTCGGGGATATTTAAAAATTTCGAAAGAGAAGAATTAAAACAAAAAATTGTTGCGAATGGGGGGAAAGTAGTTTCTAGTATCTCATCCAAATTAGATTATTTAGTTGCGGGAGAAAATATGGGGCCGGCTAAACTTGAAAAAGCAACACAATTGAATATCAAAATTTTAAGCGAAGAGGAATTCATACAACTCTTACCATAGATTATGAAGTATAAAACATTTCCAAAATTTCACGGTGTAGCACCGGCATTAGTTACTCCTTTTAATGCAGACAAATCAATCAATTTTCAACAATTAGAAAATTTAGTTGACTATGTTTCAAAAGGAGGAATTGATTACATGGTTGTACAAGGTACCACAGGCGAATCTGTTACCACAACCTCCGATGAAAAGAAACAAATTGTAGCATCCATTCAAAAAGCCAATTTTAGAAATTTACCCATTGTTTATGGCTTGGGGGGAAACAATACTGAGAGTTTAATTACTCAAATTAAAAATACTTCATTTGACGGAATAGATGCTATTTTGTCGGTTTGTCCATATTATAACAAACCAAGTGCAAGAGGTGTAGTAGCTCATTATCAAGCTGTTGCCGATGCAAGTCCAGTACCTATTATTTTATACAATATTCCTGGTAGAACTGGGATTAATATGTCAGCTGAAACAGTATTAAAGCTGGCGGAGCATCCCAATATTATTGGAGTAAAAGAAGCATCTTGTATCATTGAACAATGCATGGAGATTGCACATCACAAACCGGAAGATTTTTTATTGATTTCAGGAGATGATGTCCAAGCTTTACCCATAATATCTATTGGAGGTGTGGGAGTGATGTCAGTAATTGCGAATGCATTTCCTCAGCAGTTTTCAGATATGATTCATTTGGCATTAGAAGGAAACTTTGCAGAAGCTAGAAAATCTTTGGGAAATTTCTTAGCAATTGATCCATATCTATACGAAGAAGGTAATCCCGTAGGAGTGAAGAAAATTTTAGAAATAAAAGGAATTATTAGTGCACAAGTGAGATTACCGCTAGTTTCTGCTTCAGAACAATTGGGAGAGAAATTAGGAAAAATGATTATTCAAGAAAAATTAAATAATTAATTATGTTTGTACACGTAGTAAACTTCTGGTTAAAAAAAGGTTTAAGCAAAGAAGATGTAGCTTTATTTGAAGCTGGAGTTCAATCTTTAGGTACCATTGAAACCGTCACTCAATTTAATGTAGGTAAACCAGCTGGAACAGACCGACCAGTTATTGATCGCTCATACGATTATTGTCTATTAACCGTTTTTAATGACGAAGCAGGACATGATGTTTATCAAATTGCCCCAATTCATTTAGAATTTATCAAAAATTGTGCTCACTTGTGGGACAAAGTTTTAATCTATGATTCAGAAACTATTTAAATTAAGCATCTTAATTGGATTTGTAAGTTTAGTTTCATGTTCCAAACATGTTAAACCAACTAGCTATTACAGTCCAAATTTTAAAGATGGCTCTACAGAACGAAAAGATGGATTAGGATTTGAAATTCCTTACAAATTCCAGATAGATGTATTTTATGCCAATGAAGCACCTAAACAATCTTTCGAAGTCATAGAAACGATCACTGTTTCGGGAGAAGAGCCTTTAACAGCAGACCAAACCTACAAAGGAAAAATGCTTAATCGAGGAAACCACCAAAACAAAAAGAAAGAAATTCTTGATGAAATGGTGGCTAAGGCCGTCGATTTAGGTGCAAGTGCTTTGATGGATGTTAACTATAAAGTTTATAGTACAACCACAGCTAATGGTTACACGTTTAGCGGAAAAGCGATTCGTTACGTATTGAAGTAATTCTCAATAACTCCAAATTAGAGATTAAAATTTGACCTTTAGCATCCAAGAAATTCACTTGGATGCTTTTTATTTTTCTTTCCTTGAAAGTCAAAATCCTTTTGTTGCCAATCGTTTTCCCTGAAATCGTTTCTTTTTTCCCATTTTCATCCGTCAAATCGACCGAAAATTGAATGATTCTTTGTCCCAAAGCAATGGGTTCTTGAATCAATAGGGCATTCATCATTACACTATTTTTCAAATCAACATGGATATAAGCCTGTTTATCAGAGGCTTGTGCTGCCCAAAAAGATTTTGGATTCTTATCCCTTAAATTAGATGTAGCATATTTCCCAAATTGTGAACTTGTAGAAATAACATCACTTTTGGTCAATAAATTAACTAAACTTTGATCTCTAATTTGTTTAAATCCCATCATTGAAGCTGAATCGTTGGGATGTATCAATCCGCGGGTATCAACAGGAATATTTAACAACAAATTGGCATTTCTTCCCACCGAAGCCACATAAATTTTCATCAAAGAGTCTGGAGATTTCACTTTATTATCTTGTTCAGGGTGATAGTACCAACCTGGGCGAATAGAAACATCTACTTCTGGAGCCACCCAGTGGGTTCCATTTTGCTGTCCATTGCGATAATTATCAAATTTAGGATAACCCGGATAAATTTCATCCCGATTAATTGGACTCCAAGTTGTTTCGTAAGCATAACCTCTTTCATTTCCAACCCAACGAATGTCGGGACCTGAATCAGAAAATTGGACCGCCTCAGGCTGATATTTATTGACCATTCCATGAAAAAGTGGCCAATCATATACTTGTTTTTTGCCATTTGGACCTTCACCATTGGCTCCATCGTACCAAAATTCAAAAATAGGACCATATTGTGTCAATAATTCTTTTTGCATGTATGAATAAACCTTGTTGTATTCATCTGTTCCATACGCTGGATGAAAACGATCCCAAGGAGATAGGTAAATGCCTAGTTTCAATCCATATTTTTTACAAGCTTGGGATAATTCTTTGATTACATCTCCTTTTCCATTTTTCCAAGGCGATTTTGCGACAGAATGTGAAGTGTACTTGGACGGATATAAAGCAAATCCATCATGATGTTTGGCTGTAATGATTAAGCCTTTCATTCCAGATTCCTTTGCAATTCTAGCCCATTGATTACAATCCAATGCTGTAGGATTAAATAATTTAGGAGATTCTTTCCCTTCACCCCATTCTACATTCGTAAAAGTATTCATGTTAAAATGAATAAAACCATAATATTCCAGAGCTTGCCAGTTCAATTGCTTTTGACTTGGAATTGGCAAAATAGGTTGAATATTCTGAGCAAAAGACAAAAGTGGAATAAAGATTAATAATAAAATTTTCAGCTTCATAGTCAAGGAATAATATAATTGAATAATAAAATTGTATAATAATTTATAAAAAGCTAAATTTAATTAAAATTGAGGGTAAAGTAATTGATAATTTTACTTTATATAAAAATTCAACCTATGGCATTACAAAACTTTTCAACAAAGAATTATTCATTGGATTCCTCCAAAACTAAGAGCTTCATCATTCCATTTATTTTAGTGACTAGTTTGTTTTTTCTTTGGGGCTTGGCTAATAGCTTGAATGGAACCTTGGTAAAACAATTCCAAGTAGCATTAGATCTACAGAGATGGCAAGCAAATATTGTTGAAACAGCATTTTACATGGGTTATTTTGTCATGGCTTTGCCTGCGGGATTTGTCATGAAAAAATTTGGTTATAAAATGGGAATCATTTTTGGCCTATTATTATATGCCTTTGGCGCATTTTTATTCTATCCAGCTGCCTCATATCGCGAATATTCCTTTTTCTTATTTGCCTTATTTATGATTGCGAGTGGAATTGCTTTCTTAGAAACAGCTGCTAATCTATATGTGACAGTTCTGGGAGATCCTAAAAAAGGCGATTTTCGATTAAATTTAGCACAATCTTTCAATGGACTGAGCGCTATTTTAGGACCTGTAATAGGTGGTTTTTTTATTTTTTCTGAAAAAGAATACACCAAAGACATTTTAAATAAAATGCCCATTGCCGAATCTGAGGCAATACGCGTAGCCCATGCAAATTCAGTTCAAGGTCCTTATTTAATCATTGGCGGTATCGTGTTTTTTATTGCCCTTTTATTCATGGTTACTAAAATGCCAGAGGTGAGTGCTACTGAGGAAATTGAAACAACTAAAAATACCCAAGACATAAAAATATCTAGTTTATTGAAAAACAGGCATTTGGCACTTGGGATTTTAGCACAGTTTCTGAATATTGGAGCTCAAGTATCTATTTGGGGAAATTTCGTAGATATAAAACTGGATTTGGCGAAAAATTCGAATTTATGGATTGTCAATCAAATTTATCAAGTAACCGATTCCATGAGTGCAACTCAAATAGCGAGCTTTCACGCATCATTTGCGTTTTTATTGTTTATGTTAGGAAGGTTTGTTGGAACGTATTTTATGGGAAAATATGCTTCCAATAAAGTGTTGGGAATTTACTCTATCGGGGCAGTAATATCCATGTTAATTGCTATTTTCGGGGGTGGAATTTTTGCAATAGTTGCTTTGATGATGGTGTATTTTTTCCAATCCATCATGTTTCCAACCATATTTGCATTGGCTTGTAAAGATTTAGGAGAAGGTTCAAAATTAGCTTCTTCATTGATTATCATGTCGATTGCGGGTGGCGCTATTATTCCTCCAATTACTGCATTTTTATTTAAAATAGGAACTTCTTTGGCATTGTTTATACCTTTAATTTGCTTTGTATTTATAGTATATTACGCATTTAAAGGTTTTCAAATTAAAACAGATTAATATGCAAAAGTTTATTCTATTGTTAGATTTGAAGAATCAAACTGATTTAATCAATGAATATGAGGAACATCACAAAAATATTCCTTTAGCGATAAAAAAAAGTATTTTAGAAGCTGGTATCTTTGAGATGAATTTATTTCGATTCGAAGATCGTTTGGTGATGGAAATTTTAGCTGATGACCAATTTAGTTTCGAAAATAAAAATAGGATAGACCAAAATAATCAAGACGTTCAAAGGTGGGAAACCTTAATGTCAAAGTACCAAAAAACATTACCCAATACGCCAGATGGTGTAAAATGGGTGTTAACGAAACAAATATTTAGTTTATAATTTATCAAATGAAATCTATTTATCTACAAATAAATCCAGAAGACAATTTATTGGTTGCCTTGCAGGATTTAAAAAAAGGGACAATTATTCAGCACCAAGGGAATGAAATTGTCTTACAAGATGATATCAATGCGAAACATAAATTCACGATTGAAGAAATTAAAAAAGGTCAAAATGCAACCATGTATGGTGTATTGGTAGGCCATGCTTCACAAGATATTCCCAAAGGCGGTTTAATTCATACGTTTAATTTGCATCATGCTTCTCAAGATTTTCAAGGAAAACAAAAAGATTTTTCATGGACGCCTCCTAATGTAGATAAATTCAAAAACAGAACGTTTAATGGCTATCATAGAGCGGATGGACAAGTCGGAACCGAAAATTATTGGTTAGTTATCCCATTGGTTTTTTGCGAAAATCGTAACATTGAGATTTTAAAAAATGCGTTTATCAAAGGTTTGGGTTTTCAACAAAATGATCCTTATACCGATAAGGTCCTTTCTCTAAAAAAACAATATGAGTCTGGCATACAACCTGAAAATATCCAATTAGATTTTGACAAAAATGTCCAATTAATTCAAAAAAGCCCTCTTTTTAAAAACATAGATGGTATCAAATTTTTGACGCATGAAAGTGGATGTGGAGAAAACAAGGATGACTCGCTTCATCTATGTGCACTATTGGCTGGTTATTGCTTAAATCCGAATGTAGGTGGAATTACAGTATTAAGTCTAGGTTGTCAACACTCTCAAATCGATGTGTTCAAAAATATATTAAAAGAGAAAGATCCCAATTTCTCTAAACCTATTTTGTATTTTGAGCAACAACAAGATGAAGGAAGTGGCGTAGAAAGCTTGTTAAATGAAGTCATTCTGAAAACTTTTGCTGGACTTACTGAAATCAACAAAATTGAACGCAAACCAGCCCCTTTATCTGCTTTGCGACTAGGAGTTAAATGTGGAGGATCTGATGGATTTTCAGGTATTTCGGCTAATCCTGCCATTGGTCACACAGCCGATTTATTGGTCGCTTTAGGTGGAACTGTGATGATAGCTGAATTTCCTGAACTTTGTGGTGTGGAACAAGAGCTTCAAAATAGATCTGTCAATGCAGAAGTAGCAGATAATTTTGGCAAATTAATGCGTGAATATGCCAAAAGAGCAGCAGCCATCGGCGCTGGATTTGACATGAACCCTTCTCCAGGCAATATCAAAGATGGACTTATTACAGATGCAATCAAATCGGCAGGAGCTGCTAAAAAAGCGGGAACATCACCCATTGTAGATGCATTAGGATACGGTCAGTACGCAACAAAAAAAGGATTAAATCTAGTTTGTACTCCAGGAAATGATGTTCTAGCTACAACTGGAATGGCTGGAGCAGGAGCAACGGTGCAATTATTTACAACTGGATTAGGTACTCCAACAGGTAATCCTATTTCACCTATGGTAAAATTATCAACCAATACTCGTTTGGCAGAAAAATTACCTGAAATCATCGATATCGATTGTGGTCCTATTATTTCTGGAGACAAAACGGTTGAAGAAATGGGTGAAGAGGTTTTGGAATATGTCATTCAATTAGCATCTGGAGAAATTAATACCAAAGCAATGATTTTGGGACAAGATGATTTTATGTTTTGGAGAAGAGGGGTTTCTCTTTGATGTATGATGTATGATGTATGATGTATGATGTAAGATGTAAGATGTATGAGGTATGAGGTAGTGTCGACCCTCGCGGTCGACATATATAATAATAATTCCGACCCATGCGGTCGACATACATAATAGTTATTCCGACCCTTGCGGTTGACATATATAATAATAATTCCGACCCATGCAGTCGACAAATTTTGTTTTAATAATATGATGTTTAATTATACCGGAAAAAAAGTAGTTGTTACGGGAGGAGGATCTGGGATAGGCCGAGCGATTTCTTTGCTTTTTGCTCAGCAGGGTGCTGAGGTGCATATTTTGGATTTAGAAAATCCAACAAGCATAGGTACAATTAATGAGGTAAAATCCATTCAAAATAAGTCGCAAATACATTTTGTCAATATTACTGACCTGCTCGCTGTTGAAGAAGTTGCCACTAACATTGGTACAATTGATATCTTAATCAACAATGCGGGAATTGCACAAATAGGGAATTTGGAAAATACTCAGCCAAAGGACTTTCAACATATTTTCGATGTTAATGTAAAAGGTGCTTACCATTGTATGCAGGCATTCATCAAAGGAATGGTGGCCAAACAAAAAGGTGTTATTCTAAATATGGCTTCTGTTGCCTCTACAGTAGGTATTCCAGATCGTTTTGGATATAGTATGTCCAAAGGTGCCATCGTTTCTATGACACAATCCGTAGCCAAAGATTATTTACACAAAGGAATTCGATGCAATTGCATTTCTCCGGCAAGAGTTCATACACCGTTTGTTGATGGATTTATTGCCAAAAATTATCCCAATAATCAGGAGGAAATGTTCCAAAAATTATCAGACACCCAACCCATTGGAAGAATGGCAAAACCAGAAGAAATTGCCACATTAGCATTGTATTTATGCTCCGATGAGGCCTCTTTTGTTACTGGTTGTGATTATCCCATTGATGGTGGATTTATTTATCTAAACAATTAATTTTTTAAACTATGAAAACCAAATTAACAGCCGTTTTACTTTTTTTAAGCTTAAGTATAAGCTCTTTTCAAGCTGAAAATCCAATCAGAATCGTATTTTTTGGAGATTCTATTACTCAAGCAGGAGTGGGGCCAACAGGTTACATTACTCAAATGACCAAAATGATTGCCGATAAAGGATTGGGAGGTAAATACGAATTGATAGGAGCAGGAATTGGTGGCAATAAAATATACGATTTATACCTTCGCCATGAGGATGATGTCATTGCTAAAAAACCACAAATTGTGATTATTTATATTGGTATCAATGATGTTTGGCATAAAACATCTTCAAGAACAGGGACAGATGCTGACAAATTCGAAAGGTTCTACAACGCTTTAATCAAAAAGATACAAAACTCTGGTAGTCAAGTACTTATTTGCACACCAACAGTCATTGGAGAGAAATTTGATAACAGCAATGAAAATGATGGAGATTTGAATGCTTATTCAGCTATTATCAAAAGAATTGCTGAAACCAATGCTTGTAAATTAATTGATTTAAGAAAAGCATTCATGGATTATGAAGTAAAAAATAACATAGAAAATAAAGCTTCAGGCATTTTAACAACTGATCGAGTACATTTAAATGAAGCAGGAAACAAATTTCTAGCTGAAACTATGTGGGATACTATTAAAAATTTATAAGAATGAAATTAGTAAGAATTGGCCAAGTAAATCAAGAAAAACCAGCTGTATTGATCGGAGATAAATATTTCGATGTTTCACCATTCTTTACAGATTTTAATGAACGTTTTTTTGAGGAAAATGGCATTGAAAAATTGGCAAATATTGTTTCAAATGAATCATTAACTGAAATAACATCCATTGATCGAATCGGTTCTTGTGTCGCAAGACCTTCCAAGATAATTTGCGTTGGACTCAATTATGCAGACCATGCCAAAGAAACAGGCGCAGCTATTCCAACGGAACCCATTTTATTTTTCAAAAGTACCAGCGCATTAAGCGGCCCATTTGACGAAGTAATCATTCCTAAAAATTCAGTAAAAACCGATTGGGAAGTAGAATTAGCAATAGTTATTGGTAAAAAAGCATCCTATGTAGAAGAAAAAGATGCTTATGATTATGTTGCCGGATATTGCCTTCATAACGATTATTCAGAAAGAGAATTTCAATTAGAAAGAGGTGGTAATTGGTCAAAAGGTAAAGGTTGCGACACATTTGCACCATTAGGACCAGTTTTAGTTACCAAGGACGAAATTTCAGATGTTCATCAATTAAACATGTGGTTGGATGTCAATGGTAAAAGATTTCAAACGAGCAATACCAATCAATTGATTTTCAACGTCCCACAAGTAGTTTCTTACATTTCTCAATTCATGACTTTATTGCCTGGGGATGTCATTTCCACAGGAACTCCGCACGGAGTAGGTCTAGGATTTAATCCACCTATCTTCTTGAAACCAGGTGATGTTGTTACCTTGGGAATGGATGGTTTGGGAGAGCAGAAGCAGGTCGCAAAGAGTTATGAATTATGATTTATGAATTATGATTTTTTCAAACACTCAGTAATTTAAATGTTAATCCATAATCCATAATCCATAATCCATAATCCATAATTCATAATTTATAATTCATAATTAAATTGTTATGATCGATTCTCACCAACATTTTTGGAATTATCAGCCAGAGAGGGATACATGGATTACCCCAAAGATGATCAAAATTCGGAAAGATTTTTATCCGAATGAGTCATCTGTTATCTTTCAAAAACAAGGAATTGATGCATTCGTGGCCGTTCAGGCGGATTCGTCTGAGGAGGAAACCTTGTTTTTATTGGCTTTGGCAGAACAAAATGATTTTATTCAAGGTGTTGTAGGTTGGGTGGATTTACAAGCTGACAATATTGAGGAACGGCTAGAATATTTTTCTCAATTTGAGGCATTGCGTGGATTTAGACATGTAATTCAAGGAGAAAAAGACCCATTATTTTTTGAAAGAACTGCTTTTTTAAAGGGTATTCAACAATTGGAAGCATTTGATTTCACCTATGATATTTTAATTTATCCGCATCAGTTAACTGCCAGTGTGGCATTTGCTCAAAAATTCCCGAACCAAAAAATGGTCTTGGATCATTTGGCTAAACCGCCATTTGTTTCAGGCGATTTATCCGATTGGAAAAAAAACATTCATGGATATAAAGAATTAGAACATGTTTCTGCCAAAATTTCGGGTTTAATAACAGAAGCTAATTGGAAAACATGGACAAGCGATGAAATCAAAGTTTCTATTGATACAGCTTTAGATGTTTTTGGTCCCAAACGATTGATGTTCGGTAGCGATTATCCTGTGGTTTTAGTAGCAGGAGCTTTGGAAAAATGGCTGGAAACCTTTGAAACGTGTATTGAGTCATTAAGTCCGACAGAAAAAATATTAATCAAAGAGCAAAATTGTCGTCAATTTTATCAAATTTAAAGCATTATGAACTTAGGATTAAAGGAGAAAGTAATCATTGTAACGGGTGGTGCCAAAGGAATTGGAGAAGGAATCAGTCAGGCATTGGCATTGGAATCGGCCATGGTGGCCATTGTAGGTAGAAACCAAGCGGACAATGAAAAATGCATTGAAAAAATTCATGCCACAGGCGGACAAGGCTTTTCTTTTGTAGCGGAGCTTTCGAATCCAGAAGAATGCCAAAAAGTAGTGGAAGAAATTGCTACTTTTTTTGGAAGAATTGATGGTTTGGTGAACAATGCAGGAATTAATGACGGAGTAGGATTGGCGAAAGGAAATTATGAGCTATTTATGAAATCCTTGCATTCCAACTTGGTTCATTATTATTTAATGGCGCAAGCCTGTTTACCCTATTTGATTAAATCCAAAGGTGCCATTGTCAACATTGGTTCAAAAACAGCCGAAACGGGGCAAGGTGGAACATCTGCTTACGCCGCAGCCAATGGAGGCCGCAATGCCTTAACCCGTGAATGGGCAGTGGAATTATTACCTTATGAAATCCGTGTCAATTCCGTGATTGTGGCAGAATGTTATACTCCTTTGTATGACAGATGGATCAAAACATTACCTGATCCTGACAAAACATTGGAAGAAATCAAAGAAAAAATACCATTAGGAAAGCGCATGACCACTGCCGAAGAATTGGGAAGCATGGTTACGTTTTTAATGTCGCCCAAATCCAGTCATACCACTGGGCAATTGATACATGTGGACGGCGGTTATGTGCATTTAGATAGAGCATTATTGTAATGAAAATAGATTTTAGTCAAATTGAAACTCCAGGAGTCATTGTATTTCCGGATATTGTTCAAAAAAACATTGATTGGGTCATTCGAAAAGTAGGGGATGTCAATCGCTTGCGACCACACATCAAAACCCATAAAACCAAGGAAGTTAATGACATGCTTTTGGCTTCTGGAGTGACCAAATTCAAAGCTGCTACCATTGCTGAAGCTGAATTATTAGCCTTGTCAGAAGCTCCAGATGTCTTGATATCCATGCAATTGACGGGTCCACATGTAGGACGATTGATCCAATTGATCCAAAAGTACCCAAAGACTACCTTTTCAGCACTTTTTGATGATAAGGATGCATTGCATCAATATCAAACAGTAGCCACACAGTCAGGAATTCAATTGAATTTATATATTGATTTGAATGTTGGGATGAATCGGACGGGAATTATGCCCGAAAAAGCCTTGGCATTGATAGAAGAATTAAATACTTGTACAAATATCTATTTAAAAGGCATACATACTTACGATGGACATATCAGAGATAAAGAGATGTCAGATCGCCAAGCACATGTAGGCCATGATTTTGCTGAATTCTGGACCTTGAAAAAAGCCTTGGACGAACAATTTCCGCATTTAGAATACGTAGTAGGCGGTACACCCAGTTTTTTGGTGCATTACTCAGAAAACCAATTTACTTGCAGTCCCGGCACCTTTGTCTTCACCGATGCCGGTTACCAAGCCTTATATCCAGAGCACAGCCTAGAGCAAGCAGTTTATATTGTAAGCAGAATTATTTCAAAACCCACCAATCACACCATTTGCTTGGACATGGGCCATAAATCCGTTGCCCCTGAAAATTCCATTGATAATCGTGTACGATTCCTATTTAATCCCGAATTCAAATTAATGAGTCAATCCGAAGAACACGGAATTGTTGAAGTAGGGGATTCAAGCCAATATGCAGTAGGTGATGTGATTGTGATGCAACCATATCACGTTTGTCCAACAATTAACTTAACTCAAAACTTGCAAGTGATAAAGAATGGGGTGAAAGTAGGTGAGTGGGTGGTGATGGGGAGGAATAGAAAACTTTCGATTTAAGTAAGAAATAATATTTATTAGTCTTAATTAACTTATAAAGTTTATTTACTGAAATTAAACCTTAATAAATATTATTAATTATAGTTTAAATGTCAGGATAAACTAAATATTTAAATTATTAATTAAGTATTTTTTCAAATACTATTTCAAACTTATAACTTTTTCTATTGTTATTATTTGATTGCTTTCAATTACTTTAACTGTAGGAGGTTCAGAAAACTTAAATGTTTTCAACTCATTAATTAAATTATTGAAGTCATCACTTGTTGCAACAATAACATTATCAAGACCAATTACGTCCCCGCTTTTAATTTTAGCTTTAACACTTTCTGCTTCTTTTACTCCAAGTGTTACCAAATAACTTAATGCTTTTCTGTGAACATACTTCAACGCAATTGCTTCTAGATCGGCTTGTTTGTATCGTTCGCGCAAACTTGTTTTTGCTGAAATACAAATTGGCCCACGTTCCGCTGTATAAAACATTAAATCGTAAATTACATTTGGAACAAAAGCAACTTTTGCACTCATGTACAAGGGAAGGATATTTTCTCGAACAAACAATGTTGCCAAAATGTATTCAAATATTTTACCGTTTAAATTATTGTTGCCTTCTGGATGTTTCTGATATGCATTCCAATAAGTATTAATATAATCCGATGGCTTTTTATATTCCACATTCATAAAACTTTGAAAAAGGCTATCAAAAACAACCTCAGCTTTATTATCCTTTCCAACAGTAATACCCAATTGATTTAATTTATTCATTTCATTAAAATTAATTTTAATATTTCATTTGCAGTTGCTTGTATAGCAGGAACGGCTACAGAATTACCGAATTGTTTATATGCAGATGCATCAGCCACCGGAATTAAAAATTCGTCAGGAAAACCTTGCAATCTTGCCCATTCTCTAGGTGTCATTTTTCGAATTCCTTCACGATTCACAGAGCCTTTTATAGAAGTTGTAGGAGTAAAATCCGTAATTCTGTGATCTAAAACCAAATTTCTTTCTCTACCCATTCCTCCACAAACTACTGCATTCGCAATTTCATTATCTTGAATTATTTCATAGCCAAAACCGTTCCCTTTACCTTTGTGCCTAGCTTTGTGATTGACTAATGTTTGTAAATATTGATTTGAAAGGAAATATTTTGTTGCTGGAACTTCTTTTTCCTTAATTTCCGCAAAAGTCACCCTTTTTTCCAAAGGTTTTGGGTAAACAAATTTTGTTACATTGGTACTTGGATGAAATCCAACGATATAAATTCTTTCTCTATTTTGTGGAACCCCATAATCTTTTGCATTAATAATTTGAGGTTCAGGAACATAATAACCTAAATCATTCCTTAACACATTTAAAATTGTCGCCAAGGTTTTTCCTCCATTATGGTTTCTTAACCCTTTAACATTTTCAAGAAAAATTGCTTTAGGTTGTTTACTTTTAATGATTTCTGCCACTTCAAAAAACAATGTTCCTCTTGTATCTTCAAACCCGCCGCGTTTACCAGCAATTGAAAAAGCCTGACAAGGAAAACCTGCACAAAGCAAGTCAAAACCGTCTGGAATGAAAGCTTTTGTTTCTTTTTTTGTTATGTCACCAAAAGGTCTTTCACCAAAATTTGCTTTATACGTTTTCTTCGCTTCTTTGTCCCATTCACTCGTAAAAATACATTTTCCACCTAAATTTTGCATGGCAAGTCGGAAGCCGCCAATACCCGCAAATAGGTCAATGAATTTAAATTTAGGATTTTTAACAGACGGAAATGGAATATTTAAAATGTCAAAAATTCCATATTGTAAAGCTTCTTCTGAAACAGAATTTGTAATAGAATCATTTGGATATTTATATTGTAAAATTTCCTTTGTGAATTTTACTGCATCATTTTTAAAAAATTGAGAAATACCATTCTGACTATTATGCAAGTAATGAGTAATCACTGCCTCCTTATTGCTTTCTAATTCAATATTTTTAATTTTATATTCTTTCTCAAACACTTTTTCAAGTGATATTTTCTCTTCAAACTTCATTTTAGTAATTCAAAAAATTTTAATGTGCTAAAATAGAAAAATTATAGGACAAGACTTTTGTAAAACCTTGATTTAATTGTCATAAAAACTAAAAAATCAATTTCTTTATATTCAATGAACTCTCTTGATCATGTGCCAAAAAATGAACACTGGAACCTATATTCGCACACGAATTTTCAACTATTTTTATCTAATTGATTAAGTTACAAAATTAAATGGTTCAATTTTAGATATTGTCGTTTGAATTTAGTGACAAAATAAGTCCTGAAAATCCCATTAATACTATAAAAATTTAAAGAATGCATCTACATACTCATCTACCATTTACAAAGTCTTGCATCAATATGCCTTATTTCCTACACGTAACTTCAAAGCTATTAGGGAACGAATCTTTTTTAAAGAGAAGTAATGAGATAAATGGAATAAAATTTAAAGGTAAAATCAGCTTTTTAGCGATAAAAAATTGAATGATAAAACCCGCTAATGCAATTCCAATCATAAAGCCTAGGCCCATTTTATACGTTACACTTACATTAATCGTAAAGGTAATTATTTGACCATTTTTTAAAATAACCTCCTTTTCAATGATCGTATTTTCATTTTTAATCTGAACGATATTTTTCCCGCTTTCAACTGTAAAGAATTGTTTGTGATTAATAGAATCCAGCTCAGCCTGGATTTCATTATTTAGCAGAATTTCATATTTACCATTTTTATTATGAAGCTGAGTGCTTTTGGAAGTGCGGATGATAATTTGTGAAAAAGTCATTTTTAAATAAAAAAAATCTTAAATGTATAAAATAACGTTAAACACCAGATGTAATTAAACTGACATTCAATTATCAATTTTTAATATTTCCACAAAATTGTCAATGTTACCAATTTTTACGATATCTCCAACTTTTTGTCCAAGTAAGGAATGAGCTAAAGGTGATTTGTAGTAAACCTTTTGAAAACCGTCTGATTTCTCGTTTTTGTTATTCTCTGTGGATACAATATAGACGCTGATGTCCTTACCATTATTGACATATTTTACTTGTACTTTGCTGTTTAGTTTTACAACATCTTTGGCAAACATTTTTGTCTCAACAGGTGGTTCTTCCTCTATTGTTTGAATTGTATATCCGTCTTTCTCAATGTCAATAAATGAATTTTGAGCAACGTAATTTTCCAGAATCACAATGTCGTCTGTAAATGCGTTAGCGGTTTTTGAATAATCTTTTGTGTTTCCGTTTACCGTTTCTTCTGTCTGTTTGATGAAATCTACAAGTCGTTTCGTTTCTCTGCTTGAATTACGCCACCAATTTGTGCTCCAAATTCTATGAAACACAAAACCGTGATTTTCTAAAATCTTCTGTCTGTATTTGTCGTATAAATATGCTTCTCTGCTTGAATGATATTTTGCACCGTCACATTCAATTGCAATTTTTGGAACACCAACTTTTTTCGGGTCGTAAACAATATCTATTCTAAAACCTGCAAATTGTAATTGTGGTATTAGTTTTTCTGTTCCGAAATGGTCTGCCAAACTTTGATAAACTTCTTCTTCAAAAGGTGATTCTAATTCGCCAAAATCTTGTGGATTTATACCTGAACTATTTGTTGTGTTTTCTGCAAGTGATGTAAGAATTGACAAGCGTGATTCATTGTTAGATTCGCTTACTGCTTTGCAATACGCCAAATACGCATACATCACAGCTCTTTTGTTATTTGAACCTTCTAATGTCAAGTATTCTTTGTAGTTCATAAAAACTTGCTCTGGAATTGATGAACAGCAATAAACTTTATACTTGGCTCTTGTGATGATTACATTCAAAAGTTTGTAACCTTTCGAATGGTTAATTGGTCCAAAACGTTGTGCAAATTTTTTATCTTTTCCAACTCCGTAAGTAGTTGAAAGAATAATTACATCTCTTTCATCTCCCTGAATGTTCTCTAAGTTTTTAATGAACATTCCGTTTTCTTCCAATTCCTGAATTTTTGCGTTGAACTCTTCATATTTCGGAAACTTTTGTCGTTCCAAAATTTTACTTTTTATCAAGTTACGTTGTGCAATGTTGAACGTAGCAACTCCAACTGTCGGGTATTTTCCGTTTGGCAAACGGTTAATGTTCTTTTCAATGATTGATAAAACCATTTCCGCTTCTGCTTCATTTGTGTGGTCAGAAAAAGTGCCGTTTACTTGAATGTATTTTATTGGAACATAGTCAAAGTTGTTTGGCAATGGTTTCAACCTTTGATTATAGAAAGCATAGTTTGAAAAATCAATCAAAAATGGGTGTCGTGAACGGTAGTGAAAATCTAAATGTTTTTTTTGAAAATTCAGCTCTGCACCGAAGTCAAGAAGTGATTCACATGACAACAAAATATCGTCTTTATCAACTTTCATTACGCTTTCTTCTTCGTCAATATCTTCTTCATCTTCTACCGAACCGTCAAACACTTTACTGAAATAATTTGATGGTGGCATTTGGTGTTCATCACCTGCAATTATGATTTGTTTGCCTTTCAAAATGGCTGGCAAATTATCTTCCAATCTCAACTGACTTGCTTCGTCAAACATAACAATGTCAAAATAGCCGTTCATTCCTTTGAACAAGTTACTGGCAACATCAGGCGAAGTCAAAATAACGGGGAAGAACGTTGAAAACAAATCAGCGTCCTTTTGTATAATTTGTCTTAACGAATGTCTTTTGTTTTTAAAACTGGCTTTTTTGTTATAAAGATTTTCAACCGTTAAACCGCCATTGTTTTGAACAAATGATTGTGTCGCACTAATTTGCTTTGAATACCAAAACTGTTTAATATATTTCAGTTGTTCTTTTTCAATTCCATTTAACGTTGCATTGAGTTCTTTATGTTCTTCATCGTTTGTGGGTAAATTACCACCGCTTGCGGAAACACGAAGTAATGAATCCAAATAGAAAATTAAAAACGGTTTTCTCCAATTTGATTTTGGTTTCAACTCATTTACTATTACTTTTTCATTTTCGGATAATCCATTGTAGAATTGAAACCATTTAAACTCCGCTAGAAATTCGTCTTGTTCAGAATTGAAATAGTCATTCTTGACTTCGATGTGATTTTCTAATTCAGAAATGAAGGAATAGAAATCACTTGGTTTTAATTCACTTTTTGTCCAATTATCAGAATTAAATTTACCAGCTAAACTATTTACTTTGTCTTGAAGTATTGGCAAACTTTCAATGCCAATCTCTGTTTGATTCGTTTTTAGTAAACTGATTTTTTGAAACTCGATTTGAATTTTTGTATCAAACTCACTTTGAACGTTTACGATATCTTTTTTTAATGTTGTTAAACAATTTAATTTTTCGTTTAATGTTCCTGAAAACAAAATTGGTTTTAGGTCTTTCGTAAGCTTCAGACATTCTTCAAGTTTTTGGAAATTAGTTTGTAACTCCAAATAATCTGAAATGGTTTCCTTTTTTGATTTTGAAAAAACCGACAAAAATTTAAAGCCAAAACCATTTATTTTATTTTCATCATTTAAGTGGGGGTTGCTTTTATTCTTTTCAAAAATCGTTTCTATTTCAAATGTTAACTTTTTTATCTTCTCAATCTGCTGTGTTAATTCATTTTTTCTAAGAATAGAATACTCAATTCTATTGGTTTCTAACAGATTTTTGATGTCTCTCAAATATTTGACATAATTATCAAAGTCATCATTGATTGCTTGTTCGATTATGAAAGGATTGTCGCCAACTAATTTTAGTGAATTAAGAAACGATTTTGACTCAATCGGTGAAAAGTTGACATAAAGCGATTGTCCTTTTCGAACAAGGTCAAGCAATTTGTTCAATTCTTCTGGTGAATATGTAAAACCTGTCTTTTCAATATTCAACTTGCTATCATCCTCATTGTTTCTAAGTTCTGCCAAGAAGTTACCAACTACATCAGTCCAAGATTTGTTACCAATTATTCTCTGGTCAATTTTTTGATGTTTTCCGTTGATGTTTTCAATTATAATTTTGGCTTTATTGACAATGTTTTCCAAATTTTCTTTGGAAGATTTGTAAGTGTATGATTTATATTCAGAATTATCAACTCTATCTCTTACAGAATCAACAACCGTTTTTCGGTCTTTAATAATATCACGAATTAAGACAGAATGATAATCCAATCCTTTTTCTTTAAGAGCATTGTGTAATACTTCAAGTGCTGTTCTTTTTTCGCAAACAACAATCGTTTTTTTGTTGTTTTCAAGTGCATTGACTAGTACCGCTGTAAGTGTTTGACTTTTTCCCGTTCCAGGTGGCCCTTGTATCAATACATTTCTTGACTTTTCTAATGAATTTAGAATGCTTTGTTGTGAAGGGTCGGTTTCAACCGATGTAATAGATTGAAACGAATGACCTTCCAAATCATCCAGTGGAATATTAATTCCTTCTAAAGCCATTAAGTTACCGTAATCATTTATGATGTTTTGTTTCTGAACTTCAAAAATTGAAAACAGACCCCCAAATTCAATAAATGAATTTGTGGAGTTTAACGATAATTTCTCGTAATGTGCTTTATCTCCGATTGAAACAACTTTGTCTAACTTCTTTCTAAAAGTTTCTTGTAAATCGTCAGGTAATGTTGTGTTTACAGTTTTTATGAGTTTGGTGCAAATTTCAATCAGTTCATCTTTTTCAATTAGTCCGTCATCAAGCATTTCGCTTGGTATTTGTTCTATTTCAACACTTGAATCATTTTGCAAGTGATTTATTAAAACTTCATTGATATAAATTGGATCTTCTTCGTTTCGTAAAATTTCCCAAGTATTAAATTCTTTTGTGCGTTTGATTCGTAAACTCCAAATCAAAACTGGTGCAACAGTCAGTTTGTTATCGGCTTTGTCGCGTCTTGCCAAAATAGGAAAGCCAAAGCCAAAAGTATTTATTCCTTTTTCGGATTCAATTGCTTCTGTTTGGTTGATTAGATTTTCAAGTGCTTTTGCAATACGAACCAATTGCGTTTCCTCTTCTTCGAAAAGTGTGTTTAAATCAGAAACATTTTCTTTCCAACTAATTCGGAATTTTAGAGGTTGTTCTGAAAGTAACGATTTAATGAAATTTTCAGGTAGGTTTTTATTAATATGAGAAAGGCGGTTTAAGTCAAACTTGTAACGCGAGTTTGCAGGAATTGCGTTCAAGTGAACACCCTTGCGATTACCAATTTTAAGTCGTCTTTGTAATTCGGTTAAAAATTTTTCTGATAATTCCATATTAAATGAAGTGGATTAGAAAAAACTGACTCTATTAAATTTTTTAGTTATCTCAAGCTAACAAGTTGCTACACGTAAACAATAATGATTTAATTAGGTGAAACTATTTATTAAATCTTTTGCTAACTAAAAGATAGCCTACCCAACAAAAATAGGGCAGTCCGGAGGGGTCTTGTGTGCGCTATTAATGGTTAGCCGTTATAAAATCTCTTAAAGATAGGAAAAAAGTTATTAGTTGTTAGTGATTAGTGATTAGATTTTTTTTACTCAACCAAAATTATTTTCACTAACTTCCAAAACACTAATAACTAATAACTAATAACTAAAAACTAAGCCCAAACCCTCCTCAAAAACCCCAAAAAATTCCCATGACAAATTCCTTCAATATCCGAATCCGAATAACCTCGTTTGGATAATAATTCAGGTACTTTCTGTAAATCAGCAATGGTTTTTAGGTCTTTCGGACATTGTTCTGTTCCGAAGCCGCCGTCTAAATCGGTTCCTAGGCCTACGTGCTGCGCATTGCCTGCTATTTGGCAGATGTGATCCAAGTGGTCTATCATGGTATTTAGGCTGACGTTCATGCTTTCTGGGGTAGATTTACCTCTTTCCCAATTTGGGACCATCATCCAGGCGTCTAAGGGCATGCCTATTACTGCTTTGCGTTCTATGAGGGTTTTGAATTGCTCGTCGGAAAATTGGCGATTGTGGTTGACCAAGGCTCTTGCATTTTGGTGACTCGCCCAAACTGGCCCATGGTTGTGTTCCAAGGCTTCCCAAAAACTTTCATCACACAAATGCGTGGCATCTAATATGATGTTCAATTGCTCCATTTTTTGAACCAATTCTCTACCCATTTTTCCTAATCCACCACTGGCATTGGTTCCTTGGGCATACCTTCCTGGGCCATAATGCGCTGGACCAATGGCTCTCAAACCGTTTGAATAAGCCATTTCCAAATGCTCCATGCTCAAAATAGAATCGGCACCTTCTAAACTCAATATATAACCAATTTTCTTTTTGGCTTTTGTTGTCTGCTTCCAATATTCCAAATGAGCTTCTAATTCCGCCGTATTACGAATAGGAGATAGGTCTCCCAAATATTCCAAACTTTTATAATAAGCCAATTGCGCCTGTGTTTGCGCCCATGCTTGTTCTGGCGAATGCCATCCGGGTAAATCAGATCCTTTGGCTACATAGCGGGCAATTTGAGTGGCTACTACGATTCCTATATTGCCTTTGCGCAATTCATCCAATGAAATGGTCGCATTCCCTCTGTCAGGTTTGTCGCTCATTCCTTTTTCTCGCTCATTAATCTCATCCAAGGAAGCTCTTAAATCACGATTCCATTCCATGGCGTTCATGCTTAGGTCCAAATGTGCATCAAATAGTAACATATTATTCAATTTTAAACTATTTAGGAGGAATACCCACGGAGGTCCAACCTCCATCTACCACTAAAAATTGTCCAGTAATGTGTTTAGATTGATTCGATAAAAAGAAAAGAACGGCATCAGAAATGTCTCCAACGGTCGCTGGTTTGCCCATTGGGGTTATTTCAGACCATGATTGCTGGTAATTGGTATCAGATAAGGTTCTTTCTGTCAAAGTGGCACCCGGCGAAACGGTATTGATTCTAATTTGGTAAGGCGACAAATCAATGACCAAATTCTTGGCTAATTGATTCAATGCTGCCTTGGTCATGCCATACACTGCCAAATCAGGGTGAGCGATGTGTCCTGTCACTGAAGATGTTAAAACAATACTTCCTGGTAATTGCTGCTCTTTTAGTTTTTTGGCAATTAATTGAATCAAGAAAAAGGTTCCTTTGATGTTGATTCTCAAAATCTCCTCCATGGATTCTTTGGAATACGTCCAGAAATCGCCAAAAGTGGTAATTCCCGCATTGCAAACAACGCCTGCCAATGTTCCTGGGCTAGATTCAATGACTTGATCTAATTGATTCAAAAAGCCCCCTGAAGCTGCATCTTCCACCAGCGTAACAAAATTTGTTAAGCCAAGTGAATGCAATTGTTGAGTGGCCAATGCCGTTTGCTCCGCATCTTTATCATTCAAAATCACAAAATCACCTTTCAATAAAATAGATTTAACTATCTCATAACCAATTCCTTGTGAAGCACCTGTTACAATAAACTTTAACATACATAAAGAATTAATGCGAGTCTCGGGTCACAATTGAACCTGAACCGCCTTTTAAGAAATCGAAATCCGCACCTTGGTCTGCTTGTTCTACGTGTTCTATGAATAAACTCACATAACCACGGTCCATTTTCGGTTTTACCAATGGTTGATTGGCTTTTCTTATCGCTAAATCTTCTTCGCTTACTTCCCAGTTGATGCTTCTATTTTCCAAATCAAGGGCAATATAATCGCCATTTTGCACCCAATTCAAAGGTCCACCTGCAGCAGATTCAGGAGAAACGTGTAAAATAACGGTTCCAAATCCTGTTCCGCTCATACGGCCATCAGAAATACGAACCATGTCTTTAACGCCTTTTTCCAAAAGCTTTTTCGGAATTCCCATGTTACCCACCTCGGCCATACCCGGATATCCTTTTGGACCCACATTTTTCAGTACCATGACTGAATTTTCGTCTATATCTAATTCGGGAGTATCAATTCTAGCGTGATAATCTTCAATATTTTCAAATACAACCGCTTTTCCTCGGTGTTTGAATAATTCAGGAGAGGCAGCAGATGGCTTCACCACTGCACCATTCGGAGCTAAATTTCCTTTCACCACTGAAATTCCTGAATCCTTTTTAAAAGGGGCATCGATGGTTGAAATGATGTTAGCATCATAAATAGGAGTGTTGGCAATATTTTCTCCCACTGATTTACCATTCACCGTTATAATGGAAGTATGAAGATGTTCTTTCATTTGATTCATCAATGCAGGTAAACCGCCCGCATAGTATAAATCTTCCATGAAATGTTCCCCAGAAGGCTGAATATTGGCCAAAAGAGGAATGGATTTCGAAAATTTATCAAAATCATCCAAATGTAAATCGACACCAATTCGTCCGGCAATGGCCAATAAGTGGATCACAAAATTGGTCGAACCACCTGTAGCGGCATTCACACGGATGGCATTTTCGAAGGCTTCGCGCTTCAACACCTTGGATAATTTCAAATCCTCTTGCACCATTTCTACAATTCTTCTTCCTGAATGTTGAGCCAACACCTTTCGTCTTACATCTGCTGCTGGTATAGCCGCATTTTGAGGTAAAGACAATCCCAAAGCTTCCACCATGGTGGCCATGGTAGAGGCTGTACCCATCACGGCACAGTGGCCAGGTGTACGTGCCATACATGCTTCTGCTTCTATGAATTCTGATTGGGTCAATTCACCTAATTTATAGGCTTCAGCAAAACGCCAAACGTCTGAGGTTCCAATTTCTTTGCCTTTGAATTTACCTTTCATCATAGGTCCTCCTGAGATCACCAAAGTAGGTAAATCCACCGAACAAGCGCCCATCACCAATGAAGGAGTGGTTTTATCGCAACCACACATTAGGACCACACCATCAATTGGATTGGCACGGATCGATTCTTCCACATCCATACTCGCCAAATTGCGGTATAACATGGCGGTAGGTTTGATCAAAGTTTCACCCAATGACATCACCGGAAATTCCACAGGAAATCCTCCAGCTTCAATGATACCTTTTTTAACAAATTCTGCTAATTCTCTAAAATGCGCATTGCAAGGAGTCAATTCAGACCAAGTATTGCAAATACCAATAACTGGTTTCCCTTGAAAATAATCATCAGGAATACCCTGATTTTTCATCCATGCACGGTAAATAAATCCATCTTTCCCTGTCTTACCAAACCATTGTTGTGATCGTAAATTCATATC
This sequence comes from Aquirufa sp. ROCK-SH2, assembly GCF_054558315.1. Lineage (NCBI taxonomy): Bacteria > Pseudomonadati > Bacteroidota > Cytophagia > Cytophagales > Flectobacillaceae > Aquirufa > Aquirufa sp. ROCK-SH2. The sequence continues at coordinate 444,138 of NZ_JBPXKB010000001.1, read as the reverse complement.
ATTATTCATTTTCATAGTCTAAAGTTCTTTGTAACGTAAAACTGTCATCCAGCCCAAATGTATAAAAACATGCTCTTTTCCCATTAAACAAATCGGAAAAAGTATCATTTTTAAAGTCAAATTTTCTAACCAAATAAGATTTCTCAATATAAAGCGTATCATTTCCAGCAAAACCAAAACTTTGACGCCCCATTAATTGGGGAAATTTTAAGGTTTTTATTTGGGCCTTATGATATTCAAAAGCATAAAATTGATTTTTTTTACCTGATTTTAATTTTACCCAAAACTCTGGAAAACCATTTCCATTCAAATCTGAACTAATCAGTTGGGCAATGCTAACATTTGAAAGGAATTTTTCAAAAATCGAATTTCCATTTTTTAAAATGGTCAATTGAACATTTTTATCTTTCTGAACTATTTGTCCTTCAAAATCTGCATAAAATGTCTTAAGCACATCGTTGGAATCGATTATCGATTCTTCTGTTGGAACTTTTAAAGTAGATTGACCAATAACTCTCTGATATTCAATAGTATCTTTGGGATCCACAGAATCACTTTGTTCCATTTTCACCATCCAAAAAAGGAAAAAGGAAAGTCCAAGAACGATTAAAAAAAACAAAAAAGATTTAAGGATTTTCATGAATTGTCTCCTCAATAATGGTAATAGCTGCTTCTAATATGGACTTTGGACAAGCGAAATTCAAGCGTATAAAATTCTTGCCCTTAAATTGATCCCCACGCAAAACATGCACACCTTTATCAAATAATTTAGCTTGAAAATCGCCCAAAAGGTTTTCATCATATTCAATCCAAGCCAAATAAGTTGCTTCTAAAGGCAACATTTTTAAACCTTTCAATGCGTTTATTCGATCAAATAAAAGATCATGATTTTCCTTCAAATAGGGTAACAATTGATTCAGCCAATTTTGACCGTATTGATAGGTCGCTAACATGACGTCAATACTATGACGAGAAAGCATGGGAAAAAATCCAAAAGTTTGTTTCAAAAATCGGTTTCTAGTCTTTTCATCCGGAATGATCGCCACAGAACCACCCAATCCAGCCGTATTATAGGCTTTACTTGTAGCAAAAAAGCTGATGGCAGGAGTGGAGTTCGCAATGGATTTTCCAATACAAATATGTTCCGATTGCGGATGAATTCGTAAATCGGCATGAATCTCATCAGAAATAATCATGCAATCATATTGTTGACATAATTCAATGATTCGATTTATTTCACTTTGATTAAATACAGTTCCGCCGGGATTATGTGGATTACAAAATAGAAATACACCGGGATTTTTCTTTAATTGATTTTCAAATGCCTCGAAATCGTAGGTCCATCTGCCTGCTTTTTCTACCATTGGAAAAGTCAATAAAGGCTTATTTACCCAACCTGACACTAAATGAAATGGATGGTAAACAGGAATAGGAGTTAATATCCCCTGATTTTCATCGCAAAAAGCAGCACAAGCAGCGGTTATTCCTGGAACGATTCCGGGAATCCATACTTGCCAATCTAATTCCGTTTCCCATTGATAATCGGCCTTTAATTTCTTTTGTGCTTCCAATTTTAATGATTCAGGCACAATGGAATAACCTAAAATACCGTGTTGATTGATTTTATCCAAAGCGGTTAAAATCTCATCAGCCACAACAAAATCCATATCTGCCACGGGCATAGGAATCATTTCCTTGTCATAGGAAACATTATCCCATTTAAAACTATGTGTGTTTTTGCGATCAATGACTTGATCAAAGTTGTATTTTTTCATGGCAGATTGAGGTGGTAAATTTGAATTCCTGGAAAAGAGGGGCGTTTTCGCAGGTATTCCTGCAGGCTTTCATGGGAAACAATGACCTTCTTGTATTGTTGAGAAGCGTGTAATATGTGCCAATTTTTCCCCTTTTTAACTAAAAATCCTACATGGTGAAAATCCATGTTTTCATGGTTTGTCAAAAACAGAACCAAATCTCCTTCATGGATAAGGTGTGAAATTTTGGGTATTGATTTAGTTGGAAAATAGGTCAAATGTTGATTACTAAATTGTTTTTCCATCTTTAAAATGGAATCCAATGAAATTTGATAATGCTTCATTTTTAGAAATTGCGAAAGCACATCTAATTTTTTTGGAGTTGACACTTCAAATGCTGCATCTTGGACTTGATTCAATTCACCGACATCACCTAATTTCTTCACAGTAGAAGAAAAATAATGATTTCTATTTTCATACGTGACACTTCCAGGGTGATAATACCGAACTTTGATTAATTGCTTTAAATAGCTAGAATCGACTCCTTTGGAAGTGTACAAGGCATAAAGATTGTCAAAAAGAGTTACACAATCAAAGCCACTTAAATCTGTAATTAAGCGTTCTGGATTTTCTTTGGAAAGCGCAAATGCCTTGTAAGGTAAACCTAAAAAATGTTCAGCTATTTTTATGGGTTGATGGGAACTTCTAGCATTTTCAATATGCCTTTTGAGCTCCTTTGTCAAAATTTGACCCGACAAAAGAGTTGGAATACAAAAAATCCAAGTTAAAATCCAAAAACGATAGCGCATTTTATTTTTCTCTTATTAAAAGAACCGAAATAGCTCCTAAAATAAAGAAAATTCCTGCCATTACAATGGCAAAAATGGCATTTCCTGCATAAATATGTTTAACAATGGGACCACCAATGATTCCATTAACAATTTGAGGAAAAGTAATAAAGAAATTAAAAATCCCCATATAAACGCCCATTTTACTCATAGGAATAGATCCTGCTAAAATGGCATAAGGCATTGCTAAAATACTTGCCCAAGCCATTCCAACACCTATCATGCTAGCAATTAGCCAGTTAGGGTCAGAGATAAAATAAATGGAAATCAATCCTATTCCACCGGCAACTAATGAAAGAGCATGTGTTCGGTTATTTCCAAGTTTGGCAGCAATTCGAGGTAAGAAAATGGCATAAATAGCTGAAACCCCATTATACACTCCAAAAATAATTCCAACCCAATTACCCGCTTCTTGATACATCTTTGAACTATGGTCATCTTGCGCTAATCCATACACATGGTTAGCGATGGCAGGCGTGCTAAAAACCCACATGGAAAATAAGGCAAACCAGGAGAAAAATTGAACCAAACCCAATTGACGCATGGTACTTGGCATTTCTTTGATGTAAGTAAAAACCGAAAATAAGGTATCATTGGAAGAATCTTCTTGAAAGCCCATCTCTTCTCGCTCGCTTGGCGAATATTCCTTGGTTGTAACAATAGTCCAAACAATCGCAGAAATAAAAACCAAAGCACCAATGTAGAAAGAATATTTCACATTTTCGGGTATTTCCCCTTCGCCAGCTTCAATAGATAAACCGAAATAATTACCCAAAATATAGGGTAACCAAGAACCTAAAACCGCACCAATACCAATCAAAAAGGTTTGGATGGAAAATCCTAACGTATTTTGTTCCTCAGGTAAATTATCTGCCACCAATGCTCTGAATGGTTCCATAGCCACATTGAAGGAAGCATCCATCATCATTAGAATTCCCGCACCTACGAAAATGGGTGGCAGAAAACTAGCTAATGCTCCAGAATGGGGAAAAAACAAGAGGGCAGAAGCAGCTAAAATAGCACCACTTAAGAAAAAAGGTTTTCTTCGACCTAAAAAATTCCAAGTGCGATCAGAATAGAAACCAATAATGGGCTGTATAATCATTCCTGTTAAGGGCGCTGCCAACCAAAACCAAGACAATTGTTCGACATCAGCTCCAAAACTTTGAAGAATACGAGAGGCGTTTCCATTTTGTAAAGCAAAGCCGAATTGGATCCCTAAAAATCCAAGGCTCATATTAAAGATTTCAGCGATGGATAAACGCGGTTTTTGAAAAATTTTCATGGTTTAGTCAGTTTATAAATACAGACACTATTTGCCGGGAGCCTTAAAATTCCATTCGAAATATTGGCATCTTCTGGGCTCTCTGGTGAAATAAATGATTTGTTTTCAATTAATTGATAATTTTTTAGGCCCATCATACCCAAGGCTAATTCTGGAATTTCGATGGAAAATGTACGAGTTTCTTTGGGCTCAAAACTACATACAATTAAATACTGCTCCTTTTCGGTATATCGTAAAAATGAATAGATTTTATCCTTTGGATAAGAGTCATTTTGGGCATATTGCAAATCAAAAAATTGACCGTTTTGAATGGCTTTATTTTTTTTGATGTACGCTAACAAATCGGTATAAAAATGATCCACTTGTCTTTCAAAATGATTGAGCAATCCACCATCAAATTTTCCTTCATTCAACCATCTCTGATGCGTATTTACAGCCCAAAAATCAAACATACTTGTTCGATCGTCTGCCTGATTAAAGCCTTCCTTGTCTTGCGCTTTTTCGCCAAATTCTTGTCCAAAATAAACCATCAAAGGACCATCATGCAAGGCAGCAGTGATGACCATCGCAGGAATGCTTGACCAAAAATTATGCGCTGCAAAAGCGGGAGTATTCAAGCGATGCTCATCGTGATTTTCCAAAAATCGCAACATATGATTAGAAAAATCTCCCGATTCATTTTGCCAAACTCGCGTAATATCTTGTGTACTGGCTTCTGGTTTTAACTCCATCAAACGGCGCAAAGCGTCATATAGACCTACTTTATCATATAAATAATCAAATCCACCTTTGAAAATATAATCTTTGTATAAATTGGGTTGATAAATTTCAGCGATGAAAATGATATGGGGGTTTTGCAATTTGATTTTTGGAATAGCATATTCCCAAAATTCTACCGGAACCATTTCAGCCATATCACAACGAAATCCGTCCACACCTTTTAAAGTCCAATAATTCAACACCTCCAACATTTTTTTCCAAGTATCAGGTATAGGATCAAAATGCTTTTGTTGATGGTTTTGGAAATCGATTCCATAATTCAATTTCACTGTTTCAAACCAATCATTGATAGAAGGTTGTGCGGAAAAAACGTTATTACCACTGACTTTGGCAGGAATTTCTACATAAGGAATCGTTGATTGAACCGGTGATTGAACCGGTGATTGAACCCCATTGGGGATGGAAAATTGCGTTCCGGGTAAATAATAGAAATTATTATTTATATCAAATGATGTGTCTTTCCGATCATTTGATCCAAAATCAGTAATACCTTTCGGTTTTTGATCAGAGTGATATTGGCGGGCTAAATGATTGGGAACAAAATCGATGATTAATTGTAAACCCTCTTTGTGAATGCGTTGCAACATTTGATCAAACTCATTCCAGCGATTGGATGGATTTTTGGCAAAAAATGGATTAACGTCATAATAATCTTTGATGGCAAATGGTGAACCACATCTACCTTTAACTACATCTGGATGATCCAAAGGAGATCCAAAAGCACTCATATCTTCCATGGTGGCATGTTCAATTAAACCGGTAGCATATAAATGCGTATATCCCTTCTTCTTTAAAGCCTTTAATCCTTTGGTAGAAACATCATCAAATTTAGTGACTCCGTTTTCTGCCAAAGATCCATTCATTTTTAAATCAGTGGTTTTATTTCCCCACAAATGAAACATCATTTGGTAGACAACAAATTTATCAGAAGTATTTTTAGGCATATTGGAATCAGATTTAACAATGAAGGATGGTAGTAGGATCAACAAAAAACAAAGAAAGATGTGAATATTTATTTTAAACATATCAAATAATGAAAATAAACAGTCTAGCACTGTCTTTTTTACTTTTTTGCCAAGTGTAAAAATAATAATTTTGTTGAATCAAACGAATTTATATCATAAATCATGACAAAATATAAGGTGTGTCTATTTGATTTAGACGGAGTATTAGTAGATACCGCAATCTATCATTTTCAAGCATGGAGGAAATTGGGAGAACAATTCAATTTTCAACTATCAGAAGAGCAAAATGAACAATTGAAAGGTGTTTCAAGGGTTGAATCTTTAAACAAAATTTTAGATTGGGCCGGAGCTGAAGCTAGTCAATCTCAAAAAGACGCCTGGTTAATAGAGAAAAATGACAATTATTTAAATTTGATTTCCAACATGAATCCGAATGAAATTTTACCCGGAGTGTTGGATTTTTTGGCCCAAATAAAAGAATTGGGCTATAAAATTGGATTGGGATCAGCCAGCAAAAATGCAGTTGTCATTTTAGAAAAAACCCAATTGCTGCCTTGGTTTGATGTAATTATTGATGGGAATAAAGTCACTAAAAGCAAACCAGACCCTGAAGTGTTTTTAAAAGGAGCGGAGGGTTTACAAACTTCGGCAACCGAATGCATTGTTTTTGAAGATGCACAGGCAGGAATTGATGCAGCTATTGCGGCTAATATGAAAACCATTGGTATTGGAATCCCTGAAAATTTAAAGGGCGCAGATAAAGTAATCACAACATTTTTGGGTATTAATGCCAAAGAACTGCTCGATTTTTAAAAACAGAATAGCACTGAAAGCATAAGTTCTAATATTATAAATAATTTTGTAGGATAAAAAATACCGTGAATTCTAAATAAATGAAAGAATACCTTAAGCATGATGAGTGGAAAATCATTGAAGACCAATTTCATCCTGAATTTAATGAGATAACTGAATCTGTTTTTTCTTTAGGAAATGGACGAATGGGCCAAAGAGGAGGATTTGAAGAAACCTTTACAGGTAAAACCTTGCAAGGCAATTATGTAGCAGGAGTTTATTACCCAGATAAAACGCGTGTTGGTTGGTGGAAAAATGGTTATCCAGAATATTTCGCAAAGGTATTAAATGCTGCGAATTGGTTAGGATTAGAAATTAGGATTGAGAATGAAGTAGTGGATTTAAATACTTCAAAGGTTGACCAATTTTACAGAGAACTTAATATGAAAGAAGGTCATATTAAGAGAACTTGCCAAATAACATTACCCAATGGAAAATCTGTAAAAATTGAATCTATTCGAATCAATAGTTTAAAAGATGACGAATCTGGAGCTTATTCTTATTCGATTACTCCGCTGAATTTTTCTGGTAAAATAGACGTAAAGGCTTTCGTAGATGGAGATATCAAAAACAAAGATTCCAATTACGATGAAAAGTTTTGGGATGAAGTAAAAGTAGGAACGAAAGAAAATACGTCTTTTGTTTGGTCTAAAACAAAAAAAACAAGCTTTGATGTAATAACGGGTCAAAAATTAACCATTCATCAAGGAAACCAACAACTTGATTTGAAGGCCATCCCTGAAATCAAAGAAAAATACACCTCATTATCTTATTCAATCGATGCCAAAATCGATGAAAAAATAACGCTTGTTAAATATGCGGTTAATTTAAGTTCAGAAAATCATCCAGTTGCTGAATTAGAAAATAGATTATCAGCTTATTTAGATAGGATTTCTTCCAAAGGATTTGACCAAATGTTAATTGAGCAAGCCAATGCTTGGGAGGAACGCTGGGCAATCAATGATATCGTCATCAAAGGGGATGTTGGAGCTCAACAAGGCATTCGATTCAATATTTTCCAATTAAATCAGACTTATACGGGAGAAGATGAGCGATTAAACATTGGTCCAAAAGGATTTACCGGAGAAAAATATGGTGGATCTACTTATTGGGATACAGAGGCCTATTGTGTGCCTTTTTATCTATCAACAGCTCCTAGTAAAGTAGCTAAAAACTTATTGATTTACCGTTGGAAACAATTGGATCGTGCGATTGAAAATGCGGGCAAATTAGGTTTCAAAAACGGTGCTGCACTTTACCCAATGGTTACCATGAATGGGGAAGAATGCCACAATGAATGGGAAATTACCTTTGAAGAGATTCATAGAAATGGAGCGATTGCTTATGCCATCAAAGATTATGTAGATTATACGGGAGACCGCAAGCATTTAGTGGAATATGGTTGGGAAGTCTTGATTGGTATAGCACGTTTTTGGGCACAAAGAGTCAATTGGTCTGAAGACAAACAAAAATTTGTCATGTTAGGCGTTACTGGACCTAATGAATACGAAAACAACGTTAATAATAATTGGTACACCAATTACCTTGCAGCCTGGTGTTTGAAATACACGATAGAGATACATCAAGAAATAGTTAAAAACTATCCAGAAGAAGCTCTTAATAAATTTAAGATCTGTCAATTTTCAGAAAATGAATTAAAGGATTTTCAAAAAATCGTCGATTTGATGTATTATCCAAACGATGAGAAAAAAGGCATCTATTTACAACAAGATGGTTTCTTAGACAAAGTAATTGCACCTGTAGGATCCATTCCATCCAATGAAAGACCTATCAATCAAAATTGGTCATGGGATCGAATTCTGAGATCTTGCTACATCAAACAAGCTGATGTTTTACAGGGTATGTATTTCTTTGAAAACGATTTTTCATTGGAAGAATTAGAAAGAAATTACAACTTTTATGAACCGATTACCGTTCATGAATCCTCTTTAAGTCCTTGTGTGCATAGTATTTTAGCTGCTAAATTGGGTAAAGAGGATAAATCCTATGAATTTTATACGCGTGCAGCTCGATTAGATTTGGATGATTATAATAATGACACAGAAGATGGATGCCATATTACAAGTATGGCGGGAACCTGGATGTCGATTGTGAAAGGATTTGGAGGAATGATTGTTCAAAATAATGAATTGCATTTCAAACCATTTTTACCTCAACAATGGAATGAATATTCATTCAAGATCAATTTTCGCGAAAATCATTTAGAGGTGATTGTCAACAGGGAAGGAGTTCAAATTAAGAATTTGTCTAGTCCATCTTTAAAAGTTACGATTCACAACCAATCCTATTCCATCGGAGGCAATAGCGAGATAGTTGTTAAATAATCAATTACCCCTATAAAAAAAGGCTGCTTAATGATAAGCAGCCTTTTTTTTGTGCATTGAAATAAATACTTATTTCAATAAATCTAAATCTGGTGTAGATACATCTTTCAACGTTACTCCACCTCGTTCTTTTCTTGCTATTCGAGAATATAAACCAAGTTCTTGAGAGAATAAGAAAGTGAAAAATAATTTCACAAACGAAGTATGGTACTTCAAATTATCATAAAACTCAGGAGCCATTGCTTTCAATTTAGGCAGATTATTCCAAGGAATAGAAGGCATATCATGGTGCTCGTTGTGGTAACCCACATTCATATTAATGCCATTTAGGCCACCATAATAGCTATAAGTTTCCTGATTCTTATCCAATACCAAAAAATGCTCTTGGATCCATCTTGCTCCCAAAGGATGCAAACCAACTGAAAACATGAAACTTAATCCCATATAGGCCAATGCAGGCCAGCCCCAATAATAAACTACTAAAGCATCGAAGGCCAATTGAGCCACAATATTCATAATCACATAGCGATCAAATACCGCCAACTCGATGCAACGAATGGTACGAATTGCTTGAAAGAAAGGAAATAACATTAACCAGATTGCTTTTCCGATGAAGTAATTATTGATCAACTTCGCTTCCCAATAATCAGGTAAATCAGCATCCAATTCATGAACACCTTGAAATGCATGGTGCTTCAAATGATAGTTTTTGAAGGAAATAGCTGTTGGCATTAAAGAAGGAAAATTAGCAATAATTCCAGCAAAAACATTCCAAGAAGTTTTCTTGAAAACTAAATTATGAGCAGTTTCGTGAATACAGACAAACAATGTATGGGTAGGAAAAGCTCCAACAAACCAAGCTACTGCTACAATTAACCACCAAGATGAATCTTTCAGAAAATATGCTAATGAGATTTGAAGTCCCACACAAGCTAAAATCCAAATCATTGTGCTAGGGTTTTTACCTATCAACTTCTTTACTTCTGGGTATTTCTTGATGATTTCTCTTGTTCTTTGTCTATGTGGCTCAGGTTCATTGACCCACGTAAAATCTTGATCATTTGACATTTTATCGCATTTAAAATAACTAACAAATATAACAAATAAGGGCTTTTGTCCATTAAAATAAGTCAAAAATTATTTCAATCTGACAATATGGCAGAATTAGATATTCCCTAATTCATTGGCACTATCCTTGTTAGAATAATGCAAAATTTAAAAAAATAATCATGGGAAAAATTATTGGAATCGACTTAGGAACCACCAACTCTTGTGTGGCCGTAATGGAAGGAAATGAGGCAGTTGTAATTGCTAACTCAGAAGGTAGAAGAACAACTCCCTCTATTGTTGCATTTTTAGAGAATGGAGAGCGTAAAGTGGGTGATCCAGCGAAAAGACAAGCGATAACAAATCCACAAAATACTATCTCATCTGTAAAAAGATTCATGGGTAAAAAATACTCAGAGGTAAGTTCAGAATTAAAAACAATCTCATATAATATTGAGCAAGGAAATAACGACACTCCACGTGTTCGCATTGGAGATCGATTATTTACTCCTCAAGAAATTTCTGCTCAGATTCTAACTAAAATGAAGCAAACTGCGGAAGATTATTTAGGACAAACAGTTACTGAAGCAGTTATTACAGTTCCTGCCTATTTTAATGATGCAGAACGTCAGGCAACGAAAGAAGCTGGACAAATTGCAGGATTAGAAGTAAAACGTATCATCAACGAACCTACTGCTGCCGCTTTGGCTTATGGCGTAGACAAAGGTGGTAAGGATATGAAAATTGCTGTTTTCGATTTAGGTGGTGGTACTTTCGACGTATCGATCCTAGAATTAGGAGATGGTGTTTTTGAAGTTAAATCAACCGATGGTGATACACACTTAGGAGGAGACGACTTTGATCAAGTAATCATTGACTGGTTAGCGCAAGAATTCATCAATGACGAAAACATTGATTTACGTAAAGATCCAATGGCTTTACAACGTTTGAAAGAAGCCGCAGAAAAGGCTAAAATCGAATTAAGTTCAGGAGCATCTACTGAAATCAACTTGCCATACATCATGCCAGTTGACGGTATTCCAAAACACTTAGTTAGATCATTGACTCGCGCTAAATTTGAACAAATTGCAGATAGTTTAATTCAACGTACTTTAGAGCCTTGCAAAAGAGCGATGAAGAACGCAGGTTATACCAACTCTGACATTGATGAAGTAATCTTGGTAGGAGGATCTACACGTATCCCTCGTATCCAAGAAGAAGTAGAAAAATTCTTTGGTAAGAAACCTTCTAAAGGAGTTAATCCAGATGAGGTAGTTGCTATCGGTGCAGCGATCCAAGGTGGAGTGTTAACTGGAGAAGTGAAAGATGTCTTGTTGTTGGATGTTACTCCACTTTCTTTAGGTATTGAAACAATGGGTGGTGTATTTACTAAATTAATTGAGTCAAATACAACAATCCCAACTAGAAAATCTGAGGTATTCTCTACAGCAGCTGACAATCAACCATCCGTTGAATTGAATGTCTTGCAAGGAGAAAGACCAATGGCAAAAGATAACCGTTCATTAGGACGTTTCCACTTAGATGGTTTACCTCCTGCACAACGTGGTGTACCTCAAATTGAAGTCACCTTTGACATTGATGCCAATGGTATTTTGAATGTTTCAGCGAAAGACAAAGGAACAGGTAAAGAGCAAAAAATTCGTATTGAAGCATCAAGTGGATTAACAGATGCTGAAATTGAAAAGATGCGTAATGAAGCTAAAGCGAATGAAGCTTCTGATAAAGTAGAAAAAGAGAAAGTAGAAAAAATTAACCAAGCTGATGCTTTGATATTCCAATCTGACAAGCAATTGAAAGAATATGGCGAGAAATTATCAGAAGGAAATAAATCTGCAATTGAGTCTGCTTTGACAGAATTAAAAGCGGCTCATGCTTCTCAAGATATCGCTTCTATTGATGCTGGATTAGAAAAATTAAATGCTGCTTGGACAGCTGCTTCACAAGAAATGTATGCGGCGACTGAAAATCAAGGAGGAGATGCGAATCCAACTCAAGAAAACAATGCTGACTCCAATGGAGGAGCGGAAGATGTCGCTTTTGAGGAAGTAAAATAATTCAAGATTCAATAATATTTAAAAGGTGAATGAATGCAAATTTCATTCACCTTTTTTATTGCACGATAGCATCCCACAAAGCTATACGGATTTTCAAGGATTCTATGGCCGACTCTTTGGCCAATTGCCATTTACGTTCATCTGAACCACATAAAGATTCCATCATTTGATATGCCAATTGACTATGATGATCTCCATCTACCTCAATGTGACGATCTAAATAATACACCAAGGTGTCGATTTTTTCAGGCGACTCCTTTTTTAAGCTATCCACAATATGTTGAAACATTCCTGGGATTAAATCTTCTCTACCAAAAGTAAAGATAGAAGCAATTTCAAGTGTCGACTTATGCTGAATACTTTGAAAAGTAAAAGTTAAAAAATCAGAAATTCCTTTATCTAAAGAACAAGATTGAACACATTCAATTACTTCGTTGACAGTATTACAAAGCAATAATTGGTTTAATTCATCAAAAGGAGTTACCCCAAGTTCCTTCATAGCTTTTAAATACAATTCAAAATGACTTGTAATATTTCCGAATTGATCCACATCCGATTCTTCACCTAGCACAATTTCATTAATTAAAAACCTAGTATCAGGAGTACCGACAGGTTTCCAAGGTAAATCAATGCAGGTTAAATCTTTTTGTAGTTTCTTGACCAATGACATAAAATCCCAAACAGCAAAAACATGGAACTGCATAAAACGCTCCAAATGATGCTTGGATTGAATATATTGATTGATAGGATGTTGATATAATTGATGTTGAAAAGGTTGAATCGCTAATTTTAATTCGTTAATTTGTTTCATTATTCAGATGTGTGAATGGGGCTTTTTCTATTTTTTAAAGGTTGTGCTGATCGCTCGTTAACTTTTGCAAGAATTTCGGCCAAAATGGAAATGGAAATTTCATCAGGTCCTTCTGCACCCAAGTCTAAACCAATAGGCGAAGAAATGCTTTCTGCATTAATACTAACACCTTTATCATTCAATTGTTTCAAAATTTTATCCATCCTTATTTTAGGACCCAAAATTCCCCAATAGGCAAATGGCGATTTATCAGCCAACTTCTCCATCATTTCTACATCTCTATCCAAATCATGCGTCATGAATACCACATAATCAGAAGATAAAATGTTTAAATCGTCCGCCCAATCAAATACCTTTTCACAATGCTTTTTGTAGTTAGACTTCATTTTATGGACATTTCCTACCCAAAATATTTTCCAGCCTAATTGCTGGCAATTCAAAATCAGACTTACCGAATCAAATTGATTCCCTACAATCCAAATTCGAGGTTGAGGTGAAATAGATTCTGTCAATTGATATATTTCATCTTCAATGATCAACTGGGTCTTTAACTGAGTATTTTTATCTGAATTTAATTCAACGATAGTCGATTGATCGCTTTGCGTAAAATTCCAAGTCGATTGCAACCAAGTTGCTTTCGGTGCATCTAAAGCTTTTTTAAGGCTGCGACAAAATTCAATAATTTGATCTTTAAAAGGATTAATCAAGATGACAATTTTACCATTACATCCTAATCCGATGCCTAATTCAAAGGGATCTTCTTCTCGAGTATCATAGGTAACAATTTTGTAAGCTTGAGAATCCATAGCCAATTGAGCTTTCTTCAGCATATCGCCTTCAAGGCAACCTCCGCTGATGCTTCCTAGCCAAGTACCATCTTCCAGTACCAACATTCGAGCACCTACGCGTCTGTAAGCAGAACCCTCAACCTCAATAACAGTTGCTAAGGCTATATTTTGCGAATGCTCTATGTTATTTTCAATATGTTGAACAATTTGAACCCATTCTTTCATAATTCTTACAATTTATTCATTTGTTCAATCAAGTATTCCATAGCAAAATCTATTTCCTCTTCTGTAGTAAACATTCCAAAAGAAAATCGAATACTTGATAAAGCTACTTCATTTGTTCGACCTAAGGCTTTCAATACGTGCGAAGGTAATTGCGATTTGACATTACAAGCAGAACCATTCGATAAGGCTAATTTAGAAGTCATTCGAAACAACTCTTCCCAGTCTACCCCCAACACTGAAAAATTAATGATCTGCGGCAAGGAATTTTGAGCGGAGGAATTGATCAAAATTCTATCTCCAAGGGTAGTTTGAAGCTTTTGAATCATTTTTTTATTCCAAAGTTCAAATTGTTTGTTTTGAGCAATCATTTCTGGAAATAAACGAAAAGCCGCTTCCAAGGCTACAATTAAATGCGTTGCTAATGTCCCAGCTCGTAATCCTCGTTCTTGATTTCCCCCAAAAACGATGGGATTCAATTTTATTCGGTTGTTGGAAATGATTAATCCACCAATTCCTTTGGGGGCATATAGTTTATGTCCTGAAAAAGACATCAAATCAGGCAAAGAATGAGTATCTAATTCCAATTTTCCTAAACCTTGGGTCATATCGCTATGAAAAGCGATTTGATGATTCTTGGCTATTTGTACGACTTTGGATAAATCTAAAATACTCCCAATTTCATTATTGACCCACATTAAGGAAATCAATTGGGTATTGGGTCGAATCGCATTTTGAACATCTTGAGGTATAATTTCACCATTTTGATTGGGTGCCAAATAGGTCACTTCCCAGCCTTTTTTCTCCAACTGTTTAAAAACATCTAAAACAGCTTTATGTTCTATTTGAGAAGTAATTAAATGTCCATGAGGCAAATGAGATAGGAAGCCTTGAATGGCCAAATTATTTGACTCGGTAGCACCGGATGTAAAAATAAGGGAGGAGGGAGGAAGATTGAAATAGGAGCTAAGCGATTTTCTAGCGGTTTCAACGGCCTCTGCCGACTTCCAACCATAAATATGATGACTTGAACCTGAATTACCGAAATTATCCTTTAAATAAGGCAACAAAGTATCCAGCACATTCGGATGAACGGGAGTAGTTGCGGCATAATCAAAATATAGAGGAAAATTCAAAGCCTTCAAAAATTGTGTAGGCAAAGATAGGGGATAAAAAAAAAGTCCCGAAATTAATTCGGGACTTTCAGAGATATTAACTCAATTTTTTCAAAACTGCTTTGAAAGCTTCTGGATGATTCATTGCAAGATCTGCTAAAACTTTACGATTTAACGTCATACCTGACTTGTTGAATTTACCCATAAAAGCTGAGTAAGATAAACCTTCTTGGCGGACTGCAGCATTGATACGCTGAATCCACAATCCACGAAAATCTCTTTTCTTAACTTTACGATCACGGTAAGCATATTGCAAACCCTTCTCTACTTTGTTTTTGGCAACGGTCCAAACATTTTTCCCGCGACCATAAAAGCCTTTGGCTAATTTTAAGATTTTTTTTCTTCTAGCTCTTGAAGCTACATGGTTGACACTACGTGGCATACGATTTTTGTTTTTTGAAATGAGGCGTTTCTTTCGAAAACTTTTTTTGCCCTATTTCTGGTTGAACAATAACTTAACTGATAATTAAAGACCTAATAATAAATTTACGCGGTCCATATCAGAAGGTGAAACTAAAGTAGCGTGAACTAAATTACGCTTTTGTTTAGTTGTTTTTTTAGTTAGGATATGGCTATGAAAAGCGTGCTTACGCTTGATCTTGCCTGTTCCTGTTACTTTGAAACGTTTTTTCGCTCCAGAGTTTGTTTTAATTTTTGGCATTATAGTAAAAATTAAATGTAAAATTGGAACGCAAAAGTACATAAAATACCTTGAATTCCATATTAGTTAAATAAAAAAATACGAAATTATTTCTTCAATGCTTTTGGAGAGAAGATGATACTCATTCTCTTACCTTCTAATTTAGGCATATCATCGGGCTTACCTACATCTTCAAGGCCTTTGGCGAAATTCAATAACAACATTTCACCTCTTTCTTTGAAAACAATGGTTCTACCCACGAAGTGAACATAAGCTTTCACTTTTGCACCTTCTTTCAAGAAATTCACAGCATGTTTTAATTTAAAATTAAAATCATGTTCATCCGTATTCGGACCGAAACGAATTTCTTTGATAACCGTCTTAGTAGCATTCGCCTTAATCTCCTTTTGCTTTTTCTTTTGATCATACTTGAATTTAGCATAATCAATTACCTTACAAACAGGAGGAGTGGCATTGGGTGAGATTTCTACTAAATCTAAACCTTGAGCTTCAGCAATTGCAATGGCCTTTGAAAATTCAAAAACACCTTGCTCAACATTTTCTCCAACTAATCTTACTTCAGCAACCCCACGAATTAATTGATTAATGCGATAAGGTTCTTCTTCTCTTTTATTTCCTCTGTAATTGTTATTCGGGCGTAAAGCCATAGAAAAAATTTAGTTTATGTTAATTATTAATTCGAAAGCTAAATCAATTTTAACGGATTTGCAAACTTATGACTAACAACAAGTTGATAATCTTTATTTATTATAGGTTTCGTAGGTTAATTGTTGTATTTCTTCTTGAGCCACAGCAATAAACGCATCAATTGACATCGAGCCTAAATCACCCTGTCCTTTTTTACGAATACTTACTAAACCTTCAGCTTGTTCTTTTTCACCCACAATAATCATGAATGGAACTTTATTAACTTCCGCATCACGAATTTTACGACCAATTTTTTCATCTCTGTGATCTACATAACCTCTCAAATCTTTTTCTTGAAGTCTCAAATAGATCTCATTGGCATAATCCTCATACTTTTCTGAAATTGGTAACACTGCTAACTGATCTGGTGATAACCATAAAGGGAAATTACCAGCAGTATTTTCAATCAAAATAGCCACAAAACGCTCTAATGAACCAAAAGGAGCACGGTGAATCATCACTGGGCGATGCTTTTGATTATCTGATCCCGTATATTCTAAATCGAATCGCTGTGGTAATTGATAATCCACTTGAATGGTACCTAATTGCCATTTTCTACCCAAAGCATCACGCACCATAAAATCCAATTTAGGACCATAAAATGCTGCTTCACCGTATTCAATCACAGTAGGCAAACCTTTTTCATTAGCTGATTTGATAATAGAAGCTTCTGCCTTATCCCAATCCTCGTCGCGTCCAATGTATTTTTCATGATTATCTCTATCTCTCAATGAGATTTGAGCCGAATATTCATTGAAACCCAAGGCTTTGAAAACATATAAAACCAAATCTATCACCTTCATAAACTCACTCTCTACCTGGTCTGGGCGACAAAAAATATGCGCATCATCTTGCGTAAATCCTCTTACACGAGTCAAACCATGTAATTCACCTGATTGCTCATAACGGTAAACAGTACCAAATTCAGCTAATCTAAGCGGCAAATCCTTGTAACTTCGAGGTTTTGTTTTATAAATTTCACAATGGTGTGGACAATTCATTGGTTTCAGGAAAAATTCCTCACCTTCATCCGGGGTATGAATCGGTTGGAATGAATCTTTACCATATTTAGCATAGTGACCAGAAGTCACATATAATTCCTTACTAGCAATATGTGGAGTTACAACTGGCGAATATCCAGCGCGTACTTGCGCACGACGTAAAAAGTTCTCCAAACGTTCTCTTAACAAAGTACCCTTCGGCAACCATAAAGGCAATCCTAATCCTACTTTTTCAGAAAATGCAAAAAGCTCTAATTCTTTCCCTAATTTTCGATGATCTCTTCTTTTAGCTTCTTCCAATAAGAACAAATATTCTTCTAATTCTTTGGCTTTAGGGAAAGTAATGGCATAAATACGTGTCATTTGCTTTCTCTTTTCATCACCTCTCCAATAAGCGCCAGCGACACTTAATAACTTAACAGATTTTATAAATCCTGTTTGCGGAATATGTGGTCCTCTACATAAATCCGTAAAATTACCTTGTGTATAAAAGGTAATGGACCCATCTTCTAAACCTTCTAATAATTCCAATTTGTATTCATCGCCTTTTTCTTGAAAATAAGCGATTGCATCTGTTTTAGATACTGATTTACGCAAATATTCATTCTTTTGACGAGCTAATTCAATCATTTTGTCTTCGATCAATTTGAATTGATCTGAACCAAATTCTTTTCCTCCTAAATCGATATCATAATAAAAACCATGCTCGATGGAAGGACCTATACCAAACTTCGTACCTGGAAATAATTCTTCAATAGCTTCTGCCATTAAGTGAGCAGAGGAGTGCCAAAATGTCTTTTTCCCATCTTCATCATTCCATGTAAGCAATTGCAAATCAGCATCTTGATCGATAGGAGTAGAGGCATCTACGACACGATCATTTAATTTGGCAGCTAATACATTTCTTGCCAATCCTTCTGAAATTTGCAAGGCAATTTCCATTGGACTAATACCTTTTTGATAATTACGGATTTGACCGTCGGGAAAAGTGATTTTGATCATTACTTAAAAATTTGTGCAAAGGTACAAAATATTGAGGCAAAGTAAAGTTTCCTTACCTAATTTTGATTGGTAGTATTAGCTAAAGAATCCGTATTTGAGGAAAGTGGTTCCATTTGGTGCTTGGTATATCTTGAAAATATCTTTATTAAATTCGTTTCGCTCGGATAATTCTGCTTCAAGGAATCTAACACTTGTAAACCTCTTAATTTGTCCCCTTTGTAAATCAAACAAACAGATTTATACACCAAGGCTTTGGGATAAGCTAACGTATTGGGGAGAACTTTGGAAAAGTAGTCCATTGCTTTGGTATAATTTCTTAATCGAAAGTAAAATTCACCTATTTCTAAAGCCAAAAAAGAATTTTTAGGCAGCAATTTTTCAACTTGTGTATAAACTTTTTCTGATCGATCAATTTGGTTAATTGAAAACAAAAAACGAGCCCAAAAACGCATCAAATGTGGATCAGAAGGGTATTTACGTAACACTTGAAGCAGTTTAAATTGATAATTTACATCAAATTTATTTGGTCGGTAATTTTGAAAATAGAATCTAGTGACAAAAATGGGTGCTTCAATGAAGGAGGCTGATTGATTTAATTCGTCAATGATTCGCAAGGAATCTCCACTCATTAATCGATGAAAGAAAAGATCTTTTGATTGATTAATGTTTCCTACATTCATTTTAGACAAATAAAATTTGGCTTTTTTCACTTCATTTTTCGCCAAATAAATTTGAATAAAAAGTTGATTAATCGCCTCTGCATCAAAATCAGAATTACTCACTAATTTTAATTCTTGCAAAGCGGCATCATACATTTCCAAGTGATACTTTATAGACGCGGATAAAAACAAATAATCCACATCATCCGAACCGCCTTTCATGGCTTTTTCAATATCTTCAGATGCCTTTACATATTCATGCAAGTCAAAATAAGCTTTTGAACGCAAATAATATAATTGTGGACTTTCATCTTCCTCAATGAGAGCGCTCAGATATTTAAGTGATTTAACTGGATTAATCGGATTTTTTAAAACAGAACTAGGAGGTATTATATCACCTTTTTTTTCCGGCTGATTTTCACAGGAGAAAAAAATAATTGTAATAAGAAGGAGATAAAAAATATTTTTCACTAAAATCCTATTTCTAAAACCAAAGGATAAACTTCGACATTCCTAGTTTGAGGTTTGTACAAAGCTCTTACACCTAATTCAACTACCTGCGAAAATCGCATAAAACTAATTTGTGATAACAAATCTACTCCAAATGAATGATAATTTGCATTCGAACTAAAAACTTTCGAAGTACTTACACCTTGTCCGAAATCATAGAAAAGATTCCCTTTAAACCGTTTAAAATAAAGCCATTTACCAAGATCAATTGAGCGATTAAGAATAGGGAATTTGTAATCCACTGAAAACGAATGGTATTCTTGAAAATTTTGGTATAAATCACCTCTCGGAATAACGATAGGGCTAGCAAAAAAATAATTTCCACTCAACTGATGCTGATAGGCATATCTAAAAGAAATACCATCATGCTTGGTAAATCCAGGCAGAAAAACTTTGGTTTGAATAGACCATAATTCAGATTTGATGGATTGCGCCTTTGGCATGGATTGCCAATAAAAATTCAACATAAATCCCTTTCTCGATTGTACATCTAAAGCAGATTTACTCAACAATTTGTAATAAGAAAGTTGATTTATCGTAGAAAAATAATTCCCATCAAAAGCTTCTGTATTGTATCTAAGTGGTAATTGATAGCCTTGTACTTGTAAAATAGAATAATTATTAACCAAAGTTAAATTCTCTTGATAGGCGGAATGCGTCAAATTAAAAGGCAATCGAATTCCAAAATCAATTTTCATTTGTTGCCAAGAATCCGTTCGAATACTATCCAAAGGAGTATATTTATCGATGTAAAGACTGGTTTTCCGAGGACCATTTTGCCATGAAAAGTCAAAAACTGGAAACCATTTTTGAAAAGAAAATTTTGCGAATTGATTCCAAGCTCTTTCGTTGGCATTGTATGATAATCCTGCACCAATTTGCAACGTATTCAATATATTTCTTGAAGCAATGGAAAGATCCAATTGATTCGTATTTTGGGAAGAAGCAAAAGGCCCCCAACTATGGATATTCAAAAACTGGTGATATTTTTTGGATGGAAATTTCTGAAAAGGAGCGGATGTTTCTGTATGAGACAAGTCGACATCACCAGCAACATTCAATAAGCTAAGACTATCAACAACTACCTTCTTTTCAATTATTTGTGTTCCTTTGGCCGTATAATTGGAATATAATAATCGGTGGCCAATTTCATGAATAGCTGGATGATAGGCACCCCAATTGGTTTGTGTAATACGATAGATCCTATTGTTTGTAATATCCCAGCATGCAATTTGATCAACTCCGTTTTGAGGAACACTAAAATAGACCTTTTCATCACTTAAAAATGGATGTGAAGCATTGTTGGAGCCTAAATCAAATTGATGAATGATTTTATTTTGGACAAAATCCCAAACGATTATTATCTTTTTACCATTCGATTTTTGAATAAAAACCAAACGATTGGAATCAGAAATTCGGGGATGAACAAGATCCTCACTAAGCCCCAAAGGGAATGAATTAATGATTTCTTGGGTGTTAAAATCAAAAACAATTAATTCTGAAGTGCCATTTTCATTTTGTTGTAAAATCGATAAATATTTAGAATCAGACGAAATACTTGGACTCATCCATTTTAATCCAATGTCCCAAAATCTTTTCGTTTTATTTTTCAAATCAAAAATTACAATTTTTGAGCTTTGTTTTTGAGCCCATCTGGGATGATATTTAATTGCGGAAAAAACAACAAAATCTTTGTTGGCAGACAACATTTCATCGTCGACCTTCGGAGCCAGCTTCATTAATTCTACTTCTTTTTTCCCTGCAATTTTCACTAAAGTTGGAATGGCTCCCAATCCAGACTTAATAGCTACAAATGTTTCATAACCAATCCATTGCGGATAATCGTATCGGGTATATCCCGATTGAATAGATGGGCTTACAACCATTCTGATTTCTTGATTAATTGGCTGATTCTTTTGTATCGAATCTTTTATGTTTGAAAATAAATCATAACTATATCGATCGATTGATTTTCCAGTCAAAGCCTTAACAGAATTAGAAAAAGCAAATGGAGTCATCTTGTCGAACGTTTTAGCCCACAAAAAATCCATCGAGTTTAATCCAAAATTCTTGATGAAAGATTGACTTAATATTTGTCCAAAAACATAATGATTAGGAACGAGTTCCGAAAAAGATCTAGCGTTTAATTTCGCATACGAAGGAACAGGGTACTCGCTTAAATAAGCCAACATGGGCAAATAAAATTGAGGTATTTTACTCCTTCCTGTAGGGTTTAATCTAGTTTCGGTTTCAACCGCATCTCCTTCAAAAAGCCAATTGGGCAAATACAAGGTGGAAGCACCCGCTGTAAAAGAATTACCAAACAGCAAAAAGGCCAATTTCCCTAAACCTTTTCTTGTTCGTTCAAATTGATAAACATGTCTCAGTTCATGAGAAGTAAGCAATTCATTCCACTGATTGATAGAAATCAAAGATTGTGTTTGTGGTTTGGTCATTATAAACTCCACGCGTGGCGCAATCAGTGTTACAAAACCATTTGAAATTACTCCTTGATTTTGTAAAATAATCGACCAATCATGGGCTTTAACGTTAAAACCATCTGAAATTTTGGTGTAATTATTCTGAATATAATTGGCCGTGATTTGAGCCAAAGAATCATTATTGGCAGAATAAACAATTTTAAATGGTGTCTTGGCTACAGGAATTTGACGCCATTTTAATTGACTGGGATTTTGATCTAAAATAGGAAAATAAGATTGTGCTAAGATGACATTACTTAGCAACAAGCAAAAAATGAAAATGGTAAAATTCCTTAAAACCATTTCAAAATAAAATCTAATATCCAACGAACCTTTAATGTATATGGCGGATATAACATTTTCAATAAATTGGTTTTTTGAACCAAAACGGACTTTTGATTGGAAAATTCGATAAAACCAAAATGTCCGCCTGATTTCCCAATTCCTGAATGATTAACACCTCCAAAGGGTAAATAAGGATGACCAAATTGAATCAAACAATCATTTACCACACTTGTTCCTGAAGAAGTGTTTTGTAAGATGTAGTCAGAAAACTCTTTATTTTGAGAAAAAACATACAAAGCTAGAGGCTTTTCTTGCCCTTCTAAATAGTCGATAATTTCTTCTTCTTGCTTGAAGGATATCACAGGCAAAACTGGCCCAAATATCTCTTCCTGCATGATTTGCATATCAAAAGTACAATTTGTAATTACGGTTGGTGCAATAAAACAATCCGCTTCATTCATTTCTCCTCCAAACAGCACTTTTGCGCCCTTTGAAATGGCATCTTCCAATAAATGAGAAATACGATCAAAATGTTTTCGATTTACAATTCTTGCAAAATCCGGTGAATTCTGAATTCCTGCACCTTTAGGATTGTAAAAATCATCTACTGCAACTTCCAATTTTTCCAAAAATGAGAAATAGACTTTCTCATGAAGAAACAAATAATCGGGTGCAATACAAGTTTGCCCATTATTTAAAAACTTCCCCCAAGCAATTTTTTTCGGAGTTGCTTCCAATGAAACATCTTTATCTATGATTGCTGGCGATTTACCACCTAATTCAAGCGTCACAGAGGTTAAATACTTGGAAGCTGCTTTCATCACCAGCTTTCCGATGGCTGGACTACCTGTAAAAAATATATGATCAAATTTTTGATCCAATAAAAAGCTAGCAACACCAGCATCGCCTTCAAAAACTGCAACTTCACTTTTATCATACAAAGTGGAAATCATTTTTTTGATAAAAGAAGAGGTATTGGGACTAAGTTCGGAAGGTTTTAAAATAATGGCATTTCCAGCAGCAATCGCATGAATCAAAGGACAAATGGCCAAATTCAAAGGATAATTCCAAGGAGAAATGATTAAACACAATCCTTTTGATTCATACTGAATATGTGCATTTGTACCCAATAAAATGAGTGGAGTAGAAACCGATTGTGGCTTAATCCAAGATTTTAAATGAGAAATTGTATGAGCAATTTCTCTCTTTATCCCCATTATCTCGGCCAAAATAACCTCAGAAGCTGGTTTTTTAAAATCAGCAAACATGGCTTTGCAAATTTCATCTTGATGCCCCAAAATGTATTCTTGAAGTAATGTAAGTTTTTTTATCCGCTCAGAAGCCTCAGATTTCCTCAATCGAATCAATGATTTATTCTGAAGATTAATTGTATCCTTAATTTGATCCTCTAACTGAATGGATATTTGTTCCATGATGAATTAATTAAATAAGTCTTGTAATTTACTTTCTAATGTATCAAAATAACGGTTATTTCCAGTAGGTTTTCTCAAAGAATCTCCTGCCACATACCAAAAGCCATCCCCTGGAAAAACTGCCAAAGATTGGGTATTTCTAAAATCTTCTTTCGCTTTTTCTATCTGAAAATCAGCAATATAAATCAAATTCATCAAATCTTGAATTTTATCCCAATCCGTTAAATAGTGTTCTTGTTCGGTCGCAGAATCGCGATAATGCAAATTTAAATTCGCAAAAGACAATATTCCTTCAATCCTCGTCCATTCTCCGGAAATTTTCTTAAACTGAAATCCAATGTACAAGGGTAATTCCTTTTCAGCTTGTTCAAAAATTGCTTGCATTAATTCTTGAACGAGATTTTCTTCCATTTCTAAAAACCTAGGTACAGCCGTGTTGGTATGTTCCAATTCCAATGTAATAAAAGGTTCAGAATCCTTTGGGTTGCATGAACCAGATTTATACTTGGAAAAACTTAACCATAATCGATCTTTCCAACTTTGACTCAACGTACCTTTCCATTCCCACTTATCCTCTGGCATTAAACCTTCCTCCAACAATTCCTCCTTCGAAAAATCTTCTCGATCTAAATATTGAATAGATAAATTTACCATGGGTTGATTCGTTCCAAAGTCGGAAAATGAAAAAACAGCCTCTAAATGATAAGGGGCAGGGACATCGTTTGGACTCTCGTAAAACAATTGAAACGACTCAGGGAATTGACTAATTGACATTATTTTGTTGATTAAAATACAAATTTACAGTTTTAATTCGATCAATTTTACCATTGTCATTTATTTCAAATGAAGACAAATAGAAACAATCTTTCGGTACTTCCTTGGAATCGAGTGTCTGTTTCAAAAATCCTTTTAATTCCTCAAAATGTGGTACTGCGGCCTTGTTATTAACAAACAAAATTGCTTTTTGTCCATAAAATTCATCTTTGACGCCAAATAAAAACAAATCAAGTGTAAGATTGATTGATTCAAAAAATGCTTGACAAACAATTTCAACCTTGAAGGGATTAATTTTAAATCCTCCAGAATTGATGATAAAATCGTTTCTACCCAACAATTTAAACGAATGAGGAGAAATAATTTCCACTAAATCATTGGTATCTAACCATTCATTATTTGTCAAAAAGGACTTGATTTTCAGACAACATTTATCATTTATTTCAATCTCTGTAGAAGGGAAAACCTGATAAATTTGTTCCAAATCAGAATCTTTAATCGAACGGTAGCCAATATGAGAAACTGTTTCAGTCATCGCATAGGTATGAAAAACAGGAAAGTTCAATAATCTCGTTTTTTTCTCTAATTGAACATCCAAACTTGCTCCACCTAACAAAATACCCTTTGCTTGCCCAAAAACAACTTCTAATGAATCCAAATTATTCATCATTTGAGCCCATTGGGTGGGTACAAAGGAAGCTAAATCGATTTTTTGACCTGATTTAATTAATTCTTCCAAAGGATTTTTTGAAGGTTCAATCAACACCAGTTTTAAGTTCAAAACCAATGCTCTTACAAGCACCATCGCACCTGCGATATAATGTATGGGTAAACATAAAAGTGCAAAATCATTTTCTTTCAAATTCAACCAATTAGCGGTTAAATTGGCAGAAAAAATCATTTTCTCTCTACTTATTACTATTTGTTTTGGAGTGCCAGTGGATCCTGAGGTGTAGAAGACAAAATCTTGTTGACCCGACTTCCATGCACGACAAAAATCGAAAACTTCTTTTTGAAATTCATTTTCGGCTTCAGGAAAATTGACAGAACAAGGAGAAAATACTAGCATAATTCATTAATTCATTCCAAAATTAACCAAACATTCTCTAATTTCGTGAGTTAATAGAGGAATCATCCAACTATCATTATTTGTTATGCCTGAAGATCCATTTTTAAATCCAATCAATCCGGAAAAAGTTGCAGAAAATCCAGGGCTATTACCATATGCGCATACAGCAGGCTCAGCTGTCATAAAGCCTGAGGATATGGGTAAAACAAAAGGACGGGCCGTAATGGCGATGCGTCAGCAAACTGACCGCCAAATGAACCAATTGTATGAACAAATGGAAACTTTGGCAAAGCAAGCTAAACTTTTGTCTGAAAGGAAAGAAATTTCGGAAAGAATATATGATGCAGCAATGGGTTTTGAACCTATCATCAACGAAACATATTATATTTATGAAAAAGAAGATGGTACAGACTTATTATCTTTAGTAGCACCTGAAGAATGGGGCCGATCATTTAAATATAGTCGTTATTTAGCCAAAGTAATTTTATTAGCAGACCATACTTGGGATGTCATTTATCACGAAGAAAATTAATAATCAAAAATATGAGTTCACAATTTCCTTGGAAAACCATCAAAGAATATCAAGAAATTCTATTTCAACAATACAATGGAATAGCTAAAATTTCGATCAACAGACCGCATAAACACAATGCATTTACTCCTTTAACAGTGCAAGAAATGTCTGAGGCAATGGAAATGGCCAGACAAGATACTAGCATTGGGGTAATTATTTTGACAGGAGAGGGTGGTAAAGCATTTTGTTCAGGAGGTGATCAAAGTGTGAGAGGTGATGGTGGTTATGTTGGTAAAGATATGGTTCCAAGATTGAATGTTTTGGATTTCCAAAAGCAAATTCGTTCCATTCCTAAGCCTGTAGTTGCAATGGTAGCAGGTTGGGCGATAGGTGGTGGACATGTTTTACACGTTATTTGCGACTTATCTATTGCAGCAGAAAATGCAAAATTCGGTCAAACAGGTCCAAATGTAGGTTCCTTTGATGGTGGTTTTGGTGCATCTTATTTAGCTCGTGTAGTAGGACAAAAAAAAGCAAGAGAAATTTGGTTATTGTGTGACCAATACAACGCGCAGGATGCCTTAGATATGGGATTAGTCAATAAGGTAGTTCCTTTAGAAGAATTGGAAGCGACCACAGTTGCTTGGTGTGAAAAAATTCTAGAAAAAAGTCCCATTGCATTGCGAATGTTGAAGTCAGCCTTTAATGCAGAGTTAGATGGACAAGCAGGAATTCAAGAATTAGCCGGAAATGCGACATTATTGTATTATTTATCAGAAGAAGCCAAAGAAGGTAAAAATGCATTTCTGGAAAAAAGAAAACCCGATTTTTCAAAATTCCCTAAATTTCCTTGATCATGAATTATTGGTTAGTAAAATCGGAACCTTTCAAATATTCTTGGGATGATTTCGTTAAAGAAGGTAAATCGGTTTGGGATGGTGTAAGAAACTATCAGGCTAGAAACAACATGAAAGCCATGAAAAAAGGCGATTGGGTGTTTTTCTACCATTCCAATGAAGGAATGGAGGTCGTTGGATTGGCTGAAGTAAGTAAAGAATTTTATCAAGATCCAACCACTGAGGATGATAGATGGGTAGTTGTGGAATTAATTCCGTTGAAAAAATTTAATACCACTGTGACACTTAAACAGATGAAAGCAGATGTTAGATTAAGCAATTTAGCCTTAATTAAACAATCAAGATTATCTGTTACGCCTGTTAACAAACCGGAATTTGATATTATTTTAAGTTTAACCGAATAATTGAACAAACATGAAATCAATCCGCCTTTTCATCATTATTATATTTATTGGATTAAGCAATAGCATTTTTGCTCAAATAGCCTCTAGATTAGAAATTCCATCAGACAATTTAGAATCTTTCACTATTCCTTGTGGTAATAAAGGTGTATTAATTTTATCTCAATTAAGTAAACAAGAATTCAATATTCGTGCATTCAATACCAATTTAGAACAAAAATGGTCCAAAAATGGAACGATTGAGAATAGTTTAGATTTTGTTACGCATAGTTTTGATGGGGAGCAGGTTAGTTTATTATTTAGTCGATTTAAAAGTAATTCTTATCTCGTTTTTAAAATAAATGTCTTAACGGGTAAAATGGAAAAATTCCAAATCTATTCAGTAGGAAGAATGGAAATTTCCAATTTTAAAGTATTAAATCAATCGATTTTTATAGGAGGTATTGTAGATGGTCAACCTTTGATTTTATTTACTAATTTAAGAGCAAAACAAACGAGAATATTGCCTTCAGTGGTTAAAGGGCAAGCAGAGATACAATCCATGGATTTGGATACGACTCAACAGCAAGTAAATGTCACTTATACCGTCGGAAACAAAGCAAAAAATTATCAATTGATCATAAAATCCTTTGATGAAGATGGCAATAACATGGGGCAAATTGTCATGAATCCAAGTGATGAATTTGCGATGATGAATGCCAAATTGAATCAAATCAATGATTCTTTGCAAATCATTGTAGGTACATATGGGCACAAAAACACGATTGGCTCTTCGAAAGGACCAAGCTCACAAGGAATGTATTTTAATTCATTTTTGGATGGTGAAGTAATAGATTCAAAATTTTACAGTTTCACGAAATTCTCTAATTTCTTTAATTTTCTTTCCAAAAAGCAAAAGGAGCGACAAGAAAAAAGAATTAAAGATAAAGAAGAGAAAGGAGAGGATTTGCGCTTGGATTATCGACTTTTGATGCACGAAATCATTAAAAATGGTGACAATTATTTAGTTGTAGCAGAAGCTTTTTATCCAGATTATAAATTCAGTAATTATTATCCGCTCTATGGTGGAGGAATGGGAGCATTTAGTCCTTATTCAAGTGGATTTTATTCTCCTTGGAGTTATATGTACAATCCATATAGATGGGGATATGGTTATTACGGATTGTATTCACCTTTTTCGAATTACTACAGTCCATGGGGATACAGAGGCTACAATTACTATGGAAATCAACAGCAATTTGATGGCTGGATTTATACACATGCCGTTGTGGCAGAATTTGATAAAAATGGAAATTTGCTTTGGGATCACTGCATTGACCTAAATGACATCAAAGAAGGTAAGTTGGTTCAAAAAATTAAAACGTCGGTCAATAAAGACCAAATTATTCTATCTTATTCAAAGAATAACCAAATTATTTCCAAAACAATCACTGAAAAAGGGGAAATTGAAAACGAACATATTCAGGACATTGAAACGGAAAATGAAGGCGATAAGATTAAAAAAAGCAGTAAAAACGAATTGTATTTTTGGTATGATAATTACTTCTTAGCGAGTGGTTATCAAAACATTAGCAATGAACAAGAAGGAAGAAGATCCGTATATTATTTAAATAAAATTCAGTTAAAACCATAATTTGGAAAAGCAACAATCAATCAATATCGAAAGTCCTCAATGTTGGAATAATCATTATCAATTAATTGATACTGGAGGATTTGAAAAATTAGAAAAATTTGGCGATTTAGTCGTTAGAAGACCTGAACCGCAAGCTGTTTGGTCAAAAGCTTTAAGTGAAGAAGAATGGGTCAAACGCTTAGATGCCTATTTCAGAAAAGAAAAGGGAAGTTCTGAAAAAGGTATTTGGGAAGTAAAATCAAACGTACCCGAAAAATGGTTTATGCCATATCAGTCTGAAAAGCTCAATTTATTGTTTAAAATTTCTTTGTCTTCATTTAAGCACGTAGGGATATTTCCTGAACAAGCTGCCAATTGGGAATTTTTAGCACAAAAAATTCCTTTATTCAAAAATCCAAAACCGAAATTTTTAAACCTTTTTGCCTATACAGGAGGAGCAAGTTTAGCCTGCCGACAAATGGGAGCGGATGTTACCCATGTGGATTCCATTAAACCTGTTTTATCTTGGGCTAGAGAAAATATGGAAGTTTCGAAATTGGATGGCATACGCTGGATGGCAGAAGATGCACTCAAATTTGTCAAAAGAGAAGCTAGGAGAGGCAATTTCTACCAAGGCATCCTTTTAGACCCACCCGCATACGGTAGAGGACCAGATGGAGAAAAATGGATTTTAGAGGAGCAAATAGATGATTTACTGAAATCAGTCAAAGAAATTTTAGACCCTCAGGAACATTTAATCCTTTCGAATTTATATTCCATGGGATTCTCAACATTAGTAATCGAAAACTTAATGAATAGTATTTTCGATGTACCTAAAGATGCTGAATCTGGAGAATTATTTTTAGAGGATTTAAATGGTCGTAAATTACCGTTAGGGGTATTTCATCGGTATTTTAAAAATTGAGGTAAGAGGTAAAAGGTAAGAGGTAAAAGGTAAGAGGTAAAAGGTAAAAGGTAAAAGGTAAGAGTAAAGACCCGATGGCTGAGCGGAGTCGAAGCCAGAGGGTGTAAGAAGTAAAAGATAAAAAGTAAGAGAAATTCTACAATCTTAATTTTCACTTTTAGAGACCTACTTTTACCTTTTACCTTTTACCTTTTACCTCACTAATAAATCTTTCCTTTCGCAGAAAGCAATGTGTTTTTCATCAATGAAACAATCGTCATGGGACCAACTCCTTTAGGTACGGGAGTAATATATGCACATTTATCAATCACATCGTTAAAATCTACATCTCCTTTTAATGCAAATCCTGATTTTTTAGATGGATCTTCCACTCGCGTTAAACCCACATCAATGATTACCGCACCTTCTTTAATGTGTGAGGCTTTGATAAATTCAGGTTTGCCTAAAGCGGCTATGATGATATCTGCTTGCTGACAAATTTCTTCCAGATTTTTTGTTTTAGAGTGTGTTAAAGTAACGGTACAATTTCCTACTGGATGATTTCTTTGCATCAAGATAGACATAGGTAAACCAACAATTTGACTTCTACCTACAACGACGCAATGTTTTCCAGAGGTTTCTATTTGATAATATGCCAACAAATCTAAAACTCCTTGTGGTGTGGCAGAAATAAAAGCAGGTAAACCTTTAGCCATTCTACCGATATTAATTGGATGAAAACCATCCACATCTTTAGATGGGTGAATAGTTTCCATTACTTTATCCGGATTGATGTGATCAGGTAAAGGAAGTTGAACAATTAAACCATCCATTTCAGCATTATTGTTTACTTCAATTACTGCCTGAAGTAATTCAGCTTCCGTAATAGAAGGTGGAAAACGCAAAAGGGTAGAAGCAAATCCCAACTCTTCACAAGATTTCACTTTATTAGCTACATAAGTTTCGGATGCACCATTGTTTCCCACTAATATGGCAACTAAATGAGGAGCTCTTTTTCCTTCTGCTAATAATTCTTTTACTTCTTCTGCAATGGCTGTTTTCATTGTTTCAGCAACCATTTTACCATCAATAATTTGACCCATTATACTATATTAATTTATTTTTTTCTTCCTTTTTTAGGTGCTGGAGCTTGTTCCCCTAACTCGATACATTGTTCCAATGTCAATGATGCTGGATCTTGATCTTTTGGAATTTTAACATTGCGTTTACCGATTTGAATGTATGGTCCATACATTCCATTCACAATCTTAACTTGCTCATTTTCAGCAAATTCCTTAATAAACTTATTGGCTTCTAAATTTCGTTTCGCCAAAATTAACTCAATCGCTCTTTCTTGTGTTAAAGAAGTCAAATTATCCGTTTTACCTAGCGAATAATATTTCCCATTATGTTTAACATAAGGACCAAATCGGCCCTTACCAGTTGAAATCAACTCATCTTCAAAATATCCCAAACCATCCGCTTCCGCAGCGATATGTGCAGCCTTTAAAACGGCAATAGCAGCATCCATTTCTATGGTAAAAGGATCTTCTGTATCTGGCAAACTCGTGAATTTTCCGTTGTGTTTGATGTATGGGCCTAATTTACCTGCACCAATCACTAAAGGAGAATCCTCAAAAATTCCAATTTCTCTTGGTAATTTGGGTCTATCTAATAAAGCTATTGCTTCTTCTAAACTTAGGCTGCTGATCGATTGATCTTTTGATAAATTGGCAAATACGGGTTTATCCTCATCACCAGATTCACCTAATTGAACAAATGGACCAAATTTACCCAATCGAACAGATATTTTTTTACCCGTTTTGGGATCAATTCCTAATTCTCTTCCTCCACCAACAGAGCTACGTTCAATCGATTTACTATCTAAGATGGTTTGATGAAAATTCCCATAAAAGTTCTTCATCATTTGCGTCCAGGAAAGTTTTCCTTTAGCAATATTGTCAAATTCATCTTCCATGTCAGCCGTGAATTTATAATCCACAACTTCCTCAAAATTATCTACCAAAAAGTCAGTAACTAGTGTACCAATGTGAGTTGGAAATAATTTGGCTTTTTCGGCACCAACCATCTCTACATTTTTCTCACCAACCACTTCATTATTTTTCAAAATCCAAGTTTGAAACTCTCGCTCTTTACCAGGTCGATCTTCCTTAACAACATAGGCACGTTTAATGATAGTTGATATGGTAGGAGCATAAGTAGAAGGACGTCCGATTCCTTTTTCTTCCAATGCTTTCACTAAACTAGCTTCTGTATATCTTGGAGCAGGTCTTGAAAATCTTTCTTGCGCTTTTAATTCTTGCAATTCTAAGGCTTGACCAATGGATAAAGGAGGCAACATATCTTTGTTCTCATCTTCATCCTCCTCATCTTTACTCTCCAAATATGCCTTTAAAAAACCTTCGAAAGTTATTACCTCCCCTTGAGCTACCAAAATTTCAGATGTACTTGAGATTCCAATTTGAGCCGTCGTTCTCTCAATTTGAGCATCTGCCATTTGGGAAGCAATCGCTCTTTTCCAAATCAACTCATACAACCTACGTTCGCGAGCATCTCCAGACAAGGTACTGATTTCAAAATCTGTTGGTCGAATGGCTTCGTGAGCTTCTTGAGCGCTTTCACTTTTCGTTTTAAACTGACGTGAGTGATGAAATTTTGCACCATAAGCCGTTTCAATGGCACTCTTAGCCTTATCTCTAGCTTCTTGCGACAAACTAGTTGAATCCGTTCTCATATAAGAAATACGACCTGATTCATATAATTTTTGTGCAATAGACATCGTCGTTGCAACGGCAAATCCTAGTTTACGAGATGCTTCTTGTTGCAAAGTAGAAGTGGTAAAAGGAGGGGCAGGAGATTTTTTGGCCGGCTTTGTTTCTAAATTTTTAATGAAAAAATCAGCTCCGACACATTTTGTTAAAAAATCCAATGCTTCCTTCTCCGTACTGAAATTTTTAGGTAATTCCGCTTTTAACACTTTTTTACCTGGCAAATCGAATAAAGCAACGATTTTATAAGTACCAACCGAATTAAATTTTTCTATTTCTTTTTCTCTTTCAACAATCAGTCTTACCGCAACAGATTGAACCCTTCCTGCAGATAATCCTTTTTGAACTTTTGACCATAGAACAGGAGATAATTCAAATCCAATCAATCTATCCATAATTCGTCTAGCTTGCTGTGCATTCACTAAATCCATGTCAATTTCACGTGGCTTAGTAATTGCATTTTGAATAGCCGACTTCGTAATTTCTCTAAAAACAATCCTTTTGGTATTGTCTTTTAAACCCAATGCCTCCTTTAAATGCCATGAAATGGATTCTCCCTCACGGTCGTCGTCAGTCGCTAACCAAACTTCTTCAGATGATTTTGCTAATGATTTAAGTTCCGAAATAACTTTCGTTTTATCCGGTGAAATGACATAGGTAGGCGTGAAATCATTATCCACATCTATTACCTTATCACCTTTAGTCGGAAGATCCCTAACGTGCCCAAATGAAGATTTTACTACAAAATCCTTTCCCAAATAACCTTCAATTGTCTTTGCTTTTGCAGGTGACTCAACGATGACTAAATTTTTTGCCATTCTAATTTCTTATAATTTATTTTTCAAAAACAGACCTCAAATATACTTGCTTAAAAACAATTTGTACAATAAAGCGACAAAACCTTTTAAAAAAATCAATTAATTGATTCTATTCAGGCACATTTCCAACTCTAATTCTTGAATTGATGTTTAAACGCAATCCGATATAACTAAATTGAGCATTGTTAAAACTCGCAATGGCTTCTAGACGCAAAACTTTAAAAATTCCATCTAAGCCATATCCAATTTCTCGATACAACAGATTTTGATTAGGAACCCAGACTACATTGGCAATCAACACTTCCTTTACGAACGATTGTTTTATGCCCAACATTGGCTTTAACCATAAATTGGTAAACTGCAGAAACGACAAGCCTTCTAAATAATTGCCAGCAGTACTATTTGAATAATGATTAACATTTAAACGTTGATTGGCACCTAAGGTGAAATTTTGATAATACCCCACTAAACGATGCGAAGCTAACATGTCACTTGCTTGGATAAGGTTTATATTTCCATTAAAATGCTTAAAATCAATAAAATAGCTAGGTTTTTTTCCAAAAAAAGTACCAGCATTTAGTACCAAACCTAATTTCACCCAAGGTGAAACGGCCACATTTTGAACATACGAAAACTCTAAATGATTAAAATCCGTGGTAGATCCAAACACATTTGACCAGCCAGCACGATATTTCAATAGCATCAAAGGTGAACTACCCCAATTATTAATACGTTCATTTTCTTCAAAAGCATGATCTAAAAAAGGACGAAAACCTAAGGTAAATTGGGTCGTAAAGGCTCTATGACTTTGAAATCCTTCTGTTGAAAATTCAGCATTGGTTGGATTATTGGAAGTAAACTTCCGTCCTAAATAATTGATCCAATAATAGTCTGAAACATTGTCCATCTGACTTCGATCAGCCAACTCCAAATTTCCTTTAAAAAATAGGGTAGAAGAGATACGGTTAATCCAGTAGAGTGACCAAAAATCCTTGCGATAGATTTTCATTTGATTGTTCTTCAGCAATAAAGTCGATAAGGAATTCATTTCTGGCGAAATTGAATTTTCCGAATTATACTGAGCGACGAAATCTCCTTTAGTCAACTGAATATCAAATTTTTCTGTTTTGTATCTTAACTTTAAATAACCTGTATTTCGATTGAGCAAAAATGAATGCCTACCGATGGCTTCTGCCTCTATAAAATGGTATCTAGCCCATCTTTTGCGGACTAAAAAGCCACTATTGGAAACAAAACCTTCTGCAGTATTAAAGTTGGTATCAAAAATGGGTGCTTTGTAATAAATTTCATAAGGATAGAAATCCTTTTGCATGGCTCCAAAATAAAAAGATCGACTAAACAAAATATCTTGCCAAGCCAATGGGGCTTTTCGAACAGGCTCATAATAGGCTAGGGCAGTATTTTCTGTTTCTCGACTATTTTGAGTTTGATTAAAAAAACTCAAATTTGATTCAATTTGGTTTTTGATTAAAAAATTGGGGGCTAATCTCGTAGAATCAATGGTTGTAATTCCTGATTGAGATCGATCTTTCCATTTCAAAATCATCGAATTGTGAAGATTGCCCAACAATTGTGAAACATAAACCTCGTCAAATGCCCTTTCTGCAATATTTAATTTTTCTATGATGGAATTTCCCAATAAATTTTCATTTGTTGGAGACCAATTTTCGGGTGGACTAACTACTTTCTCATTCAAATGAAACTCGCCATTATTACCAAGCAAGCCACCATTTACCACAAAGTTTCCTTCTAATGGTAGCCAAGTATTTAATGCAAATTGATGTTTCAATTC
This sequence comes from Aquirufa sp. ROCK-SH2, assembly GCF_054558315.1. Lineage (NCBI taxonomy): Bacteria > Pseudomonadati > Bacteroidota > Cytophagia > Cytophagales > Flectobacillaceae > Aquirufa > Aquirufa sp. ROCK-SH2. The sequence goes on along the minus strand of NZ_JBPXKB010000001.1, from coordinate 408,922 downwards.
AATTTTATAATTCAGCGCATCAGCAAAAACGGCTAAATTGACGTACATTAAAGCACCATCCTCACTTAAAACAATTTGGCCTTTAAATAAACGATCTAAGCTAGATTTAGGATTTAATTGAAACAGATATCCTTTCTTAGATTGGATGAGTGTATCTTTTTTAAATTGATAGGTATAATAAAACTGCGATTGGAAATTAAGGGGAGATATACAGTTAGGTCCAACAACGTCTTGATAAAAATCAGGCCAAAAGAATAAAGTAGGCTTCGCCGATTTTTTATTCAAAAGCTCTATTTGTTTTATTTCGTGGATAGATTGGTTCAATTTAACGGAATATACTTCTGAAATGACAGAATGACCATACCATTGATCTTCACGAACGCCTTCAATCTTTTCTAAACGCTTTTCTCCAATACCCAAAATATCATTAAAGCGCGTTTTTTCAGAAACTAAGACCTTAAATTTAAAATTTTTGAGTAAAGATGCGTGTTCAGATGTTTTTAATAAAGAACGATGAATAATTGAATCTGGATTTGCCAATTGTGCGTAAGAAATTGGAAGAATTCCTAAACTAAAACTTACAAAAAAGACAATTCGGCGAAGTAACAAATTATTGATGGTTCAAAATTGATAAAATAATCCATAAAAAAAGTTAAATATTTCTATTTTGCTCCGTTAATTTATGAAATATGAATACAAAGGAAAGGATATTTACAAAAAGTGACAAAAAGTAATTACGAATCTATTAATTTTGCATACATTTTTACCAAAAACACAATTTACTCATGGCCTTTGACATAGAAATGATTAAAGCTGTTTACGACCGGATGCCTGCTCGCATTGCAGCAGCAAGAGCATTAACAGGCAAACCGCTTACATTAACAGAAAAAATTCTTTACAGTCATTTGTGGGAAGGAACTCCTTCTTCAACATTCACTCGTGGTGCTTCTTATGTTGATTTTGCACCAGATCGCGTAGCAATGCAAGATGCAACCGCTCAAATGGCCTTGTTGCAATTTATGCAAGCCGGTCGCCCGAAAGTTGCAGTACCTTCTACCGTACATTGTGACCACTTAATTGAAGCAAAAGTTGCATCAACAACTGATTTACAAGTTGCTGTTGATAAAAATAAAGAAGTTTACGATTTCTTGTCATCTGTTTCAGATAAATACGGCATCGGTTTTTGGAAACCAGGAGCTGGTATCATTCACCAAGTAGTTTTAGAAAATTATGCATTCCCAGGTGGAATGATGATTGGAACTGATTCACATACAGTAAATGCGGGTGGATTAGGAATGATTGCGATCGGAGTGGGTGGAGCAGATGCTTGTGACGTAATGGCTGGATTAGCTTGGGAATTAAAGTTTCCTAAATTAATTGGTATCAAATTAAAAGGTAAGTTAAACGGATGGACATCTGCTAAAGATGTTATCTTGAAAGTTGCTGGAATCTTAACTGTAAAAGGTGGAACGGGTTGTGTTGTTGAATATTTCGGAGAAGGAGCTACTTCCATGTCTTGTACAGGAAAAGGTACTATCTGTAACATGGGAGCTGAAATTGGAGCAACTACTTCAACATTTGGTTACGATGATTCAATGTCTAGATACTTGCAATCTACAGGCCGTGCGGACGTTGCTGCTATGGCTGATCAAGTTCGTGAGCATTTAACTGCAGATCCTGAAGTTTATGCAAATCCAGAAGCCTATTTTGATCAAGTAATTGAAATTGATTTAGATACATTAGAACCACATTTAAACGGTCCTTTCACTCCAGATTTGGCTACGCCAATTTCTAAAATGAAAGAAATGGCTGAAAAAAATGGCTGGCCAACTAAAGTAGAAGTAGGTTTAATTGGTTCTTGTACCAACTCATCTTACGAAGATATTGCACGTGCGGCATCTTTAGCAAAACAAGTTGCTGCTAAAGGATTAAAAACGAAAGCACAATTTACCATCACTCCAGGTTCTGAATTAGTTCGTTACACGATTGAAAGAGATGGATTTATTGATACATTCAATACCATCGGAGCAACTGTATTCTCGAATGCTTGTGGTCCATGTATCGGTCAATGGGCGAGACCAGGGGCAGAAAAAGGAGAAAAGAACACAATTGTTCACTCATTTAATAGAAACTTCGCTAAACGTGCGGATGGAAATCCAAATACATTTGCTTTTGTTGCTTCACCAGAAATGGTAACAGCTTTAGCTATCGCAGGAGATTTAACATTCAATCCTTTAACGGATACCTTAACCAACGAAAAAGGAGAGCAGGTAAAATTAGATGCTCCAAGTGGAGATGAATTACCACAAAAAGGATTTGCTGCAGAAGATGCAGGATATCAAGCTCCAGCTGAAGATGGTTCTAGTGTACAAGTTAAAGTTGCAGCTACTTCAGATCGTTTACAATTATTAGATCCATTCGCAGCATGGGAAGGTTCTGATTTGAACGGTTTGAAATTATTGATTAAGGCAAAAGGAAAATGTACTACTGACCATATTTCTATGGCGGGTCCTTGGTTAAAATACAGAGGTCACTTAGATAACATTTCCAACAATATGTTAATTGGAGCCGTAAATTTCTTCAATGAAAAAACGGATAATGTTAAAAACCAATTAACTGGAGAATATGGTGCTGTTCCTGCTACCCAACGTGCTTATAAAGCTGCTGGAATTGGAACAATTGTAGTGGGTGATACCAACTACGGTGAAGGTTCATCTCGTGAGCATGCTGCTATGGAGCCACGTCACTTAGGTGTTCGTGCTGTTTTAGTGAAATCTTTCGCTCGTATTCACGAAACCAATTTGAAGAAACAAGGTATGTTAGCTTTGACTTTTGCAAATGAAGCTGATTATGATAAAATTCAAGAGGATGACACAATCAATATTGTTGGTTTAGCTGGATTTGCACCAGAAAAACCATTGACAATTGAATTGGTTCATTCAAATGGAACAAAAGAAAGTTTTAGTGTCAATCACACATACAATGCCCAACAAATCGAATGGTTTAAGGCAGGTGGTGCTTTGAATATTATCAGAGCCTCAGTTAAATAAATTCAAAATTGTTTTAAGGTGCAAAATTGTTTAGTTTTGCACCTTAATTTTTAAAAAAATAAAATTTTCTAAAATTTATCATGGCAGCCATCAATGCAGTAAAAATATTCTCAGGTTCAGCTTCGAATTATTTAGCTAAAGAAATTGCTAAATATTATGGAAAAGATTTAGGTGCTGCCACCACATTACGTTTCTCTGATGGTGAGATGTCACCAAGTTTTGATGAATCAGTTCGTGGATGTGATGTTTTTATTATCCAGTCGACTTTCCCAACTTCAGATAATTTAATGGAATTGTTACTGATGATTGATGCAGCAAGAAGAGCATCAGCTCATTATGTAACTGCCGTTATGCCGTATTTTGGTTATTCTCGTCAAGACAGAAAAGACCGTCCAAGAGTTGGTATTGGGGCTAAATTAATTGCTAATTTATTGACTGCAGCAGGAGCTGATCGATTGATGACGATTGATTTACATGCTGGTCAAATTCAAGGATTCATGGATTTCCCGGTGGATCACTTAGAAGGAAATGCGATTTTTGTTCCCTATTTGAAATCATTGAATTTAGAAAAAATCATTTTTGCCTCACCAGACGTTGGTGGAGTAGTTCGTACTAGAAATATGGCGAAATTCTTTAATGCTGAAATGGTTATTTGCGATAAACACCGTAAAAGAGCCAATGAAATTGCATCTATGCAATTAATTGGTAATGTAGAAGGTGCAGATGTAATCTTAGTAGATGATTTAATTGATACAGGTGGTACTTTGTGCAAAGCTGCTCAATTAATCATGGAAAAAGGTGCTAAATCAGTAAGGGCAGTAGTTACACACCCCGTTTTATCAGGAAATGCGTATGAAAACATCTCTAATTCTGTTTTAACAGAATTATTGGTAACAGATACCATTCCTCAAAAACAAGCGTGTGACAAAATTAAAGTTCTTTCGGTAGCGGAATTATTTGCTAAAGCAATTGGAAGAATTAGAGATCACGAATCTATCAGTTCATTATTTATTAAATATTAATTTCAACCGTTTTTAGGGGATAACCTTCGTTGAGTGAAAGACTAAAAACATTAACAACAACAAAATGAAAAAATTAGAGATTGTAGGGTACAAAAGAGCGAATCTCGGAACAAAGGGCGCGAAAGATTTGCGTACTGAAGCTTTAGCTCCTTGTGTATTATACGGTGGAAAAGAGCAAGTACACTTCGCTGTACCAATGATCCTTTTCCGTGAATTACTTTATTCACCAGATGTTTATGAAGTAGAATTAAACATTGAAGGGGATAAATACCGTGCTATTTTACAAGATGCACAATTTCATCCAGTAAATGAGATGATTCTTCATGTTGATTTCTTAGAAATTCAAGATAAAAAACCAATTAAAATTGCAGTACCTATTAAAATTGTAGGAAATTCTCCAGGTGTAATTAAAGGAGGTAAAATGGTTCAAAAGTTACGTAAAGTATCTTTGAAAGGTTTAGCTGAAAATATTCCTGATTTTGTAACTGCAGATATTTCAGGTTTAGATTTAGGTCAAACTGTTAAAGTAAATAAATTATCTGTTGAAGGATGTGAGATTTTAAATCCAATGTCAAATCCAGTAGCAACAATTGATATCCCAAGAGCTTTAAGAGGTAAATTAAGCTAATTAGCCTTCGGCTTATCTTTCTGATAGACAACAAAAAAACCACCATTTGGTGGTTTTTTTGTTGCCCTATAAAAACGGGGATTCAAATTAAGAACCCCGTCTAATATTATTTTTTAGCAATTACTTTCACGATTGGCGCTTTCACCAATTTAGCTGAAGTATGTGTTCCTGAATTCACTGCGATATAAGGCGCAATCACTAAAGAAACAATTGACATCAATTTAATTAAGATATTCATTGATGGTCCAGAAGTATCCTTGAAAGGATCTCCAACAGTATCACCCGTTACAGCTGCCTTGTGTGGCTCAGATCCTTTTTTGTAAGTTTCACCATCGATAACAACACCTTTTTCAAAGGATTTCTTCGCGTTATCCCAAGCACCACCTGCATTAGATTGGAAAATTCCCATCAACACGCCCGATACAGTTACACCAGCTAATAATCCTCCTAAAACCTCAGGTCCCATGACAAAACCAACAATCACAGGAACGGTTAAAGCAATCGCTCCTGGCAAAATCATTTGCTTAATAGAAGCCTCTGTTGAAATAGCGACACATTTTTCGTATTCAGGTTTTGCTTTGTATTCCATGATACCTGGAATTTCACGGAATTGACGACGAACTTCGTTCACCATTTCCATAGCTGCTTTACCTACTGCTGAAATACATAAAGCTGAGAAGATGAATGGAATCATTCCTCCAACAAATAATCCAGCTAAAACATCAGCCTTGTAAATATCAATTTGAGTAATGCCTGAAATACCAACAAATGCCGCAAATAAAGCCAAAGAAGTCAAAGCAGCAGATGCAATAGCAAATCCTTTTCCTGTAGCAGCAGTCGTGTTACCAACCGCATCTAAATTATCTGTACGCTCACGAACCTCACTTGGTAATTGAGACATCTCAGCAATACCACCTGCATTATCCGCGATAGGACCGAAAGCATCAATCGCTAATTGCATAGCAGTTGTTGCCATCATACCAGCAGCAGCGATGGACACACCATAAATTCCTGCAAAATAATAAGAGAAATAAATTCCTGCCGCTAAAACCAAAATAGGTAATACGGTAGATTCCATTCCAACAGCTAAACCTCCAATGATATTGGTTGCATGTCCTGTTCCTGATTTTTGAACGATTGAATCAACTGGACGCTTACCCATAGCCGTGTAGTATTCAGTAATGATAGACATTAAAGTTCCTACTACTAAACCTACAATGATGGCATAAAATACATCCATCGATGAAAATTCCAATCCACGTAATACCAAAGTTTCTGGCAAAATATTCTTAACTAAAAAGTAAGAAGTCACAAACGTGATTAAAATAGAAGCATAATTACCTAGGTTCAAAGCATTTTGAACAGAAGCTGTTTCACTACTAATACGAACAAAAAACGTAGAAACTAAAGAAGCTAATAAACCAACTCCAGCAATTAACATTGGTAATAAAACTGGGGAAAAACCTCCATAATTATCCGTTACTGAAATTTCTTGTCCTAAAACCATGGTAGCTAAAATAGTTGCCACATAAGAACCAAATAAATCGGCACCCATACCAGCTACATCACCTACGTTATCTCCCACGTTATCTGCAATAGTTGCAGGATTACGTACATCATCTTCGGGAATACCAGCCTCCACTTTACCTACTAAGTCAGCTCCTACGTCAGCAGCTTTGGTATAAATACCTCCACCCACACGAGCAAACAAGGCAATCGATTCAGCTCCTAAAGAAAAACCAGCTAAAACCTCAATGGCAACTTTCATATTGTCTGAAGTCAATGGTTCACCAAACGCGAAAATTTGATAAAAAGTGATAAATAAACCACCTAATCCCAAAATAGCCAATCCAGCAACGCCCATTCCCATGACAGATCCACCTGTAAAAGAAACAGATAATGCTTTTGCTAAAGAAGTTCTTGCTGCCTCCGCGGTACGTACGTTTGCTTTAGTCGCAACGATCATTCCGATATATCCAGCTGTTGCTGAAAATAAAGCACCAATTAAAAATGCAATGGCAATAAGAGGTGAGGAGTGAAAATTAGGACCTTCTTGACTACCTAACCAAGCCAATAAAATAGCTGTTGGAATGGCAAAATAAGCTAATATCTTCCATTCAGCCTTTAAAAAAGCAATCGCTCCATCGGCAATGTATCCTGATAATTCTTTCATTGTGTCATTTCCAGCATCTTGCTTAGACACCCAGCTAAACTTCCATGCTGTGTACAACAACCCCACTATACCAAAAGCAGGAACTAAGTAAACAATTGAATCCATAAATGTAATTTTAGATTAAGGGAATATTTATTATTATTTCAAAAAAATTTAGCACGAAAATAAGTTATTTACAGCTAAAAAACAATTAAAATGGAACCCTTATCAGTACTTTAAACTTTTCATTCACCCAATTACCCATCGGATAAACGAGGTCTATCCCCAAAATCCCTCCAATTCCGTCTAATCCATAAGATAATTCATGATAAAACTTATTTCCAACTACGTTTTTTGAATAAAGTGTGTTATACGTAAACGACTCCCTTAAACCGTACATATACAATGCATTCCATTGTGTTAAAGCAAATTTTCTAGGCTCCCAAGTAAAATGGCCTCTAACTGAGGTTCCTGAGGTACTATATAAATAATAAGGTAAAGCCTTGAAACCAAAATCAAATCGCGAAGTAAAAATGATTTCATTGCCTTTGAAATGCGTATAATCTAAAAAACTACTTGGCTTTTCTAAAAATTGTGTAGCAGAAATCTGATATTTAAAATCACCTAATCGATTCAAATTCAGACGATTCGTTACAGTGAGTTCAAGCGACTTGAATGGATTATCTAACAATGCTTGCGCGTAACTTAAACGAAAAATTAATCCCCTTGAATTACTTAAATAGACATTTTTATTAAATCTGCGAAACACTGCATTAGGTTGCCACTGAATACTTCCTTTAAAAAACAGCTGTTGATCATTGGAAAAGGAGGTATTTTGATTTTCTAAATTAATAGCAATGTTGGGGCTAAACTTATCGTAATTTTTAATTATTCCTTGTTCTACTGAATTGGATACAGAAGTACGATTTCTATATTCTCCTTCAAAAAATAATAAAAAATTGGAGTTTATTCTATTTCGATATTCAACATTGATAAATTCTTTTTGAAAATACTTTGCATAATTTTGATTCAAAAAGAAGGAATAAAAACTATTTAAGCGGTCTGAGATGGGAGAATTACTGTTAATTTGATGTAAATCATTTCCCAATTTGGCAGAAATAAATTGCCTGCCACTTTGAAATGTCCGCTCAATTCCAAATTCACCATTGAATACTTCTCGATTGGCTGCCCATTGTAAATTGCCAAAAAATTTCAAATTATTTTGTTCCTCAAATTGATTGATATATTCAAATCCATAAGTCCAAGTATTGCCATTCACGGCATTAAAATCATACGATATCCCATTCAATCGAAAACTTTTACCCAAGCCTTTTTTACGATAATCATATAATTTACCAGTAATTAGTTGTGGCCATTTAAACTTAGGTAATCGATTGAGCGAATCCTGCGTCCTTTTTTTGGCACCAGCGAGGTATAAACTATCCGCTTGATGGTAGGCAGATACTTCCTCTTGAGTCAATGGTACTTCTCTTTCCTGAGTCCAATATGCCTCTGTCTTCTTTTGAGCTGTAGAATCAACTTCAAAATCATATTCAGATTCAAACACAGTTTCCTGTTTTTTCTCTAACTCTTTTATTTCTTCTTTCTCAATTTTCTTTAAAGCTTTTTTCAATTTCTTTCTGGTAATATCTCCAGTCACGGCAAGTTTCGCATCATTGACACTTTTTATTTTTTCTTTATCAATCTCCTTTGCCAATGACTTTTCTAAGCGTTCTTCAATAATCTGTGGTTTTACTACATAATTGTGATCTACCTTAATTTGATATTCTTTAATTTGGGTCACATAGCTAAAATTAGCACCAATCCCCATAACATCGAAATTGGTACGAACATCATAATTAATGGGCATCCAAACGCCATAAAATTGTGCATTTTGCTGTTGAAAATTAACTTGAGCGGAGGAGGTTTTAAAATTCAAAGAAAAAGAATAAATAGACCATGTATCTTCAACCACACTGATTGTTCCTTCAAATAAATCATCCGACAAGGCTTTTGGCATGACTCTTATTTTACTAATTGTTAAGTCATTGATTTTAAAACTTCCCAAATAACTAAACTCATAAAAACTAAAGGCATTAGGCGCTACGGGAGAAACAACATTCCCCCAAATTTTAGGTTTATAAAAATTAGTTTGTGCCACTCGTAAATTTACCGCCTCATCTCTCATTTGAGCCGGCAAATTATTTCGATTAGAAATAACTCGCTCTTGAATTTTATTGGGTTTCTGAAAAGTCACTTGATTAACGCCTTCTAACATGTAAGTGGTCCCAACTTTTATACCTGCATCTTTTTCCATTTGCTTTCCTACGGCCCATTTGACAACTTTAGACATAGAAGTAATTTTACCAACTCCTTTAATATAAGCCTTAGCAGAATAGTTTGAAATTTCTTTTAAATGAAAAGGTGCCATTGAAATCATTCTTCGCATTATACCAATCGCAGGATCCTCTTTTAAGCCACCTACTTTAACATCTTGCAAAGTGATCGATTGCTCCTCTAAAACAATCTTCAATTCTTTATCGGCATCACCTGATTTAAAATTTATAGGAACCGTTTTAGGTGTATATCCCAAAAAACGAAATACCACTTGATGGTCGCCTGGACCTAATAGAAATTGAAACTGACCGTTTTCATTGGCAATTGTGCCTTTATTTTGATTTTGAACCCAAATTGTCGCAAAAGGTAAAATTTCCCCTTTGGCATCTTGGACAAGCCCTTTGATACTTTGGGAATAAAGCGTTGCAGGTATGAATAGCTGATAGATAAAGGCGATTAGATATTTTTTCATTTCTAAAATTAGTGTTTTTAAAAGAAAGCAAAGTAAGTAAATATTGATCTTTGACAAAAGGTTAAAAATAAGTATCGAAGGCTTTTTAACATTATTTAAGGATTATTAATAAATTTGTGCACAAATGAATATATCCCATCGTCAACTTTTTTTAAATCATATTGCTCAAACTTCAGACGCTCCCTTAGCGCTAGAGATTGTCAAAGCTGAGCATATTTATTTATTTGATAAAAGTGGGCAATCATATATAGATTTAATTTCAGGAATTGCCGTTTCCAATTTAGGACATCGTCACCCAAAAGTCTTACAAGCCATCAAAGACCAATTAGATGCCTATATGCATTTGATGGTTTATGGAGAATATATTCAAGGCCCTCAAGTTAGATTGGCTCAAGCATTGATTGAATCAACACAAAGTAAAATCTTAAATCAGGTTTATTTTACCAACTCTGGAACAGAAGCAGTAGAAGGCGCGATGAAATTGGCAAAACGCTTTACAGGTAAAACAGAAATCATTTCCTGTTTCAATGCCTACCATGGTGCTACTCAAGGCGCATTATCTTTGGCGGGAGATGAAAATTTCAAAAACAGCTTTCGACCATTAATTCCAGGAATAAAAAATATTCGTCATGGGTTAATGGAAGATTTAACTGAAATATCAAGCAAAACAGCGGCGGTTGTCATAGAAATTGTTGCTGGAGAAGCAGGAGTGAGGTTAGCTGAAAAATCATATTTCCAAGCATTAAGAAAAAAATGCGATGAAACAGGAACACTGTTAATCGTAGATGAAATACAAACGGGTTTTGGTAGAACGGGGACTTTCTGGGCGTATCAAGCCACTGAGATAGAACCTGACATTTTATTAACTGCCAAAGGAATGGGAGGCGGTATGCCATTGGGTGCATTTATTGCCTCTGAAAAAATCATGCATTCTTTGACTCACCAACCCGTTTTGGGGCATATCACCACTTTTGGAGGTCATCCCGTATCTTGTGCTGCCTCTCTAGCAACCTTGGAAATTATTCAAGCCAGTAATTTGGTGGAAGAGGCCAATGCGAAAGGAGAATTATTTAAGCAATTGATACAACATCCCATCGTTAGAGATGTCAGAGGGAAAGGATTAATGTTAGCCGTTGAATTTGACGAATTTAAAACGGTAAAGAAAATCATCGATGAATGTATCAAAAATGGCCTAATTACAGATTGGTTTTTATTCTGTGATAATTCATTACGAATTGCTCCTCCTTTGGTGATTACAGAAGAGGAAATAAAAATAGCTTGCAACATATTGTTACAAGCTATTGATAAGATTGCAAAATCAAATAATTAAGCGTGCTTTAATAAAGTCTCAGCCAAAACTGATTTAGGAATATTTCCTCCAACCAATCTTTCCTTCATTTCACCATTCTTAAATACCATTAATGTTGGTATAGAACGAATTCCTAAAGAAGCAGGAACAGCTGAATTTAAATCTACATTCATTTTTGCAACAATCGCTTGACCTTCAACTTCTCCAGCCAATTCTTCCACGATTGGTCCAATCATTTTACAAGGTCCACACCATTCAGCCCAAAAATCTACTAAAACTGGTGTATCTGAGCCAATAAGCTCTTGAAAATTGGCATCCGTTGCCTCTACGTATTTTCCCATGATAATTATATATTAAAAAAACAAAAATAAGATTTAATTACAATTTATTATAATAAATTAACTGTCAATAATTTATGAAATCAATTTCACAAGCAAATTATCAAAACTGCCCAATTCTGAAATTAATTGTTTACCAATGTTAACTTGAGTTTTTCTAGATAAAAATTCCAGCTGTAACTTTTCTTCTTCATCAAAAACCTCAATACTTAACTTTTTATTTCCTTTGTGACGATCCAACGTTTCGTATAATTCAGAAATAAGGTTTTGGTCTAAACGCTTCAAACTAAAAGAAAGTTTCAACTCTTTTGATCTTTCTCCTAAAATTTCAGATAACAGTTCAATGGATTGGATTTTGAATGCCATCTGATCAGAATAGGAATTTTTTGACTTATAGACTCCTTGAACAAATAACAATCGATCTAAGGCAATAAATCGTTCAAATTCAATATAATCTTTGGCAAAAAGGGCAAATTCATAATTACCAGAAAAATCTTCCAATGTGAAAATCATGAACTGATTACCATTTCCAGCGGTTCGAACAGTGACCTTGGTGACAATACCTGCAAAGGATTGTACTTGGTTAGGCCTAGAATCTAATTGAGCAAGAGATGAATTACAGAAATTTTTAATTTCCATATCATATTCATCCAAAGGATGACCAGAAATATAGACTCCGACAACTTCCTTTTCATTTTTCAATTGCTCCATCGCCGACCATTGCTCAACTTGAGGAGTTCTTGGCTTTGCAATATCATTTCCCGTTCCAGCTCCTAATTCACCAAATAATGATTGTGTGGCAGATGCTTTTAATTCCGCCATTTTTGAAGCATAACGAACAATTTTTTCAATAAAACTTGTTCCTTCTTGATCTACGTGAAAATAATGCGAACGCGGAATATCAGTAAAACAATCAAATGCCCCAGCTAATGCCAAAGATTCGATACTTTTCTTGTTGACTTGACGAATATTGACACGAGAGACAAAGTCAAAAATATCTTTGTATTCTCCATTATTATTTCTTTCCTCCACAATCGCTTCCACAGCTGCATCTCCAACTCCTTTGATTGCCCCCATACCAAAACGAATTTGTCCCTTTTTATTTACTTCAAAAGAACGAGAAGATTCGTTTACATCTGGAACCAATAAATCCAATCCCATTCGTTTACACTCGTCCATGAAAAAAGTAATCTTTTCAATATTACCCAATGAATTAGATAATACAGCAGACATGTATTCAGGAGGATAGTTAGCCTTTAAATATCCTGTTTGATAAGCAACTAAACCATAACAAGTAGAGTGTGATTTGTTAAAAGCGTATTGAGCAAAAGCTTCCCAGTCCGTCCAGATTTTTTCTAATCGATCTGCAGGATGATTATTTGCTTGACCACCTTCCATGAATTTGCCCTTCATTTTATCGATCGTCGCTTTATCCTTTTTACCCATGGCTTTACGTAAAACGTCCGCATCACCTTTGGTAAAATTGGCCAACTTCTGAGATAATAGCATCACTTGCTCTTGGTAGACCGTAATACCATAGGTATCACTCAAATATTCCTCCATTTCAGGCAAATCATACTCGATTTTCTCTCGACCATGTTTACGGGCAATATAATTGGGGATATAGACCATTGGACCTGGTCTAAACAAGGCATTCATAGCAATCAAATCCGAAAACTGATCGGGTTTCAAATCTCTTAAATGTTTTTGCATTCCAGGAGATTCAAACTGAAAAGTTCCGTTCGTTTCCGCTTTTTGGTATAATTCAAAGGTTTTGGCGTCATCTAATGGTAAATCATCCAGAATAATCACCTCATTGTGATTTTGCTTGATCAATCGAACTGCCTCTTTTAGAATAGACAAGGTTTTTAAACCTAAAAAGTCCATTTTAATTACACCCGCACTTTCAATGACAGATCCGTCAAACTGAGTAATTAATAAACTAACATCTTTGGAAGTGGCCACTGGTAAAATTTCAGTCAAATCGTGCGGAGCAATGATAATTCCTGCTGCATGAATGCCAGTTCCACGAACTGAACCTTCCAAAATTAGAGCAGATTCAATTACTCGGGATGCTAAACCACCTTGAGCATTGATTTCCCTCAGTTGTTTCACTTGCTCCAATTCGTCTGAACTAAGGTTTTCCTTATCCGACAAACTACCATCGCCTGTTAGAGGGGCATTTACTACTCTTTCTAGGGAAATTTTAGGTTTATCAGGCACTAATTTAGCCAAGGCATTGGATTCGGAAAGGGGTAAATCCAATACGCGGGCAACATCCTTTAAGGACATTTTAGCTGCCATCGTTCCATAGGTAGCAATATGTGCTACCTGATTTCGACCATATTTATCAACTACATAGTCAATTACTTTTTGACGACCTTCATCATCAAAATCCGTATCAATATCGGGTAATGATTTTCGATCGGGATTTAAAAAACGCTCAAATAGCAAATTGTATTTGATAGGATCAATGTTGGTAATTCCCAAACAATAGGCAACTACAGAACCTGCAGCAGATCCACGGCCTGGCCCCACATAAACGCCCAATTCTTTTCCTGCATTGATAAAATCGGCAACAATTAAAAAGTAACCAGCAAAACCCATCGTTCGGATGGTATGCAATTCAAATTTGATTCGTTCTTCAACAACTTGATCAATATCTACATACCGCTTTTTGGCACCTTCCCATGTAAGGTGTTCGAGAAAATCATCTTGAGATAAAAACGTTTGTGGAATTTGAAAATTCGGCAATAATACGTCCTTTTTAAGTTCAAGGGTATCAACCTTACCAACGATTTCATTGGTATTATCAATGGATTCAGGAATATGTGACCACAATTGGGTCATTTCTTCCGTTGTTTTAAAATAAAATTGATCATTGTAAAAAGCAAAACGCTTTCCCTTCATATCAAAATCGCCCTCAATATCTTTGTAAGTAGGAGTGGCTTGCTTTTCGCCAGTATTGATACAAAGTAAAATATCATGAGCGTTGGCATCTTTTTGATCCAAATAGTGACTATCATTGGAAGCTATGATTTTCACATTGTACTTTTTGGCAAATTTGACCAAAACCTCATTAACTGTTTGTTGTTCAGGAATATGATGATTTTGAACTTCGATGTAATAATCCTCTCCAAACAAATCCAACCACCATTTAAACTCTTTTTCAGCTTCCGCTTCACCAGATCGCAAGATAGCTTGAGGAACAGAAGCACCTAAGCAACAAGTTGTAGCAATGAGCCCTTTATGATATTTGAGCACTAATTCTTTATCGATCCGAGGATATTTAGAATACATACCCTCCATAAAACCCAAAGAACAAAGCTTTACCAAGTTCTGATAACCTTCAGCGTTTTTAGCTAAAAACAATTGATGATACCTTTTATCTTTTTGTTCTTTGGTAAAAGCCTGTTTATGTCGGTTTTCTACCAAATAAAACTCACAACCAACGATGGGCTTTACACCATGCTTTCCTGCTTCTGCCACAAACTGAAAAGCTCCAAACATGTTCCCATGGTCTGTTATAGCCACTGCTGGCATATTATCTGCCTTGGCCTTCTTGAACATAGAAGAAATTTTAGAAGCTCCATCCAACAATGAAAATTGTGAATGATTGTGCAAATGGGAAAACTGCATATATGGTATTTATTAATATTCTTTATCAAAAAAAGCGGCATTCAAATAATCCAAAAACGGCTTCAAAACTTTGGCCGATTGCATTAAATGAGGAATAAATTCTGGATTTTGAACCTCTTGGTCGGAAAACTTTTGCCAGAAAAAAATTTGCTTTTTGCGAATTAAATCTAAATCTGGATGATCCTTTTCAAAACCTTTGGGTGAATTTTTCAAAGACTCTCCTTCCGCTTCTCCAAAGCGTGCCACAAACTCAGGAGAATATATGATCTTTTTCAATGATTCGGCATTATAATCAATTTCTTGTCGATATTTTAATAATTGATCAGGAGTAGGTGCATACATTCCCCCGCCTAAAAAGGACTTATTTCCTGGTTCAATGTGTAAATAATAATCCATCAATCCCGACTTTCTACCACCCTCTGAAAAACTCGCTGAAAACCATGTTTTATAAGGAGATTTATCTTTAGAAAATCGGACATCCTTGTAAATTCGATAGGAGCAGTCTTTCACCTGAACACCATCCATGTTTTCAAATTCTTTAAATTCTTCAATCAACTCTAAAATAACTGCCTCAAATGCTTTTTTTTCAGCATCAAATCGTGATTTGTTTTGAGCAAACCAATCTCTATTATTATTGACTTTTAAGTCAGTTAAAAAGCTGAATAAACTAGAAAAAATTGGCATGAATTTTAAATTCGAAAATGAAAGAACGAATTTATAGAAATTCTCTCAATTAGTTTTGGGAGATGTCAACGAATTTCGTGATTTTTGCAAAATTTTTAATTAATCTCATGCGAATTTTAACAGGCATTCAATCTTCTGGTAAACCTCATTTAGGAAATATTTTAGGTGCCATTTTGCCAGCAGTAGAATTATCAAAAAAATCAGGAAACGATTCTTTTTTATTCATTGCGGATTTACATACACTTACTAGTTTAAAAGACGGAAATGCCATCCGAAATAATACATTGTCCATTGCTGCAGCTTGGTTGGCCTTTGGTTTTGATACGGAAAAAAATTATTTCTATCGTCAATCCAAATTAGCACCTTACCATACTGAATTAATGTGGTACTTAAATTGTTTTACACCATTTCCAATGCTTGCCAATGCACATAGTTTTAAGGATAAATCGAGCAAATTGGCAGATGTCAATGCTGGTTTATTTACCTATCCCGTTTTGCAAGCAGCTGATATTGTGTTGTATGATGCCAATATTGTACCTGTTGGAAAAGACCAGCGCCAGCACATTGAAATGACAAGAGATATTGCTTCGGCTGTTAATCGTTTAGCCAATCAAGATATTTTTGTTATTCCTGAAGCAGAAATAAGTGAAGATGTCATGACTATCCCGGGTATAGATGGCCAAAAAATGAGTAAATCGCTCAATAATTACATCGATATTTTCTTGCCAGAAAAAGACTTATTGAAGCAAATCAAGAAAATTGTTACGGATACAACACCGTTAGATGATCCTAAAAATCCAGAAACAGATATTACCTTCAAATTATACAGTTTAAGTGGAACTACTCAAACTGAAATTTATGAAATGGAACAAAAATATAGAAAAGGTGGCTATGGCTATGGACACGCCAAACTAGATTTGTTTGATGCAATTATTAAAAATTTCAAAGAACCTCGTGAAAAATTTGATTATTATATCAATCATCCACAAATCATTGAACAAAAGCTAGAAGAAGGAGAGAAGAAGGTTGAACCCATTGCTAAAAGTACCATTCAACGCGTAAGAGAAGTTTTTAAATTTTAGTCTATGTGGCCAAATTGGGATACCGAACTTTTTAAATGGATCAATCAACATCATTCGGATTTATTAGATACGATAATGATTGTTTTTTCCAACAAATATGTTTGGATTCCGTTTTACCTGCTTTTAATTGGCTACCTCATCAGAAAATTTAAGCAAAAAGCTTGGAGAAGCATTTTATATTTGATTGTATCTGTCGCTTTGTCAGATCAAATTTCTTCCTCCATTTTAAAACCACTGTTTAAAAGACTTAGACCCTGTCATGTAGAAGAATTCCAATCTTGGATTCATTTAGCCGACGGATGTGGCGGACAATTTGGCTTTTGCTCTTCTCATGCAGCTAATTCCTTTGCCTTAGCTATTGGGTTTTATATGATTACCAAAAACAAATCTTGGCTCAATTTTATGATGGGCTGGGCAAGTATAATTGCATATAGTAGAATTTACCTTGGTGCTCATTATCCAATTGATGTGATCGTTGGAGCAGGAGTGGGGGCTGCTGTAGCAATTATTATTAGACGATTGATGTTGATGTATGATATATGATGTAAGATGTTTCACATATTACCTCTTACCTCTTACCTTTTACCTATTACCTAATCCCTAACACCTTTTAACCACTGAAATATATTCAACCCATCTGCAAAATCACTTAATCCTGGTTCTTGGGCCTGACCGAAATCGATAAAATCTGTTCCAACTACGCATTGAACCTTTTCATTATTCTCTCTTAAAATTTGTTCTATTTCACTGGCATTTTCATAGTAATGAAGATGTAAAACACCCACTGCAGACACTAATTCAGGTTTTTCAACTACCAATAAATTTCCTAAATCAAAATGCTGCACTTGATTCAAAAGCATTAAAGTCTTCTGGTACTGATAATTATTTCCATATTTATTATGATCCATAACAGACTGGTAAGTTGTTAATACATCAAACAATGGCATTAAATCATAATCTTTGGGAACAAAAATAGAAGAGACGTTTCTGCAGCCCAATCCGTAATAAGTAAAGATATCTTTTGCCAAACCATGAAAATCATTTGAATTTTCATTTCCAGTCAAAACAGCAATTGAACTTCGGTTTTTGCGAATAATGTGAGGAATATCCTTAAAATACTGGGTAAAGTAATTTCCTGCAAAATCGGAACCTGTGGCGATAACTAGATCCATGTTTGCCATTTTATCTACTATTTGAATTTCAAATTGACTTAGTTCTTGAATGGCTTGAATATACATGGTCATTAAGAATTTGTCTTGTGAACTCAATTTTACCAAACACGCGTTGCCAGAAGCTAGAACCATCAACACATCATGCATTCCTACCGCAGGTAAATTTCCAGGTAAAATTAAGCCCACCTTTTTAGGCTGAATATGATTAGGTTCTCCCTCTGAATTATAAAAATCATTCCAAGTTTCTACCTTAAAAAATTGATTTTGAATGGCAGACATGGAATATTCAATCAAATCTTTGGTGAACCAAGGATTCTCTTGCATTGACCTTTCTACAAAAAGTTCAATTTTTTCTTTATTGGATGAAGAGGAGAAATACTCTTTTAAAGAAGATATCAACGACAAAAAGGCACTTTTCGACATAAAATTTTAAATTTTCGACTACAAAGTTCTAAATTTTTTACAATAGTCAACTAAAAATATATACTATTCAAAAATCTGTTTGTAAATTGCGCAATCATTTATACACCAAAGAACAAAGATTCTTTAAAATTAATTGAAATAATGGCAATTATAATTACAGAAGAATGTATTAATTGTGGGGCTTGCGAACCGGAATGCCCAAATACAGCAATTTACGAAGGAGGAGTAGAATGGACGTGGGCTGGAGGAACTTCATTGACAGAGGTTGAATTGGAAGATGGATCTAGTATGGATGCCAAAACTCCCGTAGAACCTATTTCAGAAGAATTTTACTATATCGTTCCTGATAAATGTACAGAATGTACTGGTTTTCATGAAGAACCTCAATGTGCAGCAGTTTGCCCTGTAGATTGTTGTGTACCTGATCCAGACCATGAAGAAGATCAAGAAACTTTATTAGCAAAAAAATCTTGGCTTCATGCTGAATAGATTTCATTAACACTTATTTTAAAAGGTCTGCCCAAAGCAGACCTTTTTTTTGTGCAATAAAAAACCAATGAATCATAAAAATAAAAATATATCCACATTTCACTTTTTCAAGATAAAAAAAAATCAAGTTTAATTTTTAATCAATTTTATTTCATTTTTTGTAAAAACAATAAAAATAAGTTTAAATTTTAATCGAATTTTCTATTTTTTATGAATTTTATTAAAAAATAAGTTAAAATTTAAACCAAAACTCTTGCATAATACAAAAAAGCGGTGCACCTTTGTTTCAGTAATCAAGCATTTATAACTTAAAACAATCCCGCTTATGAAAAAGACAATCCTTACACTCGCTTTAAGCTCATTTAGCTTATTAGGATTTTCCCAAGAAAAAGAAACAGAATCATCAAAATTCACATTTTCTGGATACATTGATTCGTACTATTTTCTAAATTTCAATAGTCCATCCAACAGAAGCAACTTAGGAGCCTCAGGATACGAAAGAGCATTTGATCAAAAATCAAGTCAATTTTCTTTGGGACTCGTTCAGACCAAGTTTGGTTACAGCACAAAAAGTTCAGATGTCGTTGTTGATTTAACATTTGGCCCGAATGCAGACCTTGGACAATATGGTAACGTGGTTGGTCCTTTGGGTGTCGGTAAAGCTAGCACTGCTCTTGCCATCAAACAAGCTTATTTCAATTGGAAAGCGACAGATAAATTAACTTTTA
The DNA here is from genome assembly GCF_054558315.1 of Aquirufa sp. ROCK-SH2. Lineage (NCBI taxonomy): Bacteria > Pseudomonadati > Bacteroidota > Cytophagia > Cytophagales > Flectobacillaceae > Aquirufa > Aquirufa sp. ROCK-SH2. Next base: position 389,397 of record NZ_JBPXKB010000001.1, on the reverse strand, counting down.
CTGTGGGCCAATTTGGGACTCATATTGGATACGAAGTCATTGACGCCCCTGTTAATTACAATTATTCTTTATCTAATTTATTTAACAATGGTCCTTTTTACCACATCGGTGCCAAAGCAAATTATGCCTTCTCAGACAAATTTGCAATCATGGCAGGTTTGGTTAATAATGTAGACAACTTAAACGACAACAATTCTTCTAAAGGATTAATTGGTCAATTGTTTGTTTCACCAAGTTCAGGATGGAATGTTTATGTGAACGGTATCACATCGGATGAATCCAATGATAACGATGGAAGTTCTTACAATCTATTAGACTTAACAACATCCTACCAAATTAGCCCCAAATATTTAATTGGCTTAAATGCAGCTTACGGCTCACAATCAGGAGATTATCAAGGCGGAGGAAATATAGGAAAGTCAAAAGAATGGGGTGGAGTTGCTCTTTATTCAAATTACTCTTTCACAGATAAATTTAGTTTAGGAGGAAGATATGAAGTATTTGACAACACTTCTGGCGCAAGAGGCTTAAGAAATGCTGATGGTGGAGGTACTAATGTGAGCTCACTTACCTTAACTGCTACGTTTACTGCTGCCGAAGGTCATTTATTAATCAAACCAGAACTTAGAACAGATGCTTATAAAACAGAACAATTTACTGATGGCAATGGCAAAGCTCAAAAATCACAAACCACTTTAGGCGCAGTCTTTATTTACAAATTTTAATTCACTCTTTAATAAACAAGAACATGACAAATCAAAAACCAACTTGGATTCCGTTGCTAGTTTTAGTAGCCATATCCGCACTTGCTTTGTTTACCAATTTACCAGGTACGATGCCAACTGAAGGCTTAGATACCGGAGATACAGCTTGGATGATTGTTGCATCTGGATTGGTATTATTAATGACTCCCGGTTTAGCTTATTTCTATGGCGGTATGGTCAATCACAAAAACGTTATTTCAACCATGTTGCAATCGTTCATTGCCATGGGTGTGATTAGTGTAATTTGGGTAATTTTCGGATTCAGTTTAGCCTTCGGAGACTCACTTGGAGGCTGGATAGGGGATCCTAGAACATTTTTTATGTTCAACAATGTGTTTGACCATAAATTATCACTAGGTTCTGGAGATCAATTAAAATTCACCATTCCTTTCGCTTTATTCGCATTCTTTCAAATGAAATTTGCTGTAATTACTCCAGCTTTAATTTCTGGAGCCTTAGCTGAAAGAATTAATTTTAGAGCATTTGTATTATTCATGGTATTGTTTTGTGTGGCCGTTTATGCTCCTTTAGCTCACTGGACATGGCATCCTGATGGATTCTTATTCAACTTAGGCGTATTGGATTTTGCTGGTGGAACGGTTGTACACATGTCAGCAGGTTGGGCAGCATTAGCCGGAGCACTTTATTTAAGAAGAAGAAAATCTCACATTGAATCGAATATTTTACCTCCAGCTAATATTCCTTATGTATTATTAGGAACAGGATTATTGTGGTTCGGATGGTTTGGTTTCAATGCAGGTTCTGCGGTAGGTGCTAACTCATTGGCTGTTTCAGCTTTTGCTACTACACACGTTGCAGCAGCTGCTGCTGGTTTATCTTGGATTTTATTCGATGTTACTCGTGGTAAAAAAGTTTCCGCTTTGGGATTTTGTATCGGTGCGGTAGTTGGTTTAGTAGCTATAACACCTGCATCAGGATTCGTAACAGTACCTGTTGCTATTTTTATCGGAGTAATTTCAGCAATCGTTTCTAATGTAATTGCACATTGGAGAGCAACATCTAATTTAGATGACACTTTAGATGTATTTCCTTGCCATGGTGTAGGAGGAATGATGGGAATGTTAATGACAGGAATTTTTGCAACAAGTGCTGTCAATTCAGCAGTAGCTGAGAACGGATTATTCTACGGTGAAACAAGTTTATTCTTGAAACATTTATTAGCCTTGGCTATCGTTTCTGCTTTTGCTTTTGCAGTATCATATTTATTATTAATGATTACAGACAAAATCATTCCTTTACGTGTAAACGAAGAAGAAGAAAGATTAGGATTGGATATTTCTCAACATGATGAATCATTGTCAGAATAATCCAAATAAAAACTGAGCCGCAAGTAATGGTTCTTGTGGTTTTGTTTCAATCAAAAAGTCGGAAACTTTTAGCTTCCGACTTTTTTGTTTTTTATACCAATTGAAATAAAATTTCAGATTTCATCAATCCATTTGAATCAATTGATTTATAACGAACAGGTTGAATTGTATTAACGAATAATGGATCATACGGCACAGAAACTCGGATATAATTTTCGGAAAAACCTTCCATCATTCCATTTTCTACAGCTTCTTCAAACAAGACTTGGCCTTTCTTTTCAATTTGAGTCGAATAAAATGCTCTTTTCTTTTTTTCAGAAAGTATGTGTAACATTTTAGAACGTTCCGTTTTTTCTCTACCATGAACCTTAGGTTGAATATCAACAGCATAGGTATTGGGGCGTTCTGAATAAGGAAACACGTGCAAATAGGAAATATCCAATTGATTAATAAAATCAAAAGTTTCTAAAAACAATTCATGCGTTTCCCCTGGATGCCCCACAATTACATCAACACCTATGCAAGCATTTGGCATCAATTGTTTAATTTTCAACACTTTATCAGCATACAATTCACGTTGATAACGCCTTTTCATTAACCTTAAAACAGTATTAGACCCTGATTGCAAAGGAATATGAAAATGTGGGACAAATTTTTGACTAGAAACCAAAAATTCAATCATTTCATTCGTCAACAAATTGGGTTCAATCGAGGAAATCCGAAAACGATGTACATCATTTTGATGCTCAATTGCTTTGACCAAATCAAAAAAAGTTTCATTTCGTTTCCCTTCTTGAATACCAAAATCACCAATATTAACCCCTGTTAAAACAATTTCCTTTACTCCATTTGAGCCAATTTCATGAATCAGTGGTAATATTTCAGCAATTTTACCAGATCTACTTTGTCCACGAGCAAGCGGAATTGTACAATAGGAACAAGGATAATCGCAGCCATCTTGCACTTTCAAAAATGTTCTTGTTCGGTCATTCAACGAATAGGAAGCATGATAATCCAAATCATATCGAATTTCAGAAGCAATGATTTTAGGATGTTGCTCAGAGGGATTTTCCAAATAAGGCTGAATCAATTCTGGCAATTTAAATTTTTCATTCGCCCCCAACACTAAATCAACGCCCGGAATTTCCAAAATCTCTTCTGGCTTTAATTGGGCATAACATCCAATAATCGTCACAACAGCATTGGGATTGATTTTTTTTGCTTCTCGAACTACTTTTTTACACTTTTTATCAGCATGATCAGTCACACTACACGTATTAATCACGAACAAATCAGGAGATTCTGAAAACTCAACGCGCGAAAAACCCATAGGCTCTAAAGAACGAGCAATGGCACTTGACTCAGCAAAATTTAGTTTACAACCCAGCGTATAAAATGCAACCTTATTCATGTAAATATATTAGCCCACAAAGGTAATAAAAATGCATGTAAGGAGCGAATGTGATTGAGAAATAGGTAGGAGAGGATGTATGATGTAAGAGGTAAGAGGTAAGAGGTAAGAGGTAAGAGGTAAGAGGTAAGAGGTAAGAGGTAAAAGGTAAAAGGTAATAGGTAATAGGTAATAGGTCCCGATGGCTGAGCGGAGTCGAAGCCAGAGGGTGTAAAAAATAGAAGATGGCGGACTGTAGCCGAGATCTATTAAAACCGGTGGCTGAGGCACTCGAAGCCAAACAAAAAATGGCGAGTAAACTCGCCATTTTCAATCATTGTATATAAATGCAAAATTAATACTGAGCCGTTTTAACAGTTGTAATAATACGTGCAGCTACTTTGTAAGGATCTGCAGCTGAATTTGGACGGCGATCTTCTAACCAACCTTTCCATCCTTTTTGAACTGTTACGATAGGGATACGAATCGATGCACCACGATCCGAAACTCCATAAGAGAATTGATCAATCGATTGAGTTTCATGCTTACCAGTTAATCTTAAATGATTATCTGCTCCATAAACCTCGATATGTTCTTGTACTACTGGTGCAAAAGCACTACAAATTGCATCATAAGTTCCTTTTTCTCCACAAGTACGTAAAGCAGTGTTTGAGAAATTAGCATGCATACCAGAACCATTCCAATCTAAATCGCCAAGAGGCTTACAATGCCAATTGATAGAAACACCATATTTCTCACCTAAGCGCTCTAATAAATAACGAGCCACCCAAATTTGATCTCCAGCTTCTTTGGCACCTTTAGCGAAAATTTGGAATTCCCACTGACCTGCAGCAACCTCTGCATTAATTCCTTCTACATTTAAACCTGCTTCTAAACAAATATCTAAATGTTCTTCAACTAGATCTCTGCCGAACGCATTTTTTGCGCCAACTGAACAATAATAAGGGCCTTGTGGCGCTGGATAACCGTTCGAAGGAAAACCTAATGGCTTATTAGTTTCTGGATCCCAAAGAAAATACTCTTGCTCAAAACCAAACCAAAAATCATTATCATCATCTTCGATAGTCGCACGACCATTTGAAACGTGAGGAGTACCATCTGAATTAAGCACTTCACACATCACCAAGAAAGCATTTTTACGTGCTGGATCTGGACAGATATAAACTGGCTTCAACAAACAATCTGATGATCCACCCAAAGCTTGTTCTGTAGAAGATCCATCAAAACTCCACATATCACAATCTTCCAATTTACCACTGAAATTGTTTTCAATTTTTGTTTTAGAACGTAAACTCTGAGTAGGCTTGTAACCATCTAGCCAAATATACTCTAATTTAGATTTTGCCATGATTTTAAACTTAATTTAAATGAAAAAATACTTTTTGGGCGATATTTGACACAAATTTAAACCTCTTTTTATAAAAAACAACAAAAAAATAAATAAAATATAAAAAAATACAACCTGAGCACTCATGTATTAACAAAAACTTGATTTATGATTATTATCATATTTAACTAATAATAAGGTGAGAATCCGTTTCAAATTAATCATATAATGACTATTTTTACATAATCAATCTTAAAATTCAAACATGGCAATAACACGTTTTAAAGCATTAGAACTAGCGCAGAGTAGATCCAATGCAACTGTAAAAATTCCAACTGAAAAAGTTTCTGATTATTATGGAAGTATGACATTCAGTGATGAAGTTATGAGATCATTATTATCTCCAGAGGCTTACTTGAAAATCAATACAGCTATTCAAACTGGTTCTAAAATTGATCGTGACGCAGCTGATGAAGTAGCAGCTGCAATGAAATCTTGGGCAATATCCAAAGGCGCAACGCACTACACCCACTGGTTTCAACCATTAACTGGAACTACAGCAGAAAAACATGATTCCTTTTTTGACATAGATTTAAGTACGGGAAAAGCCGTTGAAAAATTCAAAGGCTCCGCTTTAGTACAACAAGAGCCAGATGCTTCATCTTTTCCAAATGGTGGAATTCGTTCTACCTTTGAGGCAAGAGGTTATACAGGTTGGGATCCATCATCGCCAGCTTTTATTATGGAAAATGCTGCTGGAACTGCCACATTGTGTATTCCATCCGTTTTCGTTTCATATACGGGCGAAGCTTTAGATTATAAAACTCCTTTATTAAAGTCAATTGAATTAATTGATAAAGCTGCTACAGCTGTTATCAAAGACTATTTCAACAGAGATGTCAATAAAGTAATTCCAACTGTTGGTATCGAACAAGAATATTTTATTGTTGATGAGGCATTGCATAATGCTCGTCCGGATTTAATGATGGCTGGAAGATCTGTTTTTGGTCATGCTCCTGCAAAAGGTCAACAATTAGAAGATCATTATTTCGGTTCTATCCCAAATCGCGTGAATGCATTCATGGTCGATTTTGAAATAGAGGCATTGAAATTAGGTATGCCAGTTAGAACTCGTCACAATGAAGTTGCACCTGCACAATTTGAAGTAGCACCTACATTTGAAGAAGCCAATTTAGCTTGTGATCACAATGCTTTATTGATGGACTTAATGTCGAAAGTGGCTAGCAAACACAAATTAAAAGTCCTTTTCCATGAAAAACCATTTGCAGGTATCAATGGATCAGGAAAACATAATAACTGGGCTTTGGCAACTGATACGGGTATTAACTTATTAGGACCTTCATCCAAGCCAAAGGAAAATTTACGCTTTTTAACATTTTTTGTAAACGTTCTAAAAGCGGTTCATGATAATGCAGATTTACTACGTGCTTCAATTGCATCAGCAGGAAATGAACATCGTTTAGGTGCCAATGAGGCTCCACCTGCCATTGTTTCAGCTTTCTTAGGGTCTACCATGAATCAAGTCTTGGATGATTTGGAAAACATGAAAGACATTGAAGAATTTCAATTGGAAAAAGGTGATAACGTTTATTTAAAATTAGGGATCAATAAAATACCATCATTGATTTTAGATAATACAGACAGAAATAGAACATCTCCATTTGCTTTTACAGGTAACAAATTCGAGTTCCGTGCTGTTGGCTCATCTGCTAATTCTGCTGCTCCAATGACCATCCTAAATACAATTGTAGCCAATCAATTAATTATCTTTAGAAAAGAAGTAGATGCTATTTTGGAAAAAGGAGTGAAGAAAGAATTGGCGATCATGGATGTATTGAAGAAATATGTCAAAGAATCCAAGAAAATTCGTTTTGAAGGAAATGGTTATTCTGACGAATGGGTCCAAGAAGCAGCCAAAAGAGGTTTATCTAATTTAAAATCAACTCCAGAAGCACTTGCGGTTTATACAAGACCTGAATCAATTGAATTATTTACCAAATATGGTATCTATTCAAAAGAAGAAATGCATGCGAGATACGAAATTGAATTGGAAAATTACATCAAGAAAATCCAAATTGAATCGCGCGTAATCGGAGATATGGCAATTAATCACGTTGTTTCAACTTCATTGAAATACCAAACTCAATTGGTAGAAAATGTAAAAGGACAAAAAGAAATTGGCATTGACCAACAATATTATGCACCTACGGTGGATATGATTAAAAAGATTTCAGAATATACTTCTAGAATTGTTCGTTTACAGAATGAAATGACAGAAGCAAGAAAAGAAGCCAACAACGTAGATGATTTAGCTGAAAGAGCCGCATTATATGGTTCTAAAGTGAAAGGATTCTTTGATGAAATTCGTTATTCAGTTGATAAACTAGAATTAATCATTGACGATGATGAGTGGCCATTATTGAAATACAGAGAACTATTATTGATCAAATAAATATGAGCCAAAACTCAAAACCAGGATTTTCTCCAGAAGAAATCCAACAATTAAAAGACTTATGTCTTGCTGAAAATCAATCATTTATTCATATCGAAGACGATGATTTTCCAGTTAGTGAAGATAAAGAAATGGTCCACATCCAATTTGTGGGCCATTTTAACAATCAAGAGGTTATTTACGATGCCATAATTAGCACGCTTCAATTACATTACTCTAGTCAAGTTTATGAGGCCGCTGAACAAGAAGCAATCGAACAATTTCCTGAATACGTTCCTTTAGAAAATAGAGACGCTAATTATAAGGAGAATCCAGCTTTAGATGAAGAAGTTGAAATGATCATTTTAGAAATCATTGAAGAATTAGAAGAAAATGGTGAAATAAAAGTTGCTGAATTTATCGAATTAGATGAGAATTTCGAATTTGGTATCGGTTTAGAAGCAGCATTATTGGTTCCAGCCTTGGAAGATGAGGTTATCGCCAACTTTGTTTCAGATTTCAATACAGGAAAACTAAGTTTAGATCCATCTTTGTATTCATTTAATTCTGAAGGAGAAGACGAAGACGAATAAAATGAGTATTGCCGTATTTTACCATCCAAATCCACAGGAAACCCCTTTTTTAAATGAAGAGGAATCGTTTCATGCGACAAAGGTTTTGCGCCTAAAGTCAGGTCAAATTATTCAGATTTTAGATGGAAAAGGTAAAAAGTATCAAGCAGAATTAGAAAATGTTGACTCAAGAAAATCGACATTTTCTAATTTAACCTTGATCAATCATGCAGAAAACCCTCCTTACAAAATTCATTTAATTATTGCGCCTACCAAACAAATGGAAAGGATGGAATGGATGGTTGAAAAATGCACCGAATTTGGTATTCATTCTATTCATTTTATACAATCAAGGTATTCTGAGAGAAAAGAGATTAAATTGAATCGATTAGAAAAAATTGCGATTTCAGCTTTAAAACAATCGAAGAATTTATTTTTAACTGAAATCCATGCAATTCAGCCCATCAAAAGCTTTTATCAACTGAAAACAGATTCATCCAAAGATCAAAAATTGTTTGCTTTCATCACATCAGATCCGATCAAATCGTTGATAAAATCCATCGATGCGAACAAGGAATATTATGTTATGATAGGCCCAGAAGGAGATTTTTCAAAAGAAGAAAGCCAAGAACTTTTGAAAAATGAATGGAAACCCTTTCATTTAGGTAATTCTATTTTAAGAACAGAGACGGCAGGGATTGCTTCTACATTAGCCATTAATTTGTTCCATGAAAAAGATAATTAAATCTCTTTCATTGCTATATTTCTTACTTGTTCTTTCTGTAACGAGTATTTCAGCACAAATTAAAATTGCCAAAATAAAGTACCAAGGTGGGGGAGACTGGTATGCCAATAAAACCTCTTTAACTAATTTAATCAAATTCTGCAATCAACATTTAAAAACTTCTCTTGTTGAAAATCCGGAAGTAGTGGAATTAAGTCAGTCGACATTATTTAATTACCCATTTTTGCATTTAACAGGACATGGAAACATTATTTTTAGCGAATTGGAGGCAAAAAAACTAAGGCAGTATTTAATCGCTGGTGGATTCTTGCATATTGACGATAATTATGGGCTTGATATAGCTATTAGAAGGGAAATGAAAAAAGTTTTTCCTGAATTACAATTCATTGAACTTCCTTATTCCCATCCCATTTATCATCAAAAATTCCAATTCGACAATGGACTACCTAAGATCCATGAACATGACAATAAACCAGCGCAGGGATTTGGTTTGATCTATGAAGGAAGATTAGTTTGTTTTTATTCTTATGAATGCGACTTAGGAAATGGTTGGGAAGATGAAGAAATCTACCATGATTCAGCAGAAAAAAGAGAAAAAGCCTTACAAATGGGGGCTAACATATTACAGTATGCATTTTTAAATCAGTAATTCTGATAAAAATCATAAAAGAAAATGATTCTTTCGGCGATTGTCGGGAATTTATCAATTAAATTTGTACCATCATTTTAACAAATATTTATGCAATTAGTACTTCCTGCGTTCATCATTCATTGGTACGTATCATTATTTAGTCAAACTTTCTTCTTACATCGCTATTCTGCCCATAAAATGTTCATTATGAATAAGTTTTGGGAGAAATTCTTTTACTTTTTAACGTATTTATCGCAAGGTTCTTCCTTTTTAAGTCCAAGAGCTTATGCCATCTTACACAGGATGCACCATGCATTTTCGGATACTCCAAAAGATCCGCATAGCCCTATGTTTTCAAGCAATGTTTTCACTATGATGTGGAAGACAAAAAATATTTACAATGCGGTGTTGAATCGCCAACAAAAAGTGGAAGAACGCTTTGAACATAATTATCCAGTTTCAAAAACCATTGAAAAAATTGGTGATTCATGGATTTCTAGAGTAGGTTGGGGAGTTGCTTATGCATCATTCTATATTGTAGCATACAAATACTTTGATATGCATTGGGCATTTTTCTTTCTATTACCTGTACATTTCTTGATGGGACCGGTACATGGCGCGATTGTCAATTGGTCTGGTCATAAATATGGATACCAAAATTATGATAACCATGATCATTCAAAAAATTCATTGGTTATTGATGTGTTAATGATGGGAGAATTATTCCAAAACAATCACCATAAATTACCTAATCGTGTCAATTTTGCGACACGCTGGTTTGAAATAGATCCAACTTATCCAATGGTTAAATTATTGACTTGGTTGCGCATTATTAAACCTAATGTAAAACCTGCTGATGCTAAGTTTTAATTAAGACTTTCACATAAAAAAAGGGATGAATTAATTTTCATCCCTTTTTTTATGTATACCATCTTATATTTCGTCCATTTCGAATTTTTCTAAATAATCAGATACTCGTTTTAAAAATCCACCGCCCATTGAACCATCCACTACACGATGATCATAAGAATGGGATATAAACATCTTTTGACGAATTTGAATACTATCTCCATCGGGTCCACTGATAACAGCTGGTTTCTTTTCAATTACTCCAAAAGCTAATATTCCGACTTGCGGTTGCACAATAATTGGAGTACCCATTAAATTACCAAAAGAACCAATATTAGAAATGGAATAAGTGCCACCTTCTAAATCGGCTGGCTTAAGTTTGTTATTACGCGCACGATTGGATAAATCATTTACCTTTTGTGTCAATTCCAATAAAGATAATTTATCTACTTCATGAATGACTGGAACAATCAAATTACCATTCGGTAACGCAACTGCCATACCAATATTGATTTGCCTGTGCTGCACAATATAATTCCCTTCTACAGAGATATTCATACCAGGAAAATCGACCAAAGCCTTAGCAGTCGCCATGATTAACAAAGGAGTATAGGTAATCGACTCTTTGTATTTTGCTAAAAAAGTACTTTTTACTTTTTCTCTCCAAGCAACCAAATTGGTCAAATCTGCCTCCAAAAACGAGGTAACGTGCGGTGCAACTCGTTTGGAATCAAGCATACGCTCCGAAATCATTTTGCGCATACGATCCATTTCAATGACTTCATCGCCTGGCAAACGTAAACCAGGACCTTGGCTCAATGTTCCTGAAGAAATCGTATGTTTAGCATTTCGTATTGCAATGTAATTAAGGACATCTTTTTTCGTAATCCTTTGATCTAGACCTGTGCCTTTGATGCCACTTAATTCCCTTTGCGTAACATTTTCCTGCAAACAAATTTGTTTAATCAGCGGAGAAATCCATGGATTAGCCGACTCATCTGCTTCGTAATTTGTGTTCAGGGTTAAATCCGTGAATTTGCTTAAATTATCTTGAACAGGAAATAATTCGGGAGAGAAGGAATTTGAACTAATAGCATCATTTCCACTCTCTGAAGCATCGATTAGGCAAATAGCTTTACCAATCGTTGCTACTTCACCTACCTGAACTAGAATTTTTTGCAGAACGCCAGCCACAGGGCTAGGAACTTCTGTATCAATTTTATCGGTTGCAACTTCTAAGATAAACTCATCCGCTTCAACATAATCACCCGGCTGTTTTAACCAATTTAAAACAGTGGCCTCCATGATACTTTCACCCATTTTGGGCATGATAACTTCTATAACTGCCATGCAATTTTAGATTATGCGTTTAAAATATTTTTCCTCAAAAGATTCATAATAGTAATTGTACTTAAATGAATATTTTGTAGCCTAGTTCCTCCCAGGGTTAATTTCTGCGTTACCGTTCCTTTTTCATTGGCTATTGCAATCCAAACTGTCCCTACAGGTTTTTCTTCTGTTCCTCCATCGGGTCCTGCAATTCCAGAAGTTGCAATGCCATAAGTTGTATTCATTTGCTTGCGAATACCTTCGGCCATTTCAATGATACATTCTTCACTTACGGCTCCAAATTTACTTAAAGTTTCTTCTTTAACCTTTAAAAAATTGATTTTTACTTCATTTGCATACGCCAAAATTCCACCTTTGAAATAGGCCGAACTTCCTGATATCGAAGTAAATTTATGGCCCAAATAACCGCCAGTACAACTTTCTGCCACTGCAATATTGGCTTTATTTTCGATCAATAATTTTCCAATGACAGATTCTAATTCGTCATCCTCAAAACCAAAAACATATTCACCTGCAATGGGTAATAATTTCTGAAACTCAACTTCTATATCTTTTTTAATTACTTGTTCATTATCACCAAAACCAGTCAAACGTAATTTAACAATACCCAAACTTGGTAAATAGGCTAATTTGATATGTTTTGGCAAAGCTAATTCCCAATCTTGAATTAAATCCGACAAGTAAGATTCACCTATACCAACTGTTTTAATGACTTTATGTACAATCTTAGGCGTTTTAAAATGTTTTGCTACTTTAGGAAGTATTATTTTTTCCATCATTGCTTTCATTTCAAAAGGGACACCTGGCATGGAAACCCAAATAACACCCATTTCATTGAACCACATTCCTGGAGCCGTGCCTTGTGCATTTTGAATAAATTCACATTTTCTAGGAAGAAGAGCTTGTGCTTTATTCAAATCAGATAATTCACGACCTCTTTTTTCAAAGAAAATGGTCACATCTTCCAATGCTTGGGGATGCAATTCTAAAGAAGTATTGAAAAATTCACACAAAAGATGTTTGGTCAAATCATCTTTGGTAGGGCCTAAACCACCTGTAATAAATACCAAGTCTGCTCTTTCTTTTGCTTCGGATAAAATCCCTAAAATAGCCTCTTTTGAATCTCCAACAGAGGACTTACGAACCGTCTGAATACCTAATTTATCTAATTCTTGACTAATCCATTGGGTGTTAGTATCCAAAATTTGACCATAAAGAATCTCATCACCAATTGTAATTATTTCTGCGCGAACCATTTAGTTTTCTTACTTTTGTACGAAAATACAATTTATTATCCATAGCACGCGTGTTGCTAAATTGAAAAAAGCATAAAAATTCATGAAACAATCAGAAATAAATTTCAAAATTACTTTAGATGATCAAAACATTCCAGAGCAGATATCTTGGTCGGCTACGGATAATCCCAATGAAGGAATTGAAGAAACGAAAGCGATTTTAGTTGCTACTTGGGATCCCTACCATAAAGGAACTCTAACTTTACCGCTTTGGACGAAAGACATGGAGGTTTTAGATATGAAGCGATTTTTTATTGAAGTTTTAGGCACAGTGGCTGATGCATCCATTCAAGCAACTGGGGATGCCGTTTTTTCAGAAGAAATTGAAAATGTTTGTAGAACATTATCAGCAAATTTGAAAAAAGAGATTGTTGCGGCAGAGCAAGAAGTGAAGAAATGATGTATGATGGTAGATACGCACGGACGTGCGTATAAATACAAGCAAGAAATAATCATGTAGATGCGCACGGCCGTGCGTATAAATACAAGCAAGAAAAAATCATGTAGATGCGCACGGCCGTGCGTATTTAAATAGGTGGGATGTGCGTTTTAAATCGGTAAAAGGAAATAATTTATGAAGCAATTAAGAGTTTTATTTTTAGTGAAAGTTTTGTGTGCTACAGGAATAGTTTCCAATGCACAAAAAGGCATCAACTTTGTAAAAACAGGTAATTTCAATGTGGCTCTAAATTTAGCTAAACAACAGAATAAACTATTATTCATGGAGGTTTATGCCCCAGATTGTCATATTTGCAATTCCTTCAAAGGTACTTTTGCGCAGCCTCAAGTGGGCGCTTTATACAATACAAAATTCGTTAATTTTCAGTTGGATATTCGAAAACAAGAAAATTATCAATTGTTGCAAAAAATGAAATTAAACATCAATGCAACACCTACTTTTATCTTCATAGATCCCAAGACATCAAAAATCATTCAAGCGAAAATTTTTGGTGAAAAAGAAAATTCCATCATCAATGTTAATTCTATTGCACAAAAAGCAATTAACCCAATTGACAATTACTCAACCTTCGCTGGTCGTTTAAAGTCAGGCGATAAAAATCCACAGTTTTTATTGAACTATGCGGAGGTGGCTAGATTGCTTGGTGATACCTTAGCTAATATTAAAGCAATGAATGAATACATTAAATTGCTTCCACAAAGTCAATATACCAGTCAAAATACCTTCAACATCATTCAAAAGGATTTAATGAACAATGACAATCCTTTGTTCGATTATTTTATTTCACATATTTCTTCTTACGAAAAATTTTATGAGCCAGGTTTAGTCAGAATGACTTATGAAAATATTTTTCAAATTACATTAGTATCATCTTTTGCCCAGAAATTAGACCAAAAGGGAATTCAAAAAATAAAGGATCAAATGATTAAAGCGGGAATTGAAAAGAATTCGATTCCAAGAAGAACGTGGATGTTAGAGGCAAGTATATTGTTCAAACAAAAGAAAAATACGCAAGCCATTCAAGTAATCAATCAATTGATTCAAGTTTTACCTAGTGCTCCTGGACCCAAAGAATATCAATTTCTATGCAATTTTGTGAAAGCCAGAACGAAAGACAAAAAGTCTTTACAATACGCTAAAAAACAATGGTGTAAATTTGGATTAGAATAATTTATCTAACAATTGCTCGATAAATCATCACTCCAACACAAAATAAAAATAACAATATTGAAATTTTATTGATGAAGTGCATCGTTCTAATATTAAAATTAGTCGGCGCACCTGGTTTAGGCTTTTGAAATACTCGTACGAAATAAGTAAATACTTCACCCAATTTAAACTGCTCTCTGAAACGACTCATATTTTTCAATATTTAAATTTTTTCACCTAATTAAATCGTACATTTTATACGCACGGCCGTGCGTATCTACCTAATCACATCCGTTTCTACCCAATTACCGTCATCCTTGATCAATTGAATTAATTCATCAACAGCTAAATCGGCTTGAACGGATTTTTTGACTACCTCTTGGCCTCTATACAAGGCTATTTTATCTTTACCAATCCCAACATATCCATAATCGGCATCCGCCATTTCACCCGGGCCATTAACGATACAACCCATAATTCCAATCTTAATACCTTTCAAATGATCTGTCACTTTTCTAATTTTTGCAGTTGTTTCCTGTAAATCAAATAAAGTTCTTCCGCATGAAGGACAAGATATATATTCTGTTTTGGAAATTCTTAAGCGACTAGCTTGTAAAATTCCAAATGCAGTTGAATTTGCAAAGGATAATGCATTTTTAATGGATGTAGGAACACCTAACATGATTCCATCTCCAAGTCCATCTATAAATAATGCCCCAGCATCCGTTGAAGCAAATAATTGTACTTGATCTTCGTTGATATCTTGGTAAGCCAACTGAATTAAAACAGGAATTTTACATTCTTTTTGAATCAACTCAAAAAATGCCCTCCTTAAATCAGCCATACCATGTTTATTGTTGCTATACAATAAAACCACAGCATTTTTCGCACATTTTAATTTTGTAATTACCTCATTCTCAGAGGAAATTTCATCTGCTTTTATGCGAATAAAATTAAGTTCTTCGTGGGGTTGATTTTCCTTACTCCACTCTTCAAAAGTATACAAAGGAAAAATGAATGGATTTCTATTTGAATTCCAAATCTCAGCATTCTGAATTTGTTTCAATCCATTCGGTAACATAAAATCAATAGCTTGATTACCAGAATAAATAAAATCTGCGCCCAAATCATTCATTGCCCATTTGTCAGGCTCTGGCAAATAAAAATGACCAATGGATTTCAGGTCATTCATTTGTATTTCTTTCAAATGAGAAAAATCCGCAATTACTCTTGGCAAAGAACTACCTCCGATGTTTGAAACAGCATCTGTTGTTCTTTTTTGATGAACAAATGGATTGATAGGTGAATCAAAATTTGCCCCTAATTGAGAAACAAATTTTTCGATGGGAGAAGCAAGAACTGCTCTATCTACATATCTTCTTACTAATTGTTGAGCAACTGGAATTTCAAATTCAGGATCTTCTGTTAAGGAAACACGAACGGTATCACCCAAGCCATCTTCTAATAGTGTCCCTATACCCACTGCCGACTTAATTCGACCGTCTTCACCATCTCCAGCCTCTGTAACTCCTAAATGAAGTGGATAGGCCTTAAAATTGCCTTCTACTAATCTTTTACATAATAGTCGATAAGCTTCCACCATCACTTGCGTATTGGAAGCCTTCATAGAAATGACGATGTTGTAATAATTTTCATCCTCACAAATCCTTAAAAACTCCAAGGCTGATTCTACCATTCCAAGCGGAGTGTCACCATATCTACTCAGAATCCGATCAGATAATGAACCATGATTAGTACCAATACGCATCGCTGTACCATATTCTTTACAAATATTCACCAAAGGCAAAAACTTAGCTCTAATCCGCTCTAATTCAGCTTCATAAGAAGCATCGGTATAATCAATAATATCAAATCTCTTTTTATCTGCGTAATTGCCTGGATTTATTCGAACTTTCTCCACAATTCTTGCCGCTAATTCAGCTGCATTGGGAGTAAAATGAATATCAGCAACTAGGGGAGTGGTATAACCTCTTTCTCTTAAACCTTTGCGAATATTTTCTAGATTTTGAGCCTCTTTGACAGATGGTGCAGTAATTCGAACTAATTCACACCCTGCATCAATCATTCGAATTGATTGTTCAATTGAGCCTTGCGTATCCATGGTATCCACAGTTGTCATGGATTGGATTCGAATGGGAAAATCGGAACCCATCATTAAAGAACCAATTTGAACAGGAATGGTCATTCTTCTATGGTACGAAATCAAGGAAGGAGAATAAATTGTTCCCTTAGCAATTAAATGGGATGAATTGGATGATAGCTCTGACATTGGAAAATTTTACTTGCTAACAAAGATAAGTGTAAAATTGTTAAGGGCTATGTAATTTTTCGATGTGAATCCAGTAAAATATTAACTAGACCCACATCGAACTGCATCAAAATATTACCAAGATTTTCTTTTATGTCCAATTTTGGCGTAATAGTAGATAAATAAATAACAGGGAACCATGATTAAATAGGCCAATTGAGAATTGCCCATTTGATCCACAATACTACCATATAAAAGGGGTACTAATGCTCCACCTGAAATCATCATAATAATTAAAGCCGAACCTAATTTGGTAAACTTTCCTAATCCATTGATTGCCAATGGCCATAAAGCTGGCCACATCAAGGCATTTGCAACACCTAATAAAGCCAAAGAAAGCACAGACAAAAAAGCATCAGGTAAAAAAACAGTCCCTAATGAGAATAATACTCCTAAAATAGCTGAATAATTCAAAGCAGTTTGTTGTGAAATTAATTTCGGAATAAATAGAATTCCAACAATGTAACCGAATAACATTCCATATAATGTATATGTAGTAAAAATTTTAGCCTCATCCATTGCAAATCCCCTAGAAACACCATAATTGATGATCGTATCTCCAGCCATAACTTCCACACCCACGTAAAGAAAGAATGCCACTAAACCCAATACTAAATTAGGAAATGCCCAAACACTTGATTTTTCGGTGCTCGAATCTTCTTCAATTTCTTCCGCTTCAACTTCTGGTAAAGTTGAAAAACGAACCAAAAGAGCCAAACCAACTAAAATACCTGTCATAATTAAATAAGGTGTAACCACCACATTTAAATCAACAGTTGCTGCCGTTGCGCTAGACAAAAGAATTCCGCCAAAAATAAACTGACTTAAAATTCCCGCTACTTTATTGCAAATACCCATAAAAGAAATTCGAGTAGCAGCACTTTCACTTGGGCCTAAAATTGTCACATATGGATTTGAAGCTGTTTGCAACAAGGCCAATCCAGTTCCTATCACGAATAATCCCAATAAAAACATTGGATAATTGGCCATTTGAGCAGCAGGAACAAATAATAAAGTACCAACTCCCATAGTTAATAAACCCACCGACATTCCATTTTTAAATCCGGTTTTAGCCAATACCCATGAAGAAGGGATTGCCATGACAAAATAGGAGATGAAAAATGCAGAAGTAACTAAAAGCGATTGAAAATTATTTAAATCGAAAGCATCCTTAAAAAATGCGATTAAAACCGAATTCACCCAAGTAACGAATCCAAAAACGAAAAATAAAATTCCGATAATAATTAAAGGACCACTTGAGTTGTTTGTTTGTTTGTTCATAGTATTTTTTGAATTAATAGTTACTGTTTAGAGCAAAAATAGGTTGATTTGTTTTCCATTTTCCGCGAGTGAAATCAGGAATTTGAATAGGAGCAGAACCTTTTGCAATGGATTCTTCTGAAAGCGGAGAAATAGCAGACCAAGCGGCAGCATCATAAACATCCATTGGAGGAGCCACTTTATTTTTTATCGCTTCGATAAATCCACGAAGAACAAAATAATCGATTCCCCCATGTCCTGCATTTTCAGCATCTGCTGAGTGCTCTTTCCATAATGGGTGATCATATTTTTCTTGGTATGACTTAAAATCTTCCCAACGATGTTTGTTGGGAGAAATTCCATCTAGATATATCGATTTATTATCTTCCGTCCAAATTCCATTCGTTCCTTGAACCCTAAATCCTAATGAATAAGGACGTGGTAAATTGGTATCATGGGTTATTAATATAGTTTCCCCATTGGCACATTTAATCATTGTTTGAACAACATCCCCTAATTTGAATTTCACTTTAGCATTTGGATGTGTTTCCCCTCCTTTTTTTACAATATAATCATGCAAACCCATAGAAGGTGAGGCCATGGAAGTTAGATATAAAAACTGATTTCCTCTGTTAATATTCAACATTTCCGCAACAGGACCCAATCCGTGAGTTGGATATAAATCTCCATTTCTATCAACCGAGTGTTGCGTTCTCCATTTTGCCTCTGAAAATCCTTTCTCTCCAAATTCTACACCGCCACCATACGGATTAATACCATCATTAAACTTCACTTCTCTCAAATCATGTTGATAGCCACATTGTACATGTGAAAGTGTGCCAAACATTCCTTGGCGAACCATATTTAACACAGCAAGCACGTCACGTCGGTAGCAAACATTTTCAAGAATCATGCAATGAGCACCTGTCTTTTCGTGCATATTGACTAAATCCCAAGATTCTTTCAATGTAACCGTTGCAGAAACCTCCACTCCGGCATATTTTCCTTCTTTCATGGTGGCTAATGCCATAGGAACATGCCATTCCCAAGGTGTTGCAATAACAACTCCATCAATATCATCTCTTTTTACTAAATTTTCGAAATCCTTTTCGTTTTTTTGATAAACGGCTGCGGCAGTTCTGCCTTTGGAAGCGATCATTTTTTGTGCACTCGCGATGGCTTTTGGATCTATGTCACAAATGGCAACAATTTCAACATCGGGTCTAAACATAGCCATTTCTAAATGATTTCTGCCTCTAAGACCAACTCCTATGAAACCTAATCGTACTTTTTTTTGTTCTATAGGTTTAGCTTTCAAAATTGTAGGAAATAATGCAGCTGATGAAGTATATAGAAGGGATTTGGAAATAAAATTCCGTCTTTTCATGAGTTAAATATTAGTTTAATGATAAATTAAATTGAAATTTAATTAAAAAACTGAAGTATTTTTGTGTAACAAATAAAAAATGATAGAAAATCCTAAAGTAAGTGTTTTTAGAAAAGAGCATTTCAACGCAGCTCATCGGCTTTATAATGCCGATTGGTCAGATGAAAAGAACAATGCTGTGTTTGGTTTATGCAATAATCCCAACTATCATGGCCATAATTATGAATTAATTATTCAAATTTCTGGAACAATTAATCCAGAAACTGGTTATGTGATAGATATGAAATTAGTATCGGATATTGTTCAAACTGAAGTGATAAAAAAATTAGATCACAAAAACTTAAATTTGGACGTTCCTGAATTTGCCAATTTAAATCCAACTGCTGAAAATATTGCAGTTGTTATTTACAACAAACTAAGAAATTTATTTTCGCCTGAATTAGATTTAAAAATTAGACTATATGAAACAGAAAGAAATTTTGTTGAATTCCCTGTTAATTGATTCGGAAAACTTTATGTTCTCTGATGAAGAAATAGGAGATAATCATATTGCTACTTCCATTGAAACTCCGATGAGAGAAGATGCATTTCAACTTTCTGATGAAGAAAAAATCACGAAAATTGAAGCACATTTTCGTGAAATCATGGTCACTTTAGGTTTAGATTTAACAGATGATTCATTGCGCGGTACTCCAAAGCGGGTCGCAAAAATGTACATCGAAGAAATTTTCAGCGGATTAAATCCGAAAAACGAGCCGAAAGTCGCTTTGTTCGAGAATAAATTTGGATACAATGAAATGCTCATTGAAAAAAACATCAGTTTTTATTCAAATTGCGAACATCATTTTGTCCCAATTGTTGGCAAAACACATATTGCTTATGTTTCATCAGGTAAAGTTATCGGACTTTCTAAGTTGAATAGAATCGTTCAATATTATGCCAAAAGACCTCAAGTTCAAGAGCGTTTGACCATGCAAATTGCGAAACATCTTCAGAGAGTTTTAGAAACCGAGCACGTTGCAGTTTACATAGATGCCAAACATTTGTGTGTATCATCAAGAGGAGTGAAGGATGATGCAACTTCGACGATTACGTCTTTTTATGGCGGAAAATTCCAAGAGGAAAATACGAAAAAAGAGTTTTTTAGTTCTATTAACTCATAAAAATGGGAAAATTCGTCATTATAGGTGCGAGCAAAGGAATTGGATATTCATTAGCTAAAACATTGTTAGATAAAGGCCATGAGGTTTTCAACTTCTCTAGAGAAGCATCCAATTTACATGGAGTTTCCAATTTTAGCTGGGATGCTTCCCATGATTCCTTAGATATTTTTTCGCAGTTATCTGGCCCCATAGACGGATTTGTTTATTGTCCGGGCAGTATCAATTTAAAACCCTTTCATAGACTTTCTATTTCAGATTTTGAGAGTGATTTCAACATCAATGTATTAGGTGCAATTAAATCGATACAAGCTATTCTTCCTTTGTTAAAACAATCTGAATCTTCATCTATTGTCTTGTTTTCTACAGTTGCAGTGCAAACTGGTATGGGTTTCCATGCATCGATTGCAAGTTCCAAAGGAGCTATCGAGGGACTTACAAAATCTTTGGCAGCAGAATTGAGTAATTATAAAATTCGAGTAAATGCGATTGCCCCTTCGCTTACCCAAACTCCTTTATCACAGAATTTATTAAATAGTCCAGAAAAAATAGAAGCTGGAGGAAAAAGACACCCCTTAGGAAGAGTGGGTGTTGCCGAGGATGTTTCCAATTTAGCGGCATTCTTATTGCAAAAAGAAAATTCTTGGATTACCGGTCAAATCATCGGAGTAGATGGCGGAATTGGTAGCTTAAGAACGGTTTAGTGCCTCGTTGAAATGTTTTTGGTTCAAAGCTAAATTCATTTTATTCCATTCTACTTTTTGCTTAAATTCATTTTTCCGAATAGAACAATTCTTTACCGCGCAGTGAGAACAACAGTCATCTAAACAAGGGTCGCTGTGAACAAAAATTTCGATATTGGTTGGTAACACATTCCCTAATATTTCTTCAAATTCATGAATTTCATCGTGAACCCGATTCAAATCCCAAAATCGAGGTAGTGTCAAGTGACAATCAATGTGTAAATCACCCCCATATTGTTGAACACGTAGATTGTGTAAATCAATCCATTCTTCCTTTTGATTGGTCGTAATACAATCAATTACTTTTTGAAAAACTTTGGGATTTGTTTCATCCATTAAAGCAGCCACAGAGCTTCGAATCAAATGTACACCTTGCCAACACATCATTCCTGCAAATATGAGTGAAGCAATTGAATCGATCCATAACCACCCGGTAATTAAGGTAATTACGAGTGATATTGCTACAAAAACACCATTGTACGCATCTAATTTCAAATGCTTTCCATCGGCAATTAAGGCCGGTGAATGTTCTTTCTTTCCAGCCTTGACTAATATTAGGCCTAAAATTCCATTAACAGCAGCAGAACTTAATGAGATATACAAACCTACATCTAATTTTTCGATGATTGGATGCGCCCATAAATGTTGAGAAGCATGTAAAAAGATATAACCTGAAGCCAATAAAATCAAAACACCTTCTAATCCAGAAGCAAAAAATTCTATTTTACCATGACCATAAGGATGATTTAAATCTTTTGGCAAAGATGCCAAATAGATAGAATAATAGGCAAATGCGCCGGCAACTACATTCACAATCGATTCCAAAGCATCGGTTAGTAAAGTGGTAGAACCACTCAAATAATAGGCATAAAATTTTACACCCATGATTAACATACTAACGATAAAGGAAAAAAGTATGAGTCTTTGCTTCATTATTAATTAAAATCCCAATGTGACATATTTTCCAAGGCTGTATAATCGGTCAAATCATATTTTACAGGCACTATTGTAGCATAATTTTCTGCCAAAAAGTCCAAATCGGTACCATTGTTCAAATCATTATTTTCTAATTCCCCATCCATCCAATAATAAGGCTGACCATAGGGGTCTTTTCTTTGCTCAAAAGATTCTCTATACACTGCATTTGCTTGTTTGGCTACACGAATCCCTTTAATTCCTTCCACTGTAATAGCAGGAAAATTCACATTTAATGTCAATCCAGCTGGTAAACCATTTGCTAAAACTTGTTGAGCAATTTTGATAACAAAATCATGGCAATGACTAAAATCAGCGTCATGAGCATAATCACACAATGAAAAACCAATAGCAGGAATACCCTCCATGGCGGCTTCTATAGCTGCAGACATCGTTCCTGAATATAAAACGGAGATCGAGGCATTGGAGCCATGATTAATTCCACTCACTACTAAATCAATTTTTCTACCCTTTAAAATATAGTGTTTACCAAATTTCACACAATCAGCAGGTGTACCAGAACATTTATAAGAAGCAATATTTGGACCAAAATCTTCTGTTTTAGTAACACGAATTGGGGAACCTAAGGTAATCGCATGACCCATTCCAGACTGATGGGAATCAGGAGCTACTACAACAACTTCACCCATTTCAGACATAATTTCTGTTAGTACCTTAATCCCTTTAGAATGAATTGAATCATCATTGGCAATTAAAATAAGCGGTTTTTCTTTTCCCATAACTTTTTATTTAAGCAACAAAAGTACAAATTTGCAAGCAGAAATTTAGATAAATGAAAACAAGAAAAGCGAACATTTCAGACATACCACTAATACAGTCAATCGCAGAGGCAGCATGGAGACCAACCTATGGAGAAATATTGACAGAAGAACAATGTGTTTATATGCTAGATTGGATGTATAATACCCAAAAACTGGAAGAACAAATCAATGGAAATGTTCATTTTATTCTGCTTGAAGATCAATCTTCCAATGCAATTGGATATGCTTCTTTTGAAAAAATAGCTATTGGAAAAGGTAAATTACATAAAATTTATACCCACCCAAATTTCAAACAAAAAGGAGGTGGAAGTATCCTCTTGCAAGAAATTTTTAACATCGCCGAATCTATGAAAGTAAAAACCATTGAATTAAATGTGAATAGGCATAATTCCGCCGTTGATTTCTATTTAAAAAAAGGATTTAAAATCAAAGAAGAGGTTGATTTAGATGTTGGGAATGGTTTTTTTATGAATGATTATGTAATGGAGGTTGATGTATGATGTAATAGGTAATAGGTAATAGGTAAGAGGTAAGAGGTAAGAGGTAAGAGGTTTTTCTCTTTTCTCTTTTCTCTTTTCTCTTTTCTATGTTACTTCAACGCTTCAATGGTCATTTGAATCAATGTATCAACTTGTTTTTCAGGATTTTGTGCGAATTCTTTTGTTTTTCGATTTGCTAAAATGGCATTTAGAGAAATCATTTCGTGACCTAAAAGTTTAGCGAAAGCATAATAGGCAGCAGTTTCCATTTCCATATTGGAACAAGTTTGACCCGCTAAAGAAATAGACGAAATTTCATTCAAAAAATGGGGGAATGGTAAATTAAGTCGCATTTGACGACCTTGAGGAGCATAAAAACCTGGAGTGGTCAATGTCATTCCCGATATTACTTGTTGAAAATTAGGATGTTGCAGAAAATTTTGTGCCAATTTCATAGAACTTTTTACTGCATAAATATTCATACCAAATGGTAGATTTTCTTCGAATGCTTCTAATTCTTTTGCATTAAAATCGTGTATTTGATTCCGAAATCCATAGAAAAAGGACAAATTATCTAGTCCAATGGCTGAATTAGACAACAAAAATGAATCCACAGGTATATCTTCTTGAATAGATCCTGAAGTTCCAATCCGAATAAAATTCAAACTCCTTTTTTGTAACTTTTCTTGTCTTGTTGAAAAATCAATGTTAACCAATGCATCTAATTCTGTCATGACTATTTCCACATTATCAGGACCAATTCCACTCGAAATTACGGCGATCTTTTTTTGATTTAATAGCCCAAAATGACTAATAAATTCTCTTTTATGAACCTTTTCTGTTATTTGATCAAAATATTTGGAAACGTGTGCCACTCGTTCAGGGTCACCAACCAAAATAATAGTATCAGGAATTTGTTCAGGACGAATATTTAGATGGTACGATGAACCATCAGCATTGATAATAAGGTCTGTATCGGAGTATTGTAATGGCATATTCAAATGTAATTTGTAGTTTTATTGAAATTTTAAAACATGGATTGGAAAGTAGTCAAAGGTAAATTAATCGAATTGATAAAAGAAGATTTGAAGCAAAAAATCCAAGAGATGGAGAGGGATTTTCAATTAGCACGTGAATCGAGAAATAGTGATACAAAAAGTAGCGCTGGGGATAAATTCGAAACAGGTAGAGAAATGATGCAAAAAGAAATGGATAAATGTGCTATGATGATTGATTTATACAAAAATCAATTGACAATTATGGATCAAATCAAACAAAAAACATCTATTTTAGCTGATCAAGGTAGTTTAATCATTACTGATAAAGCGCAATATTTATTAAGCATTGGATTGGGAAAGGTCATTTTAGAAAATCAAACCTATTTTATCATTTCAGCTGATTCGCCCATTGGAAGTTTATTGAAAGGTAAAATTATTGGTCATAAAATAAAATTCAGGGACAATTCCTTTGAAATATTACAAATTATTTAATTTATGAAAGATCAATTAATAGCTAAAAACATCGATGAATATATATTGAACGCAGGTCCTGAATTAGTGGAGCGATTGATCCAACTAAGAAATTGTATCAAAAAAAATTGTCCTAAAGCGGAAGAATCCATTTCCTATGGAATGCCTGCTTTCAAATATCAGAAAAAACCACTTTGTTACTTTGGTGTATTCAATACGCACATCGGCTTTTTCCCGACACCATCAGGTATATCAAATTTCACAAAAGAATTGACAGGCTATAAATTTTCAAAAGGAGGGGTTCAGTTCCCTTTTGAGAAAGAAATGCCATGGGAACTCATTGAAAAAATGGTGAAGTTTAGAAAGGGGGAGATTGATGTATGAGGTAATAGGTAAGAGGTAAGAGGTAAGAGGTAAGAGGTAAGAGGTAAAAGGTAATAGGTAAAAGGTAATAGGTAAAAGGTATGAGTATGTCTTCTCTTTTACCTTTTACCTATTACCTTTTACCTCAAATCTTATTTTTTTGCTTCAATTTTAGCATTTCTACTAAAAGATTTAAATCCTAAAACAGGGGAGTATCCAACAGAATTTTTAGAATAATATCCCTTTTCATTATAGGGACGTTTTCTAGGGTGATCTTTACATTCTTTTGAGCAAGCTCCTTCCATTTCTTTTAGGCAATTAGGACAAATAGGTAAATGCTCATTGCATTCAGGATTTGCGCAATTGACCATGTGGTCGGAGGGTGTTTGACAAACATAACATTTAGAAATCACCTCTGGGTTCACTGAATTTACTGACGTTGCTACTCGATTATCAAAAACGTAACAAGAACCATCAAAATCTTCTCCACCTTCTTCTAAGCCATATTTGATGATTCCTCCGTGCAATTGATAAACATTTTCAAAGCCTTTTTCTAACAAGTAAGCACTAGCTTTTTCACATTTAATTCCACCTGTGCAATATGTGATAACCTTTTTATTTTTCAAATGCTCAATTTCCTGAACATGATTCGGTAAATCACGTAGATTTTCCATATCAAAAGTATAAGCTCCTTTAAAACGGCCCAGCTCATGCTCATAATTGGAGCGCATATCTACCAAAACTACATCAGGATCATTTTTTAACATTTCCTTGAATTCCTTGGGCTTCAGATGCTTCCCCGTTCTTATCAATGGATTGACAGGTAAATCGGAATGTACAATCTCACTTTTTACACGAACATGTAATTTATTGAAAGTATGCGCATCAAACTCTTCAACTTTGAAATCAAAATCTGTTCCAGCAAAAATAGGATCATTTTCTAACCACCTCATGTAAGCTTCGCAATCTACTTTCAATCCGGAGACTGTTCCATTTAGCCCTTCAGATGCGACAATTACTCGACCTAAAATATGATTATTTAAACAATAAAGGTGGTGTATTTCTCTATACGATTCAGGATCAGGAATTGGCGTATAGTTATAATAAAGAAGTACACTGTAAGGTTTCATCTTCAACATGATTTACAGATATAAAAATTAAAAAAATAAAAACGTGACGATGGGGAGATTCGAACTCCCACACCTAAAGCGGCACTACCACCTCAAAGTAGCGTGTCTACCAATTCCACCACATCGCCGAAAGGTTAGCAAAATTACCAAATATTTACTTACTTGCCAATAAATACAATTTCTAAAATTATCAATTTACTATAATGGCTTTAGAACTAAGCGGAAAATTAATTAAGAAGTTACCAGAAGTTACAGGAACTGGTAAAACAGGTACAAATTGGATCAAACAAGATTTTGTGATCGAAACACAAGACCAATATCCAAAAAAAGTTTGCATGAATGTTTGGGGAGATAAAACTCAAGATTTAGCAGCAGTGAGTGAAGGTGAACTAATTAAAGTTCAATTCAATGTAGAATCACGTGAATACAATGAGCGTTGGTATACGGATATTCGTGCATATCGTATTGATAAAGTAGGTGCAGCTCAATCTGTTGGACAGGTACCTGACAATGTAATCGTCAATCCTAGCGGAACTGTCACTTTCCCTCCAATGGAAGCAGAGGCAGGTGATGATTTACCTTTCTAGAAAATAGAAGAGAGAAAAGAGGAGATAGAAAAAGAGGTAAGAGGTAAGAGGTAAGAGGTAAGAGGTAAAAGATCTTTTCTCTTTTCTCTTTTCTCTTTTCTCTTTTCTCTTTTCTCTTTTCTCTTTTCTCTTTTCTATCCAATTACAATCTTACTACCTAACTCATGCAACAAGGTATATAATCCAAAATAAGTTCGATTGATATATAAACCATGTTGTGAACCACGGGCATGTTTAGAATAACGCAGCATTTCGTTATTCTTCAATTCATCAGCCATCTGATAAATTTCATTGACATAATTCACATCCGAAAAATCAAATTGTGAAGTTTGAAAAGGTCGAGCTAACAACTCAATCATGGATGTAAATAACTCGAAATAATCTTCTTTCTCTTTTGCACTATCCAATGGATTGACAAATTCTAATTGTTCAAAAATTTCCATTGTTTTCGACTTCTCTTTTAAAACACGCGTATCTAAAAGAGCAAAATAAGGATCATAAAACGAAGAAGGTATCTTTTTGACACATCCAAAATCCAAAATACCTAGGCTTCCATCGGCATGGAGCAAAAAATTACCTGGATGAGGATCTGCATGGACCATTTTTAATTGATGAATTTGAAATTCATAGAAATCCCAAAGTCTTTGACCAATTAAATCACGAATTTCTTGACTTGGATTCGTTGCTAAAAATTCTTTTAAATGCATGCCTTCTAACCAATCCATGCATAATATTTTATTGGAGGAATATTCAGGATAATAGTTTGGGAAAACAAGTCCGTCTAAATGAGAACATGCAGCTGTAATATCTTGCGCATATTTCATCTCCTGCACATAATTCGTCTCCTCCATCAATTTATCTTGTACCTCGGCCATATATCGGTCTACATCTTTCTCATTCAAAGAAAACATAGCCAAAGCAATGGGTTTGATCATTTTTAAATCGGCATGAATGCTATTCGCAACACCTGGGTATTGCACCTTCACTGCCAACTTTTTCCCATCTTTTTCTGCCCGATGTACCTGACCAATCGAAGCTGCAAAACTTGCCTTTAAATCGAATTGGTCAAATAATAAGCCGGGTGATTTCCCTAATTCCGTTTGAAAAGTTTTTACTACCAATGGCCCAGAAAGAGGCGGAGCAGAGTATTGAGCCATTGCAAATGCTTCTCTGTAGGCGCGTGGCAACATACCACGGTCCATACTCAACATTTGAGTGACCTTTAATGCGGATCCCTTTAAAACACTTAAAGAATCATAGATATCTTTGGCATTGTCTTCATGAAGTTGATCTTTGTTCAAATCTGGATTAGCCATCTTTTGAATTGAATACTTCAAATAATTGCCCCCCACTTTTAAACCTGTACCCACAAATTTTGAAGCCCTAGCTACTTTCGTAACAGGGATATATGTATTTTCTTTCATTATTTTTGGAAATTCATCCCTGTTTTATTCTGAATCAAAAACTTACCTAAATCAATTAAGGAATCGAAGGCTGTTACACCTAAAAGCTCAAAAGAAGCTTGCGTCGATTTCTCAATGAATTCATCCGTTTTTTCAAAATTTGGGGAAAAATCTTTGACCCAAAATTGGATAATCATGATAAATTGAAACCACAATCCATCTGCATATTTTTTATCTAAATATTTTCTAGCTTTTACTTCATTACTTTCAATCGCCTCATCCATTAAGGACTGAACATAGGTCAAATACACCTCATTGGCCGATTTTAAAGCTTCAGGAATTCCGAAAGTAGGCTTTGCTATTTTCTTCCAATTTTGAATAAAAAAAGACCTTTCTGGAAGAAGCTCTTGAAAAAAAGAAAATACAAATGACAAATACTTTTCTCTTACTGAGTAGGATGCATAAACCGGATCAGATTGACAGTTTTGAATCGTCGTTTGAATTTTATTGGACCAAATAATGTTTTCTAAACCTTCAAATGAAGTAAAATAGGCATATAAATCCTTCTCTTCAAGATCCAAGGATTTCGCAAAAGAATACAAACTTTTAGGACTTTGTCCTTCTTCTCGAATGTGATTGATGTAGGCGGAAATTATTTTATCGATCATAATTTTTGATTTATGATGGATAAACAACAAATTAGCCAAAAAAGTTTTAAATAATCCTTTCCATGGCTTGGTGAATAATATCCGCTTCGATAAATGTATCTCCAAAAGGCTGAAAACCTAAAGACGCATAGAGCGGCATCACAGTTTGTTGGGAATGAAGATAAAAATAATGTTCTTCTGGAAATTGCTCTTGAGCTTGTTCTATGATGTGTTTGATTAACAGACTAGCTAATCCTTGCCCTCGATATTTCTCTAAGGTGGCAATTCGTTCAATTTTAATACCTTTTTCCGTTTTTCTGAACCTTCCAGTAGCGGCAGATTGATGGTCTATCAACAAAAGAAAATGCCTTGCCTGGGCATCCAAATCATCAAATTCCTCAGAGGGTAAACACTTTTGCTCTTTGACAAACACCTCAATCCGAATGTCAAAAACCTGATTGATTTCCTCTAAACTTTTTGCCTCTTTGATGGAATAATTCATTGCTGTTTTTTTTGAAAAAAGAAAAGCCCTTTTACCTCTTACCTATTACCTCTTACCTCTTACTTAGCCCTTTTTATCGTACGCCTCAATGATTTCTCGAACTAAACGATGTCGAACCACGTCACTTCCGTCTAATTCAACAAATGAAATACCTTTGATTCCTTGTAAAATCTTAACCGCATCACCTAAGCCAGAAACTTGGTTTTTGGGTAAATCTACTTGTGATTTATCTCCCGTGATAATGGTTTTTGATTGGATTCCCATCCTTGTTAAAAACATTTTCATTTGCATGGAAGTCGTATTTTGAGCCTCATCCAATAAAATAAAAGCTTTATTCAAGGTTCTTCCTCGCATGTAGGCCAAAGGAGCAATTTCAATGGTTCTATTTTCGATGTAAAATTTCAACTTTTCAGCAGGAATCATATCATCCAATGCATCATAAATGGGACGCAAATAGGGATCAATTTTTTCTTTTAAATCGCCAGGTAAAAAACCTAGATTTTCGCCAGCTTCAACGGCAGGGCGAGTAATGATTATTTTTTTAACTTCTTTATTTTTTAAGGCTTTTACTGCCAATGCGACAGCCGTGTATGTTTTACCCGTTCCCGCTGGTCCTAAGGCAAACACAATGTCATTTTTAGAAGCAGCTTCTACTAATTTGCGTTGATTTGGTGTTTTAACTTTGATTACAATGCCTTTATTTCCAAACAACAACACATCTTTATCTTCCACCCAAGGAGTTTCTACTTCTTCGCCCGTAGGATTTAAAATAGCTTCAATGTAAGCTTTAGTATGAGAACCTGAAAGGGTATGATGTTTTTCAAGATGTTTGATGCATTGATTAACAATAGCTTCTACCAAAGAAATTTGGTCATCCGAGCCTCTGACAGTTAATTGATCTCCTCTGGCAATAATTTTTGTTTGAGGAAAGGCATCCGTAATTAAACTTAGATTCGTATTAGACGGACCGAAAAAATCGATTAATGAAATATCGGCAAGGGAAATAATTTTTTCTAACAAGTACAAAAAAGTTAAGTTGTGAATTCAAAGCACTAATGTAGAAAATTATTGAAATTTTATCGAGCAAAAAAGATGATATTTTTGATAAAAAGTGGTAAAATTGTATTCTATGGAATCTAATACTCCCGCATCAATTTTTAAGAAAGGAAATACATCAAGTAACGTGAATACGAGAACTTCAACTCCTGCGCGTTTGAGCGATTTGGGCTTAGGAAAATTACCTCCTCAAGCATTGGACCTTGAAGAGGCATTATTAGGTGCATTAATGTTGGAAAAAGAACCTTTAGCCAATGTCATTGAATTATTAAAACCTGAATCTTTTTACAAAGAAGCTCACCAGAAAATATTTCAAGCCATTCAAGGTTTATTTCAAGCATCCCAACCTGTAGATTTATTGACAGTCAACAACTATTTAAAAGTAAATGGTGAGTTGGAAAGGGCAGGCGGAACGAGTTATTTGGCACAATTGACTTCACGTGTTAGTTCAACTTCCAATGTTGAATATCATGCGCGTATTATCATAGAGCAATATTTAAAGCGACAATTAATCCATATTTCATCTGAAATCCAACGTCAATCTTATGAGGATACCTCAGACGTTTTTCAAATTTTGGATAAAATGGAGCAGGAATTATTTACGATTGCTGAATCCAATATACGTAAGAACTACGAGAGTATGTCAGACATCTTGAAAAAGGCGGTCGATGAATTAGAAAAAAAGCAATTACAAAAAAGCGGTTTAACGGGTATACCTTCAGGATTTACAGAATTAGATCGTTTGACCTCTGGCTGGCAGAAGCAAGAATTAATCATCATTGCTGCTCGTCCAGGTATGGGTAAAACGGCTTTTGTCGTTTCTGCATGTAGAAATGCGGCGGTTGAATTTGGACATGCTGTTGCACTGTTTTCATTGGAAATGTCAGCCGTTCAATTGGTCAATCGTATTATATCTGCAGAAGCTGAAATTGAAGCAGAAAAAATCAGAAAAGGAAAATTAGAGCCACATGAATGGCAACAATTGCATACTAAAATCAAGACACTTTTTGAGGCACAGATGTTTATCGATGACACTCCAGCACTTTCCATTTTGGAATTAAGAGCAAAATGTCGTCGTTTAAAAGCACAAAAAAATATACAGTTGATCGTCATAGATTATTTGCAATTAATGACCGGCGATTCAAGTGGAAAAGGAGCAAGCGGTAACCGTGAGCAAGAAATTTCACAAATATCAAGAGCTCTAAAGCAATTAGCAAAAGAATTAGATGTACCTGTAATTGCCCTTTCGCAATTAAATCGTTCTACAGAAACAAGAGGAGGAAATAAAAAACCCCAATTATCTGACCTTCGTGAATCTGGAGCCATCGAGCAAGATGCCGATCAGGTAATGTTTATTTATCGTCCTGAATATTATCAAATCACCCAAGACGAACAAGGTAATTCATTGCTTGGAATGGGGGAGATCATTATGGCTAAAAACCGTTCTGGATCTTTAGAAAACGTTTGGTTGAAGTTCATCGGTAAATTTACCAAATATTGCGACTTAGATTTTCAACCATTTGATTCAGGAAATGCAGGTTTTGATTCGAGTGCTTTGGGAGATACCGCTGCTGCCTTTGAAAATGGCGATTCAGTCTTCAAGGGAAGTAAAATGAACATGCCTTCTGATGATACGGATCCGTTTAATACGCCATTTGGGTGAGGTAAGAGGTAAGAGGTAAAAGGTAAGAGGTAAGAGGTAAGAGGTAAGAGGTAAGAGGTAAGTGGTAAGAGGTAAGAGGTAAGAGGTAAGAGGTAAGAGGTTTAAAATTTATTAAAAACCACTAATACAAAATGAGAATACGTTTATACAGTTTATTCATCATATTATTAACATTCAGCTGTAGAACGAATCAAAAGTTTTATAATTCTGGCAATGTAGAATCTCTTCATGAAAAAGAAGAAATTTCAATCAATCAAATCAACGATTTACCTTTTTGTTCAGTTGAAATAGGAGATAAAAAATATCAATTTCTCATCGATACGGGTGCTCCAACAATCATTTCAGAAGAAATTTTTCAACGATTGAACTTGAAGATTCATCATCAATCCACCATGTCAGATTCTCATAACAAAAAGAAAAAAGAGAAATTTGTCATTGTGCCAGAAATAAAAATTGGCAATTTAATCATCAAGGATATTGCTTGTTCTGTAACGACCATTGAAACAAAGGAAATAAAATGTCTAGGCTTGGACGGAATTGTTGGAGCGAATTTATTAGCCAAACTTTTTTGTGAATTTGATTATCAAAACAATAAAATAAATGTTTCAAAAAAGATAAATTCCTTTGATATGGACAACCCTGATTTTATCTGGACCTTTAGACATTTTAGTCAAAAAACACCTAAAATTATGGGTGAAATATTTGACAAGAAGTTAATGTTCACATTTGATACAGGTTTCAATGGCAGCATTAAAATTCCTAGCAATCTGAATCATGTCAAACTTAATTCTACTAATGTGAACATGATAATTACAGAAGGAATAAGTTCAACGGGATTTTATGGAGTAGGAAATTCCGAAAAAGGCTATGTGATAAAGAATAACATCAAATTTGATCATGTTGAATTTAAAAATCAATTTATTAGTAGCGGGAAATCCACCTTAATTGGAAATGAATTTTTAAAGGACTATTTGTTTTTAATGGATTGGGAGAATCGTAAAATTTACTTCAAAAAACACCCAAATCAGATTGAAAAAACATATGATAGCTTTGGATTTAGTTATTTATTCGTGGATGGTAAAGCAAAGGTTGTATACAGAATAACAGATAGAGATATTCCTATAAATCTGGGAGATGAAATAATTAAAATTGATGATGTTGATTTTACTAAAATAGAACCATCAGATATATGTCAATACTATCTAAACAAAGTTGAAAAAAATAAAGCATCCATCGATATTACGATTAAACGAAACAATCAATACCTCTCATTCCATTTAGACAAACAAGTCTATTATAAAAATTAACTACTAATCTTTTAATTTGAAATTCAAGATATTTAGAGAGGTAACATTATTTAATATTCGACAATTTCAGATTATCCGTCATTCCGTTAAGGAAAATACCATATCTGACCCTAATTTAGTTAGCGACCAAGATTGTGAAGAATATTTAACAATAAGAGGAAAAGGATGGGTGTGTGAAATCGATTATCAAATAATTGGTTTTGCCATTGTTGATCTGACGGAAAATAACATTTGGGCCTTGTTTATTGATCCCTATTTTGAAAAAAAAGGAGTTGGCCGGAAGCTTCATCAGTTAATGTTAAATTGGTATTTTTCACAAACACAGCAAAATGTTTGGCTATGTACCGAATTTAATACCAGAGCAGAAAAGTTTTACAGAAAAGCAGGTTGGGTTGAGATCGGCTTACATGGAAATAAAGAAATTAAATTTGAAATGGCTAATCAAGCATGGAAAAAAGAATTAAAATATTAAATTAGTAACAACATTTAGAATCTAAAATTGATTCATCTGTAAATTTTGTTTCTGCAAATTTTTAAAAACCACTAATATGAGTAAGAAGATAATCATTGTAATCACATTAATTTCCGTTCTATCTTTAATTTATTATTCTACACATGCCCAAGGTTGCAGTGACGCTGGATTTTGCTCCATCAATGGATTAAGGCCTCATTCGTATCAGCAAGAATTTGTCAAAAAAAGCCATATTAAAATTGGTACGAATTTTGGCCCAGGGGATCATTCAATTATTACATTGGGAAATTATTTTGAATACAATCATGACATATCAAGTCAATTAGGTGTTAACGCCAAAATCACTTCTCTTTCCCAGCGTGGGAATAAACTTTCAACATTTGGTCTTTCAGATATTTATCTCTCAGGAAGTTACCGTTACAATGAAAAGCTAAATTTTATATTTGGCAGTAAAATCCCTTTCAATAGTGGAAATCAATTGAATGCGAATATTGCATTACCCATGGATTACCAAAGTAGTTTAGGCACCCTTGATTTAATTGCAGGCTTGGGATATGCGGTAAATAAAATGCAATTCATTTTAGCCTACCAACAACCCATAAGCCAAAACAAAAATGGGTTTTTAACAGAAAATTATCCTTCAACCTCAAAACTACGGGAATTTCAATCGACGAATAAATTCATTCGTAGTGGAGATTTATTGTTAAGATTCTCTTATCCAATCGCCACAGGACAAAAGCTTAAACTCACCCCGAGTTTGTTACCAATTTATCATTTAGACAATGATAGGTATACAAATGGCTCAGGTATTGAAAACGAGATCAAAGGCTCTCAGGGATTGACCTTGAATGGCAACCTTTACATTGATTACGAATTAAATAAGACAAATTTTATACAATTCAGTACGGGAATGCCATTTTTGGTTAGAACTGCCAGACCTGATGGATTAACTAGAAGTTTTGTATTGAACATAGAATATAGTTTCAAATTTTAACAAAATACTTTCATGAAAACCATATATTCAAAAAACCGAATTTTATTTAGCCTACTTTTTACCTCATTTATACTTCTTTCATGCTCTAAGGGAGAGAATAATGGAACACCAATTACACCTGTAGATAACACATTCGCACTAAAAGGAAGCTTTGTGGCTGCAGCTCACCCAACGAGTGGCGTGGTAGCCGTAAATAGTAACAAGACAAAAATAAATTTCAACAACTTTAAAACGGATAATGGCCCTGACCTGGACATCTATTTGGTTGCAAACTTATCAGATATCAAGGGTACATTTATCAATTTGGGTGATATAAAAGGGTTAAATGGTAATTATACCTATGACGTTCCTGTAAATACAGACCTTACTGTATATAAGTATGTAGTAGTGTGGTGCGTTGATTTCAATGTAAATTTTGGTTATGCCAAATTGGAACCATAAATCATTGGATTAAAAAAAGATAGTCTCTAATTCAAAGGACTATCTTTTTCCTTTTTCAAGGTATTATATACCAAACGATCCATCAATCCATTCATCCATTTATTCAAAAAGACCGTTAATTTTCCTTGGAAAGTTAATACCAAGGTTTTCTTTCGTGAAGCATAGGCCTGGAAAATTTCAGATGCAACTTCTTCGGCAGACATCATTTTTTCTTCATCTCGCATGGTTTCTCCTGTGATTTGACCATTTGCACCAAGAGAAGCTGAACGGATGTTGGAAGCAGTAAATCCTGGACAAGCAATTAACACATGAACTCCCGTTTCGAGTAATTCCGTGCGCAAGGCTTCTAAAAATCCGTTCATAGCAAATTTGGAGGCTGAATAACCTGTACGAACGGGTAAGCCCCTGTAACCTGCAATGGATGAAATACCAATGATTCCGCCTTTAGATGCTTTCAAATAGGGTAGAGCAGCATGCGTTGCATAAACTGTCCCCCAAAAATTAATATCCATCACTTGTTTCAACACATTTAAATTCACTGTTTCAAACATAGAACGCATAGAAATTCCCGCATTATTAATCAATAAATCTATTTTTTTGTAGGTATCTATCACCTCAGCAATCATTTCATTGGTTTCCGACTCAGAACTACTATCGCAAACGATGCCTTTAACTAGAATTCTTGCATCTTCTAGCTCACGAACAGCCTCTTGAAGTTTCTGTGGATTTCTACCTGTAATAACAATTATATTCCCTTTTTTACCGTATTCAAATGCCAAAGCTTTTCCAATACCTGAGGATGCACCTGTGATGATAACAACTTTATTTTCCATAATATAAATTTACACACGAAGTTAAGCTTTTATCTTTAAATTGGTTGTTAAGCGATAAGAATGCACTATTTTTGCACATATTTTTAAAACATGAGCAGAAAGAAAGACAAAGCCCCACAAATAATTGAACAAGTTGAAATTTTAGATTTTGCTGCAGAAGCAAAGTGCATTGTAAAAATCAATGATGAAGTTATCTTCGTTCAAGGCCCCGTCGCTCCAGGTGATGTTTGTGATTTAAAAATATTACGTTCAAAAAAGAAATTCAAACAAGCCCAAGCTTTTAATATTACTCCATCTTCGAAATTTAGGACAGCAATTGCTTGTAGTCATTTTGGGATTTGTGGTGGTTGCAAATGGCAACATGTGTCTTACGAAGCTCAATTAGGTTTTAAAACTCGACAAGTAAAGGATAATTTAGAACGCATTGCTAAGGTTCCACTACCTGAATTCCATGAAATTCTAGGTTCCGAGGAACAATATTATTATCGCAATAAATTAGAATTTACTTTTTCTTCTGCTAGGTGGTTAACCAATGAAGAAATTGGACAAGAAGATTTAGGATCGATGAATGCCTTGGGCTTTCACGTTCCAGGCCGTTTTGATAAGATTTTGGAAGTAAACCATTGTTATTTACAAGGAGACCCTTCCAATCAAATTCGTAATAGTGTACGAGAATTTGCGGAGAAAAATAACATTTCATTTTATGAATTGAAAAACCAAAAGGAGGGAGCATTACGAAATTTAATCATTCGGAATTCGAGTTCAGGAGAATGGATGGTGAATGTTCAATTTGCTTATGCAGAGCAATTTGAAATTGATTTGATCATGGAACATTTAAAAAATAATTTCCCTCAAATCACTTCCTTGAATTATGTCATTAATCAAAAAGGAAATGATACATTCCACGATTTAGAGGTTATTTGTTATCACGGTAAACCATACATTGAAGAAGTAATGGAAGATTTGAGGTTTCAAATTGGACCTAAATCTTTCTTCCAAACGAATACGCACCAAGCTTTGCGCTTATATCAATTAGTTAGAGAATATGCGGATTTAACGGGAAATGAAATTGTGTATGACCTTTATTCAGGTACGGGAACAATCGCCTTATTTTTAGCCAAAATGACTCAAAAAGTTGTTGGTCTAGAATATGTTGAGATGGCCGTAGAGGATGCTAAAATGAATGCAAAACACAATAAAGTGGAAAATTCATCCTTTTTTGCGGGCGATATGAAAAAGCTTTTAACGGATGAATTTATTTCAATTCATGGAAAACCAGATGTAGTTATCACTGATCCACCAAGAGCTGGAATGGACGAAGATGTGGTACGACAATTGTTAAAAGTATTACCCAAAACCATTGTATATGTAAGCTGTAATCCTGCCACTCAAGCTAGAGATTTAGCATGGTTAGACGAAGCTTATACGGTAGATGTGGTTCATCCAGTAGATATGTTTCCACAAACTCATCACGTAGAAAACATCGTTCGATTGAGATTGAAAAAATAATTAAAAAATAGTTATACACAAAAAGCCATCCGTCAGCCAACAGATGGCTTTTTTGTTGTTGATTCTTTCCAGATTATAAACATTTTGTAAATATTTATACGAATAATTTGTACCGACCGTTCTGTTTAAATATATTTGTATCATAATTTATTAAAATGAATAAAAAACACGATAAAGAAGAAGTAGTCCGACTAGGGTTAGCATTATTTTGTAAGGTAGGTTATAGTGCATTAGGAATAGATGAAATATGCAAAAAAACGGGAATGACAAAAGGAGCTTTTTACAATGCATTTAAAAGTAAAGAATTGTTTTTATTAGAAACGATCAACTATTACAGTAAAAAAAATGTTGAAAGAATCATCGAACAATTAAAAGAAAAAAAAGGTGAATTAGCGATTGAAAGATTAAAAAAATTCTATCATGTCATGTTTGAGGCACAGCCAAAAAATGAATTCACAGGCTGTTATATCAATAACATCATGGCTGAATTATCTGTAAGTAATCCACAAATAGCCTTATCCACAGCCCAAGAATTTGATCAATTTTTAGACGTCATTGAACCATGTGTTTTAAAAGCCCAAGCTGAAGGCAGTTTAACTCGAAATATCAACTCAAGAGCATTAACTGAATTAATCCATTCTACCTTTTATGGTTTATTAACTCGTGTAAAAAGCACCAAAGATTATCAAAGTAGTATTCAATCCATAAATATATTATTTAACCAACTAAAATAAATGAAAAATTTAACCACCATTCGACGTGAAATTAAAATTAATCAGCCTTTAGAGACTGTATGGAATGCATTAGCTGATTTTGGCAATATTTGCCATGGACATCCAAGTGTACACAAATCTTATGTTACATCGATTCAAAATTCAGGAGTAGGAGCTACTCGTCATTGTGATTTTACCATGATGGGAGCCAGTGCTGAAGAACGCATAGTCGAATGGAATGCACTAGAAAACATTAAAATTGAAGTATATCAATTAAAAAAGATGCCAGGTATAGATCAATTAAGTTTAGACTTAGCGATTCGGTCAGCAGGAGAAGAGACAATTTTGTCTAGTAATATGACCTATACAATGAAAAATTCATTTTTCGATTTAATGAATAAATTAATGATGAAAAAAATGAATGCTGAATTATTGGACGGCATCATGGCGGGTCACAAATTATATATCGAAACAGGATTAATTGTAACGGAGAAAACTAAATTAAATTTAAAAGAAGTTACTAAGCTTCAGTAAAATCATGCAAGAAAACAAAACCTACCTAATCGTCAACGCGGTTCCTAACTACAATGACCTAGAAAGCTTTCAATCTTATTTATCTCAAATTGTGGAGATATTTAAAAAATTTGGCGGTTCAAACATGCAACGTTTCAAGGTTCAAGAACAAATTATGGGCCAAGGAAATATCAAAGCTATCGCAGTGTTTGAATTTCCATCGGCAGAAGCAATCAAAGCAATGAAAAATAGCGAAGACTTTAGCAACTTAAACGAATTGCGCAAAAAGGCTTATTTGCAGGAAGTTGATTTGATGATTTGTGAATAAAACAAGGATTGTAAAAACAGTCCCGAAGGATAAAATCTTACGGGACTGTGCAATCATAACTTACCACTCTATATTCTTTTTCAATAAGGATAAAGTTTTTGCCTCCTCAGAACCAGGTTCAGGAACATAATTATATTCCCAATTCGCTTGTGGTGGCAAACTCATCAAAATTGACTCTGTTCTACCTTGTGATTCAAATCCAAATTTTGTGCCACGATCATAGACTAAATTAAATTCAGCATAACGGCCTCTTCTTATTAATTGCCATTTTTTTTGATCTTCATTAAATGGCTTATTTCTATTTAAATCGATAATATGTGTGTAAATAGGCGCAAATTGATTGCCTAAATCAAGTAAAAAATCAATCAATTCTGGCAATGATTTTTCATCATTTGGTTTTAAATGATCAAAAAAGACTCCACCGACACCACGAGTTTCTTGACGATGTTCGATAAAGAAATAATCATCTGCCCATGTTTTGAATTTCGGATAATAAGCTTCGTCATGGCGATTACAAACCTCTTTTAATTGTTGATGAAACCATTGAGCTTGCTCAGGAACCACATAAATGGGGGTTAAATCGATGCCTCCTCCAATCCAAGACATTCCATTACTCAATTCGAAATACCTGAAATTCGCATGAGAAATGGGCACCATCGGGCTAGAAGGATGTAAAACAATGGAAACTCCTGTGGCAAAAAAATCTAAATTCCCTGTATCATGAATATCTAAAGCTTTTAACATACTTGGCGTTGCTTTTCCAAAAACTTCTGAAAAATTAACTCCACCTTTTTCCAGTACATTCCCTTGTTGAATTACACGGGTTCTACCACTTCCACCTGAAGAACGGGTCCAAATTTCCTCTTGAAACTTAGCTTTCCCATCGCAAAACTCTAATTTAGAACATATAGTATCTTGTAATTCTTTTAATTTGGCAGCAATTTGAAATTTCGACAAATTGGCAATTTCGGCTTCAGCAATCATAATATTTCTGATTTAATGTATTAATTGTTGATATAATTCAAAATCTTGGATTTGTTGGTTAAAAAACGTTTGATCCACATCAAATTCTTGCAAAAGCATCAGAAAATACTTTTTATCGAAAACTAAGAATTTAGAAGGCTCCATGATTTGTGCAGAAAATTGATGCCTTAAAGAATCAAATGCTTCATGTAATCCAAGAAATAATTGTTTATTTGAAAGGGTATGAGATTGATTATCTGAATAGGTCAACATGATTGTCCCACTCATCATATAAAAGACAAATTCAGCCTTTTGACCTAAACGAAAAATATACTCAGTAGGCAAATAGTTAATTTCTATGCCACTCGCTATAATTTTCTGGGTTATTTCGGAAAAATCTTTCATTGTTTCAAAATATGATACGAAAGTAGTACCTTAGAAAAGAAGAAATTATGACGATGCTCATATCTCAATATGTTTAAAGTCATGCGCTAATTTTAGTAATTGAGTACTTTTGAAACAATTTCAGTTTTGTGTTATGGATCAAATAGTCTTAAAGGAAGTAGAAGAAGCGACTCAATGTTATCATTGTGGGGAAAATTGCAAAGATGAAATCATCCATTTTGAAGAAAAAGATTTTTGCTGCACGGGTTGTCAAAAAGTTTATCAACTATTAAATGAACATTCCTTAGAAGACTATTATGAGTGCGATATTAATCCAGGAATTTCTCCCAGCAATAAAAATTTCGATTATTTAAATAGCCCTTCTTTCAGAGATAAACTCATTTTATTTTCCAATGACGATTTATCCAAAGTGAATTTTATTTTACCAGCTATACATTGTAGATCTTGTTTGTATTTGTTGGAAAATCTACCCAAACTTCATGAGGGTGTCATTAAAACGCAATTGAATTTTGGCAAAAAGGACCTTACGGTTTGGTTTAAAGAAGATGAATTAAGCTTAGGAAGTTTGGCCAACTTACTTGCTAAGATTGGTTATGAACCATTGATCTCCAATCAAGAAGAAGGAAACTCAAGGAAGAAACGAAATTCGCAAGAAACACTTTTTTTAATTAAGCTTGGGGTCGCGGGTTTTTGTGCTGGAAACAGTATGTTATTCAGTTTTCCTGAATATTTAGGCATAGAAGATGGTGCATTCAAGCAATTATTCGGATACCTAAATCTACTTTTAGGCACTGTCAGTCTATTTTTTGCGGGATCTGATTACTTCAGCAATGTGTGGGCACATATACGTCTTAGAAAAATGACGATTGAGTTACCCATTTTATTGGGATTAGTAGTCGGCTATTCTAGAAGTGTATATGAAGTTCTGAGTCAAACAGGTGCAGGTTATATCGATTCTGTTTCAGGATTATTGTTTTTTCTATTGATTGGTAAATGGTTTCAACAAAAATCCTTTGATTTCTTATCATTTGAGAGGAATTATAAATCGTATTTCCCGTTGGTTATTACCAAAATTGATAAACATGGAAAAGAGTTAAATGCTCCATTGGAAGAAATTCAAATTGGGAATCAATTAATTGTCCGAAATCAAGAAATCATTCCTGCTGATGCCATTTTAATCAAAGGGAAAAGCAAAATCGATTATAGTTTTGTTACCGGTGAAAGTGAATTGGTTGATATCGGATTGAATCAACCAATATATGCAGGCGGAAAGCACCATGGTGAATCGATAGAAATTTTAATCAAAAATGATTTAAAACATAGCCATTTAACTCAATTATGGGAGCAACAAGCTTTCAAAGATCCAATTTATAAATCGGAAAACTGGGAAAATTTCGCAAATAGAGTCGGTGTCTATTTTACCCTCATATTATTAAGTTTGGCGTCAGTGGTGGCGATTTATTGGTTACAGCATGATCCAACAAAATGGGCAAATGCAGTAGTTAGTATTTTGATCATCGCTTGTCCTTGTGCCTTGGCAATTTCTTATCCGTTTGCTTTGGGACATGGAATTCGTTGGTTATCAGGCTTTCATTTCTATTTCAAAGATATTCAGGCATTAGAGAGAATGGCACAAGTGGATACCTTGGTCTTTGATAAAACGGGGACATTAACCCTACAAGATGATCAATTGCCAAAATTAAACTTGAACCGAGAGGTGGAACAAGAGGATTGGAACGCCTTTTACACCTTAGCTCAACAGTCAACACATCCATTATCTCGCCAATTAGCCAAGTATTTAAATGAAGAAGGAGCGATCAAATTAAAAGGATTAAGTCAATTTCAAGAAATACAAGGAAAAGGATTAAGTGGTCAATTTGGACAAAAAACGTATAAAATTGGTTCTTTAAAATTCATTGGTAACGAAGTTGACGCGAAGAAAAAGGAAGATTTTTTTAGCTCAGAAACGCATTTATACCTGCAAATAGGAGAGGAAAAGCTAGGTTACATTGAATTTCCATGGAAAAACAGAAAAGGAATTGAAGGAATGATACATCAATTACAAAACACCTTTGATGTATATTTAATTTCAGGGGACAAATCGATGAATAGTAGTAGTTTAAAAGATTGGTTCCCTGATACCTCAAAAACGAAATTTGAATGTAGTCCTTTAGAAAAAATGGAATTCATCAAAGATTTGCAATCAAGGGGTAAAATTGTTGCGATGGTGGGGGATGGATTGAATGACGCAGGGGCTTTGCAACAAGCCAATTTGGGAATAGCCGTATCAGATGATCATTTACACTTTACTCCAGCGAGCGATGCAATTTTAAAAGGAAATCGATTATATCAATTACCTCAATTTATCTCATTCAGTCAATTTGGTATTAAGTTAATTAAAACAAGTTTTATATTATCTGTGATATACAACCTTATAGGCCTAAGTTTTGCTGTTCAAGGCAACTTATCTCCTTTGGTGGCAGCTATATTAATGCCTGTGAATTCGATTAGTATGCTATTGATTGCAACCATTGGAATCAATTGGAAAGGAAAGCAATTAAAAAGCCGATTAAAAGATTATTAAACCTTTCAAAACGTG
Source organism: Aquirufa sp. ROCK-SH2 (assembly GCF_054558315.1). Classification (NCBI taxonomy): domain Bacteria; kingdom Pseudomonadati; phylum Bacteroidota; class Cytophagia; order Cytophagales; family Flectobacillaceae; genus Aquirufa; species Aquirufa sp. ROCK-SH2. Next base: position 346,052 of record NZ_JBPXKB010000001.1, on the reverse strand, counting down.
ATGAAAGTCATAATTTTTTATCATTTTTTTTGTGACATTTACCGAATAAATAAGGGATATATATCTTTTTTATCTCAAATAATAAGTTCTATGGAAATTATCTTCATCATGATTGGTCTCAGCTTACTAATGGCCGTTGGATTTTTATTAGCCTTTGTTTGGTCCATTAAAACAGGTCAACAAGAGGATTTAGTCACACCGAGCTTGCGAATCATTACTGAAGAAATTGACTTACAAAAAAATAAAATCAAATAATACGCTTATGAATTCACAAACGACTACACTTGAGCAGTTTTCCTATGACAACAAGACTGTTCGGAATTTCGCAATAGCCACCATCATATGGGGAATTGTAGGAATGTTGGTTGGGGTTATCATTGCCTCTCAGCTTTTTGAACCAGCATTTAATATTACGCAATATGGATCATTTGGAAGAATTCGTCCTTTGCATACCAATGCTGTTATTTTTGCTTTTGTGGGTAATGCCATTTTCGCAGGGGTATATTATTCATTGCAGCGATTATTGAAGGCTAGAATGTTTAGTGATTTTCTTTCCAATTTCCACTTTTGGGGTTGGCAGTTAATCATCGTAGCAGCTGCCATAACGCTACCTCTAGGTATTACTACTTCCCATGAATATGCGGAGTTAGAATGGCCTATCGATATAGCCATTACCTTGGTGTGGGTTGCTTTTGGTATTAATATGTTTGGAACTATTATCAAACGTAGAGAAAGACATTTATATGTAGCAATTTGGTTTTATATAGCTACGTTTGTTACAGTTGCTGTTTTGCACTTAACCAATTCAGTACAATTACCTATCTCATTTTTCAAGAGTTACTATGTATATGCAGGGGTTCAGGATGCCCTGGTTCAATGGTGGTATGGTCATAACGCGGTGGCATTTTTCTTAACTACTCCATTTTTAGGTTTGATGTATTATTTCTTACCCAAAATGGCTAATCGCCCAGTTTACTCATATCGCTTGTCAATTTTACACTTTTGGGCTTTAATTTTCATTTACATTTGGGCAGGTCCGCACCATTTATTATATAGTAGTTTACCTGATTGGGCGCAATCATTGGGAGTTGTATTTTCTATTATGTTGATTGCTCCATCTTGGGGTGGTATGATCAATGGTTTATTGACATTACGTGGAGCTTGGGATCAAGTTCGTGAGAATACTATTTTGAAATTCATGGTAGTAGGTATTACTTGTTATGGTATGGCTACTTTTGAAGGTCCTATGTTGAGTTTAAAGAACATCAATGCGATTGCTCACTTTACAGATTGGATCGTAGCACACGTTCACGTTGGCGCATTAGGATGGAATGGATTCTTGACTTTTGCTATGTTGTATTGGTTGATCCCAAGAATTTTCCAAACAACCTTATATTCAGAAAAAATGGTTAAAACCCACTTCTGGATTGGAACGATAGGTATTGCATTTTATGCCATTCCTATGTATATCTCTGGTTTCACACAAGGAATGATGTGGAAGCAATTTACTCCAGAAGGAACTTTACAATATGGTAATTTCTTAGATACTACTTTGCAAATTATCCCAATGCATCAAATGCGTGCAATTGGTGGAACACTCTATTTGGTTGGAGCAATTATCATGGCTTACAACTTGTTCAAAACAATGGCTCAAGGTTCATTACTTGCAGATGAAGCTGCTGAAGCTGCGCCATTGGCTATTTTAGAAGAGAAAGAAATCAAAGGTGCACATTGGCATAGTTGGATTGAGAGAAGACCTATTCAATTATTGGTAGCCTCTTTAATCATGATTCTAATTGGTTCTTTGGTTGAATTGGTTCCGACTTTCATGGTCAAATCAAATGTACCAACCATTGCTGCTGTACAACCTTATACATCTTTGGAATTAGAAGGCAGAGATATTTACATTCGAGAAGGTTGTGTTGGATGTCACTCGCAATTGGTTAGACCATTCCGAAGTGAAACGGAACGTTATGGGGAATTTTCAAAATCAGGCGAGTTTGTTTATGATCATCCATTTTTGTGGGGTTCAAAAAGAACTGGACCCGATTTACATAGAGAAGGTGGTAAATATCCAGACTCTTGGCATTACATTCACATGAGAGAACCACAAGCTATGTCGCCAGGATCGATCATGCCAAGTTATGGTTGGTTATTTGAACAAACGTTGAATACATCGCAAACGAAAGATAAATTGGCCGCGATGAAGAAATTGGGTGTACCGTATAGTCAACAGCAAATCAACAATGCAGTCATTGATTTAACCGTACAAGCTAAAGAAATTCAAGCTCGTTTAGCGAATGAAAAAATCAAAGTTTCCGAGGACAAGGAAATTATCGCTTTGATTGCTTATTTACAAAGATTAGGAACAGACATTTCAAAAAAATAAATATATGTTTAAGCAATTTATTTCAATCATTCCTGGTGCAGACGCCTTTATGATCTTCTCGTTGATGGTATTTATGGTATTTTTTGTACTCGTAGGAATTTATCTATTTTGGATGGATAAAAAGCACCTTAAAAAAATGGAAAATTTACCATTTGAATAGGTATTAAATATTTTTGAAAATTATAAATCGTTATAAAAATGGCCAATACAACAGAAATTTGGTTAATGAGTTTAATCATTCTAACAAGTATGGTAATCTTGTTTGTTACTATACAATTGTCAGCTGCTTTGAAAAGACTTTCGCAAGGAGATAGCCAAGCAGAAACAAAAGAAAATAGAAGTTGGTGGGAAAACTTCACTGGTTTACGTCCAATAGAGGAAGAAAAAGACCTTGCGATGGAACATCAATACGATGGCATTGTGGAACTAGACAACCCTACGCCACCATGGTTTATGTATTTATTTTATTTGACCATTCTATTTGGAATCATTTATGGAATTAATTACCATGTTTTACAAGATGGTAACCTACAAGATGCTGAATACAAGGAAGAAGTAGCCATAGCCGAGAAAGCAAGAGAAGCTTACATGAAAAAATTTGCTAATTCTGTTAATGAAGATAATGTTACCGCTTTGACAGCTGCAAAAGATATTACTGAAGGTTCTGAAATTTATAAAACCAATTGTGTAGCTTGTCATGGCGATAAGGGTCAAGGAGGAGTAGGACCTAATTTAACAGACAACTTTTGGTTGCATGGAGGAAATGTAAAAGCTTTGTTTCACACAATTACAAATGGCGTTCCTGAAAAAGGAATGATTGCTTGGAATAAAACCTTGAATCCGATACAAATTCAAAAAGTTTCATCGTTTATTTTGTCAATCAAAGGAACTAATCCTGCAGGCGCAAAAGAACCTCAAGGAACAGAAGAAAAATAAAACAATAATTTATACACTTACAACTTTATAACTATGCAAAAGAACATTGGTAAACGCGATCGATTATTTAGATTTTCCGTCGCCATTATTTTAGGGATTTTAGCTTATTCTAAAATCATTCCTGCTGATTTAGCCATACCTGTCTACATCGTAGCCGCGGTTATTGCATTGACGGGATTAACCCGAGTTTGCTTATTGTATAAGCCCTTTGGTATTTCAACTTGTCGAGAAAAATAATTTAATTTTAAATTTAGGTCCGGCAACGGACCTTATTTTTTATGTCGAATATCAATTTAGATAATGATGATTACAGAAATCATCTTTATAATCAATCAAAGGATGGAAAGCGTTTATGGATTTACCCGGGTAGAATCATAGGCAAACTTTACAAGCTGAGAAGTGCTTTTGCCTATTTTTTATTAATCGCATTGTTTGGCTTGCCTTGGATTGAAAGAAAAGGCGAACCTTTTTTTCTATTCAACATCATTGAACGCAAGTTCATCTTTTGGGGAGTTCCATTTTTCCCGCAAGATTTTCATTTAGTGGCGATTGGGTTAGTGACATTTTTAATATTCATTAGCTTGTTTACCGTCATTTTTGGCCGTATTTGGTGTGGATGGGCTTGTCCTCAAACGATTTTTATGGAAATGTTCTTTCGAAAAATCGAATATTTAATTGAAGGAGATGACAAAGCACAAAGAAGATTGGATGAAAGTCCTTGGAATCAGGAAAAAATCTTAAAAAAAGGAGCGAAACACCTGATTTTTTTAATCATGTCATTTGCGATCTCCAATACCTTCTTGATGTATATTGTGGGCAAAAAAGAATGGTTAAAATTAATTAATGAGCCTCCAACAGAGCATTTAACAGGTTTTATATCCATTTGGATATTTACAGCCGTTTTCTATTTCGTTTTTGCCCGATTCAGAGAAATGGTTTGTATTGTTGTTTGTCCTTACGGAAGATTACAAGGAGTATTGTTGGATAATAATTCTATATTGGTGCAATATGATCATAAAAGGGGAGAACCACGCGGAAAGATAAGTAAGACAGATACTACTGAAAAAGGAGATTGTATTGATTGCCATTGGTGTGTTCGAGTTTGTCCAACAGGAATTGATATCAGAAATGGAAGCAACCAATTAGAGTGCATCGGTTGTACGGCCTGTATAGATGCCTGTGATGAGGTAATGGAAAAGGTAAAAAAACCTAAAAATCTTATTCGTTACGATTCCTTAAATGGCATCAATTCAGGCACTAAATTAAAATTCAGTAAAAGAATTATGGCTTATTCAGCACTATTGGTCATTTTATTGAGTGTATTTGGATATTTGCTTCTGAGCAGAAAACCTTGGGAAAGCACCTTGTTAAGAACACCGGGAATGACTTTCCAAGTTGATGAGAAAAAACACGAAGTAAGTAATTTGTATCAATTAGAAATTTTGAATAAATCGTTGGAGAATCAAAATTTTAAAATTGAAGTGGAGAAGCCGTTTTATATCGTTTGGGTAGGAAAACCTATTTCTAACTTGGAAAAAAGTAAAATGAGTAAATCTGAATTCTTTATCAAAATCAAAAGTGGTCTAAAAAAGGATCACGAAAAAATTAAATTGCTGATTACCAATTCGAACGGTGAAACTGAAATTTTAAAAACTAGCTTTATACAACCAGATGAATAATAAAAATAAAGGCTTCACTTGGGGCCATGGAATCATTGTTACTTTCTTGTTATTTGGACTGTTTATGGCATATTTCTATATCAATATGTCGAATCAAGAGATTGATTTAGTAGGAGATCATTATTATGAAGATGGCCAGAAATTTCAAGAAAAGATTGACACTCGTAAAAAAACACAATTACTCAAAGATAGAGCTGAAATAACATTTGACTCCAATTATCAATTGGCACAAATTAAAATTCCTAAGGGAACCAGCCAAATGAAAGTAGATTTTTACAAACCCTCTACACAAAAAGAGGATATGCATTTCATTTCAAAAGTGCCTAAAGATTCGATTTGGATTCTTGAAACTCGATTTTTGAATAAAGGACCTTGGAAAGTAACTTTGACATGGTTGAACCAAGGAGAAAATTATATCTCTGAGTCGCGCTTCCATATTCCTTAATATGCAAACTTGGTATTATACCTTCTTGATTGGTTTGGCTGGCAGTTGGCATTGTATTGCCATGTGCGGACCATTGATGTCGCATATTAAAGTACAATCATTGACAAATCCACAAACCAGACCGAGAAGTATTTTATATCAATTGGGCAGAATATTTATGTATGGTTTATTGGGCTTACTTGTTGCAAAATTAGGTTCCGTTTGGATTTTCCCATCTAGTTGGTATTATTTCTACCTATTTTCTGGCATTGTTTTATTGTTACTCACTTTAGGTAAAATCGGCGATTCATTTTTAAGTGTTTTGTATCGATTTTTGGGAAGACCAATTCAAAAAATTGGCTCTAAAATTGGTATCTCAGGGTATTTTTTATTGGGCATGAGCAATGGGCTGATGCCTTGTGGATTGGTATTGGGCGGATTAAGTGTTGCATTGATTCAACCGAATGCTTGGTATGGTTTTCTGAGTATGATAACTTTTGGAATTGCCACTATTCCTGCGCTTCAAGCAAGTTTTTGGGGGATCAAATGGTTAGGTAATAAAAACAAAAAAAGTACTTCCTACATCAAATACCTAGGAACAATTGTGGCCCTTATTTTACTTTTCAGAGCTGTTTTTGGCATTGTGGCTAGTCAATCTGACTATCTTAAAAATTCTAAATTAACCCCGATAGTTTGTCATCCGTTTTAGGAGGAGAGAAAAGAGAAGAGAGAAGAGAGAAGAGAGAAGAGAGAAAACGGGAAAAGAGAAAAATCCGTGCCCTTTATGTTAATACAAATTCACAAAGTTTTTAAACATTAAGCCATTAAGAATCAATAAGACTGTTTTCCTAAAATTTTTCTCTCTTCTCTTTTCTATCTTCTCTTTTCTATCTTCTCTTTCCCAGTTTTCTCTTTTCTCTCTTCTCTTTTCTCTCTTCCTCAGTATTTCAAATCCCTCAAAGCATTAACATTCAACAAAGTCATTTCAGCACCTTTGATTTCAATTAATCCCTCTTTTTTAAAGTCGCTCAAGGTTCGAATGACTGATTCGGTTGCAGTGCCAACTCGGGAGGCTAAATCTTCTCTGGATAAGCGAATGCTAATTTTAGTTTGGTTCTCATTTCCATACGTTAGAGCCAAGTCATAAAGGGCTAAAGCAACTCGTTTTCGAAGAGATTGGTAGGCCATTGAAAATAATAATTGCTCGTTCTTTATTAAGTAGGAGGTTAAGGCCTTTCTAAAATGTATTTCTAAATGAATATTCTTTTTTAATAATTGATTAAAATCGGATGCCGAAAAGCTCAAAACTTTGCAATCTTCTAATGCTTCTGCACTCTCTCTGTAATTCTGATTTTCTAAAATATCCACAAAACCAAAAAAATCACCTTCATTGATAAATGAAGTTATAAAATATTTACCTTCTTGATTGGTATGAAAGGTTTTCACTTTCCCCTGTTGTAAATAATACAGCCGAATAGGAGAGTCGCCTTCGGAATAAATGGTATTCTTTTTATTGAAAACTTGTACTTTTTTTTCTCCTTCAAAGTTTTCGAAATCCAAAAAGCTAATGGCTTCTTTGGCTAATTCATAATCAGAGTTTTTCTCTTCGAGTTTAAAATCAATTCTTCCTATATCTTTCTTTTTCAAGCGAGATTCAATGGCTCTTAACAATTCGACTTCCTGAAAGGGTTTGGTCAGATAATCGTCAGCACCCATTTCCATTCCTTTTCGCATATCACTCCGATCTGTTTTAGCAGTAAGGAAAATAAAAGGTATTCTAGCTAAATTAGGCTGAGAAGAAAATACTTGCAATACCCCAAATCCATCTAAATGAGGCATCATTATATCACATATAACTAAATCAGGAAGAATTGCTTTCGCTTTTCTGACCCCTTCAATTCCATCTGAAGCTACTTCGATTTCATATCCCGAAAGTTCCAATAATTCAGCCGTATTTTCACGGATATCTACACTATCTTCGATGATTAATATTTTCTTCGCCATATGTTTATAATTCAGGAAGTTGAATGATTAATTCTGTTCCTTTGTTCAGTTCGGAAATAATTTCTAAACTTCCTCCGAGTAATTTTATGTATCGATCTATCAAATGTAATCCGAGTCCAGTACCTGGAATCACAGTTGCATTACTACCTCTAAAAAAACGCTCAAAAAGATGTTTTTGATCTTCTTGACTAATTCCCATTCCTTGATCTTTAATCTTAATAATGAGACTCTTTTCAGAAGAAAACACGTCTATAAAAACATTTTTCTCTGAAAACTTCAAAGCATTGGATAAGCCATTAATCAATATTTTTCTTAAAATGGACAAGTCGGTATTCCATGAAACTCCTACTTGAATTTTCGATTGAATCTTCTGATTTGCCTTCTCATAAGGTTTTAGATCTAGGAGGAAATCAGTCAAAAATTCATTTAAATTGATGGGGGAAGGATGTAATTCTATGGTTCCTGATTCTAATTTTCCAACGGATAAGAATTCCTCAAGTATTTCTGTTAAATGACTTACAGAAGCTTTAATACGTTGAATATGTACATCTCTTTTAGCCTGCTCTTCTGTTAATTGATATTTTTCAATCAAAGAAGCTGAACTTAAAATGGATGTTAAAGGTGTTCTAAATTCGTGAGATGCCATTGAGACAAATCGGGTTTTTAGATCGCCCAGTTCTTTTTCTTTTTGAAGGGAGATTTCTAACTCTTTGGTATTTGCTTCTAATTGATCCAAGGTATTTTGTAAGGCTTGGGTTCTAGCCTCCACTTCTTCTTCCAAAGATTCATTTAATTGGTTAATTTCTTGATTTTTTAAAATCAATTCCATTTCCACCTTCCTTTTTAAAGTTACATCACTGACAAAGGCGATATGAAATAGCTGATCATTTTCTTTGAAATGGCTCAAGCTAATTTCAACTGGAAATAAGGTTTCATTTTTTCTTTTGGCCTTCAAATCCAAACCAACACCCATTGGCCTTGCTTGCGGGGCTTTGATGTAATTGGCTTGATGATGCGCATGGCGATCTTTTAAATGGTTGGGAATTAACACCGAGATATTTTGCCCAATAAGCTCCTGAGCATCATAACCAAATAAATTATCAGCAAAACGATTAGATAGGATAATACGGCTTTGGGAATCAGTAACGATAATCCCGATAGCTGCTTCATTAAAAATGGCGCCGAACTGAAAATTGGAAGATAAACTTGTTTCCAAAAGATTTAATTAAAACCAAATTTAAGAAAAAGAAATAGAAATTTTTTAAAAATGAGGTGGCTTATTCACCATCAAGGATGATATGCTCGCATTTGATGTTTAATCACATCCTCTCGATAAAAATGCACATCCTTGAATGTTCCATTGGCATACATATTTGCTTGATCAAAAAAATGGGGTGAAGTTTTATCTCCGCTTTGGCCTCCTGCCAAAAGCGATTTGGCCTTTATTTTTGATCCAAATTCCACTGCACAAACAAAACTATTTCCATTTACTCCATACCATTTTTTGGTATTTGCCATGGGCCTGCTTGTATAGGAAGGTAACATCCCAAAAGAGGAAGATGCAAAAGGTACTGCAATACTAGCTTGTTGGTCATCAAAATTAGAAATGATTGAATTGTCTATTCGTTGAAACCGATTAAGCTCGCCCCAAGAGATTTGCCAAGTGCCAAAATCTTCCTTTAGTCCTAGTACAGCTTTTGAAAATGCTTCTAATAGTTCCTCGTCTTTTACATTCTTCAAATAGGTTTTTACATCATTTACTTGATCTATTTCTCCACCAAACATCTTTATTTTTGGAATTTTTGACTGGATTAATTTTGCCCAAGAAATGGCTAGTGTTTGAGCAATGGAGTTTTTATCTACATAATAATTCCAATTTCTTAAGGTATCCATTTGATTTTTAAAAGAAGAATATTGATTTTGATTACGATCAAACGCTTGAATCAATGCAGGTATGAAATATTCAAAAGCTGTTAATTTTCGATCATAACCCAATTCAATTAAATCATCCAAATTTAATTTATCTCGACTATCTAACAACCTAGCTGCATTTAAATCACGAAAATTTTCACCATCTGGAGCCATGTAAACAGGAAAATTTGATTTTAAGGGACTCGATTTGCCTGCAACATTGAAAGGAGAGGAGTTACAATTTTGTATCCATCCACTTTTGGGATTATAGACATGTACAATTTCTTCCAATGGATGTAAACCCTTCCAATCGTTCTTTGACAGACTTCCATCTTGTTCAATTCCCCAATCTAAATTTGGATTTCGTTTTGGAACAAAGTTTCCATGCCAATAAGCGATATTCCCTTTATAATCAGCAAATACGGTATTATTTGAAGTGTTTGAACGTAATTGCATGTTACGTCGAAAATCTTCAAAACCTTTTGTTTTTGTGCGTAACCAACTTTGCATCAGACTTTTCATGGAACGATTGTAGGATTTAACAGCGATGTATTCGCCATTTCTTTTCGCCATAATTGGCCCATGCCCAGTGAATTTTGCGGTAATGTTCACCAAGTTTGTATCACCTTTGACTTTAAATTGATAATATTTCTTCACCAAAGGTTTCCATTGATTATCCAATAAATAATAAGATTCATCTCGAATTTTTTCACGATACATATCAGAAACATCTACTTGACTTGAAGTATGCATCCATCCATTGAATTGGTTAAATCCTTGATATATAAAAAATTGTCCCCAAGTAACTGCCCCATAAACATTTAAACCTTGCTCACTAACCATGTGAACCTCTGGCCTAAAATAAAAAGTAACATGCGGATTGATATAAAATAGGGCATTTCCGGTTTTTGATTTTAAAGGTGAAATAGCAAATCCATTGGAACCTGTTAAATATTCATCTTCTGTTTGTATTTGATTTTGACTCATTTTCACATCAGTCATACCAAATAATTGAAATGTTTCATTCGCTGTAATATCACCTGTTGAAATTGCACCAATACTTCCATCGGTCCATAAAAGGGGAAACCAGGGTTCAAAATGCTTGATTAAACGAGGTTGTATTGCTGGATGCTTGTACAAATAATAATTGATGCCATCCGCAAAAGCATTAAGTAGTTTTTTTAACCATAAAGGACTTTTTTGATAATCCTTCTTGGCATCTTCTTGATCAATGATTAATCGAGTATAGATATCATTTCCAATATCTTTTTTACCATTTATTTCGGCCAAACGCCCCAACTTTTCAATGTAATTTAATTCTACTCGGTAGAAATCATCTTCGCATTGTGCATAAAGCAATCCAAAAACCGCGTCTGCATCCGTTTTTCCATAAATATGAGGTACACCAAATTCATCTCGAATGATTTCAACTTTTTTCGACGACAAATTCCATTTATTTATCTCATTTTTGGATTGAGCAAGAATAGAAAAATTAACTAGCAAGCTTGTAAGTAAAACGAAATACTTCATTTGCTTTTGATTTGAAGATTTTAATACATTATATCCCACTAATTTAAATAAATTAAAACAATTAAAATCCTGCTAGCTCGGTATAAATAATATGAATTAGTCTTTATACCTTAGAGGTTATCTAAACTTATTTATGAAAAAAAATCAAATCGTTCAATTATTAAGCATTCTCTTTCTAATCATATTAAGTATTCCAAGTATTGCTCAATCGGTATCAAAAGGTAAAATAAAAGGGGAAATTATTGAGGCTAGTAGCAAAGCCCCTATACCTTTCTCTAGTATTCGTATACTTAATGGAACTAAATTAATTACTGGAGGTATAGCAGATGAAAAAGGTAAATTTTCCATTGATGTGACCTTTGGACAATTTGATGTGGTGATTGAAAGTATTGGATTTGAGCAATCGATTATCAAAAACGTTGAAATAAATAAAGAAAATAGCACAAAAAATCTAGGTGTCATTGAATCCAAAGCGAGTGCAAAAACCCTAGAAGAAGTTACCGTAAAGGGTCAAAAAGCCAGTATGGAATTAACTTTAGACAAAAGGATTTTCAATGTAGGAACTGATTTGGCCAATAAAGGGGCAACAGCATCTGAAATATTAGGGAATTTACCCTCGGTTCAAGTGGATGGAGAAGGTGCAATTAAATTAAGAGGAAGTGACAATGTAAGAATTTTAATTGATGGAAAACCATCTACTTTGGTTGGTATTAGCGGTGGTTCTGGACTACAGTCGCTACAAGGAAATTTAATTGATAAAGTTGAGATCATCACCAATCCTTCAGCGAGATATGAGGCAGAAGGTATGGCAGGCATTATTAACATCGTTTTAAAGAAAAATCAGAGTCAAGGCTTTAATGGTGCCATAGAAACAACTTTAGGAAATCCTGAAAATTACGGCGCAACGGCCATCATTAATTATCGAAAAAACAAGTTGAATTTTTTCTTGAATTACGGTTTGTTTTACCGAAGAACGCCTGGTCGAGGAAATATTTATCAAGAAGTAAAAAACGGCAATTCAACCAATTTTCTTCAACAAACATCTAAAAACAATGTCACTGGAATGGTGAATAATATTCGTGGAGGGGCGGATTATTTCTTTAATGAAAAAACAGTCTTAACAGGGTCTTATATTTTTAGAAGAACGGATGTGCGAAGAATTTCTGATTTCAATTATTTAGATTATCGAAGTAGTTTAACAAATTTATACAGCAATACTGACCGACAACAAGATGAAAAAGAAGCGGAGCCGAATGCAGAATATGCCTTAACCTTTAAAAAGAATTATGCCAAAAAAGGGAAGGAGTTTACGGCAGATTTAAGATACCTGGATTATTGGGAACGTTCTGATCAAATTTTTACACAAGTAAGCAAAAAAGGAGACGGTTCAGCTTTTCCAGAAAATTCTAAAATCCAAAAAGCCTTAAATGATGAATATGAGCATCAATGGATTTTACAAGCAGATTATGTGAATCCAATTGGCAAAGATGCTAAAATTGAAACGGGTTTAAGAACCAGTTTTAGGGATATGACCAACGATTACATTGTAACTGAAAAACAAGCCAATGGAGAATTTACCGTTATGCCCAATTTGAAAAACATCTTTGTTTATACAGAGAATATTTCTGCTGCTTATGCCATTTTTGGTAACAAATTGAAGAAATTCTCCTATCAATTAGGTCTGAGAGCAGAGTTAACGGATATACAAACCGAACTTTTAGATACCAAAGTCAAAAACCCTAGAAATTATTCGAATTTGTTCCCAAGTGCTCATTTGACTTATACAGTTTCAGCAGATAATTCCTTTCAAATTTCCTATTCAAGGAGAGTAAGAAGACCAACCTATAATGATTTGAGTCCTTTTGTTACTTTATCTGACCAACGAAATTTCTTTTCAGGAAATCCTAATTTGAATCCAGAATTCACCAATTCATTTGATTTAGGACATTTATATTATTTCGATAAAGGAAGTATTTCTTCTTCCTTATATTATCGTCAAACGATGGGGAAAATTGAACGATTTAGAACAGTTGACTCATTGGGTTTCTCAAGAACTTTACCACAAAATTTAGCTGATCAACAATCTTATGGTTTAGAAGTGGCTGGATCATTTAATTTTTCAAAAGTATATCGGGCAGATTTAAGTGTCAATGCATTCAGAGCCATAACAGATGCAAGTAATATTTATGCCACCTATCAAAGCGATACTTATTCTTGGTTTGCTAGACACGCTTCAAGAATCAAAATAGGTGGAACAGTAGATGTACAAATTCGTGCTAATTATGAAGCTCCGCAAAAAACGCCACAAGGATCAAGAGGTTATATGGCATGGATGGATTTCTCGGCAGGGCAGGACATCATGAAAGGCAAAGGAACCTTAACTTTAAATATTTTAGATGTATTTAGTTCAAGAATTATGCGAATGGAAGCCAATGGGGTAGGTTTTTATACCCGTTCAGAAAGCCAAGGTCGTTTAACACAAGTAAATTTAACGTTTAATTATCGCTTTAATACCACCAAACAAGCTGCCAAACAAAGACGCAGTATGATGGATGAAGAATAAATTTTATTGAAATGAAAAAAAGAATTATTGTAGCCCTTTTCCTAGCGCAAGCATTTTCTTATTCGTGTATGAACCAACTCGAAAAAGAAACCTATCGAATCATTTTAGAAGATCCCGATAATATTACAGAAAAAGCAAAATTAGCAAGAGAAAAAACACCCATTAAAATTGCTCAAGGATTGGAAATCACCCGTTGGGCATCTGATTCATTAGCTCCAGATCCAGTAGCTATGGATATTGATGATCAAGGTGCTGTTTATTTGGCAAGAACCAATCGACAAAAAAATTCAGAATTTGATATTCGAGGACATAGAGATTGGATGACAGAATCCATTGGATTACAGAGTGTGGAAGAAAGAAGAGCATTTTTAAAAAAGACCTTTTCTCCCGAAAAAAGCGCTGAAAACGAATGGTTAAAAGATTTGAACGAAGATGGTTCGCATGATTGGAGAGATTTAGCGGTAGAAAAAGAAGAAATCTGGAAAGTTGAAGACAAGGATGGTGATGGCATTGCTGATCGTTCTTCTCGTATATTTAATGGATTCAATGAAGAAATCACTGATGTAACAGGTGGTTTATTGATTCGTAAAAAAGATGCCTTCATTTCTGTTGGCCCCGATTTATGGAGATTAGATAATACACATAAAAAAGGCATTTTAGAAAATCCTAGCTCCATTTCACATGGTTATGGTGTACATATTGGATTTGGCGGGCATGGAATGTCTGGGGTTATTGAAGGACCTGATGGCAAAATTTATTGGCAAATTGGTGACATTGGCGCTAATATAACGGCCAAAGATGGTAAGCAATATAAATTTCCTAATTCTGGAGTAATTGTTCGTTCTAATCCAGATGGAAGCGATTTTGAAGTGTATGCTTCTGGACTTAGAAATACCCATGAATTTGTTTTTGATCATTATGGCAATTTAATCAGTTCAGATAACGATGGTGATCATCCAGGAGAAAGTGAGCGTTTAGTTCACGTAGTAGAAGGTTCAGACGCAGGATGGAGATCCAACTGGCAATATGGAAAATATACAGATCCTAAAAACAATGCCTACAAAGTATGGATGGATGAAAAATTATTCGTTCCAAGATGGGAAGGTCAAGCAGCTTACATTATTCCACCCATCAGAAATTTTCATAATGGTCCTACTGGAATGGTGTTAAATCCTGGGACAGCTTTAGGAAAAAAATGGTTAAATAAATTTTTCTTGGTTGAATTTGTTGGTGATGCTAGCCGTTCACACATTTGGTCATTTGATTTAAAACCTAAAGGTGCAAGTTTTGATTTTAATTCAGAGGTAGATGTATTGAGTGGGATTTTACCTACAGGAATCCGATTTGGTCCAGAAGGCGCTTTGTATGCTGCTGACTGGGTGTTTGGATGGGATACTAAAAATTATGGCCGAGTTTGGAAAATAGATGTCAACGAAAGCAATAAAGATTTAACAGAAGAAAGAGCCAAAACAAAATCGTTAATCCAATCCGATTATGAAAAAATGGTGGATCAGCAATTATATGATTTGTTGTTTTACACAGATTCTCGAGTTCGTTTAAAGGCTCAATTCGAATTTGCTAGACGTGGAAATGTTTCAATTGCTTCTTTGCAAAAAGCTATTAATCAGAAAGACAATCAATTAGCCAGAATTCATGGAATTTGGGGATTAGGTCAATTAGCTAAATCGAATAATGATGCTGTATCTACGACATTAAATGCATTATTGACCGATTCCGATGATGAAATTAAAAGTCAAGCAGCCAAAATAATTGGAGACCAATTCATCAAAGGTGGAGAAAATCAATTGATTTCTCTATTAACTACTTCAAAACCAAGAGCAGCATTTTTTGCCGCACAAGCTTTAGGTAGAAATAAAGTTGAATCTGCCATTCCTGCTTTGATTAAATTAATCGAAAATAACAATGACCAAGATATTTATATTCGTCATGCTGCAGTCTTAGCTTTGGCTAGAATTGGAAAAGAAGAGCCCATTGTGGCATTAAGTACATCCAATAATAAAGCTTTAAAAACAGCTGCAGTATTAGTGTTGCGTAGATTAGCTAGTCCACGCATTGCCATCTTCTTAAAAGATTCAGACGAATACATTGCCACAGAAGCAGCTCGCGCAATTAATGATGATGAATCGATTGTAGACGCATTACCTGCCTTGGCAGAATGTTTATCAAATAGTCAATTCAAATCTGAAGCATTGATTAGAAGAGCCATTAACGCTTGTCTACGTGTTGGAACTCCAAAGGAAATAGATCTTTTAATTCAATTTGCCGAAAGAGCAGATATTACCGATTTAATTCGAGCTGAAGCTATCGCTACTTTAGGATCTTGGGCCAATCCATCATTGATGGATAGAGTAGATGGAAGATACAGAGGTAAATTGGTAAGAAATCCACAAGATGTTGTAGCTAGAATTCATTCCAAAATTCCAGCCTTTTTGAAAAGTAGCAATGCAGAAGTACTGATTGCAACTGCCAAATTGTTGGGTGAATTACAAATCAAAGATTACAAAAGTGAGCAAACTCAATTGTTTCTTAATCACCCATACATCAAAGTAAGAGTCGCTCAATTAAGTTCTTTGAATGCTTTGAATGACCCTAATTTACCATTGTTGGTACAAAAAGGAATGGATGATTCAGATAAAGCAGTTAGAACCTTAGCTTTAAGTTTATTAGATAAGGTACAATTGAAAAAATCTGAATTGCCATTAATTACGAATTCCATCATGGAAAAAGCTAGTTTACAAGAACAACAACAGCTTTTACAAACCTTAGGAAAAATGCCTGCAGAAAAAACTTCAGACATTTTGAACGATTTGATTCAAAAAATGATTCAATCCAAATTACCTGAAGGGGTTAAATTAGACTTGATAGAAGCTGTCGAAGCGAATAATTCGAAAGACTTGGTGGCAAAATTAGATGCTTTAAAAACCAAAGGAACCTTAACGGATGAGTTCAAAGAAGCATTATTCGGAGGAAGTTTACAGGCAGGAAACAATATTTTCTTTAGAAACCAAACAGCGCAATGTGTTAGATGTCACAATGTGGGAGGAGAAGGTGGTATTGTGGGACCAAGTCTAAAGGGAATTGCAAATAAATTAACCAGAGAGCAATTATTGCAAGCACTTATAGAGCCTAGCGCAAGAATTTCACCGGGTTATGGCAATGTCAGTTTAGTGTTAACAGATGGACAAGAAGTGACAGGAACCTTATTGTTGGAAAATGAACATGAAATTCAAGTGAAAACCAATGAAGCAGAACCTTTGAAAATCGCTATTTCTAGAATTAAATCAAGAGAGAATAGTCCATCAGGTATGCCACCTATGGGAAGTTTACTTTCAAAAAGAGAAATTAGAGATGTAGTTGAATACTTAAGTTCATTAAAATCCAAGTAAATTGATTAAACTTTGAAATGTAATTAATAGCTTTTATTTTATGAGTATTTGTGAATTTTTACAAAAATTAACAACGAAATACTTGAAAAATGAAGCTATTAATTCATTCAATTCAAAAAAAAGCTACATTTGTATCAAATTTTTAACCCATGAGACTAAATAAAATCCTCATTTTATTTATTTCTATTTTGTTCTTTTCGGTAGAAGCTCTATCGAATGGCACAAATTCTTATGGCTTAACCTTAGAAAAATTAAACAACAAACATTTACAGTTTAAGAAAACTGAAACGAAAGAAATCAATTTCTTTAATTTCATGTTTGAAGAAGACAAGGATTCATCTGAAAATGAAGATGATTCTGAATCAGGTTTTCATTATTTTATCTTAAACGATTCAAAATATTTCACCTTTAATGCCGATCATTTTATATCAAAATTCGGCCAACCACACTTTAAGGAAATTCTTTCCTTTTCGAGTACCCCCATTTTTATTTTACATCAGAATATCAGGCTGTAGGATTTTTATTTTTCAACAATAAAAATCTTTATTCAATTCGCCATATAACGAGGGTTAAATTACCTTATTAAATTTTATGCATTCAGGATTCAATGAACACCAAGTGATTCATGATTTGAAGCACTTTTTACCTGCACAGGCTCCATTAATGGACTTTGTGCATCATAATACTTTACATGCCTTTCAGAATTTACCATTTCATGAGGCATTGGAAAAAGCAAATACGCAATTGGGCTATCAGGTATATTTTCCTTTAACAACCTTTAGGGAAATGTATGCTGACGGAAGAATTTCGGTTCAACAATTAGATAGAATTATTGAATCGAGAGGAAATATTTCAAAGGAAAAGGTTTTAAAGAAAGATTTAGAACCTAATCTTTTACCAAGAATTGGAGCATTGAGAGGGCAATGGAAAAAACAATATAAAATAGATTTAGATGCATTAGTTCATCCTAATTTGTTTCGATTAATTTCTAGCTATCTCGATCAAGGCATCTCTATATGGTCATTTCCTGAGCATTCAAAAGGTTTTTTGAGTGATCTTAGGGCAATTGAATCTAATAGTTTTGTCAGTTTATTTAAAACAAAAAGAGCTAAAGATCTTTTCCTAAATGACAAATTTGGCATAACAAACTTGTTAAATGAATTAATTGGAGATGATCAAAGTTTCTATGAGCAATATTTATTTGACCAACAATTTGCTCACCAAGGCTGGTCAGGTATGGTTTCATCAGTGGAAGATTTACCACAATCTTTGTTAGATACTCGGAGAATAAGTTTAGAGGATTTAATCCATTTGGAATTAATCCTTGAAATAGATGCTTTGAATCATATTTTAGGAGAAAATAAATGGAGGCCCATCATTGAAAACTTTACGGAGGATATTCCAGATTTACATTCACCCATCGAAAAATCTGAATATTTAGAAGTGGTATCCATTTGGCAAGAAGCTTTTGAATGGACCTACTACGATCAGGTTTTGGCAGGAATTCAACAAGAAAATGTTTTAGCGAAAAAAATCACTAAAAAGAGTTTTCAAGCACTATTTTGTATTGATGACCGAATTTGCTCATTTAGAAGATATTTAGAGAATTTAGATCCCAATTGTGAAACATTTGGAACTCCTGGTTTTTTTAGCGTTGAATTCTTTTATCAGCCATTAGGAGGGAAGTTCTATACCAAACTTTGTCCAGCGCCAGTCACACCAAAATATTTAATCAAAGAAGTGGGTGAAGGAAAAAAGCTAGAAAGAGATTTAAATTTCTCCAAGCATCATCACAATTTTTACACAGGTTGGATCATGTCTCAAACTTTGGGATTTTGGTCTGCTATCAAGCTGATTTTCAATATTTTTAAACCAAGTATGACTCCTGCAACGGCGTCATCTTTGAAACATATTGATAAGTTTTCTTCCTTAAAAGTAGATTTTGATGCTTTAAGTGGATCTGAAAATGGATTACAGATTGGATTTAAAGTAGAAGAAATGGCTACGAGGGTTGAATCACTTTTAAGAAGCATTGGATTGGTCAAAGATTTTGCTGAGATCATCTATGTAGTTGGCCATGGCGCAAGTTCTGTCAATAATCCTCATTATGCCGCTTATGATTGTGGTGCTTGCTCAGGAAGAGCAGGTTCGGTGAATGGCAGGGTGATAAGTCAAATGGCCAATAAGCCTGAAGTAAGAGCTATTTTAAGACAAAATGGAATAGATATTCCAGATTCAACCGTGTTTGTTGGAGCCTTGCATGATACGACTAGAGATGAAATGGTCTTTTATGATGATCAATTCACCAGTGATGCTTATCATCAAATCCATCAAGGTCATGTGGAGAATTTCGAAAAAGCCTTGGATTTAAATGCCAAAGAAAGGTCGAGAAGGTTTGAATCTATCGATACGAAATTAAGCGCAAAAGAAATTCATGAAAAAATATTAATTCGTTCGGTATCCATCTTTGAACCCCGTCCTGAATTAAATCATGCAACGAACGCCTTGTGTTTAGTAGGTCGAAGGGAATTATCGAAAGGTTTGTTTTTGGATAGAAGGTCCTTTTTAAATTCGTTTGATTATCGGGTAGATCCTGAAGGAAATTACCTGTTTAATATTCTAAAAGCCGCGGCTCCAGTTTGCGGGGGAATTAATTTGGAATACTACTTTTCGAGAGTGGATGGCGAAAAATTGGGTGCAGGAAGCAAATTGCCACACAATGTAATGGGCTTATTTGGGGTTGCAAATGGAATTGATGGAGATTTAAGACCTGGATTACCATCCCAAATGACTGAAGTCCATGATCCCATTCGATTATTATTGATGGTAGAACATTTCCCTGAAGTAGTTTTGAAAACCATTCAGAAAGCGGCAGAAACCTATGAGTGGTTTATCAATGAATGGGTAGTTTTGATAGCCATACACCCAGAAACAAAAGAAATGTTTCACTTCAAAAATGGAGAATTTCATCCGTATCATCCAATAACCAAGAATTTACCAAAAATAGATTCATTGGAAAAATTATTGGAAAGCCATCAAGATAATTTTCCTGTTTATTTATTAAATCAAAATTAAACCATGCAAAATATCCTTCCAATTTTCATTTGGGTTCCTTTGGCTGGTTTTTTGATCAGCTTACTTCTCCCTAAAAATAACGAGAAAGTTATTTCGGGAACCGCTTTTGGTACCCTTGGCATACAATTAGGTATCGCAAGTGCTTTTGTTGCGTATTGGTTATTAAAAGGTGCTCCAACCATTCAATTAGCCGACATTATTTTGTATAAAAATGATGAATATGTTTTTCAGATCGACTTTTTGTTTGATCGAATTACGGCTGTTTATTTGATGATGGGCGCGATTTTAACCTTCCTCGTAACGGTTTATTCGAGGTATTATTTACATCGAGAATCTGGTTATAAACGATTTTATAACACAACCTTGTTCTTTTACTTGGGTTATTCGATAACAACCTTGTCTGGGAACCTAGAAACACTTTTTACAGGTTGGGAAATTTTAGGAATTTCTTCCTTTTTGTTGATTTCATTTTATCGTGAAAGGTATTTACCCGTTAAAAATGCTGTTAAAGTATTTTCTATTTACCGTATTGGTGATGTGGGAATCATTTTGGCTATGTGGGCAAGCCATCATTTATGGCATGAAAACATCACGTTTTGGGAATTAAATAATGCGGAATTGGTTCATGAGCATTTGCAATCGCATAGTGCAATTGGAGTATTTATTTCTTTAATGTTTCTGTTATCAGCAACGGCAAAATCAGCCCAATTACCATTTTCGTCCTGGCTTCCACGAGCAATGGAAGGCCCAACACCTTCCTCGGCTATCTTTTACGGGTCACTTTCAGTGCATATTGGTGTATTCTTATTGATGCGTACTTTTCCATTTTGGGAACATCAAACATCGGTTCGGATATTAATTGGTTTGCTCGGTTTGGTTACAGCAGTGATTACCACTGGTATAGCCCGAGTTCAATCATCTGTAAAAAGTCAAATAGCTTATGCTTCCATCGCGCAAATCGGATTAATATTTATTGAGATTTCATTGGGCTTTGAGAATTTAGCTTTGTTTCACTTCGCAGGAAATGCTTTTTTGAGAACATATCAATTATTGGTTTCTCCATCTGTCGTAAGTTATTTGATCAGAGAACAATTTTACAATTTTGAACCTAAAGCAAGCAGTGTAGAAAGTTCCTTTCCCAAAAAATTGCAGTATAGTTTATACATGCTTTGTTTGAAAGAATGGAATTTGGATTCAATGATGTACCAATATCTTTGGAATCCCATGAAGCAAGCAGGAGAGAAGTTGAATTTCTTGAATATCAAACGATTGATTTATTTCTTTTTGATCATTTTGATCGCTGGAATTTATCTCATTAATCATCAGGAAATAATTCCTTCGGAACTTTTGTCTAGCCTTCCGAGCATCATCGCAGGACTTGGGCTGATTATGGTACTTAAGTCTTTTACGCAAAGAAGAAGTATCCGTATGAGTTGGACCTTGGTGATTATGAACCATTTTTTCATTGCTTTGGCGATGTCATTCAATGAAAAATATGATTTTTCAGAAACCTTACTCTACTTAAGTGGAATTAGTATTGCTGGTATTATTGGCGCACTTTGCTTACAGCGACTATTCCAACAAGAAGGAAAAATTACCTTGAATCGTTTTCAAGGTCTTTCTGAAAATCACCCCAAAATTGCGTTGGTGTTTTTATTGGCTTGTTTAGGCTTGACGGGATTTCCAATTACTCCGGCATTTATAGGGGAAGATTTGATATTTTCTCACATTCATGAGGACCAATTTGTTTTAGCAAGCATTGTTTCCTTGTGTTTCATTTTAGACGGATTGTCAATCATTCGAATTTATGCCCGCGTATTCATGGGACCTAATTATCGAACACATTCCGATTTTTCAAACAGATATTTTTAACTTATATACTCTATATATTATGAAATTAAAAGCAAATTTGCCAAAAGACGGCATAGCAGGATTAAAAGAAAACTTTGCTAGTGATGCATCATCAGGATTCATCGTATTTTTATTGGCCTTACCATTGAGTTTAGGTATTGCCAAAGCATCTGATTTCCCACCCATTATGGGATTAATTACGGCAATCATAGGTGGTATTGTGGTTAGTTTATTCATGGGTTCAAGATTATCCATCAAAGGACCTGCGGCGGGATTAATTGTCATTGTTGCAGGAGCTGTCAATGAATTTGGTGGGGGAGAATTGGGTTGGCATTTAGCCTTAGGCGCTATGGTGGCTGCTGGAATTGTCCAAATCCTATTTGGTGTTTTTAAATTAGGAAAACTAATGGATTTCTTTCCATTATCTGCCGTACACGGGATGTTAGCTGCTATTGGCTTAATCATCATTGGAAAGCAAATACCTGTATTTTTAGATGTTAACCCAGCCTTGACGAAAGGCAAAGAGCCTTTGGAATTATTGGCATCCATCCCTGAATTTATTCGAGAAATGGATCCACGAGCTACTATCATTGGGGCAATAAGTTTGGCAATTATGATGTTATGGCCATTTATTAAGAATCCAATCATTAAAAAAGTGCCCGCTCCGTTGGTTGTTTTGTGCATTGCAATTCCTGCAGAGTTATACATGGATTTCCAACATACTGAACCCAAATATGCTTTGGTACATATTGGAAATTTATTGGATAATGTGAAATGGAATGTGGATTTTAATGGAATTCAACAAACAGGTATTTTTATCAAATTCGTAATCATGTTTGCGCTAGTTGGATCTTTAGAATCATTACTGACCGTAAAAGCAATGGACATGTTAGATCCATTTAGACGTAAATCGGATGCTAACAAAGATTTAATTGCCACTGGAATCGGTAATACTATTGCTGCAGTTTTAGGTGGTTTACCTATGATTTCAGAGGTGGCGCGTTCTTCCGCCAACATTGCCAATGGTGCAAAAACAAGATGGGCGAACTTTTTTCATGGCTTTTTCATTTTAATTTTTGTGCTATTAGCCTCTCATTTGATTGAGTTAATTCCTAATACAGCCTTAGCTGCCATGTTGATTACAGTAGGAATTAGGTTGACTCATCCGAAAGAATTTATTCATACCTTGGAAAAAGGTAAAGAGCAATTATTGATCTTTATCGTAACGATTATTTTCACTTTAGGTGTTGACTTATTAGTAGGAATTGGCGCTGGAATTTTAACTGAAATTTTGATCAATTTATTCAATGGAAAACCTTTGAAAGCAATATTCAATGCTCCTACAGAGGTTTCTTTCACAGATGATGAATACCTAATTGAAATTTCAGATGCAGCTGTTTTCACTAATTTTCTTGGCATTAAAAGAAAATTAGAAGCCATTCCTCCATCGTTTAAAGTGACTATCGATTTAAGTAAAACTCATTTAGTGGACCACTCTGTGATGGAAAATTTCGAACATTTTAAACACGATTATGAACATGAAGGTGGTACAGTCGAGATCATTGGATTAGATAATCATCGTGCAGTTTCTGATCATAAAGCTGCAGCACGTAAAAAGAACAAATAAATTTATTATTGGATGATAAAACGTCGATTCAAATGCGTTTTATCATCCAATTTTTTACAATTATTTTCATATATTTAGGTTCTTAATTGAACCTATTTTTATATGTATCAACGATTACCTAAAACGTTCCTTACTGGCATCGTTTTTTTGTTCATTTATGCATCCCATTGTCAAGGTCAGAGCACCCTTGAATCTTGGCTTACCACACCGAAAAACAATCAAAAATTAGTAAAACAATCCAATCTGTTTTTTAAAAACAAATCAAAAGATCATTTAGAGATCATAGAAATACTACCCAACCAAAGCTTTCAGAAAATAGATGGTTTTGGGTACACATTAACAGGAGGTAGTGCTTCTTTGATTTATCAATTACCTATTAAAGAAAGAAAAAAACTTTTATTGGAATTATTTGGAAATGGTTCAAATTCCATCGGAATATCCGTTTTACGCATTGGGATTGGTGCTACCGACTTAGACTCGATGGTTTATTCTTACAATGACCTAAGCCATAAAAAAGAAGATTTAAACTTAGAAAATTTCAGCATTGAAATGGAAAAACGGGATAAGATTCCTTTGTTAAAAGAAATTTTACAGATAAATCCCCAATTGAAAATCATAGCCACTCCATGGAGTCCACCAGTTTGGATGAAAGACAATGCTTCTTCTAAAGGTGGTCAATTAAAAGTCCAATATTATGCTGTCTATGCAAAATATTTGGCCAAATATATTCATTCGATGCAAAAAGAAGGCATTCCAATTTTTGCAATAACTCCTCAAAATGAACCCTTAAATCCAGATAATAATCCTAGCCTATATTTTCCTTCTGAACAACAAAATGAATTTATCAAGCATCATCTTGGCCCCATTTTTCAGAAAAACCACATAAAAACAAAAATTCTATTATTTGATCATAATTGCGATCATCCGGAATATGCCATAGATATATTAAACGACCCCATTACTCGAAAATTTGTAGCTGGTTCTGCATTTCATTTGTATGCAGGAGACATTCAGGCGTTGTCTAAAGTTAAAAAAGCGCATCCTGAAAAAGATGTTTATTTTACGGAACAATGGACTGGCATCAAGGGAAATTTTGAAGGGGATTTTATGTGGCATTTGAAAAATGTGGTAATTGGAGGCTTAAATAATGAGGCTAAAACAGTTTTAGAATGGAATTTAGCCAATGATTCATCTTTTGGCCCACATACACCTGGTGGATGTACGGAATGTTTGGGGGCTTTGACTATCTCTAATCAGATTCAAAAAAACGTGGCATATTATATCCTTGCTCAAATTTCCAAATTTGTTCCTTCGGGTGCTAAAAGAATTGGATTACATCTTCCAACGGGAATTTCTGGAGTAGCCTTCGCAAGAAAAGATCATAAAAAGGTATTGCTTTTGTTAAATGAATACGATACTGAAAAGCGATACCAAATAAAAGTTAACAAGCAATTTGTCGAAATAAACATTCCTGCTAAATCAGCAATCACCTATTTAATCCATTGATTATGAACAATTTTAACATTAATCGACGAAATTTTTTAAAAGGAGCTACTTCCATTTTGGCATTGAGTCAATTCGGTGCTTATGGACTAGATTTAATTCACCCAAACAAACCTCTCAAAGTGGCTTTGATCGGTACAGGTTGGTATGGAAAAAGTGATTTATTTCGACTCATGCAAGTGGCTCCGGTAGATGTTATCGCGATTTGTGATGTAGATAAAAATCAATTAAATGAAGCAGCAAAGCTCATTTCTGAACGAACTAAATCCAATAAAATTCCTCGTCTTTATAGCAATTATCAAAAACTATTGGCTGAAAATGAATTGGATATTGTATTGATTGGTAGTCCAGATCATTGGCACCCGCTACAAATGATTGACTCTGTCAAAGCAGGAGCCAACGTTTATGTGCAAAAACCGATTTCAGTGGACGTTTTGGAAGGAGAGGCGATGGTGGCTGTAGCAAGAAAATATGGAAAAACGGTTCAAGTCGGTACACAACGAAGAAGTACGCCACATTTGGTAGAAGCAAAAAATAACATCATAGATAAAGGCCTATTAGGTAAGGTGGCTCATGTGGAAATGTATTGTTATTACCACATGAAAAATAATAGTAATCCGCCTTTACAGGCAATTCCAGATCATTTCGATTATGAAATGTGGACAGGACCGGCACCCATGCGCCCTTTTGACGGATTACCACATACTTCTTGGTGGAGAGCCTTTATGGAATACGGAAATGGCATTATGGGAGATATGTGCGTGCACATGTTTGATCAAGCTCGCTGGATGCTAGGACTCGGCTGGCCAAAGAAAATAAGTTCAGAAGGGGGTATTTACGTTCAAAAAGGAGGTAAATCAAATATTGCAGATACCCAAACTGCTGTTTTTGAATACGACGGTTTGAATTGTGTATGGCAACATAGAACCTGGGGAAGTTCAGTCGACAAAGATTATCCTTGGGGATTAACCATTTACGGAGAATTAGGGACTTTGAAAATGAGTCCGATGAGTTACGATTTCATCCCTCAAGGTAAAGGTGAAAAAATCCATCAAGATTGTGTTTTCGAAAGAGAAAAATATCCAGAAGACGTGACGGAGAAAAGAATTGAAATTCACGCTGCTCCAGCTACGAGAGCCCATTTCTTGAATTTTTTAGCGGCAATTGATCAAAAATCAAAACCTATAGCAGACATCTCTGAGGCTCATATTTCAACGGCTAGTTGTATCATGGCCAATTTATCGATGAAATTAGGAAGACCATTAATGTATGATCCCGTATTAAAAATAATACCAAATGATCCTGAAGCTACTCAATTACTCGCAAGAGAATATAGAGGGCCTTGGAATAGAAAAATGTTACTCTAAACGAATTAAACAATGAAAAAATTCTTATTGATTATTGGGTGCATCATTGCACAATTTTCAGCTCAAGCGGATGTTCAACTACCTGCAATCATTGGTGATCACATGGTTTTGCAACAAAAAAGTAAAGTAAAATTGTGGGGATGGACAACTACACCCAGCGAAACTGTACAAGTTAAGGTTTCTTGGGATACAACTCATTACAAAGCCATAGCGAAATATGGTCATTGGGTCTTGGAAGTAAATACACCTGCAGCTTCTGAAAATCAGAGCATTAGTATTTCTGGATCTAAAAACACCATTCAAATTTCCGATGTATTGATTGGTGAAGTTTGGGTATTTTCTGGACAAAGCAATATGGAATGGGGAGGTGATCAAAATTTGCAAGAATCTTTGGATGAAATGCCAAATGCAACAAACAAAAGTATTCGTTTCTTTTACATTCCAAAGGCGACTGCTGATTATCCACAAGAAGATGTTAGAGCTAAATGGGTTGTTTGTAATCCTGAAGCCATGAAATCTTTTTCTGCCATTGGATATTTCTTTGGTAAAAAACTCAATGAGAAATTAGGAGTTCCCATGGGTTTAATTAATTCCAATTGGGGAGGAACTCCAGCAGAAGTTTGGGTTCCACAAGATCGAGTATTGAATAACCCTACTTTGGTAAACGCTGCTAAAAAATTACAAACTTTTGAATGGTGGTCTAGTCGTGCAGGAGATAATTACAATGCCATGATTGCACCTATTTTGAATTATCAAATTGCAGGAGTTTTATGGTACCAAGGAGAAAGTAATGTGGGTCAATATTCGACTTACACAGAATTAATGAATGAACTTATTCTTTCTTGGAGAGCGGGTTTCAAGAAAAACTTTCCTTTTTACTTTGCGCAAATTGCGCCCTATAATAATTATCCAAGCAATTTAGGTGCGAAACTTCGTGAAGCTCAAACCAAAAATTTGGCACTTGAAAACACCGCCATGGTTGTTTTAACGGATTTAGTTCCAGACGTTAGCAATATACATCCTACTCAAAAAATCGAAGTAGCGAACCGATTTGCCAATTTAGCTTTGGTTAAAAATTATGGTCAAGATGCAGGCCCCATTTTTTACCCTAAATATGATCGCTTAAAAATTGAAAATAATAAAATCAGAATTTATTTCAAAGAATTAGGCGGTAAGTTAGTTACCAAAGATGGCGCTGAACCTAGTCATTTAATGATTGCTGGAGAGGATCAGAAATTCTATCCTGCCAAAGGGAAAATTGACGGAAATACATTGGTAGTTTCTTCGGATGAAGTACCCAATCCTGTAGCCGTAAGATATGCCTTTAATAATACCGATATTCCTAATTTATTTACCAAAGAAGGTTTACCTGTTAATTTATTCAGAACCGATAATTGGGAAAACTAAATCCATAAATTCAATTTACTAATGAAATATACGCTTCTAATTCTTCTATTTTGTTTAAATTTTCGTTCAACATTTGCCCAGCAAAAAAGCAGTTCTCAGTTATATGAGGACTTAAAAGCAATACAAGTTTTGGGTACCGTTTTGCACGTAGCTGCGCATCCAGATGATGAAAGTACCAATGTCTTGACTTGGTTTGCGAGGGATCAACATTGGGAAACCAATTATTTTTCCTGTACAAGGGGAGATGGAGGACAAAATCTCATTGGAGATGAGCAAGGGATTGCTTTGGGCTTGATAAGAACACAAGAATTATTAGCAGCAAGAAGATTGGATGGTGCGCATCAATATTTTTCACAGGCAATAGATTTCGGCTTTTCTAAATCGACCGATGAAGCCTTAAAGATTTGGAATAAAGAGTTGATTTTATCCAATTTAGTCTATGTCATTAGAAAAACGAGGCCTGATATACTATTCACTCGTTTTCCTCCAGATTCAAGAGCAGGGCATGGCCAACACTCTGCCTCCACAGTTTTAGCAATAGAGGCATTTAAAGCAGCGGCAGATCCAAATCGTTTTCCAGAACAATTAAAAAATGGGATTACCGTTTGGCAAGCCAAACGATTATTATGGAATACCTTTCGTTTCCCAGGTTCAGCCAATTCCACTATTTCGGAAGATCAATTTAAATTTGATATAGGAAATTTTATTCCTGCCTTGGGGCAAAGTACGGGTGAATTGGCCGCTTTGAGCAGAAGTCAGCATAAAAGTCAAGGTTTTGGCTTTGCTATTGACCGAGGAAAAACAACAGAATATTTTGTCACTTTGGCAGGGGATAGCCCGAAAAGAAGTATCGATGATGGAATTAATACCTCCTGGGCTAGGATTGAAAATGGACAAAGCATTCAAGAGGATTTAGACAACGTGATACAACGTTTCAATATGGATCAGCCATATTTAAGCATTGAAGCGATGGTGAATTTGAAAAAGAAGATCCAAGGAATTTCAGATACATTTTGGAAGAAGAAAAAATTGGAAGAAATCAATCAATGGATTGTTCAAGCGTCTGGTATTTCTTTTAGCTCAACAACCGATAAAGGTATGATAGCTAAATCTGACACCTTTAAAGTGAAACATGAATTCATCGTTCGAACGCCTGTAAAAATTGAAAATTTAACTATAAAAACGGGTGGAATAGATACGACTATTCGAACTAAAATAGAGCCTTACAAAAAAATCAATTGGATAAAAAACATCCAAGTTGGCAACAAAATAAGTCAAGCATATTGGTTAGAAAAAAGTCGAGAAAAGGGTCATTTTGGAAATGAAAATCCAGAAAAAATCGGTCAGGCAGACGTTGATCCTGCATTAATGAGTCGTGCGACCTTTCGTATCTTGGGAGAAGAATTTCATTTGGAAAAAGCTGTTCAAGAATTGATTATTGACCCTGTAAAAGGAGAATTGAATCAACCTATTGCGATTACCCCAAAAACTACATTCAGTATTATTCCCAACATTTTACTTTTCCCCACTGGATCTAAAGCTAAAAAAACGTCGCAAATTGTCATTACTGCTTTGAGCAATTTAGCTCCTGGAAAAATTCATGTTGTAACGAATGAAAATAAGGAAATTAGTGTTTTTGATCTAACTAATAGTATCAAAAAAGGCGACCGCATATCTATCCCTATTTCCTTTTCAGAATCAGAATTAACTTCTTTAGGAAAAACAACTTTGAATTTTCAACTTCAATTTGAAACAAAAAATGGGCAATGGATAGATTCCTTAGAGCTTCAAAAAATTGCTTATGATCATATTCCAACGCAACGCTATTATAACAAAGTGAATTTGGAAATACTCCACATTGATTTCAAGAAACAAGGAAAATTGATTGGATATATCAAGGGGGCAGGTGATCGTGTGCCAGAAGCATTAACTCAAATGGGTTATGATGTAAAAATGCTTGCTGAATCAGATTTAACATTTGAAAATCTAAAAAAATACGATGCCGTTGTAACTGGAATTAGGGCCTATAACACCTTGGATTATCTTTCTAATGCATATACAGATTTAATGAAATACATTGAAAATGGGGGTAATTACGTGGTCCAATACAATACGGCAAGTTTTTTAGGGCCTATGAATGCTGAAATGGCTCCCTATCCTTTAAAAGTAGGAAGAACCCGAATAACGGACGAAACAGCAAAACCTGAATTTTTATTACCTCAACATGCTGTTTTCAATCAGCCCAATAAAATCAATTTTGATGATTTCAGTGAATGGGTGCAGGAAAGAAGCATATACAATGGTGTTTCAGATGATTCAAGAGTGGAATTTCCATTAGGGTTTACAGACCCAAAAGAATCCTTGGATAAAGGGAATATTGCTTTGATTAATTATGGAAAAGGTCGCTTCATTTATACAGGATTGGTCTTTTTTAGAGAATTACCTGCCTCTGTACCAGGAGCTTGGCGATTATTTTCAAATCTGATTTCGAATCCAAATAGTAAATAAAAAAATGAAATTAAGCATCTTATTTGTTGGCCTTTTATGCAGTGTGGTATTTTTAGGATTTTCTCAAAATGTACAAATTCCCAAAATCAATACGCAGCAAATTACAATTGCTAGGGATACTTTTGGTATACCACATATTTTTGCCCCTACAGATCCAGAGGTAGCTTATGGTTTGGCTTGGGCACATTCCGAAGATGATTTTAAAACCATTCAAACCTTAATCCTTACCGGTAAAGGAAAATTGGGTACCTATTTAGGAAAAAAAGGGGCACCTATTGATTTTGTTTTTGGATTATTGAATACCCGAAAAGTCGTAGATGAGCAAATTAAATCGATGCATCCGAACTTTTTGCAACTTTTACAAGGTTATTTGAAAGGATTAGAAGCCTATGCCAAAGCGCATCCCAAAGAGGTCTTAAATAAACATGTATTCCCCATACAAATTGAGGATTATATAGCAACGACCATGTTTTCAGTTGCTGTATTTTGTGGTGTAGATCGAACCTTGCCCAAAATTTTGAACGGAAGTATTCCATCCTTGGAAAATTTAAAAGGAGAGGGTAGTAATGCTTTCGCCATCAAATCTTCTAAATCAGCCACTGGAGAACCGATGTTAGTCATTAATGCCCACCAGCCGATAGAAGGTGCAACTGCTTTTTATGAGGCACATCTGCAATCAGAAGAAGGATGGAATATTTTAGGAGGATTATTTCCTGGCGGACCATTAATTTTTCATGGGGTAACTCCCAATTTGGCATGGGCTCACACGGTAAATATGCAAGATAAAATCGATGTATATCAGTTAGAAACCGACAAAAACCACCCAAATCAATATAAAGTTGATGGCGAATGGTTGAATTTAGAGAAAAGAAAAATTAAGCTTCAAATCAAAGGTATTCCTTTTCCAATTTCCAAAATGGCTTATGTTTCTATCTATGGTCCTACGGTCAAGAGTCCTAATGGAACTTATTTTTCCTTGCGCTTACCTTCATTAATGGATGCTGGAGCGCTTCAACAATGGTATGCCATGAATCGATCCACTAACTTGAAAGAATTCCAAACGGCTTTGGAACAAAATCACTTGGCTATGTTTAATATCATGTATGCAGACAAAGAGGATAACATCTTTTATGTATCAAATGGAAAAATGCCATATCGAAATCCAGATCCTAAATACCATTGGAATAGCACACTTCCTGGAAATACCAAAGCGACACTTTGGACAAAATTTAAACCTTTCAATGAATTACCTCAACAGTTGAATCCCAAAGCTGGATATTTATTCAATACGAATCATTCTCCTTTTATGGCAACTTCTGAAAATGAGAACTTAAATCCAGCCAATTTTGACAAAAATGATGGTTATGAGACTTATCACAATAACCGAAGTAGACGGGCGAAAGATTTAATCGATAAATACGATAAAATAAGTTGGGAAGATTTAAAACGAATTAAATTTGATCAAACCTTACCAGAAAAAATATTGTTTCCTTATGGAATAAACGCTGATTCCCTATTCTTAGTCAATGAAAATGACTATCCACAATTAAGTTCTATCATCAAAGAATTAAAAAATTGGAATCACACCGCCTCCGCAGAAAGCAAAGGAGCATTGATTTACAATTTGGCCTATTATTATATTCCAAAAACCTTTGGCAATGAAAAAGGAAGCTTTTTGACAATTCAACAAGCGGTTCAAACGTATCAATATATCCATGATTTTTTACTAAAAAATTATGGAAGAACAGATTTAGTCTTAGGAGATTTTCAACGTTTGGTAAGAGGAAATGAAAATTGGCCACAAGGAGGGATGCCGGATGTATTAGCGGCAGTAATGTCTGATCAAATGGATGAAAAACACCGTAAAATGATTTCAGGTGATGCTTACATTGGATTTATTCGATTCCCTAAAGGAGGCGGCTTACCGATTATTGAAACGGTGAATACATTTGGTGCAAGTTCACATCCTGAATCGCAACATTTTGCGGACCAAAGGTCATTGTATCAGGCTCAAAAAACAAAAAAAATGACCTTAGATAAAAACGAAATTATTCAAACAGCCGAGAAGGTATATAACCCAGAATGATATGAATCGTAGAAATTTTACTCAAAAATCTTTATTAGGCTTAGGTTCAATGTTATTGTTACCCAAAAACACTCATTTTTTTGGCAAAGTTGAAGAACCAACGCTTTGCCGAGGTAAATACTTTACGGAAGTTCAAGGAAAAAACTTTTTAAAAGAACATTTACCAAAAAATTTAGGCAATTGGAAAACGAGAAGGGAACTCATTAAAGCTCAAATAAAAAAAGGCTTAGAATTAGAAAATATCACTTCAAAACCTGCTCCCAAAGCAGTTATTCATTCCAAAAAAATCATGAATGGATATTCTGTGGAGAACGTTTATTTTGAGAGCTTGCCTGGCATTTATGTCAGTGGAAATTTATATCAACCATTAAACCTGGCTACACCAACTGCTGGTATATTATGTCCACATGGGCATGATTCTGCGAAGGAGGGAAGAAAAAGAGAACAAACACAAATTAGATGTGCCAATCTAGCCCGTATGGGAGCTGTTGTATTTGCTTGGGATATGATTGGTTATGGAGATTCCAAACAAGCGAGTCATGATCTGAAGAAATCGTTAAAATTGCAGGTTATCAATGGCATAAGATCGATTGACTTTCTAATGAGTCTAAACAATGTCGATAAAAACAGAATTGGCATCACCGGGGAATCAGGTGGGGGCACGCAATGTTTTTTATTGACCGCATTGGATGATAGAATTAAAGTTTCAGCACCGGTAGTAATGATTTCATCCTTCTTTTTTGGAGGATGTAATTGTGAAAGCGGAATGCCTATTCACAAAAATGGAAGTTTTCAAACCAACAATGTTGAAATTGCGGCCTTGATGGCCCCAAAACCAATGTTAATGGTATCTGATGGAGATGATTGGACCAAATACACTCCAGAGAGCGAATTTCCATTTATGCAGCATATTTATCAGTTATATGGACAAACATCCCAAGTTGAAAACGTTCACTTGGCATTAGAAAAACATGATTATGGGCCAAGCAAACGCAAAGCGATGTATCCATTTATGGCAAAGCATTTACAATTAAATATCCGTTTGATTCAAAATGGCAAAAATGAAATCGACGAATCAAATGCCAAGGTGTTATCAGCTGAGGAATTAAATGTATATAATTCCGAATATCCATTACCCAAAAATGCATTAATTGGCGATGCGGCTATTGATCAAATTTTAATGTAGGGACGCACGGCCGTGCGTCTCTACTGGACCATTCGTCGATACACGGCCATTACCTAACCACCTATAACACCATGGAAAAATTTAAAAACAAATACCGAATTTCGTCCCATCGAAAATCAAATTGGAATTATTCAAATGATGGATTTTATTTCTTGACATTGGTTACCCAAAACCGTGTTTGTAATTTGGGTACCATTAAAAATCATGAAATGGAATTATCCGAATTTGGCAAAATAGTTGAAAATGAATGGTTTAAATCATTGAAAATCCGAAATGAATTGTTTTTGCATGAATTCATTATTACGCCCAATCATTTACATACCATCGTAGAAATTGATGCGGATTTTCATAAAAATGATCACAATAATTTAATTTTTAATTCACACGTAGAGACGCACGGCCGTGCGTCTCTAAAAATCACAAATAATTCGGAAAAAACATTCGAAAATGATGATTCCAATATACAGACGCACGGCCGTGCGTCTCTACCATTCAATCAAAATAATTGGAATTTATTACAAATAAAACCCAACCAACCTATTCGATTACCCAAATCCATTTCGTCCTTCATTGCTGGATTTAAATCGGCAATTAATTCAAAAATTGATGATTATATAGATTTGAATCATTTAAACATCCCAAAATTTAATCGACATAATCATTTTTTTCAATCCAACTATCACGATCATCTTATTCGTAACCACGATGAATTTTTACGAATACAAAATTACATCATCGAAAATCCGAAAAATTGGGGTAAAGAAAGATGGAATTAATTGATTGTTGGAAAAAGCCATGGATGTAAACAAAAAAACCACCATGAAGGTGGTTTTCTGTGATCCCGCTGGGATTCGAACCCAGGACCCATACATTAAAAGTGTATTGCTCTACCAACTGAGCTACGGAATCAAAAGAATATAAGATAAAAAAAAACCACCTCTTTTAGGTGGTTTTGTGTGATCCCGCTGGGATTCGAACCCAGGACCCATACATTAAAAGTGTATTGCTCTACCAACTGAGCTACGGAATCATCAAGCTTGCGCTTGTATATAAAATGGTTCACTCTGGAACCGAAGGGAAGTTTGGCCACTGGCTAACTTCAACTTGCAAAAGAGTAACTTTTTTCCCTTATTGCGGTGCAAAACTAAGACAGTTTTTTGAAATATGCAAGCAAGTCATCTAAATAAAATTATATTTTTCATCTTTTTTTCCTTGGGAACATTACAACAAGCTAATTCCCAAATAGATAGAAATCAACTCGCTTTGGCAGATTCTTTATTTAATTCCAATCATTTATTGGAAGCTGAAAAAATCTACCAACCCCTTTTATCAAATAATCCCAAAGAATCGGAAAATATCAAATTGAAACTAGCCTATATTTCAAAAGTAAAAAACGATTGGATTAAAGAACTATATTATTTAGCAAGCTTACAAGCAAAAGAAGCTAAACATTCCATCGCCAAAAGAATGGAAGAAATTGGTAATAATCACCAACTTATAGGCTATCAAATAAACTGGTCTAATCAACTCTATTGGAGCTATTTTAAGGTATTTCCTTATTTAATGATCATTCTCATTCTTTTCGCCATTTATGTGGCAGCAATCCTTATTCACAAAAAAAGACAACAAATTAAAATCAAGGCCTTCCACCTTATTTCCTTTAATTTATACCTACTTTTTTTAATCGCTTTTATTAATTTCCCCAATTACCTCAATTTTGGAATGGTCATGAATGACAAGACTTACATGAGAGAATTCGCTTCATCCGTTTCCCCAGTTAAAAAAATATTAAAAAAAGGAAGTCTAATTACTTATTGGGGAAAAACAGATATTTGGGAAAGATGCTATTTCGAAGGCGAATTTGGTTTTATTAAATCAGAAAATTATTTGAAAATTAACTAAGAAAAGAGAAGAGAGTTGATGTATGATGTATGATGTATGAGGTAAGAGTTTTTTTCTCTCAAACTTCGTGAACTTGGCGTTTAAAACTTGATGTTAACACAAAGGCACGGTGTTATTTTAAAACATTAAGCCATTAAGAATCATTAAGATTTTTCTATCGTCTAAAATCATTCATCTCGTAGGGATGATAATTATTGTAGCCATGGATTTTAATCCGTGGAAGATAGAATTCAGAAAGAAAAGGTAAAAGGTAAAAGGTAAAAGGTAAGAGGTAAAAGGTAAAAGGTAAGAGGTAAAAGGTAAAAGGTAAGAGGTAAAAGGTAAAAGGTAAAAGGTAAGAGGTAAAAGGTAAAAGGTAAAAGGTAAGAGGTAAGAGGTAAGAGGTTTTTTCTCTCAAACTTCGTGAACTTGGTGTTTAAAACTTGGTGTTTAAAACTTGATGTTAACGCAAAGGCACGGAAAGAATTCAGAATTAAGAAAGAAAAGATGTTAGAGGTATTAATTCTTGATTATTATTTCAATTTATAACTGAAAAATCCATAAATTTCACGAAAAATCTATAAACCGTGAAAAACATCCTCCAAGAAGCTATTGAAAAAGAAGCTTTATTAGCTACAAGGCGACATTTTTTGTCAACCTTGGGTACTGGATTAGGATCTTTGGCTATAGGTTCCACACTTTGGAATTGTTCTTCCAAAGAAACTCAACAAAACAATACGCTTAAACTACCCCCTCAATTCGGAAAAGCAAAATCTGTCATTTTTCTACACATGGCAGGAGCTCCTTCACAATTAGAATTATTCGATTATAAGCCTATTTTGGCCAAATTTGATGGTAAAGAATGCCCTAAGGAATTAATAGAAGGAAAAAAGTTTGCCTTCATACGGGGAATACCCAATTTATTAGGCCCAAAGGCTAATTTCGCACAATATGGAAATGCGGGACATTGGTTCTCTGACCATATACCGCATATTGCCACACAATCCGATAAAATTTCCTTCTTAAAAGGAATGTATACCGACCAGTTTAATCACGCTCCAGCGCAATTGCTGATGCATACTGGCTCAGCCCGCTTAGGAAGACCTTCCATGGGTTCTTGGATTAGTTACGGACTAGGTTCTGAAAATGAAAATTTACCTGCTTATGTGGTACTAGCTTCTGGTGGTAAAAATCCAGATGCCGGCAAATCAGCTTGGGGAAGTGGTTTTTTACCTTCTGTTTACCAAGGTGTTCAATGTAGGTCCGAAGGTGAGCCCGTTTTATTTATTAAAAATCCAGATGGCGTAAATTCCGATATAAGAAAAGCAAGCATTAATGCTATTAACGAACTTAACGAAGCCACACATCAAGAATTTGGAGACCCTGAAACCATTGCAAGAATTGCCCAATACGAAATGGCTTTTAAAATGCAAACTTCTGTCCCTGAAGTCATGAATATCAATAATGAACCCGCCTACATCCATGAATTATATGGAACAAAACCCGGAGAAGAAGCATTTGCTAATAATTGCCTCCTCGCCAGAAAATTAGTAGAAGAAGGAGTTCGTTTTGTTCAATTATTCGATTGGGGCTGGGATACCCATGGAAATGTGAAAGATGGGTCAGTCGATTGGGGATTACGTCAAAAATGCTTACAAACCGATCAAGCCGTTGCTGCACTTTTAATCGACCTTGAACAAAGAGGCTTATTGGATCAGACTTTGGTTGTTTGGGGTGGAGAATTTGGTAGAACGCCTATGCAAGAGAACAGAGAAGGCAAAAAACAGGCCTATTTCGGAAGAGACCACCATACCGATGCGTTTTCCATGTGGTTAGCAGGCGGCGGAATTAAACAAGGATTTTCATTGGGAGAAACAGATGATCTAGGATATTCAACCATTCAAGGAAAAACATCTATTTACGACCTGCAAGCTACGATTTTACATTGCCTCGGATTCAATCATGAAGAATTTACCTATCCTTTTCAAGGACGTAATTTTCGATTAACCGACGTATTTGGAAAAGTAATTCAACCGATTCTAGCATGAAATTGAACTATTTCCTACTTTTTATTTTGGCCTTCTTTTTATTCAATTGTTCAATAAATGAAAAATCGGAGGATTTTATCGACTATAATACACAAGTTAAACCCATACTGAATAAAAATTGTATTGCCTGCCACGGTGGTGTCAAAAAACAAGGAGGATTTAGCTTGTTATTTGAAGAAGAAGCCAAAGGTTTAACTAAATCGGGACATCGAGCAATTATACCAAGATTTCCTGAAAAATCCAGCTTTATACAACGCCTGCAAAGTAAGGATCCCGAAGAAAAAATGCCTTACCAAAGGCAGGCTTTGAATAAAAATGAAATAGACATATTAACTCAATGGGTAAGGGAGGGGGCAAAATGGGGAACTCATTGGGCTTATCAAAAATTGGAAAAGCCAAAAGTGCCTAAAGGATCGATTTGGTCCCAATTCTTGGATTTTATTGGATTAGACAATGCATGGGAGTCTAATGATTTAGATTATTTTGTTTCAAATGAACATAAACAACAAGGATTATCTCATTCAGACAAAGCGACAAAATCAGAACTTTTGCGAAGACTCTATCTAGATTTGATCGGAATTTCACCTACGAAAAAAGAATACGAGAAATTTGAAAATGATCAAAATAAAAATGCCTATGAAAAACAAGTAGATCGACTACTTGTAAATCCACAATTTGGTGAAAAATGGGCCTCTATGTGGATGGATCTAGCAAGATATGCAGACACCAAGGGTTACGAAAAAGATGATGCGAGAACAATATGGAAATACAGAGATTACGTCATTCAATCATTCAATGAAAATAAGCCCTATGATCTTTTCATCAAAGAACAGTTAGCTGGCGACCTATTTCCAAATCCCAAAGAGTCAGATTACATCGCTACAGCCTTCCATCGTAATACGGCTAATAATGATGAAGGTGGTACAGATGATGAAGAATTTAGAACAGCAGCCATTTTAGATCGCGTTAATACCACATGGGAAGTATTACAAGGTACAAGTTTCAATTGCGTACAATGTCATTCACATCCTTATGATCCTATTAAGCACGAAGAATATTACCAGTATATGGCTCTTTTCAATAATACCAGAGATGAAGATATACCCGATGATTCTCCCAATTTTCGACATTATAAAGCAACAGATATAGGAAAGTTAGATAGCATAAAAAATTATCTAAAAAGTCAACCTTTGCAAGTTCAAAAAGAATGGCTAACTATGATTCAGTTCGTAGAACCTAAAATTCATCCCCATTGGGCCGATCAACATATCAATGCAGCATTGGCAGATAACAAATACCTAGCTGCCAGAAATAGAGGATCCGTGCGTTTTAAGGCTGTTCCGATGAACGGCAAAACAAATTTATTGATTGCCTGTAAAAACAATGGTCCTGCACCCACTTATTTAACTATCCGAAAAAATACCAAACAAGGTGAAATTATTTCAAAAATTAAATTAGATACCACTTTGCAAGAAAAATATGCGGGTCCAAAAGGTTATTGGGTAAAAGGCTGGGCTTACGTATTTTTCAAAATCCCAGCAATTCAAGGAAAACAAGATCTAATTTGGGAATTTTCAAATTCAAAAACAGAAGCAGATCAAAATACTTGTACCATTGGTTTTTGGGCATTAATGCCTGAAATTCCCAATAATTTAAAATCAAGTGATTTTAACCTATTAAGTACAAAACTGATTCAAAGTCAGCCAGAATCAAGCACTCCCATCATTTTAGAAAATCCTAAAGACTTTACTAGAGAAACTCGAATTTTTGAAAGAGGCTCTTGGTTAAATCCAGGCAAAGTGGTGAAAAGGGGAGTACCCGCCATTTTTAATCAAAAAAACATTAATGATCGACTTGCTTTGGCCAATTGGATGGGAGGAAAAGAAAATCCATTAACTTCCAGAGTAGCAGTAAACAGATTTTGGGAACAATTATTTGGCACAGGTATTGCTGAAACTTTGGAAGATTTAGGAAGTCAAGGTTTAGCACCCAGTAATCAAGCACTATTGGATCATTTGGCCTATAAATTCCAATTTGAATTCAACTATCAACCAAAAGAACTCATAAAATACATCGTCATGTCTTCTACCTACCAGCAAACCTCTAAACGAACTGGAAAAGAATCAGACAAAGACCCATTTAATCGTTATCTCAGCAGAGGGCCAAGAATCAGATTAAATCCAGAGCAATTAAGAGATCAAGCCTTGGCTTGGGCAGGGATTTTATCTCAAAAAATGGGTGGTCCAAGTGTTATGCCAGAACAACCAGATGGGATATGGAATGCCCCATACAGCGGAATGCAATGGAAAAAGAGCAATGGAGAAGACCAGTGGCGCAGATCTTTGTACACCTATTGGAGAAGAAGCAGTCCTTATCCAACCATGGTTGCATTCGATGCGGGTACCAGAGACCTTTGTTTATCTCGACGAATTAGAACAAATACTCCTTTACAAGCATTAAATGCCCTCAACGATCCTGTCTTCATGGAGGCTGCACAATTTTTTGCGAGAAAATTCCCCCTGGATTTCAATGAGAACTTTATCAAAAAGTCTTATTTTGAAATGTTTGGCACAGAAATATCTTCCCAAAAATCCAAAATTTTAATGGACTATTATACCAAAACAAAAGCATATTATGCCAGTAACATGACAGCAAGTAAGCAATTTTTAAAATGGTGTCCAGATAACATTTACCCAAAAAACGCTTCAGATTTAATTACTAAAACATTGGTTAGCAATGTTTTATTTAATTTAGATGAGAGTGTGGTGAAATGAGGTAAAAGATAAAAGGTAAAAGGTAAAAGGTAAAAGGTAAAAGGTAAAAGGTAAAAGGTAAAAGGTAAAAGGTAAAAGGTAAAAGGTAAAAGGTAAAAGGTAAAAGGTAAAAGGTAAAAGGTAAAAGGTAAAAGGTAAAAGACCGGTGGCTTCGACTCCGCTCAGCCACCGGTCGAAATGATTTTTTCTCTTTTCTCTTTTCTCTTTTCTATCTTCAATGTAAAATCATAAAGCTTAAATCCAAAATTATATCTCGATCTGAAACTCCCTGACCAATTACGCCTTTCATTTTCAAATCGGCATTTTTTAACTCTTCTAAAATTCGTACTACTTTTCCTAAAGAATAATTGCGTTTAGCAGCTACATAATCGCGAAGAAAATAAGGATTAATTCCAGTTTCTCTAGCTATTTCGTTTTCTGAAATATTTCCCAAATCATGCACTTGTAACACTTTTGAAAAGAAATTGTACAAAAGCACAATCATCGGTGCCACAGGATTTTGTTTGGAATTATCAGCAAAATAAAAAGCTATTTTTTGCGCCTTTTCGATATTTTTCTGAATAACTGCTTTTTGAAATTCAAAATAATTATAATCTCTGCTAATTCCAATGTATTTTTCTACTTCAGCAGAACCTACTTCCGTACCTGCGGGCAAATTGATAATTAATTTATCCGCTTCAAAAGCCATTCTTTTTAAATCAGAACCCACATAAGTGACCATCATTTCAAGTGTATCGGCCTTCATGGTTAATTGGGCAGTTGCTAAATAATCTTTTAACCATTGAGCAACTTTATCATCGGTAATTTTCTTAGAAGCAACAATGATTCCATGTTTTACCAAAGGTGTTAAAATTCTTGATTTATCAGTCAGTAAATTTTTGATCGTAAAAACCAAAAGGGTGGAAGGTGTTGGATTTTGACAATAATCTTCAAAAGCCTTCCATTCATCATCGGTTTTATCTTTGGCAGGAGCTTTTCCTTTTCCTAAATTCTCCAAAAAAGTGGCTTCTTTAACGATGATAACCTGTTTTTCTGCCATCATCGGAAAACGTCTTGCATAAGAAACAACGGAACCCATGCTATGATCTTTTCCGAATAAAATGAATTGATTAAAACTTTGTTCGTCTGGACTTAATACATTTTTTTCAAAAGATTCAGTCAATTGATCGATAAAAAAAGGCTCATCTCCGTGAATTAAATAAATAGGAGCAAGCTTGTTTTGCTTGATATCCTTTAAGACCTCTTGAGCACTTTTAATCATTTTTTTATTCTTTAAAATTCAGGAATACAAAACTAAACAAAAGCATAAGCTTGCAAAAATATTATTTGGACTTCAAACCAGTTTCTCAATTTAATCCCGTAGGTTTGTGGCAAAAAAGATACTCAATATGCAAATTGCACCCAATTCGGTAGTTTATATCAGCTACCAACTTTCTTTCCCTGATGAAAATGGTCAACCAGAAGTAGTTGAAATTGTAGGCGAAGAAGAACCAATGGTATTCATTCACGGATTAAGTGGTTTACCAGAATCATTTGAAAATAATTTAGCTGGCCTTAAAGTAGGTGACGAATTTGATTTTAGCATTAGTCCAGAAGATGCTTACGGAACCATTGACCCTAATGCAATCATCGATTTGCCTAAATCCATTTTCCAAGTGGAAGGACAGAATACAGATGACATTGTACAAGTTGGAAACTTTATTCCAATGACGGATGACCAAGGAAATAGAATGCAAGGACTAGTTATTTCAATTGGTACTGATACGATAAAAATGGATTTCAATCACCCATTAGCCGAAAAAGAATTGATTTTTATTGGAAAAGTAATAAAAATTAGACCAGCCACCCAAGAAGAATTGGATCATGGTCACGTTCATGGTGAGGGCGGAGTGCACCATTAATAATTATGAAATATGAATTATGAATTGAATTTATTGTTGAATCTTATACCCCATAATTCATAATTCATATTTCATAATTCATAATTCATACCTCTCCACTTCCACGCCAAACTTTCTCAAAAAGTCAACACCTTCATCAGATGGTAGACCTTTATAAGCGGCATAAGAATTTAGAAATATCACTTTCTTGATTTTCATACTATAAATGATTCTCGCACATGAGATACAAGGAGAAAGTGTGACGTAAATCGTTGATCCTTCTAATGAAACTCCATTTTTAGAGGCATAAAGTATCGCATTTTGTTCAGCATGCAAAGCTAAAGAACATGAGCCTTTAGAATCTCTCGGACAACCTTCTTCACCAAATTCTTCATCACAATTATGCGTTCCGGAAGGTGGACCATTGTAACCTATGGAAATAATCCGAGTATCCTTGGTCAAAACCGCACCTACTTGAGCTTTGGTACAATGAGATCTAAGTGATAGATTCTCAGCCAATTCCATGAAAATTTTATCGAATGAAGGTTTCATATTTGAGCAAAAAAAATCCCTGCGAGCAGGGACTGTGTAGCGGGGAGCAGAATCGAACTGCCGACCTTTGGGTTATGAATCCAACGCTCTAACCATCTGAGCTACCCCGCCGAATTGGTTTGCAAAAGTAATATAAAGGTATTAGAGTCACAAATAATATTAACAAATCTTATTAATTTTACCTTGTATTTGCTATTTAACGAAGAAATAATACCTTTGTTTAAAGGTACAGATTCGTACCAAATAGATAAATTTATTGCTTATGTCAAATAAACATTTTGAGTTTGAATTTGAGATAAAAGCCTCACCCAAAGTACTTTATCCTTATCTTAATACAGCCTCTGGCTTACAACAGTGGTTTGCAGACAAAGTAACAGTACAAAATAGTCAGAATTATAATTTTATTTGGGATGAAACCAATCATCCAGCTAGCCTAGTAAGTAGTAAATCAAATAAATCTGTCAAATTTCAATTCCAAAACTCTGAACAAACAGAAAATTCAAGCATTGAACTCATTTTGGAAGTTAGTGAGCTAAGCAATACAACTTATTTAAAAGTCATTGATCGTGCGTCTAAATTTAAATCGGATGAAGATGCTACCGAACTTTGGGATTATTTAACAGACAAACTGAAAGAAATTGTTGGGAGTTAGCATCAAAAAAATTGATAAATTAGTTTTAAATGCATTTTGGGGGCCATTTTTTCTGACCCTTGTCGTTGTTATTTTCATATTTTTACTTCGGCTCGTTTTATTTTATTTTGCTGATCTGTTTGGTAAAGATTTAGGTTTTGGCATCTATGTAGAATTATTTTTCTACTTTTCATTGATTACCATTCCTCTGGCAATGCCGCTTTCCGTGTTGCTTTCCTCCTTAATGACCTTTGGGAAATTAGGGGAGAACTTTGAGCTGACAGCATTGAAAAGTTCCGGAATTTCAATCTTACGTATTTTAAGGCCCATATTTGTCGTTGCTTTTTTATTGAGCATTTTTATGTTTTGGTTTGCCAATGTCGCTCTTCCATGGGCAAATTTGAAAGGCTGGAGTTTGATGTATGATATCAAAACAACCAAAACCACCCTAAACATCAAAGAAGGAATATTTTACACCGATCTTCCAGGTTACACAATCAAGGTTCAAAAAAAGTACCCTGATAATAAAACATTGAAATCGCTGATTATCTATGACCATACGCACAATGACGGCAATAGACATGTCACTTTAGCTGATTCAGCTTTGATGTACACCATTTTAGATAAAAAATATTTGATTTTCGAATTATTCAATGGGAAAGATTACCTAGAAGATGCGGATAAAGGAATTAGCAATGACCAAACAGATTTAGCGGTTCATAGCTTCAAAAAAAGTAAAATCGTCATGTCGCTAGAGGCCTTTGATTTACATAAAACGCAAGAAAATCAATTTGCACATCATCAAATTATGCGAAATAGTAATCAATTATATGATGACGCGGATTCCATTAAAAATGTGCTTAAAAACATCAGAGAAGGC
The DNA here is from genome assembly GCF_054558315.1 of Aquirufa sp. ROCK-SH2. Lineage (NCBI taxonomy): Bacteria > Pseudomonadati > Bacteroidota > Cytophagia > Cytophagales > Flectobacillaceae > Aquirufa > Aquirufa sp. ROCK-SH2. Next base: position 301,953 of record NZ_JBPXKB010000001.1, on the reverse strand, counting down.
TTTGTGCTTGGTTCCAATGTCTATTATATTTATTACAATAAACCCATTAGACCATCACTCATAAAATTAAAGAATACAAAATGGCTAACGAAAAGAATTCAAGAAGGTGAAAAAAGACCTATGGATCGCCCACCATTTGAGTTAGCTAAACAGCAAGCCAATAACCTGATAACTTTCGGTGAAACCAACCAAATTAATCTTGAAAGTAAAATTAGCGACCTTCGTAAAACGGATTTGGAATGGCATCATAAATTAACGACTTCGTTAGCAATATTGGTGATGTTTTTAATTGGTGCCCCTTTGGGAGCTATTATAAAAAAAGGAGGTTTTGGAATACCTGTAGTTGTGGCTGTTTCTTTTTTTATCTTAATGTACATTCTGACTCAACAAGGAGATAAAATGGCAAAAGAAGGGAAGGTATTGGTTCAAATAGGAGCTTGGATATCTAACGTGATTTTGGCAGCAATAGGAGCCTATTTCATGAAAATCGCCCTGCAAGACTCTCGATTATTTGAATCAGATTTCTACAAAGTTTTGTGGGATAAAGTAAAACTACGGTTTGCTCCGAAACAATAATCTAAAATTTGCAATTACGATTGAAAATATGTAATTTTGCAAATTAATTTTTTATAAACTTTAAACTGGTAAAAGATGTATTTGTCACCTGAGAAAAAACAAGAAATTTTTGAATCAAAAGGTAAAGCAAAGTCTAAAATCGATACTGGTTCTGCTGAGTCGCAAATTGCGTTATTCACATTCAGAATCAATCATTTGACTGAGCACTTAAAGAAAAACAAGAAAGATCACAGCACACGTTTGGGTCTTTTGAAGTTAGTTGGTAAGCGTCGTCGTTTGCTAGATTACTTAACTCGCACAGATATTACACGTTATCGTGCAATTATTGCTGAATTAGGTATTCGTAAATAATTTTGAACAGGGTTTCATTCAATTGAAGCCCTGTTTTATTTACATTTTTACCCGTTTGAATTCATCAAACAAGCTTTTAAACCAAGCAATGTTGCTTGGAAATTTATTCAGAAAAATATATGTCATTTAACATTATTCAAAAGCATATTTCAATGCCTAACGGCAAGGAAATCCAAATTGAAACTGGCAAATTAGCCAAGCAAGCGGATGGAGCTGTTGTTGTAAGGTCTGGAAATATGATGTTGCTTGCTACAGTGGTAGCCAACAAAGAGGCCAAAGAAGGTGTAGATTTCCTTCCATTATCAGTAGATTATCAAGAAAAATTTGCGTCAAATGGACGTATACCGGGTAGTTTCTTAAAAAGAGAAGCGCGCCTTTCAGATTATGAAATATTAATCTCTCGTTTAGTGGATCGTGCATTACGTCCAACTTTCCCGGATGATTATCATGCAGACGTTCAAGTGCTAATCAATTTAATTTCAGCAGATGCTGAAGTTCTACCAGATGCATTTGTAGGTTTAGCCGCTGCCGCAGCGTTAGCCGTGTCAGATATTCCTTTCAATGGACCTATTTCTGAGGTTCGTGTTGCAAAAATCAATGGCGAATACAAAGTAAATCCAAGTGTTTCTGAATTAGCAGGAGCATCTTTGGAATTAATCGTAGCAGCCAATGAAAATGACATTTTAATGGTTGAAGGTGAAGGTGATGAAATCTCTGAATCTGAAATGTTAGAAGCATTAAAAATCGCTCACGAAGCCATTAAACTACAATGTACAGCTTTGAAAGAGCTTACAGTAGCAGTTGGTAAAACAGAGAAACGTGCTTATAGTCATGAAACACATGATGAAGAATTAAGAGCTGAACTTTGGAAAAACTACTACGATAAATATTTAGCTGTTGCTAAATTAGCTAATCCTAAAAAAGAAGACCGTAAAGCTGGCTTCAAAGCAATTGTTGAAGAATACGTTGCTTCATTGCCAGAAGATCACACAGTTAACCTTTCTTTAGCTAAAGTTTATTTCCACGATATTGAAAAAGAAGCTGCTCGTCAATTGGTGCTTCAAGAACGCTATCGTTTAGATGGTCGTAAATTGAATGAAATCCGTAAAATTACTTGTGAGGTTGATTATTTGCCAACTCCACATGGATCTTCTGTATTTACTCGTGGAGAAACACAATCATTAACTACAGTTACTTTGGGCACAAAAATGGATGAACAAATTGTTGATCAACCAATGACCCAAGGATACAATAAGTTTATGTTACACTACAATTTCCCTGGTTTTTCTACCGGAGAAGTGAAACCTAATCGTGGCGTAGGACGTCGTGAGGTTGGTCATGGTAACTTAGCTATGCGTGCCATTAAAAAAGTTCTTCCTAAAATGGAAGATTTCCCTTACACACTTCGTGTTGTTTCAGATATTTTAGAATCAAATGGTTCTTCTTCGATGGCAACAGTTTGTGCGGGTACTTTAGCATTAATGGATGCGGGTGTTAAAATTAAAGCTCCTGTTTCTGGAATTGCAATGGGCTTAATCTCGGATCCAAAAACTGGTAAATATGCCGTTCTTTCTGACATTTTAGGAGATGAAGATCATTTAGGTGATATGGACTTTAAAGTGACAGGTACTGAAAATGGTATCACAGCTTGTCAAATGGACATTAAGGTTCAAGGTTTATCTTATGAAGTTTTATCTGAAGCTTTAACTCAAGCAAAAGAAGGCCGTTTGCATATCTTAAATGAAATGAAAAAGGCAATGCCAGGCGTTAGAGAAGATTTCAAACCTCAAACTCCTAGAGCAACGGTTATCAAAATCAATAAAGATCAAATTGGTTCAGTAATCGGACCAGGCGGTAAAATTGTTCAAGATATTCAAAAGCAATCTGGCGCAACAGTAACCATCGAAGAAAAAGATGATGCAGGATTTGTTAGCATTTTCTCTTCAAATGGAGAAGCAATGGAAAAAGCCATTAAAATGGTAAAAGGTATTGTAACTATTCCTGAAGTTGGAGAAACCTATGAAGGAAAAGTTAAAAATATTCAAGCTTTTGGAGCCTTCGTTGAATTTTTACCTGGAAAAGATGGTTTATTACATATCTCTGAAATTTCTTGGGATCGTATTGATTCTATGGATGGTGTTTTAGCGGAAGGTGATAAAATCAAAGTGAAATTAGTTGAAGTTGATAAGAAAACGGGTAAATTCCGTTTATCAGCTAAAGTTCTTTTACCAAAACCAGAGCGTCCTGAGAAATCAGAAAACTAGTAAATATTTTTGTGGGCTATTGCAATACATAGCCCATTAAATTTGTTATAAGAATATGAGACAGCTAAAAATTAGCAAACAGATTACCAATAGGGAGAGTCAATCCCTAGACAAATACCTTCAAGAAATTGGTAAGGTAGATTTACTTACTCCAGATGAAGAAGTAATTCTAGCCCAAAAAATCCGTGACGGAGATCAATTATCTCTTGAGCGATTAACAAAAGCTAATTTACGTTTCGTGGTTTCAGTAGCGAAACAATACCAAAACCAAGGTTTAAGCTTAGGCGATTTAATCAATGAAGGTAACTTAGGTCTTATTAAGGCTGCTCAAAGATTTGATGAAACCCGTGGTTTTAAATTTATATCCTATGCTGTTTGGTGGATTCGTCAATCTATCCTTCAAGCTTTGGCAGAACAATCTCGTATCGTTCGTCTTCCTTTGAATAGAGTAGGATCTTTGAATAAAATTTCAAAAACTTTCTCTGAATTAGAGCAAAAATTTGAAAGAGAGCCGTCACCTGAAGAATTAGCTGAAGTGTTGGAAATATCAACAGGTGAAGTTGTAGATACTCTTAAAATATCAGGTCGTCATGTTTCTATGGATGCACCTTTTGTTCAAGGAGAAGAAAATTCACTTTTAGACGTATTAGAAAACGACTCAGAAGACAAACCTGATTCAGGATTGATCAACGATTCGCTTCGTCGAGAAGTACAAAGAGCATTGTCAACCTTAACTCAACGTGAGGCAGATGTAGTTACCTTGTATTTTGGTCTAAATGGAGAACATGCAATGACCTTGGAAGAAATTGGAGAAAAATTCAATTTGACGCGTGAGCGTGTACGTCAAATCAAAGAAAAAGCGATAAGACGTCTTCGTCATACTTCCAGAAGTAAAGCGTTAAAAACTTATCTTGGATAAACTTTAAAGCCTCTCACGAGGCTTTTTTTTGACATGGCTTTTCCAAATGGACTTGTAGATCTTGTAAATATTCTAAACCTAAATGGGGTAGAGGATGCAGTAATTTGCCCAGGATCTAGAAATGCTCCGGTCATGCTTGCTTTGGCAAGAAATAAGCAAATCAAATGCTATTCTATCTCAGATGAACGTTCCGCAGGTTTTTTTGCACTTGGATTAAGTTTAAAAACTAAAAAGCCGACCATCATTTGCTGTACTTCAGGTTCCGCAGCATTGAATTTTGGCCCTTCCATAGTTGAAGCTTTTTTTCAAGAAATACCATTAATCGTATTAACAGCAGACCGCCCAAAAAAATGGATTGGACAATGGGATGGACAAACTATTTACCAAGAAAATCTTTTTGGGAAACATGTTAAAACATTTTTGAATTTTGAGACAGATATAAAACAGACTGATGAATCAATGATACAGTCCATCAATACTCCTTATTCTGATGCTGTCAACGAGCCAAAAGGTCCAGTACATATCAATATACCAATTTCAGAACCATTTTATCCAGAAATTAACGAGGCTTTACCCATCTCAAACATATATTCAGTTCCTGAACGTCAGCCAGTCAATTATTCCCTTAATATGGCTGAAAAAACGTTCATCAATGAGCAATTGACTTCATCAAATAAGATATTAATCACAGTTGGACAACAAGAAAAGAATCCAAAATTTAATGAACTAATTAATAAATTAGCTCTAAATGGTATTCCTGTCATTGGTGATGCAACGGCTAATCTACCACTAGAGTGCCAATTATATCATGATTTGGCATTAATTGATGAAACAGAATGGAAAAATTTACAACCTGATTTACATATTCATTTTGGTAAATCTTTTGTGAGTAAAAGAATCAAACTATTTTTAAGAAAATTCAAACCTAAAAACTCTTGGTTAATTCATCCGAATCCCATTGATCAACCTGATCCATTTCAGTGTTTAACCAAAATTTTTAACGCGGAATCGGAGGATTTTTTAGAAGAAATCCTTCCATATAATTTATCACAAAATACTGATTGGGCGCAAGCTTGGCAAAACAAGAAAAAGCACGTTGAAACACTTCAATATGACTTTTTTGAGCAAAAATCTTGGGTAGAAATCCACATTTTTAATCGGATTATTCAAACAATCAATCAAAGCCAAGCAGAGGTTCATGTTGCGAATTCTTTATCCATTCGATACGTCAATTGGACCAAAGAACAATTCGTAGATTTGGAAGTTTTTTCTAATCGAGGAACCAGTGGAATAGACGGCTGTTTAAGTACGGCAGTAGGAGCAAGCCAGAAAACAAGCAATTTGTGTATTTCTATCATTGGAGACGTCGCATTCCATTATGATAAAAATGCCCTTTGGAACAATTATATCCATAAAAATTTGAGAATTATTGTTTTCAATAATCATGGAGGTGGAATATTCCGCAATTTAGCTGGTGCTTCTTCGCTTCCTGAATTAGACGAATTCATGGAAACTCGACAAAATTATAAGGCAGAAAACACGGCAAAAGATGCCGAAATGACGTATTTAAAGGCAGAAAATTGGGAGGAACTAGAATCTGTGATTCCAATCTTTTTGGATCCACAAAATGAAGCAAGTATTTTAGAAATTTTTACTGATTCAATCTCAAATGCGGAAGCATTGAAGAAATACATGCAATTATTTCGCTCCTGATTCTTCTTCGATTTTCGCTAAATTTTTTAAATAAAGTTCGTTTTCTGGCGACATTTTTAAGGCTTTTGTTACCCATAAATGAGCCATTTTCCACTGCCTTCTTTGAATTTCTAAATAACCTAAATTGTTGTATATCAAGTCTTTGTATTTATTTTTTGTCAAAGCCTTTTTGAATACGGCTTCCGCTTGATCCAATTCATTCATTTCCTGCAATACCACCCCTTTGTTAATCATCGCTTCTACCAAATTAGAATCTAACTTTAAGGCAATTTCATACGAAGCCAAAGAGGAATTAAGTTCTTTTTTCTGAAACAAAATATCTCCTTTTAAACGAAAATTAGCGGCAGAATCTGGAAACGATTTCACCAATAAATCGGCTTCATTTAATGCCAAATCGATTTTTTCTAAAGATTGTAGGATTTCTGTTTTTTTAAATAAAGCAGGGGCGAATTTAGGATCCAATTCATAGGCTTTGGTAAAATCTGCTAGTGCCTCTTCATTTTTCTCTAAAGCTTGATAAGCCAATCCTCTGTTATAAAAAGCATCTGAAAATTGACTATTTTTATTAATGGCCTCTCCAAACCATTTAATGGCATCAAAATATTCTTTTTCTTTTAATTTTTGATTTCCCCTAAAAAAGAAATCTGTTGCTTCTTTTTTATCTGTATCATTCTGGCAAGAACTAAACAAAAAGATGGTCAATATAAAAACGAGAATGTGCTTCATGCTATGAAATTAAGGCAATTATTTCGAAAAGGAGCGAAGTGAATTAGAATAATTTGAATTTTCATTCGCATCTTTGTAAACAAATTTAAAATATAAATATGGCATACGCAGAAATGTTAACGGATAAAGGTTTGATGAAAATTGAATTTTATACCGAAGACGCACCCATTCATGTTAAAAACTTCATCGATTTATCAGAAAAAGGATTTTATGATGGAGTAACTTTTCATCGAGTAATTCCTAATTTCGTTGTTCAAGGTGGTGATCCTACAGGAACAGGTGCAGGTGGACCAGGTTATACTATTCCATGTGAATTAACAGGAAATAATCAATACCACGACCGTGGTGTTTTATCAATGGCGCACAGAGGACCTAATACAGGTGGCTCTCAGTTCTTTATTTGTCATTCTAGAGCAAATACTTCTCATTTGGATCGTAAACATACTTGTTTTGGCAAAGTGGTTGAAGGTTTAGATGTGATTGACGCAATCAGAGAAGGTGATGTGATTCAAAGTGTTACAATCGTTCACGAATAATGCACTTTATCAAAGAAATCCCTCATGATAATCTCAGAATTTCACTATTTGAATGGAATTCAAAGTATATCTTGAAATTTGAAACGCCTCATTTAGAACAGAGTTATAAATTTTCTGTTTTGGACTTTGCGAATCAAAAAGAAATAGAGGAGCTTGCAATAAGCTCCTCTTTCAATGGTTTTGTTATACAAACATTTCAGAATATGTATGCTGAAATGGCAAAATCAATCGAATAATTACAAACTTCCTAACCAAGCTTTTCTGAGGTTAGATTGACTTTCCGTTAAATTTCCAAAAGAAGTCAATACAAAGCTTTGAATCGGGCTTTGAGCAATCGTTACCATGATATTTCTTTCTATACCATCTCTTTTAATGGTAAATAATATCGTTTCATTCGGTTTTTTATTTACCAATAATTTCTCAACGCCTTCAAAATCAAGGTTATTCACTTTTAAGATCTCATCGCCAACATTTAAGCCAAACTGATATGCAGGTCCACCTTTATACAATTGAGTAATCTTATTGCTTGTCACAGTTAAGCCCAAAAAGGAAATTTGTTTTCCTTCATTGGAATTAGTCCATTGATAACCCACGGAAGCAAATAATTCCTTGTAATTAGGAGTTTTTATACCATATATATTTTCTACAAAAATGTTTTTTGCAGAATTGCCCGCCACCTTAGAAAAAGCATCCTCCAATTCGGCATCCGTAAATCCACGTTGAAGTTTCTTGAAATAATTCGAATATAAAAATGAAAATACGTCATCTAATCTTTTCTTACCATTCGTTTGCTGGATGATCCAAAGATTCAAAATCCCTCCTAAAACAGAACCTTTATCATAGTAAGAAATACTAGAATTTTTAGAATTTTCATTTGGACGATAATACTTAATCCATGCATCCCAACTAGATTCCGCTGCTGATTCAACTTTATTTCCGGGCTGATTTTCAACTGCAGATATTTCCTCTGACAAAGCAGTGAGATATTCGCTATTAGAAATTAATCCAGAGCGTTGACTGATTAAATCAGCATAATAACTTGTAATCCCTTCCGAAAACCACAAATTGTGGGTGTAGTTCTCATTTTCATAATCGAATGGCCCTAAAGCGATTGGGCGAATTCTTTTCACATTCCATAAATGAAAATACTCATGAGCTAACAAATTTAAGATGCCTTTATACCCTTTGTCGGTTTCATAATTTCCTCTACTCACTTGGCAAGTAGTCGAATTTAAATGTTCCAAACCGCCGCCACCGCGATATAAATTATGAATGATAAACAAATAGTGATCACAAGGATGCTCTCCAACAACATTTTGTGCCGTTTCACACATTTTTTTTACATCCTTTAGAAACTTAACTGAATCAACTTTCGCTGGTCCATAAAATGCAATTTGGTGAGGTATGTTTCCAACGTTAAATTCGAAAATTTTATGATTCCCAATTTCAATCGGAGAATCGATTAATTCATCTAAATTTTTAGCTTGATATTTAAATTGGCCAATCTCTTTCAATGCTGTAGAAACCTTTTTGAAATTCTTAAAAGGAATAATTTCGATCTCTTGCGCCTTATTTTTGAAATCATTCATATATAATAAAACACTTGCTGGATTGATATAACCATGTGTATCATCTAAAAATGACGTTCTAACGGATAATTCAAACGCATAGACTTTGTATTTTACGTCAATGATGCCATTTAATTGATCTTTATTCAATTGAATTCTCCAAGTATTTTTATTGATTTTTTGAAATGCTAACGATTTGCCGTTTGATGAAGCTGACAATGATTCAACATTTCTCGCAAACTCTCGAATTAAATAGGAGCCAGGGGTCCAAGCTGCCATTTTAAGATCTAAATACGATTTTTTGTAAACCTCACTTTTTAAATCTACTCGAGTAGTAACTTCAAAATAATGAGTGTGAGGTTCAGGCATCGCTACCTGATGGGATATTCCACCAAAGGTTAATGATGAAATGGATAAAAATAGAATCGAAATCAAAAGAAAGGATTTCAATCGAAAATGTTGAATGTTCATTGATTGTCAGTGTATTGTGTATGAATAGGTAAAAAAAACAAATATAAAGGTTTAGAAACTTTAAAACCAATTTTAGCCCTTTAAAGAGCTCTATTGAAGAATTTAATTCATTCATTGATACAATTATTCGCAAAAAAAATCGTATTATTGTAGTAATTGTGAATGCTGTAATCATTAAATAATGAGAAAACATACTTCTGTGTCAGGCTTTGTTTTAGCCCTGATTGTATTATTAATTAATTTTTCTGTTTCTGGTCAACAAACCTTAAGTTTTAAAGATCATACTTTGCACTTTAGACAGGCAAAAGAATACTTTGATTCTAAAAACTATGTGGCTGCCAAAGAAGAATTTTCTGGCTATTTGTCGAGTTTAGAACCGCTTCAAATCAATGAACAAGCGGGTCAAAAAGTTTTGGCAGAATACTACATTACCATGTGTGCTTTGTACATGAGTCAGCCCGAATCTGAAATTTTGGCGGAAAGATTTATAGCAGATAATCCAGAACATCCTCAAGCAGTCAAATTGTTAAGAGGCATTGGTACGTTTTTTTATGACAATGGCGACTATTTAAAAGCCATTAAATATTTAAGTAAATCTTCTGAGACAAATCTAGAAGCGAAATACAAATTAGCCGTTTCATATTATGAAATGAAAAATTTCAAAAACGCACTACGTTATTTCAATGAAATTAAGGTTGAAACAGAGGAAGAATATGCATTTGCAGCTTCATATTATGCGGGTATCTTAAATTTTAAAGAAAAAAGATATGCAGATGCTGTAAAAGATTTCAATAAAGCGGAGGGAAGTAGCAAATACAGAAGTGATATTCCGAATTGGATTGCCATGTGTTTTTATCACCAGGGTCGATTCAATGAATTATTGAGTTATGCTGAACCTTTGTTGAAACAAAAAAATTCTCAATATAAATTAGATGAACTTTCTCTGTTAGTTGCCGAGGTACAATTTAAATTAGGTTATTATGAGAAAGCAGCTTCTAGCTATCAAATTAATAGTAATTTAAATCCACAATCTGTGAATAATCAAGTTCACTATCGATATGGATTTTCTTTGTATAAAATCAATAAATTCAATGAAGCGGCAGATGAATTAAAATTTGTGGTTGATAGCAAAGATTCATTAAGTCAATATGCAGCATTTACTTTGGGACTAGCTCAATTAAAAGCAGGAAATTTAGAGGCGACATTATTGGCATTCGAAAAAGCCAAAGCCTTAAATTTCAATAAAGATATCCAAGAAGAGGCCTTTTTTAATCATGCAAAAGTATTGTTGGATTTAGGTAAAGCGAGTGAAACGATTTACGAAATTCAAGAATTCAATAAAAATTATCCTACAAGTAAATTTAATGAGGAAGCCAATGAATTGGTTGCTGATGCATTCATAAGTTCTAACAATTTGAATGCAGCTATAGAATATTTAAAATCCATTCCAAATCGTTCTAGTAAATTAAATGGAGCTTATCAAACTTTAAGCTTCAATTTGGCTGTTAAAGCCTACAACGCAAATAAATTTGCAGAAGCTATTGAATTTTTCAACACATCGATCAGTAATTCAGAAGTAGAAGAAATTAAATTCCAATCAAATTTTGGAAAAGCGGAAGCATTATCGCAATTAAAAAAATACCAAGAAGCGATTCAAGTTTATAATCCATTGTTAATTAGTAACCCACCTGTTGCAAAAGCGGCTGAATTTTTACAAAAAGTACGAATTGGATTAGCTTACGCTTATTTTAACACAAAAGAGTTCAATAAGGCAAATACATTATTTAAAACCTATGTTGACAAAGAATTAGCCTCTCCAAGTGGTAAGAGCAATTCAAATGTATTATTACGTTTGGCAGATACTTATTTGGTATCAAAAAATTATGAAGAAGCCTTAACTTATTACACAAAGGCATATGATCAATTAAAAACAGAAAGAGATTATGCTTTGTATCAAAAAGGGGTGACACTTACTTATTTAAATAAAGAAACAGAGGCAAAACAGACTTTCAAACAAGTTCGTTTAGACTTCCCTAATTCTAAATATGTAGATGACGCAGTATATCAAGAAAATGTCATCTCATTCGATAATAATAAGTACAAAGATGCCATTGCTGGATTTACAGATTTAATTGATAATAAATCAACGAGCCCATACTTTACTCAGGCATTATTGAAAAGAGCACAAGCCTATGCTAATACCAGTCAGCATGAATTATCAATTACTGATTACAAAAAAATCATTAATGAATTTCCTACGGACAAAACAGCTAAAGATGCACTGATTGGATTACAAGAGGAATTGAATGAAGTAGGTAGACCAGAAGAATTTGGTCAATTATTAACCACATTCCAAAAGAATAGTCCTAATGAAGCCGAAAATATCGAATTGGAATATAGAGCAGCAAAGGGAATTTATTTAGGTGAAAAATATGACAAAGCGATTGCGCCATTAAAATCTTTCATTGAAAAGTATCCTAGTAATGATAATTTAGTAGAAGCTACATATTTATTAGCAGATGCGGCGTACAGAATCAATAACAAAGAAGAAGCATTAGCTGCTTATAAAAAAATGATTGAGCAAAATGCACATCCACAAGTAAATAGAGCCATTCAACGATCTGCAGAAATTGAATTAAGCAACAAGAATTACAATGCTTCGATCGAATTGTTCAAAAAGTTTAAGACTAAAAATTTAGAGAAAAAGGATTTGCAAATTGCTAATAATGGCTTAATTACTGCTTATTTAGAAAGTGATAATGTAGACTCAGCATCGATTGTTGTTGATGAAATCATTACTACTGAAGGTAATTCAGAATTAGAGAAAGCAGGTATTGCTCTTAAAATTGCAGATGTTTATTCATCAAAAGCAAATGTCGAAAAAGAAAGAGAATGGTTGAATAAAGCCATTTCATTTGATAAAAACGATTTAGGTGCGAATTGCCAATTGCGTTTAGCTACACTTTTATTTAAGGAAGGTAAATTCAAGGAATCAAGCGAAATGATTCTTGACAAATTTAGAAATCAGTTCTCAGAGGCTTCTGATTCAATTTTAGGAAAAGCTTACATATTGTTAGCTGATGATTTTGTTGAACTTAAGAATGTACCACAAGCAAGAGCTACATTGAAATCTATTGTAGATAATTCTAGCGACAAAGACGTGATAGAATTAGCTAAAACCAAGTTAAATGCATTGCCAATTAAATAACAGCTTAATTAAGAAAAAATGAGATTCAGCGATTTAGCCAAAAAAATATATATTCTTTCGGGCATTAGTTTATGCTTACTGTCATTTGTTGCTAATGCTCAGCAAACTAAGAAAGAAGGTTCTATTCAAAATGAAGATATTATTATTGATAAAGAACGTAAAATCGAATTACAACCACAGGTCAACCGTAGTTTTGATCCTTTGAATGAAATTGAAAATCAAAAGAAGGGTAGAAAAATGAAATATGACTTTTTAGAAAGAAGATGGGAAGGGTTAAACTTACCAACTTTGACTAATAATATTTTAGGACCAAGAGATGGAGATGAATTAACTTCTGCCTATGGTTCTAAATTTAAAAATGTGATTAAAGCTGGTGTTGGTAATTATGGCCATACCTTATTAAATGCACATTTTGGAATAACTCCATCAGAGAATCAGTTTAGAGGTATTTATATCAGTCATGATGCAAACCGCAAAGGACCCAATTTATCTACCAATTCTGCAAGAAATGACAATGAAATTAAGGTTTACAGTAAAACTTTCACCAATAACTATTTGTTAAATGGATCAATCGATTATAAAAGAACTAGTGCTAATTTTTATGGTAGAAAGGATTTTGTTAATATTCCCTATGATGAATATTTAAACATCAATTACGACAGATTCAATTACATTGGAAGTATTAGTAATGCTAAAAAAGATGCTAAAGTAGATTATATAGCTACTTCTGGTTTAACATTTATCACCAGTAATAAACTTGATAAAGAATGGGTTTGGGATAGTAAAATTCAAGGAGTAATGAAATTGAATGAAAAATTGTTCGCATATTTCAATGGAGACATGTTACTTTCTGAATATACTAGTATAGGAAATAATAGAAGACAATTATACCGAGTAAAACCTAGTTTTTTATTTAAAAACAATCGTGTTTCAGTGCATGCCGGAATTAATGTTGTGAATGAGAAAGATAGGATAGAAGGTGAAAATCAAACAAGTTTATTTCCAGTAGTAAAAGTAGATTTTAAACCAACAGATTTTTTACATGTTTTTGCAGGTTTAGGAGGAGATACTTATTTCAATACCTTTAATGCGACGGTTAGACAAAATCCTTGGTTAGCAAGAAACATTCAATTAAAGAATACCCAACAGACAGCTAATATATTTGGAGGTTTAAAAGGTAGTAATGAAAGAAATATCGATTTCGAATTAAAGGTTGATTATTCTGAATTTAGTAATTTAAACTTCTTTGTCAACTCATCAGCAGATTCATCAAAATTTGAATTAGCCTATGCTGGAGGACAAAAGAAGGTGCAAGTATTAAATTTTTCAGGACAATTTAATTTTCAACACAACGAACGATTATTGTCAGTTTTAAAATTTGATTACAATAATTATTCTAATTTAGGTGAATTAGAAAAAGCTTATGGAAGACCTCTTTTGAGTATTTCGTATACAAATTCAATTACCTTCAAGGATAAAATAATAATTTCACCGGATATATATTATATGAACGGATTATATGGTTGGAATCCTAAAGAAAACAAATCTGTTAAACTTGAAGATATTTTGGACTTGAATTTGAAAGTGAATTATTTAATTACTAAAAAATTCAATGCTTTTGTTAGTACGAATAACCTATTAGGTAAAAATTACCAACGCTATTTAAATTATCAATCTTTAGGACTTAATTATACTGTAGGATTAGCTTACTCTTTCTAAAATGAAAAATTATCAATCCATTTTAACGCTTATTGAAAATTTGATAAATGATCATAATTGTATCATTATACCAAATTTTGGAGGATTCGTTGTAAATATTGAGGATTTTAAATTAAGTAAGGATCAACAGAAAATTTACCCAAGAAAAAAATGGATTGCTTTCAATGAAAGACTAAAATCTGACGATGGCTTATTAAGTACTCAATGGGCTGATTTACAAAAAATAAGTAACAAAGAGGCATTCAATGAGATTAATCATTTTAGCAAATTCATTAAATCTGAATTAGTAAAAAATCAAACCCTTCAATTAGGTAACATTGGTGCTTTTCATTTAAATTCAGAATCCAACATTATTTTTAATCCAAATTCTGTATATAATTACGACTTATCTATTTTTGGTTTAACGGAGGTTAACCTTTCTGATGTAAGTACTTTAAAAGAAAAGACTAAACCTGTATTAGTAGAGCCGATTCATGAAGCTGAAATCCGAGAAGAAATAAGTTTGGAAGAAATTGAAAATGATACTAATCGCCAAAGAGTTATTTTGCCTAAACATTATATATATACCATTTTGGCATTTATTTTTGCAGGATTTAGTGCATATTATTTGACAGAGCCAAATTCACGTTATGTAAATAGCTCATTTAGTCCTTTTACAATTAAAATTGCTAAAACAAAAAAAGATATTCCTTCGCAAAAAGTAGCAATAAAAAATTCAGCTATTCCAAAACAATCCAAAGTTCCTGATAATCCCATAGATTCAACGATTACCAATGAAACTGCAAATTCAAGTGATAAGATTTACCTAATTGCGGCTAGTTTCTTGACCAAAGCTAAAGCCGAAATAGCAATGAATCAATTAAAAGAAGAGGGGTTTTCCGAAACTGAAATATTGTCAAAAAAAGAAAATGAGAAATTTTACCGAGTTAGTATTGGTATTAAAGAATCATTTGAAGAAGCATATAAAGATGCTGCAAAATTAAAAAAAGAAAAGAAAATAGATATTTGGGTACATAAACCATCATTATTATGAATCAAATCCTTTCACAACAAGAAGAGGAAAAAAGAAATCGAATAAAGGCTTTAATTTATACGATCATCATCAATGCTGCATTATTTTTTATTTTCATCACGGTTAATATTTGGACAAGTGAAGAAATTAAAATGGAATTACCAGCAGGTGGTTTTGAAGTGAATTATGGTAATTCAGATATAGGAGGTGGAGATATACAAACCAAAAATCAAGTAAATGATTTGTTAAATGAAGAAGAATCTAAACCTTCTGAAGAAATAAAAGCAGCGGAAAAAGAGATTGTAAAACCGAAAGTAGATGAAGCAACCTTATTAACTTCAAAAGTAAAAAGTCCTGTTAAAATTGAAGCTAAACCAATCGAAAAGAAAGTTGAAACGGCTAAAGTTGTTAAAAAAGAAGTCGTTCCCGTAGAAGTAGCCCCTAAAATTGATGACAATGCTTTATTCAAAAAGAAGTCCACAAGTAATGGAACAAAAGGAACCAATCCTAATCCAGGTGGAAATTCTAATGGTACAGACGTAGGAAAATTAGGAGATAAGGGCCAATTAAATGGAGACATCAATAATTCTGCGATCTATAAAGGTCAAAAAGGAAGCAACGGAGGTTCTAATAATGGAATTGGTGGAGGAAATGGACTTTCTGTTAATTTAACTGGTTGGGCCTTAGCCTCAAGACCTCAAGTAAATGACGATTCTGACGAAACAGGAATCATTCGATTTTCAATTAAAATTGATGAAAATGGATCCATTATTTCTTTAAAAATAGTGGAAACAACTTTATCTGCTTCGGTTGCTCAAAAATATAAACGTGCCATTGAAAAATTAAGCTTCAAGCCTACCTCATCTGGTGAAAGACCTGAAGTTTCCACGGGTAGTATTATGTTTAAGATTAATTCCAAGTAAAATTTCCGTTTAAATGAACATTTATGAATTATAAAGAAGTAATCGCTTTTTTATATTCTCAACTTCCTGTTTTCCACAGAGAAGGTAAAAAAGCCTATAAACCTGGTTTAGACAATATTCAAGCTTTGTGTGAATTGTTTGGAAATCCCCAAAACGATTTGAAATGCTTACATATTGCTGGAACAAATGGTAAAGGAAGTACATCACATTTCATGGCCTCTATTTTGCATGAGGCAGGATATAAAGTTGGATTATATACATCTCCACATCTAAAATCTTTCACAGAAAGAATAAAAATCAATGGAGTTGAAATCGATGAAAATTGGATTATCAATTTTGTAACCAAAAATCAGGAGCATATTAAAAATTTACATGCTTCATTTTTTGAATGGACAGTTATCATGGCATTTTGTTATTTCAAAGAACAAAAGATTGATTGGGCCATCATTGAAACTGGTTTAGGAGGACGCTTAGATTCAACGAATGTAATTAATCCAGTTGCGTCTTTGATCACCAATATTAGTTGGGACCATCAAGATGTCCTTGGAGATACTTTAGAACAAATTGCAGCCGAAAAAGCAGGAATCATCAAATCGAATGCCCCTGTCACAATTAGCGAGAATCAATTAGAAACCAAAAATATATTTCTACTAAAATCTCAGAAAGTACAAACAGAAATCCAATTTGCTGAAGATAGCATCGAATTAAAAGATGTAGAAGTTGTTGATTCAACACAAAAATTAATTTTACAATTCCAAACAAATTTGTGGTCAGCGATTTTCATTGAGAGCCCTTATCTTGGAAAATACCAAATTAAAAATATAAGAGGAATACTTGCTTGGTGCGAACAATTGATTTCTAAACAATTAATAAACCTAAACATTCAACAAATACAATCGGGTATTAAAAATGCTCGGGAAAATACAAAATTGAAAGGTAGGTGGGAAATCTTACATGAAAATCCAAGCATGATCGCAGACACAGCGCATAACTTAAGCGGATTGAGCGAATTAATGGATCAAATTTCAAGTAAAAATTTTGATCAATTATATATTATTTTGGGAATGGTTGCTGATAAAGATATTGAAAAAGTGCTTTCAATATTACCCAAAACAGCAAAATACATCTTTTCTGAAGCTAATAATCCAAGAGCCTTACGTGCTGGGGAATTACAGCAACTTGCAGAAAAGGCGAATTTAATAGGAGAGGTGTGCTCCGATGTCAATAAGGCAATGTCCAAAATTTTGAAGATCGCAGATAAAAATGATTTTATTTTAATAACAGGCAGCACCTATTTAGTGGCTGAAATAGATAATTTATAAATTGAGTAGAAGCAAACAACATAAGTACGACCTAGCAGAAGAATTAGATAATGTTATTCAAAGTCCCATGGATTTTCATTCTGCATGCAAAGGGAAATGGAAAAGCGATTTTTTCAAAAATGATCATCCCATTGTATTAGAAATTGGTTGTGGAAAAGGAGAGTATACTTTGGGACTAGGAAAATTATTTCCAGAAAAAAATTTTATAGGTGTAGATATTAAAGGAGATCGATTGGCATCTGGTGGACTGAATGCTAAAAAACAGCTCTTAGATAATGTTTGTTTTTTAAGAATTCATGTTCAATTCATTACTGATTTTTTTAATGAAAATGAAATTGATGAAATTTGGATTACCTTTCCTGATCCAAGACCTAAAGATAGAGATGAGAAAAAGCGATTAACGAATCCATTTTTTTTAGAAAAGTATCATTTGATATTAAAGCCAGAAGGATTACTCCATTTAAAAACAGACTCAGATTCGTTATTTGATTATTCGATAGAAACAATAGAAAAACCCCAATGGGAAAAGTTAGTTTTAACAAAAGATTTGTACCAATCGACTTGGAACAATGATCACTTTGGTATAAAAACTCGATTTGAAGAAATATTTTACAACAAAGGTTTTTCCATTAAATATTTAAGAGCAGTTAACAAAAAAGAGGCCCGATAAGGCCTCTTTTAAAAATATTACTTTTGGATGAATTAACCAACACGTGCAATTAAATCTGCAGCACGAGATGAATATCCAAATTCATTATCATACCAACCAACTACTTTCACCAAAGTTCCCATAGTTGAAGTTAATTTTGAATCGAAAATACAAGAGTGAGAATTTCCAATGATATCAATTGAAACGATTTCATCTGTTTGGAATTCTAAAATACCTTTCATAGATCCTTCTGAAGCTTTCTTCATCGCAGCATTGATTTCATCTGCAGAAACTTCTTTCTTCAAAATAGCTGTAAATTCAGTTACAGAACCATCTGGAGTAGGAACACGCATTGAGCTACCATCTAATAATCCTTTCAAGTGAGGTAAAACTAAACCTACAGCTTTAGCAGCACCTGTTGAAGTTGGAATAATTGAATAAGCTGCAGCACGTGCACGACGTAAGTCAGCATGTGGTGCATCTTGTAAGTTTTGATCTGCAGTGTATGAGTGGATTGTTGACATGTATCCTTTCTCTAAACCAAATGCATCATCTAAAACTTTAGCCATTGGAGCTAAACAGTTAGTTGTACAAGAAGCGTTTGAAATGATTGTCATTTCGTCTGTCAAAGTATCTTCGTTAACACCTAAAACTACTGTTGGAACATTTCCTTTAGCAGGAGCGGAGATAATTACTTTACGAGCACCAGCAGTTAAATGCTGTCCAGCACCAGCCTCATCTACAAAACGACCAGTTGATTCTAAAACTACATCAATTCCTAAAGCACCCCAAGGTAATAATTTAGGATCACGCTCAGCTAATGCTTTGATAGATTTACCATTTACTGTAATTGAATCCGCATCAGAAGTAACAGTACCGTTAAAACGACCGTGAACTGAATCGTACTTTAACAAATGAGCTAAAGTAGCATTATCTGTTAAATCATTAATTGCAACAATCTCAACATTCTCCTTCTCTAACAATCTGCGAAAAGTAAGTCGACCAATACGACCAAAACCATTAATAGCAACTTTAATTTTTTTCATTGAATAAATTAATTTGATTTCCTGTAAAAATCAAAAATACCGATTTTTCATTAGAATAACAAAATTTGAATCGAAAATGTGCATTTAAAGAACCTAAACAAGCAATATACAAAAGTAAACAAGCAGGTATACAATTAGCCTTACAACTAATTATATGTAAAATTCGCTTGAATACGTTTTTTATTCAAAAATATTTTGCATATTTGTATGTAGAATTTCACTGCAATTCAAAAGGGGAGTAGTTCTGACAGAATGTCACTTGTCTTTTTAGCTAAATTATCTGGCTTTTTTCACAAAATTTTATTTGGAATAAATTATCAGTTAACTGATAATCAATAAGTTAACTTATTAAAGTTGAAGTTAAACTAAGGGTTCATTTTCACTCTAAATCTTTATTTAAAAAGTGGAAATCAAGATATTTTAAAGAATTAACAAGGATTAAAATCATTTTCATTGTAATTTGCATACTTATTAAAAATGCATACTTATTATATGAATTCATTGGAAAAAATCATCCAAGAGGCTTGGGATAAACCAGAACTACGCCAAAATACTGAAACAGTACAGGCAATCGAATCAATTGTTGATCTTGTAGACAAAGGAGAGCTTAGAGTTGCTCAGCCCCTACCCGATGGGAGTTGGCAGGTAAACGAATGGGTAAAGAAGGCAATTGTTATGTATTTCCCTATTCGTCAAATGGAAGTGAGTGAAATGGGTATCTTTGAATACCATGATAAAATGTTACTTAAGAAAAATTATAAAGAAAAAGGTGTTAGAGTAGTTCCACCTGCAGTTGCCCGCTATGGTGCATTCTTAGCTAAAGGAACAATTTTAATGCCTTCTTATGTAAATATTGGTGCATATGTAGATGAAGGAACAATGGTGGATACTTGGGCTACAGTGGGTAGTTGTGCTCAAATAGGCAAACATGTTCATCTAAGCGGAGGTGTAGGTATTGGAGGAGTTCTTGAACCACCACAAGCAGCACCAGTTATTATTGAAGATGGAGCTTTTATTGGTTCTAGATGCATTGTAGTAGAAGGAGCTCATATTGGTAAAAAAGCAGTTTTAGGAGCAGGAGTAACTATTACAGGAAGTTCAAAAATTATTGATGTAAGTGGACCAGAACCGGTAGAGTACATCGGATTTGTACCTGAAAATTCCGTAGTAATTCCAGGAACGATTCAAAAACAATTTGCCGCTGGAACCTATGGCGTGCCTTGTGCCCTTATTATAGGTAAAAGAAAAGAAAGTACTGATTTAAAAACTTCTTTGAATCAAGCTTTAAGAGAAAATAATGTGGTCGTTTAATAACCACAAAAAATTAACTTTATACCCGGTTTAAACACCGGGTTTTTTTATGGAAAATGAATTAAAATTAGGCGAATACAATAGCCTTCGGATTATCAAAGAAGTTCCATTTGGATTGTATTTAGATGGTTATGAGGATGAAATTCTATTGCCTCTACAGTATGTTCCTGAAAATTATCAAATAGATGATTTTATTGAAGTATTTATCTACAGAGACTCAGAGGACAGAATCATCGCAACTACTTTGCGTCCAAAAGCGACAATCAACCAATTCGCATACTTAGAAGTGAAAGAGGTTACTCCATTGGGTGTTTTTCTAGAATGGGGCTTAGCTAAAGATTTATTAGTTCCATTTGGTCAACAGTGGCAAAAAATGACGGTAGGTAGATCTTATCTTGTGTATGTATATATAGATGCCCAAACGGATCGTATCGTAGCATCCGCTAAAATAGAAAAATTCTTAATTGATGAATCTGAGTTAGATGAAAACTTGTTTACAATTGGCAACAAAATAACTGTCTTACCATATGAACATACAAATCTTGGAATCAAATGCTTAGCATACAATTGTAAAATAGGGATCTTGTTTAAAAACAAAGTATTTACAAATGTAATATTAGGCCAACCGATTGATGTTTACATTGATAACATTAGAGAAGATGGTAAGTTGGATTTACGCTCAGAAGAAATCGGTTTAGTTCGTATAGATAAACAAAGAGATGCTCTTTTGGAAGCTTTGAAAAACAATAATGGGGTATTGTATTTACATGATAAAAGTCCTGCAGAAGATATCTATCAACAATTAGGAATGTCGAAAAAGGACTTTAAAAAAGCAGTTGGCGCTTTATACAAAAGTAAATTAATCAGTTTGCACTCCGATTGTATTTCACTTTTGTAAACATTGTCTCATTTTTTACTTTTGCAATATTTAATACATTTGTAATTTGCATTTGATAATTATTAATTTACCTTTGTAAAACAATCTAGTTTAATAAAGTAAATTCAATATGAACTTAAGTCGAAAGATCGAATTATTAATTCAGAAGAAACAAATGTCTTCATCTCAATTTGCAGATAAGCTAGGTATTCCCCGCAGTAGTATTTCCCATATATTATCTGGACGGAATAAACCTAGCTTAGATGTAGTTCAAAAAATCTTAAGCAATTTTCCAGAGATATCCGCGGAAGAATTATTGTTTGAAGACCAAACTTTGAAAATATTAAATTCAACATCTTCTAATTTCCAAGAGCAAGATTTGTTGAAAGAAAATTTGACGATTGGAACACTCTTTGATCAGAATTTAACAGAGCCTTCAGAATCGAATAAAAAAATAATTCTGGAGTCTGATACGGTACAGCCGAATCTCAGGCGCTCAAAAGAACGCCAAGAAAAAGAGCCTTCACCCTCTGAAAATGTTTCGAAACCAGTTAATTCTATTGCGAAATCATCTCAGATAAATCAATTGAACGAATTCACAAATACCTATCCTTCAACACATTTGAATAAACAAATCGAAAGAGTCATCATTTTTTATTCGGATGGAACTTTTACAGAAAGCAAGGCTTCTAATTAATAATTGTAATCCATTTCTTGGCACTTACCCACAAGTTATCCACACTTGTGCACATTTGTATTCACATATCCACACAATAGCCTAACAATTGGTAAATTTTCTCTATTTTTCGAGGATTCAGTAGAACTTATCCACAAAATCATGTGGATAAATGGTTAATATGTGTACAAATGGAAACATATTGAGAAAATTTTAAACAAAGATTGAATCGAATTAAGATTTTAAAAAGGGGAAATAATTGCTTAATTTTAAGCTTATTAGATTAAATATTGTATGAAAAAATTAGATGCATTAAATCAAGTAGCATTATTTCACCAAACATTTGGTGCTCCCATCATAGAGAATCCTGCCATTCCGTCAAAAGAACGCTGCAAGTTGCGTGTAAGCCTTTTAGCGGAAGAATTAGATGAATTAAAAGAAGCCATTGAAGCCTATGATATTGTGGAAATTGCTGATGCATTGTGTGATTTACAATATGTCCTTTCTGGTGCTGTATTGGAATTTGGTTTAGGGGATAAATTTGTTGATCTATTCAATGAAGTACAACGTTCTAATATGTCGAAAGCTTGCCAATCCTTGCAAGAGGCAGAAGCAACAGTGGCACATTATCATCAAAAAGATGGTACAGAAGCAGAAATTGTAGAGGAAAATGGGCTTTGGAAAGTTTATCGAAAAAGCGATAATAAGGTATTAAAATCCATTGATTACTCGCCAGCTAACCTAGTTGATATCCTTAAGAAATGATCAAAATACTGCTCATTGAAGATGAACCCAAAACCGTTCAATCCTTAAAACAAGGCTTGGAAGAAAATAATTATGAAGTAGAAGTGGCTTATGATGGCTTAATTGCTAAACAATTAGCTACTAGAAATACGTATCAATTGATTGTTTCTGATATTATTATTCCTGGTATAAATGGAATAGAATTGTGTAAACAATTAAGACAATTAGGCATTCAAACTCCCATTTTGATGCTTACTGCATTAAGTACAACAGACGATAAATTAATTGGGTTTGAAGCTGGTGCAGATGATTATTTACCAAAACCTTTCGATTTTAAAGAGTTTTTAGCACGAGTAAAGGCACTGATTAAACGCTCTAATCAAACAATATTAGAAGCACAAGTGCTAAAATTCCAAGATTTGGAACTCGATTTGACAAGTAAAATAGTCACAAGGGCTGGCCAAAAAATCAATCTAACTGCCAAAGAATTTCAACTCTGTGAATATTTCTTACGCAACCAAGAAAAAGTTATTTCAAAAGCTGAAATTGCAGAAAATATATGGGAAGTGGAGGATGAGAATAGTGCTAATTTAATCGAAGTTTATGTGAATTATTTACGCAAAAAAATTGATAAAGGATTTTCTAGTAAACTGATTCATACGCAATTTGGAATGGGTTATATTCTAAGAAAAGAATAAAATTATAGGAATATGCAGATACGTTCGAGATTAACTTATCAATTTACTTATTTAGTATCGGCGATTCTATTTGTTTCATACTTAATCATTTACATATTTTCGCAACAAAATTACCAGGACAAATTTTATAGCCGGTTAAGACAAAAAGCCAATACCGCCGCTGAATTATTAGTCAATGTTAATCAGGTTGATTCCAAACTTTTAAGGATTATCGATAGAGCCAATCGAGATATTCTATACAAAGAGAATATCATGGCTTATGATACTTGCAATGAGCGCATTTATCGTTCCAATGATACCATCAATTTTCACATTGATGTTGCACGTGTGAAAGAAGTTCGTTTGAAAAAAGAAATACGATTCCATCAGGATGATTTAGAGGTCTTAGGGACCGTTTTTGCCACTCCAGAAGGTAGAATTGTGGTATTTGCAGGTGCAGTTGACCAATATTCAGCCGAGAATGCCAAAGATCTAAAAAACATTCTAATTGCATTATTTCTGTTTTTTATCTTTATTGTAGTGATATCAGGATGGTTTTTTGCTGGTCAAGCGGTCAATCCGATATCAAAAGTGATACAGCAAGTAGATCAATTGTCCCCAAAAAGGCTTGAAGAAAGGCTTGAGTCGCCTGATTCTGAAGATGAAATAGGGAAGATGGTCTTTACAATAAATAGGCTCTTAGAACGCATCGAAAACGCATTTAGGTTTCAAAAAACATTTATTGCCAATGTTTCTCATGAATTAAAGAATCCATTGACGAAGATTTCCTCACAATTGGAAGTTAGTTTATTGAAGGAAAGGAAAATTGAAGATTATAAACAAACAATTCAATCTGTTTTGGAAGACACACAAGATCTTGCGGCTATCACGGAATCCTTATTAGAATTAAACAAAATAAGCATTACAGATTACCAGGCGGGATTTAATATCATCCGTGTAGATGAAATTATGTGGGAAGCACGCAGTTTAACGCAGAAATTACACAATGAATATAAAGTTAGTATTGATACCCAGTATTTGCCTGAAAATGAAGAATTACTTGAAATTAAAGGGGATGAAATGCTGCTATTAACAGCACTGAAAAACTTAATGGAAAATGCCTGTAAATTTAGTTTTGAGAAAAAATCTTTCGTTTGCTTAAAAATACAAGGAGACTTCATCAAAATTTATGTGAAAAATTTGGGCAAAGGCATTCCTAAATCTGATTTACCTTACATTTTCCAGCCGTTTTTCCGTGGCGAAAATACTGCCAATTCTAAAGGATATGGTATTGGCTTATCTTTGGTTGAAAGAATCATTACCTTACACAATGGAAATATTCAAGTTCAATCAGATATGAATGATTGGACAGAGTTTGTTATTAGTTTACCGATAGTTAAATTGATGTAAGATGTATGATGTAAGATGTATGATGGATGAAAGTGATTCTACATTCTTAATTCTACATTTTTAATTCTTAATTTCATTTGTTATATAATTTATATTATGTTAAATAGAACTTATAATAACCCAAATTGAACCAATTATTTGACTCCTCTAATAAATTCTTTTGCGATTAATAAAAGCACAATAAAAAAGCCCAGGATCAATTCCTGGGCTTTTTATAATTTTATAGATTTGAATATCAACTATTTTTCAATCTCTGCTAATTTACTTTCAAGCTTCAATTCTTTGTATAATTGCTTTAAAATTTCTTTTAAATCTTCATCTTTCTTAATGCTATACGCTTTTTCGAAAAATGGTAAAGCATCATTGTATTTTGCTAAAACTTTAGCTTCCACATTCTTACCATCTTTTTTATATGTTTCCATATCCATGGCGTTTACTTGCTTTTTAAATTCAGCTGCATCATTATAATTTAATGCCCCTAATTGGTACAATGCATCATAATAAGCTGGATCAATCGCTAATGCTTTAGTATAATATTGAGGAACATCTTCACGAATAGCTTTCAATTTAGCACCAATTTCATCAATTTTCGCCTTATTTTGAGCAGCATCCCCTACCAAAGCTTCTTGCTTAGCTAATTCAGCCTTTAAATCATCTAAAGTCTTATTTTGCTCAGCAACTGTTGCTTCTAATTTAGCAACTTGGCCTTGTAATAATCCTTTTTGCTTAGGTTGAGCCGTTTTCAATTTAGCTTTTGTACGTTTTACTTCGTCCAAATAAACATCTACCTGATCTTTTTGAGTAGCAATTTTTCTTTTAGCATCTTCTACTTTGAATGATTTGTCTTGAATTTTAGAAATTTCATCTTTCATTCCAGACATTTTATTTTCATATAACAATCCTAAATTAACCAATGACATCGCATCTTTAGGATCCGATTCAATTGTTTTCTTTAATTGTTCAATGGCTTGCTCAATACGATTAAAAGCAATTAACATATTAAACTTCTCGTTCTTTAAATCCTTATTCGTTGGATAAATTTTGATTCCTTGATCAATTAAACCCAAGGCCTTTTCTTCTTGCTTTTCTGTTTTATAGATTTGCGCTAATCCGTAAATAATCGCAACGTCCTTCCCTCCTATGCCCATATAATGCTCATAAGCTACTTTTGCTTCAGCATCTTTTTGACTCAATTGAGCTACAACACCCGTGTACATGGCTGCAGTAGTATCTTTTGGAGTAACTTCAGAAGCTTTAGACATGTAACGATATGATTTAGCAAAATCTTTACCTTGGTACTTAATAACCCCTAGGTTCATCAAAGCGCTATATACTTTCTTGTCGTCAAATAATTTTTCTGCCTCTTTCGCTGTACTTCCCTTTTTACCATCTTTTGTATCTAATTTAACAGCTTCACCGATAAATTCGATTGCTTTGAATGGTGCATCAGCATCTTTCAATGCAAGCGTTGAATCTGGAAATGATGCTAGATCTAAATAAGCTTGAGCTCTAGACAACCAAGTTTTTGCTTTCAAAGGAGCTTTTGTAGCTTCTTCATCCGACTTTTTAACAGCATCTAAAATTGCTTTTTTTTGAGCTTCTACTAAAGCTTTATCCACTTGAGCGAAAGTCGATCCTGCAGCTAAAGCCACAGTAAATAGGGTCAAAACTAGTTTTTTCATGTTTACATTTAAATTAAGAAAAAGCCTGAGTTACCTCAGGCCATAAAAAATTACTCTTCAATAGGTGTTTCTGGAGCTTCGTTTTCGTCTACTCCCATATCAGTTGTTGTTTCAATAGAATCAGTTGGTACTACTTCTACAGAAGTACCTTCTTCATTCACTATTTCTACCTCTTCCGGTTCTGGTTCTTTTTCTATCTTGGTGACAGATGAAATCGCATCTGATTCATTCTTCAATCTAATTAACTTCACTCCTTGTGTATTTCTACCCATAACTCGAAGTTCAGCAACACTTGTACGAATTAAGATACCAGCTTTGGTGATAATCATCAAATCATTGTTATCATTCACCTCTTTAATAGCCACTAAAGCACCTGTTTTTTCAGTGATATTCAGCGCCTTAACTCCTTTTCCTCCCCTATTGGTCAAACGATAATCTTCCACTTCAGAACGTTTACCAAATCCTTTTTCAGAAACAACCAATAATTGTTGAACGGCAGGATCAGACACGCAAACCATACCAATTACTTTTTCATCTGCTTGCTCCTCATCTATCCAAATACCTTTAACTCCAGCGGCAGAACGACCCATTGGACGAACCCTTGTTTCCTCAAAACGAACAGAACGACCTGTATTAGTAGCAATTACTATCTGATTATTTCCATTTGTTAAGGCAACATCTAATAATCGATCTCCCTCACGAATAGTAATAGCAATGATACCATTTTGACGAGGTCTAGAGTAAGCTTCAAGCGACGTTTTCTTAATCGTTCCATCTTCTGTACACATAACAATGTAGTTATTGTCAATGTAATCAGGATCAGTGATTGATTTCACATTGATAACCGCACGAATTGTATCGCCATTTTCAATATTCATCAAATTCTGAATAGGTCTACCTTTAGACACTTTTGAACCCTCAGGTACAGCATATACACGTAACCAGAAACATTTTCCTCTTTCAGTGAAGAATAACAACCAATTGTGCATCGTTGCAGAGAATAAATGCTCTGTATAATCGTCATCTTTGGTTGCCACAGCTCTTGAACCTACACCACCTCTTGTTTGAGAACGGTATTCGGAAATAGGTGTACGCTTGATATAACCTTGTGCAGAAACAGTAATTAACATTTCATCATCTGCAATCATATCTTCTACAGAGAATTCATCGTCAGTCATGTTGATTTGAGTTCTTCTCTCATCACCATAACGGGCTTTCATTTCTGCCAATTCATCTTTAATGATTTGCAATTGACGTTCTGGCTTTGCCAAAATGTCTTCCAAATCATCAATTAATTTCATGATTTCAGCATATTCGTTCATGATTTTCTCACGCTCCATTCCCGTTAAACGCTGTAAACGCATTTCAAGAATAGCTTTCGCTTGAATCTCTGATAAATTGAATGAACTCATTAAGCCTGCTTGAGCAGTTGCTGGATCTTTCGATTCACGAATTAATTTGATCACAGCGTCCAAATTATCCAAGGCTATGATAAAACCTTCTAAAATATGTGCACGCTTTCTTGCTTCTCTTAAATCATACTTCGTTCTACGAACAATGATTTCATTTCTATGCTCAACAAAATGATGGATTAAATCCTTCAAATTCAGCATCATTGGACGACCTTTCACCAATGCAACGTTATTCACGCTGAAAGATGATTGCAAAGCAGTATGCTTGTATAAATTATTTAAAACAACATTGGCTACAGCATCACGTTTTAAATCGAATACAATACGCATTCCTTGACGATCCGACTCATCTCGAATCTCCGAAATACCTTCAATTTTTTTATCATTAACTAAATCAGCACATTGTTTGATCAATGTAGCCTTATTAACCATATATGGAATTTCAGAAACAATAATTTGTTCTTTACCCGTTTTTGAAGTATCAAATGTCGCATTTCCACGAACTACAATTCTACCTCTACCGGTTTCAAATGCATTTTTAATCCCTTGAACACCATAAATAGTACCTCCTGTTGGAAAATCTGGTGCTTTGATGTATTGCATCAACTCAGGAATGGTAATATCACGATTATCTATATAGGCATGAATTCCATCTACCACCTCCGTTAAATTATGAGGCGCCATATTGGTTGCCATACCTACGGCAATACCTGAAGTTCCGTTCAATAATAAATTAGGAACCTTCGCTGGTAAAACCGTTGGTTCTTCCAAAGAATCATCAAAGTTGGGCTGAAAATCAACCGTCTCTTTGTTCAAATCAGAAAGCATTTCATCCGCTAAACGCTTCAATCTAGCTTCAGTATAACGCATCGCAGCTGGTGAATCACCATCTACCGAACCGAAGTTACCTTGACCATCAACAAGCGGATATCGCAAAGACCAGTCTTGTGCCATCCTTACCATGGTATCATAAACAGATGAATCACCATGTGGATGGTACTTACCAAGCACCTCTCCGACAATACGAGCAGACTTTTTATATGATTTATTGTAGCTGACACCCAATTCCTCCATACCAAATAATACACGACGGTGGACAGGCTTAAGGCCATCTCGTACATCAGGAAGAGCACGAGAAACAATTACAGACATTGAATAATCAATGTACGCCCCTTTCATTTCATCTTCGATGTTGATTGGGATAATATTGGAATTTAAAGACATAAATAAACGTTGGTTTTTTGAACAAACTGCCAGACAAAATCATGAATTGATTAATTTCTACACAGTTTTCCAATAGCTACAAATATCTTAAATTTTGCCTATTTTTCCAAGAAAAAATTCAGTTATTCGTTTTACCTTAAAACAGTTTGCTTTTACAGGAAAAAATCACCCAAAATAAGGCTTATTATTTAAGCTGAATGCTATTTAACAGAGGATTCTCTGACTATCAATTTTGTTTTCAGTACCTCAATTTCAGGCAACTGCTCTTCTGATTTATTTTCAATTTGCTTGATTAACAATTCTGTCACCAAACGACCAATTTCATCCAAAGGTTGAGAAACAGATGAAATGGAAGGTGAAACAACAGAACAAATGGGTTCATTATTAAAACTAACTATTTTCACATCCTTAGGAACTTCAATTTTCAACTCTTTCAATGCCACCAACACTCCCACTGCCAAGCGATCTGAAACAACTAAAATTCCATCGGGTGGATTTGGGCCTTTCATCAAAATATGCGTTTGAGAGATAGCGGTATCTTGAAAATAATCCGAATGAATAATCAATGAAGGATCTAAGGCTATATTTGCTTCCTCTAATGCTCTTAAATAACCCAATCGACGTTGATTACTTACGGAAACATTTTTAGGACCTGCCAAGAAAGCAATCCTTTTGCAGCCATTATCAATAAGATGCTTTACAGCTTCGTATGCCGACTGCTCATTATCAACCATGACTTTTGAGGCAGCAATTTCTTCACAATCTCTATCAAAGAAAACCAAAGGAATTCCTCTTTTTTGTAATCTTTTTAAATGATCAAAATTGCTTGTTTCACGAGAAAGAGAAATGATAATTCCCTCTACTTGAGATCGAGACAAATTCTGTATATTGGTCAATTCACGCTCATAAGATTCTTGCGTTTGTGTAATCAACAAGGAATATCCAGCTTTTATGGCAGCTTCTTCAATCGATTTAACAACCGTTGAGAAAAAATAATAACCCAAATCAGGGACAATCAATCCCAACGTCTTGGTTTTACTTTTCACCAAACTTGATGCTAATATATTGGGTTGATAATCCCATTCGGCAGCTAAATCCAATACAGCCTTTTTGGTATCTGGATGAATATCAGGTAAGTCTCTTAAGGCCCTTGAGACAGTTGCAACTGATATATTCAGTTGTTTTGCAATATCCTTTATAGTAACCTGGTGACGCATATTCATTAAAATGTTTTCAAAAATAAACTATTTTAACCAATTAACACTATAATTTCAAATGGATAGAAATACTGGATTTTCCAGAACTTTGCCCTAAAGGTGGATTTTCCTTAAATAATTCTAAGTTAATTTCTGCGATTTGATCAGATAAAAATTTAATCCGTTCAACAATCCTCTCTACAACTGTTTCCAATAAATCAACTGGATCATTCATTACTTCCTTGCAAACAGCGTAAAGTGATCCATAATCTAAGGTTTGACCTAAAACATCTTTAATTTCTCGGTCTGAATGCAAGGTTATACGTAGATTAATTAAATACCAATTTCCCAGAATTCTTTCCTCTGGAAAAAAACCATGAAAAGCAAATAAACGTAAATTCTCTAAATTAACTTGATACAGATCCATAATTAATTGATCTCTCCTATCTTACCTTTCGGACCGTTAGACTTCGCATAAGCTTCTAAAACTTTATTTAAAGTCGGTAAACTGTCATCTTCCATCAATTCTTGTTTCGGTACTATCGACTTCTTTTTAGGTTCTATTGGAGACTTTGAAGGAGTTTTTAACTCATTTTTGGGATTCTTAACAAGCACTTTCTCTTTTTTATCAGGAGTTTTAGCATTTTTGCTGTCTTTTTTTACCAAAACAACTTTTTTCTTTTCTGGACTTTTAAGCGTTTCAAGAGGTATAGAATCATTGTGCTTAGTTTTCTCGCTGGATTCAACCGATAAATCCTCCCAAGATTTCACCTTTTCTAAGGTTAATTCAGAAATTTGAATTAACTGTTTAGCAACCTCTTTTTGTGCAGCTTGTAAAGCCATTAAACTACGATTCGTCTCAATGGATTTCTTGTTAGCTTCCTCTAAAATCAATTTACGCTCATTTTCAGCCAATAATTGAACCTTTTGAGCTTCTTTTTGGGCATCTTCAATGATTTTATTGGCCTTTTCTTTTGCATTGTCAATCAATTGATTCACTTCGGAATCCATTTTATTCAGCCAATTTTGCTGCGCTTCTTCAGCCATTTTCAAGGCTCTAAACAAAGAATTTTCCACTTCTCGCAATCGGGCAATTTCCAACTCTAAGGTGGAGATTTTATCCTCTAAACCTTCTTGTAAATGCTTATTTTGCTCGACAAAATTTTCAACCTGTGCTAGATAGAAATTTACATCCGAAACATCATAACCACGAAATGATTTCGAGAAATTAGCTTCAGGAATTTGAATTTTATGCTCCATAATCTGCTAAAATAAATAAAACTTTTAAAGAATTGTCCAAACAGAAATATTTTTATCATCTGAACCTGAAATCAATTGATTGTCAAAAGAAGTCCAAATCAACTTATTCACCGAATTTTTATGTCCACCACGCCTAGCAGCATCAATAACTTTTAACAATTTCATTTCTTCTAATTGCCAAATTTTGATGGTTTTATCCATACTTGCCGTGGCAAATAAAGTTTGATTGGGATGCAAGGCAACATCATTGATCGCATAAATATGCCCATTAACTTCCAATGGATTTAATTTAAAATCAGCTTGACCTAAGTACCACTTTTTCACCCGCGCATCCCTTCCGACTGAAATTAATTCGTTCTTTGATTCCAAATAGGCTAATGAAAAAATACTATTAGCATGTGCCTGCCAAAAATCAATTAAATTGAATTCTTTATCAAAAAGACGAATATAACCATCGCTATATCCCACTGCTACGCTATTTTCGTCTAACACAACAATTTTACGAGCACTTTTTTGACTTACTTTAATGTGTTTAATGATATTTCTTGACTCAAAATCAATAACCGTTATTAAGCCATCGTTATGAGCTACCCAAATTTGATTATTAAACAATTGCATATCAAAAATTGAAAGAGAATCTAATTTGATGGAAAAAACTCGACTTTGATCAGCAAGTTTAATCCCGTGAATTCCCTCATTATTTTGCCCAACCCACAATATTTCATTCTTCTTTTCTAAAAACATCGAATAAACTGAGCCTTCAACTTGCGCAATCGCCTTTCCAACATCTGGTTTTTGAAGATTCCATTGAACAATCCAGCCATCAGCGCCTGCAGAAAAAAACAAATGCTCTTCCGTGCCTTGCACTAAACTAAAAACGGCACCACGATGCCCAGAAAATGTATCTATTTTATTGACCTGCAAGTTTGATTGGGATTTTGTAGATGATTTAAATGCAAAATTGATAATTTTACAATCAAATTACACATTATGCCTGAAATTTTCACTTCTATTCCGATTGATTCCTCAGAAAATTGGATCAAAGTTTGGAAAATTGAAGAGCCGATTGACTTTTTCAAAACAATTCCTTTGGATTGGTATGAAACAATTTTAAAGAATAAGAAATCAGCTATACAAAAATCTGAATCTCTAGCTGCTAGGTATTGTTTATTCGAAATTTGCAAAACTTTAAACGTAGAATATGCTCAATTGGATGTTAATGAAAACGGTGCACCCTTGTTCATCGATTCGGATTTGGAAATTTCTCTAACACACTCCTACCCTTATGTGGCTGCGATTGTTTGCCAAAAAAAATCCATCGGAATAGATATTGAAAAAAAAGGCAGAAAAATCCTTAAAATAGCCCCTAGATTTTTAAATGAGCTGGAATTTGAACGTTGGCAAAATGATCATATTCAACTTACACTTGCTTGGTCAATGAAAGAATCCATTTACAAAGCTTGTAAAACACCTGGATTGTCTTTTCAAAACGCTATCAATTTGTCGGAAAATTTCACAAATCCTTTTACCTCAGAGGTAGAGAATGAATCGCTAAACATTTATTGGGAAATATTTGATGAATTTGTTCTTAGTGTTGCGGTTAAAAAATAAATATTAATCCAAAATATTGATAAGTTCTGTCAATTCATTTTTACGCCCCTCATCCCCTGCTTTTTCGAAAGCCATTATTAAGTTCCTCAATACTCGACGAATAATTTCTAAATTTGAACAAGGATTGTAATAGATATCATTTTGTGGCAAATTCAATTGAGCCAAATAATTATCAATATCTACTCGATTGAAAATCAACCCCTTATTAAATACATTGATATAAAAATTAACTCCTTCATGTTTGTAAACCAAAACAAATAAATTAGGCAAATTGACACCATAAACAGGCAAACCTAATTTTTGAGCAATCCACATATAAATAACACAAAGACTAATAGGATTTCCTTTTTTTGATTCTAAAACAAAATTGATAAATGAATTATTCGCTGCATGGAAATTCTTAGTATTGGCTCCAAATTTAAATTGATCGAAAATTATGCCATTTAACAATTTAATTTGATCAACAGGATGTAAATTTTCTGTGATTTGTGGCCAAACTTCATAATACATTTGTTCCATTTCAAGTTTCAATTGCTCATAGCTATAATCTGGAAAATGATAAGTTGCAACAATCCACATTCCCTCCAAAATATCCATTCCTCCAGCCTCTTTCCAATGAATCAATTTATTTCGAACAGATTCCAATTGAAAATCGTGAATCAAATTTTCAATTTTTTCTTGTAAAATGGGATTAAAGGACAAAGATTCCCATTCGTTTTCAAGTAATGGAATGATACTACTTCCTAAAGTTCTAATTTGCTCCTCCACGATTTGAACAACCTCTGTGTCAGAGTCGTCCAATAAATGGATCATCGCTTTAATAGAAGATTCGTTCATGTGAATAATTTTAACAAAAATAAATGAAATATTTACTAAACGGAAATTTTACCTTTTTGTGCACCCTTACATCAAAATGTTAATCTTGATATTTTTTTTAGCAACGAAATAAGCCTAAATTTGTTGTTAATTTTAAAACAAAAGATGGAAATTCTAATCACCGGAGGTGCTGGTTTTATCGGTTCACATACTTACATTGAATTAATTGAGAATGGTTACCTACCTATTATAGTTGATAATTTTTCCAATTCATCTTTAGAAGTTATTACCCAATTAGAGAAAATTACTTCTCAAAAGGTTCAATTTATCCAAGGAGATATCAATAATCCTGAAACATTAGACAAAGTTTTCAAGAATCATTCGATTCAAGGGGTAATCCATTTCGCGGCAAGTAAAGCAGTAGGCGAATCTGTTGAAAATCCTTTAAAATACTACAGAAACAACGTTTCTGCTACTGTATTGTTATTAGAGAAAATGCAAGAATTTGGCATTAATAATTTGGTATTTTCTTCGTCTTGTACCGTTTATGGTCAACCCATATCATTGCCAGTTACAGAAGCGGCAGAAGTTCAAGTAGCCACCTCACCTTATGGCAATACAAAACAAATTTGTGAAGAAATCATTGCTGATACAGTAAAAGCAAAATCCAAATTATCAGCTATTTCATTGCGATATTTTAATCCAATCGGAGCACATTCCTCTGGATTAATTGGGGAATTACCCATTGGAGCTCCTGCTAATTTAATTCCTTTTATTACTCAATCTGTCGCGGGAATTAGAGGTCCTTTAAATATCTATGGCATTGATTATCCAACATCAGATGGAACGGCAATTAGAGATTATATCCATGTTGTTGATTTAGCAAATGCACATGTTAAAGCTCTGCAATACTTGATTAATCAACAAAAAGATAATTTTTACGACTTTTTTAATATTGGTACAGGAAAAGGCAGTAGCGTTTTAGAAGTGATACATAGTTTTGAAAATGCGACAGGTAAAAAAGTGAATTACCACATTCAACCTAGAAGAGCTGGAGATGTGACTGCTGTTTACGCTTCTACAGATAAATCAAATAAAATTCTTAATTGGAAAGCTAATATAAGTTTAGAACAAGCGCTCAAAGATGCTTGGACTTGGCAAGAAAACCTTAGTAAAAAATAATATATGAAGAAAATAGTCATCACTGGAGGTGCAGGTTTCATCGGGTCACATGTTGTGCGACTGTTCGTTCAGAAATATCCTGAATACCAAATCTATAATCTTGATGCCTTAACTTACGCTGGAAATTTAGCTAACAACGAAGATATTGCTCATTTACCCAACTACACTTTTCTTAAAGCAGATATTACTGATGCAGAAGAAATTGATGCATTATTCGATAAATATCAATTTGACGGGGTCTTGCATTTAGCAGCAGAATCGCATGTGGACCGTTCTATTACTGATCCTTTGGCTTTTGTAAAAACAAATGTTTTAGGGACGGTAAATCTATTACAAGCTGCTAAAAAACATTGGAAAGGCAATTTTGTAGGAAAAAGATTTTATCATATTTCAACCGACGAGGTATATGGTGAATTACATAACCCTGAAGAGTTTTTTTTAGAAACTACCCCCTACGACCCAAGATCTCCTTATTCTGCCTCTAAAGCTAGTTCGGATCATTTTGTACGTGCTTTTCATGAAACATATGGTTTGCCAGTTGTCATTACGAACTGTTCAAACAATTATGGCCCCAATCACTTTCCTGAAAAATTAATTCCTTTAATGATTCACAATATTATCCATTCAAAACCATTACCTGTTTATGGAAAAGGGGAAAATGTGAGAGATTGGCTATATGTAATTGATCACGCAAGAGCCATTGATACGGTTTTTCATCAAGGTAAAAATGGCGATACGTATAATATTGGTGGCTTCAACGAATGGAAAAACATCGATTTAGTTCATTTGCTTTGTGACATCATGGATCAAAAATTGAACAGAGAAAATGGGACTTCACGCCAATTAATTACTTATGTAACAGATCGAGCAGGTCACGATTTGAGATATGCGATCGATGCACATAAAATCATGAATGAATTAGGCTGGAAACCCTCTTTACAATTTGCGGAAGGATTAGAAAAAACAGTAGATTGGTATTTATCCAATGAAAAATGGCTTTCTGATGTTACTTCAGGAGCTTATCAACAATACTACACCAAAATGTATCAAGGTAGATAATATGAAAGGCATTATTTTAGCTGGAGGTTCTGGCACAAGACTTCATCCATTAACACTAGCCGTAAGCAAGCAATTAATGCCTGTTTACGACAAACCAATGATTTACTATCCCCTTTCTATTCTGATGCTTTCTGGAATAAAAGAGATATTAATTATATCAACCCCACATGATTTACCTCATTTTGAAAAATTATTGGGAGATGGCTCTCAAGTGGGATGTAAATTTGAATATGCGGTTCAACCTGAACCCAATGGATTAGCTCAAGCCTTTGTAATTGGCGAAAAATTCATAGGGAAAGATAAAGTGGCCCTAGTTCTTGGAGATAATATTTTTTATGGCTCTGGTTTAAGTAAATTATTACAAGCCAATAATGATCCAGATGGCGGAGTGGTTTATGCTTATTCTGTTACAGATCCTGAGAGATACGGTGTGGTAGAATTTGATGAAAACAACAAGGTCATTTCGATTGAAGAAAAGCCTTTAAAGCCAAAATCAAATTATGCCGTTCCTGGATTGTATTTTTATGACAATGAAGTCGTCGAAATTGCCAAAAACATTGCTCCATCTCCAAGAGGTGAATATGAAATCACTGATGTGAACAAAGAATACCTAAAACGCGGTAAACTTTCCGTTGGTATTCTCAATAGAGGCACTGCTTGGTTAGATACGGGTACTTTTGCGTCTTTGATGCAAGCTGGACAATTTGTTCAAGTGATAGAAGAAAGACAAGGAATGAAGATAGGTTGCATCGAAGAGGTCGCTTATCGCATGGGATATATCAATGCAGAACAATTGAAAGAAATTGCCTTACCATTGGTAAAGAGTGGATATGGGCAATATCTTTTGAACTTAATAGCTTAATTGAGCAATATTCCTATTCCAAGTGCCATCAAAAACAGGACGATAGACGGTAATTTGGTGTATTGTGCCGCGATATAAGCACATAAAACAATCAACATGGAAATCCAATCGGCAGTTATAATGATTGGACTAAGAAAAATATAAGCAGCCACAAAGGATAAACCCAATGAGGCTGCTTGAATTCCTGCCAATGAGGCCCGAATAACTCGATATTGTTTCAATTGCCCCCAAATTCGGTAGACAAAGAATATCAAAAAAGTCCCAGGTAAAAATATCCCTGCTGCTCCAATAGCACTACCCATCAATTCCCCAAACAATCCATAATCTCGCATTAATAAGACTCCCAAATAAGAAGTCAAGGCAAAAATAGGCCCAGGTAAAGATTGAGATAGAGCCATGCCTGTTAAAAAATCTTGCGAATTGATTAGATGCTTGAATTCCACAAATTCAGTAAATAAAACGGGTGCTAAAACTTGTCCACCACCAAAGACTAAACTTCCGTTTCGATAGAAATTTTCAAATAATTTAATGGGGAAATAATTAGTAAAGCTTCCCAAAAGAGCTAAAAACAAGAAAAAACCAATAAAAAGATAAAAATTCGCCCAAGGAATAATCATCTTATGCTTATTCTGTTTTGGGAAAAGTTTATAATTGAAAGAAGAAATTACTCCACCTAACAACAAAACCATTGGAAAGAAATAAGGTGTTTGGTAGATCAAACCAGTTAAAATGGTAATTAAGCAAATTAACACATACAAAGGTCCAGTTATCACCTTTTTTGCCATTACAACACTTGATTGCAAAATCATTCCTATACCGACTGGTAAAACATACAATAAAATATTTTTATTGCGTAGGTAAGTCATTCCATAAGCTGCTAAGGTCATAATAAATACCGCTGGAGTTATCCAAACTAACAAGGTAGAATAGGCCAAAATTGCCCCTCCCCGCTTAAACCCAACAGCTGTGATAATTTGTGTAGAAGTAGGCCCAGGTAATACAGAACATAAGGCTTGTATCTCGAACAATTCTTCTTCACTCAAATAATGTTTTTTATGGACCAAACGATCTAGAAAAAGTGCGAAATGCACCTGAGGACCGCCAAAAGAGGTGGAGGCTAAAACAAGCACATCGAATAGAAAATCGAAATGTTTTAGCCTCTTCCACATATTATTTTTTCTTTAATCCCAATTCAATCAAACGTTCTTCCAAAAATTCCCCCGCTGTCATATCTGAATATAATTTAGGTTCCTCTGAATTGACACAATTTGTTAAACAGGTTAAATCCATTTCTGAACGTGGATGCATGAAAAATGGGATGGAATACCTCGATGAACCCATTTTCTCCTTAGGAGGATTAACAACTCGGTGGATAGTCGATTTTAATTTATGATTGGTTAGGCGATCTAACATATCTCCAACATTCACGACTACTTGATCCGGTAAAGCAGTAATAGGAATCCATTTCCCATCAATACGCAATACTTCCAAGCCTTCAGCAGAAGCTCCCATCAATAATGTAATTAAATTAATATCTCCATGAGCTGCTGCACGTACAGCTCCTTCAGGCAATGCATCTGGATTCTGAATGGGAAAATAATGAATCGCTCTTAGAATAGAATTTCCGTTTTGAACCTTGTCTTCAAAATAATCTTCTGGAAGTTCCAAATACAAAGCAATGGCTCTCAAAAGTGTTTTCCCAGCAGCTTCTAACGTTTGATAAGCTTGAAGTGTCAACTTTCCAAATTGTGGATATTCGTAAGGAAACACATTTTCAGGATATTCTTTCCAAACAGAATCGCCATCATTCTTGTGCGGTTGCCCCACGTGATAAAACTCTTTCAAATCTGGCACCTTAAAACCTTTAGCCGTCTCTTTACCTTTGCCCACATAGCCCCTTTGACCAGCAATTCCTGGCACTTCATATTGTTGTTTTATTGCATCCTCCGACTGAAAAAACTGTTCAACAGCTTGGTACAATTCACTTGTAAAATCATTCGATAAACCATGTCCTTTGATTGCAACAAAACCAATGTTATTAAAGGCTTTGCCCAAATCCTGAACGAATTTATTTTTTCTATCTACATCACCCGAGTTAAATTCTGCTAAATTCAACGATGGGATTTCATCAAGTAATTCCATTCTTTTTTATTTATTGACTTTTGCAAATTGAGAAGAAACAAAATCCCAATTGAGTATATTCCAAAAAGAAGCGATATAATCCGCTCTCTTATTTTGATATTTTAAATAATACGCATGCTCCCAAACGTCTAAGGCCATGATTGGACTTCCTTTTACTTCAGCAAGATCCATTAAAGGATTATCCTGATTGGGAGTTGAAGAGATCACCAATTTACCATCTTTTACTAATAACCAAGCCCAACCAGAGCCAAAGCGAGTAGTTGCAGCTTTGGCAAATTCTGTTTTCAAATTGTCTAATGAACCAAAATCCTTTTGAATTTGACTCAATAAATCCGCACTCGGACTGGTTTTAGTAGGAGTCAATAATTGCCAAAAGAAACTATGATTCCAATGTCCTCCGCCATTATTTCTAACAGCAACAGGGTATTTACTCATGTTGGTAAGAAGTTCCTCCAAAGTCAATGTAGCCATTGGTGTATTCGCCACAGCTTTATTCAAATTGTCTACATAAGCCTTATGATGTCTATCATGGTGAATCTCCATGGTTAAACGATCGATAGAAGGCTCCAAGGCTTCAAAAGAATAAGGAAGCGCAGGTAAGGTGAAAGGTGACGTTTCAGCAGCTATAACAGAAAAATCTACTGACATTTTTCTAGTGGAAAAACTAGAAAATAAAAAACTTGCACCGGCAAGGCCTAATGTTTTTTGCAAAAAACTGGAACGTTTCATTTTCTTAAAATTTAGATTATTCATAAACTACTCGGCCGACAATACTTCGTCCAAGGGTAATCTCATCTGTATATTCTAAATCGCCACCAATTGGGATTCCCCTTGCAATGGTAGAAATTTTGACAGAATATTCTTTTAATTTTTTGGTCAAATAAAATGCAGTGGTGTCTCCTTCCATGGTAGGACTTAATCCAAGAATTATTTCTACCACTTTACCAGCTGCAACACGAGCAACTAAAGATTCAATTTGAAGATCACTGGGAGAAATACCAGATAAAGGAGAAATAATACCTCCCAAAACATGGTACAATCCTGTATATTGACCCGTATTTTCTATTGCTAATACATCTCTCATATCTTCTACGACACAAACGATGGATTCATCTCTTTTGATGCTGGAACAAATTCCACACAATCCACCATCAGAAATGGAATGGCATTGAGGACAAAACTGAGTCTCTGTTCTCAACTGAACCAAAGCATGAGCCAATTGTAGGGATTGACTTTCTGGTCTTTTCAATAAATGTAAGGCTAATCTTAAGGCTGATTTTTTACCAATCCCTGGCAATTTTGAGATTTCCTCAACTGCTTGTTCAATAATTTTTGATGGGTAAATATGTAAGGCCATATAGATTAATTTGACTCAACTTCAGCTGAAATACCACGGCGACAAATTTCATTGCGCATCTTTACTAAATCTTCATAATCACCATTTTTCACAGAACACTTCCCTTTAAAATGAATTTGGAGCGTGCATTGTTCTGCTTGTTCTTGACTATGCTGACAAACCTCAATGAGGGTAATCGTTACGTACTCAAAAGTATTAACCTCATCGTTATAAACAATCAAGGTAAATCCAGGTAAAACCTCTTCCTCAACTAATACATCGGTATCTTCTTGCCACTTTTCAATATTTTGAAAAGAAAAGCTAGAAAGAAAAAACTTATTAGAAAAGATTTGCATATTTTTGGACAGTTTTAAAAAACCACGTAACACAAATTTAAAAAAATTATTCTATTAAAATTCTATGTCAGTACAATTAGCGGGAGGAATTCTTATCCTATATTTTGGCTTGTTGATAGCTATTTCTTATTTCACATCTAAAGGAGCCGATACCAATTCATTTTTTACTGCCAATAGACAATCCCCTTGGTGGTTAGTCGCTTTTGGCATGATTGGAACTTCAAT
Source organism: Aquirufa sp. ROCK-SH2 (assembly GCF_054558315.1). Taxonomy (NCBI): domain Bacteria; kingdom Pseudomonadati; phylum Bacteroidota; class Cytophagia; order Cytophagales; family Flectobacillaceae; genus Aquirufa; species Aquirufa sp. ROCK-SH2. The sequence continues at coordinate 260,892 of NZ_JBPXKB010000001.1, read as the reverse complement.
TTCTGGATTAACGTTCATTTCTGTACCTGGCGCAGTTGGCAAAACAGACTTTACCTATTTTCAAATTATTCTTGGGCATTCTATTGGCTATTTAACGATAGCATTGGTATTGATGCCTCTTTACTATCGATTAAATCTAATTTCGATCTATACTTATTTAGAATCCAGATTTGGTTTTTGGTCATACAAAACGGGTTCTGCCTTTTTTCTTCTTTCAAGAACAATAGGTTCTGCAGCCAGACTATTTTTAGCGGTCAATGTTTTACAATTAGCCATTTTTGAACCTATTGGGGTTCCATTCATTGTAACTGTTTTTATATCCATTTTATTAATTTGGATATATACCCACAAAGGGGGTGTACAAACCATTATTTACACGGATACACTTCAAACACTCTTTTTATTAATTGCCTTGTTCATAACCATCTATTTGGTGAGCCAACAAATGCATTTAAACATGAGCGAATTATATCAGACCATACGAGATAGCAAATATTCTCACATGTTTGAATGGGATTGGAAAAGCAAACACTTTTTTGGGAAAGACTTTTTAGCCGGTGTATTTATTGCCATTGTAATGACAGGTTTAGATCAAGATTTAATGCAAAAAAATCTAACATGTAAATCAATCAAAGAAGCTCAAAAAAATATGTTTTGGTTTTATTGGGTATTACTTTTAGTCAACATCCTTTTTCTATCTTTAGGATCAATTTTATATATTTATTCTCAATCCAAAGGTTTAGTCATTCCAGCACAAACAGACAACTTATACCCTTCTTTGGCATTAGGTGGCCAGTTTGGAACCTTGGCTGGCGTTACCTTTTTATTAGGGATCATTGCGGCTACCTATGCGAGCTCTGATTCAGCCTTAACTGCTTTAACAACATCCTTTTGTATTGATTTCTTGAGCATAGAAAAATTCCAAGAAACTAAGAGAATTAAATTAAAAAACTTTGTTCATTTAGGTTTTTCTGCCTTGTTCTTTGTGGTCATTTTATTATTTCACGCATTCAACAACGAAGAATTAATTGCTGCAGTATTTAATTTAGCGGGTTATACTTATGGTCCATTATTGGGCTTATTCGCTTTTGGATTATTTACCAAAATTCCTGTAAAAGACAAATTAGTACCATTTATTTGCATACTATCGCCAATCATTACTTATATATTAGAAACTCAAACACAAGAACTATTTGGTGGATTTGGTTTCGCTAAATTGATCCTAAATGGATTTATCTGCTTTTTGATGCTTTGGGGGATCAGAGGTAAAAGGTAAGAGGTAAGGAGGTAAAAGAAGAGAGAAGAGAGAAGAGAGAAGAGAGAAGAGAGAAAAATCGAATGAGGTTTCTCTTCCCGTTTTCTCTCTTCTCTCTTCTTCTCTACATTCTAATCTCCACCACCGCTTTGATTATTTTATTTTCAGGTTTTGGAATTTCATTAAATTCCTGAGGTAAATTCATAAAATCAATTTCCTTGGAGATGTAATTGCTTAGGTCAATTTGTTGATTTCTTAAACATTCAATCACATATTCAAAATCTTCACGAGTCGCATTGCGGCTACTCATCAAAGTACCTTCTTTCTTATGAAAATCGGGATGACTCAATTGAATTTGCCCCAATTGCAGGCCTATTAATGTATAATTTCCACCATGAGAAAGATATTGAAAACCATTGTTTATTGCATTCAAATTTCCAGTTGCATCAATCACAATTTGAGGCATAGTTCCAGCAGTAATTTCCATTAATCTAGCAGAGACATCCTCTTTTCCATGAATCACATAATCAACTTGCCATTCTTTTTGACAAAAATCCAATCGATTTTGATTAAAATCCAAAGCAATTACTTTCGCTCCTTTGATTCTAGCAAATGCCATGGCTGCTAAACCTATGGGGCCTGCGCCAATAATTAGCACAAAATCATTTTCCTTGACTCCTGCCCTTCTAATTCCGTGTGCACCAATCGATAAAGGCTCAACCATGGCCAAATGTTTTAATGGAATATCATTCGCACGAATAACAAATTGTTTTGGAACTGAAATATATTCAACCATTGCGCCATTTTGATGAACTCCAATGACTGATAAGGTTTGGCAACAATTTGTTTTACCAGAACAACAAGCAGCACATTTACCACAATGAATATATGGAATAATGGCTACCTGGTCGCCAAGGATAAAATCAGCTTCATCCGCTTCCGTTTCCACGATTTCTCCCGACACTTCATGTCCCAAGACTCTAGGGTATGAAAAAAATGGCTGAGTACCTTCAAAAGCATGTAAGTCTGTCCCGCAAATTCCAATCCAACGAACCTTTATAAGTACTTCACCTAATTTCCTCCTAGGTTTTTCGACTTTCTGCCAATGAAATTTTCCAGGCTCTAAACAAATAAGTTGATTAATCATTTCTTTAAAATTTATAAGCAGCTCTCATGGCAAAATAAAAAACATCCTTTCCATTCCCCGTATCTTTCAAATAATCTCCAGCCTCACAATAACCGAATTCAATCAGGCCTTGTAAACTTCTAGTTAAATTCAAATTTGTTTCTAAAGTGAAAATATTACCTACATTTCTTGCCGTTGATTCAAATTTATGATTTAAAATTGGACGCATTGGCGACATATTTGGAGAAAACAATCCATCTTTCAAGCTTTCGCGAGTAACAAAAGATCCACGTAGAGTCATTTGAATGAAATCATTGGGATGAAATCTAAAATACGGACTTAAATTTAATGTATTTGTAATGTTTAAAGATACTGTTTGCCCAAAAGGAGGTCTTGAAAAAAGTGTATTAAAGGTATTTAATTGATTATCATCGTAATTTTTATCTCCAGGAACCCAATTACCACTAAAACCTAAGGTGTAATAATGATGTATTTGCCTAGAAACATCAAAAATGGACATAAATGCACTTATGGAAGATTCTCCAAAACTACCAAATTGATAAACATTTTCGATCGAATATTGCCATTTATTGGGTTTTGAAATAAATCGAAAACCTATACTATTTCTTTTTTCTTCAGCTATTTTGAACAAATATTCTCTTTTGGGACTTTGAAAATAGATAGAATAAAAATCAAATAAATAAGGTTTATGAAAATCAACATTACTAAAATACACCCCTATTAAATCCTCTTTAGATAGCTCATCGTCCAAGGCTCCTGGCTTCATAATCATTGGTCTAACCCAGAATACATCAGCAAGTAAATTTGGTTGCTTATAACGAAAATGCATACCAGCATGTGTCATCCTTGTATTGGGCCCCTCCCGCGAAGCTAATAAACGCTCCCCTCCATAAACCTCCTCTTGTTTTCCTAAACGTAGAAAAGCATTTTTTGAAGTAGGTATTTCTAAAAAAAATTGATGGATTGAAAAAATATCTTCATCCGATTGATTATTAATGGGGTTGTTATTAAAAAATCGCTCGGTATGATTAAATTGTAGAAAAACTCTGAATTTATTTTTAGTGGACAAAGCAGCATGCAACATCACTCGCTGCAATAATTGCTGAGGTGAATCGGTTAAAAAAGTAGAAGGAACTTCGCCAAAATTGAAATGTTCGTAATTCTGATAATTATATCTTAATTCACCCCCAATGGCAAGTTTCCATTTTTGTGAAGTATCTAATTGAATATGTTTTAAATTTCTTGCCCAAATATTCAATAACGTATCTTTCTGTAGAGCCACCAAATTATCATCTGATCTTGATTTACCAAAATACTGAGCATTAGAATCAATATTAAAAATCAATAAAATATTTAAGAGGGCAATAAATAGATATTTCAAGCAAAAAATATTTATATAATCTAAAAGGAAATGTATTTGGAATTTTACTAAAAAGATTAAAACTCGAACTCTTCAATAAAAATTCAAAATTATAAGAATATTATCAATATAACGACTTTAATTGGCTAAATCAACATTTTTCAAGAACGAATTGGCACTTTTTCCCGATTTAACCAAACAAACTTGGTAGATCTATTTTTAGAAATAAATTAAAAAAAAACAACTATTTTTCAAAAAGTTGCAAAATCACAATTTACAGTCAAATTAAAGGAGGTAGTTTTGTTTAATCCTAACCAAGAAGGTAACCTTTCAATAGGTTATTTGGGAAAAAGATTGATGATATAATTTAGAACACAGAACAATAAAGGTTAGACTTACTAAGTCTAACCTTTTTAGTTTAAAAATGACTTAAGAGAAATTAAGAATGTAGAATTAAAAATTAAGAATGTAAAAAAAGGATCCTCATACATCTTACATCATACATCTTACATCATACGTCTTACATCATACATCATACCTCCTCTACTTCTCTTTAAACTTCTTAATAACTTTGGACAAATAGGTTACCTCAACACCCAAAAAAGAGGCTAAATGCTTTTGACTGACACGTTCTAATAAGGATGGGTAATTTTTCTGTAGGAATACATACTTTTGTTCACTGTTCAGTGTTCTCAAAAGAATGGTTTGATTTTGAAACTCGCACAAATTCTGCATCAATTCTACCACTGAAAACATGGCAAATCGATTGCTCATACCAATCAATTGAAAATATAATTTCTTTTTGATTCCGTAAACAACACAATCTTCCAATGCCTCCATTGTTTCATGGGATGGCACTTCTTTTTGAAAACTATTAATTGGAGATACAAATTGACCTTCTTGAACAAACCAGGTAGAAACCTCAACCCCATTTTTTTCTGAAAACAATCTTAGAAGGCCTTTCTCTATGTAAAACATTTTATCACAAACCTCCCCTTCATACACCAGAATATCCCCTTTTTTCAATTTGACAGAAAAAATCAAACTCATTAAGTGGTCTAAAATTCTTGAATCAAATTTGTTTTTTAAATAGGGACTCGCACTTAATCTTTCTAATAATTTCATAATACTACATGGGCTAGGAATCTTTAAATTTAGTTTAAATTCAAATTTATTTAAAATTTAGATTTAAATTGCAATACTTACGTTCAAAAAGCAATAATTAATTTAACCTCATCATCAAGTCACTAGTAACAAATGAAATTATCACAAAGACTTTTAGAATCCTTTGGTAAAAGTTCAGACTCCTCCCAAAAATTTGTACAATTCATTTTAGATACAGCATTTGCTCAAAAACTAAAAAAAGGTGATTTACTCTATGATAGAGGTAAAGTAGAAGACCGTGTTTGTTATGTAGAAAAAGGATTATTAAAAAAATATACGATTGACCAGAATGGTAAAGAGCATATCAATTGGTTTTCTATGGAGGGTGACTTTATTTTACTTCCCAAGAGCTTTTTAAGAGGGGAAATAAATGAAGAAGTTGTTGAAGCGCTGGAAGATTGTGTCATTTTTTCGATGCGAAAAAATGTCCTGTTTAAAATCATGGAATACAACAATAAAATGTGTATGACCATGGTAAATGAGTTGTTTAACTATTTATGTGTGCTTCAAAATATTTGTATTTTCCTACGTTCATTAGATGCATCAGAAAAATACACTTTCCTGAAAAGCTTTAATTCTAAGCTTGTAAAGCGATTAAATCAAAAACAATTGGCTAATTTTTTGGGAATTGACACCACTTATTTATCTAAAATTCTAAAATCCTTGAACGAATAATTCAATTTTATCTTACAATTTGTCAATTTATTACTCTTTTATTTGTAATTTACGAGGATTTTAAAAAATCTACGTTCGATATATAATTTTATAAAGTTTTTGAGTTCTTTTTTAAGCATTTATTTTTACTTTTTTTTAAGTCTTTTTTTCTTTTTAATTGGTAGTAAATTACTATTTCAAAAAGGACTTATTGCTAGCAAGCTTTTAGGTGTTCAATTCCTAAATTTGACTTTGCTTATCCTTGTTTCCTTTTGGACGAATGAGGATCAATTTCTTTTACACCCCTATTTACTGAAAGTATCTTCTCCATTTGTTTACCTTATTTTCCCTTTAGCTTATTTATTTCAAGAGTTTGTATTATTTCCTGAAAAAAAATTCAAACCTATTGATTTACTACATTTTCTACCATTTTTACTCAATTTAGTGGAATTAATTCCCGTATACCTGAGCCCAACTGAGATAAAATTAGAATTGATCAAAGAAATTATACAGAAAAAATCCTACCTAGTAGAGAGTAAGTATAGTATTTACCTGATAAAACCTGCTTATCATCAATTTATCAGATTAACTCAATATTCAATTTACTCGGTCCTTATAGGTAGCAGTCTCTATGCTTACATCAAACATGTTCCCGAAAAACAATTTAAGAAAAATATAATTTTAGTTAGTTGGCTAGTTGGAGTATTTATATTAAAAGTATTTAGCATTATCGTTTCAGTATATTTTGTCTTTTCCCCACACAAAAATGCTATTGTATTCAATTGGCAAGATTTATTGAAAATTGTAGACCATGTTGTACTTGCATTTATCTTGTTTTATCATCCTAAAATGCTTGATATTACTACTTTGAAAGGAGAAAGCTTTAAGCAAAATACTGCAACAAATTCTTTTGAAAAAATTGAAACAGAAGCTATCCTATTCCATAAAATTGAAAATATTTTTGAACAAAAACACTTCTTCTTAGACGAGAATTTAAGTCCACAAACCATTGCAGAGGCTTTAGATATACCCAATAGAAAGGTTTCTACGCTTATAAAAACTTTCACAAATCTAACATTCCCTGATTATGTGAATTTAAAGCGTCTCAATTACATTGAGGAACAAATGAAAACAAGTCAAGAATGGAGAAATTTTACCTTTGAAACAATGGCCTTGGAAAGTGGATTTGGGAGCAGATCTAATTTTTACAATGCATTTAAAAAGCTCAAAAAGAATTCACCGAAAACTTATTTTGGACATATAAAACTAGAGTTAGAAAAATGATCATTTTTTTGTCCAATATATTGCATTTGCTCAAATTTAAGACAAACATATAATTTGAATCAATTTTCTTTGAAAGAAAAAATTCATCAACCAATGTTTCGTTTTTTAAAGCCACCATTTTCACCATTTGCTAGAATTCCAGATTTAACTCTATACAATTTGGACGAGCTAAGTAAATTAGCGAGAAAAATGAAAAAGACTACTTGGACTCAAGATCAATTTGTTTATGCAGAATGGTCAGATTCTTACACCATCATTCAAATGAGATTTAATCCGAATGGCACATTCAACAAATTAGTTAAAGAAGAGTGGAAGGATTTGAACGTTTTATTTGATTATGAGAAAATAGCACCAATAAAAGAAAAAGAATATTAGTCTATTCTCTAAATATAAGTTATCGTAATTTGAAAATTAGACCAAAAATTCATTTAATCTTTTATTAATATTGAATTTCGTTCTACTTTAAGGTCACAATACTTTCATTTTGATATAAATCTTACATAAATTACAACTTATAGACTATTTCGGAATAGATTTAATACGTTGAAAATGACTAAGATTACTCTAAAACTAATACTACTGCTATTTCCTTTCCTTGGATTATCGCAAAAAATAAACCTTGTTTTTCAATCAGGCCAAGAAGGCCATAAAACGTATCGTATTCCTGCCATCATCAAAAATAAGGAAGGGCATCTTTTAGCCTTTGCAGAGGGCCGAGTGAAAGGAGCTAGTGATTTTGGCGACATCAATATTGTTTTGAAAATCAGCAAAAACAAAGGCAAAACTTGGTCTGCTATTTCTACCATTGTTGATTATGATTCACTTCAAGCGGGCAATCCGACTCCAATTTTAGACACATTAGATCCACTATACCCACAGGGTAGAATTTTTCTATTCTATAATACGGGTAATAATCATGAAGGAGAAATAAGACGTGGCAAAGGTGTTAGAGAAGTTTGGTACATCACCTCCTCAGACGGAGGAATCTCTTGGTCTAAACCGATTAATATTACCTTACAAGTACATCGTCCAAAGCAAGAGAAATTTAACCCCAAATACAATTTTAAAGAAGACTGGCGCCATTACGCCAATGGACCTGGTCACGGATTATTGTTTACCTCTGGAAAGTATGCAGGCAGAATGCTGGTAGCAGGAAATCACTCAGAAAGTAATTTAAGCGACAAAGGAGTTGACTATTTTGCACACACTTTTTATACGGATGATCATGGAAAGACTTTCCATTTGGGAGAAACAGTTCCCTTAGCGGGAAGTAATGAAGCCACCGCTGCGCAAATTTCAGGAGACCGCTTAATGATGAATATGAGGAATCAAAAAGGAGATATTCATTCAAGAATTATTGGTATTAGTTCAACTGGAGGTGAAAAATGGGACAGTATTTATTTTGACAAGCAATTACCGGATGCCATATGCGAAGGAAGTTTGATTAATATGGGTAGCAAGAAAGGGAAATCGATACTTGCCTTTTCCAATACGTCAGATACCTTGAATAGAGATAAATTAAGTTTGAAAATCAGTGAGGACGATGGATTGACATGGAAAAAAAATATACTGATTGCCAAAGCAAGTACAACTGCTGAAGCAAAAAAAGATTACACAGCCTATTCAGACATCGTACAATTAGGCAGGAAAAAAATTGGGATTTTATATGAATTAGAAAATTACAGTAAGATTGTTTTTAAGGAACTGAAATGGAAAAAACGAAATAAATTAATTCGCCAAGTCTTTCTCAATTAATTGAATTAACTCTTTGGCTTTTTGTTGTTGCATTTTTGACATTATTTCATAGAATGCAACATATCCTTTACAGACATTCACATAATTGGAATACTCATAAAAAGTATTTTTATCAGTTGTAAGGAAAGCCTTACCCGTTCGTGAAATTATTTGCTCTAGGGTTTCTCGGTTATAATTAACTTTTCCCATTTTATCTGCAGCTTCAAACACATTCAAATGCAATATTTTATTTTGCATTTCGTGCACTCTTGCCCAACGCTCCAACATGGCTTCTTGTTGAACTCTAATTGCCACTTTTCCCTTCTCATAATCAGAAATTTTAGAAACTATTTCTTCATTTTGTATGAGACGAAAGCCTCCAGCATTTCTTAGTTGATCGATCGTTCCGGAAGAAAAATTAAGATTAACAAATCGAGTCACCATGACAATACTATTTAGGTAAATACTATCTATATCTGTTTTCTCCCAGTTTGGCTTGTATATAATAGCGGTGATTTTATTTCCAGATGACATCAATTCATCCATAGCTTTATCTTTGGAGGACATTTCATCTAAATCTGCATGTAGATCCTTAACCATGCTAGAAAGATAATCGTGCTCCTTATGTCGCTCTGCCCGATATTCTAGGTAATATTCTGACATAAAACCTAAAAATACGGCAAAAAAGAGCATCAGGAATTCCTGAATATATTCCTTCCATTTTTTGGGATGATGGCTGTGGTGATGTACTTCCATAAACTTGATTATTAATGACTTAGAGTTTAAAAGAACAGCTAAAAATATATTTGAACAAATATAAGAAAAAAACAAAAAAGCCACTCGAAAGAGTGGCTTTTGTAGTCCGTACGGGAATCGAACCCGTGTTTCATCCGTGAAAGGGACGTGTCCTAACCCCTAGACGAACGGACCGTTGTGGGTTATTGTGGTGCAAAGGTAGAAGTTTTCATTAATAATTCAAACAGATGGACAAAAAAAAGTTATATTTTTTTTAAGAAATTATTTAGTATTTTAGCCTAATCAAAAATCTCAAATATATGTCACAAGTTAAGCCCTATTCTCTCTTAAGTGATTTCGACGTCGCTCTTTTCCTAAATGGTAGACACACAAGACTTTACGAAAAACTAGGAGCATTTGAACTTACTTTTGAAAATGAAATTGGTACATTTTTTGCCGTTTGGGCTCCCAATGCAGAATCTGTTCAAGTCATTGGCAATTTTAATTTTTGGGATAAATTTTCTCATCCGCTTTATAGAAGATGGGATGATTCAGGGATTTGGGAAGGTTTTATTCCGGGAATTAAAAACGGAGAAACCTATAAATATGGTATCCAAACCAAGTCAGGAGAATACCTAGAAAAATTGGATCCCATGGGTCTGTACTGTGAAACCCCTCCAAAAACAGCAAGTATCATTTGGACCACTTTCAAAGAATGGAATGATCAATCTTGGATGCAAGAGAGACATTTGAAAAATGCAATGAATGCCCCCATGTCCATTTATGAAGTTCATTTGGGGTCTTGGCAAAAAACCTTGGAGAATGATTATTTGAGTTATGACGACTTAGCGGTCAAATTGGTGGAGTACGTAAAAGAAATGGGCTATACCCATGTGGAATTCATGCCCATCATGGAACATCCCTATTCACCTTCATGGGGATATCAAATAACTGGATATTTTGCCCCTTCTTCTAGATTTGGAGACCCACAGGGCTTTATGCGATTGATTGAAAAACTTCATCAAGCCAATATTGGAGTCATTTTAGATTGGGTACCTTCACATTTTCCAGGTGATGACCATGGCCTTAGAAATTTCGATGGAGCCTGTTTATATGAACACTATGACCCTAAAAAAGGATATCATCCTGATTGGAAATCATACATTTTTGACTACGGGAAGAATGAAGTAAGAAGCTTTTTACTTTCTAATGCGGCCTTCTGGTGCGATAGATACCATGTGGACGGCTTAAGAGTCGACGCAGTTGCTTCGATGCTCTATTTGGATTATTCTAGAAATGATGGAGAATGGGAACCAAATCAATACGGCGGAAATCACTATTTAGAAGCAGTTTCATTCCTTCAAGATCTTAATGTTCATATTTATGGAGAATTCCCTGATATACAAGTCATTGCAGAGGAATCAACGAGCTTCCCAGGCGTAACCAAACCAGTATTTCAAGGTGGCTTAGGATTTGGTCAAAAATGGATGATGGGCTGGATGAATGATACCTTAAGATTCATGCAAAAAGACCCGATACATCGTAAATATCACTTAAATGAATTGACCTTCTCTTTGGTTTACGCATTCTCTGAAAACTTTTGCCTACCTCTTTCTCATGATGAAGTTGTTTATGGTAAAAATTCGCTACTAAGTAAAATGCCAGGTGATGATTGGCAAAAATTTGCGAATTTGAGATTACTTTTCAGTCATCAATTTTGCCATCCTGGAACTAAACTAATGTTTATGGGAGGGGAATTTGGACAAAGAGAAGAATGGAATCATAATCAAAGTTTAGATTGGCATTTAACAGAACAGCATTCTCATAAAGGAATCCAAAACATGGTTAAGGCTCTCAACAAAATCTATACCGAAGAACCAGCTTTCTTTTTGAAACAATTTTCTCACGAAGGTTTTGAATGGATTGAATCTAATGACCATGGCAATTCAGTTATTTCTTACATCAGAAAAGGAGATAATAATAAACAACAAGCCATTGTTATTTTAAATTTAACCCCCGCACCTAGAGAAGATTATCGCATTGGTGTGCCTTTGCCTGGCATTTGGAAAGTTTTATTGAATTCAGATAAAAGCGAATTTGGAGGAAGTGATTACCCTGTCCCAGGTGCTATCATGACTGAGGAAATCAATTGGCATGGAAAAGCGTTTTCTATTTCAGTCAATTTACCACCGCTTTCAGCTTTAATCCTGAAATCGTAATTTCTAGCATCAAAAACCTTTCTATCTATTATCGTGAAACCTGTTTGATTATACCAAACAGGTTTTCTTTTTGAAAAAAATTAAATAATAAATGCTATTTTTTATTAAAATAATAAAAAATATCCCCTATTTGATTTTTGATTTTGAATTATATTACTATTTTTGTGTACAATTTTACGAAAATACAACTTGATGTAATTCAAGAAAAAATACTACTTAGGCGGATTGAATAAAGGCTCGGGATATTTCTGAGTCTTTATTGTTTTATTGAAAATAGAAAAGAGAAGAGAGAAAAGTGAAAAGAGAAAAAAAAAAAAACAATTCGGTGGCTTAGGTTCTCGAAGCCACCTCTTACCTTTTACCTCTTACCTCTTACCTTTCTCGTTTTTCCTCTCAATAATCTCCTGCATATCAGATAATTCCACTTCTAAAGCATTGGTAGAAATCGTGATTTCCCAGGCACTCATGATTAACGCGATACTCATTCCAACTAAACCTAGACCAAATAACCAACTTGCTATCACTTGGTATTCAAGAAATAAGAAAAACATACAAAATACACTAAATAGCAAACTAACAATGGCGACAATTTGCATATTTCGAATCAATGACATTCGTTTACGAAGATTCATGATTTGTAACAAAATAGAATTATCTGGATTCTTCTGGAATTTTTCATGTAAATCCCTAATTAAAGAGGCCATAGACATAAATCTATTTGTAAAGGCGATCATCAACAATGAGACTGTTGAGAACAATAATGCAGGTGTACTGATGCTTAATTCCATGGTTTTCTATTTTATTATTTAACCCAATATTGATCTAAATAACGACTCATCTCTTCCTGAATTTTCTTAGCCTCGCGTTTGGCAGATTGCTCGGTATCATCTCCTGCGTAAATAATTCCCCTTGAAGAATTAACCAATAAACCCACTTTGGAATTCATACCAAACTTAGAAACTTCCTCTAAACTCCCCCCTTGCGCACCTACACCTGGAACAAGAAAGAAACTATCTGGCGCGATTTCTCGAATATATTTTAAATGGTCTGTTCTTGTTGCACCCACCACAAACATCAATTGATCGGGACTCCCCCATTCCAAGGCTTTACGCATGACATTTTCGAATAATGCTTTACCATTCTCTTGTTTCAAAACTTGAAAATCTAAACTACCAGGATTAGAGGTTAAGGCCAACAATATCACCCATTTATCTTCAAATTTTAAAAAGGGTTGCACAGAATCATGCCCCATATATGGAGCTACGGTAATAGAGTCAAAATTAAATCCACTTGAACTAGGCTCAAAAAAAGTTTGTGCATATTTAAAGGCGGTATTTCCAATGTCTCCTCGTTTGGCATCTGCAATGGTAAAAACCTCCTTAGGTATATAATCCATTGTTTTTTGTAAGCTTTCCCAACCGCGAGGCCCCATTGCTTCATAAAAGGCAATATTTGGCTTATAGGATACACAATATGGCAAAGTAGCATCAATGACCGCTTTATTAAATGCAAAAACAGGATCCGATTCTCGCTTAAATCTACTTGGAATTAAGGCAAGATCAGTATCTAGACCTACACATAAATATGACTTTTTCGATTCTATTTGTTTTACTAATTCAGATGAATTCATTCGGAAGAAAAATCAAAGGCTTTTGTATTAATGCCTAATTATGAATAATTTTGGCGCAAATTAAGGTCTTTATTATCAATATCAAAAAAACGACCCTATTAAGAATCAACTCTATGCAATTTATACAACACAAATTCCCAGGTGTCATTGAATTTATACCTACAAAATATCACGATGACCGAGGGCATTTTTATGAATCTTACAATCAAAAATTGTTTTCAGCTAACGGAATAGGTGAAAATTTTGTTCAAGATAATTATTCATTTTCAACCAAAGGTGTCGTTCGAGGTTTGCACTTCCAAAAAAATCCTCATGCACAAGGCAAATTAGTTCGCTGTATGACAGGTAAAGTAAATGATGTAATTGTTGATTTACGTAAAGATTCGCCTACTTTTGGACAATATGAAACTTTCTTGCTAGATGCAGATAAAGGAAATATGCTTTATGTTCCTGTTGGTTTTGCACATGGATTTGTCGCATTAGAAGAAACTATTTTTGTCTATAAATGTACTGATTTTTGGAACAAAGAAGCTGAATCTGGAATTCGCTGGAATGACCCAACTTTAAACATTGATTGGGGGGTAGAAAACCCGATTGTTTCTGAAAAAGATCAGATATTACCTTTATTTAATCGTGAAGAGCGTATATTTTAGATAAAAATATTAATACCTTTGTAGGAATGAATCGTAAACTGATTTTATCAAGTCCATTACTCGAAATAACCATCTCAAGGTTATGCCAAGAACTGATTGAAAATCAAATCAGTGAAACAGAAACTGTTATTTTAGGACTACAACCTAGAGGTATCTTTTTTGCAGAAAGAATCGCCAATGAATTAAGTGAACTTTTAGGCTATACCATTCAGACAGGTAAATTGGATGCAACTTTTTATCGAGATGATTTCAGAAGAAGAGACCCCGTTTCTCCTAATAGTACCGATATTCCATTCTTGATTGAAAATAAACGAGTGATTTTGGTAGATGATGTTTTGGCTACCGGACGCATGGTGAGAGCTGCATTGGATGCACTCAATTCATTTGGACGACCCGCTAAAGTCGAATTATGTGTCTTAATAGACCGTATTTACAACAGAGATTTGCCCATTCATGCAGATTATGTCGGTAAAAATGTCAACACATTACCTACAGAAAAAGTATTGGTGGAATGGAAAGAACAAGGCCACGAAGCTGATAAAATTTGGTTAATAACTCATCAATGATCCTTTAAATATGTTGAAATCGCCACATTTACTGGGAATAAAAGATTTGGACGAAGAATCCATTCAATTAATAGTCAAAACTGCCAAAGAATTTAAAGAAGTTCTTAACAGACCTATTAAAAAAGTTCCATCTTTAAGAGATGTTACGATTGCCAATGTTTTTTTTGAAAATTCTACTAGAACTCGATTATCCTTTGAATTAGCTGAAAAAAGACTATCTGCAGATACGATCAATTTTTCAGCCTCAGGAAGCTCCGTTAAAAAAGGAGAAACACTTTTAGATACGGTTAATAATATTTTAGCCATGAAAGTGGACATGATTGTAATGCGTCATGCGAGTCCAGGAGCACCACACTACCTTTCAAAACACATCAAAGCCAATATCATTAATGCCGGAGACGGCACGCATGAGCATCCTACTCAAGCTTTACTTGACACCTTTTCTCTGCAAGAAAAGTTGGGAGATTTGGCAGGAAAAAAAATAGCCATTATCGGTGATATATTACATTCGAGAGTTGCTCTTTCAAATATTTATGCTCTCAAAAAACAAGGAGCAGAAGTTCGTTTATGTGGCCCCAGCACTTTAATTCCGAAACATATACAATCATTAGGAGTTGAAGTATCACATGATGTAAAATCTACTTTAGCGTGGTGTGATGCTGCCAATGTATTAAGAATTCAATTGGAAAGGCAACAAATTAAATACTTTCCAAGCCTAAGAGAATACGCTCAATTTTTCGGAATTAACCGACAAATGCTGGAAGAGTTACCCAAAGAAATTGTTTTAATGCACCCTGGACCTATCAACAGAGGTGTTGAATTAAGTTCCGATGCAGCTGATTCACCACATTCCATCATCTTAGACCAAGTAGAAAATGGAGTAGCAGTCAGAATGGCGGTGTTGTATTTGTTGGCAGCGCAAAGATGAGAGGTAAGAGGTAAGAGGTATTTTTTCTCTTTTCTCTTTTCTCTTTTCTCTTTTCTCTTTTCTATCTCAACTTAAAATATCAATCAGATCATTTCTCTCACATCTATCTCATTTCCACATTTAAAATGACCTAAAGGGCAATTCTGTTTCCCATGGTCTCCGCAAGGGCGACAAGATAAAACCCCTTGAAACTCAATGATCTTACTTTGATCAGCTAGTGGACCAAATCCGAATGCAGGTATCGTTGAACAAAAAATAGCTGCTGTAGGTACATTGACTGCCGAACATATATGCATCGGTCCGGAATCATTTACATAACTTTTACTACTTTGCTGAAAAATATAACTAGAAACCAATAATGGATGCTTGCCTGTTTCATTATATATTGGCCTATTGGACCCTTGAAATGCTTGTTCGATTTGATTAGACAAATCTTTTTCATTGGGTGCCCCCATTAAAACAATCGATTGATTTTCGGGTAGTAAATGAATAAATTCAATCCATTTATGAATTGGTAATCGTTTTGTTTCCCAAACACTACCAGGTGAAATACAAATATAATTTTTAGGACTTAATCCATTAGGCAAATCGACTGCAGGCGGATTTAAATAGGGCTTAAACACCTTATTTCCCAGCCAATCTTTTAATAAATTCGAATTTCTTTTGATTTCATGATCCCCATTGCCAAAGTTATGTTTCACTTTTTTCGAGAATAAGAAAGACAAAGGATTTTTATCAAAGCCAATTACCTTTTTAGCCCCAATGCAAAGGCTAAGTAATCCCATTCCAAAAAATCGCTGAATTAAAATGACTTGATCAAACTTTTCTAAGGACAAATTATTTCTTAATTGCCTCCAAGATTTCCATTTTTCTTGTTTATTATAAACCCAAACTTTTTTCAAAATGGGATAATCATAGGCCTGTAAAATACTTTCATTCCCTTTTCTAACCAATATGTGCACCTCTGTTTGTGGAGATTCATTCCGAATTTTTTCTAAAAGAGATGTGGATAAAATCACATCGCCTAAAAATGCAGTTTGAATAATTAATACTTTCGATGAGTCGCTCATTTGAAAAAAAAGAATGAATTGGACATAAATTTAGTTAAATTTGAGACATTTTTAGTTAAAACCCCTTTCATGAATTCAATTCAAAGCAGAACTCTTTCTAATGGAATCACTATTGTTCACAGACAAGTGGTTCATACCGAAATTTCCCATATGGGAATTATGTTGGATATTGGAAGTAGAGATGAAACGATTGAAAATCAAGGAATTGCTCATTTCTGGGAACATTTGGCATTCAAAGGGACCAAAAAAAAGAATAATATTGACATAATTAATCGTCTGGAAGTAATTGGTGGCGAATTAAATGCCTACACCACCAAAGAAAAAATTTGTTTTCATGCCTCTGTTTTGTCGCCCTATTACGAAAGAGCTCTGGAGTTATTGACAGACATTACATTTCATTCAACTTTTCCAAACAAAGAGCTTGAAAAGGAAAGAAGCGTCATTTTAGAGGAAATGTCTATGTATTATGATGCTCCTGAGGAGGCCATTCAAGATGATTTTGATGAATTATTATTTCCCAATCATCCTTTGGGATTAAATATTTTGGGCACGAACAAAACCGTCAATGAGTTCCAATCCAAGGATTTAAATCATTTTATTGAGAACCATTTAGACACCCATCGGATTGTTTTTTCTTCCATTGGAAAAATTCCACATGAGAAAATATTCAAATGGGCAGAAAAACATCTAGGTAGTATTCCTGCTAAAAAGCAAATACAAAAAAGAATAGTGCCGGCTGCAATGATTCCGAATGAAAAAATTGTCAAAAGAGGTATTACTCAATCACATGTCGCCATTGGACGACAATCCTTTGCCATTGAACACCCCGATCGTTTGGCCTTTTTTATGCTGATTAATCTATTAGGAGGCCCGAGTATGAATTCATTATTGAACGTTTCTGTGCGTGAAAAGCACGGATTGGTTTATTCCATTGAAGCAAGTTTTACCTCATACATGGACTCAGGATTTTGGGCCATTTACTTTGGAACGGAGCCCAATCAAGTTAAAAAATCGATCAAATTAATCCATCGTGAATTCGAAAAACTTCAAAATAAAATTCTAAGTCCCAACCAATTACTAAAAATCAAATCGCAACTGAAAGGTCAATTAGCCATGGCCGAGGAAGGCAACCTGAATTTTATGTTAATGATGGCCAAAAGTTTATTGGATCGTGAAAAAATTGAAACCTTGGATGAAATATTTGAACAAATAGATATCATTGACGCTCAAAAAATACAAGATTTAGCCATTAATATGTTAGATCCCAAGCAATTAAGTTGTTTAATTTTTGAACCCTAAACAAACATACATTGCACCTTTATTTACATATTCCATTTTGCAAGCAAGCTTGTCATTATTGTGATTTCCACTTTTCAACGCAATTGAATGGGAAAGAAAAATTAATAAAGGCCCTATTAAATGAAATTGATTTACAAGCGAATTATCTTCAAAATAAAGAATTATCCACCATATATTTTGGAGGAGGCACTCCTTCCCTTCTCAATGCTCAAGAACTTGATTCAATTTTCAATAAAATTTCGAAACACTTTAACATTGCCAAAAATGCGGAAATAAGTTTAGAAGCTAACCCAGAAGATTTAAGTATTTCTTATCTAACAACTTTAAAAAATCAAGGAATTAATCGTTTAAGTATTGGAATTCAAAGTTTTAACGATAAAAACTTAACTTTTTTACATCGAAATCATTCAGGCAATCAAGCTTTAGAAGCAATCAAAAATGCACAAGATTTAGGTTTGAGCAATATTAGTATTGATTTGATTTTTGGTATTCCATCAAGCAATTTGGATGAATTAAAGCATGATATTCAATTAGCTACAAATTCTGGTGTACAACATATTTCAGCCTACAGTTTAACCATTGAACCCAAAACAGTTTTCGGAGTCCAAAAACAGAAAAAAATATTTCAAGAAATCACTGACTCTGAAATGGCCAAGCATTTTGAATTGACACATTCCATGTTAACTGATCAGGGTTTTGAAGCTTATGAAATATCTAACTTTACCAAAAATGGAGCCTATTCGAAACACAATACTAGTTATTGGATGCAGGAAGAATATTTAGGAATTGGACCTTCTGCCCACAGTTTTAATGGAGGAAGTCGGCAGTGGAATGTATCCAACAACATCAAATATATACAGGCTATTGAGAACAATGAATTAAATGCGGAAATCGAAAAATTAAGTGAAGCAGACCGATTTAATGAGTACATCATGACTCGATTAAGAACAAAATGGGGAATTGATTTAGCCATTTTGGAGCAAAAAGGATTAACAGAACAATTGGATTTAATTCAAAATTGGCAACAAATGGAATTCGGCGAGATTAAGGATGGAAATTTCATTTTGAATCTGAAAGGTAAATTAATTGCTGATCGATTAAGTAGTGATATTTTCCTTGTTTAGTTTATGAATTAAAAAGAGAATTGTATTTTTGCATTCTAAATAATAACCTCAATCAAAAAATGGCTCAAAGAATTGATTTAACGAACACCAAACGCATCAAAAAAACAGCGTCTAAATTCGAGAAAGTCATTTCTAATGAGTTAGATCCCCAACCAAAGCATACGCTAAAATATTACTTCAAAAAATTCTTAAAAATTGTATTTTACCTATGGATTGCATCTGTGGTAGCTATTTTACTTTTGAAGTTTGTACCGGTCTATTTTACTCCTACCATGATTGTTCGAAAAATAGACGCATTGAAAAATGGAGAAAATAGTAAAATCTACAGTGAATGGACGCCTTACCATGAAATAGACAAAAATTGCGCATTAGCTGTTATTGCCTCGGAAGATCAACGTTTTCCTACACATAATGGATTTGATTTTGAAGCTTTGCAAGGTGCATTAAAGAACAATTTAAGAGGAAAGAAAATTAAAGGTGCAAGTACCATCTCACAACAAGTAGCTAAAAACGTGTTTTTATGGCAAGATAGAAGCTATATCAGAAAAGGCTTAGAGGTATATTTTACCTTTATGATTGAATTAATTTGGGGTAAAGAACGAATTCTCGAAGTTTATTTAAACGTGGCAGAAACAGGTAAAATGACCTTTGGCGTTGAGGCGGCTTGCAGAAGGTATTATAACCATTCCTCTTTAGAAGTTAGTAAATCAGAGGCTGCTCGTATTGCAGCAGTATTACCTAATCCGATTCGATTTTCAATAGAAAATCCTTCCAATTATGTGTTGAGAAGAACAAGTAATATACAAAGACAAATGCGAATGCTAGGAGGTAAATCCTACTTAGATCAGCTTAAATAAGCTCGACACAAGGATCCCAAAAAACTGAATTAAAATGCTGAATTTGGTCGTTTTCTACAACGATACCCTCTTTTTCTAACAATTCCTTCATTCGATCTCCACCGAAAAAGTTCTTACCCGTCATTAATCCATTTCGATTGACAACTCGATGAGCGGGTACATCATGCAAAGTATGACTCGCATTCATTGCCCAGCCCACCATTCTAGCGCCACCTTTCATGCCTAAATAAGCAGCAATTGCGCCATAGGAACTAACTCTTCCAAATGGAATTAGTTTCACTACCTCATAGATGGGCTCAAATGAATTCAAATAATTAGGAATTAAATTTCTTCTTTTCTCTCTTCGATTTCCTTTTCTAATTCAGCATACCATTTAGTACCAAACTTACGAATCAAAGGATCTTTTAAAAATTTGTAAACGGGAACCCCTAATTCTTTACCATGAGAACAAGCATCCGAACAAATGGTCCATCGCTCATAATTAATGGCTTGATATTCTGCTAATTTGGCAATTCTGATAGGATACAAATGACAAGAAATCGGTTTTCTAAATTGAGTTTTTCCAGCGAAATACGCTTGTTCAATTCCACATTTCAAATAGCCCTTGTCATCATAAATGGCATAAGCACATTCACGACCTTTGATGATAGGTGTTGAAAAATCACCATCTTCATCTTTAACCCAAGTACCTGATTTTTCAATTTCTTGAAGACCAATTTCAGACAAAAAAGGCTTGATTTCCTCTTGAATGTTTTCCAATATCGATAATTCCTCCTCCTCTAGAGGTGCACCTAAATCACCTTCCACACAACATGCACCTTTGCATTTTGCCAAATCACAAACAAAAAACTCATCTGCTACATCCTCACTAATTACCGTATCGTCTATTAAAATCATGTATTTAAAATTTGAAAGACAAAGGTAAAAATAAGTTCTATCTTCGAAACAAAAGATTTAAACAATTTAACAGGATTAAAAACGTTGTTTTAAATAAATTTGGTATTTTTGTAAGTGGAGATTAAAATTCCAACCATTCATCACATTTCATATTCTATGATAAAAAAGAACTTGTTTCTTTTACTGTTACTTTCTCTAAATCTTTCTGCTTTAGCCTATCAGATAATACCTGATAGCATTGCCGTGGGTAATGTAAAGGTATTCATTCACCCATCTGCAAAGCCTATTTTAGAGAAAGAATGGAATATGATCAGTGGTAATCGCAAATATGTTGCGGGATTGATCGCTAAAATGCGCTTATATTTCCCTGTTATAGAGCCAATATTGAAACAAGGAAATATTCCAGATGATTTCAAGTATTTATGTGTTCAAGAAAGTAGTTTAAATCCAAATGCAATTTCTAGCTCGCAAGCAGTCGGTTATTGGCAATTTAAATATGCTACAGCTATTGATGTGGGATTAAAAGTCAATCAAGAAATAGATGAAAGAAGGCATATTTTAGAGGCTACTAAAGGCGCAGTGAATTACTTTTCTAGAAACAATGGTGTTTTAAACAATTGGATGAGCACACTTCTTTCCTACCGTGTGGGATTAGGAACACTGAAGAAATCCCCTTATTTCAATAATTGGAATGGTAAAACTGAAATCGAAGTAGATTCGACAACGGATTGGTATATTTTACGCTTTTTGGCTTACAAAAACTTTTGGGAAGACCAAGTTGGTTGTTTTAGCGACAGCACTTTTGAAAAAAACGATGTTAACTTAGTTTGCTACAATAATACTCAAGGAAAAAATCTTTATGAATTGTCTGATGAATTAAAAATCAGTTACGATGATTTAAAAAAACATAATCCCTGGATCTTAAAAGATTATTTACCGAATGATAAATCTTATACTATTTATCATCCTTCCAATGTCACTGAATTCATTTCAACTTCTGCAAAGAAGCCTGATTTCGATATAAAAGAGGAAAAAACAGAAGAGTTGATACTGACAGCTTCCGTAGATACAACAAAATTGTATGTGCCTTCTCAAAAATCAAAAGGCCTATATCCCAAGAAAAAATACAAAGAAATTTTAAGCGATCAAGTGGAAATCAAAATCCACAAAATCAAAGAAGGTGATAATCTAACAGAATTAGCTTATAAATATGGGATGACGTTAGAATCCATGCTAAAATTGAACAATTTAGACATGAATTCATTATTGAGCATTGGTCAACCAATTAAATATTTCAGAAAAATTCCCATGTTGGAATTAATTTCTCAAAAATTAGATGAAAAAGCCCAAAAAATGGCTGATAAATTACCAAAAAAGGAAGAAATAGAAGTAGTTGAGAAAGAGCTTACACCTGAAATCAAAGAAGATTATTCAGTGAGAAAGGTTTCAACGAAGATTGAAAAAGAACCTCTTTTAATTGAACCAGCTATCAGCAGAGAGATTAATATTAAGTCTGACAAGGATCAAAATAAAATTTGGGTTGATTCACAATTACCTATTAAGAAAGTAGATTCTAGTATTAACAAAGAATTACCTAAAGAAAAGCCAGTTGAAATACTTGAAGTAAAAACTCAATCAACAACTAAAAAGAAGGTTTCACCTCAATACCACGTAGTTAAACCTGGTGAAAATCTATTTAGAATCGCAAAATCATATCAAATTGATTTGAATGACTTGAGAAAATGGAATTCATTAGGTGCGAATCAGGCCATTACAGTAGGTCAAAAATTATCTTTAGTTCCTACTAAATAACTCGAAGCATTAACAATCCATCTCTTAGTGGAAGGAGTACTTTTTCTACTCTTGTGTCGTCAAGACACTTTTGATTAAATGCTCGCAATGCCATCGTGGATTTATCATTGGCATTTTCTTGAACTACTTTACCACTCCACAATACGTTATCCACCAAAATCAATCCCCCTTTACGCATTTTAGGAATCACTAAATCGAAATACAAAGCATAATTACGCTTATCAGCATCAATAAAAACTAGGTCAATAGGCCCATTTATTTGCTTAATTTCGTCTTTGGCATCAGAAATACGATAATCTATTTGATGACTAAAAGGTGATTCATTGAAAAACGAACGAGTAAAGCTTTCCAATTCTTCATTAATATCAATGGTAATTATTTTTCCATTTTTGGATAAGCCTTCCGCCAAACAAAGTGCTGAATAACCCGTATAAGTACCTATTTCAAGAATGAGTTCGGGTTGCATTAATTTAGAAATCATTGCCAAAAATCGACCTTGTAAATGCCCTGAAAGCATTCTAGGTTGTAAAACCATCGCATGAGTTTCACGATTCAACTTTTTCAACAAATCACTTTCTGGATCAGAAAACAAGCAAGAATAAGCTTCTATTTCATCATTAATAAAATCCATTTTTCTTATTTAATTCCTGTATAAAAAAAATCGAAAGAAGCATCTGGTTGATCATTTAAAAAATAATCATCCACTTGAATGGAATTAACCAATTGGTTGTTGGATTTGGAAGCAATAACTCTTGACATTCGATTAGCTATATCATAGGGAACTTGCAACCAAGTACGAGGCAATAAATATTGTAAATTAAAAAGATCGAAACGGGTAATTTTTCGAACCGATTTTTTATTCTCCTCGTAATAAGCCATCACTTTTTCATTTCCATGAATTCCTTGGGTTATTACAGATGAAAAATGTTTTTTCATTAAATTCTCCAACGATTTAGCATCATATTCACGTACGTGCCAAGGATTACGAGTTAGAGAAAATTTCTTATTAACAGTCGTTAAATACAATTTACCTCCAGGCTTCAAAACTCGAGCCGCTTCTTGAAGAAAAAAATCGTCATTTTCGATATGTTCAATTACTTGAAAAGTTATGACAAAATCATAGGTATCGGAAGGAATATCTTTCAAGGGCGGCAAAAACATATCAATGAATTTGAATGCAGGATATTCACCACTTAACTTTTCCAACAGTTCTGTATTTTTATCTACACCTGTATAATTATTGATCTTGTCTGAAAGCACTGCCACTCCTCGACCAGTCCCACATCCAATTTCCAATAAATCACCATTAACCAATGTACTCACATGGTTGTAGGGGAACAATAAACGCTGATGAACAGGATTATCAGAAGCGATTTCAGAGGAAGCAATTTCAGTAGTTTTGTACATATTTTTCAATTTGAATACAAAGGTAATCAATATTCTAAAAAATGAGGATAGAATGTGACATCATTCCGTTGATTAAAGGCTTCCGCGAAAGAATAAAAAAAATACCAAAAAAAATACCGAACTTTGCATTCCATTAACAAGATAGAAAGACGTGTCAATAGATAAAGATCAAAACTCATACAAAAAGCCATTCAGACATTTTACAACTCCCAAAACAGATAATAAAGAATTTGTTTTTGGTATTCAATCTGTCCTAGAAACCCTAAGGTCTGGTAAAGAAATTGATCGATTATTGGTACAACGTGAATTAGGAAATGTTGAAATTCTCGATTTAGCGAAGGAAAAAGGGGTTCAAGTACAAAAAGTCCCTTTAGAAAAATTAAATCGAATTACTAGAAAAAACCACCAAGGAGCCATCGCTTTCGTTTCAGCGATACACTATGCAAAATTGGATAATGTCATTGCAGATACATTTGAAAAAGGACAAATTCCTTTAATTTTAGTCTTGGATCGCATCACAGATGTAAGAAATTTTGGCGCAATTGCTAGAACAGCAGAATGTGCTGGGGCTCATGCAATTGTAATTCCATCTAGAGGAGCAGCCCAAATCAATGCTGATGCAATGAAAACATCTTCAGGAGCATTGAATTTCCTACCTGTCTGTAAAGAGGACAATTTAATTAGCTCGGTTGAATTTTTACAGAATTCTGGTCTGAAGGTCTTAGCTTGTACAGAAAAGACTAAAAATTCCATTTATCAAATGGACTTAAAAGAGCCTTTAGCTATCATTATGGGATCTGAAGAGGATGGCATTTCGGATGAATTACTTCGAAAAGTAGATGAATTGGCATCGATCCCTCAAAATGGTCAGGTTGGATCACTAAATGTTTCGGTCGCTGCTGGAGTAATTATTTATGAAGCAGTTCGTCAAAGAATTGTGTAATTATTGGCGATTTATTTGAGTAGCCGAAGCTTGAGCTGTGGGTAAAATCGTCACATCTGCAATATTTACATGTGCAGGAGCCATCACTACATACCGAATCAAATCAGCAATATCCTCTGGATATAAAGGGGTAAACCCCTGATAAACAGCATCTGCTTTTTCTTGATTACCTTTAAATCGTACATTCGAAAATCCAGTATTTACAGCACCTGGAGCTACATTCGACACTTTGATACCAAAGGGATTTAAATCTTGTCGCATACCTTGTGACAATGCCTCTACAGCAGCTTTCGATGCACAATAAACATTGCCATTGGGATACACTTGCTTTCCTGCTATGGAGGAAATATTAATGATATGTCCTGATTTATTTTGAATCATCACAGGCATAACAGCCTTTGATACATATAATAATCCACTGACATTCCCATCCATCATAGATTCCCAATCAGCAATATCACCGTCTTGAATGGCACCTAAACCATGCGCATTTCCTGCATTATTTACGAGCACATCAATGTTTTTCCAATTTTCAGGTAAACGATTAATCGAATCAAAAACATCGGATTTAGACCGAACATCAAAAGTTAAAATATAACTTTCGGTTGGAAGTTCTTTTTGTAATTGTTCCAAAGCCTCTTTCCTTCTTCCACAAAGAATGATTCCAAAACCTTCTTTAGATAAAGATTTGGCAGTTGCCTCCCCTATTCCTGAACTTGCACCCGTAATTAAAGCGATCTTTTTCATGTACATAAAATTTTGACGAAGTTAAGGCCAAAGAACTGTCCTAAAAAATTTGGATGTACTTTTGTAAAAAAAAACATTGAAATGAACTATTTAATTGTCGGCTTAGGAAACATTGGTCCTGAGTATTTATTTACGAGACACAATATAGGATTTATGGCTTTGGATTATTTATCCAAGCAAAAAGACCTAACATTCAGCAGTGAAAGATATGGATCCATGGCTCAATTTCGACTAAAAGGAAATCAAATTCATTTATTAAAACCGAATACATTTATGAATTTGAGTGGAAAGGCCGTTAATTATTGGTGTCAACAATTAAAAATAGAAAAAGAAAATTTATTGATACTAAGCGATGACATCGCTTTACCATTTGAAACCTTGCGTTTAAAACCCAAAGGATCAGCGGGTGGACATAATGGATTAAAAAGTATTGAGGCCTCGTTAAATACTCAAGAATATGCCAGATTACGTATCGGAGTTGGTAGTGAATTTTCCAAAGGCAGACAAGTAGATTATGTACTCGGCAACTTTTCAGAGAAAGAATTTGAAGTGATTCCTAGCATTTTGGATAGAACTAATTCAATAATCGAAAATTTTTGCCTAGAAGGACTCCAAAAAACAATGAACAAATACAACCAATAATTGTATTTTTTAAAGAATTTTATAATTTTTCCTAAATTTTAAAATTAGAATTATTCAAAACTAATAAAGAAACTAACCAAATATTATTTTGAATTTTTAAAAAATACATTAATTTTATTCTTAAAATAACACCTTTTATAGAATTTATAAATATTTAGTGTCAAAAATTGTTCAAAACAAAGTTTGGCGATATAAAAAAAATACAATAATTTTGTATCGTTGATTTAGATATTAAATATAACAAATCTTATGAAAAGCAAAATTTTAACGATTAGCTGCTTAGTTGGACTAAGCTTAATCACAACAGCGGTAAAAGCAAGCGGTAATTCTTCTAATGTAGAAGGTTCGACATTTAACATGTCATTAACAAAAGAAACTCTTTCTGAAAAAGTTCAGACTTTAATAAATAAGAATAATTCAAAAACTCAATCATCTGCAGCAAGTTTAACAATCTCTATCTTAGAGGATTACCAAAACAAACAGATGAATTATTTAGTAGCAAGTAAAGAGGAAAAAGCAATTTTTAATCAAACAATTCAATCAATTTCTAGCCAAGCTCAAAATATTTCGGACGAAAAGTCGTTGAATTGGATAAAAGAAATAAACAAGTCTGCAAAGGCGATCAATGCGATTTGGGGATCTTTGGAACAAGCTCCCGTTTTAGAAAATGAGTTAAATCCACTTTCTGAAACTAAAGAAGATTTAGTAATTGTGTTTTAAAATTAGATTGTTAGTAGTTTTCATAGTTAAATAGGTTTAGAGGTAATCAAAAAAGGTGTCGTTTATAACAACACCTTTTTTTTTATTTTTTTTGCATTAAACTTATATTATTTCTAAAAATATAGTATATTTGTATAAATTTTCATAGTTAAATAGGTTTAGAGGTTAGCAATAAGGCAAGAAGTTTCTTCTAGCCTTATTTTTTTCTACCTACTTATCAATTTATACTTGCTCCATCCCACATTTTGGCCCCTGGCATCAAAAAGTCCAATTTACCATCTTGCCCCTCTGCCATTAAAATCATTCCTTCACTTTCCAACCCCATCATTTTTCTAGGCGCCAAATTCGCTAAAAATGTTACCTGCTTACCCACTACCGTTTCAGGATCAAAGGATTCAGCTATTCCACTTAATATAGTTCTTGACTTAAAACCATCATTCACTGTCAATTTTAAAAGCTTTTTGCTTTTTTCCATCTTTTCAGCTGCGACAATCGTACCCAATCTTAAATCCAATTTTGCAAAATCATCGTAAGTGATGATCTCTTTTATCTCAGGAACCGATTTATTCGCGATTTCCATATTTTCCTTTGTCTTTTTTAATTTATCAATTTGCGCTTGAACCGTTTCATCTTCTATTTTCTCAAACAAAAGTCCTGGATTCGCCAAGGCTTGCCCTTCCGATATACAATTAAAATTACCTATCATAGACCAATCACAATCGGTTAAACCTAAGGCATTTCTTAACTTCATTGAAGTGAATGGCAAAAATGGTTCCAAAGCGATGCTTACATGCGCCACTAGTTGAACCGCAAAATTCAATACAGAACCTGCTTTTTGAGAATCAACTTTCATCAATTTCCATGGTTCCGTCTCAGCTAAATATTTATTACCCAAGCGAGCAACCTCCATCGTTAACACCAAAGCATCTCTGAATTTATAGTTTTCTAAAGCAAATTCGAGTTTAGTTGGTATTTCATTCACAGCCTCCATCAAATCCTTTTCAAATGCAGTCAACTCTCCTTTTGCAGGAACCTTTGATTCGAAATTTTTATCAATTAAGACAAAAGCACGATTAACAAAATTGCCCAAAATGGCCACTAGCTCTGAATTATTTTTTGTTTGGAAATCTGTCCATGTAAAATCTGCATCCTTACTTTCTGGACTTGAAGCTGTTAAAGCATAACGTAAAACATCCTGTTTTCCAGGAAATTCTTGCAAATATTCATGTAACCATACAGCCCAATTTCGCGAAGTTGAAATTTTATCACCCTCCAAATTCATAAATTCATTGGCTGGCACTTGATCCGCTAATTGAAATTCACCATGCGCCATGCACATAGCAGGAAATATCAATGTATGAAAGACGATATTATCCTTTCCAATAAAATGAACTATCCTAGAGTCATCGGCTTTCCAATACTTCTCCCAATCAGGCTTTAATTGACTTGTCATCGATATATAACCAATTGGCGCATCGAACCATACATATAACACTTTACCATCCGTATCAGGCAAAGGAATAGGCACTCCCCAATTCAAATCGCGGGTCATTGCTCTGGGTCTTAAGCCTTCTTGCAACCAAGATTTAACCTGACCTGTTACATTAGACTTCCATTCAGGATGCTTGGCAATATAACTTTCTAAAGCTGGTTGCCATTGATCCAATGGTAAAAACCAATTTTTAGTAGGTTTTAAAACGGGAGAAGATCCACTTAGCGTAGATTTGGGATTTAATAATTCATTGGGAGACAAGGTTGTTCCACACTTTTCGCATTGATCACCATAGGCTCCTGGCTGTTTACATGAAGGACAATCGCCAACAATGTAACGATCAGCTAAAAATTGTCCAGCTTCTTCATCATAAAATTGTTGCGTAGTTTCTTCGATAAATTTACCAGATTCATATAATTTCAAGAAAAAGTCTTGAGACATTTGGTGATGTACAGGATCTGATGTTCTCCCATAAATATCAAATGATATACCAAAATCAGCAAATGACGATTTAATGACTTGATAATAATGATCAACGACTTCTTGAGGTGTTTTACCCTCTTTTTGAGCTTTAATGGTAATTGGCACACCATGTTCATCTGTCCCAGAAACAAAAATGACATCTTTTTTCTTTAGACGTAAAAATCGAACATAAATATCTGCAGGCAAATAGCATCCCGCTAAATGCCCAATATGAATGGGTCCATTGGCGTATATTAATGCTGCTGTAACGGTTGTTCTGGAAAATTCGGACATAAGGTAAAATAAATGAATCACAAAAATAGGTAAAAAAATCGGACTGATTTATGAAAAATATATGAACATATATCTTAACGATTATTGCATTTTCAAATTTCTATTTGTACATTTGCGAACAATTTAAAAATCAATACGTACATGTTAATTATTTCAATCAAAGAAAACGAGTCGATAGATAAAGCTTTAAAGCGTTTCAAAAAGAAATTTGAGAAAACTGGTGTTGTAAAAGAATTACGTAGAAGATCAGCTTTTGAAAAACCATCAATCGCTCGTCGTACTGAATTAATTCGTGCATCTTACAAGCAAAAGACTTACGGAAACATCAACAACTAGTTTCTCGTATTTTCATAAATAATTGACTATTTTCGATCATGAATCGTGAAATAGTCAATTTTTTTTTACAACACTTGCTCGTAGAAAGACGCTTAAGCAAGCACACAATTACCTCCTATACAACTGATTTAGAACAATTTACGCAATTCATTGAATCAATATCTGAAGGCCAAACACTGACAGAAATCGAGCACAGAACCATCCGATCATGGATAGTGGAACTCTCTAACAAGCAGATTGAAAATAGAAGTATCAATCGAAAAATTGCTACACTTAGAACATTCTATAAATATTTATTAAGAACGGGTAAGATAACAGACAACCCTATGAGTTCCATCAAGATGGTGAAAACTCAAAAAAAATTACCCCAATTTCTGCGTGAAAGTGAAATTGAACCTTTAAATATCGATGTTCCATTAACTAGCTTTGAAGATTATAGAGATTATCTCATCTATTTATTATTGTATGGAACAGGCATTAGATTAGCTGAATTAATTTCCTTGCAACGAAACTCCATCAATTTTCATCAAAAAACAATTCGAGTATTAGGTAAAAGAAACAAAGAAAGAATCATTCCTATTCCCCACTTTTTGGCTGAAATGATAACTAAATACTTAGAATTTTGTCCATTTGAGCATAGCAACTTATTACTTACAGACAAAGGTGGGCCCTTATATCCAATGTTTGTACAACGATTGATTAAAAGTAAGTTATCGGAAGTTAGTACCTTGGAGAAGCTTTCTCCGCACGTTTTACGACACACTTACGCTACGCACTTGTTGAACCAAGGAGCCGACTTAAATGCCATCAAAGAATTATTAGGCCATGCGAACTTGGCTGCAACGCAAGTATATACTCACAATTCGATGGAAAAAATGAAGGAAATATATCTTCAAGCGCACCCAAAAGCCTAATTTGGCAGAATTACAGGGCCTTTTTGATTAATATTGGACACATATTGTTCCGACCCAATTCCCACTTTACTAAATTCATTCTCCATAGCTTGAGCGACTTTCTCGGCAGTTGCTTTACTTTTAGATAAAGCAAAAAGAGAAGGACCAGAACCTGAGATTGAACATCCCAATGCACCTGCGGCAATAGCAGCTGCTTTTACTTCAGCAAATTGAGGAATCAGAATGGAACGCGAAGGTTCAATAATCACATCAACCAAGGAACGACCAATTAAATCATAATCTGGCAATAATAGTCCTGCAACCAAGCCCGCTACATTACCCATTTGTGTAATTGTAGTACTCAATGAAATTTCTTTATCTAAAATTCCTCTAGCATCTTTCGTATTGACTTCAATTTGAGGATGTACGATACTTGCGAACAGGTCATCTGGAGTTTTAATTTGAACAATATCCAAAGGCTGATAGCTACGAATAATAACAAATCCTCCCAATAAACTAGGTCCAACGTTATCTGCATGAGCAGAACCACATGCTACACGTTCACCTTCCATCGCAAAAGGCAATAATTCACTTTGAGTCAAAGGTCTTCCCATCAATTCATTTGCAGCAAAAACACCTGCTACAGCAGATGCAGCTGAAGAACCGAGTCCTGAACCCAAAGGCATATCTTTATGCAAAGAAATTGAAAAGCCTTGCTCAGGCTTTCCGATAAACTCTAAAAACTTTTGAATGGCAATTCCTGCTGTATTTTTAGAGACCTCTAAAGGCAAACGACCATCATCGCCAGTTATTTCTTTGATAACAATACCTGGTTCTGTTCTTTTTTCCAATACAATTTCATCGCCTGGGTGATTAACTGCAAAACCAAAAATATCAAAGCCACATGCCACATTGGCTACTGTTGCAGGGGCATAAACACGAATCTTTTCCATGATATTTAAGCTAAATTACTACCCAATGAAACGATATCGGCAAATACACCAGAGGCTGTTACTTCTGCTCCTGCACCTGGCCCTTTTATCACCAAAGGTCGATCATGATAGCGTTTTGTTGTAAAGGCAATTACATTATCGGCACCGTCCATTTGATAAAAAGGATGTTTTTCATCAATTGCCCGCAAGCCAATGGTGATTTTTTGATTTTCTAAAGTAGCAATATAACGAAGTACTTTTCCTTGCTGATAGGCTTCATTAACCATATTTTCAAAGAATACATTCGATTTTTCTAATTCATCAAAAAACGCATCAACCGATGTTGCCTCTTCGCAATTTTGTGGTATTATTTTTTCAATCGTAATATCTGAAAACTCTAATTTTAAACCTATTTCTCTACTCAAAATCAATATTTTCCTTGCAACATCCATCCCACTCAAATCTTCTCTTGGATCTGGCTCAGTATATCCTTTTTCTTTCGCTTGTTTAACTACTTCGGCAAAGGATTTCCCTGGCTTAAATTGATTAAATATGAACGACAAAGTTCCTGATAATACTCCTTCAATTTTAGTAAATCGATCACCTGAAGCAATTAATCCTTGTAATGTATTTATGACCGGCAAACCTGCTCCTACATTCGTCTCGTACAAAAACTTCACTCCTTTAGCAAGAGCCGTTTGATGTAATTCAGCATACAATTGATAAGGTCCTGAATTAGCTACTTTATTAGGAGTTACCACGGAAACGTTGGTCTGAAATAAACCCAAATAATGCTGATAAATATGTTTATCAGCTGTACAATCTGCAAAAACTGAATTTGGAAGATTCAATTTCTTGATTTCGCTGACAAAATCTTCAATTTTATTCTGAATCCCTTTTTCATTCAATTCAAGAATCGCAGTTGAAATATCTATTCCATTGCTATCTATTAATTGTTTTTTGCTATTCGCAATTCCAACTAATTTAACTCGCAAGCCTTTGTATTTTTCTAAATATTTTTCTTGACCTTTTAATTGTTCTAGAAGGGTTTTACCTATGAGACCTGCTCCAACTAAAAACAAATGAATGGTTTTTATTTGTGAAAAGAAAAATGTCTCATGAATGACATTTAGGGCTTTGGAAAGATCTTTTTGATCAATCACAACCGATATATTTAACTCAGAAGAACCTTGCGCTGTAGCGACAATGTTAATCCCATTTTTACCTAACACAGAAAACAACTTTCCACTTACACCAGTATGTTGGCGCATTCCTTCTCCCACTACTGCTATAACAGATAAATTCGATTGTATATCAATCCCTTCAATATCTCCAATTTCAATTTCTTGCGCAAATTCTTTTTCTAACAAATCCTTTACGGTTTGGGCCATTTGAGGCTCAATAGCAAAACAAATGGAATGTTCAGAAGAAGCCTGAGAAATAAGAATAACTGAAATTTTTTCTCGAGAAAGAACGGTAAATAATTTGGCAGAAACACCCGCCACTCCAATCATACCTGAGCCTTGTAAATTAACAAGAGCCAAATGATCTATCGATGAAATTCCAGTAATAATATAAGGTGTTTTTTTAGCCACTCGACTAATAATTGTCCCTTTAAATGAAGGATTAAACGTATTTAAAACTCGAATGGGTATATTTTTTGCAAAAGCTGGCTGCAAAGATGGAGGGTATATTACTTTTGCTCCAAAATGGGTCAATTCCATTGCTTCAGCATAACTAATTGTAGGTATGGTAAAGGCATTAGAGACCTTTCTTGGATCGGCAGTCATCATACCATCAACATCTGTCCAGATTTCAATTTCTTTTACAGACAATGCTGCTCCTAAAATGGAAGCTGTATAATCAGAACCTCCACGACCTAAGGTAGTCGTTTCTCCAGAAGCATTGGCTCCTATGAAACCAGTTACTAATCCAATTTTATGCTCGTTTTTAGTAAAAAAATCTTGAATCAATGGATTACTTACTGAAAAATTAACTTCAGATTTCCCGAATGCATCATTGGTTTGAATGATTTGTCTTGCATCAACATAGATGACAGGCAAACCTTTTTGGGATAAAATTGCTGTAATTAAAGAGGTAGATAAACGCTCGCCAAAACTAACCAATAAATCAGATGATTTAGGAGAAATTTCTTTCAACAAAGTAATTCCCTTCAGGACGTCTCTTAATTCATTAACAAGTGTTCGAATGGAAGCGATAACCTGAGATTGTCCAGTAACAGGAATAAAATGCTTAATTAGCTCAAAATGGCGATTTTCAATATTCGCAATAAGATCTTCAGCGGGTTTTTTACCTGTGGAAGCCAATTTTCCTGCTTCTAACAAAGCATTCGTTACTCCGCTCATCGCGGAAAATACCACAGCAAATTTGGTTTTAGAATTCCAATTGGATTCAATGATGGTTAATACAGATTGAATGCTTTCAACACTTCCGCAGCTCGTTCCTCCGAACTTTAATATTTTTTCCATTAATATAGAAGAGAAAATGATTCCCACCTTTACAAACAGGTGAGCAATTCACAAAGATACGACTTAACCGTTATTTTTACCTATAATACGGTGCCCTTTATGCCTCCTTCGAGTGGTTTTTTTATAATTATCTGATAAAACGGAAATATTTCCATCGGTTTCCAAAATGGAAAGGTTTACATGACTTATATTATCCACGCCATGCTCTCTAATGGCCGCTTCTAATTCCTCTAAACTAATTTGAGCTTTTTTCAATCCCTCTTCATTCAGTTTTCCATCATAAATCAATAGAATTGGCTCCCCTTCCACAAAAGTTTTGAGGGTTGAATTATATTGAGTAACCTTTTTCAGCAAAAAATTCATCACGAATAAAGCAAAAGCTGCTACCAGACCACCTTCCAAAGAAGAGTCCGACCCAACCATGGCATTTTGAACAGAATTCGAAATTAATAAGATGAAAACAACATCGATAACCGATAATTGAGCAAATTCTTTTTTCCCAAAAACACGAATAGCCGCTACGATGAATACGTAAACGGCTATTGATTTAAGGGCTATTATTAAGTAGCCTTCCATAACTTATTTTTTCTTTTCAGCTGCCATAACCATTGCTAGGTTTAATTTTGCAGCTAAATCATACACATTTGTCAAATCTTGAACAGTTTGATTTCTGTCCATTCTTACGATCAAAGTAACAGCTTTCTTCGCCTGTACATCTTTCGTCAACTCCTCTTCCAAATTTGCAAAATCGATTTGACGATCATCGATGAAATAATTTTTATTTTCATCTACTGTCAAACGAATTACTTCATTCGCTGGAGTACTCTGAGGCTTATTGG
This sequence comes from Aquirufa sp. ROCK-SH2, assembly GCF_054558315.1. Taxonomy (NCBI): domain Bacteria; kingdom Pseudomonadati; phylum Bacteroidota; class Cytophagia; order Cytophagales; family Flectobacillaceae; genus Aquirufa; species Aquirufa sp. ROCK-SH2. The sequence goes on along the minus strand of NZ_JBPXKB010000001.1, from coordinate 226,308 downwards.
TTTCTGGCAATAACAACTTAATAGCATCAGGAGAGGCTAAAGTTGAAATCATTAAAAAGAACATTAATAGGAAAAACAAGATATCCGCCAATGCCCCAGTTTCAACTTCAGATGCTTCTCTATTTCTTTTTCTAAAATTCATACGAATTAATCTAAAAATTAGGCCTTATTGGCAGGCTTGTGAAGAATATCTAAAAAGTCAATGGCTGTAATTTCCATTTTATTGATGGTTCTGTCAATCATAGTTGTTAACAATGTATAAAGTACATAAGCAATAATACCTACAATTAAACCAGATGCAGAAGTAACCATTTTCTCATAAATACCCCCCGCTATAGTAGCAATATCGATTTTGTTGGATGTTGAAATATTATGGAAAGTACGAATCATACCAGTTACTGTACCCAAGAATCCAAACATCGGTGCAATACGAGCAATAGCACTTAATATTCCTAGATTTTTCTCCATGTTATAAATCTCCACTTTCGCTTTGTTTTCAATCGCCGTTTCAATATCACGAATTGGCGATCCTAGGCGAGACAAGCCTTTTTCCAACAATTTAGCAATTGGATATGGTGAGGTTTTACAGTAAGTAATGGCACTTTGAACATTTCCGCTTACCAACATATCGTTGATGGTATGCAAAAAGTTCTCATCCAATTTGGCTGTTTTACGAATGTACAAATAGCGTTCTATGAACAAAAATACAGCCCCTGCAAATAGGAGACCGATCGGATACATGACATATCCACCTTTTCCTAAAAGGTCTAAAACAGAAAAGTCTTCTGCCACTTTAGCGACTTGTTGAACTGGTTCTGAATTGATAACTGAATCTGCTACTGCGGCAGTTGAATCAAGGGCTTGAGTGCCTGCTTGAAGTAATATTGAAGCTAGCGAAAATGCCATAAATTATTGACTATTTGAAAAATTAATTAATTTTTAGAATGATTTACAAGTTTACGATTTTTTTTTCACAATTTCTATGAATCTATGCTGGATAAAATTGCTGAACACAAAAAGCCTTCTTTTAAACTATAATTAGATAAATATAATTCTTTCATTTGGAGCTCTTTCAAAACTATATCAATCAATGTATTGGCATACGGAAAGATGCTCGCTCTAAATTGTTTCATTCCGGCCATTTTTTTTCTTTCCAAATAGGAAGACTCCTCTATGAAACGTAGGTTTTGATAAAATATTTCAACATCTAAAGATTGGAATGGCAATATTTTAGATTCTATCATACCTTTCGAGGCTTTCTCTAAATCCCAAATTGTTTCAAATGCTCCCGCAGCGCCAATTAAAGCTTGTGGTTTCATTTTGTTAGCTATTTCAAAAAGAGGGTTTAAAGCATTCCTAACATAATTTTGTAGGTCATCTTTTATACTTATATCAAATTCCGAATCTCGATGAAAAAGCGACTGTAATTTCAATCCGCCCAACTCAAAACTATGTTTCCAATAAACTTTTCTGTCTTCAAATAAAATAAATTCAACACTCCCTCCCCCAATGTCCATCGCTAGACTCTTTTTATCCCAATCATTTGGTAAAGAATGAACAATTCCTTCAAAAATATAGCTAGCTTCTTTTTCTCCTGAAATGACACTTACTTTAAAATCAAATTCAGTTTGAATCATATCAACCAATTCATGCGCATTAGAAGCCTGACGGATAATACTTGTGCCAATGGCATTCACTTCTGAGACTGAATATGGATGAATGATTTGATTAAATTCATGAAGTACCATTCGAGCTCTTTCCAAGGCATCTTTTTGGATAATCTGATCTTTCATTGCTCCCTTTCCCAATTGAACCGGTTTTTGCACATTTTCAACGATTACCAAGCCTTTTTCATCAAAAAATCCGATTAATAATTGGAAAGTATTGGTACCTAAATCAATAACTGCTGAAAACTTGGACATGCTTTTGTAAAATTTGAACAAAATTAAACCAAAATATGGTTTAAGTCTTAAATTAAATTCTCTAAATTAGAGGATATGTTCATCAAACAACATCAAACTATTTTTTATGCTTGATCCAGAATACAACGAAGATAGAGAAGACATTTCGTCCACTTTATTGCGTTTTGAAAAAATGATCAATCAAGAAGAAGATTCTTTCTTTGACATTGAGACGTTGGAAAAAATTGCGGATCACTATTTCAATTTGGCTAATTTCGATCAAGCTTTAAAAGCCTGCGACCTAGGTTTAAATCATTTTCCTTATACCCTAGAGTTAATTATTTTAAAATCTCAAATTTTGGGAGAACTTCAAAAACCCGAAGAAGGGATTGAATTAATTGAAAATAGCATTTTATTATTTCCGTCAAATATTGAGTTATTATTGGTTAAAGGAGCTTTATTGACTCAAATCAATGAATTTGAACCAGCAATACAATTATTACTTTCATGTATTGACCAAACAGATGAAAAAGATGAGGTTTATTTCCGATTAGGTCTCGCTTATTTAGCTTGGTCTAAACCGCGTGAGGCCATTGATATGTTCAAAAAAGCCTTGGAAATCAATTATGAAAATGAAAATGCACTCATAGAACTAGCGAATGCATTGGATGAGGTAGGAAAAATAGAAGAGAGTATCCCCTATTATCAATCATTCATTGATAAAGATCCATTTTCTTATACAGCTTGGTATAATTTAGGCATTGCCTATTCCAAATTAAAACTCTACGAAAAGGCAATAGATGCCTATCAATATTCATTGGCGATTGAACCCAGCTTTGCATCTTCCTTGTATAATTTGGGCAATACATACTTGAATACTAAAGAATATGTTAGTGCAGAAGAGGCATTTCGGGAATGTTTAAAATACGACGACCCAAATCCAGAATTGTATTGTAGCTTGGCATTGAGTTTAGAGCGTCAAAAAAAATTAAAAGAAGCATTAGGCTACTATAAAGAATCTGTGAAGATAGATCCTCTTTGGGATGAAGGATTTTATGGAATTGCATTTTGTTTGACGGAATTAAACAATTGGTTCGAAGCCTTGCATTTCATCAAAAAAGCTTTAAAGTTAAATGCACTAAATCCTTTATATTGGACAGGATTAGGCGATATAGAAGGTTATTTAGGAAATACCATATCCGCTGATGAAGCGTATCAAAAGTCGATCGACTTGGATTCTTTTTTTGCACTAACATGGATTAAATGGGCTCAATTGCATTATGATTTAAACGATTTTGAAAAATCTGCGGACATCATGCTTTCTGCCATCGACGAATTACCCGAAGAGGCTGAATTTTACTATCGCTCGGCTATTTATTTAATAAAAGCAGGGCAATTCAAAGAAGCTTTTCATTTTTTGGAGTCTGGTTTGTTACTTGACTATGAAAAGCATGAAATTATATTTGAATATTTCCCAAATATTGAAACACAGAAAGCAATTTTCAAATTAATTCAGCAATACAAAAAGTAATTTTCAACCTTTCAAATAATATCCTAACCTCTCATAAAAATCTACTAAAATATCAAGCTAAAAAATCTCAAATTATCTAATTAACAACAAATCTATCTCCATTTATGAAGAAAATCATTTTATCGTTATTTCTGATTAGTATCGGAATTTCGAATTTGAAGGCGCAACAAAAAGTAGTCGCCACCACTAATTCAAAACCAAGCCTTTCTATTCCTGAAAAAATCACTTCTGCTGAAGGAATCACGGAATACAAATTAGCCAACGGATTAAAAGTTTTACTTTTTCCAGACCCTTCTAAGCAGACCATTACTGTAAACATCACTTATTTGGTCGGTTCAAGACATGAAGGCTATGGTGAAACGGGAATGTCGCATCTATTAGAGCACATGGTTTTTAAAGGAACCAAAGAGAAACACAAAGAAGTTGCCAAAGAGATTTCAGATCATGGAGCTCAATTCAATGGCACGACTTGGTTAGACAGAACGAATTATTTTGAGACTTTTGCTGCTACAGATGAAAATTTAGACTGGGCGTTGGACATGGAGGCAGATAGAATGATTAATTCTAGAATTGCCAAAAGTGAATTAGAAACAGAAATGACTGTGGTTAGAAACGAATTTGAATCAGGAGAAAATGATCCAGGTAGTGTTTTGATGGAAAGAATTGTTTCTACAGCCTTTTTATGGCATAACTATGGTAATTCCACTATTGGTGCTAGATCAGATATTGAAAAAGTTCCAATCGAAAATTTACAAGCCTATTATAAAAAATACTATCAACCAGATAATGCTGTTTTGTTAGTAGCAGGAAAATTTGATCCGATTAAAACATTAAAATTAATCAATGAAAAATTTGGCATCATCCCACGACCAGAACGTGTTTTAACCAAAACATTTACAGCTGAACCAACTCAAGATGGAGAAAGAGAAGTTGTTTTGCGCCGTGTTGGCGATGTGCAAGTAGTTGGAATGGCTTATCATATTCCTTCAGGATTACACCCAGACTACATCGCTTGTGATGTAATGGCAGATTTGTTAACCGATGCACCGTCTGGAAGATTGTACAAAGCGTTGATAGACACGAAAAAAGCTTCCTCTCAATTTGGATTTTCCTTCCAATTAAAGGAACCGGGAATCAGCTATTTTGGAGCGGAGGTTTTAAAAGGTAAATCTGTGGATTCCGTAAAAAACATCATGATTGAAACAATTGAAAAATTTGCTAAAACTCCACCTACACAAGAAGAGGTAGATAGAATCAAGGCAAAAAACATCAAAAATGTTGAATTATTATTAAATAATGCTCAAAGAGTAGGTGTAGGATTATCGGAATATATTGCCCAAGGTGATTGGAGATTATTGTTCCATACAAGAAATATGATGGAAAAAATTACTCCAGCTGATATTCAACGAGTAGCTGAAAAATACTTTAAATCGGCCAACAGAACTTCGGGTGTATTCTATCCAACTGAAAAACCTGATAGAGCTGAAATTCCAGAAGCAAAAGAAGTGGATGAGATCTTAAAAGATTTTAAAGGAAAAGCAGCAGTTGCTGAGGGTGAGGCTTTTGATCCATCTCCAAGTAATATAGATGCCAGAACTAAAACAGATGTTATTGGTGGTGTAAAATTGGCCTTATTAGCGAAAAAAACAAGGGGAAATTCTGTTTTTGCAAAAATGACGCTTCGTTTCGGTGATGAAAAATCCTTGTTAGGAACTTCTACTGCTGCAGATTTAGCAGCGGATATGTTGACAAAAGGAACTAAACTTCATACTCGTCAACAATTCCAAGATGAATTAGATAAAATTAAAGCGAGAGTTAGTATTTCAGGAGGTCCTACACAAGCGAATGTTTCTATTGAAACTACCAAGGATAATTTAATTCCAGCTTTAAAATTAGTAGCAGAGGCACTAAAGCAACCTATTTTCCCAGCTGATGAATTTGAAAAGTTAAAACAAGAAAATTTAACGTCCATCGAGTCACAAAAAAGTGAACCATCTGCAAAAGCAAGCGATGTCTTAAATCAGTTGCGTACAGGACATTATCCAAAAAATGATGTTAGATACCAACCAAGTATGGAAGAAACAACAGCGAACTATACTGCTGCTAAATTGGAAGAGTCGATCAATTTTTACAAGAATTTTTACGGTGCATCTAATGCAACTTTCTCTGTTGTTGGCGATTTTGATGAAACTGCTGTTAAAGAATTGATCAAAACAGAATTTGGATCATGGAAATCACCTAAACCGTTTACAAGGGTTCCAGATGTTTTCAAAGAGGTTAAAGCAGTGGTAAAATCAATTGAAACACCTGATAAAGCTAATGCATTCTTCTTAGTATATCAACCCATAAAAATGTCAGATTCTGATCCAGATTTTGCTGCGATGGAATTGGCTAATTATATGTTAGGGGGAGGAAGTGGATTAAGTTCTAGATTAATGAATAGAATCCGCCAAAAAGAGGGATTATCTTATGGTGTAGGTTCTCAATTTGCAGCTAGTCCCTTAGACAATAATGGTGCATTTGTTGCTTATGCCATTTATGCTCCTGAGAACATTACAAAGTTAGAAGCAGCCTTTAAAGAAGAAATTGAAAAAGTACTTAAAGAAGGCTTTACTCAGAAAGAAATCGATGAAGCGAAAAAATCTTGGATCCAAGCCAAACAAGTTACTCGTTCTCAAGATAATTCTTTGAGCAATACATTGAATTCAAATCTTTATTTAGGCAGATCGTTGAAATGGGCTGAAGATTTAGAAAAGAAAGTAAGTAGTTTAACGATAGACCAAATTTTACAAGCTTCAAGAAAGACGATTGACTTAACTAAAATGTCGTTTATCAAAGCTGGTGATTATGCGGGTGCTGCTAAAAAAATGGCAGAAAAAGCCAAAGACAAACCATCTGAAACAGGTGCTGTTGGAGGAGAACCTAAAAAATAATCTCTTGTTTCAACTAATTAAAAAGACCTCCCAAAATAAGGGAGGTCTTTTTTTATGCTTGTTCCCAATCTTTACAATTACAAAATTGTTCCCCAAATGGGCAAGATTTCACATTATAATCACAAAGCTCAATATGAACAGTACCACTATTTAATACGGGAACTCTTTTGTTAAAAACAGAAAGTAATAAGGCATATTTTTTATTAGCAGGTAATACCTTTGGCATATCTACTTCAATGCACCAAGTACTCAATAATCTAGTTAGGCTTTTATTAATTTCTTTCATTTGATAAATTTCCAATCGATCAGAAGGTGGAAATTGTATCAATTCCAATCCAATTATTTCAGAAATTGATTTCAAATTCTCATTCTGAAAATACTTTTCAATTTCCATCAAATGATCCTCAAAGCTTTTTTCAGAATCAACTTGAACAAATCCAGACGCATTATAATCTTCTCTTGATCTTTCTGACACCTGCATATCATCAATCAATTGCATTACATATTTTTCCATGAGTTTAAAAAGGTTAGGTAAATAGAATGCTCAAAAATATGGAATGCAGAGATATTAATTTGACAATAAACTGATAAAATTCAACAATTATAAGTTAACTGATTTTAAAATTTTTGGGCAAAAAAAAAGGTGCAAAACTTGCGTTTTACACCTTCTGAAATCAATCAAATTTATTACGAATGCAAAGCTCTCTTGCTTGTAGCTGCTAAACAAGCCTCTTTCATTGCTTCTGTGTAAGTTGGGTGTGCATGTGACATTCTTGCCACATCTTCTGCACTTGCACGGAATTCCATAGCAACAACTGCCTCAGCAATCATATCCGCAGCACGAGCACCAATGATATGAACACCCAAAATCTCATCTGTTTGTGCATCAGCAAGAACTTTTACCAATCCATCCACATCCATTGAAGCAACCGCTCTACCTAATGCTTTGAAAGGAAATGAACCCTCTTTATAAGCAACACCTGCTGTTTTTAATTCTTGTTCTGTCTTACCAACAGATGCTACTTCTGGCCAAGTATAAACTACACCAGGAATTAAATTATAGTTGATATGGGGTTTTTGACCTGCGATAACTTCCGCGACAAAAACGCCTTCCTCTTCTGCTTTATGAGCTAACATAGCACCTCTAACTACATCACCAATGGCATAGATTCCAGGAACCGAAGTTTGTAAGGTATGCTCATCAATTGCAATTCTACCTCTTTCATCTGCACTTAAACCTGCTGCAGCTAAATTCAATCCATCCGTATAAGGTCTTCTTCCGATACAAACAAGGCAATAATCTCCTTTTATTTCAACCTCCTCACCTTTTGAATTTTTAGCTTTAACAACTACTTCCTTGCCTTTATTGTCAACTCCAGTAACTTGGTGAGAAAAATAAAAATCAGCGCCTAATTTGCCGATAGATTTTTGCAATTCCTTTCCCATCGTTTTATCCATGGTAGGAATCATTCCTTCTGCAAATTCAACAAAAGATACTTTTGAGCCTAAACGAGCATAGACAGAACCTAATTCAGCGCCAATCACACCTGCTCCTATCACAATTAAATGTTTAGGAATTTCAGTCAATTTCAATGCTTCCGTAGAAGTAATTACACGTTTTTTATCTACAGGAATAAATGGTAAAATAGTTGGTTTAGAACCTGTAGCAATGATGATATTTTTGGCAGAAATAACTTCTGACGAACCGTCTTCCTTGGTTATCTTAACAGATTTAGGACCATCAAAAGAACCTAAACCATGAAAGGTTGTAATTTTATTTTTTTTCATCAAAAATGAAATTCCACCATTCATTTTTTCAACCACACCTGTTTTTCTGGCAATCATTTTTGCCAAATCAACTTTTGGTTTTGAGATGACAATACCATGCTCCTCAAAACTATGTATTGCATTATAATAATGCTCTGAAGAATCCAATAATGCTTTTGAAGGAATACAACCCACATTTAAACAGGTTCCACCCATGACAGCATATTTTTCAACTATGGCTGTTTTTAATCCCAATTGAGCGGCTCTGATGGCAGAAACATATCCGCCAGGTCCTGAACCAATTACTACTACGTCAAATTCTTGCATAAGGCTAATAAAAAAGGAATAGGCCCACCAGGAGCCTATTCAAAATTAAATATCTAATAATAAACGTGCTGGATCTTCCAATAATTGCTTCACACGAACTAAGAAGCTTACCGACTCACGACCATCGATGATTCTATGATCATAAGATAACGCTAAATACATAATTGGACGAACCACTACTTGCCCATCTACAACCACGGCACGCTCAACAATATTGTGCATACCTAAAATCGCTACTTGTGGAGCGTTGATGATTGGAGTAGATAACATCGACCCAAATACTCCACCATTGGTAATAGTGAATGTTCCTCCAGTCATTTCTTCCAAAGTCAATTTATTTTCTCTAGCTTTTACAGCCAAACGAACCACTTCTGATTCAATGCCTGCTAAACTCAAATTTTCAGCATTACGAATCACAGGAACAACTAAACCTTTGGGAGCTGAAACTGCAATCGAAATATCGCAGAAATCGTTATAAACTATTTCCTCTCCGTCAATTTTAGCATTAACAGATGGGAATTCTTTTAATGCAACACAAACAGCTTTGGTAAAGAAGGACATAAATCCTAATCCAACGCCATGCTTTTCTTTGAATTTATCTTTGTATTTAGCTCTGATGTCCATAACAGGTTTCATGTCAACTTCATTGAAGGTAGTCAACATGGCTGTTTCATTTTTCACCGCAACTAAACGTCTAGCAACAGTTTTACGAAGAGAACTCATTTTTTCACGACGAGTACCTCTTGAATCAGCACTTGAAGAAGCAGCTACAGCGTTTGAAACACTTGGTGCCGAACTCGCAGCTGGTGCAGGTTTAGATACATTAGCTTGAATGGCATCTTCTTTGGTAATTCTACCCCCCACTCCTGTACCTGTAACAGATGAAGCTGCCACACCTTTTTCATCTAAAATCTTAGCTGCAGCAGGAGATGGATGACCAGCTGCGTAACTACTAACAGATGAATTTGCATCTGCAGATTGTACATTGGCAGAAGGTGCTGCTGCTGGGGCTGAAACAGCTGATGATACAGCGCCACCAACAGTAATTTTAGCTAAAATACCTCCAATTGGCACAACTTCTCCAGATTGAGCTATTATTTCCAAAACGCCTGCCGATTCAGCTGGCAATTCGAAAGTTGCTTTGTCTGATTCTAATTCACAAAGAACTTCGTCAAGATTCACCGAATCTCCTGTTTTTTTATTCCAAACAGAAACAGTTACCTCTGTAATGGATTCTCCAACAGGTGGAACTTTTACTTCGATTACTTGAGTAGCTTGACTCACTGGAGCTGAAGGCGCAGCAGATTCAACTTTTGCTTCTACAACTGGTGCCGCAGCTACTGGAGCAGCTGGCGCTGATTTTTCAGCACTGACTACCTCGATTGTACAAATTGTAGCACCAATAGGCAAAACATCACCTTCTTTTGCAACAATGTGTAAAATTCCTTCTGCTTCCGCAGGAAGTTCGAACGTAGCTTTGTCCGACTCAAGTTCACAAAGAACTTCGTCTAATTTGACTAAGTCGCCTTCTTTTTTATTCCAAGTTGCGACAGTTACTTCTGTGATCGATTCGCCCACAGCGGGCACTTTCATTTCTATGGCCATTTTAATGAGGCTTTCGTTAGTTTAATTATTCAAATGCTTTATTTATCAATGCAGCTTGTTCTACTCCATGTACCTTCAAGAATCCCGTAGCAGGAGAAGCACTCTTTTTACGAGCGATTAATCCTTTGAAACGAGCCCAGCCAAATTCACGGATAATGTACGACCAATATCCCATGTTTTCTGGCTCTTCTTGAACAAAATAGACGTCTGCATTTTTGTATTTTGCCAATTCTTTTTCAATCTGTAAAGTAGGTAGCGGATGTAATTGCTCAATTCGAACAATAGCAACATCTTTTCTCGCATCTTTTTCCTGACGCTCTAATAAATCGAAATACACTTTTCCGCTGCAAAGTAATACTTTTTTAACTTTAGTTTTATCCGCAAAATTATCTCCAATCACTTCTTGGAAACTTCCTTTTGTGAAATCAGCTAAAGGAGACATTACTTTTGGATGACGGAAAATTGATTTTGGTGACATTACTACCAAAGGCTTACGGAACTGCCAAGCTAATTGTCTACGCAATGCGTGGAAAATATTCGCAGGAGTTGTCAAATTGGCAACAATCATATTTTCTTCAGAAGCCAATTGTAAAAAACGCTCTGGACGAGCATTCGAATGCTCAGGTCCTTGGCCCTCATAACCGTGAGGCAATAACATGACTAAGCCGTTTTGGGTACCCCATTTCGATTCATGAGAACTAATGAATTGATCGATCATGGTTTGTGCACCGTTGGCAAAATCTCCAAATTGAGCCTCCCAAATCACCAAAGCATTTGGATTAGCCAAGGCATAACCAAATTCAAAGCCTAAAACACCATACTCAGACAATAGTGAATTGTAGATATGTAATTTCTCTTGACCATCTTGAATATGATCCAAAGAATTGTAGTTGTTATTTGTATTGGCATCATGAAGCACAGCATGACGGTGAGAAAACGTACCTCTCTGTACATCTTGACCCGACAAACGGACCATCTTTCCTTCAGCTAAAAGTGAACCATAAGCCAATAACTCAGCAGTAGCCCAATTCAATTGCCCTTTTTCAAAGAAAACTTTACGATCAGCAATTACTTTTTCGATTTGCTTCAAAGCAGCGAAATCTTTTGGTAAAGTGGTCATCGCTTTAGCAACCTTATCAATTAATTCTTTACTTATTCCTGTTTCAGGTGATTTTTCAAAATCTTTTGATTCAGCATATCTTAATTCAGACCATGCATTATCTAATTTCAAAGGAATATACGGTGGGCGAACTTTTTGTTTTACTTGATCCAAACGAGCTTGTAATTCTGATTTAAATTCAGAATCCATTTGCTCAGCAATTTTTGCATCAATATCTCCACGAGCAATTAATTTTTGAGTATAAATTTCTCTTGGATTTGGATGATTTGTGATGTTCGCATACAAAGTAGGCTGTGTAAAACGAGGCTCATCTGATTCATTATGCCCATTTCGACGATAACAAACCATATCAACAAATACATCTCTATTAAATTCTTGTCTGAATTCCGCCGCAATTCTTGACACAAAAACAACCGCTTCTGGATCATCCCCATTCACGTGGAATACCGGTGCATCGATGATTTTTGCAACATCTGTACAATAAATCGCAGAACGAGCATCTTCGAAGTCGGTGGTAAATCCAACTTGGTTGTTAATAACAAAGTGAATTGTACCTCCAGTTTTATATCCTTTTAATTTCGCCATTTGAGTTACCTCATAGACGATTCCTTGTCCAGCAACCGCTGCATCACCATGAATTAAAATGGGCAAAACTTTGGAATAATCCCCATCATAATGCGCATCTGCACTTGCTCGACAAAATCCTTCTACCAATGGATTAACGGCTTCTAAGTGAGAAGGATTAGGTGCCAATTTCAATGAAATTTCATTTCCTTGTGGCGATATATGCTTACTTGAATAACCTAAATGATATTTTACGTCGCCATCGCCATGAATTTGATCAGGAACATTTCCTTCAAATCCATCGAAAATAGATTCATAAGATTTATGCATAATGTTGGCAAGCACATTCAAACGACCTCTATGTGCCATTCCAATCATTGCTTCTTTTACACCTGCATCAGCGGCAGTATTGATTATTGCATCTAAACCTGCTATCGTGCTTTCTCCTCCTTCAAGTCCGAAACGTTTTTGACCTAAGTATTTTGTTCCCAAAAAGTTTTCAAAAACAACAGCTTCATTCAACTTTTGTAGAATTCTCTTCTTTTTGTCAACACTTGGATTAAAAGCTAAAGCTTCTTTTTCGATTTTATTTCTCAACCATTCTTTGACATCGACTTCACGGATATAAGAATATTCAAAGCCTATCGTTCCTGCATAAATCGTATGCAATGAAGCAATGATTTTACGTAAAGAAGAAGGACCTATTCCCAAAAAACTACCCGCTTGAAAAATCGTATCCAAATCAGATTCCACCAAAGAATAATCAGTGTAATCTAAACGGGGTCTACGATCTTTTCTATGACGAACGGGATTTGTCTTAGACAACAAATGCCCTCTTGAACGAAATGCCTTAATCAAACTGATTACTGACATTTCTTTTTGTATATGACTCGCATCAACAGAAGTTCCAGTTTGACCTCCCTTTGAATCGCCTTGCCATGTTTGGGCAAAATCGAATCCTTTAAAAAAGTCTTTCCAAGTAGAATCTACGGAATTGGGGTCTTGTTGATAAGCCTCGTATAGGTCAGCGATGACCTGCGTGTCTGCGTTAGCTATAAAGGAAAATGAATCCATAATTTAAAATTCTGATTAAAATCAGAAAAAGTTTCAAACGTTAACGAATTGGTTAAGAGTAACAATCTCGTGTAAAAAAATCCTCGCAATTTACGAAATGAAAATTTATTAATTTCAATAAATTGAAGGCTTTTTTACAAAAAAGAGAACAAATTTTAAATGAAATAATTCAATTTTAAAAACTAGTCTAAAAAACTTATAATAGTCAAATTTTATCTTGTTAAAGTCAAACAAACATCAATTATACTCAAGGTCTAAATTCCCTGATTTTGCCATTTCCCAAATCAATTTCATACCTCAAAAATAATTGATGAAATCCTGAACTTAAATCTGAACCAATCGCAGTACTGGAAGTGCCAGCACCACTAAGTGTTGTGTTAACATTTTTTCCCAAAAAGTCATAGGAATAGCCCACTCTGAAATGTCCAAGTGGAACCTCCACACTTCCTAACAAAGCATCTCCCCCAAACTCGGATCCTGTATTTTGGTACCACAATCCAGCTCCAATCTTCTCCTGAAACCAAAAAACTGCATAAAAATCTGTCTTTATTTCTGATTCGATTATACCATTGGTATAACGAACCACGGAGCCTAACTTCAATAAGTTATAATCTGCCAAAGTATGTAGGTATTGTATTTTACCATAAATAGGTGCACTGGTTTTCCAGCCCAAATCACTCAAATTCATAGTAGGCATACTGACACCTATTGAAAAATTTTCTGAATCAAAGGCACCACCTATCCCCCAGCTTGTTCCCATAATTGAACTTCCCGTCCCAGCTCGAATGGGAAACTGATTGACAGCTAGATTTCCACCCAATCGCAAATGTTTACCTCTACCCAAATCAACTACTTTCGAAACTATTCCCACGATTCCCAAATTAGATGAAATTCCACCTGAAGTAGTTCCAAAAGATCGATCTGTATTAAATGCTAAAAAACCAATTCCCATCGACTCATTCTTTATGGGCATATCAAAACTAAAATATTGTTGTGATGAACTTACTAAACCGGCATTTTGAAAAAGTGGCTTTTTACGATAAATACCTGTCATGGATGCAACTCCTTTGGAACCAGCTTCTGCTGGATTAATTGCCAAGGGCATAAATGGATATACCATCCGGATGGATTCTTGCTGCGCGTTTGCATTTAAAGCAAATAAAAAAACAATAGCGATTAAAAGTATTTTTTTCATTTGAAAATTTATTAACAACGAGGATTCGAAATTAACAATTAAATTATGAAATATGACGAATGATGTATGACGTATGAGGAATGTAGAATTAAGAATGTAGGATTTACCAATTGATAAATAATATGGGTATACATACACTGACAATATGACACAGATAAAAAAAATGGATTTGTTTTTGATAAACAATTTTTAAAACAAGCTTAATTTTTAAAAACATGAAAGAAACAGGTAACATCTCCATTCACACAGAGAATATTTTTCCAATTATCAAGAAATTTCTCTACTCGGACCACGAGATTTTCCTTCGTGAGTTAGTTTCAAACGCAGTAGATGCAACACAAAAAATCAAACGCCTTGGCTCCATCGGTGAATACAATGGCGAATTAGGTGAATTAAAAGTAAAAGTAAGTTTCGACAAAGAAGCAAAAACCATTACTATTTCGGATAATGGTATCGGTATGACGGCCGAAGAAATTAAAAAATACATTAATCAAATTGCCTTTTCAGGAGCCACTGAATTTGTAGAAAAATACAAAGACAAAGGTGACGACAAAGGTATTATTGGTCATTTTGGTTTAGGCTTCTATTCTGCTTTCATGGTTGCCAAAGAAGTAGAAATTATTTCAAAATCATATCAAGATAAATCAGAAGCAGCAAGATGGGTTTGCGATGGATCCACAGAATACTCCATTAGTTCAGCTAAAAAGAAAGATAGAGGTACTGACATCATTCTTCACATTGCAGAGGACTCAGAAGAGTTTTTAGAAGAATTTAGATTGAAATCGATTCTGGAAAAATATGGTAAATTCTTACCGATTGAAATAGAATTTCAAGATAAAATCATCAATAATCCGAATCCTATTTGGACAAAATCCCCTTCTGAATTAACAGATGAAGATTATTTGAAATTTTATGATGAATTATATCCTTTTCAAGAAAAACCACTCTTTTGGATTCATTTAAATGTAGATTATCCATTTAATCTAACGGGTATCCTATATTTCCCTAAAGTTAAAAATGAACTTCAATTCCAAAGAGAAAAAATTCAATTGTACAGTAGACAAGTCTTTATTACAGACGAGGTCAAGGATATTGTTCCTGAATTTTTAATGTTATTACATGGTGTGATTGATTCACCAGATATTCCATTAAATGTTTCTCGAAGCTTTTTACAAGCAGATTCAAATGTTAAGAAAATCAACTCTTACATTACCAAAAAAGTTGCAGATAAATTACAAGAGTTGTTTAAGGCTGATAGGACAGCATTTGAAGAAAAATTCGAAAACATCGGAATGTTCGTGAAATATGGAATGATTTCTGATGAAAAATTCTTTGAGAAAGCGAAAGACTTTTGCTTATTAGAAGATACTGAAGGTAAATATTTCACTTTCAATGAATACGATGAGGCTGTTCAAGCTGCCCAAACAGACAAAGACGGCAATAAAGTTTATTTATATACGAGCGACCAAAAATTACAAGATTCCTTTATTCAATCCGCCAAAACGAAAGGGTATTCTGTATTAAAATTGGATTCAATGATTGATAGTCATTTCATCAATACCATGGAATCTAAAATTGAAAAAACGCAATGGAAACGTGTAGATGCTGATGCTATTGACAAATTAATCGATTCTGGAATTCAATTAGAAGCTATTTTAACAGATGAGCAAAAAGAGTCCGTTAAGCAGATTTTTGAGCAAACATTGAATGATAAACAAAAAGTAGTGAGTGTGGAAGCGATGTCGCCAGATGAATTACCCGTACTTGTTACCCAAAATGAATTTATGCGTAGAATGAGTGATATGTCTAAAACCGGTGGTGGAGGAATGGGTATGTTTGGAGCAATGCCAACAACCTACCAAGTTACCGTCAATGCCAATCATCCAGTGATTAGCAAATTAGTGGAATTGCCTTCTGAGGAAGAGAAAAAAGACTTGGTAAAGCAGTTAGCCGATTTAGCTCTTTTATCTCAAAATTTACTTACAGGAGCAGATTTAACTGCTTTCATTAAAAGAACAGTTAGTAATTTTTAATAAAATAATGCTTGATTGAAAAGGTGTGCTCGGTTGAGTACACCTTTTTTTTATCCTTTGCGTAAAATTAATTTCTTACTAACTAAAGATCGACCATCTACAATTAATTGATATATATACATTCCATTGTTAAGATCTTTCAAATTTAGACGAAGATTTTTTTGATCTTTTTCCAAAACCAAATCTTTCACTTCCTGACCTAAAATATTGTAAAATGAGATTTTAGCTTCAGTAATGGATCCTAAAATTTGATAATCAACATCCACATAATCGCTAGAAGGATTCGGATACAAATTACTGACAATGATTTTATCACTTACGAACAAATAATTTTCATTTTCCGCAAGTTCAAGTGTTTTTTTATCCGCCAAATTCTCAGATTTATTCGCTGAATTATTGGCATAATTGGATTGAAGAAATTGACTAATGTAGTTATTTGATTTAATATCCAAATTCGTTTCCAAGGTTGTTTTCACCTTGAAACTACGCTTGGCTAATAGAATAGGTAATTTTGGAATATAGGCGGATTGATTTCTTTTTAAATTCAAGCGAGATTTATTCATTTCATTTTGAGCAAATAGGGAATTAACTCCTAAAAATAGGATTCCCAAAATGCCAACAAAAAGTAATGAGAATAAAATTCGTTTCATATCAAAAGAGATGCAACGAATTTACGACGCTTTATTGTTCAAAAAAATGATAATTAGTCAAAAGGGCTAATTGTAGTGACAAAAGGTGACTTTTTAAGGTTTTTTAACTTTTGGATTATCCTTCTGAGTATTTTTAGATTCTTTTTTAGATTCTTTTTTAGTTTCTAATGAGGGTTTTATCAGCTCCAATTTTACTTTATCAAGAATCATGGATAAATTGATTTTTTCCCGAATACGCCAATTGAAACCGTCCAACACTTGTAGTTCTTCATTCCATTCATTGGGTGGTGCAAATTTAGCTTCTGGTTTGGTGATGAATACAATTTTCTTGACCTGATTTTCTGCGAAAAACATATTCATTCGACTACATTCTACTCGATTTAAACCTGTTGTTACTTTTTTATCATCTACCACAAAATAGATACTTTCACCATTGCCTTCTACATTTACCCGTTTAAGCTTTGAATCATCTTGAAATATTACCCAAATTTTACGCCCTTTAATTTGATTAAACTGCTCTAGTGAATCTTTTGAAATGACAAAAGAATGCCCTCTCAAGTCCATTTCTCTCAATTTTTGATTGACTAAAAACAAAGAAATAGAATCCGCTTGGGACTGGGAATCATTGGTCCAAATAATGGGTTTTTGATAAAAATGAATCACAGAATCTTTCACATCATACCCCAAAGAATCGCATTTCCCAGATAGATCTGATTTATAAATTTGAACATTTTTATAGGCATACAGTTTTCGAATCGAATCTTTTTTAGAATTTATCGAAACCAATGTATCCGCCGTTAGATACAAAGTATCCTTCTCCATTTTATTTTTCATCAGTGCATGCCCAAATACACGAGTAATACCTGTTTTACCAGCATATCGACCGTGATCCCCGGTCAAAATCACTTTGTCTTTTTGACTCAAAAACTCCACGCGGCCTTTTGCAACACCAATTTGCGTGGGACTGTCGAAAAAAAGTGTGTCAGCTGAAAGTATATATTCATCTGTTTTGGCAGTAGAACGACCCGTAAAATTAGACACCTTGGATTGTGTGTTATAAAAACCCGCTGAAGTATAAACTGTATCCTTTTTATTGATGATTTCCGTGGGACAAATGAAATAGGCCTCTTTACTATAAGTATTGTACCTCAAAGAATCAGCCTTTAGACCCCCTCCTTCTTTATCTACTACTCGCACATTTTTCTTAAACAAAAAATTCTTGGTTACCGTATTATAAACACCTTCTTTACTTGTCAAAGTAGATTTTTTGTCAATAATTTTTGCACCCGTATTATAAACAGCCGTTTTCGAATTTAAATCATAATCTAATTTATTGGTATTTAAGATGATCGTATGGTCATCTAATTTAACGTGTCCAGCTACAAAAGCCTGGCGCATATCTCCATTATATGTAGCAGAATCACCCGTGATAACAACCGTATCAGCTTGAACAATTCTTACCTTACCATAAGCTTCCACGTTGTTGGTCAATTCATTCACAACGGCTTTGGTACAACTTAATGTGGTAGTACCTTGTTGCAAAAGGACATGCCCTACCAGGTTTTTCATATTGGGCGTTCCGTTCAAACTATCCGAATTAATGATTCGTACTTGGTTTTGAGATAGCCCAATAAAAGAAATAAACAAGAAGAGAATTTGTAAAATAATTACCTTTTGACGCATTCCTAAAAGCGATTGATTAATTTCGCAAATAATTTGAATACGCAATTTACCAATTTTATGCTGGAAGACTTCATTAACTTCATTCGAAAAGAAAATTTATTCTCAGAAGATCAAAAAATATTGCTTGCAGTTAGTGGAGGCATCGATTCCATCATATTATCAAAACTGTTTCATTTAGCCAAATTCAATTTTGGAATTGCGCATGTCAATTTTGGACTACGTGGCGCGGAATCTTTGGCAGACGAGGTATTTGTAAAAAAATGGGCAAAAACACTCAAAGTACCCTACCATAGTATCGTTTTTGATACAAATCAATATGCTGAAAAGGAAAAGCTATCTATTCAAATGGCTGCTCGCATTCTAAGATACGATTGGTTTGAAGAAATTCGAGTGAGAGAATCTTATGATTATATTGCTACAGCTCATCATCAAATGGATAGCGCAGAAACGATTTTAATCAATTTAACACGAGGAACGGGCTTGGCTGGTTTCCACGGCATTCCATTTAAAAATGGTAATATCATTCGTCCAATGGCTTTCGCAAATCAAGAAGCAATCTTTGATTTTGTTGTTCAGCACAAATTAGCTTGGCGGGAAGATTCCAGCAATGCTTCTACTAAATACCAAAGAAATTTCATTCGACATGAAATTATCCCCAAATTTTTAGAATTAAATCCACAATTTGAGCAAACATTATCGGAAACAAGTGCAAAAATCAAAGACATTGAAGACTGGTTGTCTGAAGAAATGGAAGGATGGGAAAAAGAGGAGGTAAAAACGGATGAATTGGGCAATTTACATGTTTCCTTAGAGAATAAATTGAATGAAAAAAAATCGAAAATTCTCTATCAAAGATTTTTAACGAAATTGAATTTTGGATTTGAACAAATAGATCAAATTATTCAAAACAAAAGAGAAGAGAGAATTGGCAAATTATTTGAATCTCCAAGTCATATCCTGAATATTGATCGTCAAAAATGGGTCATAAGTAGAAAAGACCATTCAGAATTTAGACCCATTATTATTCAAGAAGACGATGAATTTGTTCTAATGGGAAATCAAAAATTGACTATTGAATTCGAAGAAAAAGACGAAAATTTCACCGCACCTAACTCTGCCAAAATTGCTTGTTTAGATGCAGAAAAAATAGAATTCCCTTTAGAAATAAGAAAAGTACAAGAAGGCGATTGGTTTTGTCCTTTGGGTATGAATCAAAAAAAATTAGTGAGTGATTTCTTAACAGATAAAAAAGTACCACTTAACATCAAAAAACAAACAATGGTATTAATCAGCCAAGGGTCCATTGCCTGGATCATTGGGCATCGAATCGATAATCGATTTAAAGTAACAGAAAAAACAGAGGGGGTTTGTTATGTAAGTGTTGATGTATGAGGTAAGAGGTAAGAGGTAAGAGGTAAGAGGTAAGAGGTAAGAGGTAAGAGGTAAGAGGTAAGAGGTAAGAGGTAAGAGATCTTCTCTTTTCTCTTTTCTCTTTTCTCTTTTCAATTACCTAATCAACTTTCTATAATTCTCCGTTCTGGTAGGATCCAAAAGACTTAAATAAGCAAAAGCAGCTTGTCGTTCGGTGGTGGTAGCTTCATCCATGATGGAAAAAATTTCATCGCCTTTTGCATCAAAAAACAAACGAATGGTGGCTGCACCAGGTCTAACTTGATTAATTTGTCGAATTTGAGATAATAATTCAATCATTCCTTCTCTTGTCTTATCTGGTGTTTCAGCAAAAGTATCTAACAATATTCGATGATAGGTATAGTTTACTTCTCGATAAGCCAACAATTGTTGACTCAACAAATTTTCAGCAATAGCTACACGACTACGTATGTCACTCAAAGTGCCCCAGCCAGAACCTGCATTTTGGGCGATGTTTGTTAAATTATATAACTTTTGAACGAAAAAATCGCCACCCATTTTACCAAAGGAATCATAGTGCATCGCCAAAGCCAAATTGGCATAATAGGCCATCATTGAACTCAAATTATCATTAAAGCTATTGTCGTTGTAGGTAATCGGAGTACCGAGCTGGTATTTAAAATTAAAACTTTTATCAATCATATTTAAAATGACCGTTTCATAGGAAGTTCCATAAACAGGCCTAAGAACTTGGATTCTCGCATTTGCTTCAAATTCTCCTTGCGAAGAAGCTTTCGTCAATAATAAATTAATATTGAGTTTTATTTTTTCCTCTTGACTAAAATTATCAGTGGACCATCGACGTCCATTGATAAACTCTTGCATTACACGTTGTAATTCCGAATAAATTTGAGAACTACCTCTTTGCTGATCTAATTGTAATTGTTCTGTACTAATAGTCACTGTTGACTGAATTTCTTGCCCAATTAAAGAAAAGGCAGATAAAACAGAAACAATCAGAAAGGAGAAAAAAACTTTGAAAGAGCTAATCATAAATAGTTTTGTAACAATTAATTTAAACGAAAATAGCACCTAAACATTTCAATATATGCCATAAAAAAACCGATGTCATTGAATTTAAGCGAAATAGCTTAGAAACAAAAACATCGGTTTGAAAATTTTATGATTAATTATTTCGATTCAGATCCCTCTTCACGAACTCTAAAATCTACTTTATCAGCTGTAAATTCATCAATTGCTAATGAACTTGGCTTTGGTAAACGCTCATAATATTTAGAAATCTCAATTTGCTCACGGTTTTCAAAAATTTCTTCTAAGTTATCCACAGAAGAAGCAAATTCAGATAATTTATTTGACAATTCTTCTTTCATTTTACTCGAAATCTGACGAGCTCTTTGTGAAATGATTGAAATTGATTCATAAACATTACCTGTTTTTTCAGCTATTTTATCTACATCACGAGTAATGATAGATGGATTCGTTTGGTTCTTAGACATCTCTATTAAATTTAAGATTGCAAAAATAAGGTATTTTTTTTGTAATAACTATTGCGGACTAGTCGCAACTTTGGAAGTATTCGATTTCTCTTTCTCTAAAGCTTCTTTATATTCGGCTTCCAGCTTCGAAATTCGTTCCACTTCCTTTAAACTTTGTGTGTACAAATCTTCCGTCAATTTCAAATATGAACTCTTTGGATATTTGTCTAATAACTCTAAATAAAATTTAGAAGCATCCGAAAATCTTTCTTTTTGTTTCGACTCGATAGTACTTTTTGCCAATTCATATTGGGCAATGACTTTAAAATAAGCCATTTCTTCATTGTAATCTGAATCTGGATATTCTTTTTGAAAATTCGTAATTTCAATCACAGATGACCTTAAATTCATGATATTAAAAGGAGAAGTTTTGTAATATAGTTTCGCCTTTTCGTATGCTTTTCTTTCTAGTTTTTTACGTAATTCTTTAATAATCCGATTACATTCTTCTTTGAATTTTGTATCTGGATAATTATTCAAATAACTCTGCGTTTCATTAATTGCAGTCAAGGTTCCAGTTTGATCCAAATTGTAATTCGGCGATTCTTTGTACAAAGAATATGCTGCCATATAAATAGCTTCCTCTGCGTATTCACTTCTAGAAAATACTTCAGAAAACTTTTTGAAATGACTATTTGCTAAAGAATAATTCCCTAGATTAAAATCGCAATAGGCTTGATAATAGGTGGCTAACTCTTGTGTAGAATCCCCTTTCATTAGAGGTAAAATCTCATCTAACAAAATTCCAGCCTTATCAAATTCCTTTTTTTTATAGTAATCTAAAGCTGCTTTGTATTTGGTTGGTAAGCTAGCGCTCTTGCGAAACTTCTCAAATTTACCACAAGAACTAAGTCCAAGTAATACTACAAAACCAATAAAAATATATTTTTTAATCATCATAAGCTTGCAAAGATAATCATAATTTTCGGGCTAAAAGAAATTTATCACGCTTTACTAAATTGTAAATGATAGAGCTGGGCATAAAGTCCATCATTTGCTAATAATTCTTCATGATTTCCTCTTTCTTTTATTTCCCCTTTGTCCATAACTAAAATTTGATTTGCATTTCGAATGGTCGATAATCGATGTGCAATAACCACGGCCGTTCTTCCTTTCATCAATGTCGCAATGGCATTTTGAATCAATATTTCTGATTCTGAATCAATGGAAGAAGTTGCCTCATCCAAAATAATTATTTTGGGATCTCTCACTAATGCGCGCACAAACGAAATCAATTGTCTTTGACCAACACTTAAAGTGGCCCCTCTTTCCATCACTTGATAATCGTATCCGCCAGGTAAAGAACTAATAAAATCATGTATTCCAACAGCTTTTGCTGCTGCTTCAATTTTTTCTTGCGTAATGCTTTTATCGCCCAAATGTATATTGTAGGCAATGCTTGAGCTAAATAGAAAAACATCTTGTAAAACGACAGCGATATTTTCTCTTAAACTTTCGATTTCATAATCGACAAGATTAAGTCCATCAATGTAGATCGCACCACTTTGACAATCATACATTCTACTTAAAAGACCAATAATAGACGATTTACCTGCACCCGTAGCTCCAACAATAGCTAATGTTTTCCCTGATTTAACAGAAAAACTAACATTTTTGACCACCCATTCTGGCTCATTGTAAGCAAAAGAAACTTCCTTAAATTCAATATCTCCATGGATTTTTGTACTCAAAACATTCCCATTATTTTGAATATATTCTTTGGAATCTAACAAAGCAAAAATACGTTCAGAAGACACAATACCCATTTGTAAAGTATTAAATCGATCTGCCAACATTCGAATGGGTCTAAAAAACAAATTGATAAACATTAAAAATGCGGTTAATGTACCAATGCTTTGTTGCTCTTTTAAAATAAAGGTGGAAGCTGTCCAAACAACAAAACCTGTTCCTATTGCACCAATAACGTCCGCCACTGGAAAATAAACGGAATAGGCCCAAATACTTTTTATGTTAGCATCTCGATGATCTTGATTGATCTTTTTGAATTTTTCTAATTCCCTTTTTTCCGCATGAAACATCTGAACGATGGTCATACCCGAGATATGCTCTTGTACAAATGAATTCAAATTTGCCACAGCTAATCGTACCTCATTGAATGATTTCTTGATGGTTTCTTTGAACACATAGGTAGAAAACAACATAAATGGAACTGTAGCCAAAATGATTAATGACAAACGCCAATCGGCATAAAACATAACAGCCACAATTAAAAACAGTTGCAATAAATCGCCTGCAATAGATGCAAGTCCTTCCGAAAAAACATCATTCAGGGTCTCCACATCAGAAACTGTACGGGTAACAAGTCGTCCTATGGGTGTTGCATCAAAAAAAGACAATTTTAGTTTAATGATTTTTTCATACAATTGAACACGTATATCGCGTATGACCGTTTGGCCAAGATGACCAGCAATATAACTTGTTGAGAATTGAAGGAGTGTTTGTAAGGCCAATACGAATAACATCCATATAAACATTTGAATCAAAGATTGAAATGTTTGAACAGACACATAATGATCTAAGGTATAACGAATCATTAAAGGAATCACAGGAGAAACTCCCGCCATACATAAAATCAGAAACACCAAGCCCCAAAATTGGAAGCGATATGGAATTATAAAGCTATAAATCCGTTTTACGATTTTAAAATCAACTATTTTCCCACTCGATGATTCTGTTCCAGCCATTTTACATTAAATCTTTTTGATCAAAATCGCTAGAAATTGATTGGCAAGAACCACAGCCTTTGCTGCATCCAGAAGAATTTTTACCCCAAAATTGTAGGTAAACGATACGCCCTAAGTAGAAAAGGGCAGCCAAAAAAATCAATAAAATCATTACAAATTCCATATCCATTGACTTTATTATTTAAACCATTCTTCTTTAAAAACTTCCACAAATTCGGGAAAAATTGGACCAGCACCAATAATTTCTCCTTTAAAAATCACATCCTCGCCTCCGGAAAAATTAGAAACGACTCCACCAGCCTCTTCGATCAAAATTTTACCAGCAGCCACATCCCAAGGTTTTAAATTGGCTTCAAAAAAACCTTCAAACCGTCCACAGGCAGTATAAGCTAAGTCGATGGCTGCTGCTCCCATTCTTCGTAAACCGTGACTTTTACGCATTAATTTCTTTAATAAATCAATGTAACGATCTTGATAAGAAAAATCATAATATGGAAAACCAGTAGCTAATAAACTTTTAGATAAATCTTCTTGCATTGAAACATGAATTGATTCACCATTTAAATAAGCTCCTTGACCCAGCGCAGCAGAAAACATTTCATCCCGATTAGGTTCGTAAATCAATCCTAAAATAGGTTGTTTATTGAAAATCAAACCCACAGAAACCGCATAAATGGGCAATTGATGGAGAAAATTTGTGGTTCCATCCAAAGGATCGATTACCCAGTAATAACCCTCTCCTACTTCATCGTAATTGCTTGCTGTTTCCTCAGCAATAAAATCAGCTTCAGGAAAAATTTCACTTAAACCTGCTTTCAATCTAGCTTCCGCCTCTCGATCTACATAGGAAACTAAATCATTTTTACCTTTATAAATAATATCATTTAATTCTATCTTAGTAATAACAGATTGAATCCATTGACCTGTTTCACGGACAAGTGGCAGTGATTCTCTTAAAATACGCGCTAAATCAGCCATGATTATTTATTAACTACCTTAAGCTCTTTCTTTGGTCCTGCGATAAAATCAATCATGATTCTTTCTGCTTCCTTCAAATAAGCGTCTTTTGCGTGCTTATCTTTGGTCTTATCCTCTTTTTTATCGTCCTTTTTATCAACTTTAGCTTCTCCAGAATCGATGGCCAATGCATCCATGACAGCCAAAGATTCATCAGGTTTTTTCTTTTGTTCATCTAATTCCTTTTTTCTTTTGTCTAATTGCAAAGAAATAGAATTTTGTTCTTTTAATTTTTTCCAACGATTAAAATCCTCCTTCAATTTCAACAATTCAGGATTCGTTTTTAAGCGATTTTGGAATGCTGTTTGTAGCTTAGCTAATAAATCATTTGTTACACTTTGTGTAATTTGATAATTCGTCGTTGGAATCATGTCCCAAGGCAATGCACTTGGCTGAGAACTTTCTCCAAATTCCTCCGCAGAAAAAGCAGAAGGCAAGGCAAAATCTGGACTCACTCCTTTATGCTGCGTCGAACTTCCATTGATACGATAGAACTTTTCCAAGGTAATTTTCAATTGACCCACTTCATCCTTTTCATCATTCAAATAATTGGATAAATCAACAACCGATTGCACGGTTCCTTTACCATAAGATTGTTCTCCAATAATTATTCCTCTTTTATAATCTTGAATGGCAGCAGCAAAAATTTCGCTGGCTGAGGCAGAAAAACGATTGATAAGTACTGCCAAAGGACCATTGTAGGAGATTTCAGGGTTACGATCAACCTCTTGAGAGATTCTTCCATCGGATTGTTTCCTTTGAACGACAGGCCCTTGAGTTATGAATAAACCCGTTAAATCAACAGCTTCAATCAAAGACCCTCCTCCATTGTTTCTCAAATCAATTACTAAACCATCGATTCCTTCTTGCTTAAATTCGTTAATAAACTTTTTAACATCGGCAGAAGTCGATTTAAAATCTTGCTCTCTTTTTCTTGCACCTTCGAAATCGCGGTAAAACATAGGAACGGTAATCAAACCTAATTTATAAGGTTTTCCATCTCTATTAAGTAGCAAGGTTTCTTTTTTAGCTGTTTGCTCCTCCATCTTGATCTTTTCACGAACCAAGCGGACTTCAGAAGTTGGAGAACCCGTTACACCTGAAGCAGGCAATAATTTCAAGCGAACAACTGTACCTTTCGGACCTCTAATTAATTTAACTGCATCATCAGTAAACCAACCTATCACATCTACAAAACTGCCTTCATCTCCTTGGGCAACTCCAACAATTCGATCTTTGGGATTGATTTGCTTACTTCTAAAAGCAGGGCCACCTGGAACCAGATCTTGAATGGTTACATAATCACCTTCCAAACGAAGTGTTGCTCCAATACCTTCAAAACTTTGGGCCATATCTTTATTGAATTCCTGAGAAACTTTAGGAATCATATAGGAAGTATGTGGATCAATGCTTTCAGTATAAGCATTCATGAAAATCTGAAAAACGTCTTCCGATTTCGTTTTGGCAATATATTTTTCGCTTCTCTTGTAGCGTTCTTTCAGCTCTCCAATAGCTGTAGTATCAGCTTTGCCACCAATTTTCCAATCCAACAATTGACGCTTAATATCTTTTCTCCAATAATCGTTCAATTCCTCTTTTGAATTAGCCCAAGTTGCTTTATCTCGATTTGGAGAATAGCTTTCATCTAAATTAAAATCTTGGGTTTGAGTCAAGACTTGGTTGATAAATGCAAATCTTTCCTTCATTCTAACTTGGTATAAATTATAGATTTTGAAGGCGGAAGTTAAATCGCCTAAATTCAATTGCTCATCGATGGTGTAGCGATAATCTTCTAATTCTTTGATGTCTGAAGCTAAAAAATAAACTTTATTTGGATCTAACTCCTTTAAATAGGCATCATAAATTTTGGAAGATAAAGAATCGTTGACTGGAATTTTACGGTAATGGTAATTACTTAAAATACCATAAACGAGGCGCTCCACTTTTTTTTGCGTAGCTGTAGGTTGTAAATCACCCTCCTGATAACTTGTAAGGTTATTAGAATTAAAATCCACTGGATTTTTTCCGTGCAAAAACAGCACAACCACCAAGGATAGAGGAATTAAAATAGGAAGGATCTTTTTCATACAGCCTTTTTAAAAATATTACTTTTCAATAGAAATCAATTCAACATCAAAAACTAGAGTTGAATACGGTTTAATTTTGTCGCCTGCTGGTCTTGCACCATAAGCTAAATTTTGAGGAACATATAATTTCCACTTTGAACCTACTGGCATTAATTGCAATGCTTCTACCCATCCTGGGATAACACCTGTAACTGGAAAAGTAATAGGTTCTCCTCTGTCTACAGATGAGTCAAACACTGTACCATCAATCAAAGTTCCGTGATAATGTGTTTTTACTTTATCATTTGCGGTTGGCTTTGGACCATCTCCCGCTTTGATGATTTGATATTGCAATCCACTAGGAAGCGTTACAATACCTTCTTTTTTCTTATTTTCTGTCAAGAATTTTTCACCCTCCAACTTGTTCGGCAAGAATTGTTTAGCACTTTCAGCAGACTTTTGCTCTTGCAATTTCATCATATAAGAATTAACTACACTTTGGCAAGCTTGCTCTGGTAAAATAGAATTTGCACCTGAAAAAATAGTGGCGAAACCTCTTTCAACCAATTTAGGATCTAAAGTTACCCCTTGTGATTTAAAATTCTGAGCTACTAAAACTCCTACTGCATAACTAACAGAGTCCAATACATTGGAAAATCCACTCACTGGAACCTTAGTTAGACTTAAAGCAAGCTTAGGCTTCGTTTTCGGTTTTGCAGTTGTTTTATTTTGAGCGGTTAATGCATTGCTAGTAATAACAGTAATTAATAATAAAATCGAAATAAATTTAATTTTCATGATGATTAACGTTTAACAATTAGTTGGAATTATTATATTTTAAAAACAAAGTTTCGAAGTTACAGAAAAAATGGGTTTTAAATTGATTTTAACGCTATTTAACCTGATAAAATTTTGTTCAAAAAGACTCATTCTAAAAAAAGTATCACAAATACTCTCATTTTTTGCAAAAGTTATGGGAATAATCAAATTTCATGACTAATTTTGCACCCGAAATTTTATAATTAAAAAGTATTTAATAAACTTCAGTAAACACCATTTTTATATGGCATCAGTAAGACCAGACGAAGTATCGGCCATCCTTAGGGAACAACTATCACAGGCTAAAACCCAAGCAGAATTAGAAGAAATTGGCACCGTACTCCAAGTGGGTGATGGTGTGGCTCGTATTTACGGCCTTTCCAATGTACAAGCAGGAGAGCTTATCGTTTTCGAAAACGGTTTAAAAGCACTTGCATTGAACTTGGAAGAGGATAATGTAGGAGCTGTACTTTTAGGAGAATCCACCCTTGTAAAAGAGGGAGATACGGTTAAAAGAACCAATCTAATTGCATCTATCAAAGTAGGTGACGGTATCTTAGGCCGTGTTGTTAACACCTTAGGAGAACCTATTGATGGAAATGGCCCAATTACAGGCGATTTATATGAAATGCCTTTAGAGCGTAAAGCTCCAGGTGTAATCTTCCGTGAACCCGTTACAGAGCCTATGCAATCAGGTATCAAAGCGATTGACGCAATGATTCCAGTAGGTCGTGGTCAACGTGAGTTGGTAATTGGTGACCGTCAAACAGGTAAAACAGCCGTTTGTATTGATACCATTATCAATCAAAAAGAATTCTACGAAAAAGGTGAGCCAGTTTTCTGTATTTATGTGGCGATTGGTCAAAAAGCTTCTACTGTGAAGCAAATTGAACAAACTTTACGTAAAGCAGGAGCCATGGATTACACAGTGATTGTTTCAGCTTCTGCTGGAGATCCTGCCCCAATGCAATTTTACGCACCATTTACAGGAGCTGCCATTGGAGAATTTTTCCGTGATACAGGTCGTGCAGCCTTGGTAGTTTATGATGACTTATCAAAACAAGCGGTAGCATACCGTGAAGTTTCATTATTACTTCGTCGCCCACCAGGACGTGAAGCATATCCAGGAGACGTATTTTACCTACACTCTCGTTTATTAGAGCGTGCAGCTAAAATCAATAGCTCAGACGAAATTGCTCGTTCAATGAATGATTTACCTGATTCTATCAAAGGAATCGTAAAAGGTGGTGGTAGTTTAACTGCTTTGCCAATCATTGAAACTCAAGCAGGTGACGTTTCGGCTTATATCCCAACCAACGTAATTTCAATTACTGACGGTCAAATTTTCTTAGAAACCAACTTGTTTAATGCAGGTATTCGTCCAGCAATTAACGTAGGTATTTCGGTATCACGTGTTGGAGGTAATGCTCAAATTAAATCAATGAAAAAAGTAGCAGGTACTTTAAAACTGGATCAAGCACAATTCCGTGAGTTAGAAGCTTTCGCGAAATTTGGTTCAGATTTAGATGCGTCTACTAAATTAACAATTGAGCGTGGTCGTCGTAACTTAGAAATGTTGAAGCAACCTCAATTTGCTCCTCAAAGAGTGGAAGATCAAGTTGCTATGATTTATTTAGCTACAACAGGTTCATTGGATAAAATCCCAGTAAACAAGGTACGCGAATTTGAACAAGATTTCATCAATGTATTAAAAGCAACTGAAAAAGATACCCTTGCTGCATTAGCAAAAGGTAAATTTGATGATACATTGACAGCAACATTGAAAAGAGTAGGAAAAGAAGTTTCGGATAAATACGAAGTTTAAAATTTAATAGTATGGCTTCCTTAAAAGAAGTAAGAAATAGAATCGTTTCAGTTAATTCGACACAACAAATCACCAAAGCCATGAAAATGGTTTCGGCGGCGAAGTTGAGAAGAGCGACAGATGCCATTGTTCAAATGCGCCCTTACGCTAAGAAATTAGCTGAAATGATTGCTACCGTTTCAGCAAGAACTGAATCAACCAATGAAAATCCTTTTTCAGAAGTTCGAGAAATAAAAAGAGTTCTAATCATTTTAGTTACCTCAGACCGTGGTTTGTGTGGTGCTTTTAATACCAATGTAGGTAAAGCTGCTATCCAAGTCATTCAAGAGAAATATTCAGAATTAAACCAAAATGGCCAAGTTGAAATTTTAACATTGGGCAAAAAAGGTGCAGAATATATGTCTAGAAGAGGCTACAAGTTGAATACAACTCATACAGAAATTTATTCCAAATTAAACTTTACCAACGTTAAAGCAATTGGAGAGGAAGTTTTAGAAGCTTTCGCTAAAAAAGAATTTGATGTGGTTGAGGTTATTTTCAATGAATTCAAAAACGTAGCGACTCAAATTATCCGTAATGAGCAATTATTACCTTTGGTTGAAAAACAGGATGATAAAAAAGTAGTTGCTTCTTCTGTAGATTATATTTTTGAACCGAACGAAGAAGAGGTAATCAATGAATTAATTCCCAAGTCGATTAAACTTTCGATCTTCAGAGCTTTGTTAGAATCAAATGCTTCTGAACATGGTGCTCGTATGACTGCGATGGAAAAAGCGACTGAAAATGCAGGAGAATTAATCAAAGCGTTGAAATTAGAATACAACCGTTCTCGTCAAGCTGCAATTACCAAAGAAATTTTGGAGATTGTGGGTGGAGCTGAGGCATTATCCAACTAATACAAATGAAAAAGGCATTACTAGTAATTGCATTATTGGGATTTGGTTTTACCAACTACGCGCAAGGAATCAAAACACCTGCTCCAAGTCCAAGTCAAACTCTTAAACAAGATTTTTCACTTTCATCTATTGAAGTGACATATTCCCGACCTGCAATTAAAGGTCGTAAAATATTTGGAGATATTGTTCCTTTTGGCAAATTATGGAGAACAGGTGCAAACGGTGCAACTAAAATCACTTTTGGAGAAGATGTTAAAATTGCAGGAAAAGATTTAAAAGCTGGTACCTACCAATTAATGACAATTCCAGGTCAATCTTCGTGGGAAATCATTTTCAACAAAGGTACGGACGGTGTTTTCAACTATCATCCAGAAGAAAATGTACTTAATGTCACTGTTCCAAGTACTTCGATTTCACAATCGGTAGAGAGTTTTACCATTCAATTAGCGAATATATCTTCGAATAAATTGGATATTCAACTTGCTTGGGAAAAAACACAAGTATCAATTCCCGTTCAAACAGAGATTGATTCAAAGATTTTAGCCAACATTGCTAAAGTTATGTCTCAAGATTCAAAACCCTATTTTGAAGCAGCTAGTTTTTACTTCGAAAAGGGTATTCATTTAGACAAAGCTTTAGAATGGGTAAACAAAGCAAATGAAGCAAATCCTTCTGCCTATTGGCAATTTCACTTGAAAGCGAAAATTCAAGCAAAATTAGGCGACAAAGTAGGAGCAAAAGCGACAGCATTAAAATCCATTGAACTAGCTAAAGCTGGCAAAAATGATGATTATGTAGCTTTAAATGAAAAATTAATACAGAGTTTATAAAACATTGAACTCTTTTCTATAAAAAAGCCTTTCTATTCAGGAAGGCTTTTTTTAGCTATCATTAAAACGAAAAAAAACGTGTATAGTACTGACGAAGAAAAAGAAACCGCTGTTTTGGTTGCGGTAAGCACCCAAAAGCAAGACGCTGAAAAAACGAAAGAGTATTTAGCTGAATTAGCATTCTTGGCTTCTACTTCAGGCGTTGTTACGCTAAAAAGTTTTACCCAAAACTTGGCAAAACCCGATAATAGAACTTACGTTGGAAAAGGTAAACTTGAGGAAATCATCAGTTATGTGATTGAAAAAGATGTGGATATGATCATCTTTGACGACGATTTAAGTCCATCGCAAGTTCGAAACATTGAATATTCTATTCAATTGTGTGGAAAGGAAATGAAAGTTCTTGACAGAAGCCTTTTGATTCTTAACATCTTTGCTCAAAGAGCTCAAACCGTACAAGCGAGAACTCAAGTTGAATTGGCTCAGTATCAATACATGTTACCTCGATTAACCCGTATGTGGTCTCACCTTTCCAAACAACGAGGTGGTGTGGGTATGCGTGGACCTGGTGAAAAAGAATTAGAAACCGACCGCCGTATTGCCAATGATCGAATTTCGTTATTGAAAGAAAAACTAGAAGCCATTGATCGCCAATCTTTTACACAAAGAAAAAACAGAGATCGTTTGGTGCGTGTTTCATTGGTAGGCTATACCAATGTGGGGAAATCAACTTTGATGCAAAAATTATCTAAATCAGATGTTTTTGCAGAAAATAAACTCTTCGCCACGGTCGATTCAACCGTTAGAAAAATTTCTTGGGAAGGAATTCCATTTTTATTAACAGATACCGTAGGGTTTATTCGTAAACTCCCTACCCTATTAATTGAATCTTTTAAATCAACGTTAGATGAGGTTAGAGAAGCGGATATTTTATTACACGTAGTAGATATCTCTCATCCAAATTTTGAAGAGCAAATCGAGGTAGTTCAAGGAATTTTAAATGAAATGGGCATTGGTGATAAGCCGACCATTTTAGTTTTCAATAAAATCGATTTATATAAGGTAGAAGATGTCTTTTTTGAAGGTAGTTTTGTCAATGAGGATGGAGAAGTTCAAAAAAGCAAAATGGAGCGTGTCACTGAATTTTTAAAAAATACCCATTGGCAAAGCAATCAACCTCAAACAGTATTCATTTCAGCAGAACAAAAAAGCAATTTGTCTGAATTAAGAGAAATCATCATGAAGTTGATCAAAGAAAAACATTATCAAATTTTCCCTAACTGGATGAATGACAATCATTTAATGGGACATAGCGATGGAGTTGTACCTGAATAAGCAGATTTAATCATTACATCATATAAAATTCATTTAAAAGGTTTTAATTTGTGTTCAAAATCTTTTAAAAATGAAAAACAGATTACTCTTAGGGATTTCCCTTTTTATTACTTTATCTTCAAGAATGCTTTTTGCGCAACAAAATTTAGTTGATCAAATTGCAAAAAGTAGAGTTACACTCCCAAATGGCTGGAAACTTTCACCACATGGTACATCATTACCCTTGGGAGATTTACCCTTAAACATCGTTACTAGCCCCAATCAAAAATATTTATTGGCTACCAATAATGGGCAAAGCGTTCAAAGTTTACAATTGATAGACGTTAAAAACCAAAAGGTACTTGATAGCAAAGAATTAGAAAAATCTTGGTATGGATTAAAAGTTGCGGCTGACAATCAAACCGTTTTTGTTTCAGGAGGAAATGACAATCAAATAATTGTTTTCAAAATTGAAAATGAAAAATTGATAGAAACTGATAAAATTCCATTAACCACTGAAAAAAAAATAGAAATTTCTCCAGCAGGTATAGAATACGATGATGCAAAAGGAATCCTCTATGTAGTGACAAAAGATAACAACACTCTTTACATCATCGATGTAAAAAGCAAATCCATCCAATCAACACATAAATTACCAGCGGAAGGATTTACTTGTCTTTTGAATAAAAACAAAGATATCCTTTATATTTCCGTTTGGGGAGCAAGACAAGTTTTACCTTTTGATGTATCAAATAGTACATTTAAAAATCCAATTTCTGTAGGCGACCATCCAAACGAAATGATTTTAACCAAAAATGGTAAAATTTTATACGTAGCTAATGCCAACGACAATTCCGTTTCTGTGATAAATACAGCCACAGGAAAAGAGATTGAAGTATTAAATGCAGCTTTATTTCCTAATTCTTTAGCAGGTAGCTCGACCAATGGACTTGCTTTATCTGCAGACGAGGAAAAGCTCTATGTAGCCAATGCGGATAATAATTGTTTAGCAGTTTTTGAAGTAGAAAAACCAGGATCTTCTAGATCTCTTGGCTTTATACCAGTGGGTTGGTATCCTACTTCTATCAAGGTCATCAACAAAAAATTATATGTAGCTAACGGGAAAGGATTTTCATCTTTTGCGAATCCAGATGGACCTAATCCAATCAACAAAAAACAAACGGTTACTTATCAAAAATCAGATAACAATAAAAAAGTTAGAACAGGATATATTGGAGGTTTAATGAAAGGGACTTTATCCATTTTCAATGAACCTAATTCCAAAGAACTACCCATCCTTTCTGAGGCAGTTTATCAAAATACTCCTTATAATAAAGAAATTGAATCCAATGTAAAAGGGGAAGAAGGTAATCCAATTCCACGCAAAGTCGGAGAAAAATCACCCATCAAATATGTGTTTTATATCTTAAAAGAAAATAGAACCTATGACCAAGTATTATCGGATGTGAAAGGCGGAAATGGAGATACGACTCTCCTACTTTTTGGTGAAAAATATACGCCGAATCAACATAAACTAGTCAAAGACTTTGTGTTATTAGACAATTTTTATGTAGATGGAGAAGTGAGTTCTGATGGACACAATTGGTCAACTTCAGCCCATGCAACTGACTATTTAGAAAAAACATGGCCAACTTCTTATGGTGGACGTGGTGGTCATTATGACGGAGAAGGCAATCGCTTAATTGCCAATCCAAAAGATGGCTTTATTTGGGATT
Source organism: Aquirufa sp. ROCK-SH2 (assembly GCF_054558315.1). Classification (NCBI taxonomy): domain Bacteria; kingdom Pseudomonadati; phylum Bacteroidota; class Cytophagia; order Cytophagales; family Flectobacillaceae; genus Aquirufa; species Aquirufa sp. ROCK-SH2. The sequence continues at coordinate 191,790 of NZ_JBPXKB010000001.1, read as the reverse complement.
ATTGCAAAAGAGCAGGTGTTTCTTATCGTACCTATGGAGAATTCGCAGATGATTTCAAACCAAATATCCCTTCCATTGCAGATCATTTTTGTCCCAACTTTGAATCTTTCAACCAAGATGTGATGGACACTACTCGTTTTCATCAGTGGAGAAAAGATTTTGAAATTTTACTAAGTCAAAACAAAGTTCCTCAATTCAATTCGATTCGTTTTCCCAATGACCACACAGAAGGTCAAAAATTAGGCAAAAAAACACCTTATGCTTACGTGGCAGACAATGATTATGCAGTAGGTTTATTCGTAGATTATTTATCAAAATCACCCATTTGGAAAGAGACAGCCATATTTATTGTAGAGGACGATGCTCAAAATGGACCCGATCACGTAGATGCACATAGAACAACAGCATATTTAGCAGGAGGTTTCGTTAAACGAGGCTTTGTAGATCACACACCCTATTCTACTTCTTCTATGTTAAGAACCATGGAATTGATACTAGGTTTGCCTCCAATGAGTCAATATGATGCGGCGGCTACTCCTATGTTCAAAAGTTTTTCAAAAGAGGCTAATACATCGCCTTTTCAACATGAATTACCCCGTACCAACTTATTCGAAGTGACGGTAAAAGAAACGCCTAGCAGCATAAAAAGTGCGAAATTCAATTTCAAGAAAGAAGATTCAGTTCCTGATTTAGAATTAAGCGAGGTTGTTTGGAAAGCTGTTAAAGGAGAAAATTCAATCATGCCAGCTCCAAGAAGAGCAGCTATTTTTAATGCCTCAGAAGTAGAAGACAAAGATTAATAATGAGTTTAACGATTCTTAGCCTTTTAAGTATCCGAATGTTGTTCATGCATTCGGATACTTTAAATAATGTGGTTGTCAGTGCAACACGACAAGCAAGTATTTCAAATACTATTCCAATTGCAATCTCCAAGCAACGAATTCAACAAAATTCATTGAATACGCCCGAATCCATTTCGAATATTCCTGGAATATTCATGCAAAGAACCAATCAAGGTGGAGGATCTGCCTTTGTAAGGGGATTAACAGGAAACCAAACCTTATTAATTTTAGACGGAATTCGATTTAATAATTCTACTTTTAGGTATGGTCCCAATCAATATTTGAATACCATTGACCCATTTAATCTTGAAAATATTGAGGTATTGAGAGGAACGGGCTCTGTTCAATATGGATCAGATGCCTTATCGGGTGCAATTCATTTATTTACCATACAACCCGAATTCAGCGAGGAAAAAGTATGGAGTGGTACTCACTCGACAAGATGGGCTAGCCAAGGCATGGAAAAAAGTTTTTTGAATCGATTTTCCTATCAATCCTCTCAATTATCAGCCATTTTTTCTTTAGGTTATAAAAGCTTTGGCGACATTAATAAAGGAGGAAATGGTGGACTTCAAAGTCCAACTGGATTTGATGAATCCAATATTATGGCTAAGATTCGAATGAAATTACCAACAAATTGGGAATTTGAAACCTTATTACAACAGAATCAACAAAAAAATGTACCTGTTTTTCATAAAATTCAACTCGAAAATTATGCAATCAATGAAATGAGCTTGCAAAATTATCAGAGGGCCTATTTGAAGCTAAAAAAAGATTTCAATCAGCCTATTTTCAAGTCCATTGAAATATTAGCTTCCTATCAGAAAAATAATGAAGATAGAAAATTGCAAAAGAATGCCAGTTCTACTACTCGTTTGGAAAGTGATCAGATACAAACCTTGGGATTTACCTCTCAAATAAAAAGTAATTTATTTCAAGCGCATTCATCCATTAGTGGCATAGAAGTTTACAACGATTTGATTTATAGCAATAGAAAGGATCTAAACGTTAATAAAACAACGAATTTGAGAGGATTATATCCAGACGATTCCAACTTTACTAGTTTATCTGCTTTTAGCTTACATGAATGGTATGCAAAGCCTTGGGAATTTCATACTGGACTACGATTTCAACAATCAATTGCCGTTATTCCAGATACAACTGTTGGTAAATCAACTATATCCATGGGAGCGTTTGTATATGATTTAGGGACTTCATATACGTTCAACAAAAATGCTACATTATTTTTCAATTATTCAACGGGATTTAGAGCTCCCAATATGGATGATTTAGGTAGTTTAGGTATTGTTGACTTTAGATATGAATTACCTGCATTTCAACTAAAACCTGAATATTCATTTAACAAAACATTCGGATTACGGTCAAAAATTGGTTCATTGAGTAGCGAATGGGTATTTTTCCATACTCAATTAGAAAATATCATCAATCGAGTAAAAACAAGTGAAACCATTCAATCTTATGTAGTTTATAAAAAGGAAAACATCGATCAAGCCTATTTGTATGGATTTGAAATTAATCAAGGATTTACACTCAATCCGCAACTAATTATTAAAAGTCAAATATCTTATACTTTCGGGCAAAATGTAAGTCAAAACGAACCTATGCGTCGAATTCCTCCATTCCATGGAAATGTTCAAATTGATTATCAACATTCGAAATGGGGCATTGGAATTAATTGGATTTTCGCTGATAGACAAGACCGATTAAGTGCTGGAGACAAATCTGACAATCGAATGAATCCGAATGGTACTGCCGGCTGGGGAATCATTAATTCACAGTTTAAATACCAAATTAGCTCCCATACCTTGGTAAGTTTGCAGGGAGTTAATTTGGCTAACATTCCTTACAGAATGCATGGATCAGGCATTGACGGTATGGGTAGAAGTTTATTCGTCCAATTTACCTACCAATGGTGATTAATGATTTTTTCTTTGATCATTCACATCGTCCATTTCAATCGTTTTTTTGATTTTTCTCCAATCAATTTTACGATTGTATTTGATCATTGTTTTATCTGCATCGAAAATTCGCTTGTCTGGAAAAACAAATTCATACGGTTTAAAATCGGGTTGTTCCGTAAAAAAATCATCCAAAATAGAAGCCGTTTGATCATAATGATTAACCGCAGGAATATCCAATAAAGTATAAATTACGCGCAAGATAGAACCGAAATTTGCATGGCGTTTTGATACATAATTCTTTTTAACATAAGGTCCAGCCATCATTAAAATACTTCTATGCGCATCTATGTGATCAATTCCTCCTTGTGGATCATCCTCTGTCACAATCACTAACATATTTTTCCAATAGGGCGTATGAGATAAAAACTCCAACATTCTTCCTAATGCCAAATCATTATCTTCCATATAAGAAGGTCGGTAAGGGAAACCCGCTACTGAATCTACATCAGCCCCATGATCATTTGGTAATTGAATGGTGATTAATGAAGGTAGTTTACCAGAACCGTTCAACCATTTTTTGGTGAATTCTTCCGTAAATTGCTCTACCCTAAATTGATCTGGAATACTCATATTAAAACCTGCATAATTATGACTTGTATTTTTGTACAAAGCCTTTTGCATGGGAACCATTACAATGTGGCCAGCGCCCGTCAATGTATCAAACCAATCTTCCCGAACATGTCCTGTTTCATTGGCTTCTCCAAAATTATAAAACGAAACATTTTTGCGTTCTAAAGCTTCCCAAAGTCCACCAACCTCCGCATAATCCTCCGGATCCATGCTTCCTGTTGTCTTAGGCATCCTTCTGCCAGGAGCAGGCGAGAGCGCTTTGGAGCTTTTTGAGACACTTGAATTAGCTTCTACCCATTCGTTTGGAATCACCCCCATCATCCAGTGGTGACCGTGAATTGAAGCATCGCTATCACAATAAAAATTATCGCTCATGGCAAACTGAGAAGCAATTCGATGGTGATTAGGTGAAATATCCGCATTTTTGAAAACAACATTCTTATCAATGACGGTACGATTTAAACCAAATTTAGCAATGGTTGAATCTCCTACTGCGCCCTTGAATTGTCCAAAAACCTCATCATAAGTACGGTTTTCTTTGGTGATATATACAATGTGTTTAATTGGTGAATCAGAATTTGATTTCAAAGAAAACACCTTATTTCCGCGATCCTGAATAGATTTTTGGATAAAAGTATTATTTTGAACTTGTTGCGTCAACTCTGCCAATTGAGTAGAATTAGGTTGTTGTACCATTTGAAAAGTACCTAATTGTACATCGCCAATATACGTTCCTTGAGCTGGCGCTTGATATCCTTTTCCACCATTTGGACCAGCCCCAAAACCACGGCAAGAAGTAATGTATATCATTTTTTCATCGGCTGATAATTTAACACGAGTTGGACCCCAGCCAGTTGGAATAAATCCTTTGGATTTTTGAGACTCCACATCAATAATGGCTACTGCATTAAATCCCAGCAAGGTAACAAACAAGGTTTTTTCATCTTTACTCAAAGTCAATCCAAACGGCAAATATCCGCGTCTTTTATCCAATAATTTAGAAAATTGAATAGGAATATGCGTTTTGATTTTTCGCGTTTTATAATCGATTACAGTGATATTATCGTTTGTCGCATTACTCACAAAAATATATTGGGAACTAACAGCAATGGAATTGGGACTCGATCCCCCTACCACTTCCATCTCTTCTACCATCTCTCCTATTTGAAAACCAGGTTTATATTTTTTTACAATTTTATTCGTCGATAAATCTATTTGAAAAACACTCATTGCTTCATCTGAACGGGGATCACCAAGACCCGGAATCTTCTTTCCTTCTATTTCTGTCCCTTCTCTTGACTCTTTCGTATCATTTCCATAAGGATGGTATGGAATATGTTGCGATTCAATATTTTTCTCAGTCGTTCCTTCCACAACTGGATAGGCATACATTCCAACATTAGCAACAAATGCATATTTATGATCCGGACTTAAACTTATACCAAACGGAATGCGACCAGTAGGAGTATTTGAAATTACCTTGCCTGAAAGCAAATCCAAACGAACCAAACGATAATTGGCTTGATCCAATACAAGCAACTGATTTTTTTCTTCTAATAGGACTAAGTCGGTTGTAAAACTTTCTTCCCAATTTTTTTTACCAATTTTTCCATTGATAGACATGGTTCTCAAAACTTTTCCATCTTCCACATCAACTTCCAAAACAGTGCCAAAATCGCCACCACTCAAATAGATTTTTTTACTATCAGCAGAAAATACGACACCAATGAAAGTGCTTTTTCCGTAAGGAGACAATTTATCAGGAGTACCAAAGGCAGGAAAACGTTTAGCAACTTGACTGGTTAAATCAATCCGGGTAAAAGCTGCGTTATGTAAACTTACCGCCCATTTTCCATTGGGACTAATCGCTAAACCAAATGCATCGGAATTAATTCGCAAAGTTTTTCCAGCTGGTTTAACATATCGACCACTCGGTAAAACAGAATAGTTGGATGTATCAATTTTGGCATACTCCTGTAAACCAGGAACTTCTAAAATTTGCTGACTGAAGGAGGTAAAACTAAATAACGAGAGGGCAACTAGATTCAGAATTTTTTTCATAAATAGATTATTTATGGAAAGATAAAAATTCTGATTTTAAAACATGTCATGCAATTATTAAATTTTAAGAGAGATGTTTATTAATTTCGTATAGCTAATCCAAGAAAAGCCTCCCCAATAGCCCATGTATAAATTTATCACCTATTTTATTATAATTCTTATTTTATCTGCTTGTTCAAAAACAGAAAATATCACACCAGCAAGTTCAACAACAGTTACTCCAAGTACAAATAAGCCAATTGTCTACTCAAAAAAAACTTTGGATTCTGTATCAGCAATCAACAAAACAACTTCTTGGTACACAACTACTGTAGAAATGACAGAATTGTTTGATGTATTTGCAAGTAAATATTGGGGGTTTGAATTAAATTCTACTGGGCTCTATGAACCTTATAATACAGGAACCACCAACACATTTAGTCCATCAAAAAATTACTATTGGAATGATTTAGGTACTTATTTATACGCAGATTTCACTGGAGATGGGAAAAAAGACCTTTGGGCCTATTACTGGAAAAATCCATGGCCAACAAATGCAACCGGTTTACATTTATTTTCTGAATATACGACGAACCTTTTAACTTATAATTTACAAAAGGGATTAACTCAGGTTCGGAAATGTGTGATTTCAGACATGGATAATGACAAAAAATCGGATATCATGTTATTTTCATCAGGTTATGATGGAATGCCTTTTCCTGGAGATTCACTGGGTATATTTTATCCAAGAGAGCTGAAATATCAATATCTAAATAAAGATATCGGATATTTTCATGGTGGAGCGACGGGCGATATAAATAACGACGGTTTGATAGATATTGTAGCTTATTCAGGTGGAAGTGCGATAATTCCCGTACACCCAACTTGCTATATCAATAAAGGGAATCGAAAATTTGAACTAAGCAATTCAATTTTTAAAAATTTCAGTAACAATGATAATTACTATACAGTAGAACTTTATGACATTAATAAAGATGGGTTTTTAGATTTATTTCTTGGCTCTTCAAAAACACTCAGAGTTATATTGAATGAAAATGGAATTTTCGATCGATCAAAAGCAATTAATTTTCCAATAGATACAAATTTGGAAATCATGGACATGCTATTCTTGGATTTTGATTTGGACGGCAAAACCGATGTATTAACAATGAGCAATACCAATTACAATGGTTATGGTCTTCGATTATTTATTAACAAAGGAAATGAATTCACTGAAAATACAAAAAACTACTTTGATATAACAGATGAAGCAGGAAATGGCGCATGGATCAAATGGATAAGATTATTTGATTTTGATTTGGATGGAGATCTTGATATTGTAGGTGATGGATTATTTGGAATATTAAACGGAAATAAAGGAAAAATTATTTATTGGAAAAATGAATCTGGGAAATTCAAACAAGTAAAAATTTAAAAAACTAAAGAACCTTAGGAACTTTAAATGGATGCCTAGCTTTCCATTCAACTTTCGGCTCAAGTAGTTGATAAATGGAAGCTAAATATTTGTTTATCAAAGGATTCGTATGCTGCATAAAACTATCTAAGCAAATCGCTTCAGCGCCAATTGAACTTTTTATTTCCATCGCCGTTCGCCCAAAATTAATGGATTGAAAATGATCATTTATGCCAAATTCTAACATATCATACAACATGTTTAAGTACAACATTTGATCTCTTTGTACTTTCTCTTCATAGCCAAGAAAATAAGTTTCTAAAGAATGATTGTTGATTATAATAGAATTAAATCCAACTAATTTACCTTCCAAATAATAACCACAAACACGAAAATTCTCTTTCAATTGTTTTTTCAATTCAACAAAATGGTTTTTAGGCAAAAAGAAGGTATTAAATGGTGCATGATTAGCCACATGCAAATACAATTCATACATCTCATTTTCATAAAATTGTATCTCATCGACAGAAAATACTTTTTTAATGAGCCCCTCTCCTTTTCTTCTACATCGTTTGAATTGATCTCTATATTTCTTTGATAATTCACGAATATAATGCTCCATGGAATTCCAATGAGCAGGTATCGTAAAAACCATGCATGGCTGTGCTGTAAAATGAAAATAAGATGGTGAAGTGGTTAATTCAGGAAATATCGAAAAAAAATTTGCAACATCTTTTAAAATCGTTAAATGAACATTTCTTTTAAAATGCAATTCAATAATGCGCTCAAGGGTTGCTCCAATCGATTTAGGATCTACATTCGGATGAACGTTAAAAGATTCAGTTCCAGAGATTAAATTGTTCCCAACTATAAGTAATTGACCTGAAAAGTTTTTGAATAAAAAATTACGTAAAAGCTTTTTCAAAAAATGATCCCGCTGACCAAAATGTTCCACTTTTTGCAAATCAACTTTTTGAACTATTAAGACTCCAACTAATTCTTTTTGAGCATATAAACCGATAAAATAATTCGTAAAATTGATTGGAGAGGCCTTTTCCAAAAATTTCAGATAAGGAATTGTTAATAAAATATTAGATATTGAAAAACGATCCCATTCGATAGGAATCTCTTCGGTAGAATTAAAAATTTGATAATCAGTTATTTCAATCATTAGGTTAATTAATCATCTATTAAAAAAATCATCGGATGATTTTACCATCCTCCATTTCAATAATCCGATGCGTTTTAGCAGCAAATTCATTGTCATGGGTCACAATTAACAGTGTTTGATTAAATTCATTTGCCAAATCATTGAAAATATGATAGACGATATCCGTATTTTTTTTGTCCAAATTCCCCGTGGGTTCATCACCCATGATGATTAATGGATCATTAATTAATGCCCTTGCAATGGCCACACGTTGTTTTTGCCCACCCGATAATTGATTCGGTTTTTTCAAAGCCTCCTTTTCAATTCCTAAAATTTTAAGTTTTTCAAATGCTCTGCTTTCAATTTCTTCATTGGAAAATTTCCCAAGTTTTAAACCAGGTAACATAACATTTTTAAGTACTGAAAACTCATTTAATAAATAATGAAATTGAAAAACAAACCCAATCTGCTCATTTCGAACCTTGGCCAATTCATCTTGACTTTTATTGGTCATTAATGAATTATGAATATACAATTCCCCTTCATAGTCCGTATCCATGGTAGAAAGAATATACAATAAGGTTGATTTCCCACATCCAGATTTTCCAATGATAGAAACAAATTCTCCATGATTTAGACTAAAATTAACATCATTCAATACTTGCACAGATACAGGATCGTGGAAATATTTATTAATGTGTTTAGTTTCTAAAACCTTATTATTCATATTGAAATTATTTACCTCTAATGATAATTACAGGGTCAATGTTACTAGCTTTTTTTGAAGGAAAATATCCCGCAAAATAGGTTGTGATAATGGAAAATGAAATTCCAATGAAATAAAACTGGCTATTATAATTAATAGGGTATGTTTTGATCGTGGGTAAGGCATCCGTATTAAATGGAATTTGATCTATGATGGAAGTCAATCCAAAACCAAACGCGAGCCCTAATAATCCACCAAATACACCAATACTTAATGCAATACTGATAAAAATCAACTGAACATCTTTTCCTGAAAATCCAGTTGCTTTCATAATTGCGATAGAATCCATTTTTTCATAAATCATCATATTCAAGATGTTGTATATACCAAATCCAGCTACAATCAGTAATGTAATGCCTACCGCATAAGAAATTAAGGTTCGAACGGAAGTTCCCGTTTCAAATTGAGAATTGGCTTTTTGGATATCAATCGCTTGCGTTTCATATAATCGCTCATACTCTTTAGCGATCAAAGGTGCTTTCGAAATATCATTCAATTTAACTTGAATGTCTGTTATGTAATTATTGCTTTGTCCTAAAATTTTTTGTGTAGTTTTAATCGAAGCATAACTCTGCACATTATCAATATCCTGAAGGCCAGATTGAAAATATCCCACTACTTTTAAAGAGATGGTTTCTCCTTTGCCAGTGGTAATTTGTATCACATCTCCCAATTTAGCCAACATTTTCTCGGCTGCACCTTTTCCTAAAATGATGCTATTAGGTACATTTTTTAAATCTAAATATTGTCCTTCTGAAACGTAAGTATCAAATAGAAACAACTTATTTTCCTCCACTGGATCTATCCCATTAATGATACCTCCAAACTGTAGGGCACCAATATTATAAAAGACTTGAGCGGTAACTTTGGGTGCCACTCCAAATACCCGAGGATCTTTTTTTAGATTTTGAATAATGGCTCCACTATTATAAATTTCTATTCGTTCATTTTTGGGTTTAACAGAAGAAACAAAATTGTATTTTGTCGAATGATCTTTCGTTAAATCAATGGCTTGAATGGAAGAAGGTTTGATTTCTTTGTACAGACGTATATGCGGGGTTCGATTGATAATTAATCCATCCAACATATCGTTTAAGCCAGTCATAAAACTTAATAATGTCACAAACATTGCGATGCTGAAAGTTACGCCGATAGCAGCCACTAAAGTTTGCCTCCAACGAGCCAATAAAAGAGCTATTGCTATTTCAAAAAGTAGCTTTACTTTCATTTTACCGGTTTTTTTATTTCATCATTGGCACTTAAACCACTAAGGATCTCTACCATTTGAAAATCATTTAAACCTGTTTTCACTTTGATTTTTTCATCATTTGCTTTGATCACAAAGGAATCATCCACCAGATATGTCCTAGGAATCAATAAGGCTTTTGACTTCTCATTGATGACAATATTGGCTTCAAAAGTTAAATTAGGAAATAAGTTTGGAGGCGATTTAGTAAATTCCGCCTCAATTAAAAATGATTTAGACTTTTCATTCATATAAGGATAAATCTTACTAACAGATGCCTCAAATACTTGATTTTTATAACTATCAAAAGTAACAAAGACCTTTAATCCTGTGTGAATTTTAAAAATATCATTTTCATCTACTTGCATTTCCATGAAATATTTTTCAGAATTACCAATAGTTGCAATGGGGAATTGAGTGGTAATTATTTCACCAACAGATTTTTGCAGATTGAATACTATTCCATTGATCTTACTTCTTATTATAAAATCTTCTGAAATTTTACTATTGATGGATAGATTTTTTTGGGATTGTTTTGAATTAAAATCCAAGGTTCTTTTTAATTCAGAAAGCCTCTCTTTTGCAGAAAAATAAGCCGTTTTTGAATTCAAATAAAGGAGTTCCTTTTGCTCTAATTCAACTTTCGTTCCTATATTTTCTTTCCAAAGGTTTCTTTGGCGTAGATACAAATTGGAATCCGTTTTTAATTTGTTTTTAGCCAATTCAAGAAATTCTTTGGCTTCGTTTATTTTCCCTACATTATTTGAAATATTGGCATAATTTGCTGCTAATTGAGCATTTTCCTTTTGTAATTCCTGCGTTTTATTTGAAATCAAAAACAATGGATCACCCACTTTTACGCGATCTCCTTCAGCAACAAATACTTTTTCAACAATTCCATTGACAGAAGAAAAAACTTGGTATTGATTTTTACTTTTAATCAAGCCAGTCGCATATATAGATTCCGTTATGGAATGATATTCAGGATGAATGGTTTCTATCTTTTCCTTACAAGAAAAAAAGAATACCATAGAAAATAGCAAAATTGTAAGCCTCATACTGCTTTTATTTAATCTAGAATTTGAACAAAAAAAGCTAAATTGTCTTCATATCTATAACAAATCGATATTTCACATCAGATTTGATAACACGTTCAAATGCCTTGTTAATATCTTTCATTGGAATAACTTCCACATCTGATGTGATGCCTTTTTCAGCACAATAGTTCAACATTTCCTGCGTTTCAGCGATTCCACCAATCATTGACCCAACAATACTTCGTCTTTTTGAAATTAAAGTTGCAGCACCAAAAGTATTATCTTCCGGAGGGATGCCTACCAATAACATTTTACCTTCTACCTTCAACAAACCTAAGAATTTATTCATATCATGTTTGGCAGCCACGGTATTTAAAATAAAATCAAAATGATTTTCTAAACCTTTGATAGCCTCTTTATCTGTCGATAAAACGAAATGATGAGCACCTAATTTTTTAGCATCTGCTTCTTTCGATGGAGAAGTACTTAACATTGTAACCTCTGCACCCATAGCAGCAGCAAGTTTAACGGCCATGTGACCCAAACCTCCAAGACCTAAAACAGCAATTTTATGACCAGGTCCTACTCCTGCATACCGCAAAGGCGAGTAAGTTGTAATTCCAGCACACAACAAAGGAGCTACTTTTTCTAAATCTTTTTCAAAAGGAATGTGTAAGGTGTATTTTTCATCTATGACAAATTTGTCAGAATAACCCCCATAAGTTGGGGTAACGCCATCACGGTAAAAGCCATTATAAGTACCTGTCATCTCCTCATCACAATATTGTTCCATACCATTTCGGCAAGATGGACAAGTTCGACAAGAATCTACAAACACACCGACACCCGCAATATCTCCTTCTTTAAATTTCGTAACATGCGATCCAATTTGAATTACTTTTCCGACAATTTCATGTCCTGGTACAATGGGATAAATGGAAGGCCCCCACTCGCTTCTTGCCATGTGAATATCTGAGTGACAAACTCCACAATATAAAATATCAATCAATACATCATGTGGACCCACATCACGACGTTGAACATCTAAAGGAGCTATTTCTGAATTGGGATTAATTGCGCCAAAGGCTTTTACAGGAATCATTGGAATGTATAATTTATCGTTGTAATAATTTATAAATATACATCCCTTTGAGATAAATTCACATTTAATTATTCAGAATCCTTTTCATATTTTTTGATAATTTTAGAGAGATAGGTAATATCTATCCCCAAAAAAGAAGCTAAATATTTCTGACTAATTCTTCCTTTTAGCGAAGGATAATGTGTTAATAGAAATTCATATCTTTCATCTGCAGAAAGATTCCTTAATATAGTACAGTGATTTTGAATTTCACAAAGGTTTTGTATCAATTCATTAAGGGCATAAGCAGCATAAATGGATTCAATTGTTGACACTTGAAACCACAGACTTTTAGGTAATGAATATACGATACAATCTTCCAAAGCCTGAAAACTTTCATGAGAGGGAACTTCGTAATGAAAACTTTTAGGATTAAAGATAAAATCCCCTTCCTTCGCAAACCAAGTTGAGATTTCCTTATTTTTATGAGAGGTAAACAATCTAATCAATCCTTTTTCTATATAATAAACTCTATTACCTATTTCACCTTCTTTTAAAAGGAATTCTCCTTTTTTTAATTTTTGAGTCAAAAACAAAGAGGCAGTAGCTGCAACAAACGCCGTTCCAAATCCATTGATCCCATACTTTCCTGATTTCAATCGTTCGGTTAGTTTCATATAATATGATAGTTAGGTAATTGATTTTTGTCAAATTTATAGCATAAAATCAATTATTACTAATTCCCCCAAACGGCATTTTTAGAATTCTTCTAACTTGAAAAAATGAATTATAGAAAAAAGATAAAACGACACAAATATTCAATATATACTAAAATTGCGCTAAAGTAGTGATTTCACAAATCATCAAAATAAAAATCGAAACAAATCTACCAATTGCCTTTGATGAGACAATTTGGCAATATATTTTGCAGGAAGCAAAAAATTTAAACTTGCAAAATTGCAAGCATTCACAAATACATCAAAGAATACAATATCAAAATAATACAATTTATTTTTTTTCAAAAAAAGAAAAAAATTAAGAAATCTCTTCTTTATGTATGATTTTGGAAAGGTAAGAATTATCTATCCCTAAAAAAGTCGATAAATATTTTTGACTAATTCGGTTTTTCATATCTGGATACTTAGAAATAAAAAACTTATATCTGTCTTCCGCTTTTAGAGTTCTTAAAAGTAGGCATTGATTTTGACATTCAACCAAATTAAAATACAATTCATTGGTACTGAACAAAGCAAAATTATTATGCATCTTAATCATTTGAAAATATACACTTTTATCAATAGAATAAATAATACTATTTTCCAAAACTTGAATGTTTTCATGGCAAGGAATTTCAAAATGAAAACTATTGGCAGAAGTGATAAAATCGCCTTCTGATGAAAACCATGTTGAAATTTCTTTTCCGTCTTTCACTGTATAAAAACGCATCAGGCCGCTTTCGATGTAATAAATCTTATCACAAATTTCTCCTTCCTTTAAAATAATATCACCCTTCTTGTAAGAATTCTTATACATCAATTCCGTAAGTGTAAGAATAAAACTAGAAATTAGGCCTTTAATTCCATAGGTTCCGGAAGCCAAGCGGTCGAATATATTCATGACTCAGTGGTAATAAATGATAGATAGAAAAGTATAAGATTAACAAAAATAGTATTAAATCTTCAAAACAACAATTTTCGAATTTTGTAAATAAAATGACATAAAAGTGATTTTTATCACGTTTTATATTGTTTTGGTAAACTACATTTACTTAAAATAAAATCATCAATCATGGAAAATTTATCAATTTTAGTCGAAAACATTAAATGTGGTGGATGTGTGAAAAGTATTCAATCTGAATTACTTAAAATCGAAGGAGTCCAATTGGCAAAAGTAAATATTGAAGAAGAATCAATATTAATAGAAGGAGACAATTTTTCGAAGGAAGCAATCATAAAAAAACTATCTTCAATGGGATACCCAGAAAAAGGCAAAAATGATCTCTTCAAACAAGCCAAATCTTATGTAAGTTGCGCGATAGGAAAAATGTCATAATTCCATTATTTAATCTAATCCTGACATTCACCTTGCAATTCAGCGTTAATTTTTGAATTTTTGTAAAATTTTAAAATTGGCGCTGTAGTTCAACGGATAGAATAGACGTTTCCTAAACGTTAGATCCGGGTTCGATTCCCGGCGGGGCCACATTCCTCTTCTTACTATACCGATCATACAACATCTGAATCATACCATCTTTTAAACCCAAGTCGGGCACAAAGATTTCTTGACACTCTGCAGCCTGCATAGCAGCGAGATAAATAGAAGCTGCTGGGACAATCACATCAGCTCTATCTGTATTCAGACGTAACTTATGCACTCTTTCCTCATAACTGAACGATGCAACATAATCTGAGACTTTTTGGAGTTCTTCGACAGACATTACTTTATTTTCAGAAACTTGATCTGAGATATTATATAACTTATTGATATTACCTCCTGTACCAACAGCAGTAATTGGACCATCAATCAATAATTTTTGATGGGAAATCCAATTATTCATTTTCTCCCAATCACCCATCTTCTCTTTTCCTTCTAATAATCGGACTGAACCAATTTTAAATGATTTCGAAGCTAACTTTTCTCTATTATGATAAATATTAAGTTCAGTTGAACCGCCACCAACATCAATATGCAGGTAATTTTTCTTGGGGTGCAAGGATTGAACAACAACATCATTGATTAACTCTGCTTCTCGATTACCTTCAATAATTTGGATTTTCATGTCCAAAATTTTATGAATTCTGGTCACTATATCCGACGAATTAGCCGCTTCTCGCATGGCGGAAGTGGCACAAATCGCATAATCTTTTACCTCATGTAAATCCATCAATAATTGATAGGCATGCATCAATTTAAAAATACGAACTTCCGATTCTGGTGAAATTACCCCTGAACTAAATACATCATGACCTAATCTTAAAGCAAAACGAACATATTCAATTCGTTTAAAACTAATTATTCCATCATTCTCTAAGACACTAGAGATTTGAAGTCTAGCAGCATTGGATCCAATATCGATGGCAGCAAATTTCATATCTGTGCAGGTTTGTGTAAATAAAAGCCATTGGCTCGGGTCTCAAAATCAATTTCAGTACCTAAGACGAATAATAATTGACGACGATCAATGATAACCGGTATTCCTTCAATCTCATATTTTTCATCAAACTCTGTGGCTTGATCAAACCCTAAAATATACGAACCTCCACAAGCGCCACCTTTCATCCCTATGCGTAAAAAAGGCTCGGGAAAAGAACCTTTTTCATACATGTTAAGTAAGTTTTCTTTGGCCGAGACAGAAAATTGAACTGGTTCAGAATTTGACATGGAAAGAATAATGATTTCGAGTGCAAAAATAGCTATTTTTGAGGAGGGAATATCAATTTAGTGGTTTTAACAAAAATTAATTTTTAGAGAAGGCAATAAATTGAATTTAATTGGGTTTTGAGATAAAATTATTGAAATGAACTATTCTATTTTGTGGGCTGATGATGAGATTGATTTACTTAAGCCTTATATATTATTTTTAGAGGGTAAAGGATATCAGGTGACTACTGTCAATTCAGGTGCTGATGCTTTAGAAAAAGTAGAAAATCAAAAATTTGATTTATTGTTTTTGGATGAAAATATGCCAGGAATGACTGGTTTAGAGGTCTTAGTTTCCATCAAACAAATTAGACCTAATTTGCCTGTTATTATGATTACCAAATCGGAGGAGGAAGAATTAATGGAAGATGCCATAGGCTCCAAAATAGCAGATTATTTAATTAAACCCCTCAACCCCAATCAATTATTACTTTCAGTCAAGCGTATTTTTGACAAAAAACGTTTGGAAGAAGAAAAAACCAATATCAGTTATCAACAAGAATTCCGTCAACTTTCATTACAATATCAAGATAAATTAAATGCAGAAGAATGGGCAGAGATTTATAAGAAACTATTGTATTGGGAATTGGAAATAGATAAAACTGAAAATAAATCCATGGCCGAAGTTTTGAGCAGTCAAAAATCAGAGGCCAATGTACATTTTGGCAAGTTTATTGAAAAAAACTATGAAAATTGGTTGCAAAAGCCCAATGAAGAAACACCTGTTTTGTCGCATTTAATGATGAGGAAACATGTATTTCCTAAAATCAATGACAAAAGCCCCCTATTCTTTATATTGATTGACAATCTTAGATACGACCAATGGAAAACCTTGGAACATATCATTCAAGATTATTTTCAATTGGAGGAAGAAAAAACATATTATTCTATTTTACCCACAACGACCGCCTATGCGCGTAATTCCATATTTGCCGGAATTATGCCTTCTGAAATACAAAAGAAATACCCAGATAAGTGGATCAATGATACGGGTGAATCAGATGACGAAGAGGGATTCAATCAAAACGAAGAATTTTTCTTAAATGAACAATTGAAGCGACTAAAAATCAATGCAAAGGCTTCTTATCATAAAATTGTTCATCAGCATCAAGGTAAAACCTTGGTAGATAATTTCAACAAATTATTAACCAATCAGCTGAATGTGGTAGTCTACAATTTTGTAGATATGCTTTCTCATGCACGTACTGACATGGCTATGATCAAGGAATTAGCACCAGATGAGTCAGCGTACAGGAGTTTAACAGCAAGTTGGTTCCAACATTCACCTTTATTTGATTTACTAAAAAAGATTTCTGACAAAAAAGGACGTGTAATTATCACAACTGACCATGGAATGATTCGAGTGCAAAACCCAATCAAAATCATTGGTGATAGAAACACGAATACCAATTTGCGATACAAACAAGGCAAAAATTTGAATTGGGAAAATGAGAATAAAATGATGGTTTGCAGAAAGCCGGAATTAATTTTCTTGCCAAAAAACAACGTTTCTACAAGTTATGTATTCACAAAAGAGGATTATTTGTTTGCATATCCGAATAATTATAATCACTATGTGAGTCATTACAGAAACACCTTTCAACACGGCGGTATTTCTTTGGAGGAATGCATTATTCCAATTGTCTATTTGACAGGGAAATGATTGAGGAAGAGGTAATATAGGTAATAGGTAAGAGGTAAGAGGTAAGAGGTAATAGGTAATAGGTAAGAGGTAAGAGGTAAAAGAATTTTAATAACTAATAACTAATAACTAATAACTAACACCTAATAACTAAAAATTACAACCCAGCGACCTCAACAATATTCCCATTTTCACAATTCAGAAAACGAGCAGGAATTTGTTTCATGGAATTATAATCATGACTAGCCATTAAAATAGTCATGCCTTGCTGATTCAATTGTTGAAACAATTGCATTACTTCCAAAGACACTTGCGGATCTAAATGACCGGTAGGTTCATCTGCAAGCAATAGTATAGGATTATTCAAAATTGCCCTAGCAATACAAATACGTTGTTGTTCACCTCCAGATAAACGGTGTACTCTTTTTTCAATAGCGGATGACATTCCAACCTGTTGAAGAACTTGTTCTATTCTAAATCGAATTTCATCTTTGTTGCTATGACCTGTCGCCTCTAAAACAAATGATAAGTTTTTGGCCACATTTCGATCCGTCAACAATTGAAAATCTTGAAAAACGAAACCTAACTTTCTACGTAAAAATGGGATATCACTCTTTTTGAGATTATTTAAAGAATAACCTGCCACAGTGGCTACACCTAAATAGATAGGAATTTCAGCAAAAATAGAACGGAAAAATGTACTTTTCCCACTACCTGTTTTTCCAATTAAATAAAAAAAATCACCTTCATTTACTTGAACACTAATATTCTGCAAAGTAGGAACACCTTCTTGCAAAATTGTTACATTTTCGTAGGATAAGATGGAATTTGCCATTTAATCTAAAAATTATTTCCCTGAATTTGCTTTCGCGTGATCAGCTAAAAAAGTTGCTAATCCTGAATCTGTTAATGGATGTTTCAACAAAGCTAAAATAGCAGACAATGGTCCAGTCATCACATCAGAACCAGCTTCTGCACATTTAATGATATGCATTGAATGTCTAACTGAAGCTGCTAAAATTTGAGTTTCGAAATTATAATTATCGTAAATCAAACGAATTTGTTCAATCAACTCAATTCCATCAAATGAAATATCGTCTAAACGACCAACAAATGGTGAAACATAAGTGGCTCCTGCTTTTGCAGCCAATAAAGCTTGGCCAGCAGAAAATACTAATGTACAATTTGTCTTAATTCCTCTATCTGAAAAATATTTTAAAGCCTTAATCCCATCTTTGATCATGGGTATTTTCACTACGATTTTTTCATCTAATTCTGCTAACTCCTCTCCTTCTCTAATCATACCTTCGTAATCTGTAGCAATTACTTCAGCCGAAACATCTCCTTCTACTATATCACAAATAGCTTTGTAATGACGTAATACATTGTCTTTTCCACTAATACCCTCTTTGGCCATTAAGGAAGGATTTGTTGTCACACCATCTAAAACACCAAGATCTTGAGCTTCTTTGATTTGATCTAAATTTGCAGTATCAATAAAAAATTTCATAAGAAAATAAGAAAGTATAAAACAAAAAAATGGCAAATTCACCGCTACAACCAACCTACCCTTGCTTCGATCAAGACCTGGGGGATTCAGCGGGAGCTGGTAATTTGCCGATGCAAATATGCAAAAAAATCTCCTTTTTTCAAAATAAATATGGTTTAATTGAACTTAGGGTTTAACTTTGATTAAACAAAAAGTGATTTTTACATCATGAAACACCTGAGTATTATTTGCATTTTATTTTTCTTTTTAATTGGATGTGATTCATCTTCAGACGCTTGGGTGACTGAAGCAAAAGCGAGATTAAAAAAGAATGAAATCATTTCGGCGAAAGATGCCATCGAGAAAGCTTTACAAAAGAATCCAGGTTCAGCAGAAGCCTATAATTTAAAAGGTGTGATCGATTTCCAAGAAAAAAATTACAAGGAAGCTGAAATAAATTATGAAAAGGCTGTAGAAATAAAACCTTCCTTTTATGAAGCGCAGTTGAATTTAGCAGCTGTAAGAATGGAGACTTTACAATGGCAAAAAGCTTTAATTCCCGTACAAAATGCAATCAAAATTGCTCCTGACTCCAGCAATGGTTTTCTGCAAAGAGGAATCATTTGGGCAGCACTTTCAAAAGTAGCTTTAGCCAAAAAAGATTTTCAAACCGCCATACAAAAGAATCCAAAAGAAATAAATGCAATCTATAACCTAGGAAATATATTATACCAATCCAATTCACTAGATTCAGCCATTGTTCAATTCGAAAATGCTATACAAGTGAATAATTCTTTTTCAAAAGCCTACTATGCTCTTGGATTAAGTCTTTACCAACAAAACAAGAAAGAAAAAGCTTGCTTAGCATTTCAGCAGGCAAAAAAGTTAAATTATCCAGGGGCAAGTGAAGCTGTAAAAAACCTTTGCCCATAAACCTACATAATTATGCAAAAAACTATTTTCATCCTTGGGGTATTATTTACCATTACGTTTTTGTTATTTACTTATTGGCAATTCAATGACCCAGATCCAATTTTATGGGTACCTATTTATGGGATAGCCACTTATTCATCGCTTCAAGCTGTCAGAAACAAAATTAATCCAGAATTAATGTTGGTACTTCTAGTTTTATCTTTTTCAGCTGGCCTGCAAACTTGGTTTCAAATGGATGCTTGGGAAGGCTTTTTAACTGACGGACTAAGTATGAAAACACATAATCAAGAACTAGCCAGAGAGGCTGTTGGATTATGGATTGCTTCGTTTTCTTTTTTAAGTTTTTATGGTTTATCAAAATTCTAACATTATGCTGCCATTAGGATTTGCTTCTGCTATTTTGCCTCATAAAAGTTTACAAGAGGTCTTAGATTTTGCTCATGAAAAAAACTTTGAATGCGTAGAGGTTATGTGTTGGCCAACCGAAAATGAAGACAAGAGAAGATATGCTGGAGTCTCTCACATTTCAGTTGATTCCATTACCGAATCTGAATTAAATACCTTAAAATTTAAACTAGCAGCTCATCCAACGAAAGTTTCAGCATTGGGATATTATCCTAACCCCATGGATCCCGATCCAGTCAAAGCAGAATTTTATCGTAATCATATTAAGAAAATCATTCGAGCCGCAGCAGCGCTTGAAATACCTGTTGTAAACACATTTATCGGAAGAGATTACACAAAAAATGTCGATTATAACATACACCAATTTAGTGAGGTTTGGCCTGAAATCATCCAATTAGCTGATGAATTAAATATCAAAATCGGAATAGAGAACTGTCCCATGTTTTTCACTGACGATGAATGGCCAGGCGGTAAAAATATTGCAACTACACCAAAAATTTGGGATCAATTATTTAACATTATTCCTTCTTCAAATTTTGGATTAAATTATGACCCATCCCACATGGTATGGCAAATGATGGATTATTTATATCCCATTTATCACTATAAAGAAAAATTACATCACATTCACTTGAAAGATGTAAGAGTTTACAAAGATAAATTAGACCGAGTTGGAATACTTGCAAATCCATTAGAATACCATTCCCCAAAAATTCCTGGACAAGGAGATATACAATGGGGGAAATTTATTTCTGCCTTAAATGATGTTAGATACCGAGGACCAATTGTCATTGAAGTGGAAGACAAGGCCTATGAAAACAATGAAGCAGACGTCGAAAAAGCGATTTTATCTGCAAGAAATCATATAAAAAGCGTGATGATGTAAGAGATGAGGTAAGAGGTAAGAGGTAAGAGGTAAGAGGTAAGAGGTAAAAGACTTTTCTCTCTCCTCTTTTCTCTTTTCTCTTTCCTCTTTCCTCTTTTCTCTCTTTATTTAAAGTGCTGGCACCATTCGCACAGTAGCATCAATCGCATTTGAACGATAAGTACGAGATCCTTTGAAGCTAAATTCTGTTTCTGTAATTCCTAGGACAGTTCCTGTACCATCTAGCAAGAAATTATTTGTATCTGATACTAATAAATCAATTTCATTTGAGCCTAATTTCCATTTGCCAGTTGCGGTACTATTTCCGGTATTATCAATTGCAAAAGCTGTACCATCCGATTTGAAAGTCACTCTCACTTTGGATAAATCATAAGGAGAACCTTCAGGAGTTTTACCTCTTAAAAATACCTGGCCTTGTAAATAACCAGAAGCATTCACTTCTTGAATCATCCATACCTTAGAAACTAAAATTTCAGTTTTAGTCTTCGGACCACTGACAGATTCCTTACAAGAAAGAATGGAAAATAAGGATATTATATAAATGATAAATTTTATTGGGCGCATTTAAAAAAAATTAGATTACAAATTTAATGAAAATAAATAAAAAGAGGTGAGTTTGTGACCCACCTCTTCATCTAAAATTAAAATGATCAATTATTTCTTGGGTCTAGCGAAAATCGTTGGATCTACACTTGCATTTAATTCTACTCCTGTAGTATCTATTTGCATCATTCCTCCCATCGGACTTGCTGCCTCAACAGTAAAAGGGAAATACAAACCATCAACAGCTTTGTAATTAGAAAAATTTGTTTCTGTATCAATTTCTTGACCATTTGCTTTAACTTTTCCTGTCGTTTTCAACACAAAATAAGTAGAAGCTGAAACATACACTTGCATGGTCTCACCTGAAGATTTTGTAACAGTTAGAAGAAAAACATCTGCTCCATCCAACTTTTCTTTGCTTACCAATTCAATTTTAGAACCTGCACTTTTAGCTGCAGACAAAATAGAACCTAATTGCTTTTGAGAATCAGCCATTTTAATTTGTTCAGCAGGCATATCCTCTGCTTCACCAGTTCCTCCCATCATTGCTGGGCGAATCATCCATCCTTTGTCTCCCTCGATAGCCGTAATGATTTTATTCCCCATCACTTCTACTTCTGTGCGGAAAGCCTTTCCAACTAACAAAGTAGTTTTTGATTCAATATCCATTCCTTGGACAGAAAACTTGTTTTTAACAATCGCCGATTTAATAGATGCCCATTTTTCAGGACTTCCCATTGCGGCTTCATGCTTAACTAAAATCTCTTCAGTGGTTTGAGCATTTAATTGATTAACAAATAGAGTAGATACTCCAAAACAGAAGCTTAAAATAATTTTTTTCATGTGGGTGGGTTGTTTAATTTTTTAGAAATATAGATAGAAAAGTTAAAAAAATCTAATTAAAAACATATTTGGAAAAAATCCATGATGAGTGGTAAAAATTATCAAAATCTGATTTCCTAACCCAATTTTGACTTTTTAGGTAAGGCACGAATCGAAATCGCTAAGCCAATAAAAACCAATATTCCTGCCACCAAAAAAGCAGCCCCGGGAAATTGAAATGGAGCCTTATCACTTGTATAATAGGCAAAAAGATTAGATGCAACAAGTGGCCCAAAGATCGTTGTAATCGATTGTAAACTTGTTAATCCACCTTGTAATTCCCCTTGTTCATTTGCTCCTACTTGCTGTGTAATCAAACTCTGTAAAGCTGGACCAGCCAATCCACCTAATCCAAATGGAATCATGAAAGCATACATCATCCAAGATTTGGTAGCTAATGCAAACAAGACAAATCCCAAACCATACAATAACAATCCAAAAATAACGGCATTTCTTTCACCCACTTTTGGAAGAATAATACGATTTAATCCACCTTGAATAATGGCAACAATTAGACCAACAAATGCTAAAGAATAACCCACTTCGGTAGGAGTCCAATTAAAAACCTTCATGGTAAAATAAGACCAAGTACTTGGATGAGCTTGCCCAGCTAATTGTAAACAAAAGAAACCTCCAACCAAGCTTGCGATCACTGGATATTTAGTCAAATGCTTTAATGAGCCCAATGGATTTGCTCTACTCCAATCAAAACTTCTTCTATTCGATTTTGCTAAAGATTCAGGTAACACAAAATAGCCATACAGCGCGTTGACAAAGGTTAATACAGCTGCCGCATAAAATGGCACTCGAACGCCGTAATGACCTAACATCCCTCCTACTGCGGGTCCAATAATAAATCCAATTCCAAATGCGGCTCCCACTAAACCAAAGTTTTTGGCACGATCTTCAGGTTTCGAAACATCTGCAATGTAGGCTTGCGCAGTTGTAAAACTTGCACCCGTAATTCCGGCTAATAATCGACCAACAAATAACCAAGTAATATCAGGCGCATTGGCTAAAATTAAATAATCAATGGAAAAACCAAATAAAGATGCCAAAATAATAGGCCTCCGACCAAAACGATCGGATAAGCCACCTAGAATGGGAGAAAAGAAAAACTGCATGATGGCATAGGAAGCCATTAACCAGCCAGAATATTGTGAAGCTGTACTTAAATCGCCCCCCGTAAATCCTCTAATCAATGTCGGCATGATAGGCACAATTAAGCCTATTCCTAACACATCAATCACCAAAGTGATAAAAATAAATCCAATCGCAGGGTTTCTCTTACTCGACATACATATTAATTTGCCTGCAAGATACTAAAATTGGTAGCTTATTTTATCTCTTAAGAAATTTCTGCTAGTAGTTCCACACTGTAAAGGTGTTTTAGTCGGCGAAGGAACACCATCCAACTCTACAATAGCCCAACCTTTGAAATTAATTTTTTCCAAATTTTTGAAAACGTCCACAAGATTTACTTTACCTTCTCCCAACTCTACGAATTTATACGATTTAGGATTCGACTCTTGCCCTTTGATTGGCGATTCAACATCTTTGATATGTAGACTATGTAAAATCTTTTTGTATTTCAACACAGCCTCAGCTGGATTTCCTCCTCCTTGAAAATAATGCGCCACATCTAATTCTAATTGAATTTTAGAAGCGTCCATGTGCTTTACAATGATGTCAACCTCCTCTGGAGTTTCTCCCCATTGATTCATGTGATTATGATAAGTTGCTTGAACACCTAATTCTTTTGTTTTAGCACCAATTTCATTCATAACCTCCGCTAAACGAATTAATTCCTGTTCAGTAGGAATTTGATCCTTTTTTCTCAATGAATTGGTCAATTGAATGGCATTCCCGCCCAAAGCTTTCACAAATTTGGCATGGTTCACATGTTGTTGAATACTAGCTTCCACTTTAGCAGGATCAACTTCTACATTTCCACTTGAAAACATCACTAATTGTAAACCTGATTTATCTAAAGCAGCTTTTAATTCTTCTGGCTTGTCTTTAAATGGTGCATAGGTATTAGCTCTTAATTGAATCCCTTTGAATCCCAAAGAAGCTATTTCTTCTATCGCTTGCAAATCTTTTCCACCCCATGTAATGGCAGAATAGCCTAATTTAAAATTTTGCTTAAATGTCACAGATGGCAGACTCGCCACTAATGCAAACAAAGAACTGTTTTGTAGAAATATTCGTCGATTCATCATAGGTTTAGATTTTTAACTAAAAGTCAAATATCTAAACTATTTACTGATTCCCAAACGCAAATAATCAGCTAAATCCATTAAATGATCAGTTCCCAAATAATCTGCGCCTAAATCATAAAATGTTTGATAGGACAATAAGGTATCTGGTGTTGCCCATAAACGTACTTTACGACCCTGAGCGTGCACTTTATCGATGTAATTTTTCAATTTTGCTTTCAATTCTGCTGACATGGGTTTTTGACCATCCCAAATTCCAAATTTATAAAAAGCATCGCTTTCCAGTTCCACTTTTTTATCAATTCCAGGACCATAATTTTCATTAGAACGTCCATCAAAAGTGATAAATGCAGGTGCCAAAATAAAATCTTTCACAACAGGGCGATTACCAGAAATAACAATGCGCAAGCCTCGTTTTTGAATCAAATCAGCATAAGGCTCCAAAGCCTTAATAATCAATGGCAAAGTTTCTTCGGAAGAAGTTTTGCAATCAATTAAAAACTGATGAAAATTACCTTGCTTATCTTCTTTCAATACATTGACGATGGGCTCTAAGTAAAGTGATTTTAGAGTTCTATCTGCTTTCAAATCTTTCACATCGTGTGCAACCAACAATTCACCATTGACGGCATATACATCGGATTCAATCGATCCAAAACCTAAATTAAACGCTTCAAAAAATGGCTTTTGGTGCTCATAATCATTGTGTGCATGAGCTCTCCTCAGTGGATTTTGAGCCCATAAAATTTGACTAAAAATCAAAAAAACGAATACTAAAAGTCCATTTTTCATTGCATTATTTCTTTAAAAAATCACCTGAGACAATTCGATTTTTAGGATCAACTGGACGATTATACAAGTAAGCATACGTCTCAATTTCTTCACCTTTTACTTGAACTTTCACACGAGTTCTAACAAACAAACTTTTATCCAAATTATCCGCATCGAATTCTTCGTATTCATCCAAAACGTTTAACAATTTGATTGTATTAGATAATAAATACAATTCACCAACCACTTGGTCGGTAGAATTTTCAGAAGCTACAATACCTGGATATTCGTCCAATTGATACATTTGTCCTTGATAGGTCGCCATTCCGACATAATCTGAGTTTCTTGCAATCAAGCGATGTAAGTCATTGCCACAATCTCTTCTCAATGTACCATAAACAAACAAATACTCGTCCACATCTGGCTCAGGAAGTTTCGCTTCTTCCAAAGTCAAAACTAAATCTTCTTGTTCTACTACAGTTCCTTCATTTAAAACCACATTCCCTATAATTCCTTCAAATGGAGCAGAAACAATGGATTCCATTTTCATGGCTTCGATGACATAAAGCGGTGCATTTTTCTTTACCTCATCTCCTGGTTTAACCAAAATACGACTCAATCGGCCTTGCAATGGTGCACCGATGTCGCCTTTTTGTTTGGCTTTGACGTGCTGAGCACGTTCAACCTTGATATTCTTATCTAATATTTTTAAACGTCGAGCTTGACCATTTAATTCAAAGGTAATATTTCTCAAACCTGACTCATCAGGATCTGACATATACAAGTATTTAACAATGATGGTTTTACCAGGCTCGATGGTAATCATTATTTCTTCGTCTTGCTTCAATCCATACAAAAATGCAGGGGTTGGCATGGCAGATAAATCACCGTAAAGTGCTTGATTTTTATAAAAATCTTCGTACACTTTTGGATACATTTTGTAAGATAAATAATCAAAAAATCCACCTTCATTGTCAGGGAATTTCAATTGAAACGCTGCAAAATCTTTCTCAAAATCAATTGGCGCTAATGTATCATTCGGCCTGCCTTCCATTGGAGACTCTCCTTTTAATACAATTTCCTGTAATTGTTTCGGGAATCCTTGATAAGGTTGTCCTAATCCACCTTTAAAAAAGTCTTTGACAGATTCAGGGAAAGATAAAGTAGAACCTTTGGCATAAACGTCTTCAGCAGAAAGGCTATTTGCCGTCATAAAGATGGCCATATCTCCAACCACTTTTGAAGAGGGAGTTACTTTTACAATATCTCCAAATAATTTGTTAGCCTCAGAATAATTTTCTTTCAACAATTCAAATTTATCACCCACCCCTAAAGCAATGGCTTGACCACGCAAATTGGTGTATTGTCCACCTGGTATTTCATTATTATACACCTCAGCCGTACCTGCTTTCAATTCTGATTCAAAAGGAAAATACATGGCACGCACAGCCTCCCAATAATTGGAATATTCATTCATTCGATCTAAATCCAATTGGCTATCTGCAGGATGACCTTGCATCATAGCAACCAATGAATTTAAATTCGGCTGAGAGGTTAATCCAGACATAGCGGCTAAAGCCCCATCTACTACATCAACTCCCGCCTCAATGGCTTTTAAATAAGTAGCAGATTGAACCGATGCCGTATCATGTGTATGTAAATGAATGGGAATAGCTACTGCTTTCTTCAATTCAGTCACTAATTTTTCAGCTTGAAACGGACGTAAAAGTCCAGCCATATCCTTTATTGCCAACATATGTGCACCAGCATCTTCCAACTGACGCGCCATATCTAAGTAATATTGCATGTTGTATTTTTCATTGGTAAATACATCGCCTGTATAACAAATAGCGGCCTCAGCAATACCAGGAGTTCTTTCTCGAACTGCTTTGATGGAAACTTTCATCGCATCTATCCAGTTCAATGAATCGAAAATACGGAACACATCAATTCCTGCTTCAGAAGATTTCTCTACAAATTTCTCGATTAAATTATCTGGATATGCGGAATATCCAACGGCATTGGAACCCCTAAATAACATTTGAAGTAACATATTAGGCATTGCCTCTCGAAATTCTTCTAAACGTCTCCACGGCGACTCATGTAAAAAGCGCATGGCAACATCGAAAGTTGCCCCGCCCCATACTTCCATGGAAAATAGATTTGGAAAAGATTTAGCAAATCCAGATGCCACGGCCAACATATCTTGAGTTCTTACTCGCGTAGCCAACAAAGATTGGTGCCCATCGCGGAAGGTCGTATCTGTAAAAAGCACTTGCATTGAATCGCGAATATGTTTAGCAAATTTCTCAGCACCCATTTCCATCAACAACTGCTTATGACCGCGAGGGAATTCCGTTGTTTCATCAAAAGCAGGGATAATCGGAACACGGAAAGCAGTGCTTGGTTTTACCTTCACATCAGGATTTCCATTCACAATCACTTCGCCCAAATAACGTAAAGCCTTGGTTGATCGATCACGAGTTGGACGAATATTAAATAATTCTGGATGATTCGCGATGAAAGGAACTGTACAATTACCTTCTTGAAAAACGGGATGCGTAATAACGTTTCTTAAAAAAGGAATGTTAGTTTTTACCCCACGAATTCTAAACTCCGACAATGCTCTATTCAAACGCTCAGATGCTCCTCTCAAGGTTCTTCCTTTAGCAGAAACCTTCACTAACATTGAATCAAAATAAGGAGAAATTTTCACTCCAGGATAAGAAGAACCTTCATCCAAACGAATGCCGAAACCAGCAGCATTTCGATAGGCGATAATTGTACCAAAATCTGGTTTAAAACCATTAGAAGGATCTTCTGTAGTGATTCTACATTGAATCGCAAAACCATTTAAAGGTATTTTTTCTTGACTTTGAATAAAAATACCTGGATCAGATAATCGGTAATTTTGTGCAACTAATATTTGTGTACGAACAATATCAATACCCGTTACCTCCTCTGTAATCGTGTGTTCTACTTGAATACGAGGATTTACTTCGATGAAATATATATTTTCATCTTTATCGACAAGGAACTCAACGGTTCCTGCATTGTAATAATTAACTGCCTTTCCGATGGAAAGTGCATAGGCATATAATTTTTGTTTAGTTTCTTCTTTTAAGCCAAAAGAAGGAGCAACCTCCACCACTTTTTGAAAACGTCTTTGAACCGAACAATCACGCTCATAAAGGTGTACCAAATTTCCATGTTGATCACCCAATAACTGCACTTCAATGTGCTTGGGATCATCAATGAATTTTTCAATGAATAAAGTATCATCTCCAAAAGCATTTTTTGCCTCATTTTTAGCTTCAGAGTGGGCTTTTTCTAATTCTTCTTCTGTACGAACAACACGCATTCCACGACCACCACCACCGGCAGCAGCTTTCACCATTACAGGAAAAGTAATGCGTCTTGCTTCTGATAAGGCATTTTCATAGACAGAAACATCTCCATCAGAATCTTGAATCATAGGAACATTTGCTTTCAAAGCAGCTTCCTTCGCTTTTACTTTATCGCCTAAAGCATTCATTGCTTCAGGAGATGGTCCAACGAACACAATTCCTTCTTCTCTGCATCGAGTAGCCAAACCTACATTTTCAGACAAAAATCCATATCCAGGATGGATAGCGTCAATTTTCTTCGATTTACAAAGTGAAATTAATCCTTCAATATCCAAATAAGGTTTCAAAGGCTCATTGTCTTTACCAATTTGATATGCTTCATCTGCCTTGTAACGGTGCAATGAATAACGATCTTCGAAGGTATAAACAGCAACCGTTTTAATACCTAACTCCGATGCGGCACGCATGATTCGAATGGCAATTTCACCGCGATTCGCGATTAGAAGACTTGAAATTTTCTTTACGTATGATTTTGGCATAATACTTCATTTAATGCATTATAACAAAAATGTAAAATAAATTGGAAAAATGATACACTAAGTTCAATTTTATTCTTAAAATATTAAAATTTTACAATTATTATCGGGTTCGTTACCAAAAAAACAAAATAATCATGCTCTCTAAAATTTAGAGTGATTATTTTATAAAAAAATAAACAAGATTGTACCATTACAAAACCATAAATTGCGAACCCTTCCCTATAATTTTGTTATCTTGCCATTTGAAATTTTTTCGAGAACAAAACATGAGCGATAAAAAGCCTATCATTGGCATTTCTTTGGGTGATTACAATGGCATTGGACCAGAAATAATATTAAAAGCCTTGAGTAGTCCAAGAATTTTAAATTGGTGTACTCCTGTCATTTATGGCTCCCAAAAGGTGCTAAATTTTTACAGAAAACAATTAGAATTAAAAGATTGGAATATTCAAACCATTCAAAATCTTGGACAAATTCAAAAATCCCAAACGTACCTAATTGCGTCTTTTGATGACTCTCAAACTTTAGTTGAACCAGGAAAAGTAACTCAAGAAGCAGGAAAAGCAGCTTTTGATTGTTTAGAAAAAGCAGCGAAAGATTTGGATACAGGAGGCTTATCCGCCTTGGTCACAGCTCCAATCAACAAACATAATATTCAATCTGAGTCGTTTAATTTCCCAGGTCATACCGAATATTTAACAGAAAGATTTGAAGCAAAATCTTCCTTGATGATGATGGTGAGTGGCGATTTCAGAATGGGTGTAGCTACTGGACACATACCGCTTCAGGATGTCAGTAAGGCATTAAGTGGCGAATTACTACGTACAAAAATCGATTTATTTCTAAAGAGCTTAAAAGAAGATTTTGGTATAGAAAAACCCAAATTAGCTATTTTAGGATTAAATCCACATGCTGGAGAATCTGGTCTTTTAGGTCAAGAGGAAATTGAAATTATACAACCCATTGTAGAGGAATATAGGAAGAAAGGAAAGGTTGTTTTAGGACCCTATCCGGCTGATGGATTTTTCGGAAAAGCACAATTCAAAGAATTTGATGGGGTTTTAGGCATGTATCATGACCAAGGATTAATTCCTTTCAAATACATTACTTTTGAAACGGGAGTGAATTTTACGGCAGGATTACCTATCATTCGAACCTCACCAGACCATGGGACAGCCTATGATATTGCTGGTAAGAATATTGCGGATCCAAGTTCCTTTTTACATGCACTTTATTTGGCTTTAGATTTAGTTAAAAATAGAATGTATTCCTAAATGAGTAAGCAAGTTCTTATCATCGATGAGATTCATGAATCCATGATTATAGGCCTTGAAAATCAAGGCTTTAGGGCAATTTATTTACCTCAAATTGAAAAAGAACAAATTGCAACTCACCTGTCAGAAATTTCAGGATTAGTTGTACGAAGCAAAATTTTCATTGATGAAGATTTTCTAGAAAAAGCACCTCATCTTGAATTCATAGCAAGAGCTGGTGCAGGTTTGGATCTGATTAATTTAGAAGCAACCAAAAAAAGAAACATTCAAGTCTTTGCAGCCAATGAGGGTAATAAAGACGCTGTGGCTGAACATGTTATTGGACAACTATTGAGTTTGGCACATCGATTACATATCGCCGATATAGAAGTAAAAAATAGGATTTGGGATAGAGAAGGAAATAGAGGTTGGGAAATCCATGGAAAAACGATAGGAATTATTGGATTTGGAAATATGGGACAGGCGCTAGCAGAAAAAATCCAAGGATTTGGAGTTTCTATTTTAGCCTATGACAAATATCATCCTGCAAAAAAATTCGCTGCAAGTTTGGAAGACCTATTTGAGCAGGCGGATATAGTGAGTCTTCACGTTCCTCTAACCGAAGAAACTAAAGGCATGATTTCCAAAGAATTTTTAATGCGTTTTAAAAAAAACATTGTCTTAATCAATAGCTCAAGAGGTCAAATTGGCACAATGGAAGCGTATTTATGGGGTCTTGAAACTAAAAAAATCAAAGCCTTGGCCTTGGATGTTTTACCCAATGAAAAGCTAAAAAGTTGGTCAGAATCAGAAATAAACATGTTCAATTCGATCAGTAAATTCCCGAATACGATTTTCAGTCCACACGTAGCAGGTTGGACCAACGAAAGTTATTGGAAAATCAACGAAGTCTTATTAGAAAAAATCAAGTCATATTACCATTCATGAATTACCCAGAAGGATTAGCAGAGAAAATAGGATTTACGCATATCAAGGAACAAATCAGCCAACATTGTTTAAGTACAATGGGCCAAGAATTTGTAGATAAAATGCGCTTTTCTGATCGATTTCCTCTGGTCAAACAATGGGTTCATCAAGTAGATGAGATGAAAAGTATTTTGTCTGAACATGGAGGAGAATGGCCTCAAGTAGATTTTTATGATTTAAGACAAAGTATTTCACCTCTCAGTTTGGAAGGCCATTATTTATCTGCAGAAGAATGGCGCGATTGGCAAAGGGGTTTGGATGTTCTCTATCAATGCATCCGATTTTTCAATGGAATTGATGCTGAAAAATACCCAGAAATTCACAAAATTACTCAGCAGATTATATCAAAAAATCAAGAAACGGGTAGTGATTTTAGGCAAATAATCCCCATTCTTCAAGAGCTGGACCGCGTTTTTGATATCAATGGTAATATCAAAGAAAATGCATCTATTGCTTTGGGTGATATCCGAAGGAAAAAGTTTGCAGAAGAACAAAGTTTGAGAAAAAAATTAGACAATTTATTGTCACAAGCCCAGCAACAAGGTTGGGTAAGTAAGGATTTTTCTTTGGCTTTAAGAAACGGACGAATGGTTATTCCATTGGCTGCAGAGCATAAAAGAAAAATCAAAGGATTTGTTCAAGATGAATCGGATACTGGTAAAACAGTGTACATGGAACCTG
The DNA here is from genome assembly GCF_054558315.1 of Aquirufa sp. ROCK-SH2. Lineage (NCBI taxonomy): Bacteria > Pseudomonadati > Bacteroidota > Cytophagia > Cytophagales > Flectobacillaceae > Aquirufa > Aquirufa sp. ROCK-SH2. The sequence continues at coordinate 159,665 of NZ_JBPXKB010000001.1, read as the reverse complement.
CAGAGGCATTGGCCTTGAACAATGAAATCAAATCGTTGGAATCAGCTGAAAAAAGAGAAATCATCCAAATTTTAAGCAGATTATCTAACCGAGTTAGACCGATGGTTCCCATGTTATTGCAATGGTTTCAATGGCTAGGATTGATTGATTTTATTCGAGCAAAAGCACTTTGGGCAATAGAGCATTCAGGAATATTACCACATGTGAGCGAATCGCCCATGGTCGATTGGCAAGAAGCTCGACATCCGATTTTAGAAGATTCTTTGAAGAAAATAGGAAAAAAAATTAAGCCATTGACGATTCGATTGGAAGACAAAAAACGAATCATGGTAGTTTCTGGTCCGAATGCTGGGGGTAAATCGGTTACCTTGAGTACGGTAGGATTGCTACAATATATCTTTCAAGCAGGTTGTTTAGTTCCTTTGCAAGAAGGAAGTACCATAGGTTTTTTCCAACAAATCTTTTTGGATATGGGGGATGAACAAAACATTGAAAATGAGCTAAGTACTTATAGTTCTCACTTGAGCAATATGAAGTATTTTTTGCAACATGCTAATGCAAAAACCTTGGTATTAGTAGATGAATTTGGAACCGGAACGGAACCAAGTTTGGGTGGTGCAATTGCGGAGGCTATATTAGAAAAACTAACAGATAAAGGCTGTTTTGGAGCCATTAACACACACTTTTCCAATTTGAAAAGTTTGGCAGATAAAAAAGAAGGATTGTTCAATGCGGCAATGCGATATGATACAGCGCACTTAGAGCCGATGTTTATTTTAGACATGGGTAAACCAGGGAGCTCCTTTGCGTTTGAAATTGCTCAGAAGATTGGCTTACCCAACCAGATCATTGAAAACGCCAGAAAGAAAATTGGTAAAAAACAGGTTGATTTTGATAAATTATTGCTTGAAACTGAAACTGAAAAGCAAATTTGGGCAAGTAAAAATGCGGGATTAGAAGCTCAAAATGAACAATCGAAGGTTATTAAGGAGCAATATGAACAATTAAAAAACCATTTACAGGAAGAGCAAAAAAACATCATCAATGCGGCTAAAGCAGAAGCTAAAAAATTAGTTCGAGAAGCTAATCAACAAATTGAAAGAACAATTCGAGAAATAAAAGAAAAAGCTGCAGGTAAAGAAGAAACGAAGAAAGTCAGAGAGGAATTAGAAGGATTTGTACAGAAAAAACTTCATGAGGAACCGAATATAAAGAGTTCAAAAAACACAAGCCAAACTCCTAAAATTTTCACGGGACCTTTAGAAATTGGACATTGGGTAGCCATTCAAAATGGTGGAGAGGAAGCAACGATTGGGCAAATTTTGGAATTAAAAGGCAAAGATGCAGTGATTGCTTTAGGGGGAATACGGAGTACCATTAAAGTCAATCGATTACAAAGAGTGGCTAGCCCGAAACAGGAGAAGCAAAAGCCTTTGGGAATGCGCGGAATAGATATGAACGATCGTATGGCTCAGTTTAGTTTGACATTGGATATTCGAGGTAAACGCGGCGAAGAAGTTTATAACTTAGTGGATCAATACATGAATGACGCGATTTTATTGGGTTCTAATGAAGTTAAAATTCTCCACGGAAAAGGTGATGGAATTTTAAGAAATTTAATCAGAGAGCAATTAAAACGCTATTCTCAAGTTAAATCCGTGCAAGATGAACATGCTGACCGAGGGGGTGCAGGGATTTCGATTGTAAATCTCAAGTAAACTGATAAATTTTACAACTTATCAGTAAAATCAAATACATTCTGAAAATACTTATTGACCTTGTAAAAAAAACTATTTTGCTTTAAATAGTTCCACTATTAGTTAACTTTACAATGAAAATAATTCGCAATATTATTTTTTACAAGGATTATTTTGAAACTTTTTATCAATCATTAACTGAACGAGAAAAATATAAACTTGATGAGGTTTTATATTTAATTTCAATTACAGAAAGGGTTCCTATTAAATTTTTGAAAAAAAATTAAAAACCAGAATGGATTATATGAAGTTAGAATAGAATTTCAAAGTAATATTTTTTGGATTTTTTGTTGTTTCGACGAGCTTAGCTTAGTGATTTTATTCAATGGATTTCATAAAAAAAGCAAAAAAACACCTCAAAAAGAGATCCAAATAGCGGAAAAATTAAAAAAAAAGAATATTTTAAAAACAAATGAAAAATATAACAACATTTGCGGAACATCTTGACAAAAGATATGGCCAAATTGGCTCAGAAAAAAGAAATCTTTTTGAAAATAAAGCTAAGTCTTTCGCTATTGGCGAACTCATTAAAGAGCAAAGAAAATTAGCACAATTGACTCAAGAAGAATTAGCAGATAAAATTGGTGCTAAAAAAAGCTTTATTTCGAGAATTGAAAATGGAAAAAGTGATATTCAACTTTCAACTCTGTTCAAATTAATTGAAACAGGATTGGGAAGAAAAATATCACTTCATTTAGATTAAATCAATCTTACAAAACAATATTCACAATTCGCTTAGGTACCACAATGACCTTTTTAGGTGACACTCCTGCTAAAATTTTTAATACTTGTTCATTCGCTAATACAGCTAATTCAATTTCTTGAGGATTTGCTGTGGCTGAAAAAGGAATTGTTAATTTCACTTTTCCATTGAAGGAAATTGGATATTTAAATTCATCCTCTTCCAAGAAATTCGCATTAAATACAGGAAATTTCGTTGTAGAAAGGGTACCTGCCTCCTCACCTAATGCTACCCACAATTCCTCTGAAATATGTGGCGCATACGGAGATAATAAAACAACTAATTCCTTTAGAATAGCTTTTTTAGAGCATTTCAATTGCGTTAAATCATTGACACAAATCATCAAAGTAGATACCACTGTATTAAATGAATAACGCTCTAAATCTTCTTGAACCTTTCGAATGGCCGTATGTAAAACTTTTAATTCTTCTGGTTTAGCAGCCTCATCTGTTAATTTGGACTTAAAACTCACCTCATCAAAAAACAAACGCCATACTTTACGTAAGAAATTATGCGAACCAGAAATACTATTGGTGTTCCAAGGCTTAAATTGCTCCAATGGACCTAAAAACATTTCGTAGACACGTAATGTATCTGCTCCATATTTGGCAATTAAATCATCTGGATTAACCACATTGAATTTAGATTTTGACATCTTTTCAACCTCCCATCCACACACATATTTACCATCTTCTAAGATAAACTCAGCATCCGCTGGAACGTCATTTCTGCTCGACTTAAATGCTTCAATATCCAATACATCATTCTCCACAATGTTAACATCCACATGCAAGGCTACTACATCATATTGATCTTTTAATCCGTAGGAAACAAAAGTAACTTTATCTGATTCTTTTAAACGATAGACAAAGTTTGATCTTCCTTGAATCATTCCTTGGTTAATCAATTTCTTAGCAAATTCCTCTTCTTTGACATAGCCCAAATCTTTCAAAAATTTGTTCCAAAAACGAGAATACAACAAGTGCCCAGTTGCATGCTCAGAACCACCAATGTATAAATCGACGGCTTGCCAATACTCGATGGATTCTTTGCTAGCAAAGAAGTCCTTATTTTTAGCATCCATATATCGGTACCAATACCAAGATGAACCTGCCCAACCTGGCATGGTAGACCATTCATAATCGTACTTTCCTTGGTATTTCCATGAATCAGCCGCTCTTCCCAATGGAGGTTCACCTGTTTCGGTTGGCAAATACTTGTCAATTTTAGGTAATTCCAAAGGCAATTCAGACTCCTGAATTAAATAGGGCAATAATTCTCCTTGATTATTTGGCTTGAAATAAACCGGAACTGGCTCTCCCCAATAGCGTTGACGGGAAAAAACCGCATTACGCATTCTAAACTGAATCTTTCCTTTTCCAATCCCCTTCTCTTCCAACCAGGCGACTAATTTCTGCGTCGCTTCTTTATAATTCAAACCATTAATCATTCCTGAATTAATGTATTTTCCTTCTTTTGTGTTGTCCGCTTGTTTATCAATAGCTACTTGAGCATCTAAAATAGGGATTATTGGCAAATCAAAATGTTTTGCAAAATTCCAATCTCGTTGATCACCTGAAGGCACACCCATCACAGCGCCCGTTCCATAACCCGCTAAAACATAGTCCGCTAAGAAAATTGGCACTTTTTCATTATTCAATGGATTAATTACGTAAGATCCAGTAAATACTCCCGAGACTTGTTTTACTTCCGATAAACGATCTAATTCTGAACGAGATTTTGCCCAGTGAATATATTCCTCAACAGCAGTTTGTTGTTCAGGTGTAGTCAAATCCAAAGCCCATTCGTGCTCAGGTGCTAAAACCATGAATGAAACACCATAAATGGTATCAACTCGTGTAGTAAAAACTTTAATTTTCTTTCCTTGCAAAGAAGAAGGCACTTGATCTATGTCGAATTCAACCTCCGCTCCTGTCGACTTCCCAATCCAGTTTCTTTGTTGTTCTTTTAAAGAATCAGACCAATCAATCTCTTCCAATCCTCGCAACAAACGATCTGCATAGGCTGTAATTCGCATCGACCATTGACGCATTTTCTTTTGTTCAACCGGATATCCTCCCCTTTCTGAAACTCCATCCTTAACTTCATCATTGGCCAAAACTGTACCCAAGGCTGGACACCAATTCACGACTGAATCATCCAAATAAGCCAATCTAAAACCTAATAAATAGGCATATTTTTCATCCTCTGAATAATTATTCCAAGTAACTGCATCGATCCTTGGCAATTCTTCATCGCATACAGCCCTCAAGCCTATTGAGCCCTTTTGAGCTAAAATATCTTTTAGAGAATCGATGGATTCAGCTTTATCAGATTCTTGATTGTACCAAGAATTAAACAATTGCATAAAAATCCACTGTGTCCATTTATAATAAGAAGCATCGGAAGTACGAACTTCCTTTGACCAATCAAAGGAGAAACCCATGTTCTTTAATTGCTCAATATATCTAGTAATATTTTGTTCTGTTGTAATAGCAGGATGCTGACCCGTTTGAATGGCATATTGCTCAGCTGGTAAACCAAATGAATCAAAACCCATGGGATGCAACACCTGAAAACCTTGGAGTCTTTTATATCTAGCAACAATGTCTGATGCTATATATCCAAGTGGATGCCCAACGTGTAAACCCGCTCCCGATGGATACGGAAACATATCTAAGACATAATACTTGGGTTTATCAGGATTGATATTGGCTTGAAAGGTTTTATTCTCTTCCCAAAACTGTTGCCATTGCTTTTCGATTTCACGAAAATGATACTCTGTACGCATGTGATTCTTCTAATTTTTAAAAAGGAATGCAAATTACGCCTTTTTTGTGAAAAAATATTTACTCTACTTTATTGGTAGATTAAGTAAAGTCTATTAACTTTGTAGGTAAATACTAGAATAAACCCTTTATGTCGGCTGAATCCAACAAAGAACAAAACGAAATAAAATCGCATTTTCCTAGCTTTTTAAAAGCAGTTAATATCATTTGGAAACGAGAAAGAAGCATTACTGAAGTCATCATTCATATTAGTAATGCGATAGCATTAATGATTGTTGGGCACTTATTATTCACTTATTTTACTCCAGAAAAAATTTCAGGATTGTGGACAGAACTTACTCCAGATGTTTTATACTACGTCATGGGTGGTTTTATCGCCCAAATGATAGATGGCGCTTTGGGAATGGCTTATGGAGTCACAGCCACAACATTTTTATTATCTGTAGGCATCACTCCGGCTGCTGCATCTGCCAGCGTGCATGCATCGGAAGTATTTACATCAGGTGTTTCTGGCTATATGCACTTAAAATTTGGCAATGTGAATTCCAAATTATTTAAAACCTTGGTCATACCAGGCATCATAGGTGCTATTTTAGGGGCTTATGTCCTTTCAAGTTTAGAAGAATATGCGGGATACATCAAACCGATTGTTTCGGTTTACACTTTAATATTAGGTGTGATTATCATTCGAAAAGCTTTGATTAAACGTATACAGAAGAAGCCGACCAAACGCTTGGGTATCTTAGCTCTATTTGGAGCTTATTTAGATTCCATTGGTGGCGGCGGCTGGGGACCCATCGTTTCCTCTACCCTAATTGCCTCCGGAAGACACCCTAAATACACCATTGGATCTGTTAACCTAACTGAATTTTTTGTTTCCTTAGCTAGTTCAATTACCTTTTTTACGGTAATAGGTTTGGGCTATTGGCAAGTTATTTTTGGTTTAATTTTAGGCGGAGTTATTGCAGCACCTATCGCTGCAAGATTAGCCAATAAAATTCCTGTCAAATCCATGATGATTTTAGTCGGCTTGGTGGTCATCATTGTGTCTATTAGACAAATCGTCTTAGGAGCTCCGAAGTTTTTTTAATAAGAAGAGCTGTAAAAGGTAAAGGTAAGAGTTAAGTAGTGATAACAATATCTTTGTGTCCGTTGTGATAAATAGAAAATATTGTAGTAAAAAATAAAGATAAATCTATTCCAAAATAATCTTCCTAACTCCACGCTTTCTACTTTCTCCAGTAAACTGAACGAAAAATACGCCTTTGATTTCTGAGTTTAAAAGAATACGATTTGATTCCAAAGCAGGGATGTTGAGATTTTCATAAATAAGCTTTCCTTGAAAATCCATTATCCTAATTTGTCCCTTTTCAGCCGTGCGAATGAAAAACTCGCCTTGGTTTGGATTAGGCCAAATTTGAATAATTGCCTCTTTATTATCCAAAATTGGAGAACTGTTATTATTCTGAAACAAACGAATACCTCCTCCTCCCAAGCCAAGCAATAAATCTTGTTTACCATCTTGGTTCCAATCGAAAGACTGAATGGATGTATTTTTCCCATAATTAAAGGCCATTTCAGCAGGAACCGGTTTTTCAATGATTGAATGATTGACCCAATCTATCTCTGCCCAATGTATATTACCCACTTTGTCCATTGCCATCAATTTTAATTGCCCATCACCAACATCATCCAAAAAATCGAAACTCTGAATCGACCAGGTTTTCAAAGAAGATAATGAAAACAAATCAGGTTCCATGAGCTTCCATTCTAAACCATACGATTTTGTTTCCTTTAATTGAAATCGTTGTATTTGTCCCGATTTACTTAAAACAAAAGCATCCAAAATTCCATCTTGATCAACATCCTTTAAATACACTGATTCTCCTAAAGAAATATTTTTCAAATTATATGAAACAAATTCTTGTTTCCCAGCTATCAGAACCTGCATTTGTGAATCAACAAATGTTTCAAAATTCAATACCAAATCTTTCTTTCCATCTAAATTCCAATCGACTGTTTGCAAACGCAAATTCGTACTTTGATTTTTTTCTGAAAATTGCATAAAATCTTTGCTACGAAATAAATAGGTAGGATTGGAATTGGAACCTGAATTCTCATAATAATAAATAGAAGCTCTAACTCCTTTTTCACCTCTAATTCCAGCATTTCCAATTAATAAATCCAAATCACCGTCCTGATCTGCGTCCCAAAAAACAGGACTAGCTTTCTCCCCCACATCAATCATTTCATCCTGCAAAAAGCCGTCAGTTTGTTTAATTAATTCGGAACCTACTTGTTGAAAATAGAGTAAATTTTTCTGGAAATTTTGCGTGTAATTGACATTGTCTGATGTGTTAGTAGATACCAACAAATCCATTTTACCATCACGATTAAGGTCAACTGAATTTGCATAAGCAAAAGCAGCAACATTTACTGGATTTGTTCTTGGAAAATCATAAGTGGTGAGTTCAAAATTTGGTTTTAAACCAGTACCTGTATTTGATAAATGCACTAAATTGGAACATGAGATATGCCCAAACAACAAATCCATGGACGTATTTTTAGACGAATTCCAAAGTGATAAAGCATTTCCAACATGTAGTGTATTTTCTGCGCTATTGACTGATTGTGTTTGAATTCCATTACTAAAGCTTGTACCAAAAACGATATCCTTACAATCATTATGTATAAAATTACCCCAGCCCTGAACAGTTCTCTTATAGTCGATATCTGGCTTTCCTGATTTTTCCACACTAAAATTTTGATGTAATTCCAAAAAATGACCTGCTGGTTCAAAGGCTAAAATATCTAGGTCCCCATCTCCGTCTAAATCGCCAATGGCGGGAATATCACTTGGCGCCACGTATAAATTTATTTTTCCTGAAAATCCCTCAGAATACAATGGATCTTGAAAAAGGACAAATTTATTTAGGTTTCCTTGACCCACATTTTTGTACAATTTGATTCCGGCAGCGGAGTAGCAGAATAAATCTTTTTTCAGATCCCCATCAAAATCAATCAAATGAAACCAATTTTCAATCAAGGGTAGCTGTTTCTCATAAAAGGGTGCGTATATATAGGAATTAGCCGAGGAAGAATTTTCAGCCAAGAATGTACTTAATTTTTGACAGGTCCGATCGAACACGACTAAATCTTCGATTCCATCTGCATTCAAATCGATGGATTCCACTTGGGCCGAATTAAAACTACCTGCAAAGGGCATTTTAAGTAAATGGCTATTTTGCTCGACAGAAATTGTTTGAATTTCCTTCCAATTGCCACTTTGAGACAAAATTTTCAGAGGCATTAGCAAGAAAAGGAGAAATACTAAAAATTTCATTCGATATTTGTGGGTAATTATTGAATAGGCTTTGTAAAATTAAAATGAAGATCAACAATTCAACACTTTTAGAGAAATTTTTATCCAGCACTGGCGTTTCAACGGACACTCGGAAAATCCAAACTGGCAACATATTCTTTGCTTTGAAAGGACCAAATTTCAATGCCAATCAATTAGCCCAAGAAGCCATTCAAAAAGGAGCCAAATTTGTTGTCATTGATGATCCAGAATTTGACATTTTCCCAGAAACTCTTTTAGTGGAAGATGGCTTAAAAGCTCTACAGGATTTGGCTAGTGATTATCGAAAAACACTTCAAATTCCCATTATTGGATTAACTGGTTCTAATGGAAAGACAACGACCAAAGAATTAATATATTCCGTTTTATCTCAAAAAATGCATTGCTATGCGACTTTTGGAAATTTAAACAATCATATCGGGGTCCCTTTATCCATATTAAGAATACGTCCTGAACATGAAATTGCAGTCATCGAAATGGGTGCAAACAAACAAGGTGACATTCATGAATTAGTACATATTGCGCAGCCCACACATGGTTTAATTACCAATATCGGTAAAGCACATTTGGAAGGATTTGGAGGAATTGAAGGGGTTAAGAAGGGGAAAGGAGAATTATTTCAATATTTATCAGAACATCATTCTACTGTTTTTATTCCCAAAAATTCCAATGCAGTACGCGAAATTTATGAGAAGTTTACTTTTAAAGAAGTTATTGAAATTAATCAAGGAATACCCACTGAACTTTTAGGAGCAAAACCTACGGTGATTTACCAAACAACAAATGGGGAGCAAGTTAAAAGTCATTTACCTGGCATCTACAATTTTGAAAACATTCAAATGGCCTTGGCAATTGGCCATTATTTTGGATTAAGTGATGAACAATGTCACGAAGGAATTCGCACCTACCAACCCAGCAACCATCGTTCTCAGTTTATGAAAATTGGAACAAATCAAGTTTTAATGGATGCTTACAATGCCAATCCTTCCTCCATGTCTGCCGCCATTCAACACTTCAATGAAACCGAAAATGAACCTAAATTAGTCATTTTAGGAGATATGTTTGAACTAGGCAATGAATCACAACATGAGCATGAAATGCTTGGAGAATTAATCAGCCATTGCCAATTCCAGAAAGTCCTGTTGGTCGGTGAACAAATGCAATTTGCTTTAAAACATTTACCACAGGCCTACTATTTCCCAGACAAATTTGGCCTACATAATTGGTTGCAAGATCATCCTATTCAACATAGTTATATTTTAGTGAAAGGCTCTAGAGGCATACAATTGGAAAGTGTTTTGGCTTTTTTGGAGGGATGATGTAAGATGTAAGATGTATGATGTAAGATGTTCTTCTCTTTTCTCTTTTCTCTTTTCTCTTTTCTCTCTTCTCTTTTCTCTCTTCTCTCTTCTCTTCCAAAATCATAACAAATTAACCGATAAATAGATATCTCGAAAAATCTTACATCATACATCCTACATCTTACATCTTTTTCGTATTTTTGCACTTTATTAAGAAATCGACTTAAAAAATCATATGGCAAATTCATCAGGTACGTATGTACCATTCAAGGTTAAAGACATTGCATTGGCAGATTGGGGCCGCAAAGAAATTCAATTAGCAGAAGCAGAAATGCCAGGTTTAATGGCTCTTAGAGCTGAATTTGGTGCTGCACAACCGCTTAAAGGTGCAAGAATTGCAGGATGTTTACACATGACTATTCAAACTGCTGTGTTAATTGAAACTTTAACAGCTTTGGGTGCTGATGTTACTTGGTCTTCATGTAACATTTTCTCTACTCAAGATCATGCCGCAGCAGCTATTGCAGCAGCTGGAATTCCCGTTTATGCATGGAAAGGCATGAATGAGGAAGAATTCAATTGGTGTATTGAACAAACTTTATTCTTTGGTGAAGAAAAACAACCCTTAAATATGATTTTGGATGATGGTGGTGATTTAACTAACATGGTTTTTGATGAATATCCAGAATTAATCGAAGGCATCAAAGGTCTATCAGAAGAAACTACAACAGGTGTTCACCGTTTATACGAGCGTATGAAAAACGGAACCTTGCATTTACCTGCTATCAATGTAAATGACTCGGTAACGAAATCGAAATTTGACAATAAATATGGCTGTAAAGAGTCATTAGTAGATGCGATTCGTCGTGCTACTGACTTAATGTTGGCTGGAAAAGTGGCAGTTGTTGCTGGATATGGCGATGTAGGAAAAGGTTCTGCTGAATCTTTGCGTGGAGCAGGTTGTCGTGTATTAGTGACTGAAATTGACCCAATTTGTGCTTTACAAGCTGCAATGGATGGATTTGAAGTAGTTACTATGGATGAAGCAGCTTCAAGAGCTAACATTTTTGTAACTGCAACAGGTAATGTTAAGATCATCCGTGATCGTCATTTCAAAGCAATGAAAGACAAAGCAATTGTTTGTAACATTGGTCACTTCGACAATGAAATAGACATGGCTTGGTTAAATGAAAATTATGGTTCTTCTAAGAATCAAATTAAACCACAGGTAGATATGTACACGATTGATGGGAAAAACATCATCGTTTTAGCAGAAGGTCGTTTGGTAAATTTAGGTTGCGCGATGGGTCACCCTTCTTTTGTGATGTCAAATTCATTCTGTAATCAAACTTTGGCACAATTAGAACTTTGGGCTAACTCAGCAAACTACGAAAACAAAGTTTACATCTTACCAAAGCATTTGGATGAGAAAGTTGCTTTCTTACATTTGGCACATATCGGTGCTAAATTAGAAACATTAGAAAAAGAACAAGCTGATTATATTGGCGTAAATGCAAATGGGCCATTCAAGCCTGAGCATTACAGATACTAGTATTTTAATTGATTTAGTAAAAAAAGCCTTGGGATTACTCAAGGCTTTTTTTATATTTAAATTTTTAAACGAAAGAATTCCCTTACCATTACTCTATCAAATGAAATATTTACTAATCGTAGTTCTAATATCTTTTTTCCAAATTTCAGTTGCACAAAAATTTACTCATGCAGATAGTTTAAGAGGGCAATTAAGTAAAGAAAGAACCTCTTTCGATGTCATACATTATGATTTAAGCGTCAAAGTAATTCCTTCAAAAAAAGAAATCATTGGGAAGAATATCATTTCATTTCTCGTGAAAGAAAACACACGTAAAATTCAAATAGATTTATTTCAAAATTTGTCCATCAAGGAAATCTCATTCAATCACCAAAAAGTTTCCTACCAAAGAGATGGAAATGCCATTTTTATTCAATTCCCAAAAGTTTTAGTCAAAGGCGAAAATCATAAAATCGAAATTAGCTATTTTGGACAACCTAGACCAGCCGTTAAACCGCCTTGGGATGGAGGTTTTTCTTGGACAAAAGATCCAGAAGGCAATGATTGGGTAACTGTTTCTTGCGAAGGTTTGGGTGCTTCCGTTTGGTGGCCTTGTAAAGACCATCCATCCGATGAACCTACTAGTATGGATATCCGAATAGAGGCTCCCAAAAATTTAATGGCTGTTGCCAATGGAAATTTGGTCAATCGAATAGAAAACAAAGAAAATGCAATTAGTCATTGGCATGTCTCCTACCCGATTAACACCTACAATGTATCATTAAACATTGCCAATTACGCTCATTGGCAAGAAAAATTAACTCAGTACAATGGTCAAGAGTTGAATCTCGATTACTATGTTTTAAAGCCAAATATTGATAAAGCAAGGGCACATTTTCAACAAAGCAGAGAAATGCTATTGATTTTTGATAAATATTTTGGCCCCTATCCATTCCCAAAAGATGGTTATGCATTAGTAGAAACCGATTATTGGGGGATGGAACACCAAAGCGCCGTTGCTTATGGAAATCATTATAAAAACAATGCATTTGGGTTCGACTTCATCATCATTCATGAATCAGCACATGAATGGTTTGGAAATTCCATTTCATGCTCAGATCATGCCGATTTATGGATACATGAAGCAACTGGCACTTATGCGGAAGCGGTATATTTAGAAGAAAAGTCGGGAAAAGATATCGCACAAAGGTATTTAAATGGACAGAAAAGTAGCATTAGATACCGTTACCCGATCGTAGGACCTTATGGAGTTAATTATCAAAGTCCCGATTCTGATATGTATTTCAAAGGTACATGGATGTTCCATACTTTACGAAATATAGTTAATGATGATGTCCTTTGGTTCAAAACATTGAAAGGCTTTTGCGAAACATTTTACCACAAAAATACCAATACCAAAGAGGTGCTTGATTATTTCGATAGCCAGTTGCATGGATCAATCAAAGAAATCATGAATTATTATTTGTTCCAAACAGAAATTCCAAAATTGGAATATAGTAGTGAATCAAATGAGGGTAAATGGAAAATGAAATTCCGTTGGACGAATTTAAAGGACGAAATCAACTTTCCTATTATACTAAAATCAGGAACCCCAATTACTCCCAAATCAATTTGGCAAGAAATTGAATTAAATCAAGAACCTATCGTAGACAAAGAACATTATTTAATAAGTGTAGAAAAGCTTTAAAATTCGGCGGATAAATAAACAAAAAGCCGTATTTTTGCTGAAATTTTTAAAAAATTAGCAGAATGAAATTTGGTGTAATAGTATTCCCAGGGTCAAATTGTGATGATGATACAGTTGGGGTGATTGAAAGTTTAGGTCATCAAGCGGTAAAGCTTTGGCACAAACAAACAAGTTTAGAAAATTGTGATTTCATCATTGTTCCAGGAGGTTTTTCTTATGGCGATTATTTGAGATCCGGAGCCATCGCACGCTTCTCTCCTATCATGGACAATGTCATTAAACATGCCAAAGATGGTGGCTATTTAATGGGTATTTGCAATGGATTCCAAGTTTTAGTGGAGGCTCATTTGGTTCCCGGAGTTTTGTTGAGAAACAACTCACAAAAATTCATTTCAAAAAATATCTATTTAAAAGCTGCGACCAATAATTCATTATTGACTCAAGAATTAGATCTTCAAAAAGCGTACAAAATCCCTATTGCACACGCAGAAGGAAGGTATTTTACCGATGAAAGAACTTTGGCATCTCTAAAAGACAATGACCAAATATTGTTCTATTATTGCGATGAAAATGGCCAAGTAACCGAAGCAGCCAATCCAAATGGTAGTTTATTAAACATTGCTGGAATTTGTAATGAGGGGCGCAATGTATTTGGCATGATGCCACATCCAGAAAGAGCGGCTGATCCAGATTTAGCCAATACCGATGGTTTAGAAATTATCAAGCAATTGATTATTTCACCTCAATTAGTTTAATTTTCCAACAATTATATATTTCAAACATGTCAATTGCAAAAACAGGCGATAAAGTAGCAGTACACTATACAGGTAAACATACTGATGGTTCTATTTTCGATTCATCCGTAGGTCGTACACCTTTAGAATTTCAATTAGGTTCAGGAATGGTTATCAAAGGTTTCGATGATGGCGTAACAGGAATGAGCATTGGTGACAAAAAAACCATTGTTATTCCAGCTGCTGAGGCTTATGGAGAACACTCTCCAGAAAATACAGTAACCATCGAAAGAACTCAAATTCCGGCTCACATGGAAATTGAGGTAGGGATGTCATTAAACATGCACCAAGATGGCGGTCAAGTGATTGAAGTTTTAATTACTGATTTGACAGAAACACACGTTACTTTAGATGCAAATCACCCTTTAGCAGGTAGAGATTTAACTTTTGAATTGGAATTAGTTTCAATCAACTAATAAAATGAAAATAAATTGGCGTTCATTGGCACCACATGCGTTGGTGATTGTAGGATTTTTGGTGATTGCATTTATTTATTGCAGTCCCGTTTTACAAGGAAAAGTGTTGATGCAACACGATGTCATGCAAGCGCAAGCGGCAGCACAAGAAAACGTTCAATTTAAAAATGAAACAGGTCAGGATGCTTGGTGGACCAATTCCATGTTTGGAGGAATGCCAAGCTACCAGATTGCAGGTTCTTACCCCAATAGCATATCGAGCCATATAGGTTCATTTATTACCCAAATTTTACCCAATCCCATCAACTTAATTTTCTTGCAACTCATTGGAATGTATTTATTCCTTTGGGCAATGGGAGTTAGTCCCTTGATTGGATTTGCCGGTGCCATAAGTTATGCTTTTGCGAGTTACAACATGGTCATTATTCCAGCTGGACATACTTCCAAAGTTTTAGCATTGGCCTATGCTCCCATCGTTTTAGCAGGTTTAAGATTATGTTGGGGAAACAAAAAATGGCTCGGAGCAGCTATTTTTGCGCTAGGTATGTCTTTGGAATTATACGCAAACCACATACAAATCACTTATTATTTATTCTTTTTGATAGGTGCGTTCAAATTATTTACCCTAATTCAAGCGTATCAAACAAAAACCTTAAAAAATTGGTTGGGGAGTGGACTTTTATTGGCACTTGGATTAGTTTTAGCCTTAGGGACGCATTCAATGCGTTTGTTAAACAACTATGTATATAGTAAAGAAACAACCAGAAGCGCTTCAGAGTTAATTGCGAACAAAGCCAAAGGAGATGGATTAGATAAAACCTATGCATTTGATTGGTCTTATGGGATTGCTGAAACAGGTACTTTATTGATTCCTAATTTCATGGGGGGAGCCTCCCAAGGAAATTTAGGAGGAGAAAAGTCTGCTACATATCAAGTAATGACAGATGCAGGAATTCCTGGAGAATCGGCCTTAGGATTTGTAGAAAAAGCACCCACCTATTGGGGAGAACAAAGTTATACAGCAGGACCAGCATACGCAGGGGCTTTAGTTATTTTCTTGTTTTTGTTTGCTGCATTTTATGTAAAATCAAAAGAAAAATGGTGGATTTTAGCACCCACTTTGATGTTTATCACCTTTGCTTGGGGTAAAAACTTTGGCTTTAATAGTATTCTCTTTGACTACTTTCCGATGTTTAACAAGTTTAGAGCCATTACCATGGTACTTTCATTTGTGCAATTCGGATTTGTAGCCCTTGGTTTTTGGGGTATATTTAATTTTATCAAAGAAAAACCCAGTTTTACTGAAATCAAAAAACCACTTTTCATTTCTTTGGGATTAAGTGCTGGTTTATGTTTGATTTTCGGATTACTTCCTGAATTATTTTTCAATTTCAAAGGCCTTCAAGATGGTGCTCCGATTATACAAGATCCAAGTTTGAATGAGGCAATTTGGAATGCAATCAGAGAAGATAGAATTGGATTATTTAAATCAGATGCATTTCGAAGTTTGTTTATCATATTATTGGGTGCTGGCTTACTTGTTGCAGCAAGTAAATCTTTCCTAAAACCTCAAATCGTATTACTCATCATTGCATGTATTAGTATTTTCGATTTGACCTTGGTATCCAAAAGATATTTCTCCAATGATGCATTTATTTCTAAAAGTGCTGCCGAGGAACAAATTCAACCTAGCGCTGCTGACTCCCAAATTTTAGCAGATAAAAGTCAATACCGCGTATTGAATTCAGCAGTTTCATTTATGAACGATGCAACGACTAGTTATTATCATCATTCTATTGGA
The DNA here is from genome assembly GCF_054558315.1 of Aquirufa sp. ROCK-SH2. Lineage (NCBI taxonomy): Bacteria > Pseudomonadati > Bacteroidota > Cytophagia > Cytophagales > Flectobacillaceae > Aquirufa > Aquirufa sp. ROCK-SH2. The sequence goes on along the minus strand of NZ_JBPXKB010000001.1, from coordinate 143,465 downwards.
GGGTATCACGCAGCAAAATTAAGAAGGTATCAAGAATTGATTGAAAAGGAATTCAGCCAAAATCCAGCCCAAATGAATATTTTAAATATGCTGAATACCAAATATGTCATTGGAACGGATTCCATTGGAAGAAATACGGTGCAAACTAATTCAGCAGCCTTGGGAAATGCTTGGTTTGTAAAATCCATACAACTAGTTAATTCAGCCGATGAAGCTTTAAAAAGCATTGAAACCATTCAACCTGCTCAGACTGCCATTCTTGAAAAGAAGGATGTTTCACAAAAAACCATAGATTCTACCAACCATGGAACAATTCGTTTAAGTAAATATCAATTAAACAATTTGGTATACAATAGCGAATCTGACAAGGACGGATTTGCCGTATTTTCAGAAATTTATTATCGAGGTAATAAAGATTGGAAATCCTATATTGATGGAAAATTGGTTGATCATTATCCAACAAATTATGTATTAAGAGGATTATTTATTCCAAAGGGTAAACATCTAATTGAATTCAAATTTGAACCTCAGACAGTCGCAATTGGGAATAAAATAGATGCTATTGCATCCATTGGACTACTATTATTTTTAACATTAGCTTTAGGCATTACAATTAAACAAAACAACAAGCAAGTATGATTTATTCAATGACTGGATTTGGAAAATCCCTAAAAGAAACCACAGATTTTCAAATTCGAGTTGAATTAAAAAGTTTAAATTCCAAATTCACAGATATTTATTGTCGAATTCCTCGTTCTATTTCGTCCAAAGAAATTGAAATACGAAATTATTTAACGCAACAATTAGAAAGAGGTAAAATTGAATTAAATGTAACCATTCAAAAAAATGCAGAAGCTGAAGGAACAAGTAATATCCTTCAAGAAGCAAAAATTGAAAGTTATTATCAAGAATTAAAACGCCTTGCTATCCAATTAGGAATTACCCCAAATGAAACTGAGTTATTTCGTCAAGCTTTAAGCATGCCCAATGCCATGCAAGCAGAGAGTACAGCGGACATGGAACCGGAAGTGGAAGCAATGTTCCAAGTGATTTTTGAGGCAATTGTGGAAGCTTGCAATGAATGTAAAGAATTCCGATTAAGAGAAGGAAATGTAGTTGAAATTAAATTCAAAGAATACATCGCTTCTATCAAAAATGGGTTGACTGAAATTTTAGAGCAAGATAAAATTCGAATGCCTAATATTCGTGAAAGAATGAAAAAATCCTTATTGGATTTAGGCTTGAACGAAGATTTCGATCAAAACAGATTCGAGCAAGAAGTAGTCTACTATATTGAGAAATTTGATATTTCTGAAGAAAAAGTAAGATTATCAACGCATCTCGATTATTTTTTGGAAGTTTTGAAAGAAGGAAATGGAAAAAAACTTAATTTCATGGCGCAGGAAATTGGACGTGAAATAAATACCATTGGTTCTAAAGCAAACGATTCCATTATTCAACGATTAGTTGTTAACATGAAAGATGAATTAGAAAAAATCAAAGAACAAACGGCCAATGTGCTTTAAAAATCTTAAATAAAAATCAAATAAATACCTAAAACTCTTTTACTCTTATGATCACCATTTCAATTTTAGCTGTTATTGCCATAGGAATCATCCTTTCTGGCTTAGTGACTGTCCAACAAGGAAACATCGCGGTTATTGCCATGTTTGGTAAATACCGCAGAATATTACATCCAGGATTAAGTTTCAAAATTCCCATTTTGGAAAATGTCTTTAAAACAATTTCGATACAAAACAGATCCATCGAATTAGAATTTCAAGCGATTACAATGGACCAAGCGAATGTCTATTTTAAATCTATGCTCCTTTACTCTGTGATTAATCAAGAGGAACAAACCATCATCAATGTAGCCTATAAGTTCATAGATGAAAAAAGTTTGATGCAAACAATCGTAAGAACTGTTGAAGGATCGATTCGTTCTTTTGTAGCAACCAAAAAACAAAGTGAAATTTTAAGTTTAAGAAAAGAAATTGTTGAATATGTAAAAGACCAAATTGACCAAGTCATGGAAGAATGGGGTTATCATTTACAAGATTTACAATTGAATGATATCACATTTGACGAGGTCATTTTAAAATCAATGAGCCAAGTCGTAGCTTCTAATAACCTAAAAGCGGCAGCAGAAAATGAAGGACAGGCCTTATTGATTACCAAAACAAAAGCTGCTGAAGCAGAAGGAAATGCGATTAAAATTTCTGCCAATGCAGAGAAAGAAGCCGCTCAATTGCGTGGACAAGGGGTTGCATTATTTAGACAAGAAGTTGCTAAAGGTATGTCAGACGCAGCTCGTGAAATGCAACAAGCCAATTTAGATACCTCCGTTATATTGTTCTCCATGTGGACTGAAGCCATCAAGCAATTTGGTGAGCAGTCGAACGGAAATGTTATTTTCTTAGATGGTTCAGCAGACAACATGCAAAGAACCATGCAGCAAATGATGAGTGTGAATCAGTTAGAAACAGTTAAGAGAAAAACTAGCTCAAAATAATATTATTTTGTCATCAATAAAGCAACAAAAGAATAGCAAAAACTCCTAATAATAACCCTAAATACTGTTTTTTATTAAATTTTTCTTTAAAGAACAATCCCGCAACTAGAGTTGTACAAGCAATTACGCCAATATTATAAACCGGCAATACAATTGCAGCATCGTTTTTATAGTAATCCAAAGCCTTCAACAAAAAGTAAAAAGAAAAGAAATTGGGTAGGCCTAGCGGAATTGAAGCTAAAATGGATTGCTTGTTGATTTCTATTTTTCCTCTGGCAAACTGAACATTCAAGACAAATACAGATGCAATCATAGATCCAACCAATGCCATGAGCATAAAAGGGATTGTTCCTCCTACCATTTGCGCAACCGCTCCGTTTAAATAACTAAAAGTTGTATTGGTTAAGCCATAACCCACAAAAACGGCGATCAATGCCAAATAAGACCCCTTTTTTTCGGTTTTACTTATAATTGGGTTAAACAGAATAATGGCACCAAAAGCCAACAGCAATCCCAAAAACATTTGCATGGTAAAAGTAGCCCATTGACCCATCAATAAAATACTGAATAAAACAGGAACAACCAATGACAAGTTATTGGCCAAGGAAGTTACTGCCATTCCATTTTTTTGAGTAGAAATCCCCGAAAATAAAAAAGTAACCACAAATCCAACACCTAATCCTAAGATTCCAAAAGACAATCCCAAACTAGGCCAATTAAATGGCAGTGCATTTAACTGATGAAGCCAACCTGTTAGAAAACAAACAGGATAATTGAACAAAATAGCGACTGTTGTATCTACTTTCCATTTTTGATGCATTCTAAAATTCACCAATAATAAAACAGAAAATAAAATACTCAATGCTAAATAGTACATGCTTAATTTGATTTTACAAGGTCCGCTAACAAATTCACCCATTCAGGAGAATTATTTAAGCTTTCGACTAATTGCCAATGCTCTCCACCCTCCTCTTCAAACAATTCTTTATATTCTTCGCCCACTTCAATGGTCGTTTCCAAACAATCTGAAACAAAAGCAGGAGAAAAAGCTAAGACATTCTTTTTACCTTCTTTGACCAATTTTTTAATCGTTTCATCCGTGTATGGTTGTAACCATGGATCTCTTCCTAAACGACTTTGAAAAGCAGTGCCAAAAGTCCCCTCTTTCAAACCCATTTCTTTGGCTATCAAACGGGTTGTAGCAAAACATTGGGCCCTATAGCAAGCGTGATTTTTTTCTGTAATTTGATCACAACAAGAACCTAATTGGCAGGTATTTTTGGTTACATCTCCTTTTCGGATATGCCTTTCAGGAACTCCGTGATAAGAAAATAAATAATAATCAAAGGCTGTCTTTTCTTGATATTTGATAGCTCTTTGAGCAAAAAACTTCGCAAAATCAGGATGATCATAAAAATAATTGACCATTGAAAATGCAGGTAGTGTTTGCCAAGAAGAAATGAGTTCCATAACACGTTCATAGACAGAACCTGTTGTTGCAGAAGCATATTGAGGAAATAAAGGAATAACAATCAACTTCTTTAAGTTTTGTTGTTGCATATCCTTCAAAGTACTCTCCAAATCAGGGTTTTGATAACGCATCGCCAACTTCACATAATATTCATCCCCTAATTGGGTTTGAAGATCTTTTACCACATCTTCCCCATAAAATTTCAAGGGAGAACCACGTTCTTCCCATAATTCTTGATAAATTTTTGCCGATTTAGGAGCCCGAAAAGGAGCAATTATTCCATTAACCAAAAGAAAACGAAATGGATAAGGAATATCAATAACACGCCCATCCATCAAAAACTCTCGTAAATACCTTCTCACAGATGAAGTATCTGGGGCATCAGGAGTCCCTAAATTAACTATTAAAACACCGATCATATTTCTTGAATCAAAGCGCAAATATGGGGTAAAAACTTAATATTTCCACTCTTCTGGGGTAATCTTTGTCCGGGTATTTGATTCAAGACAAGGAACTAAATCCTGGCAGGTAGTACTTGCTGGCGGACAAACAAAAATATCGCCCATGATGGGTGAAATAATTGCAGATTCACTTTCAGGAATATTTGTTTTTCGATCAATGTAAAATATCTTCTTTTTGACAGAAAAGACATTTAATAAACCTAAAATACGCTCTGATGGATTAGACACCGATTTTAAATTTATACTAAATCTGGTTTCAGCAGGTACATCAAACAAGGACCCGCTTGATTGCACAGCAGAAATCAATGATTGATAAAAAATATGTGCATTTTTAGTGATTGCTCTTTGTTCTAAACGAAAATAATAAGGCGTATAACCATTAAAAGGCACTCGCGCCACTTGTCGGCCTACCACTCTTTGTCCATTCGTCAATGCATCTGAAAACACATTTAAATCAACATTTCGTGTAATATCCCAGCAATTTCCATTACAGCGATAATTCCAAATTTGTTCCGTTGGAACTCTAGGAACCAAACAATCATTGGTTTTAAAGTTATACGTTCCTCCACCTTCACAAGTCGCACAAATAGTCAATGGTTCATAATGTGTCCAATTCCACATATAATAATCCCCTTCCGTTGTATTGTCTTTAAAATCCAAATAAACGGTAAAACCAGCTCTTCTGTAATCTACTTTGGAATATTGGTCAAATGTCTCAAATCTTGAAATGACATTTTCAATCTCAGGTACAGCATTCATTTTTTCAGGAGAACTCAAATATTCTTTTCCATTCAACGTTTTGATATACAATTGATAGGTAGATCCAACCTTACCTGCAAATCCTGCTGGAGGAAGATAAATTCCTGCCGTTGCTCCTTCTACAAAAGTTGTTTTTACATTGTTTTGATCCAAAATGTAAACCGTAGCTTTAGTGACTGGTAAAGACAAAACCGAACTAATTTTATTAGCTGAATTGGTTATTTTAATCTTACACAATTTAGCATCATCAGCAATATCCGCTTCGATGGTAATAAAAGAAGTAGAATCTATTTGCGTGAAATTTTCAACTGGATTTACGCAAGCCCAAGTCAAAAAGCCAACAAAACAACTTATCACTATATAGGTAATTATTTTTTGAGGCATTTCTATAAAAATTTAAAATTATAGGTCAAGGAAATAAATGGAGAAGCAAATACGCTTAACTCATAAGGACGTAATCCTTGTCTTGTTGATTTAAAGAATACGGAATATGGATTTTGGCGACCGTATAAATTATACACCGTAAAAACCCAGCTTCCCTCCCAACGTTGTTTTTTCATACTTGGATTGGTGATTGTCCATGAAAAATCTAAACGGTGATAGTCTCTAATTCGATCATTGTTTCTTTCTGTATAAACAGGATATTTTTTATCCGCAATCTCATAACTCCCGGAAGGAGAAGAAAAGGGACGACCTGTATTATAGGCAAAAGTGAATGAGAAACTGTGGTGTGTGGTTGGTTGAATATTTAGCATCATATTAACCGAATGTGGTTTATCATAATTGGTTGGAAACCAATTTCCTGAATTGATGGCTTGTACCTCTGGAAAATCTCCCACCATTTGATTAAATGCACGAGCGTAGGTATAAGAAATCCAACCAGACATTTCACCCTTCTTCTTTTGCAACATTAATTCAACTCCATAAGCCTTACTTTTTCCAGTAATTAGTTGAGTCTCAATATTGGGATTCAATTGCAAATTAGCTCCAGAAACAAAATCTAAGGTATTTCTCGTATCTCTATAATAAGTTTCTAAAGAGATTTCATACACATTTTCATTGATGGTTTTGAAATAACCCAAAGACAATAAATCACTTTGCTGTGGCTTGATGAAAGAATCAGCCGTTTTCCATCTTGAAGTAGGCAAAGGAGTGGTATTATTAGATAATAATTGGAAAAACTGTTGCATTCGATTATAACCAAACTTTAAAGTTTGATTTTCTCCAATGGAATATTTCATCGTAAGTCGAGGTTCTAAACCTCCATAACTTGCCATAACATCTCCATCTGCATAGGTTTTTTTATTAATGATTGAATTGGCAGATGGCATTTGTCCAGCCATGTATTCATTCACTAAACCTCCACCAATCCTCCAATATTGTGCATAACGCAAGCCAGCCTGTATGGTCAATTTATTGCTTACTTTCCACTCATCATCTACATAAATGGCCGCTTCTCTTGATTTTTCATCAGGCAATTTTACGGTTGCAACCCTTGAAATTACTCCATCATTCAAAGTCCCAGGCTTGATGTAATATTGTAAAAAAGATGCTCCAAAGTTCATCTTATGGGCTTCTGAAGGCTGATAATCAAAACTAGCATGTAGATTTTTATAATCAATCGAACTATTTAAATCAATTGTATTAACAGTATCAGGCGCATACGTTTTTGTTTTGTATAAACTCATTGTGGCGCTAAGCATCATATTTAACTTGGGAGAAAAATAATGATTCCAATGTACTGCGTAATTTTGATGTCCATAGTCAAAGGATGTCCTTTTAGCGACCACATTTTCAATGCTAAACAAGGAATCAACACGGTAAAAATCTTGACTCAAATAATTGGAAAAAGAAACCGTATTTTTAGCATTTGGGCGGTAATAAACCTTAGTCGCTACGTCCATAAAATTCGCACGAATATTTTTCAAATAATCAGGTGCAAAAGCTTTGAACAGGTAATCATTAATAGAAACTCTACCAGCGACCAAAACGGACAATTTATCTTTTAGAATAGGAATTTCGGCCATCACTCGATTCGAAACAACACCAATTCCTCCTTGCATTTTAAATTTTTCCGTATTGGGCTCAATCATTTTAATATCCAATACAGCCGCTGTTCTTCCCCCAAAACGAGAAGGAACGCCACCTTTGTATAATTCTAAATCACGAATGGCATCCGAGGCGAAAACTGAAAATAATCCAAACATGTGGGTTGGATTAAAAATCGGTGTATCATCAATATAAATTAGATTTTGATCCACATTGGAACCACGTATATTCAATCCGTTAGAACCCTCACCGACGGAAGAAACACCCGGCAAAGACTGTAAACTTCGAATTACATCTACTTCCCCCATCATGGTTGGAAGTTTTTTGATTCCTTTTAAACTTAAAACCGTCACACCCAAAGAAGGAGTTTGAATATCTCTTTTGGTAGCGGCGCTTGAAACAATAACTTCTTCCAATTGCTTGGTGACATTATTTAATTCCACATCCAATTTGACATCCGCTTTTCTGATTACAACCTTTGTACGGAAAGGGTTATAGCCGACATAGCTAACTTTGAGCACATATTCACCCGCTGGCAAAAACAATTCATATTTACCAAGTGAATCGGTTAATCTACCTGTTTTCTTAAAGTCTAATGAAATATCTGCACCTATCAAAGGTTCTCCAGATTGAGCGTCAATTACTTTTCCTGATAGTGAAGGAAGTGTAAAAGTTTGAGAAAAGCTTAAATGCGTTAAAATGAACAGAAAAAACACATAAAAGACTCTGTGGTAGAGTTTAATCATTAAATATTGGTTTAGAAAGAATCAAATTACATGTATTAATTGGATTTAAAGGCTAAGTAGCGACCAAATGGCTGAAATTGCGACGAAAATCAAAGCCAAAGGCGTTAATACCTTCCAACATAGATACATCAATTGGTCAACTCTTAATCGAGGTAATGTCCATCTGACCCACATTTGTAAAGAAATTAACAAATAGGATTTGAGCATTAACCAAATAAAACCAAGGATAGAACCCAATAATGTACCAGGTTCTCCATTTGTCCAATCGGCTAATTTGATGATAGAAATATTGGGAAGTGGAGAATACCAGCCTCCGAAGAACAAAATGACACCCAAAATACTAACCAAGAGCATCATACCATATTCTGACAAAAACAATAAAGCCCAACGCATTCCTGAATATTCCGTGTGAAATCCTCCAACCAATTCAGATTCTGCCTCTGGAATATCAAAAGGTGCTCGATTGGCTTCTGCCAAACTAGCTATAAAAAAAATGATAAATACAACAAAGAAAAAGGGATAACGAATAATGTTCCAAGTTAAAAAACCCCCTATTTGAGACAAATCAATGTTTAAAAATTTCAGTCCAAAAAGGTAATTTACATCTCCTGAAAAAATCCCTTGTTGAGTCACTATCGTTTGCAAATTCAAACTCGAACTGACAATCACCACACACAAAATAGAGAGTCCAAGAGGAATTTCATAGGACACCAATTGGGCAGCAGAACGAATTGCACCCAATAAAGAATATTTATTATTGGAAGTCCAACCCGCTAAAATAATCCCCAAACTGTCCAGAGAAACAATACCCATTAACAGCATAATTCCCATCTCTGTTTGAGAACCTTGTAACCAATTCCCTGAACTCAAAGGAATAACTGAAAAACCTCCGAAAATGGAAATAAAAATAATCCAAGGTGCTATTAAAAAAAGTTTTCTTTGTGCCAAATGGGGCACAATATCTTCTTTTTGAAATAATTTCAATAAATCAGCAAAAACTTGTAAAAGCCCCCATTTCCCTACTTCCATCGGTCCAAGGCGATCTTGCATAAACGCGGAAAGTTTCCTCTCCACATAAACACCAATGATCACATTGACTGATAATAATCCAAGACAAACCAGCAGGGCTATCCACATGAATTACAATTGGTTTAGGGCTTGAATGAAATCATTTTTCAAATCTTCAATGGCTTCTAATCCCACCGCTACACGGACTAATCCATCTGTTATTCCAACCACAGCACGATCTTCTTGACTCAATTTAGAATGTGTGGTAGATGCTGGATGTGTCATGATGGTTCTTGTATCACCTAAATTGGGAGAAATAGAAACCACTTTCAATAATTGACTTAATTTTTGAACTTTTTCGAATCCACCTTTAATATCCAAGGTCAAAATTCCACCACCGTACTTCATTTGTTTTTTGGCCAAATCATATTGGGGATGAGAAGGTAAAAAAGGATATTTAACCGCATGGATGGCTGAATGTCCGACAAGAGCCTCTGCCAAAGCCATGGCATTTTCCGAATGTTTCTGCATGCGCAAATCCAATAATTCCAAACTTTTGGACATCACCCATGCATTAAATGGAGACAATGAAGGGCCTGTATGACGCGCAAAAAAACGAATTTCTTGAATAAATTCTTTTTTCCCACAAATAACACCACCTAACACACGTCCTTGTCCATCGATGTATTTAGTAGCGGAATGAATAACCAAATCAGCCCCTAAATCTAAAGGTGTTTGTAATACGGGAGTTGCAAAACAATTATCAACTGCTAATACGATGTTTTTCCCTTCTTTGACTTTCGCCAAAGCAGCTAAATCGATTAAATCTAATCCCGGATTAGAAGGACTTTCACAAAAGAAAAATTTAGTATTGGGTTGAATAGCCGCTTCCCATTCTGAGATATTGTGGCCATTCACAAAGGTGCAATCGATGCCCCATTTTTTAGTAATCTTTGTTAAAATTTGAATAGCTGAACCGAACAAAGCATTGGAAGCCACCACGTGATCTCCGCTTTGAAGCAAACCAGCCATTGAAGCAAAAATAGCCGCCATTCCTGTGGAAAAGGCTATCCCATCTTCGGCATTTTCCAACATACACATTTTAGAAACGAACTCATCTACATTGGGATTCATGTAACGAGAATAAATATTTCCAGAAATTTCTTCTGCAAATATGGCTCTACCTTGTTCTGCATCTTCAAAAGTAAAACTTGAAGTTAGATACAAGGGAACAGAGTGTTCTCTATTTTGTGATCTTTCAGCTTGAATGCGAATCGCTTGTGTTTGTTTTTTCATAAAGGCAATTTTAGTCTACAAAAGTAATGGAATAAAGAAGAAAAGCCAAGGAAAATAGGCTATACTATCTTAACTCTATACTCTTGGAAATTGATAACCATTATGATAGGTTGGTTTGATTAATTGATTCGCTTTACTGGAATTAAATTGATTTAATTTTGCATCCCAATGAATCTTTTCTCCCACACGATAAGCCATATTTCCCATGTGCGAATTAATTGCCACTCGAGCACCTGCTTGAATCGGACAATTTAATTTAGAAGCATCATTTGCTTTCAATGCATCTAAAAAATTCACCGCATGTAAGTTCAATCCATTATCTACTTTGGGCTGTAAGGCAACCGCTTCCATTCTAAAATTATTACCATCCTTTTCTGGAATAACCTCCCAGCCATTTCGATTCACCACCAAGGTTCCATTGCTTCCAACAAAAGCAATCCCATGTTGTTTCCCATATAAACCACCTGTAATTCCTAAAATATTCTCCCACGACATGGTAAACTTGCCGTAATCATACACAGCATTTAAATAATCAGGCGTTTCTCTGGCATCATCAGGAAATGCAATTTTAGCTCCAGTAGCCATTACGGATTTGGGCATTTCAACTCCCGTAGCCCACAAAACAATATCAATTAAATGTACACCCCAATCGGTCATTAATCCACCAGCATAATCCCAAAACCATCTAAATTCATAATGAAATCGATTAGCATTGAACTCTCTTTTGGTGGCAGGACCCAACCACTTTGCATAATCTACTCCAGCGGGCACGGGGGTACTGGGAACTTTGACCAAAGGAGAACTATTTCCTCGGTACATCCACGTTTTAGTGGTTAATAAATTTCCTAATTTTCCTGATTGCACAAAATCAACTGCATCTTTAAAATGTTGTTGAGAACGCTGCCATTGATTAATCTGAATGATTTTTTTAGAACGCTCAGCCGCTTTTAACATCACTTGCGCTTCAGCAATGGAATTAGCAATTGGTTTTTCACAATATGCATGAAAACCAGCAGATAAGGTATCGGTTAATTGTAAACAATGCCAATGATCTGGAGTTGCAATAATGACAAAATCCAAATTCTTACTTTCCAACAAACGTCTATAATCATTGTAAAGAGTAGGATTATGACCTCCTATTTTATCTAAATCTGCTTTTCTTTGATTCAAAATATTGGCATCCACATCACATAATGCCACCACACTCACCTCTGGATTCTTCAAAAAAGCCATCAAATCTGACCAACCTTGACCTTTACAACCAATTAAGCCGACATGAATTTTATCATTGGCACTGATTATTTTATTTCTCCCAAAAGAAGAAAGAGGAACAAGTGTGGAGGTTCCGATAGCACCTAAAGCTAAAAGCGACTGATTTAAAAAATCTCTTCTATTTTGATTCATCATAAAAAAATAAGTTTTACAGAATTGAAAGGATAAAATTAGGGAAATCTACTTATTGATGTATGATGTAAGATGTATGATGTAAGAAGTAAAATTTTCGAGTCTACTATGAAGAAAAAAATGGACATCCATATACATACATCTTACATCATACATCATACATCTTACATCATACATCATACATCTTACATCATACATCAATATTCAAAATTTTATTGAGTATAAATACAAAACATCCTACTTTTATATTATATTTAAAAATTCCTAAATAAACATGAAAAAATACTTACTAGGCTTATTAAGCTTTTTGGTTTTCACACCAGCTTTTTCACAAAAGCAAAATTGGACAAATCTTTTTGACGGAAAAACATTTAATGGTTTTAAACAATTAAATGGACAAGCAAAATATGAAATTAAAGATGGAGTAATGATTGGTACGACAGTTGCCAATACCCCTAATTCTTTTATGGCTACAGAAAAAGAATATGGCGATTTCGTTTTAGAATGTGAATTAAAATTAGACAATTCCATGAACTCTGGTATCCAAATCAGAAGTTTATCAACTCCAGAATATCAAAATGGCCGAGTACATGGATATCAGGTAGAAATTGACCCTTCAGACAGAGGTTGGTCTGGTGGTATTTATGACGAATCTCGTAGAGGTTGGTTATACCAAAATGAAATGAATCCAAGTGCAAAAAAAGCATTTAAACGTGGAGAATGGAATAAATACCGTATTGAAGCAATTGGCAATGTGATTCGCACATGGATCAATGATGTACCTGTGGCATATTTAGTAGACGATATGACTGCTAAAGGATTTATCGCTTTCCAAGTTCATGCCATTGGCAGTAATGACCAAGTAGGTAAGCAAGTAATGTGGAAAAACATTCGTATTCAAACTGGAAAAGATATTCAAGCAAGACCAGTAGATGCTTCAACTCCTCCTATCGAAAATTACACAATGAATTCACTTTCAGATGGAGAAAAACAAGAAGGATACAAACTTTTATTCAACGGAAAAGATTTAACAGGATGGAGATCAGCTTTTAAAACGACAGCACCTCCTCCAGTTTGGACAGTTGAAGAGGGTCAATTGCATGTTAACAGTTCAGGAGGGCAAGAATCTACTAATGGAGGAGATATCTTGTCTAACGATACTTTCAAAGCTTTTGAGCTAGTATTTGATTTTAAATTAACCGAAGGAGCGAATTCTGGAGTTAAATATTTTGTCAATGAAACGTACAATTCTGGAAAATCTGCCATCGGTTTGGAATACCAAGTATTGGATGATGAAAAACATCCAGATGCTAAATTAGGAACAGAAGGAAATAGAACTTTAGCTAGTTTATATGACTTAATTCCTTCTATCAAAAACGATAAGAGATTCCAAAAGAAAATCGGTGAATGGAATAAAGGCCGTGTGATTGTTTATCCAAACAACCATGTGGAACATTGGTTAAATGGCTTTAAAGTGTTAGAATATGAAAGAGGTGGACCAGCATATCGCGTATTAGTTGCTCATTCTAAACACAAAGTTTGGCCAGGATTTGGCATGATGGAAAGAGGTCCAATCTTGTTACAAGAGCATGGTGATTCTGTTTTCTATAAAAATATCAAAATCAGAGAAATTAAATAATTTAGAACCTATCATATAACTATAACATGGAAAGAAGAGAATTTATTCAAAAAAGTGCCATTGCCTCCTTAGGTAGTTTGGCATTCAGTCCCAAATCATACAGTAAAATTATTGGTGCTAATGATCGTGTACGTGTTGCTTGCGTTGGATTTTCCGATAGACATAGAGCGTCTCACGTGCCTCCATTCAAGGCTTTAGCCAAAGGAATGAACTTTGAAATGGTTGCATTATCTGATCTTTGGAATAGAAGAAGAGAAGAAGGTAAAGCTTATTTAGAAAAAGAATTAGGTGGAAATATAACTACCTACAGAAATAATGACGAATTATATGCTGCAAAAGGAATTGATGCAGTTTTCATTTCAACTGCCGATTTCCAACACGCTTTACATACCATTGAAGCAGTAAAAGCAGGATGTGATACTTATACAGAAAAACCATTGGCTGAGACCATGGAAGATGCTCGTGCGGTACTAAAAGCAGTGAAAGAGTCGGGTAAAATTGTTCAAATTGGTTCTCAAAGAAGATCAGGGGCCAATTATTGGGCAGCTGATGAATTTATCAAATCAGGTAAATTTGGTGATATTAAAATGGTAGAATTACTTTGGAACGTAAATCAACCTGGAAGATGGAGAAGACCTGCCTTATGCAAAGATTTGAAAGAATCAGATATCGATTGGAAACGCTTCTTACTGAATCGCCCAGCTGATACTTTTGATCCAAGAAAATACTTAGAATACCGTTTATTCTGGCCATATTCTTCAGGAATTCCAGGTCAATGGATGTCACACCAAATTGATACTGTTCACTGGTTTTCCGGATTAGCTCATCCTCGTTCAGCTGTAGCTAATGGGGGTATTTACCAATGGCAAGATGGACGTAAAAATGCTGATACTTTAACTGTTGTATTTGATTACGGTCCATTAGATAATCCAAACAAAGGTTTCCAAGTTCAATTTACTTCTCGTTTCTCTAATGGAGCAGGTGGTACCAAAGAAATTTATTACTCGAATGGTGGTGAATTAAATTTGGATACCAATATGATTTCTCCAAACGGAGGATTATCAGAAAGAGAAGCCAAAGCAATGGGAATGCAAGCAAATTTATTACCTAGCATGAAGATTGAAGGAGCTGCTCAAGTTGCTACAGATGCCAACACAGGAGGTGATGATTTAACTTTCAGCCACATCAAAAACTGGATGGAATGTGTTCGTTCACGTAAAACTCCAAATGCTCCTATTGAAGCTGGTTACCAACATTCTATCGCAACCATTATGTCTAATGCGGCTTACCGCACAGGCCAACGTGTTACTTTCAATGAGAAAACACAAGAAGTAATGGCAGGAGATAAGGTGTTTAAGTACTAGTTGTCATTTATGAATTATGGATTATGAATTATGGAATGTGAAAACCTGACCATAAATCATAATCCATAATTCATAATTCATAATTGTTTTATTATCTTGCCATCTGATATTTGAAAGACGAAAAAATGGCAATTATCCCTACCAAAACCAAGAAAGATTTATATACCCACATAGGTATTATTGTATCACTCACCTTGGTCTTATTCTTTGGATTCTTTTTTGTTTATCTACCTTGGAGCACACACCATGGTGAAACCATCAAGGTCCCTAATTTAAAAGGGATGAGTATGGAAAAGATGGAAGAATTGGTCGATGCCAATGACTTAACTTATGAAATTTCCGATTGCACTTACACAGCAGATCGTCCTCCATTAACTATTTTATCGCAATACCCATTACCAAATTCTTTGGTAAAATCGGGTAGAAAAATTTATATCACCATCAATTCCGAAACACCTCCTACCATAAAAATGCCAGGTTTAGTGGGTTTATCGGTACGTAGTGCGGAACAACAATTGTTAATTGCTGGATTAAAAAAAGGAATTGTACATGAAATCAATGACCCTAGAATCAAGGAAGTGATTGATATGCAAGTGGATGGGAGAAAAATTGAAGCTGGCGCAAGCATCCCAAAAGGCGCTGTCATTGATTTATTTATCGGAAATGGTACAGCCAATGTTGAAATGGAAATGCCTGACTTAATTGGTAAACCTTTGGATGAAGTAAATATTATTTTGGCAGGTATGACATTGAAAGTTGGTAAAGTAACTTACGAAGCCAATTCAGAGCAAGCTCCAGGAACAGTCTTCAAACAAACATGCGCTTCTTGCACAGGAACTAGTATACATCCAGGTGATATTATCGACTTATGGATTGTAGGTGGAGAAGAAAATCAATAAAAAATTAACAATGGATATTACAGTAGAAGAATTAAAAGATAGAATCGAAAAAAACGAAAAATTAAACTTGATTGATGTTCGCGAAGAACATGAATATGAAGAGTTTAATATAGGCGCAACATTAATCCCATTGGGAGAAATAGCTGATCGTTTAGAGGAAATTGAGCACTTGAAAAATGAGGAAATCATCATTCATTGTCGTTCTGGAGCTCGTTCAGGCAGAGCACAACAATACCTTGAATCCGAAGGATTCACCAATGTTCGTAATTTAATTGGCGGGATGTTGGCTTGGCAGAATGAATTATGAGTTATGAATTATGAGGAAGAGGTAAGAGACTGATAAATATCCTTCCTCTTACCTCTTACCTCACCCCTCTCTCAAACCGCTCCAAGGCCTCACTCAATTCTTTGATTTCTGTTTCAAATACGCTGAATTCACAAACTTTGGCTTTTTTCTCTATGATTTCACAAAGGTGATGCACTTCTGCGGCTCCGAGTGTTCCGGAATTTCCTTTTAGGGTATGTAATTCCGATTGAACCCCTTTGCAATTTCCTAATTGATAGGCTTCCATAGATGCACGAATTTGCTCTTTTGCCTCTTGAATAAATTCATTCAGCATGTCATCCACAAAGGATTTCTCTCCTCCAACAGCATCCAACAAAGCATTTAATATCTCTTTATCAACTACTGGAGTTTTTTCTTCTTTTTTAACTGATACTTGCTCCTCTGCCGATTTACCTGAAATCCATTTGCTAACCACATCAATCAATTGTTGCGCACGAATGGGTTTTGCCAAATAATCGTCCATGCCTACAGATAAAAAACGATCTTTGTCTTCTTTCATCGCATAGGCTGTCATGGCTATTATTGGAGGCAAATAGGTCAAATTCGCCGATTTCAAGTATTGAGTTGTTTCCATTCCATCCATTCCTGGCATTTGAATATCCATTAATACCAAATCAAAAGTATGCGCGGCGCTCAACTTATCAATAGCTTCTTGTCCACTGCTTGCTGTATCCACCTGACACCCTGCCTTAATCAAAATTTGACTCGCAACTTTCCGATTCGTTGCATTATCGTCCACCAAAAGTATTTCTGGTTTTAAAAGATCTAAGGTGCCTTTGATTTCAAATTGAGTCTTACTTTTTGATTGAGAGGCCAAGGACTGGTCACCAATCGAAAGTTTAACAGTGAACCAAAAAATACTTCCCTCTCCTATTTTAGATTCTACCCCAATTTCACCGTTCATCATTTTACAAAACTCCCGAGAAATGGCCAAGCCTAATCCAGTACCACCATATACTTTCTTGGTAGAATTATCCAATTGCTGAAAAGCACTGAACAATTTTTCAACATTTTCAGCTGAAATACCTATGCCTGTATCTTTCACTTGAACCAAAAGCTCCACTTCATCTTGCGTAATCGACTTGGTATTTACTTCAATATCTACCCTTCCATTTTCGGTAAATTTCAAGGCATTGGATGTCAAATTAGATAATATTTGCAATAATCTGGTTTCGTCAGCCACTAAAACCCGAGGAATATCTTTCGCTAGATGGTAGGATATTTTATTGCCTTTTTGATGGGCAACTTGAGAAAACAAGGCCATTAATCGCTCAAAAACTTCTTCAAATACCACGTCTGTTGGATGAAGAGCCATTTTCCCAGCTTCTATTTTAGCCAAATCTAAAATATCATTTAGGATATGTAAAAGCGTCTCAGATGACTTTTTAATGGTTTGAACATAATCCATTTGTTCCTCTTCCAAAGGTGTTTCTGCCAATAAATCAATCATTCCTATTACTCCGTTCATAGGTGTA
Source organism: Aquirufa sp. ROCK-SH2 (assembly GCF_054558315.1). Taxonomy (NCBI): domain Bacteria; kingdom Pseudomonadati; phylum Bacteroidota; class Cytophagia; order Cytophagales; family Flectobacillaceae; genus Aquirufa; species Aquirufa sp. ROCK-SH2. The sequence continues at coordinate 126,036 of NZ_JBPXKB010000001.1, read as the reverse complement.
CGAATCTCATGACTCATATTGGCTAAAAACTGTTCTTTCACTTTTAATGAATGGACTGCCTGCTCCCTCGCTTCTACTAATTCTCTTTGGTATTTTTTCAAATCTGTAATGTCCCTAGCTATGCCTGATACTTCTTCGATTTGACCATTTTCTAAAAAAATAGGATTCAAATACACTTCCAACCACTTTTCTTGACCATTTTTAGTGGCTAATTCCAATTCAAAATGCTGCTTTTGACCCCTAAAAGCCAATTTATAAAAATCCTCTAAATTTCTTCTTTGATTACTAATAACCAATTGGAATCCCATCTTTTCGGTACTGAAGTTCAACTGAGGAGTACGATTGAGTTCAGATTGCAAAAGCTCTGAATATTCGCAATTGAAACTAGTTAGTAACAATCGCTTATTCACAGACCACATCAAGTGAGAACTTCCTTCAAAAATAGCATTCAAACGAGCCGTTTCTCTCGCTAAGGCTTCTTCCGCTTGCTTCCTGGCAATCGCCAAAGCGACTTGCCCAGAAATAAAATCCAATAATTCTAAATCTCGATTTTCATACTTATTGGCACGTTCATAAGATTTGACACCGATAATCCCTGTTACCCTATCGCCAATTCTCAAAGGCACACAAAGCATTACTTTAGGAACAACGCCATACAAATAAATCTTCTTCTCTTTGGCCAATTGATGAATATCATCGTCATGCAAAATCAATGGCTTATTGGCCATAATGGCATATTCAGTTAATCCATTCCCTAATTTCCGTTTGGTAAAATGAACCCTTGAATTAAAATATTCATCAATGTAATAGGGGAAATACAAATAACTTTTAGCGGGGTCGTATTGTGCGATGAAAAAGTTTTTTACATCAATCACCTCACCTAATTGCTTGTGAATATTACTGTATAAATCATCTAAATTGGATGAATTAATAGCCACTTGGGCAATGGATGAGAATAATTTACTTGCTCTCTCTGCACGAACTTTCGCGGTTGAATTATGTAAAATAAAACGAAAAGCAGTGGGCACATCTTTTTCAAAACGACAACTAACCGATCCACTTACATACAGTCGACGACCGTCTTTTCGTTTAAAAACGCCTGAATATTCTTCCAGCGTCCCACCCTTACCTAAAATATCTAATTGTTCATTGGTCAAATGAGCAAATTCAGGATGAAGCACATCGGTCAAACGTAAGTCCTTGACTTCCTCCTCCGTATATCCCATGGTATCCGCCCATGCCTTATTGACAAATAAAAATCGGCCTGTAGCACCAATGATTTGAATTAAATCGGTGGTATTATCTATCAAATCTTGTAATTGGGCATTGGATTTACTTAAAGCCTCAGAAACCTTTTTGCGTTCACTAATATCTTCTCCTATGATACTTAAAAAACGCTGTCCATCTAACTCACTTACAATGGTAGAAGCAACTTCTACCCATTTTATTTGCCCTGCTTTTGTAATGTAATCTCTTTCTCGTTCCTCAAATAATCCACCTTGAGCAACCGCCTTCGCAAAGGAATCTCTTCTTTGTTCCTTTTCACCTTCCGGCAATAAAGTAGTAAAGAAATCTTTTCCATTTAACTCGAGTGGTTCATAACCTAAAAACTTGTGTGTATAATCATTGGCATAAACGATTGTGCCATCCAAGGACATGATTAAACCAAATAGTTTGAGACTATTTAATGTATTGATTAAATTCTGTTTTGTTGGACTATCGGAACTGCTTGAATGATCATTGCCACCATTTTCCAATAGTTTTTTCAACAATTGAATTTCATTGATTAACTCCTCTTTGCTTTTGTGCGCCCAACTCGCCATAGCTAAATTTTAATTTTTTGTTTAAATGTACAAAAAAGGGCTTAATTTTACTCCTTAAAGCCCAAATCCAGTGCAAGTAAGAGCAAAAAAGAACTTAGGACAACATTTTTTAAACGATTTAGACGCTGCCCAGCGTATTGTCAATGGATTACAACCCAATGGCGCATATACCAAAGTTTTAGAAATTGGGCCTGGAATGGGCGTTTTGACTCAATATTTAGTTAAAAAAACAGAATACGAAACACATTTAATTGAAATTGATACCGAATCAGTCCGTTATCTTCGTAAAAATTATTTGGAATTCACAGGTCCTAGATTAATTGAAGGAGATTTTCTTCGAATGCCTTTGGAAAATATTTTTGGAGAAGAAAAATTCGCGATCGTTGGCAATTTCCCATATTTCATTTCAACACAAATCTTTTTTCATATTTTGGATTACAAAGATCAATGTGTAGAGGTTGTAGGAATGTTACAAAAAGAAGTAGCTGTACGTTTAGCGGCCAAACCGGGTAACAAAGATTATGGGATTTTAAGCGTCCTTTTACAAGCTTTTTACGACATAGAATATTTATTTTCACTAGGACCAGAGGTTTTCACTCCTCCCCCAAAGGTAAATTCCGGGGTGATTCGATTGGTCAGAAATTGGGATAAAAAATTAGCGTGTGACCCTAAAAAATTCAAAGCGCTCGTCAAAATGGCTTTCAACCAAAGAAGAAAAACCTTGCGTAATGCATTAAGAGCTTTACAATTGCCGGATCATGAATTATTAAACAAACGGGCAGAACAGTTGGGTGTGGCAGAATTCACCTTATTGACAGAGCTTTGGAAAGAAAACGGATATTTGGGGAATTGAGTTTTTGAAAAATTTTAATACCCAGACAACAAAGCATAAGTAATTATTTGACTAAATTGCACAAATTTAATTTCCCCCTCAATCATGGAAGTAGCCAACAAACAACACCTTCCGTTCGAACTGACCAAAGAGTTTTTAGAGGAAATCCGTATTTTGATCGAAACAAAATCGGAAGAGGAAATATTATTAAAAATTGAAGACTTATTTCCTGCCGATATTTCCAACATTTTGGATGAATTATTATTAGGCGAGGAAGCGAAATATTTGATTCAATTATTGGATCCCAAAATAGCCGCTGAAATCATTTCGACTTTAGATGCTGATGACCGAAAAAAATTCTTAAAAAACTTCAATTCGAAAGAAATCGCAGTTTATATCAATGTCATTGATTCCGATGATGCGGTTGATATTTTGAATGAACAACCTGTTCGTATCCGCGAAGAGGTGATAGCCTTACTAAAAGACAGAGAACAAGCTCGATTTATCATTGATTTAATGCACTATGATGAAGATTGTGCAGGTGGATTGATGCAAAAAGAGTTGATTAAAATCAATGTCAAACAAACCGTAACAGAATGTGTCGAAGAAATTAGACGACAAGCTGAAGATGTAGAGAAGGTTTATGCTGTTTACGTGGTAGATGATGATGGACTGCTTTTAGGAACAGTTTCTTTAAAGAAAATTATTCTAGCCAAAAGAGGTTCTAAAATTCAGGACGTTTATGAGGCAGATGAAATAGTTTCTGTTCAAACCTATATTCCAGGCGAAGAAGTTGCTGCATTGATGCAGAAATATGATTTAGAGGCTATCCCTGTAGTTAATATTCAGGGGCGCTTATTGGGTCGCATTACGATTGATGACGTGGTCGATTTTATCACTGAATCTGCCCAAGAGGATATTCAAGTCATGGCCGGTATTTCCGAAGACGTAGAGGAAGATGACTCCATTTGGTTATTGGTGCGTTCCCGTTTACCTTGGTTAATTGGTGGAATGGTCGGTAGTTTTTTAGCTGCCAAAATCATTGATCGTTTCGATTCAACCATCTCCCTTTTACCTGCCATTTCAGCTTTTATACCTCTAATCGGTTCCACTGGAGGAAATGTGGGTATTCAATCCTCTTCTTTGATTGTACAAAGTTTGGCAGATAAAAGTGGTTTGGATACCACCTTAGGCAAACGTCTGCAGAAAGTGGTAATCGTTGCATTTATTAATGCCTTGATTGCAGCCATTTTTGCTTTCGGTTGTTCGATGTTGATTGACAATGGGGCAATTATGTTATCCATTACTGTTTCATTATCCCTTTTTGCTGTGGTTATGTTAGCCTCCTTAATGGGCACTTTAACGCCATTGGCATTGGATAAACTCAAAATAAATCCAGCCGTTGCCAGCGGCCCTTTCATCACCACAACCAATGACATATTGGGTTATGGTGTTTATTTTCTAATCGTTTATTTCCTTTTAGGCTAAGATGTTAGCTGTCATCCAAAGAGTTTCTGAAGCACAATTAAGCATTGCTGGAGAGGTCTATGCACAAATTAAGCAAGGTTTTGTGGTGCTTTTGGGAATTCATGAAAGTGATGAGGCATCCGATGTAGAATATTTAGCCAAAAAAATTATTGGATTGCGTATCTTTTCGGATGAGGAAAATAAAATGAATTTGGACCTTTTGGCTGTCAATGGAGACATTTTATTGGTGAGTCAGTTTACTCTTTTTGCTCAAACAAAAAAGGGAAACCGTCCAAGTTTTATTGAAGCAGCGAGACCAGAAAAAGCCATTCCTTTGTATGAATCAATGATTCAAACTTTGAAAAATAAATTAGGCAAAGAAATTCAAACAGGAAAATTTGGGGCAGACATGCAAGTAAACTTATGCAATGATGGCCCCGTAACCATTATCATAGATTCAAAAAATCCATAAAATGAGCATAGAAGAAGCACAGAAAATTGTCGACAAATGGATCCAAGAGGTTGGAGTTCGTTATTTTAATGAATTGACCAATATGGCAATGTTAACAGAAGAAGTAGGAGAAGTAGCTCGGATAATCGCCAGAAGGTATGGAGAGCAATCGGAAAAAGAGTCGGATAAGAACAAAGATTTAGGGGATGAAATGGCGGATGTTTTATTTGTATTGATTTGTTTGGCTAATCAGACGGGTGTCAATTTAGAAGAAGCATTAAAGCGTAATTTGGAAAAGAAAACTGAGAGGGATTTTGATCGTCATAAAAACAATCCAAAGCTAAACTTATGAAAATTGCAATCTTAGATGGATTTACCTTATTTCAGCATGATATTCGCTGGAAAGAACTTTCTGACACAGATAAAATTCACTATTTCGATCGAACAGATTCAACAAATATACCCTCAGAAGCTTTAGATGCAGAAGTATTAATTACGAATAAATTCGTGATTAATGAAGAAAATTTACAGAAATTTAAACAGGTGAAATTAATCATTGTTTCCGCGACAGGTTACAATTGTGTAGATATTCCTGCTTGTAGAGCACGGGGGATTCAAGTTTCCAATGTGCCCAATTATGGAACCTACTCCGTAGCGCAACATGCCTTAGCTTTATTGTTAAATTGGAGTAATGGAGTGGAGAAACATCAAATATCCGTAAAAAATGGGGATTGGGTCAATTCAAAAGATTGGTGTTATGCCTTACAACCTCTGATTGAATGGCAAGGAAAAAATTTGGGTATTATTGGCATGGGAAATATCGGTCAATGTTTTGCTCAAATGGCAGCTAGCTTAGGTATGAATATTTTTTATCATCATACCAAAGATTTAGGAATTCCAAATTACCATTTTGTATCCAAAGAGGAATTAGCACAAATTTCAGATGTTATTAGTTTACATTGTCCACTTAATGCCCAGACAGATAAATTAATCAACAAAGATTTTTTAGCGTTGATGAAACCCAATGCCATCATCATCAATACTTCCAGAGGTGGATTAATCCAATCCCAAGATTTGGCAGATGCAGTCATAAATAGGCAAATCGCAGGTGCATTATTAGACGTCTTGGAAACAGAACCCCCAGCAAAAAACCATCCATTGATTGGAATCGAAGGGATTCAAATCACCCCTCATATTGCTTGGATAAGCTTCGAAGCAAGAAGTCGAATTTTCTCCATTATGCAAGATATATTAAATGGTTATCGTGGAGGATGTATGATAAATGAGGTAAGCGGTAAGAGGTAAGAGGTAAGAGGTAAGAGGTAAGAGGTAAGAGGTAAGAGTGTCACTCTGTACAACCGAACGCGTTATTTTGGGCAATTTTATGAACTAAAAGTTCAATACATAGTACGCACTCGATACAACCGTGCGCGTTATTTAACTCTTACTTATTACCTTTTACCTCTTACCTCTTACCTCTTACCTCTTACATCAAATCTATCTCGCATTCTGACTTTTCTCAATTATATGTCCCATATTTTTACCTTCCGTTTCATTGGGAACATAGGGCGAAACAATTGAAATTTGATCCAAGACAGGATTTAATTTTTGAATCACGGGATGGCGAACATCAAATTCTGTTTGACCTGATATCTGAAGATATTCTGCATCTGAAATCCCTTCATGTTGATTATTTTTATTACTGAAAGTTGCTACGTGACTTAATTTATCCCCGCCGAGTTTACCGCCTTCCCAGCTTACTACCGTACCTCCGTGTGCCCAATTAAATCCCGAAATGGTGAAATTTTTGGAATTAATCTTCTCTACTTCAGCCAAATTCATTCCTAAATAAAGACCTGAAGTTGTTTCCCAGTCCGACTTCTCTCCCAAAATGGTCACATCAATGATTTGTTGATTATGGTAAAATACCAATACTTGATTTTGAGTTTTAGGGTATAATATAGATCCACTTAATGTATCATCACCCATAACTATGAGGGTATCAGCAATGAGATTTTGTTCTCCAAATTTCGATTTTAAACCTGCCAAATCCTTGCATTCCAATACCTGATTTAAATTTTTCTTTGCTGATTTCACCTCCGTTTTGGTATTTTCAGAACAAGAAATAAGGATGATACTGATGAATAGAAGTAGGATATGTTTCATTATGAAAGGATTTAAGGATTAAATTTAAGAATTTCAGCACTGAAAAAAAAATTTCGAAAAATTTACAAAAAGTTGCAAAATCACAATTTGGCATAAAATCAGATGCACTACTTTTGCGTATAGATATCAGCGTTACCACTTGAAGATATCAATTAAATAAATACAACCACCATTTTTAATACACCACACAAATGAAAAAAGTCATTTTTACCATTCTTGCATTATCAATTGTACAATTTACTTTTGCTCAAAAAGCAAACCAGTTACGTATCGGTTTTGAGTTAGGGAAAACGCTCCCAAGCAATGGAACAAATAATACCTCGTTTGCTTTTGAAGCTAAGTACAATCTAAAGAAAAATCTTAACATTGGTTTAAGAGAAGTCCTTACCACTGATGTCAGTACTAATTCTGCTATGTTATTAACCAGCGATTATTACTTCCATAAAGAAGGAAATTCGATTGCACCATTTGTTGGGATTGGAGCTGGACCTTACCTACCTGGAATTATCAAACCATCGAATGATTCATTCCAATATGAGATTACAGATCCCAACAACACAATTCGTTTAGACGCTACCGTTAGAGCTGGTTTTGAATTCAGCAAGTTCAGATTTACCACTGAATACAACATGATACCTTCTGCAAGTCAAAAAAATTACTTAAATATTTCTTTCGGAATTTTCCTAGATGGAGGTAGATGGAAATAAGCCTTTAAACTACTCTCAATTTATTAATACAATACCACTAATTTATAAAAACCACTATTGATAAATAATAACCACTAAACTCCTGGCACCATGTGCTCCAATAACCAAAGATTGCTCAATATCAGCCGTTTTGGAAGGTCCAGATAAAAACAAACCAAATCCAGTACTCGCCTTTTCTACCTTAATATAAGCCTCATGCAAATGAGCAACTACGTTTTCCGCTTTCAAATGAATGACCAAATGCTGACAAATAAAAGGTGCCACCCGATGTGGGAAATCACCCTCATCTAACCAAATAGCCCCATTTTCAGCAACACCAAATTGCCCATTTATTTCCAACACTTCTACCTCTGCTAAACTCAGACCATCCTCAACCCTTTCTAATTGTTGATATCGCTCAACTGAAGAAAATAATTGATCCAAAGCAACACTAGCCTCATCTTTTGTATTTACCTCAACATAATGCGCTCCTACCGTTTTTAAAGAAGCTAAAAATTGCCCGTATATATCTGCAACAGTAGCATCTGGCATATAAGAATTTGGCATTTCAAGCTTTTGACTTGAAACAGCTTTTATCGCGTTGAGTATTTCTTCTCTACTTTTCATTTTCGATTCGCTTTAAGCCATTCTTGAAAACTTTGTTTCGGAACTTCAGGCATTTCTCTTTGTTTATACCAAGGATTCAATCCATTGTTCGTAGCAAAAGGGAAAATTTTCATCAAATTACGTAAAAATTTACCCATGATTTGGTAAACTTTCGGATGAGCCAAAACCCATGCCATTCCTTGCATTCCAATTTTCTTCGACAAAGGTGCTAAGCCTTCCTTCATTAAATCTTGTCGCCAGAACCACAATTGCTCATGGATATTGATTTTCACTGGACAAACATTGGAACAACTACCACACAAAGTACTGGCAAAAGGCAAATCTGCATTGGCTTTTTTATCAAAATTAGGAGCTAAAATAGATCCAATAGGTCCAGCTACGGGTTGATGATAACTATGACCACCACTTCTACGATAAACCGGACAAGTATTAAAACAAGCCGCACAACGAATACATTTCAAGGAATTACGGTATTCATCTTGAGCCAATTGCCTCGTTCGACCATTATCCAACAAAACAATGTGCATTTTTTGGCCTTTCCGAGGTTTGGCAAAATGACTAGAATAAGTTGTAATCAATTGACCAGTAGCACTTCTGGCTAATAATCGAAGAAAAACACTTAAATCTTCTCTTCTTGGAATTACTTTTTCGATTCCCATGCAGGCAATATGAACATCTGCCAAATGAGCACCCATATCTGCATTTCCCTCATTGGTACAAACCACAAATTCACCTGTATTTGCAATAGCAAAATTGACTCCTGTAATAGCCAGCTTAGAAGTCAAAAATTTCTCTCTTAAATGCTGACGAGCAGCTTCTGTCAAAAATTGTGGATCTTTATTTCCTTTTGGAGTTCCCAAATGTTGATGAAAAGTTTCTCCAACATCTTCTTTTTTTAAGTGAATAGCTGGCAAAACAATGTGGCTGGGTGCTTCATTTCTGAACTGAACAATTCTTTCTCCTAAATCAGTATCCACTACATCAATCCCATTTTTTGCTAAAAAATCGTTCAAATGACACTCCTCCGTCAGCATCGATTTGCTTTTAACAATGGCTTGAACGTTTTGTTCCTTCGCAATGGATAAAACAATTTGATTTAATTCAGCTGCATCTTTCGCCCAATGTACTTCAACTCCATTGGCTTGTGCATTGGATTCAAATTGAACCAACAACTCTCCTAAATTCGACAAAGTATAGTCTTTGATGGCTGAAGCTTGATTTCTCAATCTCTCCCAATCATCTACGTTCTTGCTAGCAATATCCCTTTTGGAACGAACAAACCACAAGGTTTCATCATGCCAATTGGTTCTTTCCTCATCAGCAATAAATTTCTCGGAAGCTTCTGAATGACTAAGCATGTGAATTTAATATTTCAACAATATGAATAACCTTAATGTTTGAATTTTGGCGACGCAAAATACCTTCCATGTGCATTAAACAAGAGGTATCCGTCCCTGTAATATATTCGATTTCATTATCAGCGTGCTCTTGGATGCGATCTTTTCCCATTTTCACAGAAACCGCTTCTTCTGAAACACAAAAAGTACCACCAAAACCACAACACTCATCTTTTCTCCTTGGATAAACCCACTGAACTCCTTCCACTAAATCCAATAAATTAGAAACTTTGGTAAAAGCTGGGGCATTTAATTCAGACATCGAACTTAATCCCAATCCTCTTTGTCCGTGACAACTTTGATGTAAACCGACTTTGTGCGGAAATGTTGCAGAAAGTGAATTTACTTTCAAAACATCCGTTAAAAATTCACAAATTTCGAAGACAGAATTACGAATTTTTTCAGAAGGATGATGCTCTTTTATATGTAAAATACAAGAACCAGAAGGTCCTACGATGTAATCAAATCCTTCAAAATTATGTGTAAAATTAGTATCACAACCTTCCGTAGTATTGGCAAAGCCAGAATTTGCCATGGGCTGGCCACAGCAAGTTTGATTTTCAGGTATCACAACCTCACATCCCAATTTTTCCAGTAACTCAAGACTAGCAATCGCTACTTGGGGGTAAAATTGATCAATATAGCAAGGGACAAATAGGGCTACTCGCATGGTAAAAACCTTTTCAATTGTACCAAATTAGTAGGAATAACTTGATCATTCCAAGCAGAATGAATGGCTAAAGCAGCACCTAAAGCACTTGCTTGGGCCACTTCTGCACCATAAACCTCCACACCATCAAATGTATTTGCTAAGAAATTCATATAAATTTCATTATGACTAAATCCTCCATCTACTAAAATCTTTTTTACAGGTTTTGTATCAAACACCAAACGTAAGGAATAAATCTGTTGAATCATCAAATCGACCATCAATTGGTGATATGCCTCTTCATAACTTGAAAAATCAGCTAAATTTCTTTGATCAAATCCTGAATTTAAAAGAAAATCCATATTTGCTTCTTTCAGCGAAGGCATCGTTTTTTTCAATTGTTCCTGAAAAATGGATAACCAATGATCATTATATTGAACATTCTTATGCGATTTTGGTGGAACAGAAAAATGCTTTTCGAGCCTTTTCGTTTGTATTTCATGCTCATTTCCTGCAAACAAACGAGATGCTTTCACTGGTTTTCCATCCATTTGCATAAAACATAACACATCATTTTGCAATTCTACATCTGTCAGTAAAGTGGAATTAAATGGATGCAATGAAATACACCAAGTACCCGTAGAAATCAAAATAAACTCCTCTTTTACACTACTCAAATAAGGAAATAAAGCAGAAGAAGAATCATGCAAGCCTGCCCCTACTGGTATATTTTTATTACCCAATGCCAAAGGGAAGGTTTTTGTTCCTTCAACCAAAGGAGGTAATTTTTCATCGATTTTTTCACTATACACCCACTTGTGGTAATCATTTTTACTAAAATCCCATAATTGTGTATGACAACCAATGGAAGTTAATTCAGCATAAAATTGATGAGTAAAAAGCGAAGATAAAAAATTAGGCCAATGCAGCACCCATTTGATTTGATTCCATTTCTCAGGTTTCAAATACTTGATAGAATAAACCTGCATCCCAGAATTCAAATGTCCTAAAACGGGAGAAGCGGTTTCTTGGGCAATTAATTCCTTTGCTCCGTATGTTGAATAATAGTTGGAAGAAAGTTCCGAAGGAAATGGTTTCAAATAGTTGTACAAAGGCAAATTGGCATCTCCATTTTCATCGACATATACGATACTAGCGCCATATCCAGAAAAATTCAAAGCCTTAATTTCAAATTGCTCAGATTGCAAGAGTTCCGAAAAGATCTCTTTTACCCATTGAACAACGGCAGACAAATTTTCCGTAGCAAAACCATCTTCATCGATGATTTCGTCGAAATTGATTGATTTTTCGTAAACAATTTGATAAGATTGATTCCATAAAAACACTTTTTTATTGGTTTTCCCAATATCAAAAATGGCAATTACTGGTATTTTCATGGAATCCAAATTTTCGTTTATAAACCAGTTGCTTGGGTTTTTTCTCCTCTAACCTTGATTAATTGCCCACGTACATTTTCAGAACGATACAATGACATTGGATTTAAGGCTCCACCTAATTCTAAACGTGCTTGCGCAACCAATGGGCGCAAATCAGTCCTAAATGCTGCTTGCAAAATTTCTTGACAAGCCACCACATCATTGGAATCACGAGCGGCTTCTAAAGCCTTACGATCCACCATAAGTGCTTGTGCATAAGCTAATTGAATAGCTTCTACGGATTGTAGCAAATCTTCCAATGGATCTTTCACATTGTGTGAAGCATCGATCATCCAACCTAAATCTTTGGCATGATTCATCCCACGAGCATCCATCCCTTCCACCAATTCATTGAAAATGAGGAATAATTGATAAGGCTTGATAGAACCTGCTGTCAAATCATCATCACCATATTTGGAGTCATTGAAATGGAAACCACCCAATTTACCTTCCATCAATAACAAAGCAACAATTTGTTCAATATTTGCATTGGGCAAATGGTGTCCTAAATCAACTAAGGTCAATGCTTTTTCACCCAATTTATTCACCATAGAATACGATTGTCCCCAATCACCGACTGTTGTTGAATAAAAATTGGGTTCATAGGCTTTATATTCCAAAAACAATTTCCAATCGCTAGGTAAAGCGGCGTAAATTTCTTGTAAACTTTCAACCGTTCTTTGATAAGCCTTGCGAAAATTCAATTGCCCAGGAAAACAAGAACCATCTGATAACCAAACTGTTAAGGACTTAGAACCTAATTCAATTCCATGCTGAATTACTTCAATATTGTGTTGGATAGCTTGTTTACGAGTTGCTTGATTGCTATGTTGCAAAGAACCAAACTTGTAACTATGCGCTTGTCCAGCTTGATCTTGGAAAGTATTTGAATTAACAGCATCAAAAGCTAAGCCATGCTGAGCCGCTAAATTTTTAATTTGGTTAGCATCTTGAGGAATATCCCAAGGAATATGTAAAGAAATAGCGCCAGAAGATTGATTTAATGCGTGTAATAAACCCACATCTTCAATTTTTTCTTCCAAATTTCTAGGTTCCCCACCACCCGAAAAACGGCCAAATCGAGTTCCACCTGTCCCTAAGGCCCAAGAAGGAATTGCAATTTGGAAGTCTTTAAGTTGTTGAATCAAACCCTTTGGAACGTCAACTTCTGACTTTAAAAATGCCAATTTTCTGTCATGCGATTCGATTAATTGGCTATTTTGACTACTTATTTGATCTTTTAAATTCATTTCTCTACTTCAATTATCTTAAAAATCCTGCTGCAACACCACCATCTACATTTAAAGCATTACCTGTAGATTTACCTAATAAACCACCAACAAAAGCGAAACATGCATTCGCAATATCTTCCGGCAAGATTGATTCATTTAGGAGAGTGCGTTTTGCATAAAAAGCAGGTAATTCTTCTACTTTGATACCGTAGGCTTTCGCACGGCCTTCTGCCCATCCGCCTGCCCAAATATTGGAATCGGCGATAACAGCATCTGGATTAACGGTATTAACACGAATATGATCAGGGCCTAATTCAGCCGCTAATAAGCGTGTAAAGTGAGCTTGGGCTGCTTTTGCAGAACCATATCCAACGTTGTTCGGACCAGCCACAAATGCATTTTTAGAAACTATATTAACAATATCTCCTCCTAAATTTTGCTGACGCATGACAGCTACTGCCGCTTGACTCACGATAAATTGACCTTTAACTAAAATATCATACAATTTATCCCAATCAGACATCGTATGTTCTAAAATACCTTTTGAAATACTAATTCCAGCATTATTAACCACCAAATCAACACCACCAAAAGCCAAGGAAGTAGCAGCAATGGCAGCCTGAATTGATTCTACATTGGTTACATCCGCAATGGTTGTAGCCACTGAATCTTTCCCAAATAAAGCGGCAAATTCAGCAGATGCCTCTTTTAAGCGATCAGGATTCACATCATTCAACATCACACAAGCACCTTCTTGAGCCATTTTTTTAGCGATTGCCTTGCCAATTCCTCCGGCACTACCTGTAACAAAAGCAACACGGCCAGACAAAGGTTTAGGCTTCGGCATTCTTTGCAATTTAGCCTCCTCTAATAACCAATATTCGATATCAAATGCTTCTTGACGTGGCAGAGAAGTGTACTTTGAAATTGCTTCAGAACCACGCATCACGTTGATAGCATTCAAATAAAATTCATTTGCAACGCGAGATGTCTGTTTATCTTTGGCAAAGGTAAACATTCCAACTCCTGGGTATAAAATAACTACCGGATTTGGGTCACGCATCGCTGGACTATTGGAACGCCTACAAGTTGCATGATAGTCTGAGTACATTGCACGATATGCTTCAAACTCAGGTAATAAAACTGCCTTGATCGCATCTAAATCACTTAAATCTTCATTGGGCTTCAATTTTAAAACCAATGGAGAAATTTTTGTTCTTAAAAAATGGTCTGGACAAGAAGTACCCATAGGAGCCAAAACATCAATATCATTCGAATTAATGAATTGTAAGATACGCTCATCATCAGAAAAATGTCCAATCATTTGAACATAAGAAGAACAAAAACCTCTTAAAATAGGCGCTATTGCAGCCGCTTGCTTTTTACGTGCTTCTGGATCTAAACTTGTTACGCGTTGGCCACCAAAAACGGGTCTATTTTTTCCCTCATTTTGAGCAATATATTCGGCACATTTTTCAATGATATCCAGCGTATTCAAATAGCAATCGTAAGAAGTATCTCCCCAAGTAAATAATCCATGAGAACCTAACATGATACCTTTCAACTGAATTCCTTTGGCAGCAGATTTTTCTAAACAGGCACGCAATTGCAAGCCTAAGTCAAAACCTGGACGTTGCCAAGGTACCCAACCAATTTGCCCTTCAAATAACTCTTCTGTGATTTTCTCTCCATCTGCTGCTGCTGCAATCGCAATGGCCGCGTCAGGATGAAGGTGATCAATGTGTTTAAAAGGTAAAAATCCATGTAATGGTGTATCAATGGATGGAGCTTTTGAGTTCAAATCAAAAATGCAATGATTGAATAATTCAACCATTTCATCCTCATGTTCCAAGCCTCTATATACTTTTTCTAAATTTCTTAATCTTTCTAAATACAAAGCAGCGCATCCTGATTTTTTTAATGTTCCAATATCTCCACCCGAACCTTTGATCCACATCACTTCAGTCGCTTCTCCCGTCAAATGATCTTTATCGCTTATTTTAACAGAAGTGTTTCCTCCTCCATAATTGGTAATTCGCAAATCTGCTCCTAAAATATTGGAACGGTAGATAAATAAATCTACTTCATTACCTGCCAAAGCTTTGGCTTTTTCATCGTCCCATAAATAGGATACATGCTTATACGTTCTTGATGACATTGCTTCTTTTTTTTAACAAAAATAATTTCTTTAATCAGCTGAACAATCCTATTTTAAATAAGGATAGCCAATTATTTTCTATTTTTTCAACTTGGAAATTGGTTTATTCATTTCAAAATAATCAAGCACTAAAAGACTTAAAGCCTTCACTCCTACTTGAAATTCAGATTCATCTAAATAAAAATCGGGAGTATGATGCGCAGCTACCTCCAATGCAGATTTATTTTTCGGTCTAGCTCCTAAAAAGAAAAAGAAACCTGGGACCTTCTCTTGGAAAAAGCTAAAATCCTCAGCACCCGTATGAGCAGGAATTTGACGAACCTTTTCTTTCGTATTTAATGCTTGCAAAGTTGGCAACATTTTTTCAACCAATTCGGGTTGATTATAAGTGACCGGATAACCTGTTCCGATAGTCACATCAGCTGTAGCACCGCCACTGACTGCCATATTAGTAGCAATTTCTTTGATTCTCTTGTGCACCAATTCTCTTTGTTCTTTACCGAAAGTCCGAATCGTACCGATCATTTGAACAGACTCAGGAATAATATTTTGTCGAATACCCCCATGAATTGCACCTACAGTAACAATGGCAGGATCTTGCGTAATGTTTACATTTCGACTAACTATGGTTTGTAAACCCATCACAATTTGAGAAGAAATAACAATAGGATCTACTCCCATCCATGGATTGGCTCCATGCGCTTGTTTTCCATTTACTTTGATATTCAATTGATCCACAGCAGCCATGGTTGCACCAGGTCGATACTCAATAACTCCTAAATCAACTCCAGATTCAATGTGCAAACCAAAAATGGCATCTACTTTTGGATTTTCTAACACCCCTTCTTTGACCATCAACTCGGCTCCTGAAACTATTTTCTCTCCTTTTGAATCATAAACACCTTCTTCGGAAGGTTGAAAAATAAATTTTACTGTCCCTGCTAGATTGGCTCTTTCTGAACTTAAAATTTGCGCGACAGCCATTAAAATTGCTACATGACTATCGTGACCACAAGCATGCATAACACCAGTTTTTTGTCCATTAAAATCAGTCACGACTTTCGATTTAAATGGCAAATCTCCTCTTTCCGTCACAGGCAAACCGTCCATATCAGCTCTCAAAGCAACAACTGGACCTGATTTTCCTCCTTTTAAAACGCCAACAACTCCAGTAAAAGCCACCTTTTCTTGCACTTCAATCCCTAAACTTTTCAAATGCTTCGCCACAATGGCCGCTGTTCGAAATTCTTGATTTCCTAATTCAGGATGCTCATGAAAATCGCGACGCCAGGCTATTACTTGCTCTTTCAACGCATCTGCTTTTTGAATAAAAATGGGCTTTAAATTGCTTTGAGCGAACAAAGAAGTCGAGCAAAAGACCAAAACAATGCAAAATTTTATAAATCGTTTCATTTTATAGGAGTTCAAGCTGTATAAATCCGTGGCATAAAAAAGAGAAGGAACATACGTCCCTTCTCTTCTATCATTTTCAATCCAAATTTAAGAAGAATATCCCCAATTTTTCATGATTTCTAAATCTTGTTTCACACAATCTAATGGCTTCAAACCTTGATAAGATTCTTGTTCAATGATAAAGTGCTTCGTTCCACCTAAAGTGTCACCCAATTTTACCATATCAAGCACACTGATAATACCTTTTCCCAAAATGGTACTTTCGTATTTCTCGCCATGTCCTGCTGCTGCTGGAATTTCATCCTTCACGTGCATAGAGATAAAACGACCTGGGTATTTTTTCAAAATTTCACCCGGTACACCTCCTCCATTGATCATATTACCAATGTCCAATTGTTGCGTAACCAATTTAGGATCTGTGTTAGTAAGGATTAAATCAAAAAGCGTTACACCATCTAATTTTTCTGAAAATTCAAAATCGTGATTATGGTATCCAAAACGCATGCCGAATTTATTACATAATTCACCCGACTTGTTAAAAATATCCATGTAACGTTTAAAATCGCTGGTAGACTTACGGATAGAAGAATCTAAAGAAGGGCTAATTACGATTTCTTGACCTAAAACGGCAGCATCTTCAACCGTATATTTCCAAAGATCCGTAAAATCTTTTTTAGCCTCATCCCAATGGGGTTTCCCTAAAACGGTATGTCCACTTGGCATTTTAAAACCCAAATCATCCAAAACTTTTCTGAATTCTTGGGCAGACCAACCATAAAATTTACGATTTACGTAATTCGCATGTTCTAAATGTTTATATCCCATTTTAGACAATTGTTGCAAAGTTCCTAATGGATCTGCTTTCATGTCTTCACGAATGGAATATAACTGAACACCTACTATTTTTTTTGATTTTGCATTAGCTAATGCTTTGAAAGCTGTAGAGCCTAAAGCGCCAGCGCCTAAAAACAAAGCTCCTTTTTGCAAAAAAGAACGACGAGTTGATTTCATACTAAATTGGTTTAATAATAAGAAAGTAAAATTAAAATTCTTATTCAAATATTTACACTTTTTGGCATAAATTATTAATTCAATAAATGGAATTTAGTTTTTAACTTCGCCTTTTAATTGACAACAATGTTGAAAAGCTGGCCTTCTTACAATTTAGATCAAATTCATCAAGTAGTAAAAGAATTACTGATGACCAAAAATGAATTACATACAATTTGGTTGTTTAGAGGACAAATGGGTGCAGGCAAAACCACACTTATTAAAGAAATTTGCCAACAATTGGGCGTAAATCATCATGTACAAAGCCCCACTTTTTCATTGGTCAATGAATATCTTACAAAGAATGGTGAAACCATTTATCATTTCGATTTATACCGATTGAAAAATGTTCAAGAAGCTTTAGAAATTGGAATAGAGGAATATTTAGATTCAGGGAATATTTGTTTAATCGAATGGCCTGAACAAGCCGAAGAACTTTGGGATATCCCGCACACCAATTTTATCATTGAAGCAATTGATCAATCGCATAGAAAATTAGCATTAGAATGTCAGGAATAGATTTGAACCCTTTTCAGGAATTACTTGCACATCAAGGAATTGCACCCTTGGAAGCAATGTCTTGGAATAAACAAAATTCGTCGAGCATACGGATCGGTATTCCTATGGAAGCATCCATCCATGAAAATAGAGTTGCTTTGAGTCCAGAGGCAGTCAAACTCCTTACCTTGAATGGCCATGAAATCATCCTTGAATCGAATGCAGGCACCCGCGCAGGATTCAGTGATGCCGATTATTTATTGGCTGGCGCATCAGTAACCAATGATTCGGATCAAATTTGGCAAAGTGAAGTAGTCATCAAAATTGCAGCCCCCACATTATTGGAATTAGAATTTTGCAAGCCAGAAATCTGTCTTATTTCATGTGCTAATTACAGCACTTTGAACGCAAAAATCATTGATAAAATCAATCAAAAAAAATTGATGGCCATTGGTTTAGAGTATGTGGAAGATAATGGAGGTGGTTTACCTTTTGTCCGCATGATGGCAGAAATTGCTGGACAGCTTCTCTTACCTATCGCAAGCCATATTTTGAGTTCTCAACAAATTGCAGGCACCTTATTGGGAAATGTGACGGGTGTTCCTCCCATTAATATGGTCTTATTAGGGTCTGGACAAGTAGTAGAACAAGTTGCAAAGGCTGCTTGGCATGCTGGTATTCAGGTACAAGTTTTTGACAAAGACATTTATAAATTACAAAGGCTAAAACAAGCCATAGGTTTTCCGATTATCACCCAAGTAATTGATTCAGAAAATTTGGCTTATGCACTCCAAAATGCACAGGTAATTGTTGGAGCATTACGATCGGAAAATGGAGTAACACCCTGTATTGTAACAGAAGAAATGGTGAGTAATTTAAATCCAGGCACCTTAATTATGGATGTTTGCATAGACCAAGGAGGTTGTTTTGAAACTTCGGAAATCACCACTTTAGCGAATCCCATCTATACCAAATACGATATTATCCATTATTGTGTACCGAATATTGCTTCGAAAGTGGGTAAGACCTCCAGTTTGGCAATCAGCAATTTAATCACCTCTTTTCTACTAAAAGCGGGAAAGACGGGTGGCATTGAAGAAATGCTTTGGCAAGGTAAATCGTTTATGAAAGGAATTTATTGTTACAAAGGTTATGTTACACAAAAAAACATTGGTTCATTGTTCAACAAACCTGTAAAAGACATTCAATTATTATTACTAAGTAAAGGTTAAAATTATGATCGAAGATTATCAAGCAATATCTAACGCACCCAATTCACCGGATTTAAATGGAAAATATCTGGGATTAATTTCCAGTGATTTTGCCATTGTAGCAGAACCCTTAAAAGAAGCCTCCTACCAAATCAAAAAAAGGGGATTTTCCGATTATCCCATTTTTGTAACCTCACAAAGAGTGATTGATATCGGGCAAAAATTAATTGGTGTAGGAGAATTAAATGGTAACAAGTGGAATTATCACGCTTCTATGTTGGAAGAATTTGTTCAAAGAAATTTGATTTCTTTAGAAAATGTAGAGTTGTTTATTCAGAACTACAAAGACATCGAAGAGTTTTGTTGCCTTTTTGTGGTAGATGGGCAATTCACCAATTTTGTTTTTATCCCGTTTCCGGAGGAATGAAACTGATGTAAGATGTAAGAGGTAAAAGGTAAGAGGTAAGAGGTAAGAGGTAAGAGGTAAGAGGTAAGAAATTAAATTTAAAGATGAAATGTAGAATTAGGAATGTAGAATTCTTACATCATACATCATACATCATACATCTCTTATCTCTCTTTAAAAAACAAAAAGGCTGATCTTTCGATCAGCCTTTTTTATTTGAATGGGTATCTATCTTAGTTAAAGATATAACGGATACCAAATTGAGCTTGCCATCTAGAACCTAAACCAAAGTTACGTTGGAATGATTCTGTTAATGGAGTTGTACCAGAACGGTAAGGGAATTGAAATACTGGTTTTCCAGTAGCTGCATCATTACCTGTGAATGTTAATAAACCTGTACGGATAGCAGATTGACCTAAGCCCCATTGTGGACTCACATAGTTACCGAAGTTAAATACGTCTAATGTGAATTGTAAGGTATTTTTCTTACCACCTACATTGATATAAAAATCTTGGATTACTTTGAAGTCAAAACTTGCTTGCCAAGGTAATTCAGCACCGTTACGCTCTGCATATTGACCACGACGACCACTTAAATATGGATCATTCGAGATAAATTTATCTAAATCTAACCATTGTTGCGCTGCAGAATAAGTAGTAGAACCTACAACTAAATCTTTAAACATGATTTCAGATTGACCACGTGGGATGTAAATCAAATCGTTTGATTGACTATCTCCGTTCATATCACCTGAATAAATGTATGAGAAACGACCTGCTGGTGCTACTGAATAAGTAAATCCAAATGTTGTACTAGCTTTTTCGTTCAAATAATTCAAACGGTATGAACCATAAGCATTGATACGATGTGCTTGCATGTAAGAAGAATATGACATTACATTCGCATTTGGATCTCCCACTACATAACGATCTCTCCATTGTGATTGAGCGATTGAACCTCCATCATTTACTGAACGAGAATCTGAATTAGTGTAAGAAAGAGAAGCAAACAATCCATTATCAAACGCTTTAGAAACTGTTGCTGTCAATGCATAAGAATAACCTAAATCTGTATTCTTAATTAAAATAGCATCAGAGATGTTTGGACTAGCAGCTGTATTTTTTCCATCTGCTGGCACGTTTACACCTTTGATATTATTACCATAAATTCTATTGTAAGCAGTATTTGTTGGGATACCATTAACTGCAGTCCAATAAATAGTTCTATTATCAGCTCCAACAGCCTTCACTGTAGAATTTGGTAAGTTTACGTTTTCCAAATAAACTGCATTGATATCTTTTGTATAGATCGCTTCTAAACCAATAATCCATCCATTTCCTAAGTTTTTGTCTAAAGCCAAGTTTGATCTGAAAACTTGAGAAAATTTAAAGTTTGGATCCGTAACAGCTAAGTTGTAAGAAGTAGGTAGAATAGTTGAAGGTACTGGAGGACGATATTTATTTACATCTGGATCAAATGGACGATTTGTTGGATTCGCAGTTGATTCTGAACTAAACAACACTCCATTGTTAGACAATTGGTTAGATAACCAAACATAAGGAACACGACCTGAGAACACACCCACACCACCACGGATTTGAGTTTGCTTATCATCTTTCACATCCCAGTTAAACCCGAAACGAGGAGACCATAAAACCGTTGGATCTGGAAACTTATTAGTTTGTAATTTTACTCCATCACGGAAAGTTAAAGATGGCACATATGTATTGTTGTACTTTGGATCATCAAAAGATGGGAATGAAGTCATATCAGCACGTAAGCCAAATGTTAATTTCAAACCTTTTGCTGCAGAAATCTCATCTTGAATATATCCAGAAGTTGTACTTCCTTTCATCTCTGCAAATGGAAATTCAGCATAATTGGCATATTGGATTTGATATTGATAAATACCTTTTACAGAACCTGTAGATGCTGAATTGATAAAATCATCAATCGAATTAAATTGGTAACCACCATAATAGTTAGGTGCAAAACCGTTTTTGAATGCATTATTTTCATAAGCAACACCCACCGTATACACGTTTTTACCTTTATAAATAGTTAAGTTATCTGAAATTTGGAAAATATCAGAATTCAATAAGTTATTAGCTGAAAACGGCTCGTAACCAAAAGTAGTTAACTCATTTTTATTATTATTTCCGATATCAACAGTAGGGAATGGTGTATTATTTACTGGAGATTCACGATAATCACGCATCTGAGTATATCCAACCGTTAAGTTATTAGCAACTGAACTACTGAAAGTTGAATTCAATTCAGCAATGTAAGAATCTAAGTTATTGTTAATTCTGTAGATTGAACCTTGGAAAGGCAAGATTTGAGAAGTTGCCGCACGTCCTTGATTACTTAATGATCCTGAACCAGATGGGTTTTGATCTGAATAAGAACGTAAATAATTATACTTAACATTTAATTTATGTTTGTCAGAAATATTCCAATCTAAACGTAAATTAACTTTTTGAGAATAGTTTTCTTTGTCCCAATTCTCGTAAGCACCTGGATCATAATTGTATTTTGTCTTCAAGAATTCTTTCAAACGATCTAAATCAGCTGCTGTAGCAATCGATTGATTAGCTGCAGTTGATCCAGGGCGCGTAGCTACCCAAGTAGATCCCGGTTGAGTTTGTTTTTCTTGTTCAAATGATCCAAAAACAAATAATTTATTTTTGATGATAGCACCACCGATACGACCACCAAATTGACCTCTTGCAAAGTTTCCATATTGATTGGTTACTTCACCAATTTTATTACCTACTAAGCCTTGATCAGTACCAAAATAGTATCCAGAACCCGTCCAATCATTTGTTCCCGACTTCGTAACTACGTTGATGTTAGCACCTGTTGCCATTCCTTGACGAACGTCATAAGGAGCAACCAATACTTGGAATTGATCAATCGCATCTACTGAGATAGGAGAAGCATTTGCTTGACCACCAATCGTAGAAGATAATGCAAAAGCATTGTTAAAATAAGCACCATCCACTGTAACGTTGTTATACAATGAATTACGACCAGCGAAACTTAAACCATTTGCACGAGGATCTAAACGAGCGAAATCTCCTAATGAACGGTTCAAAGTAGGCAAAGTCGTAATTTGGTTATTACCAACCGTTGTAGCAGCTCCCGTACGTCCCGAGTTAATGATAGAACTACGAGAAGCAACAACTTTAACCTCTTCCAATTGAGATTGATTTACTTCTAATTTGAAATTCTGGCGAAGTTCTTGAGCCAAGGTTAAAACTACACCCGTTTGAACGGCCTCTTTGTAACCGATAAAAGTAACAGTTACTTTGTAAGGACCTCCAACACGCATATTAACAATGTTGTAACGTCCATCAGCACGCGTAGATGCACCATATCTCGAACCAGTTGGTTCGTGTACAGCTATAACAGTCGCACCTGGTAATCCTTCTCCCTTTTCATCTAATACTGTACCCGCTAAAGCGGCAGTAGTAGAACCTTGAGCGAACACTTGCCCCAGGGGTAATGCCATTAAAAGCGCAAAAAACGCTCCTAGCAACACAGAATGAGTAATAAATCTTTTCTGCATAAATTTGGAATTTAGTTATAAATTGATTTGAATAATTAAACCACAAAATAAACTTAAAAAATCAAATACTCCAAAAACTCACCCAAACAATTATTTACTATTTTAGCACTAAATGACTGATATTTAGGATAAAAGCCACAAACAATCATCCATAAATAAATTATTGACCATTTTTTATTCCTATTTTCTTCTAAAATTTAACAAAAACATAATTTTTAACTATTTAAAGAATAATTTTGTAGTCTATATAGAATCAAATGTCAAAAGAACCCAATCCGATTAAGTTAACTTCCTATTCGCACGGTGCTGGATGTGGTTGTAAAATTTCCCCACAAATACTTGATACCATCCTTAAAACTGATACACCCAAAAAAAATCATCCGCTCTTGCTTGTAGGCAATGAAAGTAGAGATGATGCGGCGGTATTTGATTGGCAAAATGGGGAAGCAGTGATTTCAACGACTGACTTTTTTATGCCCATCGTGGATGATCCTTTTGATTTTGGCAAAATTGCTGCGACAAATGCAATATCTGATATATATGCCATGGGAGGCTCACCTTTGATGGCCATTGCCATTCTTGGTTGGCCCATTGAGAAAATAGCACCGGAAATTGCTGCCAAAGTATTAGAGGGTGGTAGAGCGGCTTGTGCGGAAGCTGGCATTCCTTTGGCGGGTGGCCATTCCATCGATTCTCCTGAACCCATTTTTGGTTTAGCAGTAACTGGGAAAGTCAAAAAAGACCATTTGAAACAAAATGATCAAGCAAATGATCATTGCTTATTATATCTATCTAAACCTTTGGGAGTGGGTATTTTAACCACAGCACAAAAAAGAGGCATTGTTCAAGCTGAGGATTTAGCAGCGGCGGTTAATCAAATGAGCACCCTTAATAGTTTGGGTGAAAAACTAGGTCCACTTTCTTATGTAAAAGCATTAACTGACGTAACAGGCTTCGGTTTATTTGGCCATTTGGTTGAAATGTGTGATGGCTCGAATGTGAGTGCAGAAATAACCATCGAAAATTTACCTTTATTGGCCAATATCGACCATTATTTAGAACAAAAATGTTTCCCTGGTGGCACTTCCCGAAATTGGGCAAGTTATGGACATCGCATTCAAGAAGAAATTTCAGATAGAAATCGATTAATTGGTGCTGATCCTCAAACTTCTGGTGGCTTATTAATAGCTGTGGATGCTGCATTCAAAAACGAATTTGAAAGTTTTATGCATGCAAATAATTTAAATTTACCTCTTATTGGTCAGACAATTCCTCAAAAAGAAAAAGCGATTTATCTACAATAAATGAAATTATACTTTAGAAAAGTAGGGGAACATGGCCCTGCGTTGGTTATTTTACATGGAATTTTTGGATCTTCAGACAATTGGCTGGGAATTGCCAAGGCATTATCTGAAAAATACCAAGTCTATTTAGTAGATCAAAGAAACCATGGTCAATCGCCGTGGTCAGATGAGTTCAACTACCAAGTAATGGCGGAAGATTTATTGGAATTCATCCAAGATCATCAATTAAACAAGCCCATCATTATCGGCCATTCCATGGGAGGAAAAGTGGTCATGCAATTTGATTTAAAT
The DNA here is from genome assembly GCF_054558315.1 of Aquirufa sp. ROCK-SH2. Lineage (NCBI taxonomy): Bacteria > Pseudomonadati > Bacteroidota > Cytophagia > Cytophagales > Flectobacillaceae > Aquirufa > Aquirufa sp. ROCK-SH2. The sequence goes on along the minus strand of NZ_JBPXKB010000001.1, from coordinate 101,367 downwards.
TACCCAGAAATTGCCCAAAAGATTATTGTGGTGGATATTGCCCCCAAATTCTACCCGGTACACCATACGCAAATATTAGCGGGACTCAATAGTATTGATCTAGCTACTTTAGCTAGCAGAACAGAAGCCAATGAACATTTAAAAAGATTTGAGGAAAAAGAAGGTGTTCGACAATTTTTATTAAAAAATCTCTACCGAAATTCGGAACAACAATTTGCATGGAGAATTAATTTGAAAGTCATTACGGAAAATATCGATGTGGTGGGACATGAACTTTTCGTCAAAAATCATTCCGATACTCCTACATTTTTCATCAAAGGAGCCGATTCACATTATATTCAAGCGGAGGACCACCGTTATATTGCTGAATTATTTCCCAATTTTGAATTGATTGAAATCCCCAACGCAGGACATTGGGTACAAGCGGATCAACCCGAATTATTTGTTCAAGCATTAGAAGAAATTTTATGAAACTTGTATTGATTCCTTGTCCCATCGCTGAAAATACGGCCAATGAGGTTCTTCCTTTAGAAATTAGAAACTATGTTTCACAAACGCAACATTTTTTGGTTGAGAATGTTCGAACGGCAAGAAGATTTATCAGTGAATTGAAATTGGGTTTAAATATTGAATCTCTTGAATTTGAGATTTTAGACAAAGACAGTCAAAAATCGAGCATTCAACAATTTCTCAAAAAACATTTAAATCTAAACACAGAGCTAATCGGAGTAATTTCTGAAGCGGGTTGCCCTGGCGTTGCAGATCCTGGAGCTTTGGCAGTAAGTATTGCTCAAGAATTAGGCATTGAGGTAATTCCATTGGTAGGCCCCTCTTCTATCCTACTTTCCTTGATGGCCTCTGGATTCTCAGGTCAAAGTTTTTGCTTTCATGGTTATTTGCCAATCGACAAAACGGCGCGAATCAAAAACATTGAACAACTGAATAAAGAAGTTCAAAAATCGGGCCAAACGCAAATTTTCATTGAAACACCTTATCGTAACAATGCCCTTTTGGAAGATCTATTAAGTCATTGCCCTGGAAATCAATTGATTCATATTGCCTGCAACATTCAAGGCGAAGGTGGTTTTACTCAAACCAAAACAGCTTTGGAATGGTCTAAAATTAAACCTGATTTGCATAAAAAACCTTGTATATTCCTGCTAGGATGTTAAGCTATTAAGTGAATTCTCTTATTTTTGTTTTTAAATTTCTCAAAAGTGCTTCAATTCAAAACATTTTGTTTCAATCCATTTCAAGAAAACACCTATGTCGTTTGGGACAATAATGGAGTAGGTATCATCGTAGATCCAGGTTGTTACAGTTACGAAGAAAGACAAGAATTAAAGCATTTTATCAGCGAAAATAACATTCAATTACAAGCGATTTTAAATACACACGCGCACATCGATCATGTATTGGGTATCGATTTTGTCAAAAAAGAATACAAAATACCTTTCTATTTGCATCCCAAAGAAGCAGTTATTTTGAATGATGCGGCCAATCGAGCACAAGTATATGGTTTTCCTCATTATCAAGCTGCGGAAGTAGATAATTGGTATACTGATAATGAAGTTCTGGAATTTGGTGAAATGAAAATCAACATCTTGTTTGTTCCAGGTCATGCGCCGGGGCATGTGGCTTTGTATTTTGAAAAGGAAAATAAATTAATTGCAGGAGATGTTTTGTTTAGACGAAGTGTAGGAAGAACTGATTTTCCACTTTGTAGCCATAGTGATTTAATGAACAGTATTCGTACCCAATTATATACTTTACCTGACCCAACTGAAGTATACCCAGGACACGGAGTAAAAACGAGTATTGGTGAAGAAAAAATACACAACCCATTCATAAAAGGATAAAATGAGCTTAAAAAAAGAAATTCCCAATTTATTAACCCTTGGTAATTTGTTAGCAGGTTGCTTGGGATTGTATTTTGTCATGCAAGGAAATGTTTTGTGGGCCTCCTATACCATTTTTATTTCATTGGTTTGCGACTTCCTAGACGGATTTTTAGCCAGACTTTTGCATGCTTATTCAGATATTGGAAAAGAATTAGATTCTTTGGCAGATATGGTTTCTTTTGGTGTTTTACCCGCTTTCATCCTATTTAATTTAGTAGAATCAAGTTGTGGAACTCAATGTACCATTGGCCTATTTGGTTTTTACAAGCCATTATTGGTGTTTCTGCTTGCTCTAGCTTCCGCCTATCGTTTGGCAAAATTCAATGTGGACACAAGACAAACCGATCAATTTATTGGAGTACCAACGCCAGCCAATGGACTCCTAATTGCCTCCTTGCCTCTGATCATTGTGTTTCAACCTGAATACAAAGATTGGATATTGCAATTCAAAGGATTATTGATTTATGCAGTGATAATGAGCTACTTGCTCGTTTCTGAATTACCTCTAATGGCATTTAAATTCAAGACGTGGGACTGGAAAACGAATCAAATCAAATACATTTTTCTACTTTATTGTGTAGGCTTGTTGATATTGCTTAAATTTGCAGCTTTACCAATCTTAGTAGTTTCTTATATCTTATTATCTGGAATAATTTCTTTACTTAATATAAATACAAAATGAAGTTTATAGCTGAAATCAATGTAATGCCACAAAAAGAAATTCTTGATCCGCAAGGAAAAGCAGTTCGTATTGGCTTACAAAACTTAGACATCCACCAAGTAGCAGATGTTCGAATTGGAAAGCATATCCAATTGCAATTAGAGGCAGCGAGCGAAGCGGAAGCCAATGAAATTGTAACAAATGCTTGTAAGAAATTATTAGCGAACTTAATTATGGAAGAATTTGAATTTACTTTAATTCAACAATAATCCTTAAAATTGGCCTGTATGTAACAAGACTAACGTACAGGCCTCTTCTACTTGAATCCCTGCTTGTATCAATTCATTTTCGAGTTGCTCATTTTCCGTTCCTGGATTAAAAATCACTCTTCGAGGTTTTACAGATAAAATATAATCCAACAATCCTTCCTGATTTTTAGGACCAACATACAAGGTTACTGTATCTATATCAACCTGCTCGACCATTTCTGTTTGAATATCAACACCGTTGACTTGCCCTTTACGATGCCCGACAAGAACCACTTCATGTCCTTTCGATTGAAGTAAATTCGTTGCGATAAACGCATAACGTTCAGGATTGGTGGAAGCACCATAGACCAAAACTCTCATAATAATTCCTATTTAAGTCCTGAAATTAACTGAATTTTAGTAAATTTGAAGGTATTTTCTACTCAATAATTAAAAATGGAATGATTCTTTGTAATCATTTTACCACTATGAACACCAACTCGCCAACTATTAAAAACTTCTGGAATGAAGTTTGGAAAAAAATTGAATTCCCTGAATTTGAAAATGAAATCCATTATGAAATTTCTAATTATGGACGTATCAAAAGTTTTCAAAACTCAAAGGATGGAAAATTAATCACAGGATCAAAAATTCAAGGTTATTTTTCACTCAATATAAAGCATAAACAAAAGTCAATAAATAGATATGTACACAAATTAGTGGCTGAACAATTTGTAAAAAAACAAAAGGAAGAAGATGAATTTGTACTACACCTAGACCATGATAAACTCAACAATAATTTTACCAATTTGCGTTGGGGATCTAGAGCAGAAGTAACTTCACACAATAAAAACAACCCAGCTGTCATTAATAAGGTAGTTCCTAAAAGAACAAAAAATTACAAATTGACAGAGAGTAAGGTGATCATGATTAAAAAGCTGCTTTTGTCAGAAAAAAATCGCTTTAAAATGATTGCCAAACAATTTGGAATTACGCATACTCAACTAAACAGAATCAGGTCTGGAGAAAACTGGAAACATGTTAAGCTCGAAGACTAAAATTTTTCAAAAAATATGTTCAAAAAAATCATCATTAGTTTATTTAGCCTTTTGACATTTGTCATCATTGCATCTTTCAGTATTTCATGGATGTACAAAGATGAAATTTCAAGCAAAATAAAATCCTTGGTGAATGAAAAAGTAAATGCCAAGGTCGATTGGCAAGATGCGTCTTTAAGCCTATTGACGAATTTCCCCCAACTAACATTGGGAGTAGAAAAAATTCAAATCATTGGTCAAAATGAATTCCAAAAAGACACCTTAGCTAGCATCAAAGAAGTTAAAGTCGAAATTCCGTTGTTTTCGTATTTTATTAGCAAAAAAATTACGCTAAAATCAATTCAATTAGAGGAAGCCAATTTCAATTTAATCGTAAACCCGCAAGGTAAAATGAATTGGGATATTGTGAAAAAAGATTCTACAAAAAGTCCTACACAAGCAGAGGGCCAAGCCATTGATTTACAGATCAATTCCTACCAAATCAGTCAATCTAACATTTTCTATGATGACCAATTGCGTGGATTTTCTAGTCGATTAGCTAATTTAAACCACGAAGGAAAAGGAGATTTCAGTCAGGATATTTTCACTTTGTCGACAGAAACCAAAGTAGAACAATTAACAGTGAAATTTTTGGGTAAAACCTACCTTTCAAATATCAAGACGAGCTTAAGCGCACCGATAGAGATGGATTTCAAAAAAATGAAATTCAGTTTTAGCAAAAACACCTTATTATTGAATGAATTACCTATTTCAGTGGATGCTTGGGTAGCCATGCCAGATACAAGTATTGACATGAATGTACAATTGAACGTCCAAAAAAGCCCCTTCAAGGAATTTTTATCGCTCATTCCAAGCATGTATTCCAACTCGTTCAATGAGCTAAATGCACAAGGAGAAGGTGCTTTGCAGGCTCATTTGAAAGGCAAAATGAATGGAAAAGAAAATCCAGGTTTCGGATTAGGAATAAAAGTCAACAATGGAGCTTTTCAATACAATTCCAAAAATATAGGTGTAAAAAATGTACAAGTAGATTTCCAAGTAAATAATCCAGATGGAAAACCCGATCATACGGAAATTCAACTGAAAAAATTCGATTTATCTATCAACAACTCACCTATTCATGCGAATCTTTTGGTAAAAAATCCCGTGACAGATCCATTCATCCAAAGCAATGTGTCTGGAAATGTAAATTTGGAAGAAATAGAAAAAATATTCCCTTTAGAAAACAAAAAATTAAAAGGACAAATTGCAGCTAATTTTGCCTTAAATGGAAAAATAAGTCAATTTAAAAATGGACAAGGGATGGCCAAAGGCGACATTCAAGTCAAAGCATTCCATTTTAACGCATTGGAACCAACATTTTCCATACAAATCCCAAAAGCCCAATTACATTTCAATTCAAAAAACTTAGAATTACAAGCCTTTACAGCTAGGATTGGACAAAGCGATGTGGAAGCTAAAGGTTACCTAGAAAATTACTTATTGTATTTCCTAAAAGGCGAAAATTTAAGAGGAAATTTAACTGTAAATTCCAATAACTTGAATATAGATGAACTAATGCAGTTCATGCCCAAAGATGAATCGTCGCAAGCAGCAGCAGTAAAAACCCAAAAGGCATTGAGCTTGCCTAAAAACATTGATTTCTCAATTAAATCAACTATTGCAAGTGTCAAATATCAAAATTTTGACATCACATCTGCCAAAGGTTCTTTGAAGTTAAGTCCAGAAAAAATTGATTTCGATGAATTTTCTTTCTATTTATTAGGATCGCCATTTGTAGCCAATGGATTTTACAGCAATTTATACGACAAAAACCCATTGACAAATATCAATTTTGAAATTCAACAATTAGATATTCCTAAAGCATTTGTAAATTTTTCAACCTTCAAAAAATTGCTTCCTATCGCTTCTGCAGCTACTGGAAAAATAAATTTAAATTTTAGCTTGATTAGTAATTTAAACGAAGATATGTCGCCCAATTTGAATACCATTCAAAGCATTGGTGAATTGGAATTAGTCAATGTGAGTTTGAACGGTTCAGAAGTATTGAACAAAACAGCCGAATTGGTCAAATTCCAAGCATTAAAAAATCTGGTATTACAGCCCACAAAAATCAATTATCAAATATCCAATGGTCGATTAAAAGTGAAACCTTTTCAATTAAAAAGCAATGTAGGGAAGATCCATGTAAGCGGATCCAATGGATTAGATCAAAGTTTAAATTATCAATTAGGTGTAGAAATCCCCAACAATTTGATATCTGAAGGTGCTAAATACGGGATAAACAAGGAATTAGACAAATTAGGTTTGGGCATCAACGTAGATGCTATTACAAAATCCCTAAAACCTAGTATTATGATCAAAGGCACCTTTCAAAAGCCATTGGTAAGTCTAGGAATCAGTCAAGGAGGGAATGAAAACAGTAACAATCAAGCTAGTTCAGCTGTGAAGGATGTTCTTAAAACAGAAGCTAATAAACAAATAGACAAAGCCAAGCAAGCGGCTAAAATTCAGGCAGAAAACATCAGAAAAGAAGCAAGAATGGCAGCCGAAAAACTCAAAGAGGAAGCATACCAAGCTGCGGATAGAATTGTCAATGAAGCCAAAAATCCACTTGCCCAATTCGCTGCCAAAAAATTAGCAGACAAACTCAAAATGGAAGCTGATAAAAAAGCCGAGGCTATTTTAGAGGAAGCAGACAAGAAAGCGGAGGAATTAATAAACAACAAATAAATACGTTGTGCCTTTGTGTTTTAATCAATATTGGTTTCAAAACACAAAGGACACAACGAATAAAAAACGGAGAATCAAGTTCTAAAAATTGAATTTTAAAACAATGCTGAGGCAATTGCTCGAACGCTATCTGATTTACTCATGGTATAAAAATGCAAAGCGGGCACACCAGCTTTTATCAATTCTTTTCCTTGTGCTACTGCCCATTCTATCCCCACTTGCTTAATCGCAGCATTGTTATCGCATGCTTTTACAGCCTTGGATAAATCCGAAGGAATTTCTAAATGAAAAATAGAAGGTAAAATATCCAATTGCTTGGCAGTGGCCAAAGGTTTTATTCCTGGTATAATTGGAACATTGATACCGATTGCCCGACAAGCATCTACAAAATCAAAGTATTTTTTATTGTCAAAAAACATCTGCGTCACGATATAATCGGCACCTGCATCCACTTTTTGTTTTAAATAGCGTAAATCTTCTTCCATCGAGACAGCCTCAAAATGCTTCTCAGGATAAGCGGCTACTCCAATGCAAAAATTAGTCGGAAATGATTCGGTTTCTTCATGCAATAAAATCCCTTTGTTCATATTGGCAACTTGCTGAACCAATTCATTGGCATAAGCATGTCCACCAGGTTTCGGGATAAATCTCTCCTCCCCTTTTTCTTGATCTCCACGTAAAATCAAGGCATTTTCAATACCTAAATAATGTAAGTCGATTAAAAAATCCTCTGTTTCTTCCGTGGTAAAACCTCCACAAATCACATGAGGAACCGCTTCCACTTGAAATTTCTGCATAATGGCCGCACAAATTCCTAAAGTACCAGGTCGCTTACGAATAGGAATTCGTTTGATGACACCATCAACTAATTTTTCAATGTATTCTTCACGATGGTAGGTAACTTCTATGAATGGTGGTTTAAATTCCATCAATGGCTCAATATGCGACATTAATTCACCCAAATGTTGTCCCTTCATTGGAGGGATAATTTCAATGGAAAAAAGCGTTTTACCTTTGGCTTCGTTTAAATATTGAGTAATTTTTGTCATAATCTATTCATCGTAATTTAATACCGGACTCAACCATCTTTCCACTTCTTGCAAATCCATCCCTTTTCTCTTTGCATAATCCTCTACTTGATCTTTGGCAATTTTCCCTAAACCAAAGTAGGTACTTTGTGGATGTGAAAAATAAAAACCTGAAACAGAAGAAGCAGGATGCATCGCATAACTTTCAGTCAAATACATTCCAATATTTTCTTCTGCTTTCAATAAATCAAATAATTTCCTTTTTTCAGTATGATCTGGGCAGGCAGGATAACCTGGTGCTGGACGAATCCCAACGTATTTTTCTGCAATCAATTCTTCACAAGTCAAATGCTCCTCAGAAGCATATCCCCAATATTCTTTTCTCACTTTTTCATGCAAAAGTTCCGCAAATGCTTCCGCTAATCGATCAGCAAGCGACTTAACCATGATGGAATTATAATCATCATGTTCTTTTTCATATTTTTCCAACAAGGCTTCAATTCCAATTCCCGTGGTAACGGCAAATGCACCAATATAATCTGTAACTCCCGTATTCAAAGGAGCGATAAAATCACTTAACGCGTGATTAGGCAATGAACTTGCTTTTTGACCTTGCTGACGCAAATGATGTAACCACTCTTTGGAATCTGATGACTCATCTTTTTTCTGGATATCATAAGAAACTGTTTTGTGAGAACCATGTTTTTCACAAGCTGTTTCTTGAATTTTCTCAACAAAATCATGCAAAATGATATCATCACCCAACGAGTTAGCCGGATAAAAACCCAAGGCAGCATTGGCGGTCAATAATTTTTGATCAATAATTTCCTTCAATAATTGTTGAGCATCATCAAACAATTTTTTAGCTTCTTTTCCAATGATTTCATTGTCAAAAATCTTTGGATATTTGCCTGAAAGTTGCCAAGTAGAGAAAAATGGAGTCCAATCGATGTATTTAGCAATTTCTTCCAAAGAATATTCTTTCAAATACTTCACTCCTAAAAATTGAGGCACTTTCGCTTCAAAACCTGTCCAATCTAAACCGCTTGGTTTTTTTCTGGCATCTTGAATACTCAAATAATTCTTATCTTTTTGACGTGCAGCATGAGAAATTCTCAAAGCAGCATATTCTTCTTTAATTTCCGTAAAAATCTCTTTTTGAGTTAATTCACTTTGTAACAGACGACCAGCCACAGGTACTGAACGTGAAGCATCCAAGACATGAATCACAGGTCCAGAATAATGTGGATCTATTTTTACCGCCGTGTGAATTCTAGAGGTAGTCGCACCACCGATTAACAGAGGAACTTTGAAACCTAAACGTTCCATTTCCTTGGCTACGTAAACCATTTCATCCAAGGATGGAGTGATAAGACCAGAAAGGCCAATAATATCTACTTGATGTTCCTTCGCAGCAGCTAAAATCTTGTCGCAAGAAACCATCACACCAATATCAATTACTTCATAATTATTACAAGCTAAAACCACCCCAACGATATTTTTACCAATATCGTGTACATCCCCTTTTACAGTAGCTAACAAAATTTTTCCAGCAGAGGAACTCTCCCCACCTTGTTTTTCCGCTTCAATAAAAGGTAATAAATAAGCAACCGCCTTTTTCATCACGCGGGCAGATTTAACTACTTGAGGAAGAAACATTTTTCCTTCTCCAAACAAATCCCCCACGACATTCATTCCATCCATCAAAGGACCTTCTATGACCTGAATTGGACGATCAACTAATTTTCTAGCCTCTTCTGTATCCTCATCAATGAACTCCGTCAAGCCTTTGATTAAGGCATGTTCTAAGCGTTTATTTACGGGTAATTTTCTCCAGGCATCATCTATTACAACTTCTTTCCCTGCAGATTTAACGGTTTCTGCATAATTCACCAATTTCTCCGTCGCTTCTGAATTTCTATTCAACAAAACATCCTCACACAAATCGCGAAGAGGCTGAGGAATTTCATCATAAACGCCTAATTGACTAGCATTTACAATACCCATATCCATACCCGCCTTAATGGCATGATATAAGAAAACCGTATGCATCGCTTCTCTAACAGGCTCATTTCCTCTAAAAGAAAAGGAAATATTAGACACCCCACCAGAAACTTTGGCATGAGGCAAATTTTCTTTAATCCATTTTGTGGCCTGAATAAAGTCAATCGCATAATTATTATGCTCTTCGATTCCTGTCGCAACAGTCAAAATATTCGGATCAAAAATAATGTCTTGTGGTGGAAAACCCACTTGATCCACTAAAATATCATACGCTCTTTGGCAAATTTCAATACGTCTTTGGTAGGAATCGGCTTGTCCAGCTTCATCAAAAGCCATAACTACTACCGAAGCACCATACATTTTAACTTTATTGGCCAATTCAATAAATCTTTCTTCTCCTTCTTTCAAAGAAATGGAATTCACTACTGATTTTCCTTGCACACATTTCAAACCAGCTTCAATCACTTCCCATTTAGATGAGTCGATCATGATTGGTAAACGAGTGATATCTGGCTCCGCCATCAAAAGATTCAAAAATTGAGGCATCATTTTAACACCATCAATCATCCCCTCATCCAAATTCACATCCAAAATTTGAGCTCCTCCCTCTACTTGCTCCCTAGCCACATCAATCGCTTCTTCAAACTTTTCTTCTCGAATTAATCGAGCAAATTTCTTTGAACCCGTCACATTACAACGCTCACCAATGTTGACAAAATTGGTCAATTCCGTAATTTCCAAAGGCTCTAATCCAGACAATTTTTGATTGGATGAAGTTTCTGGCAAATGGTGTGGAGGGTATTTAGCGGCAATTTCAGCAATAACTTGGATGTGTGCAGGCGTAGTTCCACAACATCCACCAATGATATTAATAAATCCATTTTGAAGAAAATCTTCAATGATTTCACCCATTTGTTCTGGGCTCTGATCATACTCACCCATTTCATTCGGCAATCCCGCATTCGGGTGCGCAGATACTAAAAAGGGTGATTTATCGGATAAAGTTTTTACATAAGGTCGCATTAAATCAGCCCCTAAAGCGCAATTTAATCCTACCGAAAGTAAAGGCATGTGCGAAACAGATGTCAAAAATGCCTCTGTCGTTTGGCCTGACAAAGTTCTTCCTGAAGCATCTGTAATCGTTCCTGAAACCATGACAGGTAGGTATGGTTTTTCAGGATGTTGCTTAAAATATTGATCAATGGCAAACAAAGCTGCCTTGGCATTTAAAGTATCAAAAATGGTTTCGACCAATAATAAATCTGCCCCTCCATCCACTAAACCACGTATTTGTTCTGTATAAGCCTCAACTAATTCATCGAAAGTTACGGCACGATAACCTGGATCATTCACATCAGGAGAAAGTGACAAAGTTCGGTTGGTTGGTCCCATAGATCCCGCTACATAGCGAGGTTTATCGGGATTTTTTGCCGTAAATTCATCTGCAACTTCTTTGGCTATTTTGGCTGATTCAAAATTTAATTCATAAACCAAATCCTCCATGTGGTAATCTGCCATGGCGATGGAAGTTCCCGAAAAGGTATTTGTCTCAGCAATATCTGCACCCGCTTCAAAATATTTGGCATGAATTTCCTTAATCACGTCTGGCCTTGTGATTGACAAGAGGTCATTATTGCCTTTTACTTCATGAGGAAAGTCTTTAAATCTTTCGCCGCGATAATCGGCATCACTCAAATGATATTGTTGAATTAAAGAACCCATCGCACCGTCTAAAACTAAAATACGATGTTTCAAAAGTTCTGTAATAGGCGTCTTCTGCATAAAATTTATTAATAATTCTTTGTATTATCCAAAGAATGAGAATTTACTATGTCTATAATCTTGCAAAGATACGGATGAATAATTATGAATTATGAATTATGAATTATGAGTATATTTTTTTTAAAAATTAGGCATTTGAGCAAATTAAAATTTTACCTCATAATTCATAATTAACCCCCTCACCCCCTCACTAAATAAAACCCTATTTTCAATAAATCCTCTGGATGGTCAATTCCAATGGTTTCGTATTGAGTTTCAATGGTTTTAATTTGGTAACCATTTTGTAACCAACGCAATTGTTCCAAGGATTCCGCTAATTCCAAAGGAGAAGGTTGTAAATTACTTAATTCCAATAGAACATCTGCTCGATAGGCATAAAGTCCAATATGCTTAAAATAACGATGTTTTTTTAACCAATCTTCTTGTGGAATACCACGTAAATAAGGAATGGTTTGACGAGAAAAATACATCGCAAAGCCTTTTTCATCAATGACTACTTTGGGAGTATTCACATTGAATAAGGTTGCATCATCTTTAATTTCCTTGATGAGCGTCAAAATTGGGGCATTACTTTGAAATTCAGAAGTGATTTCCTCTAACTGATTAGGATCGATGAATGGTTCATCCCCTTGAATATTAACTACGTAATCGATGGGCTCATTTAAATTTCTTAAAACCTCTGCACAACGATCTGTCCCAGAAACGTGATTTTCTTGCGTCATCATCACTTCTGCACCAATGCTTTTGGCAAAATCATAAATCCGTTGATCATCTGTCGCAATAATGATTTTATACCAACCTTCGAGTTGAGATACCCTTTCGAAGGTCCGTTGAATCATGGGTTTACCCCCAATTTCGACTAAAGGTTTTCCAGGAAATCGTGTAGAAGCATAACGCGCTGGAATGACAGCAACAACTTTTTTACCCTGCATGGATCTATTTTAATTTTTGTTAAAAGAAATTCACCAAATTTGCACATAATTTATGGGGAAACCTTTCAAAATCATTGGAAAAAATTTTTACAGAATCATTTCAAGAAAAAATTTGGAGCGTCGGTCATTTCATCGAGAAGGAAAAACCATTTCTATGGATAGAAACCAAAAATAATACCCACGTCCAATGGTTCTCGCTTTCGTTGGATTCAAAAATTACCCAAGAAATTCCAGCCCCACAAAGTATCAACAAACCGTTGAATTGGATTTGCAGCAAAGGAAATATTGGCGTTTTCTCCAAACTGAAATCAAGTAAAAATCCGGGTATTGAAAGTATTGAAGCGTATGATTTACGTACAGGCAAATTAGTATACCAAATCCCTTGCCAATTTTGGTTTGAAACAAAAAATGAATTCATTCTCCTTGAAATTGACAAGAAAAATTATTGGGTTAATTTATCAAATGGTCAATTTGAAAGCGAAGTGGAATTAAATAATACACAACAATTCGGAGAATTGATCGTTCAAAACCCAGAACATTATGAAGAAAGCCAAGCTTTTTTCAAAGAATTTCAAGACTTTTTCTTGTTAAAATTCCAAGAGAAGATTGCAAAAGGAATTGATTATTGGGAAGGTAAAGAGAAGCTGATTTTTTCTTACTATATTTACGACCAAGGTTGGAAAAATTACCTTAAAATCTGCGATTCAGACTTTGTCATTGAACATCAAGAATTAATTTCTGAAGGCGACCTAATAGGATATAACACTTTTCAAATCATTGAAAACCAATTAATTTACGTAAAAAACAAGCAGCAAATCGTTGTATATGAATACTAAAAAATCAACCCTATTAATTATTTTTTGTCTTTTAACTTTTTTCACTTCCAACGCTAGTACCTTAGATTCTTTGGGATTAAAAAAAGAAAATAACAAAACCTTTATCTTGTATAAATTAGGTCCCAAACAAAGCCTTTTTTCTATCTTAAAAAGGTATAATATTTCATTGACGGAATTTAAACAAGTAAATCCAGAAACAGATATTCCTGTTAAAACGGGAGAAATCGTTTACATCCCTTTGCATTATTTGGAAGAAAGTCCAAGTATTTTAAAAAGTATTGACAAAACTGTCGCTGGTGAATCTAGCACAGCAAGTACACCTGCTGAAAAAGCACCAGTTACAGCGGACAAAAAAGAAGAAAAATACCACATTGTGAAATCGAAACAAGGATTATTAACCATCGCAAATCTTTATAAAGTGAGCATGGCAGATTTACGCAAATGGAATAATTTAACTTCTGATCGTCTTCAAGAAGGACAACGTCTTGTCATTCAAGAACCTAGCTTAGAAAAAACCAATTTGCTTCCTTCCAAAGCTGAAAAACCAGCAAGTGAAGGTAAAATTGACATGACAATCCCTGCGCCTGTCAGCGAAACAAAGGCTGAAAATACAGCAGATGGATTAAAAAAGACCATTGAAAATGGTATCGCTGAATTAATTGATGTGCCTGATAATTCAGGTAAGTATTTAGCTTTGCACAAAACAGCTCCCATTGGAACTTTGGTATTAGTGAAAAACTTAGCGAATAACCAAAGTATTTGGGTAAAAGTGATTGGTAGATTGCCCAATTCTGATTCCAAATTAATCATCAAATTATCACCCAAAGCATTTGAAAAATTAAATGCTGTTGATAAACGTATCCGAGCTGAAATAAGTTATTTAGTCCAATAAAATGCCAAAGAAAAAAAGACCCATAACGGCAGGAAACATCGTTTTTGAGATATTTTTTATCTTATCCTACCCTTTCATAGCTGTATTTTCTGCGGCGGTGACGGTGATTGTTTGGATTTTTTCTTTGCCTTCTAAAATCTTGGCATTTCTAGGTTCAAAAAAATAGACGCATGAAAAAAGATTTGGCGGAACTTCTGGAAAAGAAATACGCATTCTTTAATCATCCTCGGTTTATTGAACATGATCCTATTCAAATTCCACATCAATTTTCCGATTTAAAAAACAAGGAAATCATGGGATTTTGGGTGGCTATGTTATCCTGGGGACAAAGAAAAACTATTTTAAATAATGCCAAAACACTGATTCAATTAATGGATGGAGATCCATTTGACTTTGTCATGCATCATCAGGAAAAAGATTTGCAACGATTTGAAGGATTCAAGCATCGTACTTTCCAATATACAGACACACTTTATTTCATCGATTTTTTCAAGAGGCATTATTCAAGATATGAAAGTTTAGAAAGTGCATTTCTATTGACACATCAACCGGAAAATATCAACATCAAAGAATCACTCATTGGATTTCACAATTATTTTTTTGATGCTGAACATGCCCCCAAAAGAACGCAAAAACATATTTCCACGCCAGCCAAAAATTCCGCTTGCAAAAGAATTTGTATGTTTTTAAGATGGTTCGTTAGAAAAGATCAACTGGGAGTAGATTTTGGACTATGGAAAAACATTGATTCTAGTCAATTAATTTGTCCTTTAGATATTCATTCACAAACGACCGCTGAAAAATTAGGACTTATTAGTCCTGGCCCAGCGAATTGGAAAAAAGCTGAAGAACTAACATTTGAACTTAAAAAATTAGACTCTAGTGATCCCGTAAAATACGATTTTGCTTTGTATGGAATGGGAATAGAAAATAAAACCATTTGGACATGATTATTGAACAAAACCCACAAGGAGACATTGTTTCCCTAATTAACCCTAAAACCCAGGAAAGAGCCGATATCAATTTATCGGTAGGTGCCACTCTGATAAAACTAGAGCTATTATATGAAAATACTTTGGAATCCATCATTTCAATTCCGGGTGAAGAAAAGTTTAATTTATCAGAAAACAACTTACATCCGAGCGCCATTTTAGCCCCATGGGTAAATCGGGTAAGAAATGGAAATTATTCCTTTTTGGGAAGAAACTATCAATTGCCCATCAACGAGAAAGGCCTGGGAAACGCAATTCATGGATTTCTTGCTAGGAAACCATTTGTCATTAGTTCCCAAATAAGTAATAACGAATATTGTGAAGTTATTTTAAGCTACGAATATGACGGTAAATCTTTCCAAGGCTTTCCTTTTCCATTTGTTTTCAATGCCATTTATCGATTGAATGCAACAGGCAAATTCGAAGTGAATTTTCAAACCATCAATACAGGAAATGAACCGATGCCATTTGCTTGCGGTTGGCACCCTTATTTTTCTTTCCCCAATACCTCGATAAAAGACTACCAAGTTGCTTTTTCAGCCAAGGAAAAATATCTTTCCGACCCTCAAATGATACCATTCAAATCGGAAAAGGTTGATTTCAAAAATGGAGTTGATTTGAGATCAGAGCAACTAGATAATGTTTTCTTGTTAGAAAAACTTCCCTATCATGTTGCAGAGCTAAAAGAGAAAACTCAACAAAAATCTATTTTTATTGGCCACTCCAGTGAAATATTTCCCTACTTTGTAGCGTTTATTCCAGAAGGCTACGATTGCCTTGCGATGGAACCCATGACAGCCAATACGGATGCCTTTAATACCTTTGAAGGATTACTATCTTTGGAATCGAAGGATGTTTTTAATGGAAAAGTAGATGTTTGGATTGGAAAATCATCGGATTTATAGTATTCAAAAAAAGGTTTATTTAACTTGCAACATGAAATTCAAACTGGGGCTCATTCTTTTATTTTCTTTTTATTTTTCAAACAGCTTTGCCGACGGAATCGTTAAAGTGGATAGTTTGAAATCAAAATGGAAACAAGACTTTGCTACAGGTATCAATTTGAACCAATCCAGTTTTTCAGACAATTGGAAATCAGGGGGTAGTAATACCTTTGCAACAGGTTGGTATTTAAATCATACATCCGTTATCACAAATAGTTCTTGGCGTTTAAATAGCGATTTGCAAATGCAAATTGGTTTTCTTCAAAACAAAACACAAAGTTTTCGTAAAAATCTAGATCGTATTTATTACGAATTCAAAGCTGGTTATCGCTTAGGACCTAAATGGGATTTCTTTGGATCTACCAACTTCCAAACGCAGTTTTTACAAGGTTTTGAGTACGGCAAAAAAAATGCATTAGGAGTACCCGTTGATTCATTGGTTTCCAGCTTATTTGCTCCAGCTTATCTGACGACTTCCTTGGGTTTTGAAGTACACCCAAGCAAATCTTTTTACTCTCGTTTTGGTATAGGATCACTTCGTCAAACTTTTGTCTTTGATGAACGAATTTCTCGTGCAGGATTATTTGGTTTGGAGAAAAAAGGAGACAACATTAGAAATCAATTTGTTCTTCAAATTCTATTTAATATTGAAAGAGACATTTTTGAAAATGTAAATTTAAAAGCGCGTTATTCTACGTTAATTGATTACTTCCGTGTCAGTCAACCGAATGGACTTGTGCATCGTTTTGATGCGAATATCACCATGAAAGTGAATAAATACATCAATGCCAACTTACAAGCCATCTTACTCAAAGATTATGACCAAGACCCAAATTGGCAATTTTCTCAACAAATCTCGATGGGTGTTTTGTATCGATTAACGAGATGAGGTATGATGTATGATGTATGATGTATGAGAGTTTTCTCTCTTCTCTCTTCTCTCTTCTCTCTTCTTCATTTAATTAACGGTATCACTTGACATAAATCATATTTTTATGACATATACAGTCAAAAGGATAGAGTATAAGTGATTAAATTATTAAGTTTAATCTTTACTACTTGTTTGAAAGCTATGTACAACCAAAATCGTCTTCTTCGAGTCTTTCGATTAATTACACTACTAAAAACTTTTCCAACTAAGACGATTAAGCGTTTATCTCAGTCTTTAGAGATCTCAGAGCGAAGCTGCTATCGCTATTTGGATTTGCTGGAGGAGTTGGGCTTTGAGGTAGAAAAAGATGAATACAATAAATTTTTTCTTGCATCCGACCAGATAGTTGAGCCTTTTACCAAAGAGGAGAGTCATTTGATTCAAGAAGTATTATCTATTTCGATTAAAAATAATCCCTTAGTTCAATCGATTATCTCCAAATTACCCAATTTGGAGGAATCTCATATTTTTGCCAAAACTATTGTGAATGGGTATGCTGCCAAATTGGTTACTCAAATTCACGAGGCGATTGATCAAAAAAAACAAATAGTCATTCATAAATATCAATCTGCAAGTTCTGAAAATGTCTCTGATCGATTGGTAGAACCCATCGGTTTTACAGCCAATTACCAATATTTATGTGCTTTTGAGGTAGAATCACAAAAAAATAAATATTTCAAATTAGAACGCATGGGTTCTGTGGAGGAATTAAGCAATTCATTTCAACATTCCAGTTCACATCGATTATTACAAGCTGATGTATTTGGTTTTAATGAAGAAGGACCTAAAATTCCGATTAAATTATCATTGAGCATGCGAGCGATGTTATGGCTTAAAGATGATTACCCTGAAACTGCAGGATTTTTGAAAGAGGATACAAAAGGAAAATGGATATTAGAGTTGAAAGTAAATAGCATGGAGCCGGTGAATCGAATTGTGAGAAGTATGCCTGGGGAGGTGGAATTAATTGAAGGTATTTAAAAAAGAAAAAGCGACAATTTGTGATTGCCGCTTTGAATGTTTTCACAACGGAATAATCCTTATTGTGAATTGCTTCAAAATTGTAGAACAAATTTAAATAAATAATTTATAAAATAACCATTATGGAAAAAATAATTTTAGGTCTGGATGAAGGAACAAATAGCATTGGATGGGCATTGTTAAATATAGATTTCGATAATAAAATTGGAGACATTAGAGGACTAGGTAGTCGAATCATTCCTATGGATGAAAGTGTTCTTTCAAATTTTGATAATGGAGTGTCTATTTCCCAAACTGCTGAAAGAACTAAACATCGTGGTAAAAGACGATTAGTTCAACGATTCTTGTTAAGAAGAGAACGACTGCACAGAGTTTTAAATATTCTTGGTTTTTTACCTAAGCATTATTCAGAGGCAATTGATTTTGATAAACGATTTGGTCAGTTTAAACCAGAAAGAGAAGAGAAATTATCTTTCTGCAAAAATGAAAAGGGTAAAAACCAATTTATATTTATGAATAGCCATAATGAAATGCTTGCAGAATTCAAATTAATCAATCCTGAAATAAAAAAAGTTCCTTATGATTGGACTATTTATTATTTGAGAAAAAAAGCATTAACTGAAAAAATAAGTAAGGAAGAACTTGCTTGGATTTTATTAAATTTTAATCAAAAAAGAGGGTATTATCAATTGCGTGGGGAAGAACAAGAAGAAAATAAAAACAAATTAGAAGAGTTTCATACTCTCACCGTTGTTAATGTAATTGAAAGAGGAAAAGGGAAATCAGGTATTTGGTATAATGTAATTCTTGAAAATGGATGGATTTACAAAAGAGAAAGTAAAGTTGAATTATTTGATTGGGTGGGAACGAAAAAGAATTTTATCGTCACCACAGAATTAAATGAAGACGGAACTATAAAACTTGATAAAGAAAACAAGGAAAAAAGAAGTTTTAGATCACCAAAAGCTGAAGACTGGGGATTGGTTAAAATCAAAACAGAACAAACAATAAATCAAAGTGGAAAATCTGTTGGTTCTTTTATTTTTGAACAATTGCTTAAAAATCCCCAACAAAAAATAAAAGGCGAACTTGTTAGAACAATCGAACGAAAGTTTTACCGTGACGAATTATCCAAAATCCTTAAAACCCAAATTGAATATCATTCAACGATTTTAAAAGACAGGAAACTTTACAAAAAATGCACCGATGAATTATACAGACATAATGAATCTCATAAAAGCAATATTAAAGATAGAGATTTTGAATATTTGTTTTTAGAGGATATAATATTTTATCAAAGACCGCTAAAAAGTAAAACTTCTTTAATTAGTGATTGCTGTTTAGAATCCAGACCTATCAAAGATAAAAATGGAATTTTAGTTAAAGATATTAATGGAATTCAGATTTTAAAACCTATAAAATGTATAGCAAAATCTAATCCTATTTTTCAAGAATTTAGATTATTACAATTTGTTAAAAATCTGAAAATATTTAAAAAAGGAATATTGAATGATATTGACGTTACGGATGAATTTTTAAAGTCAGAAGAAGATATTCAAGAATTGCTTAGTTGGCTTAATGATAAAGCAGACGTAAGTCAGAAACAGTTATTAGCCTATACAAATTTTAAGTTAAAAGAAGATAATTACAGATGGAATTATGTCGAAGACAAAATCTATCCTTGTAATGAAACAAGAAATCAGTTTTTGAATGCGATTGCAAAAATTGATGTGGATAAATCTTTTTTTGATGCAAAAAACACTCAAGACTTATGGCATATTTTATATTCGGTTAATGATAAAACTGAAATCAGTAAGGCTTTAACAAGTTTTACAATACGGCATAATTTACCTGATGAATTTATCGAAACTTTTTCAAAAATAAAACCATACAAAAAAGAGTATGGGTCTTATTCAGAGAAGGCAATAAAAAAATTATTATCATTAATGCGTTTTGGTAGCCACTGGGATGAAAACAATATAGATCCAAAAACATTACTTAGAATAGATAAAATTCAAACAGGAGAATTTGATAATAATATCAAAAATCGTGTTCGTGAAAAAGCAATTAACCTAAAAACAATTTCCGATTTCAAAGGTATGCCTCTATGGCTGGCATCATATGTTGTTTACGATAAACACAGTGAAGCTAGCGACAATTCAAAGTGGAAAACTCCAGCAGACATTGAACATTTTTTAAAACATGAATTCAAACAATATTCCTTGAGAAATCCGATAGTTGAGCAAGTTATTACTGAAACTTTAAGAGTAGTAAAAGATATTTGGCAACATTATGGTAAAGGCAAAGAAAACTTTTTTGATGAAATTCATATTGAATTAGGACGAGAAATGAAAAATAATGCTACCGATAGAAAGAGAATTACTAACACTATCAATCAAAATGAAAACACAAACTTACGTATCAAAGCAATTTTAACGGAATTGAAAAATGATGGAATTAATGATATACGGCCCTTTTCACCTAGCCAGCAAGAGATTTTAAAAATATATGAAGAAGGAATTTATAATAGCGAAAAAAGCGAAGGAAAATTAGAAGAAGTTGATAAAATTAGAAAAAATGCCAAACCATCTCCATCTGAAATTACCAAATATAAACTTTGGCTAGAACAAGGCTATATTTCTCCATATACCGGAAAATTAATTCCATTAAGTGATTTGTTTACAACAAAATACCAAATTGAACATATTATTCCACAATCTAGATTATTTGATGATTCATTGTCAAATAAAGTCATTTGCGAATCTGAGGTAAATGAGCTAAAAAGTAATATGACTGCTTTTGAATTTATTAGAAAAAATGAAGATAGAATTGTAACCTTAACCGGAGGGAAAACAGTTAAAATATTTACAATTGATGCATATAATAAACATATCACTGGCTATTATAGCAAAAACAAAAGCAAGCAAAAACGATTATTAAGTGAAGAAATTCCTGAAATATTTATAGAAAGACAGTTAAACGATACTAAATACATCAGCAAAATTGTAAAAAATCTTTTAAGTAAAATAGTACGTGAAGATGATGAACAAGAAGTGACCTCAAAGAATGTTATATCCCTGAATGGCTCAATAACTTCAAAAATGAAACAAGATTGGGGTTTAAATGATGTTTGGAACAAAATCATTACACCTCGTTTTGAGCGTTTAAATATAATTACTAATTCTAATGATTTTGGTAATTTAGAACTCAAAATAGATGAATTTGGAAATAATGGTAAACAAGTATTTCAAATTACTGTTCCTGATGAAATTTCAAAAGGTTTTTCTAAAAAAAGAATAGACCATCGTCACCATGCTTTAGACGCATTAGTAATTGCTTGTGTAAATAGAACACACATCAATTATTTGAATAATCTAAATGCAAAAGATGAAGACGATAAAACAATAAAGCATGAATTGAGAAATAAACTTTGTTTTAAAACCAAACCTGATGCAAATGGAAATTATAAATGGGAGTTTCATAAACCGTGGGTAAATTTTACAAAAAATGCAGAAGATGAATTGAATCAAACTATTATTAGCTTCAAGCAAAATAATAGAGTTATCAATAAAACTGTAAATAAATATCAAGTTTGGAAAGAAGAGGATGGCGCATTTAAAAAAATCACAACTAAACAAGTAATAGGGGATAATTGGGCAATAAGGAAACCTTTGCATGCTGAAACTGTTAGTGGAAAAGTGTTTTTAAAACGAATTAAACCGCATCATATTACTATTTCAAATGCTATTGAACAGGTAGAATTTGTTGTTAACAAAGCGGTGAAAAGGCAACTTAAAGAAAAAATCAAACTTTACACAAACAATGTAGAAGGTTTAAAAAAACATCTTAAGACTTATCCTATTCAGATTGATGGAAAAGAAATTGATAAGGTTCAAATTTATGAAATTGTAGATGCTACCGCAACTAGATTTGGAAACGATTTAGATGTAACATTTGACGAAAAAAAGATAGCGAAAATAACGGATACTGGCATTCAAAAAATTCTATTAAATCATCTTAAACAAGAAATTTATCAAAATGCAATAGACGAAAGTGGTAAAAAATTAGCTCCTTGTGAAGTAGCTTTTTCAGAAACAGGTATAAAAGAATTACATAATAATATTCTTACACTCAATAATGGTAAAAACCATCAGCCAATAAAAAGAGTGCGCATATTTGAAAAAAGTAGTCGATTTCCGCTTGGGTTAACGAGAAGAAAAACAGAAAAATATGTCGAGGCAGAAAAGGGGACGAATTTATTTTTTGCAATTTATAAAGATGAAAAACAGAAAAGAATTTATAAAACCATTCCATTAAATGAAGCAATCGAACGACAAAAGCAAGGATTAGATTCTGCCTTAGAAATAGATGAAAATGGAAATACACTTTTATTTACACTTTCTCCCAATGATTTAGTTTATATTCCTACTGAAGATGAAATAGAAAATTTAAAACCTTTTATTTTTGATAAATTATCAAAAGAGCAAACAGAACGAATATATAAATTCGTCAGTTGTACAAGTTCCCAAGGATTTTTTGTAAAAAACAGCTACGCAAGTAGAATTATAGATAATGAAAATGGTTCTAATAATAAAAATGAGAGAATGCTTGAAATCGAAGAATCTAACACAATCTATGATGAAAATAAAAAGCCAGTAATGATTAAATCTGTTTGTTGGAAATTAATTGTAAATCGCTTAGGTATAATTGAAAAAGTTATTCGATGATAAAACGGGCTTTATTTTTTGAAAATTCATGCTATTTAAGTTTGAAAGATCAGCAATTGGTGGTGAGTTATCCAGATGAATTTGCTAAAGATAAAACAGTACCCATTGAGGATATTGGAGTGCTTGTGATTGAAAGTTTATATGTGACAATTACCAGTGCATTAAATAATCGATTGATGCAAAATGGCGTTTCTGTTTTTTACTGTGATGAAAGACACATGCCTGTTGGCCTGCTATTGCCTTTGGAAGGACATACGCAACAAACAGAACGAATGCGTACGCAATTGGACGCTAGCTTACCTTTAAAAAAGAATTTATGGCAACAGACGGTCTCAGCTAAAATCTTGAATCAGGCAGGACATTTAAGAAGTCGAGGTGGACAAGTTGACAATTTGATGCGATGGAGTAAAGAAGTTCAATCGGGAGATAGTAAAAATCATGAGGCTAGAGCCGCCGCCAATTATTGGTCGCGGCTTTTTCCTTGGGAAGGTTTTACTAGGCATCCAGAAGGAGAATCGCCCAATCATTTATTGAATTATGGTTATAGTATTTTACGAGGTATAACTGCTCGAGCAATTGTATCTTCTGGAATGTTACCTATGCTGGGGATATTCCATAAAAACAAATACAATGCTTTTGGTTTAGCAGATGAT
This sequence comes from Aquirufa sp. ROCK-SH2, assembly GCF_054558315.1. Taxonomy (NCBI): domain Bacteria; kingdom Pseudomonadati; phylum Bacteroidota; class Cytophagia; order Cytophagales; family Flectobacillaceae; genus Aquirufa; species Aquirufa sp. ROCK-SH2. The sequence goes on along the minus strand of NZ_JBPXKB010000001.1, from coordinate 78,064 downwards.
ATTATGGAACCGTATCGTCCTTATGTTGATACATTGGTATTGGATATCATAGACAGTGGGGAATATTTTCATGAAATGAATATGTCTTTAAAAATTCATTTAATGGGAATTATGCGAATGGATGTTACGATAGATGGGCAAAAAAGTCCATTAATGGTGGCAATGAGTCGGACAACTAGCTCTTTATACGATTGTTTTGCAGGTAAAAGCAGAAAGATTTTGTATCCTATGTATGAATGACGAATTTGATTCTAGACTAAATCTATACCGAAGTATGTGGCTATTTGTTTATTTTGACTTACCCACGGAGACAAGAAAAGAGCGTAAAATAGCCGCTGATTTCAGAAAAATGCTCATCAAAGATGGATTTAATATGTTCCAGTATTCCATTTATTTACGATTTTGTCCTTCAATGGAAAATACAGAAGTTCATGCCAAACGCATTCGAAAGCATTTACCTGAGCACGGAAAGGTATGTTTGATGAAATTTACGGACCGGCAATTTGGAATGATGGAAATCTTTTATGGAAAAAAGCCTATTCAAAATGAAAAACCACCTCAGCAGTTAGAAATATTTTAACTATTCGATTCGGTTTTTCAATTCCAATTTTACTCACAATTCACAGTATATCAGCTTGTTATGCGCCACTATACTGTGAATGCGGTAATAAAGATACAATTTTGAAAGCAATTCACAACGATGAGATTGAAATATCAATTGACAAAACAACTGTGAATGCGGTAATAAAGATACAATTTTGAAAGCAATTCACAACAGGTTTCCAAGTATCTAATTCAACATAATAACTGTGAATGCGGTAATAAAGATACAATTTTGAAAGCAATTCACAACTTTACCTATTGCTTATGATTGGACATTTAGACTGTGAATGCGGTAATAAAGATACAATTTTGAAAGCAATTCACAACACCTTCATAGTGTATAAACAATTTTAATTGACTGTGAATGCGGTAATAAAGATACAATTTTGAAAGCAATTCACAACGGATCACTTAATTTAACCTTTTGTCCATTAACTGTGAATGCGGTAATAAAGATACAATTTTGAAAGCAATTCACAACCCACTCATTGCTTTGGTTTTGCTTGATAAAACTGTGAATGCGGTAATAAAGATACAATTTTGAAAGCAATTCACAACATAAACTTGCCAATATCCAACGTATGCCCAACTGTGAATGCGGTAATAAAGATACAATTTTGAAAGCAATTCACAACTGCGGTGCAACTCTAATAATTTCCGAATTGACTGTGAATGCGGTAATAAAGATACAATTTTGAAAGCAATTCACAACAGAAGTTTGTAGTACCTTATTTGTATTAAACTGTGAATGCGGTAATAAAGATACAATTTTGAAAGCAATTCACAACTGCACTTCGTTTATTAGTTCGTCTGTGAATACTGTGAATGCGGTAATAAAGATACAATTTTGAAAGCAATTCACAAGTTGTTCTATGCTGTTACATTTACTCCCAAAACCAACATATCGTTAAAATCATGTTTCAGCGTTTAAAATAGCCATGAAACCAACCTTGATAGGTTTCTATCACTATATCATCTTTATTTACAAAACCTCTCATTGAAACCTTGTTATAGTCGCTTAATTCGGATGCGTGTATTTCAAACGTTTTACCCTCTTCAATTTTAACAAAGGGACTCAAAACAACTTCGTATTTAGAATTTCCTGCCTTGATTGTAATTCCTGAATAATCAAATGAGTCATTGTTAGTAATATATAGGGTGTTTTGTAGATATCTAACACTTGGGTTTATTTTATCGCTTGTCCAATTTTTATCGTGATAGAATAGAATGATACCATACAAAACGGCACAAAAACAAAGTCCAATAATTTTTAATTCTTTCATGTTTATTTTTTTCTAAATTGTTTACTTAATTTTTCAACATGTGAAAGCCGGTCGGCAGAAAAATTTACCAGTATTTTTCCTGTATTATTCCGTTAGATGGGTCTACGTTTGCAGTAAAACTAATCGTATCGCAAACTATTTCAATTTCATTGAAGCGATTATCAAAACTAAGTTTTTTATAAATGCAAATCGAAATATATAATTGTAATTATTTTAACTTTGATGGATACCAATTCGGATAAATCTTGGTTGATTTGTTGTATCTCATTGAATAAATTAATTCGCTCTATCTCTATCTGACTAGCTTTGTGCATTGATATTAAATATTTTTTCTTTGTTTCAGTCTCTTCAATATGTTTTTTTATAGAGCTCAATTGAATCTTTAAAATTTCAATTTTTTGGCTTTGTTTTAAAGCTGAAAACATGAAAGTGAGCAATGTTGGATTGATTTGACTGGTTCGCATGTGGTTAGGAAACTAGAAAGTTAAGATTTCTGGATATTAATAGCTTATTTTCTTTTAATATAATAATTAATTAGACAGTTCACTCTTTTTCAATTTCCTTATTCAAAGAATGAGATATTTTTTCAAGTAAAAAAATGACATTTAAAAGGTTCATTGAAATTCTACAGACTTACATGAAAATTTCCAGTCCTTTCAGTTCTTCGTAGGTTTCTTTGATAGATTCTCCACGTTCTGCAGCTGCTTGAAGGGTTGGTCGCCAGTAATTGGGATAGCTCATGATTTCATAGAGCTGTTCAAGCGTTAATCCAATTTTTTTTGGATCCACTTTTTGCAATAATTCATTTTCAGCATAATCCACTATATCCAATAGGCAATCTTTAAGGTCTTCATGTTTTTGTAGTTTTTCATTCATGCATTTTCCTAATGTTGGATAAAAGGCATATTTGTTCATGTAGGTCAATTCTTTGTAATAGATCTTCGCTATTTCGATGGTCAACCAACTCAATGCGCTGGCATGTTCGCTGAAAACAAGGGTGTCTCCTGGATAACCTTTTCTAGAAGGTTTGTCAGTGATGATTAATTCCGCACCGCCAAAATGCTCAAAATCGCATGGAAAATTACCCTTTTGAATGGCTGTCTTTAACTGATTGATTTGCTCCGTCATAGTAACTTAAATATTTCGATGTCACAAAGGAAAGTAATAGTTTTGTCAAATAGGGTCGAAATGACGTAAGATGTATGACGTATGACGTAAATTCTACATTCTTAATTCTACATTTCTCTCTCCTCTTTTCTCTCTCCTCTTTTCTCTTTTCTCTTTTCCTTACAACCTTCCTAACTCAGCCCCAACCCATTCAGCGATATCTTTTGTAAACTGTTGAATAATATTCCATTTGGCATAAGGTCGATAAAATGCTAAACTCACTTCTCTTTGCAATTGACCATCTTCCAAAACCAACAAATTAGATTGACGTTTTTCATTCAATTGATTGATATATAAAGTAGGTAAAACGGTCATCCCTTTAAATTCATCCACTAAATTTAAGAGTGTATCGAAAGTATTAGACTCAATCAACAGGTTTTGTGGTAAATAATTATTTTTCTTTAAATCACATAGCTGAATCACTTGATCCCTTAAACAATGCCCTTCTTGTAACAAAAACATGCGCTGATTTGCCAAATCAGATTTTTTGATTGTTTTTTCTTTCCCGCCGAAAAATCCATAAAGCTTCAATTCTTCCACATATAATAAATTAGTCTCCAAATCATGATTAGAAATAGGTGTACTTAAAATTCCAATATCCAATTTCCCATCCAACAAATTTTTAACCAATTGATTCGTCGTCACTTCATAAATTTCCAGATTTAATTTAGGATACTTTTCCATCATAGGTTTTAAAATAATGGGTATCATAGAACTTGCAATTGTCGGAATGACTCCAATTTTAAGACGACCTTCAATTTTATGATGAATTGATTTAGATGAGTCCAGCAAGGCATTGGCATGGGCAACGACTTGTTGGGCTTGTTGCAAAATTAACCGACCATTATCTGTGGTGACAATTGGATTCGATTTTCGATCAAAAATTACGATATCTAATTGCTCTTCCAATTTCTTTACCATCGCACTTAAAGTAGCCTGCGTAACGTGGCAATAATCGGCAGCTTTACTAAAACTTTTAAATTGATCTACGGCCAAAATGTATTCTAATTGATGGATATTCATTGATATAGATTTTTTCTATAACAAATATAGATAAATTCAGTTTTATCTATCAATATAGATTCATTAGTTTCGTCCTAGATTTTTGAAAACAAAACAATCAACATATGAAAAAGCTATTCATTCTCTGCGGCATACTCCTTTCTGGAGTCATTAACGCACAAGATTACTCATCAGCGCATGGTAGTGGAGCTAATCCACATGGTAGTGGAACAAATCCACATGCTGGCATCAATCCACATACTGGAACGAGAGCATCTGCTACAACAAACAAAGATTGGTGGCCTAGCCAATTGAATGTAGGCATGCTTCGTCAAAATTCAGAGAAATCAAATCCGATGGGACCCGATTTCAATTACATCAAAGCATTTAAAAGCTTGGATTATTTTGCTTTGAAAAAAGACATAGCAGCGGTATTAACCAAATCGCAAGACTGGTGGCCAGCCGACTTCGGTAATTATGGTCCACTATTTATTCGTATGGCGTGGCACAGTGCAGGTACTTATCGTTCAGGAGATGGACGTGGAGGTGCTAGAGCTGGCCAACAGCGTTTTTCTCCGCTAAATAGCTGGCCAGACAATACCAATTTAGATAAAGCACGTCGTTTGTTATGGCCTATCAAACAAAAATACGGGGATAAAATTTCTTGGGCAGACTTAATGGTTTTAACAGGAAATGTTTCTCTGGAGCAAATGGGCTTTAAAACTTTTGGTTTTGCTGGTGGACGTACAGACGTGTGGGAGCCGGAAGAAAATGTTTATTGGGGTTCAGAGAAAAAATGGTTGGATGACAAAAATCGTTACTCAGGTGATCGCAAATTGGAAACCCCTTTGGCTGCGGTTCAAATGGGCTTAATCTATGTGAATCCAGAAGGTCCAAACGGCGTTCCAGATCCAGCAGCTTCGGCAAAAGATATCCGTGAGACATTCGGTCGTATGGGAATGAATGATGAAGAAACTGTTGCCTTAATTGCAGGTGGACACACTTTTGGCAAAACGCACGGTGCTGGACCAGCTACAAATGTAGGCGCGGATCCAGAAGCTGCGGGTATTGAGCAACAAGGCTTAGGATGGAAAAGTACGTATAAATCAGGTAAAGGAAAAGATGCCATTACATCGGGATTAGAGGTAACTTGGACATCCACTCCTACACAATGGGGCATTGGATATCTACATTTGTTATTCAATAACGAATGGTCCCTTGAGAAGAGTCCAGCAGGTGCCAACCAATGGATTGCAAAAAATAGCGCAAATATCATTCCGGATGCATTTGACAAAAACACTTTCCATAAGCCAACCATGTTAACAACGGATATCGCATTACGTGTTGACCCTGCTTACGAGAAGATATCACGTAATTTCCTAGAAAATCCAGAAGTTTATGCAAAAGCATTTGCAAAAGCATGGTTTAAATTAACACACCGCGATATGGGTCCTAGCTCAACTTATTTAGGACCTGAAGTACCTAAAGAGTCGTTAATTTGGCAAGATCCAATTCCAGCTGTTAATCATGAGTTAATTAACTCACAAGACATAGCAGGATTAAAGAAAAGCCTATTATCTTCTGGCTTATCAATCAGTGAATTAGTTTCTACCGCATGGGCTTCTGCATCAACCTATCGTCACTCAGATCGCCGTGGAGGTGCAAACGGAGCACGTATTCGTTTATTACCACAACGTAATTGGGAGGTGAATAATCCAAAACAATTAGAAAAAGTATTGGCAGTCTTAGAAAAAATCCAAAAAGATTTCAACGCGAAATCAGGCAAAAAGAAAGTTTCCATCGCCGATTTAATTGTGTTGGGCGGGAGTGCAGCAGTAGAAAAAGCAGCAGCTAATGCTGGACAAAATATTAAGGTTCCTTTTACACCAGGTAGAATGGATGCTAGTCAAGATCAGACAGATGTGAATTCCTTCAACCTGTTAGAACCTATGGCCGATGGATTCCGTAATTACTCAAAAACGAGATATACAATTGCAACGGAGGAATTATTAATTGACAAAGCCCAATTATTAACTTTAACTGCGCCTGAAATGACTGTATTAGTTGGAGGTATGCGTGCCTTAAACACCAATTACAATGGATCTAAGCATGGAATTTTCACAAACAAGAAAGATGCTTTAACGAATGATTTCTTTGTTAATTTATTGGAAATGGGGACTACTTGGAAACCAACAGACGAAACAAAAGAAGAATACGTGGGTAAAAATGAAAAAACAGGTGCAACTGTAGCCACAGCTACCCGTGCGGATTTAATTTTCGGTTCAAATTCAGAGCTTCGTGCTTTGGCTGAGGTGTATGCTACCAAAGATTCACAAACTAAATTTGTAAAAGATTTTGTAGCCGCTTGGACGAAAGTGATGAATTTAGATCGATTTGACTTAATGTATAAATAAAGATTAAATAGGTTTGATTAAAAAAACCGACTCATTTTGAGTCGGTTTTTTATTTTAATTAACCTGCGAAATAATTCCCAAATGGCAATTTTCGCAATAGAAAAATAATGGTTCCTGAAACAACAACACAAGAAAGAGCAGTTAACGGAATTCCTATGATTGGGTGCAACATGCTGTGGTAAATACCTAATTTGGCCAGATAAAATAAAACTAAAATATGTACCATGTAAATTCCATAACTGTGAGAACTTACAAATTGGAAAAATGGCTTTAAAATTCGCAATTGAATGGTTTGATATTTGAAAAATAAAAAGACACCCATAGTTGATAAAACAACACCAGGAGCAAAATATAGATAAAATTGCCCTTGCAATTTATTCATTTCAACTGTCGCCACATAAGCTCCCCAAAGCGTAAAAGAAGAACCCAAGACAATAGCCATCAAAGAGAAATACATCGCCTTCTTAGGGTTAAATTCTTTCATTTTCAAATAATATCCTAAAATCAAATATCCCAAATAACCAGAAAAATAAGGTAGTTTAATGGTGGTACTAAATCCCCAAAATTCAGAATAGTTAATCAATAAAGTAATTAACCAAATCAATAAAAAGTATTCTATTTCTCTTTCACTTGCTTTCCGAACCCATTTCCCAATAATTGGAATGAACAAGTATAATCCAATCAACATATAGATATACCAAAAATGATACGAACTATATCCTTGAAATTGTTGAATAATCCAATTCAAACCTTGATCAAATTGAAAGTGTTTTCCCCGATATCTTACTTGCCAATTAAAGAACATATAAACGCAATGCCAAAAAAAGAAAGGCACTAAAATACGTTGAAAACTCTTTTTTAGGAATAAAGGTATCTCCTCCTCTTTAGGCAAAATCAATGCCCCCGATAGCATCACAAAAATGGGTACACAAAAACGAAAAAATCCATCATAAAAATTGGCTATCCACCAATGTTCCAAAGAAACCTTTTCGAATTTAAACAAAATATTCACTGAGGAATGAATAATCACCACTGCCAGTGTTGACAGAACGCGTAAATTATCTAACCAAATGATGTTTTTGTTTGAGGGCATACTATTTATTGAAAAGAGAAGAGAGGAAAGAGGAAAGAGAAAAGAGAAAATGGGAGTTTTCGGGAGTGTTCACTTAAGAGGAAAGAGAAAAGAATCTAATAACTGATAACTAATCACTAAATTTTTCTCTCTTCTCTTTCCTCTCTTCTCTTTTCTCTCTTCTTAATTATTAAACGGCTGTTTATACCACCTTTTACCAGTTGCAGCAAACATGGCATTGGCCACTGCACCACCTGTTGGAGGTAAAGCAGGTTCGCCTAAACCCGTGGGACTAATTCCATTATCGATGAAATAAGCATCAATTTTAGGGACTTCATTGCCTCGGATTAGTCGGTAATCATTGAAATTCTTTTGAAGGGGAACACCCTCCACAAACTCTAAATTACCAAACATGGCATGACCATATCCATCTACAATCGCACCAAAAATCTGATTTGTTGCACCACTTTTATTTATGACTTCCCCGCAATCTGTTACTGCTGTAATATGGGTAATTTGTGGATTTCCATCCTTCACTTGCGCCTCTGCAATTTGAGCGACGTATGAAAAATGGGAAAAATATACACTAAATCCTTGCTTCACTCCTGCTTTCTTTTTCCATTGAGCTTTTTCTGCCACTTCTTTAATCACAGCAATAAAACGATCAGGTTCATACGTCAACTTGCCTACTGGGTTAGATTTTGCCCGCTCCAACCAATCTAAACGCATTTGTACTGGATCTTTTCCTGATTTTTCAGCTATTTCATCCAAAAATGCTTGTTCAGCATAAGCTAAGAAATTGGTAATCGGAGCACGCCAAGGCCCTGTTGTGATTGCTGAATTTTGATTAACAGATTCAATCAACACATTTTCGATGGCACCCACTGGGAAATTGTCTTGTCGGACATTATTACCTGCATTCAAACCTACTCCACGCAAATAATAGGCTGTAACATTACCTTTCTCATCTAAACCGGCTTTAAAATGATAACGCACAGCTGGGCGATAAGTACCACCCGTTAAATCATCCTCTCTCGTCCAAATTACTTTAACCGGTTTTTTGATCATTTTCGAAAGCTCAGCAGCTTCCAATGCATAATCATTGCTCAATCGACGCCCAAAGCCTCCGCCCATTTTCGTGAGTTCTACCTGAATCGAAGATTCTGGTAATCCAACCAATGCAGCTACCGCTTTTTGTGCCGACTGCGGAACTTGGGTAGGACCTGCCAAGAAAGCCTCTTTCTCTCTTACATCAGCAAAAAAGTTCATAGGCTCCATAGGACTATGCGGTAAAAATGGACATTCATAGGTTGCCTCAATGATTTTACTAGCTTTTGCAAAAGCAGCATTCACATCTCCATCTTTTCTCTGAACCGTCGCTTTATCTGTTTTCATCCCTTCATCAAACCATTTTTGATGTGTATAATTACTTTCTTTAGTGACAGGAAAATCATATTCACATATCAAACGCTTTCTAGCTTGCATGATCTCCCATGTACTCTTACCAACAATGGCTACTTTATTTTTAAAACTTACAACTTCGATAATACCTGGCATTTTTAATACATTTTCTGCATTAAAACTTTTCAAGGTACTTCCAAAAGAAGCTGGTCGTACAATTTGGGCATAAACCATCCCATCTTTTTTATAATCTATTCCAAAAATAGGCTTGCCGGTTAAGACATTCTTATTATCGACTCCTTTGACAAAACTGCCAATTAATTGATAATCTTTTCTATTTTTATATGCGACTTCCGTAGGAACTGGTAATTTTTTTGCAGCCTCCACCAAAGATGCATAAGACGCCCTTTGTCCTTTATTGGGACCAATGACAAATCCACTTTTGGTAGAACATAATTTAGCATCAACATTCCATTGCTGTGCAGCCGCCTGAACAAACATTTGCCTTGCTGTTGCACCCGCCTTTCTAAGTCGATCCCAAGAATGCTTCAAAGCACCACTCCCACCAGTTAATTGTCGCTCAAAATTCACAGTATCCAAATTTGCTTGAGCAACCTCCACATCTTTCCAATCAACATCTAATTCCTCTGCTACAACAATGGGAAATGCGGTTTTTATCCCTTGTCCAATTTCTGGATTCGGAGAATATAAGATAATTTTACCAGCAGAATTAATGGATAAAAATGCATTAAATCGATCTGCATCTACAACAGCATTGGCCACTTCCATGGGACTAGCATTTGCCCCAAACCAATCAAAACCTATGGAAAAAACCGAAGTTATTAAGGCCGTATTTTGAATAAACGCTCTTCTTGAAGTTTTCATCTTATTTCTTTTTTGAAGTGTTCAATGCTATTTCAGCGGCTCTTTTAACCGCTTTATTGATACGGTGATAAGTACCACAGCGACAAATATTACCAGACATACCATCTATGATTTGTTGTTCACTTGGTTTTGGATTTTTCTTCAACAAAGCTGCTGCGGTCATAATTTGACCTGCTTGACAATATCCACACTGCGGAACATCTAATTCATCCCATGCTACTTGAACAGGATGTTTTGCTTGAGCATCCAATCCTTCAATGGTGGTAATTTTAGCCCCTTTCACAGAAGAAATCGGCATAACACAAGAACGTATAGGTTCTCCATTTAACCAAACAGTGCATGCACCACATTGTGCAATTCCACACCCAAATTTTGTGCCTTGCATATCTAAATGCTCGCGCAAAACCCACAATAAAGGAGTGTTAGGATCTATTTCCAAACTTACCTTTTTTTGATTAACTGTTAATTCTATCTTTTCCATATCAATGAGATTGAAAGTTATTATTTACGCTTTTTCTTAGTATTTGGTACAATTTCTTTGATTCGTAAATTTCTAAAACGAAGTTCTGAACCATGTCCTAAAAACCCAATATGTCCAGTTTTGTTAAACAATCCTGGATGCTCTTTATGATCAGGAGTTCCATTTTTTGTCGCTTCAGCAATATCGCCATCTAAAATAACCTCCCCATTTAAAATCACTTTGATATGATTTCCCTCAGCAATCACCTCTTCCTGATTCCATTCACCGACTGGTTTTAAGAAACCTTGTTTGGCAGCAATAATTCCATACACGGATCCGTGGTATTGATAAGGTTGTAAATTCGCATAAACAGGAGCTGTATTATCTAAGATTTGCAATTCCATTCCTTTATAAGCAGCATCCCCTTCTAAAGGAGCACGAATACCTAATCCATTATTGGCTCCAGGAGTTAATTGAAAATCAAACTTCATGTGGAAATCGCCATACTCTTTTTTGGTATAAAGATTTCCTTTGCCTCCTCTACTTGGATAAATGGCTAATTCTCCATTTTCAGGCACATAATCCACCGTATTTCCTGTCCAATTGAACAAACTACTGCCATCAAACAATGGCTCAAAACCTGCTTGTTTTTCTTCTTCAGAAACAGTGTAAGCTTTTTGTGGCTCTAATTCTTTGACATAAATATTACGGTAGGTAATGTGATTTCCATGCGCTTGTAATTCAATAGCATCCATCGGGAAAATTGGATTTTTTCGATCCCAATAATTTTCTAAAATGGTATTATCCACCACTTTTTCTCCATTTAAATAAACCGTTACACGCTCTCCACGCATGATAATATGAAAACTATTCCACTCATCAATCGGATTATCGGCAACTTTTAAAGGTTTGCTTGGATTGATTTGATTATTGTATAAACCTCCAGAACCTACGTTGGCACCTACATTCACACGAGCTAAATCCCAAACTTGCACCTGTGGAGAACCTCTTAGATAAATTCCAGCATCACCATCTTTTTCGATTTTCCAATCGACATACATATCAAAATCTTGATAATCTTTCACTGAACAAAGATTTTCTCCATGCCCTGTAAAATGCAATTCATCATTTTTCACATACCAACCTGTACGCATGATTTCATCTGCTTTCTTTTGCAACAAAGCCAAGGTATCTTTCGACATTAATCTACGTTTAACTGGATTTGCCACTAAACCTTTCCAACCTGTCAAATCCACCCCATTGAACATGGAATAAAATCCACGAGCGGGTGATGTTGAGCTTAATACTTTTTGAGCTTCAGCGCGTTTTTCAGGATTTGTAATAGCAGGCAAGGCTTCTTGCAACCATTCTTTGGTCATCGCACTTTGAAAATCTGGATTCGCAGTGTAAACAGCCAACAAACTTTCGGCAGCTGTTTGCTTCATCCCTTGCTCTTTCAAGCCTTTATATAAAACTCGCATGGAACTCAAGGTATTATTTTTCGCCAAAAGCTTATAAATAGTTTCTCTTGTTTCAAGGTTTTTCGTCAAATCCAAGGCATTTCTAAAGCGTAAAACTTGTTGAGTAGGATTTTGAAAAGATTTGGCATTAACATTTACCAATGCCGCAATGGCATCTTCATTCGAGGTTTTCTTTGCCACAGAATATAACCAATCCAAAGCATCCACTTCCTTTACATAAGGAATCCAATTCAAAGGCTGCTTGGATTTTTTGGCATAGGCAGTGATTTTGGAAGAACTACCAGGAGTTTTCAATATTTGAACCATGCAAGCATGTAAACATTTTAATTCTTCTGGTTCTGATGTTATGGATAATTTTTCAGCAATAATCTCAAAATCATTGGAATCTACCCATTTTGGAAGAACAGAATAGGCTGCAGCACGCGTTTTATCATTCGACTGCACTGCTTTCCAAACCTCTGTTTTCACTGAAGGCCATTGACGAGCAGAGGCATAAATCAAGGCTAAGGATTTTTGACTTGCACTTAAATTGGCATAATTCTTCAATTGAGCGGACAAAAAATCATTGGCATTTACTGTAACCAAAGCAGAACCAACCATCATGGCATCTAAGTCTTGACGAGCTGCCATATTCCAAACTTTCACAACAGCGTTTTCCTTTTGAAGAATCAGAAGGCTTTTTACTACTTGGGAATTAAGCGCCACACTTCCCGTCACATTATTTAAAAAGTCTAAGGTCCAAGTCGCTTTTTGCAAGGCAGCAAATTCAACGAACTTGCTTTTTTTCTCTTCATTCCATGTTTTGAACGATTGAGCTAAAGCCAAAATATCTTTTTTCCCGCCGATTTTCAGATATTTTTTCAAAGCAGATAATCCAATTTCAAGATTTGAATTCGAATAAATCTTTAAAAATTCTACCGTAGGATTGGCAGATAAATTGGCAATGCTAGACAAAATTTTTGTCGTAAGCGCATCATCCAATTTTGCATCTTTATTTGTCAAAATCGCTTGCAATGACTTGGTATCTTTTGCTGCTTTTAGAAATTCTACATAAGCATCTGTTGCATGCGCAGGATCAAAAGAGAAATTCACTTTCTTTGCTTCTTGTGCTAATAAGGACGCAGAAGCATTTTGTCCCAACTTATAAAGCGCTTTTAAAATGACTTGATTAACCCTTGAATCAGTTTGAGGGTACAAAGCTTGAATCTTAGAAGACGCAGCAGACAGTTGAATATCCGTCAAAGCTTGAATCGCATGAATTTTGGTACTTGCCTCATTCGATTCCAAAGCGCCTAACAAAGCGTTTGCCACCTTGTCTTTGGAGTATGGATACAATTTTGATAAAGTCCGAGCAGCAGGCCCAGCCAAATAGCTATTTTTCAAGAAGGGAACAATGACATCCACAGATTCAGCTTGACCAATGGATTGTAAAGCTTGCATCGCTCTTTGTTGTTGAGCAATATCATTGGATTCTTGAATGATTTTCAAATTAGCTTGAACTCGAGAACTTCGCTCGGCATCATTCACATAAACAGGGGTATTCGATTTTTGAGCTTGCGCTAATAAACTATTTGGATTGCCAAAAAGTAAGCCAGCGCCTAAGAGCAATGTTATTTTTATTGTTTTCATTTCATTACATAGTATAAGGTGCACGCATAGGTTGATCGATTAAGCGATTGGCTTCTTCATCACCAACGAATTGCTGAGTTTGTGGATCAAATTTCAAATTTCGTCCTAAACGCATCGCGATCAATCCTAGATTAACCACGGTACAAGATTTATGTCCGTTTTGATCATTTAAAGCAAATGTTTTTCTATTTTTCACTGAGTCCACAAAATCCGTTTGCTGATCTACTGGATCTGGAAATTCTGCTAATTTTCTTTCAAAATCTGGAATATCACATTTGAAATTACGGAACAATTTTCCTTTAGGACCTTCGATATATGCTACTTTTTCATCTTTTGCTTCACCATCCAATACAATTTGACAACCATCAGCATAAGTGTAAGTAATTCTTCTAAAAGTACCCACTGCATCTGCATCTTGTGCAGGCGCATCTACTTCAATGTAAACAGGACTTGTATCATCCTTTCCTAAGAAATATTGAATAGGATCAATGTAATGTTGACCCATATCTCCCAAAGCACCTCCATCATAATCCCAATAACCTCTAAAGGTTTGATGCGTACGATGCACATTATATGGCTTGTAAGGCGCTGGCCCTAACCATCTTTCATAATCTAATTCAGGAGGAACAGGTTGTGGTGTCAAATCGGTTTTACCCACCCAATAAAACTTCCAATCAAAACCTGTATGTTTACTAATCGTCACTTTCAATGGCCATCCCAACATTCCCGAATCGACTAATTTCTTAATGGGTTTTACGGGAGTATTCATTCCGTAAAAATTATTTTCAAATCTAAACCAAGTATTTAAACGAAAGATACGACCATGTTGCTGAACAGCTTCCGTTACTCTTTTACCCTCTCCAATGGTTCTAGTCATGGGTTTTTCGCACCAAATATCTTTCCCTGCTTTTGCAGCGTCTGCCGCCATAATGCCATGCCAATGTGGAGGAGTAGCAATATGTACAATATCGACTTCTGGTAGTTGAATCAATTCTCTGTAATCAGAAAAAGCTTTTACGCCCTTTTCAACACGATCCAAACCTAATTGTAAATTTTTGGTATCAACGTCGCACATTGCAACGACTCTTGTTCCTGCATAAGGAATATGCCCTCTTCCCATTCCTCCTGTTCCGATAATTCCTTTGGTCAATTGATCACTAGGTGCTAAATAACCTTTACCTAAAACGTGTCTTGGCACAATACTAAATGCAGCCAAGCCTAGGGCGGTACCCCCTAAAAATTTTCTACGTGAAATTTCCATATGTAATTAAGCTTAAGATGACAAGTTAGAATTTTTTTTATAAAATTTTAGACTTCTCTATGTGCTATTTACTTACTTTTGAAAAATCAATTTTATCAATTATGAAAAAAATACTCCTAAGCCTATTATTAGCACTTCCTTTTTTATCGATTGCCCAATGTCCAGAGCAAGTCGGTGTACAGTTATACAGTTTCAGAAATGAAATCCCCAAAGATGTTCCAGGAACCATAGCCAAAATTGCAGCGATGGGTTTCAAAAAAGTGGAATTTTCTGGCACTTATGGTTTGAGTCTACCAGAATACAAAAAATTAATGGACCAATATGGCATCAAAGTGATCGCCGTAGGTGCTGATTTTGGTGAATTACAAGATCCCATCAAGCGAAAAGAAATCATGGATAGAGCAAAATTTTTAGGCTCTTCCTATATCATCACTTACTGGATTGGTCATAATGGCAATGAATTTGGCATTTCTGACGTAAATAAAACGGTTCAAGTTTTCAATGAAGCAGGAAAAGAATTTGCTAAAAATGGCTACCAATTCTTGTACCACGTCCATGGCTATGAATTCAGACCATATAAATTGGGTTATTTGATGGATGAATTGATTCAAAAAACAGATCCTAGGTATGTGAATTATGAAATGGATATTTATTGGGTTTTTCATCCAGGACATAATCCTGCATTATGGTTACAAAAATATCCTAACCGTTGGAAAGCATTGCACATCAAAGATCGTAGAATCGGGACTCCGGGAAATCAATTCGGATCCAGTGATGTAGAAAATGATGTTACGGTAGGCACCGGCGAATTAAACATGAAAGACATCATGGAAATTGCCAAAAAGAATGGTATCAAACACTATATGATCGAGGATGAATCGTCAAGATCCATGCAACAAGTACCAGAAACAGTTAAATTTTTACGTTCGTTTTTCTAAAAACGAATTTGGATGATTGTATCAGGTTTACTGTAACGAGTTACCTGAACGGCTAATTCACCAGATTTTTTCTTCAAACGTTGTGGTACCGCAACTTGGTCGAAAAAATCTGGTTTGGCTAAATACAAATCTATTTTTTTGCGGCCTGTTTTTTCTTTGATAACCAAGATATAATGGATTTCGCTTCGATTGGATGGATCGGTGAATTTCTTCCGAATGGCTCCATCTAATTCCATTTCTCGGATTTCACTTTCTGTGTCATACATTTTTTCCGCCCAAAGTTTTGGCAAATACATTTGAAGTAAAAGTCCCACCGTACCTACGATAAAAAGCATGGAGGTGAAATTTTTCATCCCAAAAACCGAGGTGGTATTTCCTGAATTCGATCCCCCTCCCATGTTACCAAACAAAGGCATTTTTAATTTTTTTCTAGGAGGTCTTCTCGGCGTAATCGGATATTCTGACATTTCATTCAAATTTGGAACACAAAAGAAAGGAATTTTGGGGCAACTTCAAAAAACGAAGTATGTTAAAACTTTGTGACTTGGTGTTAAATTTTAAACACAAAGACACAACGAAATAATATTATCGATTTATTTTTTTACATAAATTATAAGAAAATAGCACAGATAAAATTTCAAAGTGGTAAATTGCGTTTTGTATTTAAACAACGCCGAGTAGAGGCCAATAATTGAACCAATGATTTCATTAATCAGTAAAACAGTAACCAAGATATTTGGAACAAAATCGGAAAGAGACATAAAGGCTATCTTACCGATTGTAGAAAATATTAAAACTGAATATGCCAAATTATCGTCTATTTCAGATGATGATTTAAGATACAAAACGACTGAATTCAAAAGTAGAATCAAAGACTTTTTAGCAGATATTGATGCGCAAATCCAACAATTGCACGAGCAAGGACAAGCGACAGAGGATGTCGATGAAAAAGACAAGTACTTTCAGCAAATCGATAAATTACAAGAAGAGCGCAATAAACAATTAGAAATTGTTTTGATGGAAATTCTTCCTCAAGCTTTTGCGGTAGTTAAAGAAACAGCCAGAAGATTTACAGAAAATAAAAAATTAGTTGTTCAAGCTACAACAGAGGATAAATTCATTGCTGCTAAAAAATCCAATGTAGTCATTGAAGGCGATCAAGCTATTTGGTTGAATCAATGGAATGCAGCTGGAAATACCATTACTTGGGACATGGTACATTACGATGTACAGTTAATAGGTGGTATTGTATTGCACCAAGGTAAAATTTCTGAAATGGGCACGGGTGAAGGTAAAACCTTGGTTTCTACCCTTCCATCCTATTTAAATGCCTTGGCTGGCAGAGGTGTTCACTTAGTTACCGTGAATGATTACTTAGCCAAGCGTGACTCGGAATGGAATGCGCCTTTGTTTGAGTTCCATGGTTTGACAGTGGATTGTATCGACAAACATGATCCCAATACGGAAGCGAGAAGAAATGCTTACTTAGCCGACATTACTTACGGAACTAATAATGAATTTGGCTTTGATTACTTACGTGATAACATGGCCAGAAGCGTTGAAGATCAAGTTCAAAGACCCCATCATTTTGCGATGGTGGATGAGGTTGACTCCGTTTTAATTGACGATGCTAGAACACCTTTAATCATTTCTGGACCTGTTCCACGAGGAGATGAACAAGAATTTGAAGCCTTCAATCCTAGAGTTCAAAAATTAGTAGAGGCTCAAAAACAAATTGTCCAAAACTTTTTGGTAGAAGCAAAAAAACAAATTGCTTCTGGGGATAAAAAAGAAGGAGGATTAGCTTTATTCAGAGCTTTCAGAGGTTTACCTAAATCAAAACCTTTGATCAAATTCTTATCTGAAAGTGGTAATAAGCAATTATTAAACGAAACAGAATCCATCTATTTGGCAGAAAATCAAAAATTGATGCCACAAGCAGATGCTCCTTTGTTGTTCACGATTGAAGAAAAAAACAATCAAGTAGAATTGACAGAAAAAGGTTTGGAATTCATGAGTGGCAACACGGAAAATCCAGATTTCTTTGTTTTGCCAGATTTGTCTATTGATTTGAACAAAATTGAAAAAAATGCTTCATTGAATGATGCGGAAAGATTAACTCAAAAAGAGCATTTAATCCGCGAATACAATGAAAAAGCGAGTCGTATTCATACGGTTAATCAATTATTAAAAGCCTATACCCTCTTTGAAAAAGATACCGAATACATCACGGTGGAAGGCAAAGTTAAAATTGTTGATGAGCAAACAGGTCGTATCATGGAAGGCCGAAGATATTCGGATGGATTACACCAAGCGATTGAGGCAAAAGAAGGCGTAAATGTGGAGGATGCGAGTCAGACATACGCAACTATCACGCTACAAAATTATTTCCGTATGTACCACAAATTAGGAGGTATGACGGGAACTGCTGAAACGGAAGCGGGTGAATTTTGGACAATTTACAAATTAGATGTCGTTTCTATTCCAACTAATAGATCCATTCAACGTAAGGACCACGAAGATAAAGTGTACCGAACTGTGAGGGAAAAATACAATGCAGTTGCAGAGGAAATTCAGGCTTTGGTCGAAGAAGGAAGACCTGTTTTGGTAGGTACAACTTCGGTAGAAAATTCAGAATTATTGAGTCGATTATTGACCATTCGAAAAATACAACACAATGTATTGAATGCCAAGCAACACGCCAGAGAAGCGGAGATTGTTGCAGAAGCAGGTCAGTCGGGCAAAGTGACCATTGCAACCAATATGGCGGGTCGTGGAACGGACATTAAATTAAGTCCTGAATCCAAAGCTGCAGGTGGTTTGGCCATCATAGGAACAGAAAGACATGAATCGCGCCGTGTAGATAGACAATTAAGAGGTCGTGCGGGTCGTCAAGGAGATGTGGGTTCTTCTCAATTCTTCGTATCCTTGGAAGACAACTTGATGCGTTTGTTTGGTTCAGACAGAATTGCGAAGGTCATGGATCGATTAGGTATGGAAGAAGGAGAAGTGATTCAGCACTCGATGATTACTTCATCCATCGAAAGAGCACAGAAAAAAGTAGAAGAAAACAACTTTGGTATTCGTAAGCGATTATTGGAATACGATGATGTGATGAACTACCAACGTAATGCGATTTACAAACGTCGTCAAAACGCATTATTTGGAGAAAGATTATCGTTGGATATTGTTAACACTTTATTTGATGTTTGTCAAGATTTATCTACCAATTTCAGCAATTACGAAGAATTGGAATTAAAAGTCATTGATTTATTGGGCATGGAACCTCCATTTGGTGCAGATGAATTCCCAAGATTATCTGTCGATGTTAAAACAGAGAAATTATTTACCGCTGCAGAGGCGCATTACAAAGCCAAGAATGAATTAATTGCTAAACAGGTAATTAATGTGGCTCAAGAGGCAATCCGTCAAGGTTTTTCAGGTATTCAGGTACCGATCAGTAATGGTAATTGGATGACAGGCATTGTGGTTGATGCACAAAAAACGATTGATTCCAAAGGTAAAGAAGTGGTAACTGAGATGGAGAAGTTCATCACTTTAACCTTGATTGACCAAGAATGGAAAGAGCATTTACGTGAAATGGACGATTTAAAACAATCGGTTCAAAATGCGGTATTTGAGCAAAAAGATCCTTTATTGATTTACAAATTTGAAGCTGTTAATTTATTCCAACGTTTTGTAGCGCGAGTAAATAGTGACACAATCAGTTTTGTCTTGAGAGCGGAAATTCCGGAAGTTCACGAAACCAATCAAGCTGCCAAAGCACCAAAAGAAAAGGCTCCTAAATTAAAAACGAGCAAAGACGAGGCATTATCATCCTTATTGGGTGGATTAGCGAATCAAGGTGCAGGAGATGAGCAGGAATATTATGATACGCAAGAGCGAAGCGCGGAACGAGTTGCACCACGCCAAGCCATCAAAATTGCCGATAGAAATCAACGCGTAACTGTTCAATACAAAGACGGATCGATCAAAGAAAACGTCAAATACAAGGTAGTAGAACAAGACGTAGAAAGTGGCAATGCGGTGGTGATCGCGTAGAGAAAAGAGAAAACGTGGTGCCTTTGTGTTAAACCATTCATTTTAACACAAAGACACCACGTTTTTATTCTTAATAGAAATAAGAAATTTCAGAAAATTCGTCTATATTTCTGACAATAATCTTAACCTATACCTTATGACTAATTCAGAAATAACCGCTGCAGCAAGAAAAAAGCTTTCAGGAAATTGGCTGCTCGCTATTTTAGCCTTTTTAATCATTTTCATTATTTCTTCGTCGGTTAATTTCATGACTCGACATTTTTACAGCTACCCAATTAATTTACCCTACAATATACCTTTTACCGATTCTCATTCAACAACAAATCAAGTAGTCAATATAGATTCCGGATTGATTTTTTCGATCTTCTTGGCAGGAGCATTCTCATTCGGTGCTGCTATTTTCAGTATCTATTTAGTCCGTGGATATAAAGCAGAAATCGAATTAATTTTCGATGGATTTCGGGATTTAAATCGCTTTTTTGTATTTCTGGCCACCAATATTATCATTTTTATTTTCACCTTGGCTTGGACGCTCCTATTCATTATTCCAGGCATCATCGCTGCGCTATCCTACTCCATGACGTATTATATTTTGGTGGATAATCCAACTATCAGTTCCTTGGATGCTATCAGTCAAAGTAAACAAATGATGAAAGGGCACAAATGGCAATTATTTAAACTTTGGCTAAGGTTTTTTATCCTTGGGATTTTATGCATTTTCACATTGGGAATCGGCTTTTTGTGGTTAATCCCCTACACAAATATATGCACTGCTCAGTTTTATGATAGTTTATTGGAAGACGAGGAGGTATGAGGTAATAGGTAAAAGGTAAGAGGTAAGAGACCGATGGCGGGGCTGTTGCTTTAATCGCGGTGACTGAGGCTCTCGAAGCCACAATTTTTATATTTCTCTTTTATTTTTAAACATTAAGAAATTAAGAATCATTAAGACCTATCCTCAATTCCTCATACCTCTTTCTAACTTATAACCTTTTACCTATTACCTCTTACCTAATTCTTCAAACCTCCCAAACAACTCCTCCGTATAAGGCCCTCTTTTTCCTGAATTAATTACCTGATTGTCAATTTGGGTAATTGGTACGATGCGTTTGGTGCTACCAGTTGTAAAAACCTCATCTGCTTGTTTAAATTCCTCCAAACTAAAATTCCCTAATTTCAAGGTGTATTTTTGTTGGATCAAATCCATCACATACTTTCTTGTAATCCCTTCCAAAATATTCGATTGAGGAGTATGAAAAACACTCTCCTTCACAAAGAACAAATTACTCCGAGAAGATTCAGAAACTCCGTTTTCGGGCGTATGATAAATCACATCGTCAAAACCACTGGCTTTTACTTGATTCCAATTTCGCAAGGCAAAGGCATAATTCAATGATTTGATATCAGCCATTTCTCTTTGAAACTCAAAACTCATTAATTTCATTCCTTTTTCAGGATCTGCGAAAGTAAAAACTTGGGGTAAAATATATAAATTAGATTGTCCTATCGGCTCAAAACCATTCATACTATCTCCAGCAGTTAAAATCATTTTAACCCCCAAACATTCATCTTTCGACATGCCAGCCAATTCAGCAATTAATTGCCCCAGTTGCTCTTTGGAATACTCATGTTGAATTCCCATTTTATCTGATGAAGATAAAAATCGGTCCAAATGATCAGAAAGAAAAACAGGCTTTCCCGACATGATTCGAAAGAAATCAAAAATACCAAAACCTCTCAAAAAGCCAACATCTTGCAAGCTAACAAATGCCTCCTCTGATTTCAACCAAGCATTGTTTTTATAAATTGGATAAACCATTTTCTCTTAATTTTTGAAATAAATCAACTACTTCTTTTGCTTCCTTAACATCATGCACACGCAAAATATTACCTCCTTTTAACAATGCAGCCATGTGTAAAGCGCTTGTCGCATTCAAAGAATCATTGGCACTAATTCTAAATAATTTCGTTATCATGGATTTCCTTGAAACTCCCACCAATATTGGAGCACCCAATAACTTAAATTGCCCTAATTGTGCCAACATCTCATAATTTTGTTCCAAGGTTTTAGAAAAACCAAATCCTGGATCAATGATTAAATCCTTCAAACCTTTCCCTCTTAACCATTGAACTTTTTTCAGTAAATCAGCTATCACATCCTCCATAAAATGGGAATAATCGGGAATTTGATGCACCTCCTCAAACTGCCCTACACTATGTGTCAAAATGTAAGGAACTTGATTTTCACAAATCCAATCGAAAATCCCATCATCCATATTTCCTGAACCTATGTCATTAAAAATATGTGCCCCAGCTTGAAACGATGCTTTCGCGACATTCAAACGATAGGTATCAATGGATAATATAATTTCCGGAAAATTGAGAGACAATGCCTCGATGATCGGAACTACCCGATCGATTTCTTCTTGCTCTGAAACAGGGGCTGCATCTGGGCGAGTAGAATGCCCACCAATATCTAAGATGCTAACTCCTTCTTGAATCATTTCCGCTGCTTGATTCAAAGCAAATTCTACTGAATCCACCCGACTATGTGTAAAAAAAGAATCGGGAGTGGCGTTTAAAATCCCCATAATTGCAGGAATTTCCAAATTGAGTAAGCCTAGTTTAGTTCGAATGGCAAAAAATGTAGGAAAAAGTGAATCCAACTCAAATGAATTTAGAATTTTAGGATAATTTGAATATTTTTGTAGTCTGAAAAAATATAAGCTTTGTAATTTAATCCAGTTTTTATGAATAGGGACTTACAGCCTTCCCAAACCGAAATCGAATATCGACAAGTAATTTCATACTGCAAAGCCTTGTTTGATAAAAAAAACAAAGATTACGGTACTTCCTGGAGAATTTTACGATTACCAAGCCTTACAGACCAGATTTTCATCAAGGCACAACGCATCCGATCGATTCAAGAAAAAGGTCATCAGAAAATACAGGATGGCATTGAGGGAGAGTTCATTGGAATCATCAATTATTGCATCATAGCTTTGATCCAAAAATCACTTGAGCACTCGGATCAAATGGAATTTAGCCATGAGGAAATCAGTGCATTCTACGACCAACAGGTAGACATTACATTGGAATTACTCCGAAATAAAAACCATGATTATGGAGAGGCGTGGCGTGATATGCGCATTGCAAGCATGACGGATTTGATTTTGATGAAAATTTTTAGAACGAAACAAATCGAAGACAATCAAGGTGTCACTTTGGTTTCTGAAGGTGTTGAAGCGAATTACCAAGACATGTTAAATTACGCAGTATTTTGCTTGATTAAATTGAAAGAAGAACAGATGCAATCCGCACAACAATAAATCGAGCCGAATGAAATCTATTAGCCAAATCGCGAAATTCGTACTTATCAGTATTTTCCTTTTTTCAGGATTAATCAAACTGAATGACCCCATTGGTACGCAGTTGAAATTGGAAGAATACTTTGATGTATTTTCAATGGATTTTCCAATGATGGCTGGATTTTGGAAATTTTGGATTCCATTTGCCCTACCGCTTTCTATCATTCTGAGCAGTTTGGAAATCATCTTAGTCATTGCGCTCTGGCTGAACTACAAAAGCAAACAAATTCTTTGGAGCATATTAGCTTTATTGATATTTTTCAGTTTTCTAACCTTTTATTCTGCCTATTACAACAAAGTAACGGATTGTGGTTGTTTTGGAGAAACCATCAAACTTACTCCATGGACTTCATTTGGGAAAGACATCGTTTTGATATTTCTTACATTTTTAACCAGTTTTGGAATTCAACAAAAATCAAATAACGGAGCATTTAAATGGGTGATTTTGAGCACTATTTTAAGTGTAGGCTTAGGTATTTATAGTTATTTCTTTTTACCAATAAACGATGGTTTAGCTTATGCTATTGGGGAAAACATTCCCAATAACATGAAATCGAGAGAGGAACTAAAATTCAAATATCACTACATCGTGGATGGTAAGGAGGTGGAACTTGATGCCATGCCAACAGACACTACAGCCAAATTTGTATCAATGGAGGCAATTAATGAAAAAGAAGCAAGGCCATTGATTACTGATTATAAAATTTGGGCAGATAACGACACGACAGATTATACCAAAGAGAGTTTCAAAGGCAACAAGCTAATGGTCATCATGCCGAATGTGCATCATGCCAAAGTAGATGCTTTGAAAGAAATCGGAATCTTAGCAAAAGCATTAGAAAACAAAGGAATTAGCACTTGGTTAGTCAGTGCCGCTCCTACAGAAGAAATCAATGAATTAAGACATGAATACCAATTGAGTTTTCCAGCCTTATCGGCAGACACCAAGGTATTAAAAACAATGATTCGCTCTAATCCAGGACTATGGTTGATCAGTAATGGAACAGTAAAAGGAAAATGGTCTGCCTACAAGCTACCTGATGCGAATGAAATTCAACAAAGTTTAACAACAGTGCAAGAATGAAAAATATTTATTTAATAGGAATGCCATCCTCTGGTAAAAGTACTTTAGGAAAAGAGTTAGCTAAAAATTTACCCGGCTATACTTTTACTGATATGGATAAATTGATTGAAACAAGAGAACAAAAAACTATTTCAGAAATATTTTCAAATCAAGGAGAAGCTCATTTTAGAGAATTAGAACGCAAGACATTACGCGGCTTCCATCCAGATCAATCTATGGTCATTGCAACAGGTGGTGGTGTCCCATGTTTTCATGAAAACATGGACTACATCAAACAGCATGGGATCAGCATTTTCTTGAATGTTGAATTGGATGATTTAGCCAAAAGATTGTATAAAGTTCAAGGAAATAATCGCCCCCTTTTAGATAAATCTCAAAGTGAAGAAGTGGTCATTGCCTCCATCAAAAAAACCTATGAAGAACGTCTACCCTTCTACAAACAAGCAGACATTCAAGTAGATGGAGAAATAAGTGTTAATCAATTGCTTTGGTTGTTGGAAGCGTATTGATGAGGTAAGAGGTAAGAGGTAAGAGGTAAGAGGTAAGAGGTAAGAGGTAAGAGGTAATAGGTAAGAGGTATTTTTCTCTTTTCTCTTTTCTCTTTTCTCTTTTCTCTTTTACCTCTTACCTATTAACTCTTACCTCTTACCTTTCTCCTAAAAATATATCCCCGTAGAAACCATCAATTGCATATTACTGAATTTCAAAGTAGCAGAACCATAGTCGGCAGCGTTGGATAAAGTATATGGTGTATAAGCATCATTGCCGGATCTGTAAATTCCTGCTAGATCAATGTAAAATTCAGCGGATTTATAACCGATACCACCAGAGAATTGAGTGAAGGTTCTGTCAATCGGATCATAGGTACTTGAATAGGCATTACCAAATTGAGCAACTCCACCTCGAACACTCAATTGAGGAAGTACTCTAAATTCAGCTGCTAATTTAATATTCACTGCCGACTGGAAATACTTATTAATCAAATTGGTGTTTTTATCCTTGAAATTTTGATTTTGAGCTAAAGTCAATTCAGAAGTACTCACACCCATTCCTGTATAATTTACAAATTCAAAATCAGCACTCAAAAATCCTTTTTTACCGATGAAATAGGCTACGCCACCTGAAAGTTTCAGAGGTGTTTTCATGTGATAAGAAAACTCATTTGTCGTTAAAAGAACAGGTTTTACATTGGTAATTAAAATGGGAGCATTGTATTGATCATAGGAAGGAATGCCTTTCACATCTGGACTTAATTTACCTTCCAACTTTTCATTCATGATATCAAAATACATTGGTGACTGAAACGATAAAGCGACTCTTAGCGAAGAACTAACTTTATAAATAGCACCAATGGAAGCAGATAATCCAGAACCAGATGTGGTCAGTTTCTCTTGATAATTCAATCCATTGACATATTTCGCGCCTACAAATTCTTCCAACCAATTGGTAGTAGAGGTGGAAACAATTTTACCAAAATGTAAGCCCCCACCAATATAAAATTTATTCAGGTAATTGGCACCATAACTAAAATCCCACTGCGTAAAAGCACCTTCATTCGAAGCAATGCCCATTTGTTTAGTTGGCAAATTAGGTTCAAAACGATTAAAGGGTTTCCCTCCAGTTGAGCTGGGATTGATTAAATATGCCTGATAAGCAACTGCCTCAGGACTGTCCGCTGTATTCGAATAGGAATCATATTCGGCATCTAAACTAGCACCAGTAGCATTTTTTGCATTAGCACTTTCAATAAAACTATCAAGAATAGAACTTCTATTATTCGTTCCTACAATAGACATTGGCTGATTAAACAAAACTTGTCGAGAATAGCCTAATCCAAATGACCCATTCCAATCCCGGTCCTCGAATTGCTCACTGGCAATGACCAAGCCAAATGTGGGAATGTGAAATTGTGATTCATCAGCGGAGCTGTTTTGTCCCAAATAAGAACTAGATGTCTTGGCCATTTGTAAGCCTAAACTTATTCCCAACTCAGAACGCGTATAAAAACCTAAACCTGCTGGATTACCAGCAATAGAACTTAAATCTGCACCTAAAACACTGTGCGAACCTCCCAAAGCCTGCATTCTTGCCGTACCGGTAGCATAGGTGCTAGAAAAGTTTTTTACCAAATTGGGGTATGAATAGATTTGTCCAAATCCCATTTGAACAAAACCCATTAATATAAATGGGATAATAAAGATTTTTTTCATGTTATATATTGATTTATCGTGGTCCTCTTGATGATCCTCCCCCGCTACTTCCCCCAACACTGCCTCCGCTACTACTTCCCCCACCATAAGATTGAGTGGATGGTGTATAATTGAAATTCGACTGTTGTTGATTCGATCTAGAATTATCAACTGGTCTGGTGTATTCTACATTGGAATTTCTTCTAGCTGGAGCAGAGTAAGATTCATTGGAATTGGATGAATTTCTAGGTTGATTATTCACCGTTGAGCTGTTATAATTGCTCGTTGATCTAGATTGATTTGTCCCTTGAGAATTGTATTGATTACTCGACTGACGAGGGCTACTATTATAATTATTTTCATTATAACGATTAGAACCGCGATCTTCTCTTGGACCTACATTTCTTCTTTGAACAGGTTCCACTTGTGAATTATACGATCCATTGTTGTATCCTTGGTTATAGCCATAATTATAAGCATTGTAATTGCTATAATATCCAGCACCAAAGGCACTATAATAATTGTATGGATTATACATATTCCCAAAACCAAATCCACCAAATCCATAACCAAAATAAGAAGAATACACCATTCGATTTACTAAGAATGGGTCATAAAAAGAACTATAAGCTAAACCATAAGAATTAAATCCTCCCATATATCCAAAATTGGAGTAAGGACTGTAAAAACTGCTGTAATAAGGATCATAATAAGCATTCAATGGAGAAGTCCATCGATTGCCGAAAGTCAATCCAAAAGATACATAGGGATTTGAATACCAATTGTTCCAAGGAGAAGCAGTGAATACCCCTTTTGAAAATCCATCATTAAATCCTTGACTATAATTGTTTTGATAAACACTTCTAGAATTCAAAAAAGTAGATTGTTGTGCCAAACCCTCTTCTTCTTCTATGATTGTTGACTCATCATCTAAGTCGACATATTCTTCTTTTTTCGGTTTACGATTAACGGATGAACTTCTAACAGGTGCATCATATAAATCATCCGAAACAGTTTTAGCTGCAGATGAATCAGGAGTTACTTGAATGGTAATACAACCCTCCAAAACAAATAAAACAAACAAGGTCAGGGTAAGTTTAAATGTACTTTTCATAGTGATTAAGGGTTTAAATGAATAATTACTAAGCTGAATCATGTATCTTTGCATTCCTTAGGACAGTTTTTATAAAAAACACTACAAATAAAACGAAATAAAGTCTATAAAATTACGATATACCCAAAATATTTATGAGTAAATCCCTACCAACCCGAGCAGAAAATTATTCAGAATGGTACAATGAATTAGTAAAACGTGCAGACCTTGCAGAAAGTTCCGCGGTACGTGGCTGCATGATCATTAAACCTTATGGTTATTCTATTTGGGAAAAGATGCAAAGAGCCTTGGATGATATGTTTAAAGAAACAGGCCATAGCAATGCCTATTTCCCTTTATTTATCCCAAAATCTTACCTTTCCAAAGAGGCATCACACGTAGAAGGATTTGCCAAAGAATGTGCGGTTGTCACTCATTATCGATTAAAAAATGACCCAAATGGTGGCGGGGTGATTGTGGATCCGGAAGCAAAATTAGAAGAAGAATTAATTGTTCGTCCAACTTCTGAGACGGTCATTTGGTCCACTTATAAAAACTGGATTCAATCTTACAGAAATTTACCTTTATTAATCAATCAATGGGCCAATGTGGTTCGTTGGGAAATGCGTACTCGTTTATTTCTACGTACAGCAGAATTTTTGTGGCAAGAAGGCCACACAGCCCATGCAACGAAAGAAGAAGCAGTGGCTGAAACAGAACAAATGCTAGAAGTATATGCCACTTTTGCGGAGGAATTCATGGCAATGCCTGTATTAAAAGGCAAAAAAACAGCCAATGAGCGCTTCGCTGGAGCGGAAGATACATATTGTATCGAAGCCATGATGCAAGATGGTAAAGCATTACAAGCGGGTACCTCACACTTTTTAGGTCAAAATTTTGCCAAAGCATTTGATGTGAAATTTTTGAACAAAGAAAACCAACAAGAATTTGTTTGGGGTACTTCATGGGGTGTATCCACTCGCTTAATGGGTGCTTTAATCATGGCACATTCAGATGATCAGGGATTGGTTTTACCTCCCAAATTAGCACCTATTCAAGTGGTCATTGTTCCTATCTACAAAGGCGAAGAACAATTGAATAACATCAAAACTAAAGTAGATCCTTTGGTAAAAACCTTGAAAAAGTATGGCGTATCTGTCAAATTTGATACTGCTGATAACCAAAGTCCTGGCTTCAAATTTGCTGAATATGAATTAAAAGGTGTCCCTATTCGTTTAGCTATCGGTAATCGCGATATTGAAAATGGAACCATTGAAATGGCGAGAAGAGATACTAGAGAAAAAACAAGTTTACCTTTTGAAGGTATTGATCAAATTGTCATAGATACTTTAGAGGATATTCAATCAAAAATCTATCAAAAAGCCTTACAATTCAGAAAAGAAAATACCTATGAAGTAAATACTTGGGAAGAATTCCAAGAAAAAATCGAAAACGGTGGATTCCTTTCTGCACACTGGGATGGAAGTTCTGAGACTGAAGAAAAAATCAAAGAATTAACCAAAGCAACCATCCGATGCATTCCTTTAGACGCGAAAGAAGAAGCTGGAAAATGTATCTTAACTGGTAATCCTTCTAGCAAACGAGTTGTGTTTGCAAGAGCGTATTGATATAGTTATTAAGTATTAGGTATTAGTGTTTAGTTATTAGTTGAAAATT
This sequence comes from Aquirufa sp. ROCK-SH2, assembly GCF_054558315.1. NCBI lineage: Bacteria > Pseudomonadati > Bacteroidota > Cytophagia > Cytophagales > Flectobacillaceae > Aquirufa > Aquirufa sp. ROCK-SH2. Next base: position 48,995 of record NZ_JBPXKB010000001.1, on the reverse strand, counting down.
CAACATAATTCAAATAACTAAACACTAATACCTAATAACTAACAACTAAACACTAATAACTAATAACTCCTCTATCACTCGATCAATTTCTTCTTTGGTATTGTATTTAGAAAAAGAGAATCGAACGGCAGCGCCGGTTGCCTCTGGATTTAAACTTGATAATACGTGTGAGCCGATGGAGGTTCCGCTAGAACATGCACTTCCGCCGGAAACGGAGATTTTGGCTATATCCAATTGAAACAACAACATATCTCCATCTGCGATGTTCGGGAAACGTACATTCAAAACCGTATACAAACTATTTTCAATTTCCCCTGAGCGACCATTGAATTCAATTCTTGGAAAATTTTCTTGTAATTTTTCTATGAAATACGACTTCAATCCTTTTATATATGCCTGATGATCAGCCATTTCTGAATAAGCGATACTCAAGGCCTTGGCAATACCAATCATTCCATATACATTTTCCGTTCCTCCTCTTTGATTTCTCTCTTGAGCTCCACCATGTAACAAAGGACTAAATTTCACCCCTGCTTTGGCATATAAAAATCCAATTCCTTTGGGTCCATGAAACTTATGCGCAGCTCCGACCAAAAAATCAACTGGCAAAGTTTGTACATCATGCACATAATGCCCCATGGTTTGTACAGTATCTGAATGAAATAAAGCACCATATTGTTGGCACAATTGACCTACCAGATGCAAATCCAATAGATTACCTATTTCATTATTCCCATGCATTAAACTCACCAAAGCATCGGGACTTTCTTTCAATAAATCTTCTAAATGAGTCAAATCAATATCGCCCATCTCATTCACTTTTACCAACTTCAGCTCTACCAATCCTAATTTGGCCCAAGCCTCTGCTGTATGTAGAACCGCATGATGCTCTAAAGGTGAAGTAATGATTGTTTTTCTACCCCCATACAACACCGCAGATTGAATAACTGTATTATCCGCCTCAGTTCCACCCGAAGTAAAAAATATTTCAGAAGGAGAAGCATTTAGGATTCCAGCTATGGTTTTTCTGGCTTTTTCAACTGCTACTTTTGCCTTTCTACCATGTGAATGAATCGAAGAAGGATTAGCTGTAAAATCTTCAAAATACGGTTTCATTTCCTCCCAAACTTGGGTATCAATAGGGGTTGTGGCCGCATTATCGAGATAAATTGGTTGTTTGTTGGTCGTTGATGAACTAGGCATATATTTAAATATTGGCAATTTTCTTGATCGCCTGTATAATTTGTTGAGCGTAATCATTGGCTTCTTGCTCAGTTGGAGCTTCCGCATATATACGTATAATCGGTTCCGTGTTGGATTTTCTTAAATGCAACCAGCCGTTTGGAAAATCAATTTTAACACCGTCAATAGTGTTTACCGGGAATTGCTGGTATTCTTTTGCGATGGTAGACAAAATCAAATCCACATCCAATGCGGGCGATAATTCTATTTTATTTTTAGACATCACATAATTGGGATACGAAGCACGCAATTCAGAGATTTTGATTGCCTTGTTAGCCAAATGAGTCAAAAATAAACCAATTCCTACCAAAGCATCTCTTCCATAATGTGATTCAGGAAAAATCACTCCTCCATTACCTTCTCCTCCAATGATAGCATTTTGAGCTTTCATTTGATTCACTACATTCACCTCTCCCACAGCAGCTGCAAAATATTCTCCCCCATGCTGATTAGTTACATCCCGCAAAGCTCTTGTCGATGAAAGATTGGAAACAGTATTTCCTTTTTGTTTAGAAAGAACGTAATCGGCCACAGCCACTAGGGTATATTCTTCTCCAAAAGGAGTTCCATCTTCATTGATAAAACACAAACGATCCACATCAGGATCAACGACGATACCTAAATCATAATTTCCCGATTTCATTTTTGAAATCATTTCCGTTAAATTCTCAGGAAGAGGCTCTGGATTATGTGCGAAATGTCCATCTGCTTCACCAAAAATCACATCCACCTGATTCAAACCCAAGGCATTTAATAATTTTGGTACAACAATCCCTCCTGTTGAATTCACAGCATCTACCAACACCTTGAAATTAGCTTTTTCTATGGCATTGCGATCCACCCATGGCAAATCCAATACATGCTGGATATGTTGATCTAAAAAGGAATCATCTTGCTTGATTGATCCTAAAGATAACACCTCCGCGAAAACAAAATCGTTGGAGGAAGCTATTTCCAACATCGCTTTACCGTCTGCATCAGAGATAAATTCACCTTGGCTATTCAACAATTTAAGAGCATTCCATTTTGCTGGATTATGGCTAGCGGTAATAATAATACCTCCTGCAGCTTTTGTCCAAGGCACCGCTAATTCAACTGTTGGCGTTGTCGATAAACCAATATCCAAAACATCCCATCCTAAACTAATTAAGGTATTTGCTACCAAGGAAGAAACCATTGATCCAGAAATTCGTGCATCACGACCTAACACAATGGTATTGGAAGTATGATTTGCACTTTTCAACCAAGTACCATAAGCCGCTGCAAAAGTTACTACATCTATGGGACTTAGTCCCTCTCCAGGGCGACCACCAATAGTACCACGAATTCCAGAAATAGATTTAATTAAAGCCAAGGGGGATAAATTTAAATTTTGAAAATTAACAAGGTGCAAATTTACGAAAAAGGCGTTTATTTTTTGTTTAGTTCATACAATTTGGCCAAATTTAAATAATAAAACCTATTGAAACGATGCAACAAGAAATCCTATACGTCTTGCTATCCATTGCTATTGGAGCAATTATAGGAATTGAGCGAGAATATAAATCTAAATCTGCAGGACTAAGAACCATGATTTTGGTTTGTACAGGTTCATGTATTTTTACTATTTTATCGATCAAAATTGGTGTTGGCAGCGCTGACCGAATTGCAGCAAACATTTTAACGGGCATTGGTTTTTTAGGCGCTGGAGTTATTTTCAAAGAAAATAATCGGGTCAATGGGATTACCACAGCAACCACCATTTGGATTGTTTCTGCTTTGGGAATGTCAATTGGATCTGGTTATATCGAGTTAGCATTTATCAGTACATTTTTGGTGATCGTCATTTTAACAGGCCTCATTTTTTTACAGAATTATATAGAGAAATTAAATCAAGTAAAAGATTATTCGATTGAATTCGATACCCAAGAAATGGAATACGAAGAAGTTGAGGCATTAATAAAGAGAAATAAATTAAAGGTCATTAATCAACAATGGACGATTGCCAAACCAGATTATACCTTAAAATCAACTTTACAGGGTTCTGAGAAAAGTCATCGACTTTTTACGAAAGCAATCATGAAACACCCAAGAATATCCAAATTGCAATTTTAAAAATGAAAACAACTCAATTAACAGATTTATTAATTGCCTTAAAAGATTTGAAAATTGCTGTCATTGGCGACTTTGCCGTCGATTTTTATTTCCAAGAACAACAATCAACAGGTGAAATATCCATTGAAACCAATAAAGAAGTTTTTTGGGCAAGAGAACCTAAAACTGCCTTGGGTGGAGCTGGAAATGTTTGCAAAAACCTCTCAACATTAGGCATAAAAGCACATGCATTTGGAATCATTGGAGAAGATCTATTTGGCAGAGAAATGATTCATTTGTGCCAAAAAAGCGGCATTAATTCAAATCAATTGAAACAATTGGCTCATATTGATACTGCCACCTATTCCAAACCGATGTTTCAAGGAGTTGAATTGAATCGAATCGACTTTGGAACACAAAAAAAAGAAATCGAAATGGAAACAGATCGGTTAATTGATGCTTTGATCGAACAAATACAAAGCTTTGATTTTGTGGTGATCAATGAACAATTTTTATATCCACTATTGTCGCAAAATGCCCTCATAAAATTGCAAAATGCCTTAGAGGACAAAAGCATACCTGGCATTGCTGACTTGAGGAGTTTAGGAGCAAATGCCAATGATGTGATTTTAAAAGTCAATGAAAATGAATTTGCTAGTTTATTTGCCTTAGATCCCTCCATTTTCGGCAACCCTACTTTATTAGAATTAGAAGTTAAAAAGTGGTGCCAGCAAAGAAACAAAGGTGTTCTTTTAACATTAGGAGCTCTTGGACTCATTTATGCAGACAAAGAAAATTTCCATTGGCAAAAAAGTTTAACATTAAATGGCCCTATTGACACTGTCGGTGCTGGAGATATGGTCGTTGCTGCATTTTGCGCAGCTAAAGCAGCAGGAGCATCCATTGAAATCGCTTGCGAATTTGCCAGCATTTGTGCCAACATTAGCATACATAAAATCGGAGAAACAGGATCTGCGAGTCCTGAAGAAATAAAAAATCTAAACCTAAAAAACAATGAATAAAGCGAATTTACAAGCACTACAACAAGAGATTAAAACGTATACCGAAAGTCATTTAATCCCCTTTTGGACAAAAAGAACCGTTGATAAAACCTATGGAGGTTTTTTGACCCATTTCAATGAATTTGGAGAAGATTCAGGGGAGGATGAAAAATCATTGATTGCACAAACACGTTCTGTTTTTAGCTATTCCCAAGCATATCGTCATGGATTTGGCGGTCCGATCATGAAAGAAATGGCGGAACATGGGGTGAAATTTTTGTTAGAAAAAATGTGGGACGAGGAAAATGGTGGTTTTTATTGGATGTTGAATCGCAAAGGAGAAGCGACTAACCGTCAAAAAATTGGTTATGGACATAGCTTTGCTATTTATTCTTTGAGTGAATATACCTTAGCAACTGGAGATCCGATTGGATTAGAATATGCAGAAAAGGTTTTTGATTTATTGCAAAAATATGCGGTGGATACCAATTATGGAGGTTATTGGGAATTCTTTTCGGACAAATGGGAATTGATGGGAGAAGGTTCACCAGGAGGAGATCGTAAAACATTGGATGTGCACATGCACCTAATGGAGGCATTCACTACCTTGTACGAGGCTAGTGGCAAAGAAGTGCATCGCAGAAAATTGAAAGAGTCGATTGATATTTTAATCAGTAAAGTAATGCACCCACAATACGGAACAGGAGTTCCACAATTTTGGGCGAATTGGGATGTGGCACCACAAATCAAATTTGATATTGTTTGGGGTTGGGACCGCTTTGCTGAAGGTGGTCAAAAAGCTTCTGCCATTGACAACACTTCTTATGGACATAATTCTGAATTTGGTTGGTTGTTGATGCATGCCTTAAAAGTGGGTGGCTTTAATGTAAATGATTACATGGATTCCTTAAAAAAGGCCTTCTATCATTCCATGGAAAATGGGATCGACTGGGAATATGGAGGAGTTTATGTTGAAGGATCACATGAAGGGCAGGTTTATGACAAAGAGAAAGAATTTTGGCAACAAGCAGAAATGCTTATTGGTATGCTAGATGCCTATTTATTGACAAAAGACGAAAAATTTGTAAAAGCTCACGAACAAGTACATCGTTTTGTCTTCGATAAAATGATCAATTACAATACAGGAGAATGGTGGCCATTGATGACAAGAGAAGGCGAACCCATTTGGCGACATATGTCTCATTCATGGAAAATAAATTACCATAATTTACGTTCCATGATATTGAGTTATGAGAAGTTAGGGCAGATTATTGCTCAATTATAAAAAATCGGAGCCTTTATTATCCTGATAAAGGCTCAATTAAATCAAATAGCCAATGAAAACTCTTACCCTATTATTCGCATTCTTATTTTGCAGTTTTTCCATTTGGGCTCAAAACAAACCGGAAAAACAAGCTTTTTTATTGAATACACTTCAAACCTATTTTAACAAAACAAGGTCATCGAGTGAGGAAGCAAGAAAAATGACAGGTAAAAAAGTAGGAGAAAACGAGGCTATTCGTAGTTTCAGTATCAAAAATGATAGTTTAATCATATACTTCTTTGACCCTTTGGACCTTATTTCGCAAGGAGCATATAGAGATACAACAATTATTCCAATCGCAGATATTGAACGATTTGAAATTTTGAAAGGTAAGAGTCCAGACGGGCAATTAGGACTTGGTCTGTCTTTTATTAAGCGACAATTAAAACCTTTAGACAAAAAATTAAATAATCAAACTGCAGCGATTGATATCATAAGCGACAAGGATTTAGCGAACGTGAATGCCGGGAATGTTAGTCAAAAGTTGATTGGACAAAGTTCGGGAGTAACGGTTGGAGGAGATGGTAGTCCTGGATCCACAGCAATGGTTCGAATTAGGGGATTTGGTTCCATCAATTCAAATAGTCCACTCTATGTGGTAGATGATGTACCTGTCAGTGCGAATAATATTAATGCCATTAATCCAAATGACATTGAATCTGTCAACATTTTAAAAGATGCTTCTGCCACAGCCATTTATGGTGTAAGAGGTGGAAATGGAGTAATCGTCATCAAAACAAAAAAAGGCGGATCGACTAAGCCGTCCATCATGGAAGATATCAGCGGAGACATTTCATTGCCATATACTTTATGGATTTGGGGCAAAATGGCAAGAACCTTTCAAAAAGCTAATTTGGAGAAGGAATTACAAAAGGTGGTGGAATGAGGTAAGAGGTAAGAGGTAAGAGGTAAGAGGTAAGAGGTAAGAGGTAAGAGGTAAGAGGTAAGAGGTAAGAGGTAAGAGGTATTGTATATCTTATTTCCAGAAATAACTTTCATGAAAGAAAAGGCGAATTCTTAAAAGGAAAAAGCTGATTAAAAATCCTAAAATCAATCCAACAAGGGTAAACAAAATTTTACTTTTTACGATGGGTTTGATGGGAGAAAAAGGATATTGAAGTATGGTAAATAAGGTTTTTGACGAAGAATTCATAAAGCGAAGCGTTTCAAGATTTTTTTGAGCCTCTCCATACGCAATCATCAACATATTTTCTTTTACAGAATTACTTTTCGCATCTACTCGATCTTTCTGTAGAACTAAACCCAATGCTTGATCATTAATTTCTGCCGATTTCAATTGAGTTTGGTATAATAAATTTCTTAAACTATCAACCTTTTTTTCAAGGACAAATAAATTTTTTGAAGAATTAGCATTATTCTCAAACTGATAAAATTTGACTAATTCTTGATAGAGACTCGTTGTAAAATTGATAGCTAATTCTTCATGTACAGAATTAAACGCCAATGTGATGATACCACTTTTTTTATCAAATGAGGGCTGCAATAGACTTTCAGATTTGCCCACAATCTTATTTAAAATAATTTTTAAAACTTTTTTTTCTTGAAAATTCAAATTTTCAAATTTTGAATATGGTTTAAATCGGATATTTTTCAATTGATTGATCGCCGTATCATTGCTCGCTTCCCACTTAGAGCGAAAATGATAAACATCTAAGAAGTGATTAATAAACAGATCGGATTTATTCTTTACAACAGTAGTGGTAAAAAGCACATTTATGAGTAAGGTTTCAGATTTTATTACTTCGACGGTTCTCTCCAACGGACTTCCTGAAGGATTTGAACCTCCACCCAACAAATTAGACAAGTTGGAAATGGAAGCAAATGTACCATTCATATCAGATTTAATTGAAAACAATAATTCAGATCGAAAAGTTGGTTCTGAGAATTTGGCATAAAAAAATCCTCCTGTTCCAAATAAACAGGCCATTGCCAAGACTATCAATTTGTATTTTGATAATAGTCTGAAACTTTTTTTCAATTCCAGCATCAAATCTAAATCTCCTTCCATCTCTGCGTATCTATTTACTTAACGTATGCTTGAATTAAGGCTAATGCCGTAAAAATACTGATTACCTTAGAAGTCAATTTTTCCCAATCAAATGGCTTATCATTATTTGACTTTTCTTCCTTTGGAACTTTCAACCTTAACCCAATTGTATCTCCAGGATTCAACTTGGGATACTTTCTAATAAAAAATACTTTTGAAGTTTTTGTAACTTTCCCTGATTTAGATAAAACAAATAGGCTATTCCGATCGGCATTTGCTTCAAATCCTCCAGCAAAATTATTTATGTACCATTTAGCTGTACTTTTGCCATGATAAGTAATAAGAATGCTATTTTGTAAATCACTAAACAATTTGGTTCCAGTTAAATTTATTTTTACGGTATTATTAATTAACCCAACAGTTATTTCATCATTGGGCCGCAGAATTGGATCTTTAAATAATTCTCCGGAATTATTGATTGCTTCAAGTGCAGAAAACACAATATTACCCTCCCCTTTTCTCGATAGTACGATATTATTTATATCTGAAAATTGAGTAAAACCTCCCGCATCTTGTATTAATTCAGAAAAAAAGTATTTATCCTTTTTAATTAAATAAGGACCTGGAAATTTAACTTCACCGGTGATTGTTAATAAATCTTGAAATCTTGAATTTTGGATTTTACGAACCACAATGATATCAAAAGGTTCCAGACTGAAATTAGGCAAATTTTCTACCTCATAATTATCATTTAAATCTAGTTTAATAGAAACTCGACTAATCTGATTTCCGTTAAATACGACTCGAAATAAATCGACATTGTTCAAATCTGCCAATAAACTCTTTCCTTTAGCTAAAATAAACAAATCCCTAATGGACATTGAAGTGTCAAATCGTGTTGCATACTCTGCATTCACTTCACCCATGATTCTAATGCTTTTATCAAACTCATAATCCGCTTTATTTAGTACGATTAACTCATCACCTGGAAGCATTTTAAACTGCTTACTATTATCTAAATCAAGAGGAATATAAGTTGTTTTTTTAGGTAAAAAAGGGTTGTTTCTTAATACATAAGCAGAATTAGAAGCCCCACTTTTTAACCCTCCTGCTAATTCAATTGCATTTTCTAAGAAGATTGTGTCATCAAATCGAAAACTTCGAGAAAATGGACTTCTAACTTCTCCTGAAACACTTATTTTAAAAGCATCCGTAATTTGAGATTTATCGAATATGAATATTTCATCCCCTTTAATAAGCTGAAAATCAAGATCAGAATTTAATATGGAATTCAAATTAATGGGAATAGCCTTTTTTGTATTATCAAAATTATCACGATAGATAAAAGCATAATTCAAATTTGCCTCAGGAAGAAATCTGGCTTTTTTAATTAAATTTTTTAACGTTTTGGTAGAATCAAAATCAAATTGCCCTGGATAATAAAATGCACCACTTGCTATAACAAAGTCTTTGATAGGTGAGTTTAACTTTTTAAATCGAACAATATCACCATTTTGAAGATGTACCTTTTTTGTTAAAATCAAATCGTTTAAGGCATATTCATTTAAAATGGTTTGATTATTTTCAATTCTAACAATTTGAACGATTTCTGTAAAAGTAGTACTAGGTAAGCCTCCAGCATACTTAATTAATTCATTCATTCCCTCTTTCTCATTTAATTCAAATCGCAAATTTCGATTTACAGCCCCTTCTAGTCGAATAATTTTTTTGGATAAAGGAACATAAATGACATCGTTATTTTGCAGAAAAAAATCAAATTGGCTAGAAGGATTTTCCAAGAAAGCATACACATCAAAAGTTGTTGTCTTTCCATTACGAATCAGCTGTATATTTCGAATACTCCCTAAAGAATTAGGCCCACCAGCAACGGCAATTGCATTTAAAACAGTGTTTAAACCAGACAAACTATAAATGCCAGAATTATTTACTTCTCCAAAAATATTAACTGTAACTTGGCGAGCAGATTGAATAGTTAATGCAAATTGATCAGAATTAAACTGATAATAGGAAGAAAAACGATTTAATAAATATGCCTTTGCTTGTTGTAGTGTTAAACCTTTTAAAAACAATTTTGGCATAGAAGTGGGTTGAATATACCCATCTATATTAATTTCATACAGAAGATCAGCCTGTGATTTACCAAAAATCAATACATTTATTTTATCCCCCGGCCCTAAAACATAAGAATTTGGAGGGCTTACGTCCTTTAAATTCAAATAATTAGAAATTTTACTTTTTTCAAATAAATCATGCCCGTAGATTCCAGTCATAGGAAAATCTATTGTTTGAGCGGTATCTTTCACAGAAGTTTTGGCAACTCTAAGATCTTTCTCCAAAGTTGGGGTCGGAACTTCAGAAGGCATTTTAGCAGTCTGAACTGTTCCATTTTCATTTGAAATTGAACCTGATACGGGTTTTTGTTCAATTCCCTTGGAAACTTTGCTTAACTCTAATTCCTGAACTACGTTTTGAATTAAAGATTTATTCTGCAAAATATAATCCACTTGAGTGTTGTTAACATCAAATCCTTTTGCCTTTAAAGCCGTGAGAAATTCCTCTTCCGAAATCCCTTTTGAAGAAAGATAGACTTTAGCCGAATTGATATTTTGAAAACTGATATTCTGAGCAAAAAAATTTTGAACATTCCCCAATAATAACACACATATAACACACAGAATTCTAAAATGCTTCATTTAATTTACTTTAATATTTTATCGAGGAGAAAATCAATCGCTGACCAAAAAAAATCGGCAAGAAAATCCAAAAAGGAATCATACTTCCTTTTGAGGAAAAGTATCAATTGCGGAAACATACATTTTTATAATTTAAAACAAGTAGAAACAATGCTCAAAAAGACAAAAACTAAACTCAAGAAACAATAAAAAAAGTGTGTTTTAAGTGACATTCACATAGTATTTATTATTTGCCCATGTTAATGAATGATTTCAATTTAAAGTAGGTAGCCTGGGTTATTTGATAATAAACAAATCGACGATCTTCGCTAGCAGATACCCGAATTACAGCATTTTTGATTCTATATTGATCCAAAATAAATTTATTGATATTCCGAATAAATTTAGATCTTAGTTGTCGCTGTATTTCATACGATTTTTTCTCGATATGCAAAATTTCATTGAGTGTGAGTGTTGAACACAGGTAATTAGGCCCGCTGTCTAATATTAATTTCAAAAATTCATCAAAATACATCGGTTTTCTGATTGGCCTTCTTACCTCCGCATAAAATATGATTCCCTTTTTGAAAATGACAAAAAAAACAAAAACAAAAAATACACTCAAAAAAATCACTAAAATCAAGTATTGAATATCACTCATATGAATATTAAACAAGGATTCTTCAGGTAAATCTGAAAAATAAAATCGATTTAATAATTTATGTTCCTCATCAAGTAAATACAAGACATTCAAGTCTGTAAATAAAAAATAACTAACATTTCCATCTTTAAAAAGCACCACTTTGTTTCCAATAAAATCATTTTTATTGAAATCTTTGTGCAACTTAATCTTTGATACCAATACATACTTATTGGGCTTAGCCTCAATTAATAAATCCCCATTGTCAAAATTAATTTTCTTTTTTACCTTCAAAATTGGATCTTCCCAAACATGGAAATTAGCTTTCCCAGATTCAAAAAAAAGTGTAAAAGATGCGATTAAAAGTAATAATCTAAAATTCATGCTTTTCATAACGTTAACAGATTAATGAATTCGAATTTTATATTTTTTGGGAGCACGAAAAAATATATGTGAATTTATTGAGTGATTTTCACATGTTATCCTCCAAGAAATTTATTAAACGGAAATGATGAATGAGGTAAGAGGTAAAAGGTATGAGGTAAGAGGTAAAAGGTAAGAGGTAAAAGGTAAGAGGTAAGAGGTAAGAGGTAAGAGGTAAGAGGATCTTTTCTCTTTTCTCTTTTCTCTTTTCTCTTTTCTCTTTTCTCTTTTCTCTTTTCTCTTTTCTCTTTTCTCTTTTCTCTTTTCTCTTTTCTCTTTTCTCTTTTCTCTTTTGTCTTTTCCTTACATTTCATTCCCTCTCAGGATAATCTTTCTGATACTTTTTAAATGATCAATTGATTCTAAAGGATTTTTATCTAAAAGCAAGAAACTTGCTTCTATACCAACTTGGATACTCCCCCAGTTAGCCGATTCATTAAAAAATAAAGCAGGGTGATAAGTTGCTGATTTCAAAATAATGTCGTTAGTAACTCCCCATTTTTCCCAAATTTTCATTTCCTCTAACATTCCAGTTAAACCTCCCAAATCGCTCCCTACTAATAAGGGACTTTTGTTTTCAACTAATTTATTGAAAACCAACTCGAGCTTTGTTTGATAGCTTGAATCCACTTTGGCTACTTTTAGGAAATAATTCAAAGTTGGACAATTAAATACACCTTTCGATAATCCAACCCAATGATCTACATTTTTCAAATTGATAGTTTGAATATATCCACCCAAATGCTCTATACTTTTAAAGGAAGTTTTCAAAACTGTTTCCATGGCTACATTACTTGGAAAATGACCAGCTACAATCATTTGATGTTGATCAGCCTTTTTCATTATATTCAAAAAAGTAGATTCATCCGCTACACTAAACAACTTAATAAAATGATATCCTTGTTTTTTAACGCCCGTAAATAAACTATCCAGTTGTTGCTCTGTATACCGGTTCTCTCGAGTAATAATAAAACTTGTATAAACTCCGGGAAATCCCCTACGGTATTTCTGTTGATTTTTAGTTAAATGGTCTTGTGGGTCCTCCTCTGAATTCATTACTCAAATTTGCGTCACTCCTGCCTTCAAACTTGTCTTCAGGAGGGAATCAAGTTGATTATTGACAGTTAAATGCACGTGCATATCTGCCAGACCAGGCATTAGATATTGCCCTTTGGCATCTATTATTTTAATTCCTCGAACTTTTTTGATTTTCGAAAATGGAGCTATTTGAATAATTTTCCCAGCTTTTATTCTTACACTTTTCCCTTCGATTTTACCGGCTACATGCATAGGAATAATTGTAGGATTTTTAATGATTAGATCTTGTCCGTAAATAATGTTGGAAATGCAGATAGCAAGTAAGATGTAAATGGCTTTTTTCATTATTAGTGTTTTTTTTAGGTAAAATGTTTGAGGTAAAAGGTAGGAGGTAAGAGGTAAGAGGTAAGAGGTAATAGGTAAGAGGTAAGAGGTAAGAGGTAAGAGTTCCTTTTTCTTAATGATTCTTAATTTCTTAATGTTAAAAAAAAGGAAACTTTAAGTTCAATTAGTTATTAGTTGTTAGTTATTAGTTGTTAGTTATTAGTTGTTAGTAATTAGTTGTTAGTAATTAGTTGTTAGTAATTAGTAATTAGTAATTAGTATTTAATTCTATTACCTATTACCTATTACCTATTACCTATTACCTATTACATATTACCTATTACCTATTACCTCTTACCTCTTACCTATTACCTATTACCTATTACATATTACATATTACCTATTACCTCAAATCTCTTTTCTATCTTCTATCTTCTGACAAAAAAAAGCGCCCCTTTGCAGAGGCGCTTTAAAATCTGATGACCTACTAGGATTCGAACCTAGAAAATCAGAACCAAAAACTGATGTGTTACCTTTACACCATAGGTCAGTACCAAATCGAATGCAAAAATAAGACCTTGAACTTAAATTATCAAATTATAGCGTCAAAAAAAATGAATTATTTTGATCACAAAGACCTCAAGTCCTCATTATCAGTCTAATAAATTGAATCTGACTGAGTAATTATTCTAACTCCATGGAGGAAACTAGCGCCTCAGCATGGATTTTACGCACTAAACCTTGTAATACTTTACCAGGACCACACTCGATAAATTCCGTCGCGCCTGCAGCCACCATCTCTTCTACCGATTGCGTCCAACGAACAGCACCTGTTAATTGTGCTATTAAATTCGCTTTAATCGTCGCTGGGTCTTGAGAAGGTTTCGCATTAACATTTTGAAAAATAGGACAAATCGGCTGATGAATTTCTGTTGCCTCAATGGCAGCTGCCAATTCAATTCTAGCTGGCTCCATAAATGGAGAGTGGAAAGCACCACCCACTGGTAAAGGCAAAACTCGCTTAGCTCCTGCTTCTTTCAATAAGACGCCTGCCTCCTCAATACCTGAAATACTTCCAGAAATCACCACTTGACCAGGGCAATTATAATTTGCTGCAACTACCTTTTGATCAAATTTCGAACAAATGTCTTCAATTTGAGCATCTGACAATCCTAAAACAGCAGCCATGGTACTAGGCTCTATTTCACAAGCTTTTTGCATTGCCAAAGCTCTTTGATAGACCAATTTCAATCCATCTTGCCATTCTAAACCACCCGCTGCTACTAAAGCTGAAAATTCTCCTAAAGAGTGTCCTGCTACCATTCCTGGTTGAAAATTCTTACCCAATTTGGCAACTAATACAGAATGCAAATAAATAGCAGGCTGAGTCACTTTTGTTTGTTTCAATTCTTCGTCTGAACCTTCAAACATAATTTTGGACAAAGAAAATCCCAATATTTGATCTGCCTCATCAACGATACTTTTTGCCAAAGAAAAATTCTCATAAAGATCTTTTGCCATCCCTGAAAATTGAGAACCTTGCCCTGGAAATATATATGCTTTCATTTTTTATTGATTTTATTTTCGCACAAAGATAATTTAAAAAGCCTAATTCTTACAAATTCAGCTAATACTGCATGTTTTACCCCATAAATACCTATTTTTTGCAACGAAATCATATCCAACATCCAAGAAGCTTTTGGGGAATAAAAAAATGATTCGAAAAGGCTGAAAATACCATTTTGAAAATTGCATCAAATACTTGATGGCCGAAGATTTAATATACAATTGATTTTCTGCTACCACTTTCAAAGTATCCAATTTCCATTGTTCACTGGGGACTTTTTTTTCCCATTGAAGGCATTCTTGACTTCCTTGAAAATGAATTTCAACCGGAATGGATAACATACGCTTCAATAGCTTGGATGAAAAGCGACAAAAATTACAATTCCCATCAATCGCTATCTGAATGTTTTTCATCGTACTAATTCAATCCAACCTTTCATGGATTTATTTTGATTTGTTGTATCTAGGATGTCAAAAACAACCTCACAAGTATAGAAATAAGTGGAAGAAGCCATTTCATTGCCGTCTTTATCCTTTCCATTCCAACCAAAACCCTTTAAATCTCCCGTATACTCATAAATCAATTGCCCATATCGATCCACAATTTTACAGGTAACCAAGGTCACAAATCTTGGACAACGCAATGGCAACCAAACATCATTTTTATTATCCCCATTGGGACTGAAAATATTTGGTAAATCAAAATATGGACAATTTTCTACACAAATAGTTTCACTCTTCGGACTTTCTTTACCAGCCTTATTGATTGCCGTGACATAATAACAACCTCTAAAACCATCCGATTTAATATGTGCCTTTTTCAAATCACTGGTTTGAGCTACTAAAGTAAAGGAACTAGTAGAATTTTTTGCATAATAAATCTTGTAACCTAACAAATTGGGGTCACAATCTCCTGAAATAGTGGGCACCCAACTTAATTGATTGGTATAAGTTGTAAAGTCACAATTTAAAGAACCATTTAAAGCCTCACAATCTGGTGCATAAACAGTCAATTTCGGTGCACATGGATTCAATACAGGAGAAATTACACCCCCTCCACCAGGTGTTCCACCACCACTACCGCTTCCTCCACCGGATCCACCAGAGCCGCCGCCGCCACTATTACTCAATAATTTGTAACATAAAATCGGAGAAGCATTGATCAATTGCATGACAGGAAAACCTTCTCCATAAGAGCCTAATGTTTCAACATAATAACAATAATTGGTGTCCTTTTTAATGGTGAAATCGAATTTACCATCCAAGTCGAAATTATCTTTCCCATCGTCTTTGTACAAATAGGTATTCGATCCTGCGACAGAAACATCTGCAATTCTGTTGAATTTTCCTGAACCTCTTGGATATTCTCGATATACACGATGTATCTGGTAATCATTCGACCAAGGAACATCGCTCAACCAAGATAATGAAATAGCATTTTCCTGTGCTTGACCAATTAAATAGACCGTACTCGCTGGATTAGGTGTATCCAATAAAACATATTGATTGTTTTGTGAATAATAAAAATCCACTTTGTATCGATAAATTTTACTATCAGTATTAGCTGTTTTATCTACAAAACTTGTATCATTTTGAGCAGGATAAATTTTAGCCGGAATAAAATCACCCACTTGAACAAAATCCTCACTAACAACACCTTCCGCTCTTAAAACTCGATAACGATAAGGTCCACGATAAATGGAGGTATCTAATTTGATTGGCCTTGTCCAACGAACAAGAATTTCCCCGCCTATCGCTGCCGTTTTCATGACAGAGACATTGGTCATTAAAGGGGAAGAAGTCGGAATAAAAATACAAGTTGAATTTGAAAGCGGACTAACGTCTCCACTTCCTTTGGAATTGGTAAATTCTACCAAAGCAACATAGATATAATTGGTGTTTTTTGCGAATGGAATATTTCCATTTAAATCTTCAAATTGATTGGATGTTACATCTACTCGACCAATTTCTGTAAAACCGAATTGTGTCATTCCTGTTTCACAAGATTTTAGTTCGATGGGTGCACATGGTCCTTGCTTTCGATAAATTACAATTTTGGCATTGGGTAATGCACAGGTATATGCGTCCCATTTGAGTGTAATCGCACTTTTTCCAATAGAAATACTGGAACGTAAATTTTTAATGGCTGGGGCAATGACCTTAATTTTCCAAATTTTACTATCAACCAATCGGTCAATATAAACTGTAGGAGGAATATCTGTTACTTTAAAAAATACATCATAAGCCTCTTTTCGAATATGTACACAAGAAGTTTGCCAGTTAAAAACACCAGAAGCAGGACTTACCTGAGCGGGTCTGGATACAAAAGTTGCGTAAGGCGGTTTTACCGCATAAACAGTATCAATTTGATAAACATTGCCTGAACTCGTAATTGTTAATGGATCCAAACGACCTGTTTTGGAGGCTTGATCAATTGCAGTAATCGTAGTAGAAATATTGGCTCCGGCTTGTACGCAGACATCTGCTGGCACTGTCAGTTTAGGACCTTTATTATCGAGGTCCTTCACTTCAATTTGCATATCTCGAACGGTTTCTGAAATCTTGATACCATTTCTCCATTCCTCTACAATAAAAGCACAATTGTATTTACCTATTTCTTGTGGTGAATCCCAAATTAAATCGCCTGTTCTTGAATTGATGGTAAAGGAAGAAACTAAGGTTGGATTACTGACCGCTAAATTGGGTTGCACAAATCCAGGAGCCATATCTCCCCTACCCAATGCCGTACACGATTGATAATCTCCTGTTTTTGAAACAGTTAAACGATAGGCTAAACTATCACCCTCTGCATCTACTGCGTTGGCATTGTGAATAAAAGGTTGGCCTACAACGGCGGTCAAATCAACCGCTGGATTCAATAATAAAGGCGTCGAATTTTGCCCTAAACCTGAATTAATGGAAAAAGTTGTTTCTACATAAAAAGGTACATTGACAGATCGATCGATGTTTCGAACGTTTTCATTTCTATTGGGAATGGCTACAGATACTTTATACGAAAGTGCAGGTGCGGGATATGTATATTGCACTTTATACAAATTTTTCATGGTTCCATTTCCAATGGAAATAGGTGTTCCACAACAACGAGCAGCTTTTACGATACCAGAACCATCTCCAAAACAAAAGTTCACATCTATTTGATCTCTGTTCGCAGGATTATCTTCCGTGTAAGTAGTTAAAGTAAATTCAAAAGTTAAGGTTTTGTTTGAAATACGCTTCACCGTTATTTCTCCCCCTTTCAAGTGGGTAGCTAAGCTTGTAAAAGAATACAAACTAAAAATTAGGGTAATAAATAAAAAGGCGGAAAATTTCTTTAAAAGCGGCATAAAACAATTTTGCATATCTGAAAGTTAATAATGAATTAAAGAAAAAATCAAAAAAAACAGATTTTTTATTCGATTAATTTGATTGACAGCTGTTTCGATTGTAGTTTTGATACCAAAATTTCAAAGGCAAATCTAAAATTGTCACTCAAAAAATTTATTTAAACTATTTATAAATAACAATTCTCTATGGCTTGGTTAGCAAAATCACTTAACTCATCCCTTGGAAAAAAGCTCCTTATGGCTATCACAGGCCTATTTTTAATTAGCTTTTTGGTTATCCACTGCGGACTAAATGCAACAATCTTTTTAAATGATGGAGGTGTTACTTTCAATGAAGGAGCTGAATTCATGGGTACTAACCCTTTGATTCGTACGATGGAAATCGTTTTGTTCGTTGGATTAATTTATCACATTTTTGATGGTTTAAGCTTATGGTTGGAAAATAAAAAGAAACGTCCTGTAGCTTATGCGGTGATTGATGGAAAAGCGAACAGTACTTGGTACTCTCGTTCAATGGGATTATTAGGAACTTTATTATTGTTATTTTTAATCATCCACTTAAAGCATTTTTGGTATTTCTCTAGATTAACTGATGGTTTAGAGAGCAAAACATTGTACCAAGAAATGCAATTGGTATTTGAAAGCCCTATCGTTGTAGCCATCTATGTATTAGGTTGTATTTCATTAGGCTACCATTTATTACATGGTTTTCAAAGTGCATTCCAAACTTTAGGATGGAATCACCCAAAATATACTCCAGCAATTAAAACTTTTGGCGCTGCTTATGCGATCATTGTATCGATCGTTTTTGCTGCAATGCCGATTGCTTTACATTTTCATTTGATTAAATAATTCCTCAGCCGATACGATTGATATGACAAAGTTAGATTCAAAAATCCCAGAAGGCTCATTAGCTGAAAAATGGACCAAATATCGTTCCAGTGTTTCTTTGGTAAATCCTGCGAACAAACGTTCTTTAGAGATAGTCGTGGTTGGTTCAGGATTAGCAGGTGCTTCGGCAGCTGCCTCTTTAGCCGAATTAGGATATAAAGTAAAAGTATTTTGCTTCCAAGATTCTCCCCGCCGTGCACACTCAATTGCTGCACAAGGAGGTATCAATGCTGCAAAAAATTATCAAAATGATGGTGACTCAGTTCATCGTTTATTTTACGATACCATTAAAGGTGGCGATTACCGTGCAAGAGAAGCAAACGTACATCGTTTAGCTGAAGTTTCCAGCGGAATCATAGACCAATGTGTGGCACAAGGAGTTCCTTTTGCTCGTGAATATGGCGGATTATTATCCAACCGTTCATTTGGTGGAACGCAAGTTCAACGTACTTTTTATGCTGCTGGTCAAACAGGTCAGCAATTATTGTTAGGTGCTTATTCTGCCTTACAACGCCAAGTGGGTATGGGTAATGTCGAGTTATTCACTCGCCATGAAATGTTAGACGTGGTGGTTATTGACGGTAAAGCACGTGGTATCATTGCTAGAGATTTAGTGAGCGGTAATTTAGAGCGTCACTTCGGCCATGCTGTTTTACTTTGTACTGGTGGATACGGAAACGTATTTTACTTATCGACCAATGCCATGGGGTCGAATGTGACTGCAGCTTGGAAAGCACACAAAAAAGGAGCCTATTTTGCTAACCCTTGTTACACACAAATTCACCCTACTTGTATTCCTGTTTCAGGAGATCACCAATCGAAATTGACATTGATGTCAGAATCATTGAGAAATGATGGTCGAATTTGGGTACCTAAAAAGCAAAATGACACTAGAAAAGCGAATGAAATTCCTGAAGAGGAGCGCGATTATTACTTAGAGCGTAGATATCCTGCTTTTGGAAATTTAGTTCCTCGTGATATTGCTTCTAGAGCAGCCAAAGAAAGATGTGATGCTGGCTTTGGTGTTGGTGCATCCAAAATGGCAGTTTATTTAGATTATGCTGCTGCAATTATTCGTTATGGTAAAGGAGAAGCCAATAAAAGAAATATTCATCATCCATCGGATGAAGAAATTCAATTGATGGGAAAAGAAGTTGTAAAAGAAAAATACGGCAACTTATTTGATATGTATAAGCAAATCACAGGAGAAGATCCTTATGAAGTGCCTATGCGTATTTATCCAGCTGTTCACTACACCATGGGTGGACTTTGGGTTGATTACAACTTAATGACTTCAATCCCAGGTTTATATGCCTTAGGAGAAGCGAATTTCTCTGATCACGGAGCGAACAGATTAGGAGCATCGGCTTTGATGCAAGGATTAGCAGATGGTTATTTTGTAATTCCTTACACCATCGGAGCATATTTAGCTTCTGAAATTCGTACCAAAGCAATTCCAACTGATTCCGCAGATTTCGTTGCTGCTGAAAAAGAAGTAAGTGATAAAATCAATCAATTGATGAATATCAAAGGAACTAAGCCTGTTGATTATTTCCACAAAAAATTAGGAAAAATCATGTGGGATAAGTGTGGTATGGCACGTAATGAAAAAGGCTTAAAAGAGGCGATTGCTGAAATTCAAGCTTTACGTAAAGAATTTTGGAGTGACGTTAGAATACCTGGCGAAGTGGATAATTTCAATCCGGAATTGGAAAAAGCGGGTCGTGTTGCAGATTTCTTGGAATTAGGAGAATTGATGTGTATCGATGCTTTGAACAGAAATGAAAGTTGTGGTGGTCACTTCCGTGAAGAATACCAAACAGAAGAAGGAGAAGCTTTACGTGATGATGAAAAATACGCTTATGTGGCGGCATGGGAATACGAAGGTGAATCTAAATTCAATTTACATAAAGAAGAATTGAAATTCGACAATATTAAAATAGCTCAAAGATCTTATAAATAATTCGATAAAATGGAAGGAAATTTAAACCTTACGCTTAAAATTTGGAGACAAAAAAATGCCAATACAGCTGGGAAGTTTGAAACTTACCAAGTTAGTGGCATTTCCGAAGATATGTCATTTTTAGAAATGATTGACGTATTAAATAATCGTTTAATCGAAGAAGGAGATGATCCAGTAGCTTTTGATCACGATTGTAGAGAGGGAATTTGTGGTATGTGCTCTATGTACATCAACGGACGCCCACATGGACCTAACAAAGGTGTAACAACTTGTCAATTACACATGCGTAGTTTCTCAAATGGAGAAACGATTACCATTGAACCATGGAGAGCGGGTGCATTCCCGGTCATCAAAGATTTGACGGTGAATCGCTCTGCTTTTGACCGTATCATTGCGGCAGGTGGATTTATCTCTGTCAATACAGGAAATGCACAAGATGCCAATAATTTACCGATACCTAAAGATGATGCAGACGAAGCATTTGCTGCAGCTGCATGTATTGGCTGTGGAGCTTGTGTAGCTGCTTGTAAAAACGCTTCTGCGATGTTGTTTACATCCGCAAAAGTATCGCAATTAGCTTTACTTCCTCAAGGTCAAGCAGAGCGAAGCAAAAGAGCATTAGCGATGGTTGCTCAAATGGATGAAGAAGGTTTTGGGGCTTGTTCTAACACAGGCGCTTGCGAGGCTGAATGTCCAAAAGGAATCTCTATTGAGAACATTGCACGTATGAATCGCGAATATTTTTCTGCGACACTTACTTCCAAATAATTCAAACAGGCCCCTGTCTCACGCAGGGGCCTTCTTATCATTTTGTTTCAAGAACCCACCCATTCCAAATCTGCTCAACATCCCAACTCTCAAGGTTGGATAGAAGTGGTTTGTGGATCTATGTTCTCTGGAAAAACCGAAGAATTAATCAGAAGGCTTAAAAGAGCTAAAATTGCTCAATTGCAAGTAGAAATTTTCAAACCAGCCTCTGATATTCGCTATCATGAAGAAGACATTGTCTCTCATAATCAAAATTCCATTCGCTCAACTCCTGTATTAAGTGCCAGTGAAATTCTACTTTTAGCCGGCGATTGTGATGTGGTCGGATTAGATGAAGCACAATTTTTTGATGATCAAATAGTTGAAGTTTGTAATACCCTGGCCAATCAAGGAAAAAGAGTCATCGTTGCAGGGCTTGATATGGATTTCAAGGGACTTCCATTTGGATCCATGCCTTCATTGATGGCAATTGCTGAATATGTAACGAAAGTTCATGCTGTCTGCGTTCAATGCGGAGGCGTTGCCAATTATTCCTATCGTACTGTAAATCAAAATCAAACTGTTTTATTGGGGGAAATGGATTCCTACGAAGCAAGATGTAGAACATGTTTTAACAAATCAGCTGTTTAATGCCAAAAGATCTCAGCTATAAAAAGGTTTTTCAACGGATAAAAGCCAAAAAACCAAAAGATTTAGATCAACAATTTCACCAAGCCCATGAAGAGGTTTTTGAAAATTTGGATTGCCTTACTTGTGCGAATTGTTGTAAAACAACGAGTCCCATGTGGAATGAAACAGATATTCAACGGGTAGCTAAGTTGTTAAAAATGAAGGTTTCCGACTTTCTAGATCAATATTTAATCAAAGATTCTGATGGCGACTGGGTTTATCCCAACAGTCCTTGCCCCTTTTTATCAGACGACAATACTTGCCAAATTTACGAGCATCGCCCCAAGGCATGTAGAGAATATCCTCATACGAATCGAAAAAATATGATGGGCATTATGGGCTTAACTGCAAAAAATGTGCTGATTTGCCCGGGCGTAGCAAAAATCATGGAAAAGCTGGAGAGGAAGTATTGAGGTAAGAGGTAAGAGGTAAGAGGTAAGAGGTATGAGGTAAGAGGTATGAGGTATGAAGTAAGAGTTTTCTCTTTTCTCTTTTCTCTTTTCTCTTTTCTCTCTCCTCTCTTCTCTCTTCTCTTCCTAGAATAAAAATCAATCGCAAAATTTGAATTTAAGGCTAAATTTAATGAAATTCGCATTCCAAATTAATTGAAGAAAATGGCAGTAACAGAAGAATATTTAGGTATTGATGTAGGTGGAACGGGAGTTAAAATGGGAATTGTTCATCCAGATACAGGACAAATAAATAATTTTCAAAGTTATGATACTGCCACTTGGCGTGAATCACATCATTTTTTAGATCGTTTAGCAGATGCAATTGCCTTACAACTGTATCAGCATAAGTCGGTAAAAAAAGTAGGAATCGGCCTTCCAGGCATTCTTACCAAAAACCGTAGAACATTAATCGAAATCACTGCTATCCCTGAAATTGACGGTGCAAACATGATTGACATGTTGGAAAAAAGATTTCCAGAACATCAATTTTTCATGGAAAATGATGCTAATGCAGCAGCATTGGGAGAATTCTATTTCTCACCAGAAAAATCGACCATGCCTGAAGATTTTATTTTTATTACATTGGGAACAGGAGTTGGAGGCGCTGCGGTGATCGATCGTAAAATCTTTTTGGGAGGTGATGGCAATGCCATGGAACCCGGTCACGTTCCTTCCAGAAATGGTAAAGTATTAGAAAGAAATGTGGGAAAAAAAGAACTTCTTCAATTAGCTACCAAAATGCGTGCCGAATACAAAGGATCTACGGTTTTAGCAGCTGATGGCACCATCTCAACTACTGCTTTAGTCGTTGCGGCAGAAGAAGGTGATGAATTAGCTTTAGCTGTTTGGAAAGAAGTTGGTGAGATGTTGGGTGATATGTTGGTAAGTCTAATTCGCGTTCTAGATATTAAGAATATTTTTATTGGTGGCGGATTATCAGCTTCCTTTGATTTTATTTTACCAAGCATTACTGAAAGACTAAACTATTGGTTGACTCCCGCTTATTTAGAAAAATTAAGCATCAAAAAAGCATTATTGGGAAATGATGCAGGTTTGTTAGGAGCTGCTTCTTTGTGTTTTTAAAAGAAAAAAATCCAAAAAACTGGATTAATTTATAATTTTTAGAAGAATAAATAAGTATTTTACAAAAAAATAATTTTTAAGTGCAATTAGATTTAAAATTTGTTTGACAATTTAAGTTTTAATTCTAATCTTTGCATCGTTTTTGAACCCCAAAATTTTTATAAAATGGCAGATATTGCAGAAAAAGTAAAAAGCATCATCGTTGAAAAATTAGGAGTAGAGGCATCTGAAGTTACTCCAGAGGCATCTTTCACTAACGATTTAGGAGCTGACTCATTAGACACGGTTGAGTTGATCATGGAATTTGAAAAAGAATTCAACGTATCTATCCCTGACGACCAAGCTGAAAACATCCAAACTGTAGGCCAAGCCATCACCTACTTGGAAGAGAACGCAAAGTAATCAAAACACGATAATAATAATGTCAATTGGTAAATGGTAGAACTGGAAGAACATTCTTCATCATGTTAACCTTACGAATTGACATTTTTTATTGAATCAAGCTTAAATTAAAATTTAAAAAATGGAGTTAAAACGAGTTGTAGTGACGGGTCTTGGAGCCCTTACACCCATCGGAAATACAGTGTCAGAATTTTGGAATGGATTATCAACCGGCCAAAGTGGTTGTGGACCTATCACCAAATTTGATGCTGAAAAATTCAGAACTCGATTCGCCTGTGAAATTAAAAATTTCAAGGTTGAAGACTTCATCAATCCAAAAGAAGCCCGCAAAATGGACCCTTTCACTCAGTATGCAGTTGTTGCATCTGATGAAGCCATTGCTGATGCTGGTTTTGACATGGAAAAAATCAACAAAAATAAAGTTGGTGTTATTTGGGGATCAGGTATCGGAGGTTTAAAGACTTTCGAAGATGAAATGATTTATTTTGGCAAAGGAGATGGTACTCCCAAAATCAATCCATTTTTTATCCCTAAAATGATTGCCGATTCTAGTTCTGGACAAATTTCAATTAGAAATGGATTCAGAGGACCTAACTACGT
Source organism: Aquirufa sp. ROCK-SH2 (assembly GCF_054558315.1). Classification (NCBI taxonomy): domain Bacteria; kingdom Pseudomonadati; phylum Bacteroidota; class Cytophagia; order Cytophagales; family Flectobacillaceae; genus Aquirufa; species Aquirufa sp. ROCK-SH2. The sequence goes on along the minus strand of NZ_JBPXKB010000001.1, from coordinate 24,491 downwards.
TACCGTATCCGCTTGTTCCTCTGCGAACAACGCCATCATTGATGCCTTTAACTATATTCGTACAGGTAGAATCAATGTATGTATAACAGGAGGCTCAGAAGCACCTGTAACAATTGCTTCCGTAGGTGGATTTACTGCCATGCACGCAATGTCAACAAGAAACGATGATCCCGCAACCGCTTCTCGCCCTTACGATGCAGATCGTGATGGATTTGTAGTAGGAGAAGGTGCAGGAGCAATTGTCCTAGAAGAATATGAGCATGCAAAAGCTCGTGGAGCAAAAATTTACGCAGAATTAATTGGAGGTGGTTTCTCATCAGATGCCCACCACATTACAGCACCACATCCAGATGGATATGGAGCATTATTATCCATGATTGATGCATTGGAAGATGCTCAAATCAAACCAGAAGAGGTTGATTACATCAATACTCATGGAACTTCTACTCCTATTGGAGATCCTCAAGAATTAAAAGCAATCTTAGATTGTTTCGGAGATCATTCTTACCAAGTAAGTATTTCTTCCACTAAATCGATGACAGGACATTTATTAGGTGGTGCAGGAGCTGTAGAGGCTATCGCTTCTATCCTTGCTATTCAACACCAATTTGTTCCTCCAACCATCAATTGTCAAAACCTTGACCCTGAAATTGATCCAAAATTGGACTTAACATTAAATGTTGGTAAATCTCGTAAAATTGATATCGCATTGAGCAATGGATTTGGTTTTGGTGGACACAATGCAACTGTAATCTTCAGAAAAATATAGCTTATGATATCTTCTCTTTTACAGGGATTGGGCCTTGTGCGCTTAGATGCAAGAGAGAAGTTTCTTAAAAAATCTGTCAAGCATTTGATAGGAGAAAATCCTTCTAATCTACAATTATATCGATTAGCCTTTCTTCATTCATCTGCATCAAAAGATAGCATTGCTAAATCATACAAAGAATCGAATGAACGATTAGAATTTTTAGGAGATTCTGTCCTAGGAGTCATTACTGCGACATATTTGTTCAAAAAATTCCCTTTTAAAGACGAAGGTTTTTTGACTGAAATAAGATCAAGAATGGTTTCAAGAGATTCACTGAATGTATTGGGCCGAAAAATTGGCTTAGACACCATCATTGAACACGAAAACCAAAGAAAAACATCCTTATCTAGATCAAGTATGTACGGGGATGCATTGGAAGCCTTTGTTGGGGCTGTTTATCTTGATAAAGGTTTTGCCTTTACCCAAAAATTCATCATTAAAAAAATTCTCACTCAATATTTCGATTTAGAAACCGTTGTTCAAAACAACCCTAATTTCAAGTCTATTCTTATAGAATGGTCGCAGAAAGAAGGCAAAAAAGTGATTTTCAATTTGGAGGAGGAAGGAGTTCACCACAATAAAGAGTTTACCGCTATTATTACTTTAGATGATGAAAAAATTGCGGAAGGAAAAGGATATTCCAAAAAGAAAGCAGAACAAACCGCAGCCATGAAAGCCTGCGAAGCACTTAATCTAAAATAATTTCACATGAAATCTCCGAATATTTTTCTTCATTATTGGGCAAATAAAGACTCAGTAATGACCTTCCAAGATATTTTAGGGCAAGAAATCCAAACTGAAATTTTAGACAAAATTCAAGTAGAGATTCAACGCCAATTAAATTCAAATAAACTTCCTGAAATTTTTCCTTGTTTCGATTGGGAAAATGAGCGTTTTGTTGAACGTTGGGAAGCGCTTTCAAAAACATTGGTTCTACAAGTTCAATTACCTCAAGAAATATGGGAAAATTGGATCAATGATCTTCTAAATGAAGAGCCCATTTCCATGAATGAAATTGCCTTCAATCCATTTGAAGATCCTCAATTTGCCCATTTTACACAAAATGAGAATATTGACCCTTTCCTTTCTGCAGAAGTTTATTTCCAAAAATTGGATGAATTGGAAGAGATGGAAGAGATGGAAGAGAGAAGAGAGGAAAGAGAAGAGAGAAAAGAAGATATTAGTGAAGTAAGAAATGAAGAGAATGTGAACAATGAGCCAAAAAATATATTAGAGCAATTGCAAGCTGCTCCAGAAGAAAAGTTTTTTGAGACCATTGCAGTTTCTAATAGCTCGTTAAAAAATTTGGTAGAAAGTAAAATGACAGAGCAACTGTCAGAAACAATCAGCATCAATCAAAAAATCCAATTTATCTTACAACTATTTGCAGGTGATTCTGATAAATTCAATGAATTAATTGAATTTATTGATCAAGAATCCAATGCATCTAATTGGCAAAATGAGTTGAATCAACGCTATATTTCTTACCAAAATCAAGATAATTTAGAGGCTTGGAAAGACCTCTATCTACTTGTCCAACGAAAATTCAATTAGTTGATTTTCTTTATCAATTAACTTTTCAAGAACACCCATAGATATCAGTAATTTCAAGAAAAAATACCTTGAAATCGCTGATATTTATTTTTATAGGACTTTTATTCCTTCCTTCCATCTTCGCTCAAGATTCAAATAAGGATCGAACTAATTACGAGGAGGAAGAAGAAAGACAATCCATCTATAATTACTATTTTCAAAATCCACTGAATATAAATACCGTCACGGAAGCTGAATGGAATAGTTTATCGATTTTAACAAAGTCTCAGATTGACCATTTTATGCAACATCGAGATCGCATAAAGGAGTTTTTATCCATTTATGAATTACAAGTAATTCCACAATTCGATTTAATCACTTTAAGAAAGTTAAGCCCATTTATTCAATGTAATTCTTTACAATCAAAGCTTTTTGAGGCAAATCAAGCCAATCATCAAATACTTCTAAAAACAGATTTTACCTTAGAAGAAAAAAAAGGATTTTCTCCGCCAGATAGTCGAAGTAAAGTGAGGTATTTAGGCAATCCTTTCAACCAAACGATCCGTTACAGGGCTAAAATCAATCCCAATTTAAGATGGGGAATTTTGAGCCAAAAAGATGCTGGAGAAACAAGTTGGACCGATTTTACAAGTGCATTTGTCGAAATTAAATTCAATCATTTTGTAGAAAAAATCATTCTTGGTGATTTCCTTAATCAATGGGGACAAGGATTAATGCAATCTGGTGGTTTTTCTTTAGGTAAAAGTTATGAAAGCATCAAAGCGACACAGCGATTTCATATTGGAGTATTAGCGTATAGCTCAGTGGGAGAAAATGGTTTTTATCGGGGTATTCATGCCACTTTTCGAATCTCAAAAAGCCTACAATTTCAAGCATTTTATTCCATTAGAAAATTAGATGCCACCTTAGGAAAAGATTCCAGTTCGAAATCAGTCATAAAATCTTGGGACATAGATGGTTTTCATCGAACTGAATCTGAATTAAGTAAAAAAGAAAATGTAGATGAATTTAGTTCTGGAGGCAGTTGGCAATATATGGCAAAATGGCCGTTGATGATGCAATTCAATATAGTCGCTACGACCTATTCACTTCCTAAAATAGCCTCTAATCTGGCCTATAAACAATCTGAATGGAGTGGTCAACAATTATACAATTCATCCTTTAGTTTTCAGTTCCCTTGGAACAATATTCAACTCATGGGTGAACTCGCTATGACATGGCCCAAATCATTGGCAATTTTGCAAGGAGGAGCCTTTTCTCTTTCGAAAAAAGTAGACTTTTCTTATTCGACTCGAATGTATTCTCCCTCCTATTTTAGTCCCAAATCACAAGGATTTGGTGAGGCCAGCAATACCACCAATGAATATGGACTATTTTTGGGAAATCAAATCCAACTAAATAGAAGAAGTAAAATCTCCTCCTACTTCGATTTTTTCCTATTCCCAAATCTCAAATACCAAGTAAGTAAGGAACAAAGCTCAGGCTGGGAATTATTGAGCCGTTATCAATGGGAAAAACGAAATAAAAAGAAATTTTTTGTTCAATTAAAATGGACTTCCAAAGAAGGAGATGGACCTGCTCCCCTCTATCCTATTACCCGAATGCATCAATTTCAAGGTAGTTGGGATTTGATCCACTATTTTCAAAAGAATTTTAGTTTACACACTCGAGTTATGCTCCATTATATCTATTCCAATATTCAATCCGAATTGGGAATACTTCTGTTAGAAGATGTGAAGTACCAAATTAAAAAGTGGGAATTTTCTACGCGATTGGCCTACTACCATACTCCAAGTTATGATACAAGATTATATGCTTATGAAATGAGTGTGCCCTATGCCTTTTCCTTGCCCGCTTACAATGGTATCGGATTTCGGAACGTTTTGGTCATTGAAAATAAAATCAATCAACACATTAACATAGCCATTAAACTAGGCAGATCACAGTACTTAGACAGGGAAGAAATAGGTTCAGGATATGATTTAATCAATGCCAATCATAAAACGGATGTTATAGGGCAGTTGGTGTTTAAACTTTGATTTAAGATGTATGATGTAAGATGTAAGATGTAAAATTCTACATTCTTAATTCTACATTCTTAATTTTACATTCGTATTACTCTTGCAAAAAACTCCTCAAAAAAATACGCATTTCTAATTTGCCTTTGATCCCTACTTGCGACATAATATCCTGTCGATGGCGCTTAACCGTAGATACAGAAATGAATAAATTATCAGCGATTTGCTTGTTAGTTAATCCTTTGGCGGAAAGCTCTAGAACTCTAAGTTGTTGATTGGTAATCGTTGGAGGTAATTTGATAGACATTGTTTTAGTAGAAAGGTATTCATCGTATGGTTTATTTATTAAAAGGTTAGGTTCATTTTATTTCATTTTTAAATGAATAAAAAGCAAATCTATCTTTTTCAATCTAAATTCTCAAATGATACAAGCAAAAATTATTATTTTTCTCATAAATAGATTTATTTTTTGTTTTAAAAAGCGAAGTGTTTTTCTGTCAAAATCCGTATTTTTACATCTTAATCATACCTGTTTTGGCCAAAAAATTACCTGATGGGCAAGAACCTTTGAAAAAAGGAGAAACCCCACTTTCACGACAATTCAATCAAATCAAAGCAAAATACCCTGGTGCTATTTTGCTTTTTCGTGTTGGCGATTTCTATGAAACTTTTGGCGAAGATGCAGTCAAAGCTTCTAAAATTTTGGGTATTGTTTTAACCAGAAGAAACAATGGTAATGCAGATGACCAATTGGCCGGTTTTCCGCATCATTCTTTGGATAATTATTTACCCAAATTAGTTCGCGCGGGGCAAAGAGTTGCCATCTGCGATCAACTAGAAGACCCTGCCGCGGCCAAAGGCATTGTAAAAAGAGGAGTCACCGAATTAGTTACTCCAGGAGTTTCTTTCAATGATCAAGTACTCGACCACAATCGAAATAATTATGTAGCGGCTATTTCATTTGAGGAAAGTAAATCCAATATTTTTGGAATTGCATTTTTAGATATCTCCACGGGAGAATTCATGTGCTCGCAAGGCCCATTGGCCTATATTCAAAAACTCATCCAAAGTTTTTTACCTGCAGAAATATTATACCCTAAAAAATTCAGGAATCAATATCTGGAATATTTTGGGGATCAATACCATTCATTTTCCATGGAAGAATGGATATTCACCATGGATTTCACCTACCCTCTTCTAACGCAACACTTCAAAACCCAAAATTTAAAGGGTTTCGGAATTGAGGAAATGCCCCAAGGAATTATTACTGCTGGCGTAATTTTACATTATTTGGCAGAAACAGAACATAAACAAGTGGGCCATATCTCTTCCATTCAACGCATTGAAGAAGATAAATACGTTTGGTTAGATCGATTCACTATCCGAAATTTAGAATTGGTACACTCGGCCCAAGATGGTGGAGTTCCTTTAATTTCTTTGATGGACCATACCATCACTCCAATGGGGGCTCGATTATTACGCAAATGGATGGTTCTTCCTTTGAAAGAACTAAAAACCATTCAAGAGCGCCAACAAGGTGTGGCTAGCCTCATGGAAAACAAAGATGTCTTGGAGCTTTTGATATCACATTTAAAACCAATTGGCGACTTAGAAAGATTGATCTCAAAAGTAGCTGCAGGCCGAATTAATCCAAGAGAATTATCTCAATTAAAAAGGGCATTGCAACAAATCCCGGCCATCAAAGAATTATTACTGGCTCAAACTGCCTCTAGTTTGAAAAAATGGGCCGACCAACTTAATCCTTGTGCCGTTTTGGTCAACAAAATAGATCAAGCTTTAAGAGAAGACCCTCCTATTCTTTCGCATCAAGGTGGAATTATCAAAACAGGCTATTTAGCTGAATTGGATGAATTGCATTTACTTTCTTCCAATGGTAAAGACTATTTGGCTGCTTTGCAAAAAAGAGAAATTGAGCGTACTGGAATCACATCTTTAAAAGTTGCTTTCAATAAAGTGTTTGGCTATTATTTAGAAGTAACCAATTCGCACAAAGACCGAGTACCCCCCGAATGGATACGCAAACAAACCTTGGTGAATGCAGAAAGATACATTACGGAAGAACTAAAAATTTACGAAGAAAAAATCCTGAATGCAGAAGACAAAATTTCCAACATTGAGTTTGGAATTTTTCAAGATCTCGTTCGAGAAGCTTTGGAATATGTGGAACACATTCAACTAAATGCCATTGGCATTGCGACCTTGGATGTACTGGCAAGTTTTGCTCTTGTTGCCCAAAAAAACAACTATGTACAGCCTTTGTTGCATGAGGAAGATAGTATCAATATCATCGCTGGAAGGCATCCTGTTATCGAAAAACAATTAGCTAGCGGAGAAGAATATATACCCAATGATGTTTTCCTAGATAATGTTAGTCAGCAAATTATGATGATTACGGGTCCCAATATGGCCGGTAAATCAGCACTTTTGAGACAAACTGCCCTCATCGTATTGATGGCCCAAATGGGTTCATTTGTCCCGGCATCATCCGCTGAAATTGGTTTGGTAGATAAAGTATTTACTCGTGTCGGCGCCTCAGACAATCTATCCAAAGGTGAGTCAACCTTCATGGTGGAAATGACCGAAACGGCGGCTATTTTAAATAATTTGTCCAATAAATCCTTGGTGTTGCTAGATGAAATCGGGAGAGGAACCTCTACTTATGATGGCGTTTCTATGGCTTGGGCTATTGCGGAGCACATACATAATCATCCAAAGTTCAAGGCAAAAACCTTGTTTGCCACGCACTACCACGAATTAAATGAATTAACAGAAGATTTTCCTAGAATTAAAAACTTCCACGTTTCTGTGAAAGAAATGGGTAATAAAATCATCTTTTTAAGAAAATTAGTCCCTGGAGGTTCGGCGCATAGCTTTGGTATACATGTGGCACAAATGGCAGGAATGCCAACTTCTTTGGTTTTAAGAGCCCATGAAATCCTTCAAAACTTAGAAAAAGACCATGTGTTGGAGGACAATGTTGATAAATTAAAAGAAATGACAAAGGCCAATTATCAATTGAATTTATTTGGTGTAGAAATACCCGCTGAATTACAAGAGGTAAGTGACATGTTGGAAAAATTGGATGTCAACACGCTATCTCCTATTGAAGCATTGCTAAAATTAAATGAATTGAAAAAGAAGATTCAATCCGCATCCAAATAAGCAGGGAATTTTTCACGAAAATCGACTAAATCTTGTTTAGAAAGGGTAAAAGTTTGAATGCTAGCCAAATCTCCGAGGTCCAGCAAGGCCTCACCTTTGTAAGATATCAATGCTGAATCACCTTGGTAATTCAATTGATTTCCATCTGTTCCTATTCGATTGACACCTGCTACATAAGCTAAATTTTCGATGGCACGTGCTTTCAACAAAGTGGACCAAGCATTTGCCCTAGGAGCAGGCCAATTAGCCGAATAGATGGCTAAATCATATTGTAATTGGCTATTTCTTGACCAAATAGGAAATCGTAGATCATAACAGACGAACAAGGATATTTTCCAGCCTAAATAAGATAAGATACAATGCTTATCGCCTGCGGTATAGAATTCGTGCTCATTTCCCATTCTAAACAGATGTTTTTTGTCATAATAGACAAATTGACCATCTGGGTAAACCGCAAACATTCGATTGAAAAAATTCGTATTTTCTTTGATTTTAATGCTTCCAACCAACAAAACGTTTAGGCGATTAGCCATTAATTTCATCCAAGCAAGACTTGGGCCGTTCATGATTTCGGCACCATTGGCATTCATACTAAAACCGGTAGTGAACATTTCAGGAAGAATAATGAGGTCTGTTTTCCCCTTCCAATTTTGCAATTGCTCTTCCAAATAAGCACAATTTGCCGCGGGAGATTCCCACAGCAAATCGCTTTGTACTAAACTAACCCGCAAATGAGCATTGAGGGTATTCATATTCAAATGTTATTGAGCGATGTATGAATAATAAATCTTCAATTTTGTTTTCAAAGCTTTCAATGGAACAAATCGAGCATTTTCACTCACAACTGCTGATCCCGTAGAACTAATACTAGAAATTTGGGGAGTAATCAACATTCCATTGTTGGCAATTCTACCAGAAAGAATATTTTGTAAAACAGTCGTGACATTGAATGTAAACTTCTTTGTATTCGCATCAAAAGTAGCAGTTTGTGCGCCAGAACCTCCTTCAGCTGTATAATACAATAGTCCATAAGAATTTCTCAAAGTTCTATTCGTCGCATTGGTTTCTATCAAAGAAAGTTGACCTAAAGTCTCCGAATAATCGATATTATCCGCTGGCTCAAGAATCAATTCAGCTTTGTTAATCGCAACATTCTTGTTTCCTTTTAATTTATTCAAATACGGAAACTCAATTTTAGTTGCAATACCCGTTCCAGATTGAACATAGGTAATAAAGTTTGAGCTAGAAGCTGGAACAGCATCACCCACTTTTTTCAATGCAGCTAAAGTCCCAGTTCTGTTGACATCAAATCGGTTAAATCTAGCTTGTAGTTCAGGTACTAATGAATTGGACAAACTGAAATAATAGTAGGTCTTATATTTGATGGTATCACCTGGATTATGGAAATACATGGACATTCTTGAATAGGCTGTTGAAAATCCCAATAAAGAAGAAGCATCATCCGTACTTGATTTGATATAGAAACCTTTCAAATATTTTCTAAATCCATCTCCACCACCTGCAATGGTTTTATCGGCGTATTTGGACAATAATTCTTTACCAAAAGCTGGACTCATCTTGAAAGTCAAAGTATCATACTTCAACGAATCGCCATTAACTGATTTAGCTTTGATCGGTTTTGGAATAAAAGTATGTGTGGTAATTGCCACAGGATCATAACTGATGGAAGAGTTATTGAAATACGTGGAAGATAATCTCAAACTATCCGTCAAACGATGAACCGATATGGTATGTTTTTTGGACAAATCACCTTGAAAGGTTTTGTACACCAATTCCATGCGAATAGAATCAAATACAGAGGTTTCTTTAGCAAACAAAGTATCCGCATTCGCTATTTGGGTATAGAAACTAGACTGTACTTGTCCGAAATCAGGATGATTGATAGAGCCTAAAGTAAAGGTATTTGTACCACTTGTGTAAATGGAATCAATTTGCACCGTAGATGACTTGATAGTCAGCGTATCAGTGTAATTCAATCCAACTTCCACAGCAAACAAATCGGAACCGATTTCTTTGGGAGCGTCACAAGAAACTAAAAATAGGGAAAATATTCCCACCCATTTAATTACCGGCCAATTCAATGTAAGCTTTTTCGAAGAAATCGAGATCATTTTCGGCAATATTTTGGAAGGTTTTATTTTGAAATTCATCAATAATGGGTTGGATACGGACATTTTCCGCATTTTGTAATGATACTACTTTATCTGCATATTCCGCTCCAATTTTAATGAAAGCAAAATAATCGGCGGAATCTAAACTACCTAGTTGATTGTCTTCTATCTCACCAATTTTAACTTTTTCAACTAATTCGTCTTTATCAAACGAAAAATCGAACTCAGAATTGTGTGGAGAGAAAATAGTTTTTGAATCCTTGTAAATTGGGTGATTTCTATAATAAGTAGAAATGTACAATGGCACTAAACTAGACATCCAATCATTGCAATGGATGATATCTGGAGACCAGCCTAATTTAATAACCGTTTCTAAAGCTCCTTTACAGAAAAATATCGCACGATCATGATTATCAGGATAAAAAGCTCCTTCTTTATCATTCAAGATATATTTTCTTTGGAAATAATCTTCATTATCAATGAAGTATACTTGCAATTTTGCTGCAGGAATACTTGCTACTTTGATGGTTAAAGGCTTTTCTTCTTCTCCCATTGGAATGGTAATTCCTGAAAGACGAACGACTTCGTGCAAGCGGTTTTTACGCTCATTGATAGAACCAAAACGAGGAACTAAGATACGAATTTCCATACCACGCTCCTGCATGGCTGTAGGCAGGTTACGAACAAAGTCTGCGATTTTGGATGTGTTAAGAAAGGGATCAACCTCGCTTGAAACGTAAAGAATACGTAATTTGGACATTCTAAATTTATTTAGGGGAAATATTATCCCAAAAAAACTTTGCAAAAATATAAAAAAATAATGGAATTTCAGCAATAAATCTCGCATATTACTCTTTATTTTACTGATTGATTATTTGAAAATTTACTGAACCATGCTAAAATCCATCATAAAGTACCTCATCTCTTCTTTACTTGCAGTTGGCTTACTTTATTGGGCATTTTCCAAAAGTGATTTAAAATGGGAAGACATTTACCACACTTTTCAAACGGCCAATTACAATTGGGTTGCTTTATCAATCATCATTTCCCTATTCTCTCACTATTTAAGAGCAATTCGTTGGGAACAATTACTCGATGCTATTAATTATCAACCTAAAACGATTCGTACTTTTTCTGCGGTCATGATTGGATATTTCGCCAATTTTATCGTTCCTAGAATGGGGGAAGTTTCCCGCTGTGGTTCTCTTCAAAAAACGGCTGATATCCCCTTCGAAAAATCATTTGGAACCGTTATTACCGAAAGAATTGTCGACTTACTTGGACTTGTTGCCATTGTGGGTTTGAATTTTTTGATTGAATGGGAACCATTGAAAAAACTTATTTTCCCGAATTGGAAATTGCCTAACCAAACCTTGCTGATTGGTTTAGCTTTGATAGGAATTTTAGTGATTTTTATTCTTTGGAAAAACAAAAAACGAGTTTTAGCTATTTGGGAGAAATTCTCCACTCAAAATACCATTGGGAAATTACTAGCAGGCTGGGTAGCTGGCATTGCAAGTATCCGTTATGTGAAAAATCCTTGGCAGTTTTTATTGGTTTCAATCATTATTTGGATCGCCTATTTTGCAAACACTTACACCCTTTTATTGGCATTCCCAATGACTGAAAATATTGGATTAGCTGCAGGATTGACTGTTTTGGTCATGGGAACTTTTGGAATGGCCACACCGACTCAAGGAGGAATTGGTGCTTACCATACATTGGTTGCATCAGCTTTATTGTTCTATCAAATACCCCTAAAAGATGGGGCTGCATTAGCTACTTTTTTTCACGGAACTCAAATGATTAGTATTTTGTTTTTCGGTGGTATTAGTTTTATTTTTACTTTATTTCTTCCCAAAATAAATGCAAAAAGCAACCTTAACTGAGAATAAAATTGTTGACCTGAAAGAAGCGCTTAGCATTCGTAAAAACTGGAAAGACAAAGGCGAATCGGTGGTTTTCACCAATGGATGTTTTGATATACTTCATTTGGGACACATCGATTATTTAGAAAAATCGAGTCGAAAAGGCGACCATCTTATTGTTGGAGTCAATACAGACAGGTCTGTTTCTGCCTTGAAAGGTCCTGAAAGACCAATCAATCAAGAATATGCCAGAGCCAGGTTATTAGCAGCTTTGGGATTTGTCTCAATGGTCATTATTTTTGACGAGGATACACCTTTGGAATTAATCAAAAACCTAATGCCAGATGTATTAGTTAAAGGAAATGATTATTCTATTTCTACGATTGTTGGTTCTAAAGAAGTCATAGAAAATGGAGGAAAAGTAGAAACCGTTGAACTTGTACCCAATTTTTCAACAACAGGAATTATTCAAAAACTAAAAAATTAACAAAATGAGTGGTATTTATTTATTAACAATTCTATTTGGCGTAATTGGAATGGCCATTTCTTGGCGATTAAAATCAAAATTTCAAGAGTATTCACAAACACCTTTGGAAAGCAATCTTTCAGGTAAAGAAATTGCCGAGAAAATGCTGCGCGACAATGGAATTTATGATGTTCATGTTATTTCGGTGGAAGGTCAATTGACGGATCACTACAATCCAACCGACCGAACTGTTAATTTAAGTGCGGATGTTTTTCACGGCAGAAACGCTGCATCTGCAGCAGTAGCTGCACACGAATGTGGGCATGCGGTACAACACGCAAAGGCTTATGCTTTTTTACAATTCAGAAGCTCGATGGTTCCGATGTTAAATGTAGCCAACGGATTTATGCCCATCTTATTGATGGTTGGTATGATGATACTTTATTCAACAGGAAATACACTTGTCTTAACGATTGGCGTTGCCTTATTTGCGATGGCAACTTTATTTAGCTTCGTTACCTTACCTGTTGAGTTTGATGCTTCGAATCGTGCATTGGCTTGGATCAAAGAGAATGGCATTGTAACCAGTAAAGAATATGCGATGTCAAAAGACGCTTTATGGTGGGCAGCTATGACCTATGTAGTAGCCGCTTTGGGCATGTTGGCGCAACTTTTGTACTATTTGAATTTATTAAATGGTAGAAGGAGTAATGACTAGGACGTTATTAGTTATTAGTTATTAGACAAGGTTCATAATAAATATAAGCCCTAATAACTAATAACTGATACCTAATAACTAAACACTAATAACTAAACACTAATAACTAAAATAAAACGTACCTTTGTAAGTCGAGTCGTTTTGACCGATTACATTTAATGCTATTGCATGTCATTTGAAAATTTAAAATTAATAGATCCTATTCTTAAGGCTCTAGATTCAGAAGGTTACACTACCCCAACTCCCATTCAAGCAAAATCAATACCGATTGTTTTAGATAGAAGAGATTTATTAGGTTGTGCACAAACAGGAACAGGTAAAACAGCGGCTTTTGCCATTCCGATTATACAGTTACTTTGCCAAAACAAAAATAACATTCCAGGTAAAAGGGTAATCAGAGCACTGATACTTACTCCTACTCGGGAATTAGCCATTCAAATCGCTGAAAGTTTTGAAAATTACGGAAAGTTTACACCCTTAAAATACAAGGTTATTTTTGGAGGTGTGAGTCAATTTGGCCAAGTTGAAGCTTTGCGCCATGGTGTAGATGTATTGATTGCCACACCGGGTCGTTTATTGGATTTAATGGGGCAAAACATTATCAGCTTAAAGCACATCGAATATTTTGTGTTGGATGAAGCGGATCGAATGTTAGATATGGGATTTGTACATGATGTCAAAAAAGTCATCATGAAATTACCTCCTGTTAGGCAGTCGCTATTTTTCTCAGCCACCATGCCACCTGCGATTGTTGAGTTATCCAATACCATTTTAAGAAATCCCTTAAAGGTAGAAGTTACTCCCGTTTCAAGCACGGCCAATACTATTAAGCAAGTTGTTTATTATGTGGACAAGGAGAACAAAAAAGCATTGTTATTGGATATCTTAAAAGATACAGCCATCGAACGTGTTTTAGTTTTTACGCGAACGAAACACGGTGCTGACAAAGTAGTAAAGGATTTAAGCAAAGCGGGCATTAGTGCACTTGCGATTCATGGAAACAAGTCGCAAAATGCTAGACAAACAGCTTTGAATAACTTCAAAAATAAGATAACTCGTGTGTTGGTTGCTACAGATATTGCAGCCCGTGGAATCGATATTGATGAATTAAGTCACGTTATTAATTACGAATTACCCAATATTCCCGAATCTTATGTTCACCGAATAGGAAGAACAGGTAGAGCAGGTGCAAGTGGAATTGCCATCGCCTTTTGCGATGCGGAGGAAAAAGAATATTTGAGAGATATACAAAAATTGATTGGCAAATTGGTTCCTGTCATCGACAATCATCCATACCCATTAATGAATCATACGGTTGTCAAAAAAGCCGCTAAACCACAGAGACCTCCAAGAAACCAAGGAGCGAATGGTGGTAGAGATGCTAGCAGTAGAGATTCTAATCCACGCAATGCAAATACTGCATCAGATAGCGGAAAACCTAAAAGATATAGTTGGAAGAAGAATTCTTATTGAGGTAAAAGGTAAGAGGTAAAAGGTAATAGGTAATAGGTAAGAGGTAAGAGGGTTTAATAAAGCATAAAAAAATAGTGTCGGTTTGTTCCAGCACTATTTTTTTTACCTCTTACCTTTTACCTCTTACCTATTACCTAAAAATAGACATTATTTCTTCTTAGGAGCAGCGGCAGGAGCAGCTGGAGCAGTAGTAGCTGGTGTAGCAGCAGCTGCTGGCTTAGGAGTGATTCCCATTTTCTTCAACACTAAATCAGACATATTAGCATCTGTTGGATAGTGTAACAAAATTGGAGCAGTTCCCATACCTGCATCGTAGTTAAATACATAAGTATATGCATTTTCATTAGCTACTGAGTGCATATTTTCTTCAATTTTCTTCAACAATGGTTGTAACAATTGAGCTTGTTTCTTTTGCAAAGAAGATTGAGAATTTTGTTGAAACTCTTGAATCGAAGTTTGTAAATTTTGTAACTCCTTCTCTTTATCTTGTTTGATTACATCTGAAGTTGTTGCAGGCAATTTCTCAAATACAGCTAATTTATCTTGAAAATCCTTCACCTTACTTTGATAAAGAGTTTCATATTGTTTTTGAGTATTCTTAAGATCTTCCTCTACTTGCTTTGCCTCAGGCATTTGACTTAAAATGTAATCAGCATTAATAAATCCGATTTTAACTTGAGCCTTTAATGGCATAGCAGCCAACCCAAATACAAGGCTCATAGCCAATAAAAATTTGTTTTTCATACGATTGTTAAAATTAATTATTTGTTTTCTTTTCTGGTTTACTATTTTCACTTGATTTATCAATCAAATTTGGATCCAATTCAATCCCTAATTCTTCTAATATATAATCCGAGTAATCATGCACTGGATTGGTATAAATCATGGCTAATCCGTCGCTTCCTTTGTCAAAAAGGAAATCTAAGCGTTTTTGACGAACAACTTTTTCAACTGCTTTGGATATTTCATCCAAAATCGGTTTCATTGCTGCTTGTTTTGCTTTAAACAATTCTCCGTCTACACCAAAGATTTTATTTTGAAAAGCTTTTGCATCCTGATCTTTGACTTTGATTTGCAATAACCTTTGTTGACGCAAATCTTCTGTCAATAATACTTCTTCAAGCTTCAAATCTTTTTCTAATTTGGATACTTCATCATTTTTGCTTGCTATTTCAGCAATCCATTGCTTGGTCATCCCATCTAATTTTTGCTGAACCTTTTGATAGTCAGGCATTTTAGATGTAATAAACTCGGTATCAATGTATCCAAATTTTTGCGCATAAGACCTTTGTCCTATGAACATAAGCATCAAAATTAAGAAAAAAAACGACTTTTTCATGCTATTATGCAATTTTCATTATCGAATTTGTTGACCAATAGAAAAAGTGAAGGCTTGACGTCCAAAATCCGTATCTCCAGGTCTAGGTTTATCAAATCCAAATCCATAATCGATACCAATCATACCAAAGGCTGGCATGAAAATTCTAGCTCCAAAACCAGCTGATTTGTATAAATTAAATGGATTATAATCGGTTAAATTTGAAAAGTTATTTCCGCCTTCCGCAAAACCAAGGACAAAAATAGTGGCTGATGGATTCAATGACACAGGGTATCTTAATTCCATGACAAATTTATTATAGGCTACCCCCCCATTTCCATAACTTCCTGATGGTCCAATTACACGATCTTTATAACCTCTTAAACCAACAATGTCTCTATTAAAGGAGAATCCTTGAACCATACCTGAACCCCCTAAATCAAAACGCTCAAAACGGGTTGTTTCTTTACCTCCATAAGATCCCAAAAATCCTAAATGGGCCCTTGTATGCAAGACAAATTTACCTACCAATGGACTAAACCAACTTGCGTCAAACATCCATTTATGGTATTCAATTAATGTTCCTGTTTTATTTCCACCCAATAATGAATAAGGAGGAGTTAAAGAGGCTGTCAAAGAAAAACTTGACCCTGATCTTGCAAAAGTAGGATTATCAATACTATTTCTAGAGAAATTGGTCATAAAAGTAACAGAGGTAGAAATACCTTGAGGATAAGCCCAAGTATAATATCTATCTACATCATAGGAAGAAAAAGATAACGAGTTACTCAAAGAAAAATAGTCATCTGGCCATTTTAATCTTTTACCCAAACTAAATGTAATACTGTTCACATTAAAGTGAGCGCTTTTTAAAGAATCCGGAACTGAATATGCTCCATAGCCTCCACCATAGCCACCATAACCACCGTATCCGCCGTATCCGCCGTAACCTCCATAGCCTCCATATCCACCACCATAGCCTCCTCCATAACCACTTCCGTAATTACTATATCCACTATTTTGGAATTGATATGGGTATGAAATACTTCTATTCAATGAAATTGAAAATGAATTTGGTTTTTTACCCCCTAACCATGGCTCAGTAAAAGTCAAACTATAATTTTGGTAAGCTGCACCATTCGCTTGAAAACGAACAGCTAATTTTTGACCGTCACCTGCTGGCAATGGTCTCCAAGCAGATAAATTCGTTAAATTTTTGGCAGAGAAATTATTAAATACAACTCCCAAAGTTCCTACAAAACCAATATAACCTCCCCAACCTCCAGACAATTCAATTTGATCAGAAGGTTTTTCTTCCACATTGTATTCAATATCCACCGTTCCATCCGGACGAGGATTGGGTTTGGGTTCGATTTTTTCTGGATTAAAATAACCGATTTGAGATAACTCACGAACAGTACGAATGATGGCTGATTTACTAAATTTTTGTCCAGGTAAAGTTCGAATTTCACGCATTACAACGTGGTCCGACGTTTTGGTATTACCATTTAGGACAATCTTATTAATTGTAGCTTGCTTACCTTCACTGATACGAATGGTTAAGTCGATGGAATCTCCAACAATGGCCGTTTCAACAGGTTCAGCATTGTAATATAAATAACCATTATCCATGTAAACAGAGCTTAAATCCTCACCCGGATTCCCCCCCATTTTTTTCTCTAATTCCTCTGTATTATAAACATCTCCTTTTTTGACGCCTAATACCTCAGCTAAAACAGAATCTGGATAAATATAATTGCCTTCAAAATTGACAGAACGGTAATAGTATTTTTTACCTTGAGTCAATTTAATGTATAAATTAACCGACTCATTATTGTATTTACTCACGGAATCTTTTTGAATTTGAAAATCGCGGTAACCCAATTTATTCATGGCCGCTAGCAACTTTTCTTTATCTTCATCCCATTTTTTTGGAACAAATTTGGAAGGCTTAAAAATTCGACCAAAACGTTGTTGCTTGGTATTTTTAATTTTTCTTAGAATTAAAGCGCGTTGGTTTTCATCTATCCCTTCTAGGACAATTTTTTTCACTTTAACCTTTTCTCCTTTTACGACAGTAACTTGTAAAACGGCATTATTCCCTCTGATGGAATCTGTTTTAACAACAGATTTTGTCGTAACATTCAAACGACCCTTTTCTTGATAATACTTCCTAATGGCTAATTCTAGGTTTTTACGAAGTGTTTCAGTGATAATTTTACCTTTGTAGGTTTTAATTTTCTCATTGATGGTTTCTTGCTCTCCCTTTCTAATTCCAACATAAGAAATAGCAAACAAACGAGGTCTTTCTCTCAAAGCGATTTCCAACCAAATTTTAGTCCCTTCTGTTTTTGTCGCAAAAACACTCACATCATCCAAAATCCCTTGATCCATGATTTTGCGAATGGCAGATGCAATAGCGTCTCCAGGAACTTTAATTTTATCTCCAATTTGTAGACCAGAAATACTGATCATGGAATTTCCATCATAATACTGAGAGCCTGAAACACTTATTCCTGCAATTTCATATTCTTGTGGCAAGGCATAGGAAAATTCAGAAGTGGAGGAACTAGGTGTGGTAGAAAACAGACGGCCACCTAAATTTTGTGCATCGACTTGATTTTTTTGAATCAACAAAAAACCTACTAGCATTACTAGAAATGTCAATTTACTCTTTAACTTACTAATTTGATACATGAAATCGTTTTTTATCATTTGCTAGCCTTAGCCCTCACTCTTTACTTGCTCACTTGTTCTTCCAAATCGTCTTTCACGCATCTGAAAATCAAGAATTGCCTGATGTAAATGTTCTTTTCTAAAATCTGGCCAAAATAATTCTTCAAAAATATATAATTCTGAATAAGCTAATTGCCAAAGCATAAAATTGCTTATTCGGTGATCTCCTCCGGTACGTATCATTAAATCAGGATCTGGCATGCCAGCAGTTGATAAATGATTGGCTAAGAGCTGATCTGTAATATCATTCGCACTCAAAATTCCACTTTTAACTTTTTCGGAAATTGCTTTCGTTGCATTCACTAAGTCCCATTTCCCTGAATAAGACAAGGCTAAAACAAGCGTCAGACCCGTATTATTAGCTGTTTTATCGATGGCTGCCTGTAATTCACTTGCAGATTTACCTGGTAAAGTACTTAAATCTCCGATGGCATTCAAGCGAACTTGATTTTTCATCATTGTGGGCAATTCATCTTGAATGGTACTTACCAACAAGGCCATTAAAGCACTTACTTCTGCTTTGGGTCTGTTCCAATTTTCCGTTGAAAATGCATACAGTGTTAAATATTTCACCCCTAATTCCCCACAACCTTCGATGGTCTCACGAACAGCTTTGATAGCATTTCGATGACCAAAAATTCGATCTGTAAAACCTTTTTGTTTAGCCCAACGACCATTCCCGTCCATAATAACGGCGATGTGTGCAGGAAGATTGTTTAGGTCAATAGATTCTTTCACTTGGGCAATAAAATTTAATTCAACTATTAATTGGCAAAGGTAACTATTTCCCTTTCCTATTCAAAGGAAATTAATTTTGATATTCACTCGGGCAATAAATACTCTGTAAACTAAAAGTAATCGACACAGAAGTATTTAAATATTGATCTGTCAAACTGGTAGTAAAATTGGAACGATCCGCCCCTTGCGTAATCCAACCATCCAATCGATCTGTCAAAGTTTTACGAGTACCAGCTTCCCATTTGATTCCCCACAAAGGACTCATTTGGTATTTTATACCAACACCGAATGGAATCGCAAAAGAAATAAAGGAGCCATTCATGACATTTGAGCTAGCGATTGAATTAGAAGGGTTGGCAAAAAAAGTAGCAAAACCCCCATATAAATATGGAGTCCAATTTCTTACTTTTTTATTTTTTTGATAATCAATGAAATGATAATCGACCAATAAGCCTAATTCGACCAAGCTAGACCGGAATGCACCATTTTGACCCCCTAAACCTGCATTTGACCAATTATTATTGATGGAATTTGCTTGAATACCAGTCAACAATAGTTGGGCTCGGTAGTTGAAAGCTTGGGTTTCTTGATACGCTACTTCAACATTCAAACTAGGCAATAATTGCTTGACCTGTGGTAAACTTGGGTACATCGCCCAATCTTGCATATCACCTTTGAATAAAGTTGCTCCAGTTCCTAATGACCATTGCCAGCGCTGAGCAAAAGAGCTTTGCGCTGAAATACCTATCCATAAAAGTAACAATAGCTTTTTAGTCACGGTATGAAATTAACGAGGCAATGGAGGGCATTCCATTTTATTCTTTATGTGATAAATAAACTGAATTTGTGTCGTGAAATATTGATCGACGCCGGGAGTTTCCGATAAATTATTTTGGGGGACAAATGTGTTATAAGGAGGCAGAGCTCTCATGGTATTAGCTGCGTATTGTTCGTTGTAATTAATACCACTAACTGTTGACTTTATTTCATTTATACTTCTGTTAAAATAGGGTGAGGAAACCCCTATCAATGCTGCCCTTTTATCAGATACATCATCTAAATAATCAGTCAAAGCAACTCGATATGTCACCTCAAAACCTAAATCGATGTTATTAGTAATTTTTTTTCTCAGACCAAATCCAAAGGGAATAGAAACGGCTAGAGCGCCATAATTAGAATTTTCTGTATTTTGATCCCTCAAACTTACCCAATCTTTCTGTACAGGAGAAGCTGGATTGGTAATATTGGCTGCCTCTCTAGCTAATGGATTATGCAATATTCCAGCCACACCCAGCGTGAAATAAGGAGCCCAACTGACTCTTTTTTCTGGATTTTCTACGTTTCCTAAAATTTCCCATATACCTGATAGAGAAATTTCTTTGATATCATTACTAAAATGCAAATTTCGAGCAAAATTGGCGTCAAATAATCCACCAGGAGCAGTATAATTATAGTAATTATCATCACCAGCAATTCGGATATAGGAAATCGAGCCTTTGGCAGAAAATTTCCTGGAAAAATGTCTAGTGTACTGAAATCCAGCATTCCAACGAGTTGTCGGAACTGCCAGCGTTGTAAAAGCAGCCAAAGGTACCAATTCTCCGATGTAATTCGCTGATCCAGCTCCAAAAGTGACAGAAGAATAGGCTTTAAATTTGGAAAGAACCTGTGCTTTTTTCCCTTTCTGTCCTAAAAACCAAAATTGAGAATGAGCAGAAAAAGAAATGATTAATAACAATAAAAAGCTATATGAACTTATTTTTTTCATGAAATAAAATCGATTTGCACTATTCAACGTTAACATTCAAAAAATGTTGTTTAAAACAAGAAACGAAGATAGGAAGAAATTAAGAATAATTTGAGAGGAAAAGGTAAAAGGTAAAAGGTAAAAGGTAAAAGGTAAAAGGTAAAAGGTAAGAGGTAAGAGTTTTTTCTCTTTCCTCTTTCCTCTTTTCTCTTTTCTCTAAAACGCTCCCCAAAATTTGATTTGATTCTCTTCTAATAAATTAACTTCAGCATTTGTAAGAGCTTCTGGGTACAAGATAAATTCTGGAATATTACCCGTAA
Organism: Aquirufa sp. ROCK-SH2; assembly: GCF_054558315.1. Classification (NCBI taxonomy): domain Bacteria; kingdom Pseudomonadati; phylum Bacteroidota; class Cytophagia; order Cytophagales; family Flectobacillaceae; genus Aquirufa; species Aquirufa sp. ROCK-SH2. Next base: position 3,409 of record NZ_JBPXKB010000001.1, on the reverse strand, counting down.
AGCCATTTTGCCCAAATTGAGTATCCAAAGAACCTGTAGTTAATCCAACTCCAAAAGTAGAACCAGCGGACCATGTAAGAGATAATGTATTTAATGCGACATTATTGAGCATAACAACACCACTGACTCGAACTGTTTTATTTGTCGCATTGCGGTACAAGGTATATTGTTTGAAGACACCTAAATTACTAACATTATAAAAACTTCGTGAAACGTCTGTAGCATATCCAAAGTCTGTATATAAATTATTGTCTGGCCAATTCATATGAGCAGACCAACGCTTGGTATTGTCGGCGACATCCGAATGTCCAAAAGAATTATTGCTGCCTGAAGATGTTAATAATTTTCCAACCATTATTACGCTACCTCTCAATCCACTTCCTAATAAAGTTGGAATAGTTTGATTCACTGTCACATTATGCTTTGATGTTCCAGTAAATACCAAGGATGGATACTGATTACTGCTACCAGCTACGCCCATAGAGTAAGGAACTTGTCTAGCTGTATTTGTCTGAACTCCATGGAAACCGTTAACACTTTGATCATACCAAATAGATACAAATAAAGATTTACCGCTTCGAAATGTAGCTAAATTCATCGTAGAATTCAATGCTAAACCTGAAGTTCCAGAAACAGCAATGGTAACTATACTATTATCTGTTACCACATTATTTGCATCAAAAGCAATATCAGCTTCAGCATTGTCAATTGATCTTCTTACTCGTAGTGCAGAACCAACATAATCACGACGTAATTTTCTTGAACTAAATGCAAAAGATGGCTTTAAAGCTATTAAATCAATCAGATGCTTATTAATGCTATATCTATGCATAGGCAATGATTGCGCCAATATTTCAATGGTAGAATTAATCAGTAAAAATATAAAAATAAAATAATTTAGCCCCTTTTTCATCGCTATTTCAACTATAGTACATCTCCACTTAATACGGCTGAACCAGTAGCCCTTACTTCCAATCCTGCCTTCGCCCATTGGCCTGATGTTTTAGTGGCTAAATATCGATTATTGATCGTCATACCTGCACCTGCAATAAAAGTAACTTGACCCGCACCAGCCTGTGTAATACTAACTTGAAACCCTACAGGCAAAGTACTTGGAACTGTCAAAGTTATAGCAGTTGATGATGTAAAGTCTAATACCCTTCCATTATCTGCAGCGGTTAAAGTGTAGGACGTACCACTTTGTGTATTAATCGTACCAACATTAATGGGTGTCCAAGAGTTTGTGGCTAAATTATAGAAATAAAACATATCCACATCCGTATCATAAACCAACAGCGATTCTACTCCTGAGGAGACAGATATGGCATTTTTTTGTGCAGTAGTCATCCTGGGAACTAATATTCCACTGGTGGTACTTGGAATATCCAAAGCAGCGGCAGGCGTGATGGTATTAATTCCAACCAAACCAAGACTATCGGCAAAAACACGAACTCTTCCAATACCATTGGCCAAAGCGATAATTTGGCTACGAAATGCCGCTCCAATATTTAGTGAAGTTGTTGTACCTCCGATAATCGTGTTGTTGCTACCTGAAATTAGATTGGAATTTCCCAAGGAGATATTACCACTACCTGTTGTGATATTGAATCCACCTGATGAACCTATCAACACATTGTTCGAACCAGTTGATACATTTTCCCCTGCACGATAACCCAATATCGTATTTCCCGCACCTGTTGTATTATTTTTCCCAGAATTAAAGCCAATTGCTGTATTATTTCCTCCTGTGTTAAAATCCAATGAATAGGCTCCCACAGCCACATTATTCCCAGCTGTTGTATTATCTGATAAAGACTCCATTCCAATTGCCACATTTTGACTACCTGTTGTAATGTTTAAGCCACTATTATGCCCAACTGCTGTATTTGCTGAAGAGTTAGATAAATTCTTAAGAGCAAAGGTACCTACGGCCACGTTGTTATAACCTGACGTACTCAATGCGAGGGCTTGAGTTCCTAAACCCACATTATTGGAACCTGTTGTTTGACTAAATAAGGATTGAAATCCCAAGCCCACAGAATTAAAGCCCGTAGTATTATTACTTAATGCTCCATTTCCGACCCTTGTATTTGAGTTTAACGAACCTCCTCCTTTTCCTATATCTACACCGTTGATTTTTTTGTCTACTCCTCCTAATTCTTGGCCTGCGGTATTATTGACAATTCCTGAAACTGTGGAACTTACTGCTGAAAAATTCTTTGTAGCATTTGAAAAAGACAGACGACGAAGCAAGCCTTCTGAATTAGCTGTAACCAAACTGTCTGTGGCTGCTCCACTGACCAAAGTGTCAACTTCTACCTGACCTGCAATGTGTAGACGCTGTGCAGGTGTGGATGTTCCGATACCAATTTTTCCTGATGATAATATTTTCAAACGATCCACAGGAAATGTACTGCCAGTCGGTGCAAGTCGAATCGCAAAATTCATCCCCCCGGCTGTTGAAGTAAAATTCTCAGCGGCATCCACATATAAATATGCCCCTCGATTATATGCTGAACCATTCCATCCTAAAAATGAATGGTAACCAATTTCTGAACCAGATGTAACTGCTCCCGTAGAACTAGAAGCATTACCTTTTTTCCGAATAAATAATCCTGAAGAATTTGCATCTTGACCTATGAAATCTTGAATAATGGAACCTGTTACATGCAAAGGTGCTTCAGGGGCAGTATTGGCGATACCCATGAATCCGTTAACTAAATTAACATGAAAAGAAAGCAAATTATTGGAAAAATTTCGTAACTGAAACTTATCATCACCTGCAAGTAATTTTGCCCAAGCACCAGTAGAATTACCTAGACCGATGGATGCCAAACTAGTCGAGGTAGTTGAACTAGCAAACCTAGCCACATCTGATATATCTGAAAATACATCAAGTTTGGAGTTCGGGCCATTTGTTCCTACACCCAATTTTCCACTAACAGCTAATCCTTGAGTAGGTAACACGGTAGAATTCGAATATGATCCAAATCCTGCACTTGTTGCACCTATAATTCCAGAACGATAAATGTTACCTGTTTTACTAGAACCTGCATCTGTTGTTGTTCCAACCAAGTAAAATGGACTACCTGTTGATATATTAGATGGAACCCACTTCCCCAAAACAGAATCATACAAAAGGGCTTGTCCTGAACTAGGAAGAGTTGAATCAACAGGTTTACCTTGTATTCCAACAACGGTTGGTGAAACTGCTGTTCCGCCAATATCACCTGATAACTGAATAATACCCTTTGAACTCGTAGAAGCGTCAGAATTCGTCGTAATTTCTTGACCAAAACGATTAACTACTTTTGACTGTGAAAAAGAGCGTATGACGCATGCGAAAATCAAAAATAAAATGAGTAATGCGTTGGTTAATTTATTCATTTGTTTAAAATAGTAGTTGTAT
>NZ_JBPXKB010000017.1:0-433 GCF_054558315.1 Aquirufa sp. ROCK-SH2 | reverse complement strand
ATGGCACAACGACTTCAACAGTAACAGTTACACTAAAAGATGCGAATAGCAATCCAGTTTCTGGTAAGACAGTTGTATTAACAGATGATAGCACAACATCAACGATCTCAGCAGCAAGTGGTAGTTCGAATGCTAGTGGAGTAGTAACCTTTACAGTTACAAACACCATTGCAGAAACAGTTATTTACTCGGCAACAGGAGATAATGTGAGCATTACCGATACAGCTAGAGTAGCCTTTGTGGCAGGAGCAGTTAGTGCAACTACCTCAACAGTTACTTCAGCACCATCCATCAATGTAACAGCAGATGGCACAACGACTTCAACAGTAACAGTTACACTAAAAGATGCGAATAGCAATCCAGTTTCTGGTAAGACAGTTGTATTAACAGATGATAGCACAACATCAACGATCTCAGCAGCAAGTGGTAGTTC
>NZ_JBPXKB010000016.1:0-461 GCF_054558315.1 Aquirufa sp. ROCK-SH2 | reverse complement strand
GCTCTACGACATATACCTATTCAGGTAGTGCACAAGGTCCAAGTACTTCGACTACTACGGGATCATCTGGAGCTGTTACTTATTCTTACGAAGGAACAGGTTCAACGACTTATGCTGCAAGTTCAACTGCACCAACAAATGCGGGAACGTATAAGGTAGTTGCAACTCTAGCAGCAGATGCTAAATACGATGGAGCCACATCTGCGGATTATGCCTTTACAATCACTAAGGCTAGTTCAACTATAACCGTAACAGGAAGCACAAGCTTTACTTATTCAGGTAGTGCACAAGGCCCAAGTACTTCAACTACTACAGGATCATCTGGAGCTGTTAATTATTCTTACGAAGGAACAGGTTCAACGACTTACAGCGCTAGTTCAACAGCACCAACAAATGCAGGAACGTACAAGGTAGTTGCCACTTTAGCAGCTGATTCGAATTACGAAGGAGCAACATCAGCG
>NZ_JBPXKB010000015.1:0-715 GCF_054558315.1 Aquirufa sp. ROCK-SH2 | reverse complement strand
AAAAGAAAGGTTTAGGAATCGGTGCTTTGGTAGATGAAGCAGGGCCTGTGCGTTCTACGATTCTTTCTGCCGACTTTGCTTACCATGTTAAGTTGAATGAAAAATGGAATATGGACGGAGGTATTCGCGCTGGAATGGCTAATATTTCCTTGAATTTTTCTCAAATCAGATTGGTAAATCCCAACGATAATTTATTTGCGGGAGATCGCAGCACAGGGATTCAACCTAACTTAGGTTGGGGATTACGTATTGCTAAAAAAGATGATGGATTTTTCTTTAGTTTGTCTCAGCCAAGAGTTATCAAATATGATTTTGGTACTTATAATGGATCATTCAAAGACGTAGCGTATTTGTATGCAATGGCAGGAACGAAGATTGGATTAGGTGGGCAAGTTGAAACTGCAAATGGGTTGAAATCAAAAGTAACATTATACCCAAGTTTATTGCTCCGCATGGCAACTAACGTACCTTTGTCATATGATGTAAACCTAACAGCAAACATCAAAGACAAATTAGATATTGGTGCAAGTTACCGTCGTGAGGATTCTTATGGTTTCCGATTAGGCCTACAAGCAACTAAGAAAATCTACGTAGGTTATGTATTTGAATTGCCAATTTCAGAAATTAGAAAAGCAAGTTCACAAACACATGAAATGGCCTTGAGGTTTTTCATCTTTGATAAAAAGAAAGAAAACAAGGATGAGTTGAAGAACTA
>NZ_JBPXKB010000014.1:0-1415 GCF_054558315.1 Aquirufa sp. ROCK-SH2 | reverse complement strand
CAATGTTTCAAACCATGATTCTTGTTGTCCAAAGTGTTTTAAAGTATTCTTTAAGTTTTCAATTTCTACTTGTATGTTTCTAAAAGATTTGTCAAGGTCTTTCTTCAGATTAAAGTAGACCTCATTCGATGTGAACTCATCCATAATTTTTTTTCTTTCAATCGTAACAAGACCATCAACTACAGTTTTTAATTCATTCTCCTTCATATTTAATTGTTTTTTAATCTGATTTCTTTGTTTGTAAACTAATGAAGACAAAGACGACTTTTGTGTTATGGAAGTTTTCAATAATCCGATTAGACGTTCATTATCTGATATAATCCCAAGTATTGTTTCCCATAACAACTCTTCCGTTTTATGTATATGAATACATCTTTTCATCGAACAGGATTTGTCTTCTGACTTAGACTTATTAAACTTTCTTTCCGATAATGGACAATAGTAATGATAAACTGACTTTACTGGTTTTACACGTCCACCAATAGGAGAACCACACGAACAGTATATAAAGTCCCTAAACAAATACTCGTGAGTCGTACGATTCATTTGACCCTTACGAGATAAGGTACGTGTCCTTTTTTCCTGAACTAGTTCAAACAATTTAAAAGGAATGATAGATGGAATTTCGTTCCGTATTGTAATGCCAGTTTTCTTATCGTGGAATTCATCAATTCCAATATAGGTATCATTTCTTAACATCAATTGTATTGTACCTAATGACCAATTTTCATTTCCTCTCCTTGTTTTAACCCCATCTATTTCAAGTTGTTTCTTTATCCCCTTAATATTAACACCTTCGGAATACAACTTATAAATCAATCTGACATATTCACTTTCATATTCATCTACAACCAATCTAGAACCTTTTTGTTCCTTTTCAATTCTATATCCAAAAGGAGGATCACCACCTCGAAAGTAGTTCTGTTTAACCTTCTCCATTTTCCCAAGACGAGAACGTTCAGAACGTACTTTGTTATCATACTGACTCACCTCTGATAAAATCCCGAGAATAAGATTCTCCATAGTACCTGTTGTATCGTATCTACCAGTAGAAGTGTATAAAATAACTCCATTGTCAACCATTTTTTTACGAATAAAATACCATGTATGACCTCGGGATATTCTGTCTGTGTTATAAACGAAAAGATGTTTTACGACACCTTCATCCATCAATTTCAAAAGGTTGATCATCACTGGTCGATTGTCTAAAGTGTCCTTACTTGATGAAGTACCACCTTCATTATGAACCACATAACTCATTTTTAATTTTTTCGACAATTCAATTCCTTGTTGTTTCTGAGTAATCAAACTAGTTCCATCTTCCTCTTGTGATGAAGTACTAACTCGAATCAAAATATGTAAAGTATCCATTTCATTTATTTTAACTGGAACTTAATAAATTATTCAGTCAATCC
>NZ_JBPXKB010000013.1:0-1614 GCF_054558315.1 Aquirufa sp. ROCK-SH2 | reverse complement strand
TTCGAGTACCACTCGTCTTGACGAGAAATAAAAAAGGTGAGTCGAAAGACTCACCGATAATTTATACTACTAACTCATTGAAGGTTAATGGTGATTTAATTCACTCCCGTTCACTCTATTCCACGGTGATAAAAGGTTCTACAAATGACATACACAAAGATAATAACTCCAACCAATTCTTCACTAAAGGTTTCTTCTTATCAATGGTTATACGAGTATCTTCTCCCAACCTTTGGACTTCACCTTATAATGACCATCAACAAAAGTTATTTGAGATCATCCGTGAACAACATGAAGACAAGGGAATGAACTTCGTTCAGATTAGTAATTGGTTGAACGAGAATAACTACCTAACAACAAGAGGTAAAGTATTCTCCCATCCACTGGCATGGAGTATGTACACAAAGAAACAAAGGAGTATCAAACGTTTTTCTCGACCTGTTGAATTGGATGTAATTAAATCTGAAGTGGATGTGGTGAATTATATCCCAACGATTAAGTGAGTATTATTACGGAACTCGTTGCACTCGTTCCTTCAGGGGAATCCTTTATTACGGGACTCGACTATCGTCTCGTCCCTTCAGGATTTTACTGGAACCTATTTTTAGACCATCTGGGAGACTTTCTTCACCTTGACAATAGTTGTGGGTGAACAACCAATAATCTTCGATATTTCGGTATAAGAATAAGTTCCTTTGGATAGTAAATTAAGTATTTTTCTTGACCTGTCTTTCTTCAACAGACGTTCAGGTGAGTCAACCGTTCCAACTTGTCTTCCAGTATATAGTTGTTTTTCCTTCCGAATTCGAATTCCCTCCATTTGTCGTTCACGGATTAACCCACGTTCAAAGGAACTCATCATGGACAGGATGGACATTAGTAGTTCGGAGAACTTATCAACCTTACCATCCTCACTTATGTTCCTAATGGATGGGTTCTTACATACGATGATGATTCCTTTGGTGGTTAGTTCCTCCCATACGGTTAATACATCCAATGTGTTCCTCCCAAGTCGGTCGATTGAATGGATATGTAATTCTTTCAATTTACCCTCGTCAAGTAGTTTTTTCACCTGTTGACCCTTGGGTCTTTCAAATAGGGGTATTGACCCACTACAATAGTCAGTGAACACGTAGTCAAAGTTCTTGTCCTGTAATTGTCGTTCTGGGTTTTGGGTTAGTGACGAACACCTTGAATATAATACTCTCATTTTTATACCATTTTATAACTGGACTGGAAATAATTCTATTTCTGGTATATAACCAAGGATTATGAGGTATTTTTTCATTACAGTTAATTCTATACCCTAAAGTTGATATTAAAATCGAGCCAATCAAATTTGACATGATCAGGAAAAATTCTTGTGTGAGATTGGACACCATGAAAATTATTAATGTAAATATTGACCGGCAGGAAGGGAGTATTAAAAAACGTCACTGGGATCACCCACCTTATCTCAGTCCCCCCTGTGTTTGAATAATCGGGGTTAGACCCATTTTAGAATCTTGACCCATTTTTCCTAAAAATTGAAAACCCCCTAACATGTGGGGGAATTCGATTCTGGAATTTTTCTGAATTTTTACTGGGATTGAGAAGAGGTTGAAGAAGTATGAG
>NZ_JBPXKB010000012.1:0-3044 GCF_054558315.1 Aquirufa sp. ROCK-SH2 | reverse complement strand
TTATCTGATAAAGACTCCATTCCAATTGCCACATTTTGACTACCTGTTGTAATGTTTAAGCCACTATTATGCCCAACTGCTGTATTTGCTGAAGAGTTAGATAAATTCTTAAGAGCAAAGGTACCTACGGCCACGTTGTTATAACCTGACGTACTCAATGCGAGGGCTTGAGTTCCTAAACCCACATTATTGGAACCTGTTGTTTGACTAAATAAGGATTGAAATCCCAAGCCCACAGAATTAAAGCCCGTAGTATTATTACTTAATGCTCCATTTCCGACCCTTGTATTTGAGTTTAACGAACCTCCTCCTTTTCCTATATCTACACCGTTGATTTTTTTGTCTACTCCTCCTAATTCTTGGCCTGCGGTATTATTGACAATTCCTGAAACTGTGGAACTTACTGCTGAAAAATTCTTTGTAGCATTTGAAAAAGACAGACGACGAAGCAAGCCTTCTGAATTAGCTGTAACCAAACTGTCTGTGGCTGCTCCACTGACCAAAGTGTCAACTTCTACCTGACCTGCAATGTGTAGACGCTGTGCAGGTGTGGATGTTCCGATACCAATTTTTCCTGATGATAATATTTTCAAACGATCCACAGGAAATGTACTGCCAGTCGGTGCAAGTCGAATCGCAAAATTCATCCCCCCGGCTGTTGAAGTAAAATTCTCAGCGGCATCCACATATAAATATGCCCCTCGATTATATGCTGAACCATTCCATCCTAAAAATGAATGGTAACCAATTTCTGAACCAGATGTAACTGCTCCCGTAGAACTAGAAGCATTACCTTTTTTCCGAATAAATAATCCTGAAGAATTTGCATCTTGACCTATGAAATCTTGAATAATGGAACCTGTTACATGCAAAGGTGCTTCAGGGGCAGTATTGGCGATACCCATGAATCCGTTAACTAAATTAACATGAAAAGAAAGCAAATTATTGGAAAAATTTCGTAACTGAAACTTATCATCACCTGCAAGTAATTTTGCCCAAGCACCAGTAGAATTACCTAGACCGATGGATGCCAAACTAGTCGAGGTAGTTGAACTAGCAAACCTAGCCACATCTGATATATCTGAAAATACATCAAGTTTGGAGTTCGGGCCATTTGTTCCTACACCCAATTTTCCACTAACAGCTAATCCTTGAGTAGGTAACACGGTAGAATTCGAATATGATCCAAATCCTGCACTTGTTGCACCTATAATTCCAGAACGATAAATGTTACCTGTTTTACTAGAACCTGCATCTGTTGTTGTTCCAACCAAGTAAAATGGACTACCTGTTGATATATTAGATGGAACCCACTTCCCCAAAACAGAATCATACAAAAGGGCTTGTCCTGAACTAGGAAGAGTTGAATCAACAGGTTTACCTTGTATTCCAACAACGGTTGGTGAAACTGCTGTTCCGCCAATATCACCTGATAACTGAATAATACCCTTTGAACTCGTAGAAGCGTCAGAATTCGTCGTAATTTCTTGACCAAAACGATTAACTACTTTTGACTGTGAAAAAGAGCGTATGACGCATGCGAAAATCAAAAATAAAATGAGTAATGCGTTGGTTAATTTATTCATTTGTTTAAAATAGTAGTTGTATCAAAGAATAATAAACTGATTAGTATGATAAAGTTAGTAATATATTAATACAAAATTATTTCTAGGATTATTTCAATAATTCCATTTCTATAATAAAACTATCCTCCACCAATTAATTTACAATTACGTTGATAAATAAAAACATTTACATTTATATGTTTATATATATCTGGTCCATAAAATCAAAAAAAACTTCATTTTATCTTATTTCATAAATCGAAAACACATTGAATTGCATGTTATAAGTTGTTTTAGCAGTACCCGATGCCTGATAAAGAGCAAGTCTTATCTTATCACCAACAGCCAATTGAGTCGTCGCATATCCATATCCGCTAAACGCATATTGAGTGCCTGTAAACGGAGCAAACCATGAGGCATTATTCAATGTTACTCCATTCTTTTCAATAACAAGTGCCAATTCAGCATTTTGATTCCATGAAGCACTAGCCATCATCGCTCTAAATTCGATGCGATAGGTACCAGTTTTATTGCTAGTATATACACCCGTAGAAGCATTCCATGCACCTTGACTATTATCTGACACATTAGTAAAAGACGCTAGATATTGAACTGTATTGTGGGCGATTGAAACGGGATTTAATTGTGCCGTTACGGACAAAGGATTCGTTGAGTTATATTTTGCTAAAATTTGCCAAGTACTTCCATCTGATTGTATTTCAATAGATTCTTTGGATATTAAAACTATGGATGTTGAAGCCGTACCATCCAAGTGTCCCGTTACAGTCACAATACCTGTACTAGTATTTTTAATCACCATGATTCGTTTATTCACAGAAGTTGGTGCCTCTAAGGTAACAGTAGTTCCTGCTCCAGTCATTAACAAAGTAAAATCATTTGAAGTTGTTGTACTAACACTGGACGTTCTAACAAATCCTCCTAGTGTACCATTTACTTCTAATTTTGAAGCAGGAATATTGGTACCAATCCCAACATTTCCAGATTGAGACAGTATAGTCATTCGAGAAATTTGTGTGTTGTCGTTAGTTGCATTACCTGTAGTAAATTCCAAATTTTGTTGATCTTGATTTTTAGTGGCTGGAATGACGGAGCGAATGGTCGTAAACCATGAATTGGATGTACCTACATTAATTTGACCTGTAATAGTTTGTGCGGCTGGGGCATTGGCTGCTGGATAATATAATCCTAACACAGCAGTACTATTAGGTTCATACACTGTCAATCGATTAGTTGGTGCTATGGTATTAATTCCAACCAAACCAAGACTATCGGCAAATACACGAACAGAGCCAGCACCGTTGCCAAGCGCGACAATATTACTTTTATTGCTTGCTCCAATATTTAGTGAAGTTGTTGTACCTCCGATAATCGTGTTGTTGCTACCTGAAATTAGATTGGAATTTCCCAAGGAGATATTACCACTACCTGTTGTGATATTGAATCCACCTGATGAACCTA
>NZ_JBPXKB010000011.1:473-2065 GCF_054558315.1 Aquirufa sp. ROCK-SH2 | reverse complement strand
AACAATCACCGTAAAAGTAGTTCTCGCACTTTCCATATTTTGTAAGGTCTGACTCACATAATAATGGAAGGTTCCTGAACTATCCGTTGATGGTGTTGGTGCTGTCATACTCGAAGTCCCTCCCGTTTCAACTGTATACCAATTTAGGGTCGCATTGCTTACCGCTTGTGCCTCAAGTTGATTTGCTCTCGCTCCTAAACAATATGAAACACTATCTCCTGATACTCCTGGTAATGGTGCAGGTAAGGTGCAATGCATACCCAATTGGGTCGTTGTGGCACCTCCAGAAAAGAAATTCGGAGTAATAACACTTCCCCCCTCAACAACAAATTCTTTAGGATTCGACTCCCAATAAGCTGGTGTTGTCAAAGTTGTATCTGTCATATCTTCATTCGTATCAAAGATTAATCGATAAGTCCCATCCTCGAAACTTGAAGATAAGGTAAAATAATGATCTACAACTGGTGAAACAGCTAGTACAGTATTATTGGAATCCAATACCTTAACAAATAAATCATTATTTTCAGGTGGCAAACCAGTTGCACTTTCTGTTGAATAGTCAATAGTTCCATTATTATTCAAATCATTAAAGACTTCCCCATCTATCTGCAAAACTACGGGTTCACAATGACTGAAATATCTACTCGAAAACAAATCCAAATCAGTTGCAGTTACTGATGATAATAAATTCCCTACAGCCAAATTACTAATTGTGCCCGTATATTGAATTTGTACAATTTCATAACTGGAATATGTCGATAAGGAATTAAATCGACTACTATCACTTACAGCAACTATTTTATTAGAATCAAAACCATCTACCAAAACAAACTTTTGTGATTTACCTGCTGGTAAAGTGGTAGGATTTGGCATACTCCATATCGATTCATAATCACAAGAAGTAAATACAACAAATTGATAAAAAGGTGTATTTGTACAATTTGGCAGTACATTGTTAAATTTATTACCCTCACTTAATCCCGTAATAGTCGTTTCAGGACGGACAACTAGGGCATGTATTTTGTAATAACCAGATCCAATTCCACTAAATTCTGGTGAAATATTATTAATGGCCTTGATTTTCCCATCTGCTTGATTAACTAGCACATAGCGTACTACACTTCCAGCGGTATAACCCGTATGTGCCAAATAATTAATGGTTGCTGGTTCATATTGAAATCCAACATTTGGCTCCGTTGGTGCTAATACACCGACCGAATCAACACAACATGTTACGATTTGAACTTGTAATGAATCTGCTTTAAAACTATAACATCCATCAGCCGTTTTAGACCACAAATACACTTTTGAGGTGCTCGAATAGGTGGTTGGGTTCAAAATTCGACTCGCTCGTGTTGAATCCGTTCCTCTCCACCATTCATAACTAATCCCACTAACCGAGGATGGCTCTGCTTGAGTTAAATCTACCGAATTTACATTACAATTATTCGTTAAGGAATCTAATTGAGAAACAGGAATGGTAGGTAAACCCGCATTTGCCACTACTGTCAAAGTACTCGTTGAAGCCTTCACGCAACCATCTGCATTCTTCACTCGTAATGTATAAGTACCAGCAGCTACATTCGTAAACT
>NZ_JBPXKB010000011.1:0-375 GCF_054558315.1 Aquirufa sp. ROCK-SH2 | reverse complement strand
CTCTACTCCTGATTGATAATTCGTAGAATCAATGCTATAACTAAAATTAGTACCCAATGGGGCAGTAAATTTGATCGTGCCAGTCGAATCCGTACAACTCGGTTGAACTGTTACACTTGCTACTGGTGCGGATGGAATACCCGCATTTGCCACTACTGTCAAAGTACTCGTTGAAGCCTTCACGCAACCATCTGCATTCTTCACTCGTAATGTATAAGTACCAGCAGCTACATTCGTAAACTCTACTCCTGATTGATAATTCGTAGAATCAATGCTATAACTAAAATTAGTACCCAATGGGGCAGTAAATTTGATCGTGCCAGTCGAATCCGTACAACTCGGTTGAACTGTTACACTTGCTACTGGTGTGGATGG
>NZ_JBPXKB010000010.1:0-8085 GCF_054558315.1 Aquirufa sp. ROCK-SH2 | reverse complement strand
TCAGTTTGGATTTGATTATTCTTTGCCCGATTATGAAAATATTAAAAAGTTGAATTGGAGTTAAATTAATTGAAATTAACTCTTCATCATTTTTATCTGAACCAATCATTGATAAAAAATAATTTGAAATTTCTTCTTCTTCATTTGTTATATCCGAGGAATTATTGTAAAAATCACTCGGTAGAACATAAAAAGTGTCAGATTCAAGTTTTAATTTTAATAGTCCATGTTTCAAAAGGGATACTATTCCTTCATCATTTATTTCTTCAAATTTGTTTTCCATTTTTCCTTGTATTTAGTTTATTATCCACGATTTTCATGGTTTGTTGAATATTTTTATTGATTAAATCTTTACGACAAATATTCCCCGAATTATCAATGAGATTTCTAATAATATTAGACATCGTTAATTCATTTTCGATTACTTGGTCACATAGATTTTTAAATGCAGATTCTGTAATTCGAATAGTTACTTTTCTGTTTTTATACATACTTATAAATATGTTGATGTCAGACAAAAGGTTGAACTTGTCAATTTTTTTTCTTATATTATATTAAACCTAAGTGTTCCGTCAAGGGGTAAAACACTTACCATCCCAGAGGGTCAAATGATAGTTATGGGATTAGAAGTCGGGTTGTAGACTAAAGGATTGAAATAATGTCCAAAAATATTGGTTGAGATGTCCCCGATAAGGTTGAAAAATGGTTGAATATAAAAATGATATGGGTGATGAACGAACTGGTCATTTGAAGTTTCAACTTAATTTAGCAAGATATAATCTTCGTTGAAGTGAAGTTCTTGTTTTTTATTAAGGGGACTTCTATGCCTAATTGAAACTGGTGTAATTGTTTAAACTACAATACTTAGACTTTCAAAACCTAGGTATTGAAAATAAATAAAATTAAAAGTATTTTTTCAAATCATAACCAATAAACTCCAGTCCAGTACCATAAGTTTCGTTAATCCATTTAATCGATTTATATGTATTCAACCCTCCGGCAAATGGGTCTAGTATTTTACTTCGAATGTTTTTTCTGTTATCAATAATATTCAACCAAGGAAGTACACTGGTTTGAAGAATTGGAATTGTTACCAACGATGGATGGTACATTGAGGGGTGTTCTGAACCATAGTTCAATGACTGGTTTGCAACACTAGTTACAATTAACTCATCATCCCAATAATCAGGAAGATTTTTACCAGTACTTGATGGAATATATGGTGTTCCAATTACTATTTCATTATTTCCTTTTTTTGACCGGTGTCTAGGTGGGTGTGACGATTTTGTTTTATCGGACAATGGAATTGTCATTCTTTCATAAACATAATCCATAGATTTAACCAGATGGAAAATATATTCAAATGAGTTTGTTGGTCTATTTTTAATAGAACTAGGTTTTGGATTAGTTTTTTTATAAATGATAGTACTCCTCAATTTGAAATCCGTTTTTTCTAATAATTTGAATAAAACTTTATGTGGAGCATTCTGTTGTTCTCCATCTTGATAGACATCCGCAAGATTTAAATAGAAACTCCCTTTTTCTGAAAGAACACGGTAACAAGAAACAAGATGACTGGAAAGATTTTCCGCATATTCATCAACTGATTTTTCAGTCCCAATTTCAACTTTTGAAGAATAGGTTCGTATTCCTAGACCATAGGGAGGTGATGTTATGATACATTGGATCGAATTATGATCTATTTCCTCCAGTAAATGTGATGACTTCTTGTAAAATGTGAATTCCTTTTTACTACTGGGTAATTCAAAGGTTGTTTGTTTTCTGTTAGTTTCCCTAGATATTCTTTCATCTTCTTCTCGTCTTAAATTCAAATATGCTTGATTTATTGATAATATACCTTTATCAATTAGGGAAATGTATTCCGGATTTCTTTTGTGTATGTATAAGATCCTTGCCAATGTTCCATCTGTAACCTTAATTTCCTTGGATACTACATTTCGTACTTTTAAACCCTTTTTAAGACCTTTATTTCGATGATATGACTCCAATTCAAAGTACTCGTTTAATAGTTCCTGTGTGGTCTTAATTCGTTGTCTATTGAAGTGTATGAGTGTTAAAACCTCATCTCCTTTTTTAACGTTGATTTGATGTACTTCAATTTCTTTCCACCCAAGTCTCTTAATAGATTCGAATCTTCGATTTCCAGAAACAATTTGACCATACTGATCACAAGTTGGAGGTTCAAGTAACCCCACTTGTTGTATTGACTCCATTAGGGATTCGATACCCGATAGTGAGTATATTCTTTTATTTATGGGATGATGTTTCAATTGGGATACTTTTACCTTCATTTAGAAAATGACATGATTCAGATGAAATTAGCAATGATTCTCTATTTCTGCAAATTAGTTTAGGTATAATTCTAAAATTACCTTAACTTTATTCTTTGACAATTTCAATTAATTATGGATTTTAAACTTAGGATTGACGAAGTTTTGAAAGACAAGAATATGACCCAGGTGGAACTTGCCAGAAAAATTCACAAATCAAAGGTGACTGTAAATTACTGGTGTTCCAATAAGAATTACCCCAGTTTATCTACCTTATCAGAAATCGCCAGGGTTCTAAAAGTGAAAATTTCCGATTTGATAAAAGAATAAAAACATAAAATTGAATTTAAAATAAATTGAAATGAGGTCCTTGAAAACAAAAAAATACATACTAAATAAAGATTCATTTGAAAATATTCAAGTAGAACAATTAAAGATATTGGAGACTGAATTCAGTAAGTTTGGAAGGAAAAATACAATTGAAATTGACTATAACCCAAAGAGTTATAATGTAAACAAAAAAACTTCTGATATTTTAGAAAGTAAGATTCAAACTATCAGTTTTTTTTCTGGAGCAGGTGGATTAGATATTGGTACTCAATTGGCGGGATCTAAAGTAATATCGAGTATGGATTTTGACTTAGACTCTGTAAATACTATGAAGAGTAATAAGTATTTTTCACATACAACTCATTTTCATTCAGACATAAAAGATGTTAATTCAAAATCATATTCTCAAATCATAAAGGGAAATAACCCCGAAAAACTAATTTTAGTTGGAGGTCCCCCATGTCAACCATTTTCTAAAGCGGGATATTGGAAAACCCATGAAAAAAGACTTGGAGGATTAGACCCAAGAAATATGATTGGACAGTATTTGAGAATGATCTCAGAACTAAAACCAAATGGTTTTGTACTAGAAAATGTTGAAAGTTTGTTACATCCAAAGAATATTGAAGATGTAAACAACATTCAAGAAACAATAGATAAACTAGGGTACAATTTATTGATTTATAAGGCAAATGCTATAGAATTTGGAGTCCCTCAGAAAAGGAAAAGAGTTTTTTTTATCGCATCAAAAAAGAAATTTTTATCTGATCCAATTAAAACAAATGGATCAGATAAAGAAGTTCTTGAAAATCCTCTACTTAAACCATACGAGAAAGTAATTGATTGGATTGGGAAATATGATGATGAAATCTTTAGTGATAATTATGATTCAGCAATGGGTAAGTATTTTGACGATTTAAAATGTGTTCCTCCTGGTCAGAATTATATCTCATTAACTGAAAATAGAGGTTACCCTGAACCCAAATTTATTGCTGGTAAAAGATATTGGACATTTTTATTAAAACTACACCCATATCAACCATCTTGGACTATAATATCATCACCAGGACATTGGGAAGGTCCTTTTCATTGGAATAATAGAAGATTAAGGATAAAAGAAATTTCTTCAATACAAACATTCCCTGAAGATTACCAATTCATAGGGTCACGTAGATCAATTCAAAAACAAATTGGTAATGCCGTTCCTCCATTATTAGGGAAATCAATTATTGAACACTTAATAAAACATTTATAAGGTAATGAAGACAATAATCAGTTTATTTTCAGGTTGTGGAGGATTGGATTTAGGGTTTAAAAAAGCCGGATTTAAAACAGTATTATCAACTGATATTTGGGATGTATCATGTAAAACAATAGAATCTAACAATCTATCAGAAATTGTAATCAATGATGATATTAGAAATATTAACTTCAAAAGTTACAATAAAAAGGTAGATGGTGTTATAGGAGGTCCTCCTTGTCCTCCATTCAGTCAATCAAGACATTATCTTCAAGATAAAAAAAATGGGTTTGAAGATGAGAAAGCAGGGTTCGCGGTTCCAGAATATTTTAGAGTTATAAAGGAGGTAAATCCTAAATTCTTTCTTTTTGAAAATGTAGATGGGTTTATGTACAAAACCCATTTAGATGCTTTGGAATTCCTTAAATCAGAATCAGAAAAACTAGGATATAGAATATCATATAAAGTTGTTAACACAGCAAATTACGGAATTCCACAAACAAGAAAACGTTTCATTTGTGTTGGGATAAAAAAAGAATATGATGAATTTATATTCCCATTTGAAACTCATTGTGATCCTGAAAAAAAAGAACCCAAAAAGGAAAATTGGGTTACTTGCGGTGAAGTATTAAAGGATTTTGATGATATTAAAAAGGAAGAATTAAATCAAAAACCTGGTTCCAAACATCATCATTTGATGAAAGATATACCACCAGGGGAAAATTATCTATTTTATACAGAGAAAAAAGGTCATCCAAATCCATTGTTTGAATGGAAGTCAAGATATTGGACATTTTTATTAAAATTATCTCCAGATCGACCATCATGGACAATACAAGCAAGTTTTTCAAATAATCAAGGTCCATTTCACTGGAGAAATAGATTTTTGAGAATAGAGGAATTAAAAAGAATTCAAACTTTTGATGACGACTTTGAATTAGAGGGTAATTTTAAAGAACAATGGAGACAAATTGGAAATGCTGTACCTCCAAAATTAGCAGAAATATTCGCAACCAAAATAATAAACGATTATGAGATATGAATTAAATCAGAAATCTGAAATTGTAGAATTTAATGGTGATGTTCAGTTTGTTGATAACAAAAGAGATGTTTTAATAAAACTGTTTTCCCAAGATGTCTACGAGTGTATTGAAATCAATAACGATGGTTGTGAATGGGACATAAAATATAAAAATAAAGTAACAAACGACATTAAGAGTCTTACCGTTTATTATGGGAATATTCGAAATGAGGATAGAAATAATCGTGAGAAAAAAATTCAATTGAACGGTAAAGACCCTAGAAACAATCGAAAAGAGAGTATTATATTAGGATTATATTGTTTTGACAAAAATGATAAATTAGAAGATTTAGTTTTGGCGGGATGGAATGTAGATCAGAATACAAATTATCCTTCAAACCCAAGTATTAGAGGATTAAACATTGATGTACTTCAGAAAGCAAGATTTGAAGGACTTTACAGAAATCAATTTAGAAATAATATCGTATGTACATTTAAACCAGAATTTTTATTTTATTACATTGAAAATAAAAATATAATCCATAATGAAAATCAAGAAGTTGAGATCGATTCATCAACTTTAAGTGAAAACCATGCGACTTCACATCAAATGATATTTTTTGGGTCTCCTGGTACAGGAAAAAGTAGAGAAATAGATCTTTTAACATCCGGTAGTAGTAGAATAAGGACAACTTTTCATCCTGAAACCGACTATCAATCTTTTGTTGGTAGTTATAAACCAATTATGATTGGGGATAAAATTGAATATGGATATGTACCACAGTCATTTACACAAGCATATTGTAATGCATGGTCGAATCCAGATAATCCTTACTATCTATTGATAGAGGAAATTAATAGGGGGAATTGTGCACAAATATTTGGTGACTTATTTCAATGTTTAGATCGTGGTGAAAATGGATACTCTAAATATGAAATTCAGTGTGATAAAGATTTGTCAAATTACTTAAAAGAGTACTTTGAAAAATTAGATGATAAGGAACTTTTATTGAGATATACTGAGTTGACCAAATCTAATAATTTTGATAAAATAGTCCTTCCTAGTAATTTATACATATATGCAACAATGAACACGTCAGATCAGTCATTGTTTCCTATGGATAGTGCTTTTAAAAGAAGATGGGATTGGAGATACATATCTATTAATTATGATGATGCAAAATCATTCACAATAGAAATAGGTAACTTACGATATAATTGGGGAGAATTCATAAATAAAATCAATCCAAAAATTAAAGAAATCACCGGAAGTGAAGATAAACAAATTGGGAATCGATTTGTAAACCCAATGAATAAGTTAATTTCAATCGAACAGTTTAAATCGAAAGTTTTATTCTATTTATGGTCAGAAATATATAAAGATGAACATGGTACTCAAAATTCCATTTTTAAATATTTAGATGAAAATGATACTCCTATAGATTTTCAATTTGGAGATTTATATAATTCAAATTCAGATAAAATTATCAATTCATTTTTATCATTCAATGGTATTTCTGCTGACCTATGATAATATTATTTGAAGAATATCATTATAGAACTACAGAACTATCAAAAGTTCTTTCGGAAAGATATTTCTTTCCAATCAATAGTGTTTATTCAAAGATAAATTTTGTTGGATACTACTTTAATCCAAAAATAAATAATGGTGAGGGTGATTCCGTGATTATTTTTCCTAAAGTGTTTATTGACGAAAACAATTTAGCATTTGGAGAATATTCACCAGAGGAGTTGATTATTCAGACGGATGAAATAAAAAAAAGATTAACTGACGGTCATAAATCCAATCTCATTTTTGAAATTTCAACATGGTTATATCGTTCTATTCAACAGTTTAATAGGAGACAATCAAATACTATTTCTGAACTTCAAAATATAAATCAAATAGTTTCTAATTTAGATTTATCGTCAAATACAGAACTTGATTTAATTCTAAGTTTGATTGATTTTAATAAAAAAAATCAAAATTTATTTACATTTATATCAAAGTCATCTCATTCTCAAAATAATAAAATTAATTGGAGAAAAACGATTAATAAATCAACTCCATTTCTACAAAATGGGAAACCATTTTATCTCGATTTTTCTACTTTAAAAAAATCGGTAAATGATTCTGAAGAGTTAATTGTTATATTTTATTCGGTTTTAAATCACTTTAAAGAAAAGTATTCATTCGAAATTAATATTCCCACAAATTATGATCTTATTAAGAGGAATAAATTTGAAACTCTTAAAAGACAGGGATGTAAAATTTTAAAAAATATTAAGTACAAATATTATTCAGACAAACTGATTTCTTTGTATAATTTGATGTATGCCTATTTTGAACGAACAGATAAAACATATTCAAAATCATTGATAGAAGAGGTTCTTCTAATTAAAGATTTTAATATAGTTTTTGAAGACATGATTGATGATTTAATAGGAGATAAAAATGTTTTTCCCGAATTAAAAAATCATTCTGATGGTAAACAGATTGACCACATATACAAGTATGATTCTTTAATATATGATGATGAGATTTATTTTGTGGGAGATAGTAAGTATTACAGGTCACCAGGTATGATTGGAAAATATTCACAAGCAAAACAATTTACTTACGCAAGAAATGTTATACAATACAATATTGATTTATTTAATAATCTTGAATTAGATAAAAGTATAAGATATAGAGAAGAAGAATCAGAAGGATACAATATCACACCAAATTTTTTTATTTCTTCATCAGTGAACAAAGACCTTGATTTTTCATGTTCAAATTTAGAACAGTATGGATCTACAAAAGTCCAATATCATTTTAAAAATAGATTATTTGATAGAGATACTTTATTTGTTCAATCCTATAATATTAATTTTTTATATGTACTCTCATCTTATGTATCTAGAAATTCTTCTTTAAAATCGTCCTTTAAAAAGGACACACAAAAAAAATTTAGAAATTTATTAATAAAGTTCATAAACGAAAAATATACATTCTTTAAAATCAACCCAAATTCAGAAAACTTTCTTCAACAGTTTTTCAAATTACTAAATGGTAAAATTTATAAACCATCTAAACTTGACTTTGAATTTATTCTAGCATTTGAAAGAAGTTCAGATTTTCAAGAAATTTTAAACCAAATTAAAAGTGAAACTAAAGAATTGATACAAATTGAACTTGGGTAATAGTGGTAACACATTTT